>NZ_AP023086.1:1952500-3152500 GCF_021655555.1 Marinagarivorans cellulosilyticus | reverse complement strand
TATTAGCCACCGACGGCGTTTATGAATTTTGGGATGAAAAAACATTAACAGCAGAGCTAACAAAACCAGATGCTCAATTGCCCGCGTTGGCTCAATCCATTGTGGCAACGGCATTAGCCGCCGGCAGCGATGATAACTTAACTATGCAGTTGGCCCGAATAGATACCGTGCCCAACAATAATATGGATGAAATGCAGCGTCAAGCCATGCTGTTACCCGCGCCGCCCACATTAACGGCGCGTATGGATTTTGAAGGCTTTACCATCTTGCGGGAAATTTACATTAGTAGCCGCAGCCACGTTTTTTTAGCAAAGCATAATGATAGCGAGGAGCACGTCATTATTAAGACGCCCTCATCAGAAATGCGAGACAATCAAGCGTATCTCCAACGCTTTATTATGGAGGACTGGATTGCAAGAAGGGTTAATCATGCCAATATTCTACGCGCACTAACGCCCCAAAAAGCACCAAATTACCTGTATATTCTGACTGAATTTGTGGAAGGGCAAACCCTTGCGCAATGGATCGCAGACAATAAAACCCCAGCCCTGGAAAGCGTACGAAATATTGTTGAGCAAATTGCAGCCGGCTTACAAGCCTTTCATCGACAAGAAATGGTGCATCAAGACCTTAGGCCTGCCAACGTAATGATTGACGTACAAGGTACCGTTAAGATTATTGACTTTGGTGCCGTTAAAGTTGCAGGCCTCAGTGAAATACAGCCCAGTAACGAGGGCATTATGGGTACAGCGCAATACACTGCACCAGAATATTTTTTAGGGGAGCTAGGTTCACACCAAGCCGATATTTTCTCGTTAGGCGTGATGGTGTACCAAATGTTATCTGGCGGTAGCTTGCCGTACGGCAATGCCGTTTCCAAGGTTCGCAGCCAAAGGGACTGCCAAGCACTGCATTACCAACCGCTGTCGCAACTCAAAAACCCTCCGCCAGCGTGGGTTGACTTCGCGATAGCTAAAGCGCTAAACCCCAACCCGCTTAAGCGCTATCAGGAGGTTTCTGAGTTTGTATATGACCTTCGACACCCGAACCCTCGATACCTTCAGCGCACACAAGCGCCCATTATCGAAAGAAACCCCATTCTATTTTGGCAAGTTATATCGCTTATATTATTGCTAGTGGTGATATATCAAGCCAGTCATTGATTGTCACGACGACCAGCCAGAGTATCTAAAACGCGCGGCATCCCCTAAAGGGCATTCCTGAAATTAACTTTAAGTTTTGCCGGCCGACGGTTTCTCATTTGCGGCGCAATTTACCCGTTCTTTTGCGCTAACAATTAATCGCATCATGCATTGCAATTTGCAATTAATACGTCGCAAACACCTTGATATAACTTCAGGGCTAAAAAACCAACCACACCCTACCGAAGTCGCATAAATATCGTTGTTATTAATACCCGATACAAAGCAAAACCTAAAAAAATAGAACTCAACGTTATATTTGCATGGCACGGCGCTCGCAATAACTCACTTATATCAACTTAACCGATATTAAGGTGGACCACTATGAAACTTGAAAGCACGCTTACCAATGGCACACGACATATTACCCTTGTCGGAGACTTTGATGCCGAAGGCGCACTCACTGCACGCGATAAAATAGAAAGCTTTTGCGCCGACAACGAAGCACAAATAGTCAACATTGATATGACTCACGTACCTTTTTTAGATTCATCGGGTATTGGCGCATTGGTCTATCTGTTCAAACGTTTAAAAGCCAGCAACTGCAAAATGGAGCTTTCTGGTGTTGCAGGCCAGCCTGCCGAATTAATGAAACTATTGCGCGTTAATCAGGCCATCACCATTAACTGGGGCGATGACAACCTGCAAGGCTTAGCCGTATGAAACCGTTCTACTCCCCCATAGCCTTGTTGCTACCACTAACAATTTTGGCAACCGGTTGCACACATTGGCCGGCACACGGCCAAGGTGGCTTGGCCGAGCACACCGCAGCACCACTTTACCCCATTGAAATTCCGGCCGTGGTGAACCCTCATCACGACAATACGCTTACCGTCGAGCAAGGCCTTCGCCTAGATAGCGACAATACGCGGCAGCAATTAGACACCCTAGTACTCCAGGGCGGCAACATTTGCTTTCCTGCGGCGGTTTACCGCTTAAACCTTAGGCAAATACGTATAGAACGCCAGCTCACCGGTGGCCTAAGTGCCGATGCTGCCATTGATGTCCTAATTCAACGCAAAGCCTTAGATCAACTGCGCCAGCAGCTTGCGCAGGTTAACCCTGCCGTAACCTGCGCCCTACCCCAGCTAAGCGATGCGGAAAAACAACAGCAAACGCTGGAAAGAATTAGCCTTTTATTAAATGCCGACAATCAATTTGCCATCGATTCTGCCGCCATAAACCCCAAGTACGCTGCACGTCTAGCCAAAGCGGCGCAACAGTTACAACCGCTAAACCAAATAAAGCTCACCATTACTGGCCATACCGATATTAACGGCACGCAAACACACAACCAACAACTCGCGGCGCAGCGCGCCCAAGCAGTAGCGAGTTTTTTAACCGCAATGGGTATTGAGCTTAAACGACTAACGATTACGGCTGCTGCCAGCGAACAGCCTTACAGCCATGCCCTAGGGCCCGAGCACCGCTTAGTGAACCGCCGCGTATTGATTACGCTAACACAAGCCGCTAACCAAGCCGTAATCGAGCAGCTGTAGGAGTACACCATGCGCAATATTACTCAACATTTAATACCCGCCTGCTTATTTTTAATTATTGCGATTTTAGGCAATATTGCGCACGGAGCACAAACTAACGACCAAGCCTTTACTGTTAATATCGGTGATGAAATCACGCTTTTATTCCCTGGCGAAACAAGCCTAAGCAAAGCTTTTTCGGTAGAGCGCGACGGGACTATCAATTTGCCTGAAGTTGGTCAAATAACCGTTGTCGGTTTAACAGAAAAAGCCTTGCGCACAACGGTTAAAAAAGAACTTAGCAAAGCCTTTCGCAATATAGAAGACTTATCAGTACGCATCGGTAAAAAGCAACGTCTTATAAAAATTGCAGGCTACGTTAACCAGCCTGGCGAGGTATTGTTATCGGCAGGTGGCGATATTCAAAGCGCGTTTGTGCTGGCCGGTGGGCTGCGCAACGGCGCTCAACTCGACCAAATTCAACTGCGCCGCAACGGTGAATTAACCGTCTTTAACTATAAGAGTTATATGGATACCGGCGACACAGCCGTACTGCCTAGATTACAATCACTGGATGAAATTTTTGTTCCCGCTTCGCCCAAAACCGGCAATATTGAAACGGCCTTTAACCCCAGCAGTTTAACCAACAGTGGCGATGCCGCCGACAGTCAAAATGCCATTAAAATATTTGGCGAAGTCCGCAGCCCAGGTAGTTTTTCGTTTAACGAAGGCGCTAGCGTTGTCGATTATTTAATGCGAGCAGGCGGTGTTACACGCTACGCGTCGGTGGAACAAATTCGTGTTATTAGTGGCGGCAGCCCAAAGCTTTTTAACCTAAAAAAGTATTTAGATTCTGGCGACGAAAGCGCCCTGCCCCTGATCACTGAAAACACCACTATTTTTATTCCGATTCAAGAAGAAGAAATCAAATCGGGTTCCAACATGGTGTATATCATGGGCGAAGTATTTAAGCCTGGAGCTTACGAAGGTAAAAAAGGTGCAACCTTTTTAGATATTCTAGCGAATGCTGGCGGCCCTACACGCTACGCCGAAAGCCGACAAATTCGTTTAATCCGCGCCAACGGCGATGTTGTTCCCTTTGATTTAGCCGCCTTTACAGAATCTACACGCTTACAACCACTACCAGACGTACAAGCTGGCGACGCCATTTTTGTCCCAGAAAAAACCGATATGAACGAAAAGTCATGGTTAAAAGTTGCACCGAGCCGTGCCGTTCGGGTATTGGGTGAAGTTGTGCGCCCCGGGCGTTTCGAGTGGTCCGATGAAATGTCACTACTGGATTTACTAGCCCATGCTGGCGGCCCCACTTCACGTGCAGATACCTCGCGTATTGAAGTTGTTATTCCTGAAGGCGAAAACCAAACGCGAAAAATTGCTTTTAATTTAGATACCTTTATCGAGCAAGGTTTAAGTGATAGTAAGTTGCCGCAATTGGTGGCAGGCACCACTGTGCGCATTCACGATTTACCCCAAGACCCATCCGATAACAAAAGCCAATGGGTACGCCAAGCCTCTGACGATTCCATCTATATTTTTGGTCAAGTCGGAGCACCAGGGCGCTACCGTTTTACCGATGCCATGCACTTTTTAGATATTCTCGCCGCTGCCGATGGCCCTACAGATAAAGCCGATATTTCCGCTATTCGCATTAGCCATCGCGGTAAAAACCGCCCCGAAGTGAGCGCATTAGATTTACATTTATATTTCGAAACCGGCGACGAGGCCTTACTGCCTGACGTAAAACCCGGCGATACCATTTATGTACCGGCACAAAAAGGCCTTTGGCTGCACACCCCTAAAGAAACCACTATTCGCGTATTGGGTGCAGTTAATAAACCTGGCCGCTATCGCTTTGACGATACCATGAGCATTCTTGATTTACTGGCAGAAGCCGGTGGTACCAGCGACGAAGCTTATCTTAAAAAAATTACGGTTGTGAATTTGTCGTGCTGTAAAGATCAAGCCACCGTATTTAACCTAAAGAAATTTTCGCGCACCGCCGATTTCAGCAAGCTGCCGGTACTGCGCGCCGGCGATACTATTTTTGTTCCTCATCGCCGCGAAAGCGTGCTGTACAAAACGCGCGAAGGTATGCGTGACATTATTCAAACTGTAAGTTTGGTCGCACTTATTGGCGCCCTTTAACTCCACCACTATTTATTAAGGCCGAATCATGCAACTGCTAAATCACTGCGACCTAGACCGCTTATATTTAAAAACCTTGGGTGCAGGCCATAAACGCATTGCCATTACCGCCTGCGACGAAAAATCAGGCGTATCGACAATGGCAATGGCATTGGCGCAACGTCACTTATTAGCCGGAGCATCCGTGCTTTATGTTGAGCTAAACTCTTTTGCACCTGCCATGACAGCACTGTGCGATATCGGCCTGGATTTAGAGAATCTAGAATCACCCGAAAGCGAAGCAACGACCGCAGCCAGCCATAAAAGCATAAAAGCAACACCGCAAACACACCATTTATTTACCCCGATGTTAGTCACCAGCAGTATCGGCGACGATGTAGTGACCGGTGTTTTAGCGCCACAAGAACAAAACCATATTCTCGCTTTGCGCAACCCCACCACACTGGCTAAACAACTCGATCAGCTGGGCAAAGGGTTTGATGCCATTGTGATTGATTGCGCACCATTGTGCTCCGCCACCGTAGAAAACCATGCCAACCAAGGTGTACCGGCCGACCTTGTTGCCACAGTCGCCGATGCCACCGTGGTAATGATTCAAGCAGGCGTCACCAAAGCGCCACACCTCAAACGCAGCATGCAACTGTTGCAGCAACAAGACATTACGCCAACCGCCATGGTCATGAATAATCAACATAACCCATCACTTGGGCAAGAACTCATTCGACAAGCCAAGCGCCTAGAGCGATGTTTGCCTAAGCTTAGTGGGTGGATACAACATAAAATTAACAACAGCTTGCTGATGTTGCCATTGTAATCGTAAGGCCTAGTGATGTTTAACGCGCACAGCTTCCCCAAGCGCCAGCCTGCCTACAACAACAGACGCCGGAAACACCTTATGGGCATCTCTAAAAATGCACTTTTTCCGCGATAGCGGCGTCAGCTCCGTCCTCGAGCCTCATTTACACCACGTAAACTGCGGCCCTCAGGGCGGTGCTTCCTTGCTCTCACACAAAAATTACTATTTTTGGAGGTGACCTTATGCTTAACATACAAAACATTGCCCAAGCCTGCCTGCAAACCAATACCGCTTTAAGTTTTTGCGACCTAAACCCAGCGGCGCAGCAACTGTTAGAGCCACTAAGCACTGCCCAAGTACTTAATGCATTAAAGGATTACCGCGCCAATTTAATCCCCGAGTGTCGCCAACAATACCTTCAACACTCCAGCGTTATCGTTATCGAGCCACCGCAAGCATCACCCCGTTACTTACACGTGCAGTGCTGGCAGCTAGATGGCCAGTTAACACTCTTTTTAAACGGCCAATCTTTATTAACTTTTGCTTTTGGCGATAGCAGCGCTGTAACCCACGATGGCCTTGCCGTTATAGATTGGCACGGCAACCTAATAGAGGCCACAGGCCCCGTGCCTGTAGCACAAGGGGCAAACCTGTGCGACTGGATAACAGCACAACAATGGCAAAGCCTGCGCAGCGAAGTACAACTCACCACAACACATAACGACACCCACTGGCTGTGTATAGCGTCTAGATTATCTTGCGCAACGCACCCACCGTTGCTGGGCCTGCGTTTTACATCCGCCCCCAGCAAAACTGCAAGTACGCCGCACTCGCCGGCGGGCGAACTAAGCCAAAACGATTACGTAAAAGCACTAAAGGTTGCAAAGCACCAGGCAGAGCAAGCCAGCGATGCCAAAGGCCGATTTTTGGCCACCATGAGCCATGAAATTCGCTCGCCTTTAAATGCCATTATTAATATGGCCGAACTCTTATTGGGTACAGCGCTTAACGAAAAGCAAAAAAAGTATGCCGAAGTAGCTTATTCCGGCGGGCAAACACTCATGTCATTAATTAATGACATTTTAGATTTTTCTAAAATTGAGGCCGGTCATTTGTCGCTCAATGTAGCGCCATTTTCTATCACCCATTTAGCGGAAGATATTATTACCCTTTACTGGATGCGCGCAGCAGAAAACAATATCGAATTAACGCTTACTATCGCGCCAGAATGCGATGCCTTTTACCAAGGCGATGAGCAACGCATTCGCCAAATTATTATTAACTTAATTAATAACGCCATTAAATTTACCGAAAAGGGCGGCGTTCACTTAGCCGTTAATCGCATAGAAAAAAACGGCCAAGCCGGCTTATTACTGCAAATTGTTGATACCGGTATAGGCATGAGCCAAGCCGAGTGCGAAGATGTTTTTTCGGCGTTTATTCAAGCTCAGGCTTCAGAAAACCGACGTTTTGGCGGCACGGGACTTGGCTTAAGCATTGTTAAACAACTGGTAGAACTAATGTCTGGCAATATTAGCGTTACCAGCACACCTGGCGCAGGCAGCGAATTTAGTGTGTTTTTACCACTCGCGCCATGCCCAGAACACTGCATCAAAAATGACACCCGCATACAACCCTTTGAGGGCCATAAGGCCACACCGCCGCAATCTATTGTTGCATTGCTAGATTGCCCAAATACTATTATGCGCAGCAGCTTGGCACGGCAGCTAGAAGACCTACACGTTCCCATGCTGTCAATTAATGACCTTAAAAAACCTTTGCCGCCATTAAATACCGCTTATATTTTTGGCGAGGCAGATGAATGCTCAGATAATATCAGGCACTACCACAAGCAAGTTGAGCAATATATTCAAGCTAAAGAAATTCGCTTTGTGTGCATTAGCGATATGCGTACCACCGAAGAATTACGCCATAGGTTACATCGTGGCTTTAGCACTGCGCTGGATAAACCTTTACTCCCTTCAAAGCTTTCGGGTTTAATTCACAATCGTCTTGGGAACCTAAAAGAATGGCATAAAACCGCGCCTGTTCACCAGCAACGTATATTATTAGTGGAAGATGGCGCCGCCAATCGCGCCGTGGCACTAGCCCTGCTCGAAAACATTGATATTACCGCCGATATTGCCCACGATGGCCAAGAAGCCCTCAAAAAAGTTGCACAAAATCACTACCCATTAATACTGATGGATTTATCCATGCCAATTATGGACGGCCTAGAAGCCACCGCCCATATTCGTGCAGGTAATACCAGTAACAAAGAAACGCCCATTATTGCCCTTACCGCAAATGCCTTCGCAGAAGACCGCGCGACCTGCTTAGCCGCCGGCATGAACGACTACATTAGCAAACCCATTGATACTAAAATCTTTAACCACAAAGTAAATCAATGGCTCACTCGGGCATTATCGAATAGCAGCGCGCCAAACCAAACAACGAATAACAACCCCCAAAAAAGCACTAGCGCATCGTCTGCCGCAAGCACGCCAAACAACCAAACAACGGAAGATAAAAACAGCAATATTCTAGATAGCCAAGTGCTACAGCAATTAATTAAAGATACATCGCCCTCGTCACTGCAGGTTATTTTAGGTATTTATTTCAAAGAGGTCGAAGAGCGCGTTCCGCAAATGGAGCTGCTTTTATCGCAAGAAATTTGGTCTATGCTCGGCGATGAGGCCCATATATTAAAAAGCAGCTCGGCCAGTTTTGGTGCAATTGAATTATCAGCAAAAGCAAAAGTTATTGAATTGAACGCCAAATCGGGGGAATACGAGCGCGTACGCGATGCAATGCAGGGAATCAGCCAATTAGCCGAAACCACGCTTAAGGCGCAGCGCGCGTTTTTAGCCGCTCTGCATTAAACAACAAACCTGCGCAATAATAGGCCAATTATGAAACGCTGCATTTTTTACCAAAACTACCCTGCCGAACTTAGCATACTAAAAAAATGCCGCGCGGATATTCACGATATTGTCGCCCGCTTACACTGGATACCCCAAACCTATAACCCACTGTTGTTATGTGTCAGCGAATTAATCGCCAACACGGTTAATTACAGCAAAGCGCCAGTAGCTAGCAGCTTTAGCATTGCATTGTTTAATACCGGCACACACTTAGTGTGTGAATACCGCGATAACGGCGGTCTTTTTGACCCCTTTAAACAAGCCGTAAAACTTGAGGATATCGACCCGTTCGCCGAGCATGGGCGCGGCATTGCCTTATTAGCCGCCAGTTGCGAAACAGTGTATTACCAACAAGCCCAAGCACCTTTTACTAACGCGGTTATTTGCAACTTTAAATGGCCTCATAAAGCCATCAAACCCAGCGTACTGTTAGTCGAAGACGACCCGGCACAAAATTACTTATACCTTGAATACCTTAAAGCCGATTACAACGTACTGGCTTGCCACACCGCCGAAGAAGCCATAGCAACCGCGCAGCAACAGGTTATTGATGTTGTGGTTTCCGATATTTCTATGCCCGGCACCAATGGCATAGAACTGCGCAAAACACTGCTTGACAACCCCAATACCGACCTTATCCCCTTTATGTTTTTAACCGGCGCCCAAGAAATCGCCGATTCCGAAAGGTTGGCGTATTTAGGCATAGACGATTTTCTACAAAAACCTGTCAGCAAGCAGCAATTAATTACGTCTATCGAGCGCGTATTACAGCGCTCTACTCAGCTGCTAACACGGGTGACCGAGCGCCTAGACCAACACATTACGCAAGCGCTCTGCCCTAAGCTGCCAAACCACTGCCTAAGCTGGGCGATAGAATACGCCAGCCGTAATACTGGAGCCGGTGGTGGCGATGCCGTATTCCTAGAGGCTACCCCTCAGCCAACACTGGTACTGTTAGATGTGATGGGCCACGACATCAGCGCCAAATTCTTCGCCCACGCCCATACGGGCTACCTGCGAGGCCTAGTCAAAAGCATGACGCCCAGCTTTGATTTACAACCACAGTTTGATCCAGCCGAGGTACTCAACAAGCTCTCAGATATGGCTTTTGCCGATGAACTATTAAGCCACACAATTTTAACTACACTAGTAATAGAGCTATGGCCCAATGGGCAGTTTCGTTATGCCAGTGCTGGCCATCCGCCGCCCATTGTTGTTGGCCCCAATGGTTTAAAAAGGCTGGATGACGGCGGCATGTTGCCAGGGCTAATGGCCCAGCATAGCTACAGCAATAGCAGCTATACCCTCGCCCCCGACGAGCGTTTAGTCTTGTACAGCGACGGTTTATTTGAAGGCGCTAACAACCCAAGCCAGCGCCAAAAATTGGAAAAAGAAGTGCTCATCAGTATTGAGCAAAGCTATAACCTGCCAATAACGCAGGCAAAAGAACACATTATGGCCTGCTTCGACCAACAAGCAGGTAGCGCAAGTGACGACGTCACATTGATATTATTAGCTGGGCATTAAACCGGAGTACAGCAATCGATTAACCGGTATAGCTCAATTGGATAAAGAGCGACAATTGCATGACACACAGAACACGCATACTGATAGTTGAAGATACCCAGTCGCTGGCAGTCACCTACCAGATGTACCTATCCTCTTTAGCGGTCGAGGTAGAACTGTGCGAAACCGGTAAAGATGCCATGGTCAGCATCGACAACGCCCCGCCAGACCTTGTCCTACTCGATTTAAACCTGCCCGATATATCCGGCCAAGAAGTCTTGAGCTGGATTATTGCAAAACACGATTGCGAAGTGGTGATTGTTACCGCCCACGGTTCGGTCGACCTCGCTATGGAGCTTATACGCGCCGGCGCAAAAGACTTTCTCGAAAAACCCGTATCTGCCGATCGCCTGCGTACCACCGCGCGCAACTGCTTGGAAAACCACAACCTTAAAAGCACCGTTGCCAATATCCAAAAGACTTTAACACGCGACCATTACCATGGTTTTATTGGTGCTTGCTTACCTATTCAAGCGGTCTACAAAACTATTGATGCCGCCGCGCCCAGTAAAGCCACGGTGTTTATTACAGGCGAAAGCGGCACTGGCAAAGAGGTGTGTGCTGAAGCCATTCAACGCCAAAGCCCGCGCCATAACAAACCTTTTATTGCAATTAACTGCGGTGCTATACCTCGCGAGCTTATCGAAAGCGAATTATTTGGCCACGTGAAAGGCGCTTTTACCGGCGCCCATAACGAGCGCAAAGGCGCCGTGCTAGAAGCTAACGGCGGCACCCTATTTTTGGACGAAATTGGCGAAATGCCGCTGGATTTACAAACTAAATTATTACGCTTTTTACAAAACGGGACCGTGCAAAAAGTGGGCAGCAGTAAAGTTGAACACGTGGATGTTCGCGTTATTTGCGCCACCAATCGAGACCCGTTAGAAGAAGTACAAAACGGCAACTTCCGCGAAGACTTATACTACCGCTTAAATGTCTTACCCATAGAGCTACCCCCATTACGCGAACGCGACAAAGATATCACGCTGCTGGCAACACGCTTTTTAAGTAAGTTTGCATCAGAAGAAAACAAGCCATTCGAAGGAATATCAGACAACGTACAGCAGGTATTTTTGAACTACCCTTGGCCGGGCAATATCCGCCAACTGCAAAACGTAATGCGCAACATTGTGGTACTGCATAACGATACCACCGTACAACGCGAGCATTTACCGCCGCCACTTAACCACAATAAATGGCAAAGCACTGTTTCGGAAACCACACCAATAAGCCCCACCCCACAAGCTGCGGCCATACCTCCTGCTGAGCAACCCGCAGCAAGCGAAGCATTAGCACAGCCAGAGCAAGCACCTGCTACAGCCACAGCCATGCAAACAGCCAGCCCCACGCCCCCAATGGTTACACCCCATTACACGCCTGCGATTAGTTCAGACCAACCCCACCGCGTGCGCACCCTTGCCGAAGTCGAAAGAGAAGCCATTGAGATTGCGATTTCAGCGGCAAACGGCAACATCCCCAAAGCCGCGGCTTTACTGGATGTTAGCCCGTCGACGATTTACCGCAAAAAACAAAACTGGGAAAAATCGGCCTTGCAATAATCGCTTTAGCCCGCGCGCCAAAGGTGGCTCTAAATAAGTCACCAGTATTAGGCTGCACAGCAGCATAAAGGCAACCGTTAAGGTAATCGCTGTAGCCTCGCCAATAAATGGTATTAAAGTATCAATAATTTCTTTACCAGCCACGTTATGCAGCAAATACAAAGGGTAAGTGAGTGCACCCATTACCGGCAAAACACGCCGCCATATTAAAGGTTTAGCAATATCGGTACGCACTATTACCTGCTTATCACTCTGCGACCGAACAATACAATAAAAAATTGCAAAAAATGTAGCCACAGCGGCTACACAAATACAGCGCTGTAGTAGCGTGACATCAACAATAAAACTGCTTGCCACATCAAAACCTCGCCATAAGGCTAACAACAAACAAGCCGGCAGCATCATAGCCACAAACCAAGAATAACCACCGCGCTGCATTAAATAAAACAAAATGCCGGCAATAAAAAAAGGCGAATAAATCGGGCTAATAAACCAACCCATGAAAAACGGCTGACCGGTAAAAAGATGGACCAACGTTATGCATAGCCAAACCGTCAGCCACCAGCGGTAATGGTTAAAAACACCCAATACTAGCAATACAAATACGCAGGCGTAAAAGCGTAGTTCTGCATGTAGCGTCCAATACACGCCATCAATATTGGCAAAGCCTAGCACATCGTTAAACAACGTTAAGTTTGCCAATAGCTGTGCAAGCGTAGGAAACTTACCCGAGCTTAAAAACACCACTGCAACCGTAAAGGCAAGCCCACACCAATACGCCGGATACAAGCGCACCGCGCGCGCCACTAAAAACGCCCAAGGGCTTCGCTGCGCAGCCGAAACAGCAATCACGTAGCCACTAATCATAAAAAACAGTGGTACGCCTAAATAACCAAACTGCGTTATTGCCCCTAGCATGCCAAAGTCAGCCGCTTCCGGGCGATTAATATAGTGGTAAAGCACAACAGCTAAGGCGGCAACAAAGCGCAGCCCGTCCAATGCCAGTAGCCGCGCATTAACATTCACCGCTGGCGCCACACTAGCCACTAAAAGCGCGCCGCAGAATAGTCATCCAAACGGGGGGTATCGCGCATAAAGCTATCGTCCACGCGCTGCCAGGCCTCTGCGACACCGGTAAAAGGGGACAAGGGCTGTGCCATTTCTACCCCTAACTGCTTGCGGTAAAATGCAATTAGCTGCGACAAACCTTTATTCAACGAAATTGAAGTGGAACAATTTAGTTTTTCGGCCGCTTTTGCCGGGCAACCAACAGAGCCATAAATATCACCACTGCGCGAGGTTTTATGGTTTACAGCGACATGCGCATTGGCCAAACACATAATGCGCTGCGCTAAAGCATTAACCGTAACGCCCTCGCCACTGCAAATATTGAAAATATCAGGGATTCGGCTTGAATAGTCCATCGCGGCCATTAAAAATTTTACCGCATCGTCAACATGTACATAATCGCGCGATTGCTCACCGTCGCCATAGATGGTCATGCTTTTACCTTGTAGCGCATTCATTATAAATTGCGTTACCACATCGCGACTTTGGTATTCGTGCTCATACCGCTCGCCGTACACATTAAATAATCGCAAGCCAACGGTTTGCACACCTTCCATTAAGGAAGCAACTTTTGCGTGAATTTCTAACGCGCGCTTATCGGCCGCATAAGGCGTTAAAGGACAAGGCTCGGCGTACTCACTTAAGGGTAGCTCGGCATTATCGCCATATACAGCCGAAGACGAGACATATACCACCTTAGTTTTTGTTTTGGCCGCAGCAGAAAAAACATTAAAGCCTCCGGTTAAAGTTGCTTTTATATCTCTAAAATTATTTTTATCAAAGCCGTACTCAGACATATCAGCCAAATGAAAACAGCCATCAACATCCTGCATAAATTGCTCAACGGTTTTAGCATTACATACATCGCCAACATTAAGCTCCATGCAATCGGATGCACTAACAGGTATACCGTGAGACAAATTATCGAGCACGCGCACATAATGGCCCCGCTCTATAAGATGCGATACCAAACGCGACCCCAAATAGCCACAACCACCAGTTACTAAATAAATCGCCATAACACTATTCTCATTTTATTTGAAAGATACATGGCAATAGCAATTTAGATACCAAATAAAAATTTAAAAAACATTAACAACAAGAATAGACCTGCAGCCGTTGACTGCCGTGCACTGAAGTTACGCCACGGCAAAATGCTTGAGGTTTGAACATATAAAAGAGGACAAATAAAGCCAATTGCTTTCGCATTTTGAAATTGCAAATTGCGAATACAAACGCACCCACACTGCAAATTGCGGCAGGGCTTGAAGTATTACAATCGAGCAAACCCAGGCGCCATAAGGGCTACAGGGCACTATAGCCATTGTAATGCGCTTGGGCACAGCACTTGCAACACCCCTATTACATTGTGTTTTGTATTGCCAACTTAACAATAGGTGAGTCCATGTTCCGCAATATTGCTGTAAGCCCTTTAAAAAGCCTAACAACGCTGCTGTGCTATGGCCTTGCAAGTTCTGCATATGCAGCCCCTTTTAGCAGCTGCCCAAGCAAAGCCTTTTTGTTTCAAGGTAACCCTGTTGCTGCCTACGGCATTAATTTAGCAACCGGGAATTACACAATATTACAAAGCGATGCCGGTGTTGCAGGCAACATAAATGGCCTAGGCTTTAATGATACAGACCGCTACATTTATGGCTACAACACAACCCTTAAGCAAGTTATGCAAATAGGTAGCGATTTTAAAGCGCGAGCGATAAACGTTAATGGTTTACCCAGTAATACTACGTTTTATGTAGGTGATACTTATAACCACTATTACTATTTATACCGCAAGGGCACAGGCTTTTACCGTATTGATTTAAGCCCGCTCGATAACGACCCTAATGCGATATTAACCGCAGAAACAATCACAACATCTGCCAGTATTACACTCACCGATTTTGCCTTTCACCCCAACAACAATCACCTTTATGGGGTAGATAATAGAACTGGGATTTTATATGAGTTTGATACCAACAACGGAAGCGCTCGCGAAATGGGCGACACTGGCGTAACGGGTACTTTTGGCGCCGCCTATTTTGATGTCGACGGTTACTTGTACTTATCACGCAATAGCGATGGTTTTATCTATCGCATTGACCTAGCTTCTGTAGAAATAACCGAAATCATAGGGCCAACCGCCACCTTATTTGCCAACGGCCCCTACTCTAGCCAAAACGACGGCGCCCGCTGTGCGCAAGCCCCCATTATTGATGAGGACGAACCTGCGACTATCGACTTTGGCGATGCACCCGCCAGCTACGGCACACTGATTCAAGATAACGGCGCGCGCCACGCCCTCGATGACACCACCTACCTTGGTTTTAGTGCACCTGCAGGTAAATATAATGGCCCAGATAACAGCAGCTTTGAGGATTTAGATGATGACGGCGTCGGCTTTGTCACGGCTTTTGAAACAGGCCTCGATAGTGTCGTGCAAGTTATCGCTAGCAACAACGGCTACTTAAACGCCTGGTTCGACTGGAACCAAGATGGCGACTTTGACGATGAAGGCGAACAAATTTTTACCGGCCAAGCCTTAAATGCCGGCGCCAACACCCTAGTAATGCGCGTTCCTGAAGGCGCGCTAGCAGGCCAAACCTGGGCGCGCTTTCGCTTTAGCCAACAAGAAACACTAGCGCCATCTGGTGGCAGCACTAGCGGCGAGGTAGAAGACTACACCGTTAATGTCGCAAGCGTAGGCTTAAGCTACAAGTATTACCCCTCGGCCAATGGCTGGACGACATTAGCCTACGAAGATAACTGGCCACAAACCGCCGACTACGACATGAACGATGTAGTGGTCGGCCTGCGCTACACCGAGGTCATAAACACCGCCACACAAACCGTAGAACGCGTTGATATTCGCGGTAAATTATTAGCCATGGGCGGCAGCTACCACAGCGGTTTTGCCATTCGCCTGCCGGGTATAGCCGCGCAAGCAATAAACCAGCAAACCTTACAACTGCGCTACAACGATGTACTGGCCCCCTCGCCATTAGAGGCAGGCCGCGAAGAAGCCATATTTATTATTAGCGAGCACCTAAACGAAACAATTAAACCCGTGTGTGGTTTTTACCGCACACAAGAGAACTGCGACCAAGACATTACCTTTAACTTTGACTTAAGCATTCCCTTAAACGGTGAAATTGCCGCTAGCGCTATGCCCGCACAACCCTACGACCCGTTTATTTTTGCCACCCCGCACTATTACCACGGCAGCGCATTTGCCACGGCCCCAGGCCGTGCCTACGAAATCCACCTGCCCGACCAAGCGCCAACAGAAGCTTTCGACCCCGCCTTTTGGGGCCTGCAAGAAGATACCAGCAACCCACAAGAGCAGCGCTATTACCGCACCGCCAATAACTTACCCTGGGCGATGGAAGTCAGCAGTAGCTGGCAGTGGCCAAAAGAGCGCACCGACTTACTACAGGCCTACCCCAACTTTGCCGATTTTGTCTTAAGCCAAGGCGCCGAGCACAAAAACTGGCACACACTGCAAAATGGTCAAGCACAACATATTTTTATGCCTTAGAAAAAAGCATAGATTCAAACAATTAAATTTTTTACTGATTAGACGTAGGCCCTGTTATGAACATTAAGCACACCGGTAGCACTGTGAATTTTAATAACCACAGCAAAAAGTACGGCAATCTTCTAAACCAAATATTCACAGCTGTTTTATGCACGACGGTACTTGCTGCCTGCGGAAGTGGTGGCGGTAGCGGCGGCGAAAATAATAACGCAGAAAATACCGCAGCCACCTATAGCAGCATAAGCTCTTCTAGCGACGTGAATTCATCCAGCAGCTCTAGCGCCGCATCAAGCTCTAGTACGGCAACCATTAGCACAACCACAACTGATGCGTTAGTTGCCGCACCAGATTTCGATTTTGCCAGCCAAAGTACCGTACAACTGAACGTTCATTTTGAAAACCATGGCGGTAACCGCTACCAGCTTTCGCTTTATGGCAACTACCAAGAAAGCAACACAGGCTACCTGCCACACTACAACAGCCAAATCACTTCGGGCGCATTAACTGACGGCGTTTATACTAGCCAACTACAAATACCCAGTACTCAAACGCGCGTACTGGCAGAGCTTTGGAGCTACGACGGCAGCGCACCTATTCAAGCTGTTTTGAGTGTTCAAGATGGAATTTTGAATTGGGCTATTTAACGCAGTTAAAGCCGGGCACCCAAAACAAACGGGTTCTGAGTACCTTACAAACCATCGGCGCAAAAAAGTGAATTTTAAAGTGGACGAAACAACATCAAGTATTTACATAAACTACTTTTGTACCACCAAAGTGATCGTGAATGCATCGTCTTGATTTAGAGAAAATAAATAAAAGATTAACCAAATTCAAAAGGCCCCCAATAACCGGAATACTTGGTACAATCCAATAAAAGCCATAGCGCTTAGCTAAAGTCGCTATTGACGGTAAATGGCCATCTAACGTCACAATTTTTATATTCAGCACTTTCTTTCCTAGGGTCTGACCATCTCGACACAAGAAATAACCGTGAATCATTAAAAACAAAATAATTCCGACTAAGGTAATCGCTAAACTGTAGGAAATAGATGGCTGAACACCTTCCGACATGTTTTCAAAAGCGCCGGTAAAGTACATTAACGGGAGTGTTATCGGAATAATTGTTAATGCATCGATAAGGCTTGCGCCAACCCTACTCCAACGACTGGCGAGCTCACCGCCGTCATGGCGTTCTTGGTTAGTGTCTAAATCCGATTTCGGGGCGTCGTAAATATTGTTTTCCATTTTTAAATCCTTGATAAATTGTAACTATTCAGGCATCTACAAAATTGAGCGCTAATTAATCATTTTCTAGGCCGCTTAAGCCATCTACGACTTTGCGCTCCTCGACTTTTTGCTTGTCCTGCAAAGTCTCCAGCAGAGTCTAATCCTGCATATCCTTATGCAGGTGCAAAATCTACCCAGGCGCATCGTTGCTGGGGCTGGGGCTGGGGCTGGGCACTATGCTAGCGCCCCCGACGCACGAATGCCTAGAAAATGATCAACCAGCCCTCCGAGTGAGTAATATTTTTTATGGCCAAATAGCTACCGATAAATTTATTAACCGCCACATATAGCGGCCGTTTCTTGATAAAAGCGCAAAAACAGCGCTTCATCTAGGATAAACGACACCTACAAAGCATTCTACTGCAAGCGCATACGTACGATAACGAAGCCGCACTCGATAGCTGTAGCCCTGACCGCTATATTACCGCGTCAGATCTTCTTTTGTAGCGGGCAGTTTCTCTGGCGCAGCTAAGCACAATAACTCATAGGCACCCAACTATCACAGCGTTTTAGCGCAACATCTTCTTATTTAACTCGACGTATAGGTTCGATTCGGTCAGCTCATTCGTTTTATGGTATCAACACCTCAATCTATAGAGCGTATTATCTGTTATTGAAATATCCGATTGTATTAGACCACGGCATAAAACTACCGGAATTGTTGATACCTTAAGAATGCATAAAAAAATGCCATTTCGATAACAATTCGATAATAATAAAAGGGCGGCAAATGAATAAACTGACAGCGGTAATCATTTTTAGCGCAATGGGGCTAAACCTATTAGCATGCGGAAGCGGTACAAAGAATAATTCCACTAGCGTAACTTCATCACAGGCATCGAGCTCAGTAGAGCAATTTAGCTCAGCAAAACAATCTAGTTCAGGAGAACAATCTAGCTCAGCAAGCTCAATTACACTTGCTAGCTGGATACCCACCGGCACCACCACTACCCTGCCCCAATTGATTATTAATACCACCGATAGCCTGCCAGTAGTCACTAAGGACACCTACTTAACAGCCAGTTACGAACTCAGCGATATTGACGAATTACCTATAACTGGCGAGTTAAAAATCCGTGGGCGCGGTAACTCAACTTGGGATTTTGACAAAAAGCCTTATCGCTTACGGCTCGAAAAATCGACTAGTCTATTGGGAATGGCGGCCAATAAGCATTGGGTTTTCCTTGCTAACATGGCCGATAAAACATTAATTCGCAATGACGTAGCGTTTACGTTTAGCCGAGCCCTAGGCAGCGAATTTACGGTAGCAGACCGACATATCGAATTGATTTTAAACGGCCACTATGAAGGGGTATACCAACTTGTTGAGCACATCCGCCTAGCTAAAAACCGCATTAACCTACCCGAGCTGGACGCCGAAGAAGAAGACCCTCAACGTATTACTGGTAGCTATCTTTTAGAAGTCGATTTTCGAATGGCAACCGATTTATGCAATTTTCCAGAGGCTTCCAATATATTTCCAACGTGTGTCGACGGAGTAAATACCGACCGAGAAGAAACCTATTGCTTTGATTCGCTTCATGATATGCCTCCGATCTGCGCCAAAGACCCAGACGAACTGCTAGACGAAGCTCGCGAGCCACAGCGCAGCTATTTACAGCAATACCTAAGCGATACCGAAGGCGCACTATTTGGCCCCTCTTTTACCGACCCAGGCTTAGGCTACGCCGCCTATATTGATGTTGCGTCTGCGGTGGACTACTACATTATTAACGAATACTTTAAAAATGTAGATGGCGGCGTGGCGAGCTTTTTTATGTACAAAAAACGAGACGGCAAGCTACATTTTGGCCCCATATGGGATTTTGATTTTGGCATGGGCAATGTTAGTTATTCGACAGTACACCTAACCGCAGGCTGGCACTTACGAAACACGCCATGGTTTGCCCGCCTTTTTGAGGACCCTGCCTTTCAAGAAAAAGTAAAAACGCGCTGGGGCGAACTGAAAACCCAAGGCACCTTCGAGCAACTATTTTATTACATTAGCGCCAGAGCAAAATGGCTAGACATAGCACAAGCCGATAATTTTGATCGCTGGGCCACCGTTCAAGACCAGCCTATCTTCGAATGGCGATCGTGGTTTAATGCCACACTGGAACTCCCGGGCAGTTACGCAGGCGAGGTAGAAAAGCTGATCAACTGGCAACGAAGTCGATATTTATGGATGGATTCAGAATTCACCCAGTGACCATCCCCATACCCCCTGTAAAAGGGCGCTTTAGCGGCAGCCCTTTTACAAGCTGGCCCGATATAACCACTATATGGCCGCCCTTAAAACTGCCAAACAAGTCGCAAAACACCACTCAAGGCAGACCAATACTCAGCAAATAACATAAACTGGCCTTACCAATAATAAGGTAAAGCTATATGAGACCCGAACTTCTCCTGTGTACTGCTGCGCTGTCACTTTTATTAAGTGCTTGCGACGGACAAACCGCCCTTAGTAGCTCTAGTACTATTACAGCAACGCATTCAAGCGATGCCAGTAGCGCACAAAGCTCACCCAGTGCTGCCAGCAGCAGTAGCCTAAGCTCCTCTCCCCCTACCTCGCCGCCTGTTGCATTCCCTGGCGCCGAAGGTTACGGGCGCTTTGCTACCGGTGGGCGCGGTGGCGATGTTTACCACGTCACGCACCTTAACGATTTTGGCGAGGGCTCTTTGCGCGAAGGGATTAATTCCGCTAACGGCCCGCGTACCATCGTTTTTGATGTTTCTGGCAATATTGCGCTCGAATCGGCGCTTATCATCAATAAAAATAACATCACCCTAGCCGGCCAAACAGCGCCAGAAGGTGGCATAACGGTTTACGGGTACAACACGCTGGTAGAAGCAAATAACGTGATCATCCGGCATATGCGCTTTCGCTGTGGCGATTTTAATGTGTACGACACAACCGGTGTAAAACCACCGCGTGGCAATGGCGATTTAAAAGGCAGCAACGCAGACGCCATTAGCGTAATTCACGCTAACAATGTCATTTTGGATCACATATCAGCATCGTGGAGCGTGGACGAATCCTTATCGGTCACCTGGTCTAATAACATTACTATTCAAAATTCTATTATTGCCGAAGCACTTAACGATTCGTACCTCGTTAAAACAAAAAACGGGTCGTCGTACCTTATGCCTCATGGTTTTGGCTCGCTGGTGCGCGCAAATAATAACGATGGCGGCGGCTACACCTATTACCGCAACCTTTATGCACATAACGATATGCGCAACCCAGGCATAGGCCCCAATCAGGAATCGCCAACGGTTTACAAAGCGAAGCTCGACTTTGTCAATAATGTTATTTATGGCTGGGGGCAGCGCCAAGGCGAATCGATTGATGGTTCTAAAGGTGGGCGCGCAGAAGTGAATATGGTTGGCAATTATTACATCGCCAACAACGATTCCAACACCCCAGAGGATATTTGGGACAACGAAAAATATGAGAGCATTTATGCTTTTCAGTCGGGTAATAAAATCGACAGCAATATTAATGGCATACTCGACGGCACAGATCGCGGCTGGAATGCGTTTTCGGCATTTGCAAGTAACCAAAAAATAGCACAACGCTGGGACTACCCTGAAGTCACCACCCTTTCGGCCGATGACGCTTACCTGTGGGTCAAAAATAATGTCGGTGCATCGCTCAGCCGCGACAGCACAGACGAGCGCCTCATTCATCAAATGGTCACCAATACCGGCTACATTATTAACAGCCAAGACGAAGTAGGCGGAATTGAATCAATACCATCAACCCAAGGCCCAAGTGACGCCGACCGCGACGGCATGCCAGATATATGGGAAACAGCGCAAGGGCTAGACAAAGACAACAGCGATGATCGCAACCATTACACCTTAAATAACCACTATACAAATTTGGAAGTGTATTTAAATAGCTTAATCGCTAACCAATAAGCCCTTATTATTGGCAACTACCCCAACGTGCATTAGGTTTTCTGTGCAGATCCTTTTAGAATGGTATTTGTAGCTTTGAGCGGAGATTTTTTAGATTGATACCATCACTCTAGGCGAGACCCAGAAAAATTGAGTACGACGCTAGAAATGCTGCTCTAGCAGCAGCGAAGCGATCCTGAGCCAAAAGTGAATGCAACGTTAGGGTATAGCACGCGTTAATCGCCCACTTAATTTCACCCAGACCGCTATGCGCGAACTGATGCAAAAGCCAGAAACGCTGCAAGTATGGTTTGATGCCAAAAAACAAACGTTTGAAGATTTACCCACATCGAACTAGAAAAAGGGCACGGGTATATGGAAGACAACATCATTAGCAGCCATGCGGAATTACGTAAACTCTATGGTGAACCGCTGGGTTTAGCGGTTGATAAGGAAAGGAGCGAATTAGACGAGTACAGCCGAGCATTTTTAGCGCTCTCGCCATTTGCGATTCTATCAACAGCGAGCAGTGTCGGTATTCAAGATTGCTCGCCCCGTGGCGATCAGCCCGGTTTTATTCAGATCATAGATCATAAAACCCTTGCCCTACCCGATCGTCCAGGTAATAACCGTCTTGATAGCCTAAGCAATATTATCGAAAACCCAAACGTTGGCCTGCTGGTATTAGTGCCGGGCTTTGGCGAGTGCCTACGCATTAACGGCAGCGCAAAAATCTCTATCGACACTCAGCTTTTAGAGCAGTGTAAGCAGCAGGGAAAGCTCCCGAAATCGGCAATTACCATCTCGATTACAGAAATATATTTCCACTGCACCAAAGCCATTAAACGCTCCAAGCTGTGGCAGCCAGAATCCTTAACCGAGCGCAGTATTCTACCCTCGTTTGCGCGGATATTAATGGCACAAATAGACCCGAATACGCCTGAAAGCGAGGTTAAAAAAGTCGAAGCCTTTGTGGCCGAGAGAGCCAAAAATCAACTTTATTAGCAGTCATTAACAATTTATTAGGCGCCATTAAAACCAACCGAGGGAATCGGTATGAACACAACCATTCTAGGCCCCGACGGCAAGCCTCGCTGCAGCTGGTGTGCCGCGGCACCCGAATTTTTCGATTACCATGACAAAGAATGGGGTTACCCGGTTGACGACGACATTCGCCTATTTGAAAAAATATGCTTAGAGAGTTTTCAATCCGGCTTGAGCTGGCGCACTATTCTGGCAAAACGCGAAAGTTTTCGCCGCGCCTTTCAGGATTTTAACTTTAGGGCACCTCTAAAAATAGTAATTTTTTTGTGAGAGCAAGGAATCACCGCCCGGAGAGCCGCAGTTTACGTGGTGTAAATGAGGACTCGAGGACGGAGCTAATGTCCATGGATGGACCGAATACAGGTTTTGCAGGAGCGAAAACCTGTAAGCCGCTATCGCGGAAAAAGTGCATTTTTAGAGCTGCCCTTTACTAAAATTGCGAATTTTTCCGAATCCGATATCGAGCGGCTTTTGCAAGATTCAGGCATTGTACGTCACCGTGGAAAAATTGAATCGGTCGTCAATAATGCTCGATGCGCGCTAGAGCTAGTCGCCCAAGAAGGTTCACTGGCGGCTTTTTTCTGGAGCTTTGAACCCGCGCCACAAAACCTAGAAAAACCCCAAAGCGCAAGCACCTCGAAAGAATCAATCGCTTTAGCCAAGGCGCTAAAAAAACGCGGCTGGAAGTTCGTTGGCCCAACAACCTGCTATGCCTTTATGCAAGCTATGGGGTTGATTAACGACCATGCCGAAGCATGCATTTATCGGAAAAAAGTTTCTGAAGCGCGCAAGAAATTCAGCAAACCCGTCAAACAATAGGCCGAAGAAAAACCGTTGATCTCGCGCCAGCCTCCACGAGAGCTCGAGCCCCAAGATATCGCCTAACGTTAAACCAACGGCATGGCCATCTTGAAAAAATAGTTTTAGAGCCCATTAACCACACGAATCGATTGCAACGGTATGCGCCTGTGAAAGCCCTAAAAACTATTGCCCTTTTTCTCGTCATTTTATTTATCACCTCAGCAGGCGCGTATGCTTATTTAAAAACAACAGGTAAAGATCAAAAATTGTTAGTTTTTGCTGTCTCTCAATTGTTGCAACCTAAACAACCTTTTGATGCTTCTACCATGGCGCCGCCACCGGATTACTCTCGGCCCGCCAGTTGGCTTTCCCTACCCGAGCGAATCGACGAAGCCGATTTATTGCCGCAAGGCGTTAATATTCTAGCAAACGATGGTAGTGCTACCACCGATGTTTTTTATATCCACGGCACAGGTTACCTTAACAACCAAGCATGGACATCACCGCTTAGTGCCCATAGCGCCACAGCGGACAACAGTCGATTTTCGCTAGCGAACGAAGCGAGCATTTTTAATAGCTGCTGTAACATTTATGCCCCGCATTTCCGCGAAACTTCAATGTTTACCTATATGGCCTTAAGCCCAAATCAAAGAGATGAAATTTTAGATGCCGTGTACCGCGATATTCATCGCGCTTTTAGCCACTTTATTGCAGCGTATAATAATGAGCGGCCCATTATTATTGTTAGCCACAGCCAAGGCACCCACCTCGCAATGCGGCTGCTAAGCGATATTGATAACGACGCTGCGATATCACGGCGTATTGTGGCGGCCTACTTAATTGGCAGCGGGCCAGTATCACTAAGCCCAGCTTATGTAGCCTCACTCAAGCATTTCTCTGTATGCCAACAAGCCGGTGACACAGGGTGTATCGTTCACTGGGACACCTACGGTGAAAATGGCAAACAAAAACTCTTCAGCAGCCCAGAACAGTCTATTTGCGTAAATCCACTAAGCTGGGAATACAATCAGAAAAAAGCGAGTGCACGCTTAAATTTGGGGTCCGTTCCCATCACCGGTAGTTATACGATGAAACTGGTCGGTGACGACGCCTCCGAAGGCGTGACATTCAATGCACTTTCAGCGCCAATGGTTGGCTACAGCTGGGCACAATGCCGAGAGGGATTTTTGTATGTTGCTGATCAATCGGGCACCGACTATGAGAAACTCGGCAAGCTGCCCGACAAATCCTATCACGGCTTAGATCTTCCGCTATTCCATATGAATATTCGCGCTAATGCCGACGAAAGGATTAGAGCGTTTAACTCAACACGTCCTCAGCAATAGCAAAGAAGCTCGCCAGATAGACCTAGCGTACGCTAACGATAAAGGTAAGGCAGGCCGCCCCATCATGCTAAACACTATTATCGTCAAACTCCTGCTTTAATCGGCTCAGCACTATCGCGTAAATCATCCCTGGTAAGCAGCCTTTTACGTACCACTAGTTACGCCCTTCTAAAACAACAATGCTAACGAGTAGCGCCAAATTTTCGCTGATTGGCCATACCCCTATTCGCTGACTACACTTGTAGAATATTAGTCTCGATAGTTACTATCGACTGGAGAGGATTGGGATGAAAAATTGGAGCATAAGACGGAAGTTATCAATTCCTTTAATTATTGCTTGTATTGCAGTTATCGCTTTCGCAGCTGTGAGCTATTACCAATCTACCCTGCTAAAACGGCAATCGGCCGCCATGGCGGAACAATTTGTACCAGCCATATCGCATATTCTCAACGCCGACAGAGACTTATACCAAGCGCGCCTAGCCATATTGGCCGCACTGCTTAGCCCCAGCGAGCAAGCACAACATAAAGCCACATTTATGGAAAACAGCTTGCAGGCAAAAGATCGAATGCGCAGCTTTGCCGAGCTGTTACCAAATGCCCCTATCGTGCAAAGCACCATTAATAACTTTGAAGCACTTTATAGCCAATGGCACCAAGAAAGCCTTAATGTTTTAAACAGCTTAAATACCGCTGACTTCGAAAAGTCTGACAACAGCTTTCAAGCCCTGCGCACAGTGTATGATAAAGCCGGAGAAGCCGCATTAAGCAGGGCAAGCAGCCTACGTCAGGCCAGCGAAGCGCAATCGGCCAAGCTTACAACTCTAATGAATATTTTGGCAGTGCTTACAGTTTTATACCTTGCATGCATTAGCTATTTTAGCCCCAAGTCCATCAGCGAACGCATAATGGGCGTTACCAACCGCCTACAAGAAATTAATTCTGGCGGTGGTGATTTAAGCCAGCGCATCGCGATAACATCGGCAGACGAAGTAGGCGCTTTATGCAAAAACTTTAACGGCACCTTAGAAACACTAGGGAAAATGATTAGCAATATTCACGACGAAATTGCTTCGCTGCGCGCACAGTCGCAAGAACTAAATAGCATCATTGAATCCGTAAACCACTGCACAGAAGACCAAGGTAAAGCATTAGGCTCGCTTGCGGTCTCGTTTCACCAAAGCGCTACAGCAACTCAAGAGGTTGCCGGCATTGCCACCCGCACCTCCGACCTGACCGTAGAAACAACCGGGGCGGTAAAAACCAGTATTGCAGATGTTCAAGCAACGGCATCGAACATCAACACCCTATCCAACGACTTTAGCGATACATTTAGCACCGCCGACTCACTCAAGCAAAATTCTAGCGAAATCACCTCGGTGGTAGAAACCATTAGAAGCATCGCCGAGCAAACCAACCTTCTAGCTTTAAATGCAGCCATTGAAGCGGCGCGCGCTGGCGAACAAGGCAGAGGCTTTGCCGTTGTGGCCGACGAGGTACGCACTTTAGCCAGCAGAACTCAATCCTCTACTAACGACATCCATGAAATTGTGACCCGCTTACACGATCAGATCGAAAGCGTATTTACCGCCATTGCAGGCGGCTGCAACCAATTAAAAAACACCGTCACACTGACTCAATCCACCAGCTCTAAACTGGCCGGCGTTAGCGATGTAATGGATAGCATTGGGAACATGACACTACAAACAGCCGCCGCCACAGAAGAGCAATCGCAAGTTAGCGCAGAAATAAACCGCAACATCACACTAATAGATCAAACATCACAAGACAATGTGGCATCGGTTCAAAAAATCCAAGCCATTAGCACGCAGCTTAATAAACTAGCGGCAGGTTTAGAGCATAGCGTTAAGCAATTTCAGGCTTAAGTGCCACCTCTTACCCATCCCTAGCCATTACCTTAATAGCCCTGCCGTATTAGCCCACAAATAGGATATTACGGCAACATACGGGTTACTTAATACGCGCTAATAGTTGCCGAATTTTTCGCTCAACAGCCCTAGAGCCATGGCTATAGTTAGATAAAACAACACTGGCATAGCCTTGATCCAAATAAATATCAAGGTTAGAACTTACCCCCAAAAAACCACCATTATGGCCAACTATACGGTTATCGGGTGTTCCGCCTACACTAAAGCCATAACCGTATTCCGGCGAATGTAAATTAGGCCTTGGGGAATAAAGCTCCTCGGTAAATTTTTTGCCCAGTAATTTAAAGTTTACAAGCGCTTGTGCAAAACGGTGTAAATCTTCAACCGTAGAAAAACCACCGCCAGCCGGCCCACCCTTAAGCGCATGGGTATATAGATTATTAACCCAACCGGTATCATTTTTCGCATTAGCGGTATAACCAATAGCCAAATTAGGCACCGGCTGATCCATCTCAAAGCTGCCAGAACTGACCATACCTGCGGGCTTATAAATATGCTCTCGAATATAGCTAAAATAATCTTGGCCAGTTACCGACTCGATCACCACACCCAACATAAGCATGCCTGTATTGCTATAAGCATTATCACTACCGGGCTCAAATTGGAGTTTTTCTCCAACAATAAGCGGCTTGTAATCTTGTAAAGTGCGTAAGCGGTTTTTAGATGTTGCCATAAAGGCCTGGTTAAAATAACTCCCCAAGCCTGAAGAATGCGTAAGCAAGTGACGAATTTCAATTTTGCGGCTCACCGCTTTAGGCAGCCAACTTTCGTCAGCGTATTGGCTTAATTTATCGCTTAAAGAAAGCTTACCGGCCTCAACCAATTGCATAACGGCAATCGCTGTAAACATTTTATTCATAGAGCCAAGGTTAAACTTTGTTTGCACATTATTCGGCACATTAAAACGCTTACTGGCCAGACCTTCTGCATGGCTATACAACACTTTGTCGCCCTTGCCGACCAGCACACTGCCAGAAAAAACCTCACGCTTAGCCACGCGCTTAACATAAGCATCAAGCTTACTAACCGCCTCTGGCATTGTGATTAGCGTACTTTCTTCTGCTAGGGATGCATCCCACATATCAAGCCCGCTAATTTTATGCGGCTTTTCTGACGAATAATAAATGGCCAAAGCGCTCCACAATTCCGTTTTTTCAGACTGAATCAATACAACCAACTCGTTCGGCGTACCGGGATTGTGATATTTACGCTCAAAGCCAAAACGTAACTTACCATTAACGGCATGGGCTTCTTGTAAAAACTCCAAATGCATAGCCATTGGAAACTGCTGTAAAAATTCTGGTGCAAAACTAGCGGCGATAAAGCTTTCTAATTTAGCAACATCAGCAGAATTAACCGCCTCTAACAAAGGGGTTACATGGTAGCTAGCAGGCCCATTAGATAATACCGCCACATCCGTATAACCTTCCTGCGAAAAGCAAGAACTACTCCATACAAAAAGCACCACCAACAAAAAACGCATTACACCCCACCTATTACAATTATTTTAAGCAGAAAAGTTCGCTAGATTATTAAAGAGCCTCTAATTGAATATATTACCTATAGCCTCAAAAATACCCACTACTGCATCAACTAAAGCATGGCAGAGCGCCTCGAGTACACCAACTATGGCTTCAATCGCGCCCTCGCCCGCCAGCGCAACAGGTGCCGCGACACAACACAACGCCACTACAGCCCCAGCAACAACCGCCACACTAAAACCCCAAAAATACAGATAGACACACGAAAAGAGCAGAACCAGCGAAGATATCGCATTGATAATCCGAAAAATCAACTTTCTTTCCTTACGCTTCATTTTTAATCCTTCTTATTAAATTTTTACAAAAGTTCTGGTCGCTATGCTTGGCTCTCGCAAGCGCAACACTTTGAACAATACTACCCGCCGCCTCTACGCCCCTTGCGGCTGCGGCATTAATGAATCCCCTCCACATCGCTTTATCGTCTAATAGCCGACAAAAACCGAAGCGCGCCGCTTAAGCCAAGCAAAAATGACATTCCGCCGCACCAACAATTATCACTGCACCAATAAATAACCGCAAGTTATTAACCTTGGATTATTAGCGCCAGTAATTACCCATGCGAGACGCTAGCACTATATTGACCAAATCCGCAGAAAATCAATAAGGGTTTGCGTTGTTATCTTTTTTAGTGTGCCTTTCCTGGATTACTTACTGGATTATTTCACCAGCTATTCCTGATCGTGCCTGCCCTCGATTATTGCGGCGAATTTTGTGGAGGCGCAGCCGGAGCTAAATTAGCTCGGGTGATTACCTTGCTTAGGCTCCAGGCACCTTGAGCACATAACTGGCGTACTTTTGCCCAAAAATTGTGCTTTCATACACCCGATCGGCCATTTTAATAAGAAACCTGTACTCAGGCCGAGTATTGAATAAATGCAGAACCACCTCACTATGATCCAGTTCGGACGCCCACCGCATCATCTCCTTGAATACTCCTAAGCCCACACCCCAATATTTAGGATCCAATACTATAGCCAGTTCATAAGAGCCGTTTTCGAACTGAATACCACACCAACCTGCCGCCGCGCCATCTACCTTGATCCCTCTAACTCTGCATCCGTAAGCTTGATTTACTTTAACTTTACCCTTAATCCATTCATCCAATAAGGTTTCGTCAAATTCGTCATGCGTAACCAGGTGATCCCGGACCTTCTGTTTGTTCAGAATACTCAAAAGCTCAACGCGATTAAGGTATTGAAGATCAACGTACTCAATAGTTTTCATTATTTACAGGACATCCAAAACTAATTAATTTCAAACCTAATACCCACCTACGAAAACCATCAAACTGTAGATGTCACGAATTCGTAATTATACAATTTTTTCGAAAAAGAGGTGGTTTTGCGTGAAGTGATGCTTATTAGACATCAAATATGAATCCACCAACATAATGGGCTATGGTATCGGTACAACGGAGTAGCTTCTAACAACCAAACAATCGCCGAGCGGCACCTAATCCTTTAACCCAGCATTGATCAAGCTTTTCGGCGCAGGGGCGTATCGCATCGCCACGGCCAATGCAGTGGTGAAAATCGGTTTCGATGCGGGGCATATGTTCTAGCCAGTCATCCACGCCAATTTCTAGACGCTGTAATATTTTAGGCGATGCAAGTGCGATGGCGCCGCTCTTATTGGGTAGAATAGCTCGCCCCGTCCAGTCGATGAGCTCAAGATAATCGCGCCAGTAAAAGGGAATAACACCTGTAGAACGCTGCCCTTGGTCTACAGAATCGGCAGTGGGAAGGTGATTCTTTTTAGGCGGTTTACAGAAATTGGCCAGCCTAATGGACTTTTTGTCTTTAGCTTTTTTAGCAGGTTTATTCAAAGACTGAATGCGTTGTTGAATGGCCGTAAAATCGCTGGTTTCTGGCAGCTCCGCCATGCCGGCGCGCACAGGGTTTAAATCGACATATGCCATGCAGGTAATAATCGCCTGCTCGTCGAGTAAAGCCTGGCTTTTAAAGCGGCCCTCCCAAAAACGGCCAGTGCATTTATCTTCTGCGTTTGCGAGTCGTGCGATATGTTCATTTAAACAACGCATAAACCAGCTAATGCTACTCAAACGTTTACGCCACTCAGCAACAAGGTCATCGACAAGATATTGCTCCGCTTTATTGATAGGCTGATTTTTTAACACTTTAAGGGCTAATTCATTCCCTTTGAATAACATCATCCAACGCCGAATAACCGTTTTATCACTCCACCCTGCTGCTTTTTCCGCATCAATATGCAGTACCAAATGATAGTGATTTGACAATACTGCGTATGCTGCGATGTCTAACGCAAATATATCCCCAAGTTCAGCAAGTTTATCCGATATCCATTCGCGACGATGTTCATAGTTTTTACCGCTATATTTATCTTCGCCCATGAGAAATGAGCGTTTAATACAACGTGAGCAAATATGGAACCAGCTGGTTTGATCTAAAGAGATCAATGTTCTACGCGCTTGAGTCATAAAAAACCTCAGTGATAAACACTACCTAGTCATTTAGGTATAGCCAATCACCGAGTTTTTTGCATTACCGTTTATCGGGTTTTGGATGTCCTATCTTTCTTTAGGATCACTCTGCAGGTCCTTCTCTCCGGCCACTAATAACATCGGCGTGTGCGTTGAAGTAAATACCCTTTCCGTTTCCATCTCCAGTATTTCTCGCAACCACTTTGCAGGTTGTCGAGTTACTCCATGGCGAACAACAGGTAAATCACTTTCCCGGACTTTACGTATTAGTCTTTTCTGTGTACGGAAAGGCCTCCCCATAATCTTGAATAAAGTCCGGTAAAGATAACCGGACATTCCCGGCAATGAATCTATCTCCTTCTCAAGTTGTAGTGCCTGTCTGACTAGTAAGGTCTCGACCCGTTCAATGGACGGACATAGCAGAACCAGCCCTGAGACCGATGCGCGCCTCTCGGAAATTTGCGGAGCAATACTACAGCCTTCACTATGTCCGAGAATGTATAGGTGGTTGTCGGAAACAGTCTTTGACTCTGCTAAAGCATCCAGGCATTTCTCTGCATCCTGCACAAGGTCAGAATATCCGGTAGTCATGAAGTTTCCAGAACTGTCGCCACATCCGCGCTTGTCATACCTGAGGCTGGCGATACCGCGATTGGCGAATGCATGGGCCAGTTGACTGAATATGTTGAGATTCTGTCCCTTCATGTTTCCATCACGGTCCAATGGTCCACTACCGTGTACCATCAGAACCGCAGGGAACTCGCCATTTGCATTGGGGGCACAAAATGTTCCTGTCAGTGTAATTTCCCCCGATTGAATTTTGACTTCCTGTTCGTGCATCTGAGTACCTTGTGTCGCTAACATTATATTCACCATCATGGTCACATATAGAAATATGTCTACATATAAACCTTTGTGTCTACAACTATACCTAAATGCCTAAATATAGCCATATCCCAGCATTAAACCCGCATCCACATATAGGCATTTACGCCACCGCCTTCCACCATAGGGACTTGGAACACTCGCCTCCCAGCAGCAAGGCGGTGCTTACTTAGCCCCAGCTTGCGTCGCTCTGTACTCCAACCCCACGTTTATCGCCTTACAGGTAAAACTAAACACTCAGAAGCCAGCGCCCCGCTCTACACACATAAAAAACCCGTTAACCTTAGCCCATCCCACACACATAAAACATTACCCAACATTACACCCCACCCGCTCTCCCCAAACCACTCCACTTCTGCTAACTTGCACACACCATCGCAATACCGCAAAAACGCAGCCACAAACTTAAAAAGGACTACCATGAAACAACTCATAACACGGTATCTGTTCCCGCTACTGCTACTTATACAGCATGCCGCTTACGCACAACAAAGCCCTGTTATCCCCGGTAAAGTGGCCAAAGGCGGGCAAGAGGTTTCGGTACCGGTCGGCGATTTAGCGTTACATGGTGTACTTTATAAACCAGAAAAAACGGGCAAAAAGTTACCCGCTATATTATTAGTTCACGGCTGGATGCCATACGATACCAACCCCGGCATGGAGTACAGCTACCCGGCTAAAGAATTTGCTGATAAGGGGTTTATAACCTTGTCGGTCACCCTTAGGGGCTGGCAACCCACCGGCGGCAAGGACGACTGCGGTTACCGGCAACCAAAAGACGTTATTAATGCCTTAAAATGGCTGGCCGCTCAGCCCCAAGTAGATCCAACGCGTATTGCGCTATGGGGGCAATCTTTAGGTGGCCAAATCGTGCTGTCGGCAGCCGTTGAGCCATTGGTTAAAGCCACCGTGGCTTATTTTCCAATTACCGACTTTAGGCTTTGGGGAGTAACCACCAACCATGCTGAACTAATGAAAAGCGATTATATCTACGGTATGTGCACCAAAGACGGCACCCCCGAAGACCGCTCGCCACTTTACACGGCCGATAAAATTCCCGGCGCCGTTTTACTAATGCACGGTGATAAAGATAAGAATGTCGTAATCACTCACAGCCAATTAATGCACCAAAAAATGTTGGAGGCAAAACGCGATAGCACGCTATACATTGCTAAAAACGGCAACCACGGTTCCGGCGGTCCGGGCTGGGAAAACCACAATGAAATAGCCATTAACTTTTTAAAAGAAAAGCTCAAATAACCACGCAGGGCCAGCAAGGATGAAAAACACCGAATCTTTTACCGCGAGAAAATCAGCATTGAAAAACCTTTTATTGAGTGGGCTGTTAATCACGCAGGCAAACATTCAGGCGGCGCCAAGCCAAAACTTTGAGCACGACTTGAATGCCGCCGCCATTGAGCGCACCACACACAGTGTTACCTACAACGGCGCCTATGTAGCCATCCCCTACCCTAACGGTGATGTGCCTCAAAACACCGGGGTTTGCACTGATGTGATCGTTCGTGCTTATCGCGCTATTGGCGCCGATTTACAACAGCTGGTTCACGAAGATATGGCCGCGCACTTTTCGCTTTATCCATCCAAGCAAATATGGGGATTAACGCGGCCCGACAAAAATATAGACCACCGCCGTGTCCCCAACCTGCAAACATTTTTTACCCGCCATGGCAGCACGCTAACCATTAGCAATAACGCCCAAGATTATCAAACTGGCGATATCGTCACCTGGAAATTGCCGGGTAACCTGCCCCACATTGGTATAGTCACCCAACGCACCTCTCCTGCTACCGGTAACCCATTGATCGCGCACAATATTGGCCAAGGCCCAAAATTGGACGATATGCTTTTCGACTATCCTATTACCGGCCACTATCGCTATTTACCGCAGCGCTATCAAAGCACCAATTCCTCACCGTAAAGTAACCTATACCCAAAAGCGCCTATGGATACCCTTAAAAAATATACCCAAGCCAACCGCGCCGCGTGGAATCAAGCCATGCCATTTCACCAAAAAGCGCATAGTGAAAAATGGGATGCCTGTTTTTCTCAGCAAGGGTTTAGTGTTTTTAAACAGCCTGAACTAGGGCAACTGAATACCCTAGGCGTTAAAGGCAAGAATGTTGCGCACCTGTGCTGCAATAATGGCATCGAGCTGATGTCGCTCAAAAATATGGGCGCCGCTAATTGTGTAGGTTTTGATATTGCCGACGAAGCCATTAAAGAAGCTACGAGCAGGACTAAGCGCTATAACATTAACTGCCGCTTTGAACGCTTCGATATCTACGACATTCCAGCCCGCTATAACGCAGCTTTTGATATGGTTTATATCAGCGCTGGCTGCTTAGGTTGGATGCCCGATTTGGATTTATTTTTTAAAAAGGTTAGCGCTTTGCTAAATGATACTGGCGTGGTGTTTATTCACGAAATTCACCCAGTTGCAGAAATGCTGCCGGACGATAATAGCAACGACGACCCGTTAAAAATTACCGAGCCCTATTTTAAAAGCGAACCCTACGAAGAAAATTGCAGCCTCGATTACGTTGGCAGAGAAGATTACTCAGCCAATACGCAATATTGGTTTGTGTGGACAATGGCCAATATTATTACCGCCCTTATTAGCAACGGCTTCAACATTCGTCAATTTGCAGAGTACCCGCACGATGTATCCGCTAACCATCGCAATAACCAAAATGCCGGTATCGCCATCCCACTAAGCTACATTCTTTGTGCACACAAAGCGTAACCGCCAGGCTCGCGGCTGGCGCCATCTGGCGGTAACAACTACCGCTTAACCGCCACTAAAAATAATGTTTGCCAAACATTGCAATACCCTGTAGGGTGCCCTCAAGTTTGAAATATAGACGTTTTTAACGTTCTGCTTGACGTAGATTTACAGGCTAGTGTGCCACTAGCCGGCTAAGTGCCTATAAAGGCCGCGTTTTAGCCACACCGATAGCCGCACAGGCCTATTACCCTTGTAAGTCCCTCTTTCCCGTTTAAATCCTATTTTACTTCTTACTCACTAACCTTTGGCTAGCGCACTACTCGTTACCGCCTGCACACAACAACTGTGAACATAGGCCGCGATTAAAGCCCCGCCAAGGTCAAACAAGCAAGAATACCGGCGCCACAATATCGGGCGGTATTTATTTTTAAGCATTAGCTTACCAATTTAAGATCTCACACTGTGTGAGTACTATTAGCCCTAAAAATAGCATTTGCCGGCTCAAACACTAAAACAAGCAGGCGCTGGGCTAATCAAACAGAGACATTATGACAAAACATTCCAACCTAAAAAAATCAAAATCTGCCATTAATAGCGCCGATTACGAAAAATACGACAACCCTATTCCCAGTCGCGAATTTTTATTAGAAACCATCAATAACAGCAAAGCTGTGATTAATCGCGATCAGTTAGCCGCTTTATTAAATCTAAATAGCGACGAACAACAAGAAGCCCTGCGCCGCCGCCTGCGCGCCATGGAGCGCGACGGCCAAGTTAGCTACAGCCGCGAAAAAGGCTATGCGCCTGTCGACCCTGCAGACATTTTCACAGGCACTATTATTGGCCACAAAGAAGGCTTTGGCTTTTTTAAGCAAGCCGGTGTAGAGCGCGATTTATTTGTACCGCGCCACCAAATGCGCCGCGTTTTTGATGGCGATACCGTGCAAGCACGCATTAGTGGGTTAAACCAGCAAGGCCGTGAAGAAATCGCCATACTGGATATTGTCACACGCGGTAAAAGCCAAATTACTGGGCAGTTAAAATACGCCGGCGCGCGCTACTATGTGCAGCCCGAAAATAGCCGTATTTTGCATGAAATAGTGGTAGAGGAAGACCAGCTCAGCAGCGCCAAACCCGACCAATTGGTGGTGGTAGAAATTATTCAATACCCCACATTTAAGCAAGCCGCTACAGGCCGCATTACCCAAGTCCTTGGCGACCGCGACGATGCCGGTATTGAAATTACCCTAGCACTTAATAACCACGAAATTTCGCACCAGTGGCCCCAAAACGTACTGGCCGATGCCCAAAAGCTTGGCGGCGCAGTCAGCGAAAAAGATAAAAAACACCGTATCGACCTACGTAAAAAAGCGTTTGTTACCATTGATGGCGACGACGCCAAAGACTTTGATGATGCCGTGTATTGCGAGCCTTTAGCCTCTGGCGGCTGGACGTTAATGGTGGCCATTGCCGATGTTTCACACTATGTTAATAGCGGCAGCGCACTCGATAAAGAAGCCTACAACCGCGGCACCTCGGTTTACTTTCCTGGTATGGTTGTCCCTATGCTGCCCGAAGCCATATCAAACGGCTTGTGTTCGCTTAACCCCGAGGTCGATCGCCTTGTGATGGTTTGCGAAATGACCATTAACGCAGCAGGCAAAATGACGGACCACTGCTTTTTTGAGGGTGTTATTCACTCCCATGCACGCCTAACGTACGACCAAGTGAATACCATGCTAAACGCCGCCGGCTCCGACGCGGGCAAACAATTAATACAGCGGTTTTCGACCCTTATCGATAATATTCACGATTTAAACAATTTGTATCAATGCTTGAGTACTGCACGCGGGCAACGCGGTGCTATTGATTTTGAAACCCAAGAAGTGAAATTTAGCTTTACCGAAGCGCGAAAAATTGCAGCCATTCACCCGGTTGTTCGCAACGATGCGCACAAATTAATTGAAGAATGCATGCTGTGCGCCAATGTCGCGACGGCGTTGTTCCTTAAAAAGCATACGCCCTTTTTAAGTAAGCATGCGCTACCTGCGTTATTTCGCATACACGAAGGCCCGCAAGCAAAAAAATTGGTTAGCATGCGCGAGTTTTTATCTAGCAAAGCATTAACATTGGGCGGTGGCGAAAAACCTACCCCTAAGCATTATGCGACGCTGCTAAACAGCATTAAAGGCCGGCAGGATACGAGCGCAATACAAACCATTATGTTGCGCTCGTTAAGCCAAGCGCAATACAGCGCCGATAACCTTGGCCACTTTGGTTTAGCTTACCCCGCTTACGCGCACTTTACCTCGCCCATTAGGCGCTACCCGGACTTACTCGTGCACCGCGCTATTCGTGCGGTTATTCGCAGCACCCCAAAAACACCCAGCTTAGGCACTAAACTTAAGCGCGTATTTGGGCTTGGCCGCAGCCACGTGCGTTTAGCAAACGATGCTAAAGGGGCCGCAAAGCCTCAAAAAACGCATTTTACCGAAGCCGAATTTGCCGATATTGGCAACCACTGCTCGCTGTTATCACGCCGTGCCGACAAAGCCAGCTGGGATGTAGAAGCCGCGTTAAAATGCCATTACATGCTCGATAAAGTCGGGGAAGAGTACACAGCTACCGTTAATGGCGTTATGCACTTTGGCTTATTTGTGGATTTAGCCGAGACCAAAATAGAAGGTTTAATCCATATTACCGCGATGGATGATGACTACTACCACTTTGATGCCGCCAGCCAAAAACTTACCGGCGAGCGCCATCAAAACAGTTACGAAATAGGCGATAGTATTCGAGTAAAAGTCGCGCGCGTGGATATGGAAAACCACAAAGTTGAATTTGTACTTGCACAAACAGCCAATAAAAAAGCGCCACGCAAGCCACGGGCACGCAAAGGTGCAAAGCGCTAGCATTATTAGTAGTACTTAAAGGCATGTTAAGGGCTGGATTTAGGCCCTTAACCCTAGAAACCGCAGTTGAGAGTCAAAAAGATGCGTATTCCGTTGGTGTGCATGGCGTGTAGTAAAAATGTGTAGTCACCTTATTGGTGATGAATCATTTTTATCACGCGTCAGGTGCACCAAAGGGATGCGTAGACTTTGATGGTTCAACTGCGGTTTTTAGGTTAACACCGCCAGCTAAAGCAAAACTATTCTAGCCAGTAAAACCGCAGCAACAACGTGCAGTAAATAACTTAAGCCAGCACCCAACTGGCGCGCGCGATAAATGCGGTAGTTCATGCCTATACCATGGGAAATACGCGCCAAGGTAAATACAATCACCAAGGCCGCTAAATAATCACTTCTTAATGCATTAAAAGACAACGCCAATATTAGCAATGCAAACATGGGCACTTGCTCTACCGCGTTGCTGTGCGCACGTATTGCCTTAAACAAAACGGGGTTGTCACCATCGCCGGTAGATATACCAAATTTTGTGCGCAACAACGATACGCGCATTGCTAACATAAACAGCAACAAGCCGTTACTTGCTACAAAAACAGAAAACCAAAAATAAGAAGACATAACCGCCCTTTTCATAAATGTTATAGAAGTGGAGCTTTTGCCGCACATTAACAAATCACCCTGCAGAAAACTATCCAATCGCGAATAGATGCATTCAGCCCACTTGGCAATCACCGCATTTTATCTTGCATTGCATTTTGCGAATAATCATAAGTTAGCTTACCTTAAAACGAAAATAACACTATAAATCAATAGCTTATAAAAATGGCATTGCCCTTGCTCTATCTCTGTTAAATGCGGAAACCGAGCCCTGCAAGCTGCCGGCCCGCAATACAACACTAAGCGGAGCCTGTATGCGCATCGATTTACTTTTAGATTCTCGGCAATTTGGCGGCATTGAGGCCCACGTAGGCGAGTTAGCAAAAGCCCTTACTGCAGCCGGCCACAAGGTAACGGTTATTTTTATCTGCGATTACGGCCCACACCCTCTTAAAACAACCCTAGCCCAACAAAACTTGCCATTTATTTGTTTGAACGGCAATGCCGCTAGCGTAATTAAAACCCTCGGCGCTCGGCGGCCCGACGCGCTGCACACCCACGGTTACAAGGCCGGCATTTTGGGGCGGCTTGCGGCACAATTGGGCGGCTTTGGTTGCTGTAGTAGCTACCACGCTGGCGAGCCTGGCCGTGGCCGCGTTGCGCTATACAACTGGGTCGATCGCATGACCGCCAGCACGGCCAACCAAATTATTGCCGTTAGCCAAAAAATAGCTGCGCAATTGCCGCCACAAACCCGCGTAGTCAATAACTTTGTTGATGCACAACAAACGATTAGCCAAGGTTTACGCATTGCCTATGTTGGCCGCTTAAGTGAGGAAAAAGGCCCAGACCGTTTTATTGCTGCAGCCAAGCAGCTGACGACACAGCAATGGCATGTGTATGGCGAAGGCCCGCTGCGCAACACATTAGAAGTTAGCGCCAGCCACAACGTGATATTTCATGGTAGCCAAGCCATGCACGATCACTGGCAACACATTGGCCTTGTTGTTATGCCTTCGCGCTTTGAAGGCTTACCACTGGCTGCACTCGAGGCTATGGCACGCGGCATTCCGGTGCTAGCCAGCGCCGTGGGCGATTTACCCCGCTTGATTCAACACAATAGCAATGGCTGGCTAATCCATGCCAATACCGAAGCGGCAATTGCCAATACCATCGCCTGCAATGTACGCCAGTGGTGTGCGCTCACGCAGCAACGCCGCAACCACATTCAACAACAAGCCAAGAATACGGTGCAAGCGCACTACAGTGCCGATGCTGTAATCCCGCAGTTTATCCATTGCTACCAGCAAGCTGCTACACAAGGGGCGCGTTATGCTTAAACCAACCCTACAATCACGCCCACAGAAAACCCTACAAGCAGGCGATGCCATATTAATTGTTCACTACGGCGATAATTGGCTGCGCGGCAGCGAGCGCTGTTTATTAGATATGGCGCAGGCGTTGTTAGAGCAAGGCTTAAAACCCGTTGTTTGGTGCAACGCCCCTTGCCTTCAAAACGCATTAAAAACATTGGGCATTGAATGCCACTGCAGTGACATGTGCATTTTAGCGGGCTACCGAGGCCAACGCGGTTCAATCAAAAATTGGCTGGCACAAGTAGGTACTGGCATTGCATTAATCAAGCAGTACAAACCACGGCTTGTACATATTAATGGCGCGGCACCCAACCAATGGATGCGATTAGCCACTGCTATTACCCGCACAGCGCAAGTGGTACAACTGCACGCCCATTACGGAGTATTAAAAGACCGCATGACGCTAGGGCTGCACTTTAGCGCTTACACTATAGGCGTAAGCCATGCAGCTATACGCGCCTTGGCTAACGACGGTATACCGCGCCAGCAATGCCCAATTTTACCCAACGCCATCGACGCCACCCGCCTGCAACGCCAGCCGCCGGTGCCACTAAAAAAGACACTGGGTATTGATAAGCAAGCCATCTTGTTACTTAGCGTAGGCTCTTTAATTGCCAGAAAGGGTTACGCCTTTTTATTACATGCTGTACAACAATTAAACCTAAAGGGTCACTGTGTTCACCTTGCCATTATTGGCAGCGGCAAAGAACAAAACCCATTGCGCGAGCTAAGCCAGGAATTACACATAAGCCACCTTATTCACTTTTTAGGCGAGTGTAATAATGCATTTGGCATAATGCGCGGCGATGTGGATGCGTTGGTTTCTGGTGCGCAGGACGAGGTTTTTGGCTTGGTTTTAGCCGAGGCTAACCTCGCTAAACTACCGGTAATCGCGCCAAATATTTGCGGCATTAACAGCGTTATAAAACACCGCAAAACAGGCTGGCTATACCCCGCTAATAATAGCAAAGCATTCGCTAAAGCGGTTTTATCTTTGCGTTGCGATTCGGCATGGCCGGTGCGCATTAACAAAGCCTATTACCGCGCTAATACGGTGTTTTCTAAAGTGCAGCATTGCCAAACATTAATACAACACTACCAAACCGTACTCAATACTTGGGATAACACCAACTTAACCAAAAACACCAAAAATCTTTGGCGCTCAGCCTGTTTAAGCTTACAACTATTAAGCCTGCGCGCAGGGCAAAAGTGGTCAGCGTTAAGCTTTAGCCGCGCGCCCGCTAGCACGGAGGTTTCGCCGTGAATAATTCTCAAGCTAAAACGCAATTATCAACCCCAAAAACATTAATGGTGTACGACCCCACGCCTTTTGCTGGTGGCTCGAAGGTTGCAGCCAACACTATTTTAGATCAAAGTATTTACAATTGTTTTGATGGCCTATACGACAAAGATGGGCCTACACAGGCTAGAGAACCGAACCCATTAATTATTGTAACATTAGACCCAGATAGCTGGACTCATCGCAATGCTCATATTATAAAGTTACACCTACCAAATTTATTAAAGCGTGCAACATGCGGCATGCCCTACTACCTTAAACAAAGTGTATTGGCGCTGCAGCTTCTGCTCATTGTTTTTTATCGCCCGCGCATTGCTACATTTTTATGCTTATCTGGCCCAGCGGTAGATGCAGCTGGATTATTTATTGCAACACTATTAAAAAGGCGCGCCATTCAATTAATTCAAGGCCCCGTTGCCCAAGGCCGCATGGCATTACTGGCATTGCGCCGAGCAAGTACAACATTTTATTTAAGCAGCAGCGAAAACGATTTAAAACAATTGTTAAGCCAAGCACCAGAAGAAGTACGCACAGCCTTTTGGATGAGCGCTACGCCTTTTCACAACGGCCTAAGCCGATTACAATGGCCCAAGCCTAGCCACCAAACAAAACCCATCGTGCTATGGGCGGCATCGCTTTTAACATGGAAGGGGTTGCCCATATTACAACGCGCGCTGGCCGCCGAGCATATTCACCCAGAATTAAAAGCACATATTTGTTACATCGCACCTAAAAACAGTACGCTTGCCAGTAATGCAGCGCCCCAACATACGCGCAATAGCCGCTGCTGGAAACAACCTAAAAAGTTAAATGCGCTACGCAGCCACTGCAGTATTTTTGTCTCTACCAGTGAAAACGAACCTTTTGGGCTTTCTATTTTAGAGGCTATGGCAGCTGGGCTATGCCCTGTTATCCCTAAAGATGGTGCGTATTGGGATCGAAAATTAGTGCACGGCATTAACTGTATTAAATACACGCCAGGCGATAGCCAAGCCTTATTAAAGGTATTGAATTTACTGGCCAAGCACCCTTTTGTGATCCAAACCATTGGACAACAAGCGCAGCAACAATCGTTGCAATACACCGCAGCCAAAGCCTACAGCGCTATTTGTTTAGCTATTAATGGTAATTGCGATGTCGAGTTATTTTCGCTGGAAAATTTATTATGAGCCTTGCCAATTCTCAGCGTGCAACACAGTTTAAAAAGAGCCTAATCTTTTACGGTTTATCCATTGTGCTAATGAAAGGTTTATCGCTCATTATGCTGCCTTTTATTGCCGGCTATTTACCACCAGCACAAATGGGTAAGCTTGAGCTATTAACCACCGCAGCCATGCTGTTAAGCTTGTTTGTTGCTATGGGCTTAGAGGATTGCCTATTTCGCTTTGCCGGTACCCAAACCGGTAATAAACAGCGCAACATTGTGGCCTCTTTGTACGGCTGGAGCCTATACCTTGGCGCTGTCGCCTTTTTGTTAGGCTATATTGCTGCCCCAACTATTAGCCAGTTAACCGGCGGCCAGCTTGCCCCCTACCAATTACAAATTATATGGGCCGGTGTAGCACTAGAGGGAGCCATAAGCTTACCACTGGGTTATTTGCGCATGCGCGATAATGCCGGCCAGTTTTTTGCCGTAGTAATTGGCCGTACATTTTTACAAGCGTTGTTAACCGTTGTATTGCTGCACCACAACCCCCACTTAGATAGCGTGATTATTGCCAGTGTGATTGCAACATTTAGCCAAGCCTTTGTGCTTGGGCTATGCCAATACCGAAGCACAGGCATTGCGGCAAAACGCCAAGAGCTAACCGCCATATGGCGCTACGGTATGCCACTACTTGGCAGTGGTTTATGTATGTTTGCGCTCAATGGTGTCGATCGCATTGCTATAGCCCAATGGGATTCTTTAACGCAATTAGGGCTGTATAGTGTAGCCGCTAAATTTGCGCTAGCGACGGTGCTGCTAATGCAACCTTTTGGCATGTGGTGGCGCCCACGCCGCTTTGAATGGCTACAACACCGCGCAGCGCAATGCACGCAAGTATTGGGGCTAGCCAGCGTACTGTTAAGCTTAATGACTTGCGGCGTTATTTGTATGGCACCCGTACTTATTATTGTACTGATGCCAGAAGCTTATCACTCGGCAACACTATTAGCCGGTGCTATAGCCATTATGTTTGGCCTGCGCGAAGCCAGCGAGATTCACAATATTGGCCTGCTTAGCCAACAAAGCACGCTACCTTTATTAAAAATTAATGTTACCAGTGCCATTATTGGTGCAAGTTGTTGTTTATTGGGCACCTTTTATTGGGGGGTAAGCGGCTGTATTACAGGCCTTATTATCGCCCAAGGTTTTCGCCTTGCGGCAATTCACCTACAAGGTAAAAACGCCTTAGTTCACCACGTACAGCCATTACTACTGCTCTTTTGCGTTTGCATGCCCGTTGTTGCTACAGGTATCAGTTATACCGCATTAAGCTCCCAAGTAGGCATTTGGCAGCTCACCATCTACTCAGTTGCTTTAGCTTTAGGCTGTGCGATTTGTGCAGGTGCTATGGTAATCAGCTATCGTTTAACTAATTACTTGGGTTTTCGTCAGGCGACTACAGCACCTTGTTAACGTTGTAGCCGCCACAATACGGGGCACCGCTTTCGCGCATGCTAAAAACACACGGCTTAGCGCCCAACCGCCGCGCAATCGTTACCCCGCTTATTGCTATCGCTTTATGCGGGTTGTTTGCGGCTGCTTGGTGGCTACTGCCCCACCCAATAGTCATTATTGCTGCCTGCTTAGCACCACTGGCCATATACGGCGTACTTAAGCTCCCGTTTATTATTATTCTTAGTTTTGTGATTTTTTCGTTTTGCCGCATTCACGAAGCCTTCCCTTTTTTAAACCCGTTAAGAATCCCGCAACTATTGGCGCTTTCTGCTTTATTTGCTTTGGGCTGGCATATTGTTGTAACCGGTAAGATAAGGCCCTTTTGGGACGACACCTTCAATTGGGTTGGGCTCTTCTTTTTTCTTGTTTTTACGGGGCTTTTTTTCGCGACCAGCCGCGATATTGCCATTACCGCCTTTAAAGATTCCTATATAAAAATCATTATTATGACTTTTGCCATTGCTTGGCTCACCCGAACCCCCAAGGACTTTTTATTAAGCTTGTATTTGTTAACGCTTTCTGGCGCGGCTGTTGCCGGCGTTGCCTTGTGGAATAAGGTTAATGGCATTGGCCTAGTAGAAGGAACGCGGGTTACTGTGGGGCGCGAGTTAGGCTCTATTCTGGGCGACCCTAACGATCTTGCCTTAGTACTCATGTTCCCCATTAGTTTTGCCATAAGCCTTATGCTAAACAAAGGCTTAGGGCTTATTGCGCGCCTTGTTGGCGCCATTTCAACCATAGCCTTGTTCAGCGCCGTTATTGCAACCCAAAGCCGTGGCGGCCTACTGGGTGTAATGGCTGTGTTTGGCTTGTTTGCCTACCGCCGTATAACCAATAAGTTCATCTTTTTTGGTGCCGGCGCCGTTGTAGCAATGGCATTATTTGTCATGGCCGGTATATCGGGCCGCGCTTCTGGCGGCGCCGCCGAAAGCGGTGTAGATGCCTCGGCGATGGGGCGCATTTGGGCTTGGCAGGCTGCTTGGGGCATGGCACTGGCCAACCCTTTTAGCGGTGTGGGGCTCAAGAACTTTTTCTCTAATTATTACTTTTACAGCCCCCACTGGGACGGCTTAAACCATGCGGTACACAGCACATGGTTTGGCGTACTGGCCGAAACCGGTATTCTTGGCATTATTGTTTTTGTGATTATGGTTGTTCAACTGATAAGGGATGCCATTAAAACAACAGACGATGGCATTCAGTGCAAGGCTCCTGCGGCAATTCAAGCGGCCTCCGAAGCCAACTTGGCGGCGATATTAGGCATAGTGGTTTCTGGCACATTCCTAACGCAAGGCTTCACTTGGCCCATTTACGTTGTAGCAAGCTTAATTATTGCCATGAAGTTCTGGCAGCGCGAAAACTTAAAATAATGGGGTAATAAGAGGGTTATACATCAAGAGGTAGCTGAATAATAAATTCCGTACCCTGCCCTAACTCGCTACTCACACTAATTAGACCGCCATGCTTTTTGATAATACCGTGGGATATCGACAACCCCAAACCTGTCCCTACGCCTTGCGCTTTCGTGGTAAAAAACGGTTCGAACACTTTAAGTTGAGTTTGCGTATCCATGCCACATCCGTCATCGATAAAATGCAACATTGCAAAGCCCTCTGCAGAATTTGCTTTAATTTTTAGATGGCCATCGTCCGCAACTGCGTGCGACGCATTCACAATTAAATTTAAAAAAACCTGCGACAAGCTGCCCTGCTGCCCTTTAATAAACAACTGCCCTTCGTGCTCAAATGTAATATTAAGTTTGTGTTTTACCTGATTAGAAACCAGCTTAATGGTGTTTTCTAGGCAAGATACCAAATTCACAGTTTGCGGTTCGGGTTCGTCTGGGCGAGAAAAATCTTTTAACCCCCTAACAATACCCTCTATACGTTTGATACCATCATGGCTTTCATCAACAATATCAGCGATATCGGCTAGTAAGAACTTAATATCATGCACGCCTTTTAATTCTTCAAACTGCGCAATAAGTTTCTGACTCTCTGCCGAGCATATACCACCAGGCAAGCTAGCACAGTAACTAGAAAAGAGTTCGTTTACGGCACTGTAAAAATTAACAAGATCCTGACTATACCCTTTAAGCGTATTAAGATTACTTTTTACATAGCCTGCAGGGTTATTAATTTCGTGCGCAACACCAGCAGACAATTGACCGATAGACGCCAACTTTTCTTGATGAAGGATCTGTGCTTTTTGGTTTTTTAGCTTGTTATACGCATATTGCAGCGATTGATTGGCCTCGTAAAGTTCACGCGAACGGTTTTCTAACAGCTCTTCCGCTAATGCCCTGGCCTTCTTTTGGCGTTCGTAAGCAGCCTTATAATTTACGTCACTCACACTAGCATAACCTCAATAAGGCAATGGTCATCCCCTTGATGGTAACAACACCCTTGACGCATTTTAATAGTCACATCATAGAATTTAGCCGCACCGTGGATTAGGCCCTCGGCAAGTTCGCACATTTGGCGATCTGATTCATAGCGTAATACTATTTTGTGCTCGCCTGTTTCAACGGGCACAATCAAAGGCAGCTTCACATCACTAAATAGCTTACGTACCTCGGTATGCACTATACTTTCGACACACGCCAAAAACTTAAAAAAGTCGGGTTGCAAACTGGTAAATATTGGGTATTTAGTGTTTAGAACACCAAAAAGGTACTCGCCAAAAATACCTAAAGCTTGGGCGCGGGTGACACCCAATTGCTTACAAATGGCATGCACTAGAGCTACCATTTCGGCATCATCATAATTTTGCACAGAGGTATAAACACCGCCAGACTCAGGGTTCACCTCAGCTAATATTGCCTCCCAACGATCAATACCGTAGAGCGTTTCTACAAAATCATTTAAAGCAATAAATACAGCACCTTTCATTTTTTAACCTCCATACTGTAATCAAGGGCGTAAACTAACCGATATCACCTTTTACCATCAGTTCAAATTTGCAATCAAACTTGCGCTGATAACTGACTAAGCGATCAATAATATTACGCGTAATTACGGTACCCTCTGTTAGCAATAAAAGCTTATTGGAGGCATGTAAATCTTGATCCAGCAGCATGCCTTCTTTTAGTTGGGCAACGGTCGCTTTAAAACGGTGAATGTGCTCTCTGTTTTGATCACCCAATAACGACAAAAAGGCATTAACTACAGCAATATCGTAAGTTGTGCCGGCCTTTTTCTGCAGGTGAGCCTTGGCGTCTTCGTGCCCAAGACATTGCCGCGCCAACAAGCCGTGGTAGAGATCGTGGTAATCGGCAACAACCGCAATTATACGTGCAGGCATTGATACCGCTGTGCCACGTAAACCATCGGGAAAGCCCTTGCCATCTACATGCTCGTGGTGTTGCTTAACCACCTTAGCTACGGCCTCTAAGCCACTGGCCGCCGATAGCGCCATTTCTGCAAGAATTGGATGCTGCTGATAATCTGCGACTTCTTCGTCAGTCATATCGTAAACGGGTTTTTTACGTAAGTTTTCGGGCAACGCCATCAAACCTATATCGTGTAATAAGCCTGCCGTTTGCGTTAGCTCGACATCGTCTTCGCTCAGTTTCATGGCTGTAGCTGTTTTTTGCGCTAACTCGGCGACAAAACGACAATGATTATTCGCCCGGCCTTCGTTCCAATCTAATAACTGGGTTACCACACTCAACGCATCGTGAAAGCTTTTTTTAGAACGCTCGTGCGTCATTTGCAATAATGTTAAAGCTTGCTCAATTTCAATTGTCCGTTCTTTGACAGTTTTATCTAAACTTAAAGCTAAACGCCCTAACTGACGGTTTTGCTTTCTCGTTAAATCTTCTAAACGTTTACGCTCGCGCTCTGACTCTTGAAAACGTAAAGCACCTTGAATGACCTCGCCTAGCAAGTGATCGTCCCAGGGTTTATTAATATAGTTATAAATACCCGCATGGTTAATGGCGTTTTCCAACGCTTTAACATCCGCGTGGCCGGTTAATAAAATCCGAATAACATCGGGGTATTGCTGTTTAATTTTGGCAAGGAAGATGTCACCGGTCATGCCGGGCATCCGCATGTCGGATACCACCACATCCACTTGTTGATCTGCCAGTAATGCTAGCCCCTCTTGCCCACTGAGTGCAGTTAAGACATTCCAGCCTCGGCCACGCGAAAACCGCGTCATGGCCTTTAATACGGGGGCTTCGTCATCCACAAACAAGACTGTCGGCTCTGAAGCCGGCGTGGCCATGCTATGGTTATTGTCGTCCTCGTCGTTTTTCAAGCGTGCTGCCACCATTATTAATTACCTTTATAAGTAATAGTACATATTGACTTTTCCAGCTGTATTTATGCATACAAGATTCAATAATTGCGCCTCTTATGCCTAATGGCATGGCGCCGACTCGTAACGGCATGTCATAGCTAGCTAACATTTTGACAACAGCAAAAAGCGAACCACTCCTTAAATTTAATTTTACAGTTCCAAATCCATCAATTAGGGAGTTTCAGCCTTGGCGCTTCCTAGAATGAAAATATAATTCTCATTCTGCAAAACAAATGTAAAAACATTAATTGCAAAATGCGAAAAAGATAAAATCATAGAAGCCAGCAGGGTGAATTTACGGTATATAACCGTTAAATCAGCGCACAAAATCCTTAAACCTGATAGAAATATTGAAATACTTTTGGCGCGATTCTAGCTAGGACGCACATATCATCAATAAAACAAGTTCACTCCTATGTTATATATAGAATCGACAAAAGCTTGGCTGAAAAATAGCGATCATCCACTGGCTAGTACTTTGCGCCCTTACATTAAAGGTATGCGAACGCTCAATGTACCGCTGCCACTTATGCCTTATCGCGTGATGGCACCTGTTTTTTTTCTGTTAAGTAATGGCATTAAAGAAGTCATCCGCATTTTTTGGTGGACGCCTCTTTTTAAAGCACTCGTCGATAAAGCACCGCGCCATCTTTACTTATACACCGGCATGCCATTTTTAGCGGGCCGCTTAGCCATAACATTAGGAGAAAACTGCAGAATTTCTGGCCAAACTACATTTAGCGGACGCAGCCAAAATAGTGACTGCGCACAACTGTTAATTGGCCACAACGTTGGTATTAGCTGGCAAACCACTATTGCCGTGGGTAAAAAAGTGATTATTGGTAATAACGTAAGAATCGCGGGGCGCTGCTTTTTAGCCGGCTACCCAGGCCACCCCATAAACCCCGTAGCTCGCGCCAATGGCGATGCTGAATTAGAAAACCAAGTAGGCGATATCGTACTTGAAGACAACGTTTGGCTTGGCACCGGCTGCACCGTGCTACCCAAAGTACGCATTGGCGAAAACAGCATAATAGGTACAGGCAGTGTTGTTACAAAAGATATACCCGCCAACGTTATTGCCGCTGGCAACCCAGCCAAAGTTATACGCCCTCTTAGCGAACAAGAGCTTGGCTTAACACGCGACAATGCTAAATGCGCTAACCACATTAGTAAGGAGCTTAGTCATGTTGCGTGATTTAATCGTTTTTGGTGAAGACTGGCATGGGCTTCCCAGTAGCACCCAGCATTTAATTAAGGCAATGGCTCACAACCGGCGAGTACTGTGGATTAACTCGATTGGCTTGCGCCAACCCAAGCTAAATAGCAACGATGTGCAGCGCGCGTGGAACAAACTATTTCCAAGTGCAATGCGCGCAAAAACCTACGACGAACCGAATAATTCTAAGCATTGTGAAAATACCTCTGGCAATATAACGGTTGCCAATATTAAAACTTGGCCAGCCCCACGCAACGCTGTAGTGCGAACACTGTGCGCTAAGACCATTGCAAAACAAGTTAATGCACTGTGCCAAAAACTGAAATTTGATAAGCCATTAATATGGACATCGCTTCCAACCGCCGTCGATAGCTTTGCGTATATCCCCCATTATGCCAGCATCTATTACTGCTGCGATGACTTTTCTGGGCTGGCAGGGGTTGACCATAACACCGTTACCGAGCACGAGAACAAACTGATCGACACGGCCAATTTAGTGGTTGTTAGCCAAAAAGAACTACAAAAAAAGTGGCCCGCACGTAAAATAAAGCTACTGCCACACGGGGTTGATATCACGCTATTTAAGCAAACAACGAAACCTGCGGCCGACTTACCCCGCAATAATAAACCTATAGCAGGCTTTTATGGCAGTATAGAATCTTGGTTAGATATTCCACTATTAATAAAAACTGCACAAGAAAACCCTAGTTGGGATTTCGTATTTATTGGCCAAGAAAAAATTAACGTAGAAGCCCTAAAAAAACTTAAAAACACCTATTTTTTAGGTCCTAAAGCACACCAGCAGCTACCATCCTATAGCCAACACTGGCAAGCATCCTTACTGCCGTTTGTTAATTGCGCACAAATACAACACTGCAACCCTTTAAAGCTACGTGAATATATGGCCATAGGAAAACCCATTATTAGCACGCAGTTCCCTGCTGTTGAGGAATACCGAAGCTTCGTTAATATTGCCAGCAACAGCGCGCACTTTAGTCAGATCCTATCGAGCATCGATACCCATCAAGCAGCCAACAACGCCCAGCAATACGCCGTGCAACACCAGAGCTGGCAAGTAAAAGCACAGGAATTAGACCTGTGGATGGGAGCACTATAATGGACATTTGGCAGCGCACCGTATGGCTTTTAGGTGTTATGTGGCGCTACCGCTACAGCATTGTATTGCCTATGCTCATTTTGCCTGTCTTGGGTTTAATTATTGGCCTTAAAATGCCAAAAAATTACGCCACGCATACTTCTATGCTCATTCAAGAAACAGCGAAGATGAATCCCTTTTTGGAAGATTTTTCGGTATCCCCGCTACTAGAGGAGCGCATTGGCGCGTTAAATACTCTACTCCATAGCCGACACATTTTAACCGCCGTTGCATTAGAGCTACAACTTATTAGTGAGCAAACCCCCGCCCCCGAAAAAGACAGGGCGATCGGCCAATTGTCAAGCAAACTTAAAATGCGCATTGTGAGTAAAGATGTCTATCGCCTAGAATATAAAGACAGCTCGCCACACAATATGGAGCAAGTACTAAATATTGTGAGCCGTTACTTTATTGATGAATTGCTAACACCCGAACGCTCTTCTATTTCGGGTTCGGCTAGCTTTTTATCGACTGAAATCGAAAAAAACCTCACCGAATTAAATATCGCAGAACAAAAACTGGCCCATTTTAAAAACCGCTACCCTAATGAATTACCCGAGCATCGCACAGCGCACATTGCACGCTTAGAACAGCTAAAGCACGACTATGCCGAAAAAAGTGCCCTACTTGCCGGCGAAAAGAAACGGCTCGGCAGTTTGGCCGAACAGCTTTCTTCAACCAACCCTATCATTAGCGGTATTGAAGACAAAATCATTCAAACAAAAGGTGATTTATCGGCTAAACGCGCACGCTACACAGAAGAACATAGCGCAGTGAAGCAGCTGGTTTTTCAACTAGAGCGCCTAGAAACCGAGCGCCAAAAAATACTCGAAACCACTGATAATATCGATAATTTAAAAAATCTTTGGGTCATGGCCAGCAACTATGTTGCCGCAGACAGCGGTGAGCTGACACTATTAATGACACAACTACAGGCTTTGCAAAAAAACCAGGGCGACGTTGCGCACCTAGAGGAGCAAACCCAGCATTTAAAGAAAAGCCTAGCGCAACTCGAAGCGAAACTTCAAGATATGGGTAGCCGAGAACAAGAGCTAACCACTCTTATTCGCGATATTGATATTAAACGCGCACTGCATAACGATTTACAAAAGCGGCATGAGATGGCCAAAATCACCGGATCACTTAGCGCTTTTGAAAGCCAAGATCGCGTCAAGATTATTGATAAGCCATATACCCCTACACAACCCACCAACCCTCCGGCATTTTTATTTGTGATTGCCGGCATTTTTGGCGGCCTAACCTTAGGTATTGGTTTAGCCATTATTGGCGAAGCAACCGACAGCACCATTCGCCGTGGCGACCAAGTGCTAGCCCTTACGCAATTAAGCATTGCAGCTAACATACCGCCACTCAATCACTCCAGTATGCGTAGTGCGCCATAAAACCAAATAATAGAATTTTTGATTATCACCAAAAAATAAATTCTAAGATAACGAAAAAAAGCAACAAAGCTGGGCCACAGATTGCAATAACACGAGTAATTACGCAAATGCAGTATTGATATTTTCAATTTTTTGCATTTTGCAAATAGATTCGCAATTTAATAAACGAGGCCATCATGACCAGCGCACAAATTGTACAGCACCTACAGCCCGGCGGCATTGAAGCCCTAGCGCTTACACTAATGGAGCAGCAACAAGGCAGTATTATTATTAGCCTAGAGGGCGCGCCACAACAAGCAATAACACAGTGGCCTCGTTTAGCGCCCTTCCGGGATCGTATTTTTTTCTTAGGTAAGCCCAGCGGTTTTTCCATAGGCACCATAAAAAAATTAAAAGAGATTTTGCTCAGCCATAAAGTTAACGCCATACACACTCACCACATTGGCCCATTTATATACGGTGGTATTGCAGCCGCCTTAAATGGCATTAGAAAGCATGTACATACGGAACATGATGGCTGGCACTTGCAAAATGCAAAGCACTCTGGCATTCAACGCTGCCTAAATGTATTGCTGCAACCAACACTGGTAGCCGACGCCAAGCAAGTTGCCCAAGCCATCAAAGCATCCACTGGCGCTAAAAGTCAAATTATCTATAACGGTATAGATACAGAAAAATTTCACCCCTGTGAAAGTGAAATCAATAAATACACCTTGCGTCTAAACTGGGGGCTAGAAAGCACACAGTACCTTTTAGGCTCCGCAGGACGATTAGAAACCGTTAAAGGCCACGAACACCTTATTCGCGCCGTGCAGCATCTGCCCGATACTATATCGCTGGCACTGGCAGGCACTGGTAGCTGCGAACAGGCCTTAAAAAAGCTAGCAACATCGCTCAATTTGCAACACCGCATTCACTTTTTAGGGCACATCGACCATACCGAAAATTTCTACCGCATGCTTGATGGCTTTTGCCTTCCATCGTTAAACGAAGGCTTCCCTCTGGCGCCCTTAGAGGCGCAGGCTTGTAACATTCCGAGCATTGTTAGCAATGTAGGTGGCGCCGCGGAAACGCTATGCCCATCCTCGGGCATCGCCGTGGAGCCTGCCAACCCTCGTGCACTGGCCGATGCAATTCTTAAACAAAGTAGAGCCCCAAAACACGCATCACCCCGCCCTTTTATCTGCCAGAATTTTTCGATCGATGCGATGACAAATGCTTACCAACAACTGCTTAGCGCTTAGGAAAAAACCATGACTCACTATTTATTACAACTTGCCGGATTCCTAACGCTGTTGAGTATTCTCTTAGTAATTTATCACCATGCCTTCTACCCGCTGCTACTTAAGCGTTTGGCACAAAGAAAAAGCCGAGACATACATCCTAACAATGTACAGTCTCAAGCTAAGTTAGAAAGCTATCCTTTTATTGATGTTATTATTCCTGCATTTAACGAAGAAAAAACCATCAAAGAAAAACTCTATAACTTAGCTTGCATCGATTACCCTGAAAACAAAATAGCGTTTCACATTGTTTTAGATGGTTGCACCGACAACACCGAAACCATTGCACAAAAAACATTAAACGACCCACTGTTTGAAAGCTGGCAATTTCATATCCATGCACATAAAGATAACGCAGGAAAAGTTGCCCGTTTGAACACTTACGCCACCAAAAGTAAAGCGGACCTCATTGCTTTTAGCGATGTATCTGCTTTGATTTCTTGCGATGCATTTAGCCTTTGCGCCAAGCACTTTGCAGATAAAAAAGTTGGCGTAGTCACTGGCTATTACCGATTACTCTCACCTGCCACCCAAGGTGAAAAAGCCTATTGGGATTTTCAGTGCCAGCAGCAACTTGCCGAATCGGCTATGGGCGCAGTACAAGGCGCGCACGGTGCATTTTATGCCATACGCTCGGAGCTATACACACCTCTTCCAGCTGATACCATCAATGACGATTTCATTATTCCAATGCAAATTGTCGCTGCGGGGTTTCAGGCGATTATGGAACCCAACATTAATGCCCTTGAGTTAGAACAAACCACAAGTGAGCTTGAGAGCCACCGCCGTATTAGAATTGCAGCGGGCAATACCCAACAGCTGTTTCGCTTGCATCATTTATTGCACCCTCGCTACCGCAACATCGCATTTATGTTTGCATCCGGTAAAACGCTTCGCGTCCTTATGCCGTATTTAATGCTTATTGCGCTGCTAGGCTCTGCCCTACTTGCGCCCTTAAGCGCATTATTTTTATTAGCCTTTGCCGGCCAAGTTAGTGGTTATATTATGGGGATTTTAAGTTTATGCAATTTCCCCTACACCCGAAAATTGTCCCCACTGGGGTATTTAGTGCGCGGGCATTACTGCAGCTTATTAGGTAGCAGCCGCTACCTTTGGGATGCACTACACGGCAAACACCGCGCGGTATTGCGCCACAAGGCCCGTAATAATGATAACGATACATTCTTTGGGATTGATCGCACGACGGCAAAAGCCAAACGTATCTTTGATATTGTCATTGCTGGCAGCGCGCTAGTCATCCTCTCACCATTACTGCCATTACTGGTGCTAGCGATTAAACTGGAATCGCGCGGACCCGCTATTTTTAGCCAAGTGCGCATTGGCTTGTGCACCCCCACCCAAACGCAATATTTTACAATGTATAAATTTCGCAGCATGGTACAAGATGCCGAAAAAGCCACTGGTGCTACTTTGGCGCAAAAGAATGATGCCAGAATCACCCGAGTTGGGCTTTTCCTACGAAAAACTCGGCTTGATGAAATTCCACAATTAATTAATGTTCTACGCGGTGATATGTCAATTGTAGGCCCTCGCCCAGAACGCCCCGATTTTTACGGCAAGCTCGAAAAAGCAATTCCATTTTTTGCTGAACGCACTTACGGTGTTATGCCTGGCATTACCGGCTTAGCGCAGGTTCACCAAGGCTACGATACATGCATAGAAGATGTGCGCAGCAAAGTGGGATACGATCACGGCTACGCACTTTCACTGCACAACGTGAGTACTTGGCTGCGAATGGATTTATGGATTATGTTTAAAACGATTGAAGTTATGATTATGGGGCGCGGACAATAACAGCCCGATATTTAGGCGAAAAAAAACCGGCAGCCGCCGGTTTTTTCGTAATGCCTTATTTTAACTTTAAAACCTACGCATCCGATTGGTATCATCTTCCTGAATAGACAACTCATCGGCGGCATTCGACAAGTACTCCGCATCCGATTCAGAGCCCAATTTAATAAGCAGGCGTAAATCGTTGGCAGAGTCAGCGTGCGCCAATGCATCCTCGTAGGTGATTTCACCGGCGTCATATAAATCGTATAACGCTTGGTCAAAAGTCTGCATGCCCAGCTCGGTTGATTTTTTCATTAACTCTTTCAGCTCGTGTACTTCGCCCTTACGGATAGTATCTGCTGCTAATGGCGTATTAAGCATAATTTCTAAACACGCGCGGCGACCATTGCCGTCGGGCGTGGGAATTAACTGCTGCGCCACAATGGCTTTTAAGTTTAGCGACAAATCCATCCACAGTTGCGTATGACGATCGGCGGGGAAAAAGTGAATAATGCGATCCAATGCTTGGTTAGCGTTGTTAGCGTGCAGTGTACACAAACATAAGTGGCCGGTTTCAGCAAAGGCAATGGCGTTTTCCATTGTTTCGCGCGAACGAACCTCACCAATCAAAATCACATCGGGTGCTTGACGCAATGTGTTTTTCAAAGCTACATCAAAAGATTCAGTATCAATGCCCACCTCACGCTGCGTAATAACGCAACCTTGGTGCTGGTGAACAAATTCAATAGGATCTTCAATGGAAATAATATGGCCTTTCGAGTTGCGGTTGCGGTGCCCAATCATCGCCGCGAGCGATGTGGATTTACCCGTACCGGTAGCGCCCACAAAAATAATTAGGCCGCGCTTTGTCATAGCTAGGTCTTTAATGATTTCAGGCAAGCCCAATTCATCAACCTTTGGAATTTTGGTTTCAATGCGACGCAAAACCATACCAGCAAGGTTGCGCTGATAAAAAGCACTCACACGGAAACGGCCAACACCACGGGCGCTGATGGCAAAGTTTAGCTCTTTTTTATCAACGAACTCTTCGCGCTGTTTTTCGTTCATGGTGCTAAGCACCGTTTCACGCGACTTTTCGGGCGATAAAGGCGTTGTTGTGACTGGGGTAATTTTACCGTTTACCTTCATTGATGGCGGTACACCGGCAGTAATAAATAAGTCGGACGCTTGTTTTTCCACCATTAAGCGGAGGAGTCGATCAATTTCCATCGTAGCTCTCTTACTATCGTTGTTCGTCTCAAGGCTTGCGCGGCTGCGCTAAGCAATAAACCGGCGCACAGCGCCGGCACCGGCCAATCTTAGAAATTTTCTGGCATTTTCGCTTTTTCGCGCGCTATATCGCGACTAATAATGCGACGCTCGACGAGGTCTGCCAAGCATTGATCCATCGTCTGCATGCCCACAGCCGAGCCCGTTTGAATCGATGAATACATTTGTGCAACTTTATCTTCACGAATCAAGTTACGGATCGCGGGCGTACCGCGCATAATTTCATGTGCTGCAATACGGCCGCCGCCAACACGCTTCATAAGGGTTTGCGAAATTACAGCCTGTAACGATTCCGACAGCATCGAACGCACCATGGCTTTCTCGTTAGCGGGGAATACATCTACAATACGGTCGATGGTTTTAGCAGCTGAGGTAGTGTGCAAGGTGCCGAAAACTAAGTGGCCCGTTTCAGCAGCTGTTAGCGCCAAGCGAATGGTTTCTAGGTCTCGCATCTCACCAACAAGAATGATATCGGGATCTTCCCGCAGCGCCGAGCGAAGCGCTTCAGCAAAGCCGTGAGTATCGCGGTGTACTTCGCGCTGGTTAACCAAGCATTTTTTCGACTCGTGAACGAATTCGATAGGGTCTTCGATGGTAAGGATGTGTTCGTACTTACTTTCGTTGATAAAGTCGACCATCGCTGCCAGCGTTGTAGACTTACCCGAACCAGTAGGCCCTGTTACCAATACTAGACCCCGTGGCACAGAGCAAATATCACGAAACACCTGCCCCATACCGAGCTCTTCCATCGTCAGTACTTTCGATGGAATGGTACGGAAAACCGCACCGGCACCGCGGTTGTGGTTAAAAGCGTTGACACGAAAACGCGCCACGCCGGGCACTTCGAAAGAGAAATCGGTTTCTAGGAACTCTTCGAAATCTTTGCGCTGCTTGTCGTTCATGATCTCGTAGATCAACGCATGCACCGATTTGTGATCCATCGGCGGCAAGTTAATGCGACGCACATCGCCATCGACACGAATCATTGGCGGTAAGCCTGCCGAGAGGTGTAAGTCGGAAGCACCCTGCTTGGCAGAAAACGCCAACAGTTCAGTAATATCCATAGTGAAAACCTTTGCTGTTCTTATCTCGTTCAAATCAATTGTTTATACACCGTTGTAAGCCTAGCTGAACGGCTTGAACAAACAAACTGATCTGTCTTTACGTTATTGTTATATCTTAACCACGCAACACATGGGGCGTGGGGTTTAGCCAAGCAACTTGATAAACTAGCTTGTACCACCACTATTTATCAAGCCTTTGTATTGTGAGGCCTAAAGCGTGCAGCCTGTACTCTAAGGCGACGCGCGCCACTAAAATACCGAGTGTACCCCACTCGAGAGAGACTAAACAGCCAGTATATGACGAACATTTCACACAACCTAGCGCAAATCCACCAGCTTATTGAGCAAGCCGCACATAAGCATCACCGAGCATCAAGTGATATTCTTTTGCTTGCGGTGTCTAAGGTGCAACCAATTAGTGCGCTAGAAGAGGCTTACAACGCCGGCCAGCGCCACTTTGGCGAGAATTATGTACAAGAGTTAGAACAAAAAGCGACAGCGCTCGGCAACCTCGGTATTATTTGGCACTTCATCGGCCCTATTCAGTCCAACAAAACACGCATAGTGGCCGAGCACTGCCACTGGGTACACTCCCTAGATCGCGAAAAAGTGGCTAAAAGGCTGAGCGATCAACGCCCAGCCCACCTGCCACCGCTGCAAGTGTGTATTCAAGTGAATATTGATAATGAAGAAACAAAATCTGGCGTTAGCACATGCGAATTACCGGCCTTGGTTTCGGCTATAGAGCAACTACCGAATTTAAAGCTTAGAGGCTTCATGGCGATCCCGAGCAAAGCCGCCCCTAAGGCGGCATTCCAAGCCATGCAAGCTTTAGCACAACAATACCAACTGCAGACACTATCCATGGGAATGTCTGCCGATATGGAGGACGCCATTGCCGCCGGCAGCACAATCGTGCGCATTGGCACAGCATTGTTTGGCCCTAGGCAGGCCGCGGCACAGTCGTCTCAATAACCCAAACACTAGACTAACCTAAGGGCTTACGCGCCGTACCCTTGACCTAACGAGATAATAGCGATTATGAGTAATATCTGTTTTATTGGTGCCGGCAACATGGCACAAAGCATTATTGGCGGCCTGCTCAAATCAGGCTCACGCAAAGAGTCCATTTGGGCAACGGCACGCAGCGAAGACAAGCGCACTAACCTTGCAGATAACTTTGGCGTAAACACCACAGACAATAACGTCGCCGCCGTAGAGGCCTGCCGTATTATCATTCTCGCAGTAAAGCCACAGATGATGTTTGGCGTATGCGAAGAAATAGCCCCCTACATCCAAGGCAAATTAGTGATTTCTGTCGCCGCTGGCATCAGCTGCGAATCACTAGAAAAATGGCTGGGTAAGAACGCAGCCATCGTAAGGTGCATGCCAAATACCCCTTCACTGATAGGCCAAGGTGCCTGCGGTTTATACGCAAATGCAAATACAAATACCTTACAAAAACAAGCTGCCCAAGCCATTTTAGAAGCAACAGGCAAAGCGGTATGGGTCGACGATGAAGCGCTGATGCACACAGTAACCGCCGTATCGGGCAGTGGCCCTGCCTACTTCTTCCTCTTTTTAGAAGCCATGACACAAGCTGCAGTAGAACAAGGGCTAGACCAACACACAGCGCAATCACTGGCTATCCAAACGGCTAAAGGCGCCGCGCTATTGGCAGAACAAAGCGATGACAACCTCGAAACACTGCGCAAAAAAGTGACCTCCCCTGGTGGCACAACCGAGCAAGCCATCTTAAGCTTCGAACACAGCGGCCTGCGCGGCACTATTAATAAAGCCATGGCAGCATGCGCTGAGCGCTCAAAAGTTATGGCAGAAGAACTTTCTTAACACTTCACTTTTAACACGTACCGAATTTAAGGGTTTCTTATGCAAGGCACGTTCGTACAAATCGCTATATTTATCATAAACACCTTAGCCACACTCTACGTCGGCGCCGTACTGTTGCGGTTTTTACTGCAAATTGTGCGGGCAGATTTCTACAATCCGTTATCTCAGCTTATCGTAAAAGTTACCAACCCTTTGTTAAAGCCACTGCGAAAAGTAATTCCCGGGATGGGCGGGTTTGATATTGCCGCGCTTGTACTTGCCTTTATCGCGCAAATCATTTTTATTTGGTTAATACAGCTAGTCGCAGGTGGCGCTGTAGGCTTATACGGCGGTTTGATCTTTATCTGGGCTTTGCTCGCGCTACTGATGCTAATACTTGGCATTTATATGATTAGTATGTTTATTGTTGCAATCGCCAGCTTTATAGCGCCTTACAGTAGTAACTTTGCCTTACTGTTGATGCGGCAAATAATCGAGCCTATTTGTGTTCCTGTACGCAAGCTAATCCCCCCGATGGGAGGTTTTGATTTCTCCTTTATGGCAGTGGCTATGGGCATTTATATTTTGCGCATGCTTGTGATGGGCGTCGCTCATAGCTACGGCATCCCGCTTTAACGAACACAACCCTCTATTTGATTTACCGCAAAAAACCCCTTGCCTGCTATTGCGGTAAATCAAACCCTTCTCTCCTCCTCCGTGTAATCCTGTAAACAGAAATATTGACCGCAATATTATTTTGTAACAGACGGAGAATTGCCATGATCCAAGCTACCATTGCCACCCTTGCTGTATTCGGCGTTTTATTAGTTTTAGCCGCCGCGACCACAGGCCTTGCATTTATTGACCGATACGCTGATAAACAACGAGAGCATTAATAGTCTGCTTCTTATACTTTTTTGCTAGAAGGCTGCCATTTCGTGCCTGTTTCTTACAATACCGTGCCTATACTCAAATAAGACCAGAAATCTGGAAGCAAACTGGAGGCAGTGTGAGGAAGGCGGTACGTACAGGTGGCAGCTTTGATAATCAAAAGCTCTCATTCTCCGGCTTGGCACTGCAGCCATTGCAATTAAGCAGCCTTGGCGGAGATTTTTATTGAAGTTTTCAGCCGTTAAATCCCGCTTATTCACAACCGCTTTGTGCCTGCTTGCAACGGCAGCACCATTAAGCGCGTTGTTAATGGTGTTATTCGACAGTGCAACGGCGCCGGTGTGGCTAATACTGTTAGCGCTTGGGGCACTGGCATCACTTGCCATAAGCGGCATGTTCTATACGTTGCATTTAAAACATCGACGCACAGAGCAACAACTTAACCTGTACCGCGAAGCGGTTGCGGCGACACCTTATGCGCTATCTATTTTTGATCACAACGATCAATTTATTGACTGCAATGAGGCCTACCGAAAGATACACCAAGCCGCCTTCGAGCAATACGCGGACGACCTAACCTACGAACAACTGATGCGCGCCACTGCTAAGCAATTCACCGCAACAGATAACATCGAGCAATGGGTTAATCGCCGTTTAACTCTTCATAGAGCAGGCTCAGGAGAGCACAAAGACGAATACTGCCCCGACGGCCGCTGGCTAAGAGTTTCTAAGCACCGCACAAATAGTGGCGCCACCGTGAGCTACGGCATTGATATAAGCGACCTAAAACACCGCGAATTGCAGCTTAGCGATAGTGAAAAACGCTATACGGCACTAACCCAAGTAGCCCCTGTGGGCATTTGGCAAATAGCTAATTCAGGCAGCACCCTATTCCACAATAATGCCCTTATTGGTATTTTGGACTGCAGTGATGAAACCCAACTACTCGATAACAGCGCGCTAAAAACCCTACAAATTTACCAAAACGATAAGCTTCTTAGTCATAAGGAGTCGCAAGCGCGCCTATTGCGCGGCAAACACCCTCTGTACGTTGAAGCCACTGTAGATAAACACCCCGAAAAAACGCTTTATATTGCACGCAGCAAAAACATCGAAAGTGTCGATGGTGAGCAATCGTACATGATGGTGATACTCGATGTTAGCCAGCGCAAACAGGCCGAACGGGATATTCGGTATTTAGCGGAACACGACCCTTTAACTGGGCTATCTAACCGCAACATGCTCAATTTAAAGCTGCACTATTTACTGCAAGAAAAGAAAGACTTCGCCATAGTACTACTCGATTTAGACCACTTTAAAGACGTGAATGATAGCTTAGGTCACCAAATAGGCGACCGCCTTATTAAAGAGTCTGCCGAGCGCATAAAAAAAACATTACGCACTAACGACTTTGCCAGCCGGTTAGGCGGTGACGAATTTGCAATTGTGCTACCCAATGTCACTGATTTAGCCAGTGCCCACGCCATTATTAAGCGCATATATTCGGGCTTTAAAGAGCCCGTTATTATCGAGAACAACATCATCCCCATTAGCGCCAGTGCAGGCATTGCGCTTTATCCTGAACACGGCAATAGTGAGCAAGAGCTTATTCAACACGCCGATATTGCGCTGTACCACCAAAAGAATTTAGGCCGAGGATCTTTTACCCTTTTTGAAACTGCGCTAGCCAACGACATACAAGCCCGCAAAGAAATCGAACAAGATCTGCGCCGTGCGTTACATAACCAGCAAGAGCTATCCGTTAATTATCAACCACAATTTAATATTCAAACATCGGAATTAACCGGGGTAGAAGCCCTTGTACGCTGGAAAAACCAACGCACCGATCAATGGGTATCCCCTGCCGACTTTATTCCCATTGCAGAACAAAGCGGTTTAATTTACTTATTGGATAAATGGGTCTTAACTACCGCGGCAACCCAAATACATAAATGGCATCACATGGGCTTTGGTCACATCGTCTTAGCCAGCAATTTATCGACGGTGCATTTTCGTGGCGATACATTAACAACAATGATTAACGATGTGATTAAAACAACCAGTATTAACCCCGCCAGTTTAGAACTAGAAATTACCGAAGGGCTTTTTTTGGAGGAGCAATCACACGCAACCGATCAGCTGGATCTATTGCGCAGCCAAGGTATTCGTGTAGCCGTAGACGACTTTGGTACGGGTTATTCAAATTTGGGTTATTTGAATAACCTGCCAGTAGATAGCCTCAAAATAGATCGCTCGTTTATTGATAACTTTGATAAAAATAACTATTACCGCTCAATTGTTAATTTCATTATTGAGCTGGGTAATAATTTAGGGCTCGACATTATTGCTGAAGGCATCGAAACGCAAAACCAGCTAGACGCCTTAGTCGACCTAAAATGCTCCCACGGCCAAGGCTATTTCCTTGCGCGGCCACAACCGGCAGAAGTTATCGAAAAACTGTTGATCGATACCGTATCACCTATGGAACCGCCAGCCTTCGCGGAAGACCCTATTGCCTCTCACTCACAGCACTCAAGCTAAGCGGGCAGCTCGGTTATTAAGTGCTATAAGCGTTCAACATTAGCATTAAGCATGCTCGGGTTTTATCTCATCATTTGGCGCAAGCACACCCGTTTCACCTTCCGCTTTTGCCATAATCACAGCGCAGCAACTATCACTAAAGACATTCACAGCAGTCCGCATCATATCCAACACTCTATCGGTAACCAATAACAAACCAATGCCTTCTAAGGGCAAACCTATAGCCCCCAAAATAATAGCAATTGCCACTAAACTCGCCGATGGAATCCCCGCCACCCCTACAGAGGTTAATAATGCAATTAATACCACCATAAACTGCTGCGCAATGGATAAATCCAAACCGTAGGCTTGCGCGATAAACATTGCCGCAACACATTCGTACAGGGCCGTACCGTCCATGTTTACCGTTGCCCCTAAAGGGATAACGAAGGATGACGTCTTATTGGAAACACCTGCCTTTTTTTGCAAGCAATCCATCGTTACCGGTAATGTTGCCGACGAACTTGCCGTTGAAAAAGCCGTTAACATAGCAGGAAACATTGCTCGATAATGCAATATTGGATTTACCCCACCCAAGGTTTTTAATAATAACGCGAGCGTAATGAACATATGAAAAGCTAAAGCAAACACAACGGTTAAAAAGAATACCGCCAAAGGTATAAAACTTTGCACTCCTGTTGCCATCGCTGTTTTTGCCACCAAGCCAAAAACACCTATTGGCGCAAACTTCATAATAAACATTGTTATGTGCATCATGGTATCGAAAACACCTTGCCAAAAATTGGCCAAGGTTTCCCGACCTTTGGCGCCAGCCTTATTCATAAACAGGCCAAATAAAACGCCAAAAATAATGACTGCCAACAACTGATTACTATCACCAGCAGCATCGACTATGTTTGTAGGTAACATGCGTAAAAAGACACCAGCGATGTCTTCAGTGCTCTTGCCGCTGACTTTATCCAATGCGCCATCTAACTCTTCAGGAGCACTTAAATTCAGCTGCTCGCGAGCTGGCTCACCATCAACAATACCCGGCTGAGAAATATTAACGGCAGCCAAGCCTATGCAAATAGCCAACAAGCTAGATAGCATATAAAAGCCAAGCGTCTTGCCCCCCAAGCGCCCAACATGTTCGCCAGAACCCAAGCCATACACACCGCAAATAATCGAGGCTAACACCAAGGGAACAACCACCATTTTCAAGCCACGTAGAAATAGCGTGCCAACAAAATCAAATACCGCATACAGTGATATCCCAAACACCTCTGCACTAACAGACAGCGGTAGGCTAATCAACAATGCAGCCGCTATGGCTATCAATATTTGCCAGTGTAATTGCAACTTAAACATTGCCCTGCCCCCCATTAATAGCGACCTTAAGTGCACTACCGGCTTTAAAACCGGGCGAGTTATGCGCCGCGATAGTGATCGCCTCACCGCTTTGAGGATTGCGCCCAGCCCGCGCAGCAACATGTTTAATGGCGAAACTGCCAAAGCCTATCAAGCTAACCTTTTCTCCTCTGGCCAAAGCGTTGGTTATTTGCTCAATAAAGCTCGCAACGCATTCGCTGGCTTGGCGTGATGTTAGGCCTGCATTTTCAGCAACTAAGGCCACCAACTCTGTTTTTAGCATGGGGAAATATCCTCTTTTCGGGAAATTAAGCGGGAATTATCAACAACAGGCTAATTGCCAACTCGACTATTAGCAAGGTAAAGGCATATGCACCGTGCGTGAACGCGCCAGATTAATACCCTCGCACCACTCAATACACCAAGATGTGCAATGGCTTTAGCATTCGCGAGCTGTTGCGGGCTATAATCGCTCTTTTCGCTATACCATTCACAATGATAAAGACGCGCTTACACATGATAAAAACACATATCGCCATGGCAGCTGCGCGCGTCAAAGTTCCGCCCTTACTGGCGCACCCTGCCCTTAAGGCCAGCATTCAATTGATGCGCTTAGACCGCCCTATTGGTATCTATTTAGTCCTGTGGCCAACACTGTGGGCACTGTGGATTGCCTCTGAAGGCGTACCCCGTTGGCCAGAGCTGTTTATTTTCGTTTTGGGCGCAGTCGTTATGCGCTCGGCCGGCTGTGTGATTAACGACTATGCCGATAAAGCGATAGACGGTCACGTGCAGCGCACCAAGAACCGCCCGCTCGCCACAGGGGAGCTAGACCCTCGCTTCGCACTTTACCTTTTTGTAGGCTTGCTGTTTATTGCACTATGTCTAGTGCTGATGACAAATACCACAACGGTAATCACCGGGCTCGGCGCGGTTGCACTGACGACTATTTACCCCTACATGAAGCGCCACACCTATTTACCACAAGTGGTTTTGGGCGCTGCTTTTGCTTGGGCCATCCCCATGGCTTTCGCTGCCGTGACAGAAAACTTGCCCAAACCTATGTGGACGCTCTACATCGCTGTGCTACTTTGGACAATTATTTACGATACTTTTTACGCCATGGTCGATCGAGAGGATGATCTCAAAATTGGGGTTAAGTCCACCGCCATTCTCTTTGCTGAAAACGACCGCCTCATCACCGCTGCACTTCAAGCTTTTACCTTGATTATTCTGCTCACTGTGGGCAGCAGCTTTAGCTTGCACTGGCCCTACTACCTAAGCTTGATGGGCACTGCGGGGCTATTTGGTTATCAGCAATTTTTAATTCGCGGGCGTAAACCTGCCCGCTGTTTCGAAGCTTTTCTCAACAACAACTGGGTTGGAATGCTGATTTTTATCGGCATTGTTTTGAGTTATAGCGTCGCTCCCAACTAAAGTGCTCGTGGCCAATATGCACGCAAAATGGTCGTTTACGGTGCTCAGTGGCAACAGTAATCTGGGCGCTGTCATAAAACAGCAACAAAAGATTTATTTAATCTTCACCTTAATTGAAAACCTAACAGCAGTTACAGGTGGTTAAAAATGGTATCAAAAACGATTTTGATCGTTGACGACGAAGCTCCAATCCGCGACATGTTGCGAGTGGCTTTAGAAATGGCAGAGTACAGTTGCCTAGAGGCGGGCGACGCGCAAAGTGCACACGCGATCATTGTGGATCAAAAACCCGACCTTATTATTCTAGATTGGATGATGCCCGGCACTAGCGGCATGGAGCTAGCTCGCCGCCTAAAACGCGACCAGCTGACCTCTGAAACACCCATTATCATGCTTACCGCCAAAGGCGAAGAAGACAACAAAATTCAGGGCTTGGAAGCCGGCGCCGATGATTACATCACCAAGCCCTTCTCTCCGAGAGAGCTTGTGGCACGCCTGAAGGCCGTTTTGCGCCGCACCGACTCATTATCGACTGGCGACCCCATAGTGGTAGACGCGTTGCGCCTAGACCCTTCTAGCCACCGCGTCACCATTGGCGAGACCCCCGTGCAAATGGGGCCAACCGAATACCGCTTACTGGAATTCTTTTTAACTCACCAAGAGCGCGTTTACACCCGCAACCAACTGCTAGACCATGTATGGGGGGGGAATGTGTATGTTGAAGAGCGCACAGTTGATGTCCACATTCGACGCCTTCGCAAGGCTTTAACACTTGAAGGGCACGACCGTTTTATTCAAACTGTGCGCGGCGCTGGCTACCGCTTTTCGCCCAAGATATCAGCCTAAGCAACAAAAAAATGATAGGTACCTATGTTACGTAGAGGGTTAAAAGCCGAATTTCGGTGGTTTTGTATTTGGCTTTGTGTTTTTTCGCTTATGGGTTTTTTGACAGGTCACACTGTAATGGCCCTGCTAGCGTTTAGCTTTGGCTACATTGCCTGGCAGTTTACCCGCTTGTATCAACTAGAAGCTTGGGTTAATCAAGCGCGGCGCAACGAACCGCCCAATGAAGAACTCCAAGGTGCATGGGCAGATATCGCTGACGATGTGCAGCTGATGTACAACCGCCACGAAAAAGAAAAACTGCGTTTAGAGGCAGTGGTACACCGCGTACAAGAAATGACAACCGCCCTCAATGATGGCGTTATTCTTGTTGACGGGCGCGGTAATATTGAATGGTGGAATCGCGCTGCCGGCGAGTTATTTAACTTTCAAGCAATCGATTTAGGGCAAAAAATAACCAACCTTATTCGGTTCCCCAAATTTACCCGCTACTACGAAACTGGCGACTTTAGCGAGCCTCTTGATCATACTTTAACGCAAAAAAATTCTATGGAAGTGGAGTTTCTGGTACATAAATTTGGCCAGAACGAGCGCTTAATTGTAGTGCGCGATATTTCGCGCTTAAGTAAACTGGAGCAAATGCGTAAAGATTTTGTTGCTAACGTTTCCCACGAATTGCGCACCCCTTTAACCGTGCTTCGCGGCTACCTAGAAACACTAGAAGATGCCGACAACATTCCGCCGGTGTGGAACAAAGCCCTTTCCCATATGCAAAGCCAAGCGGGGCGAATGACCTCGCTTATTAACGACCTCATCACCTTAAGCCGGCTTGAAACCGATGAAAAAGAGCACGGCCAAGAGGTTGTATCACTAGTCACACTTGCGGATATGGTCGCTGAAGACGCAAGACAGATAAGCACAGAAAGTAAACACTTGATTAGCGTTAACGGGCCAAAAGAAGCCTTTATTTATGGCCGAGAGCAAGAGCTACGCAGCGCAATATCCAACCTTGTGTTTAATGCCATAAACTACACACCTAGCGAGGGCATTATTCTTATAGATATTGCACAAGGCCCCGATGGCACCACCGTGAGCGTCAGCGATAACGGCGATGGCATAGACCCTAAACACATCCCCCGCTTAACCGAGCGTTTTTATCGTGTGGACCCGGGTCGCTCGGTAAACTCTGGTGGCACAGGGCTTGGGCTTGCCATCGTAAAACACGTACTACTTCGCCATAACGCAGAGCTTACTATTAAAAGTACGCCTGGCCGCGGTAGCGAATTTATTTGTTATTTCCCACCTGCGCGCTCCGCTGCCAAACCGTTAAAACATAGCGCATAGCACGCCACTGCGTACCCTTAATGAAAAAAATAAAAACGATTATCTTTTTGGTCTTCGTGTTGTGCGCTGTTTTTGCAATAAACACTGGGTTATTTCAAGGTCAACTTAATCGCTTTGGCATTATGCCACGCGAACTAAACGGCTTAGCCGGTATTGTCTTCAGCCCTTTTTTACACGGGAGTGTTAGCCATTTATTAAATAATATTGTTGGCTTAAGCATTTTTGCGCTGATTACCATGGCGCACGGTATACGCTACTTTTGGCGTGTGAGTTTTTTAATTATTGTGCTTGGTGGATTTGGAGTTTGGCTGTTTGGCCGCAACAATATTCACATTGGCGCAAGCGGCTGGATTTTTGGATTATGGGCGTTAGGCATTGCTAACGCTTGGTATAATCGCAGCCTAAAGACCTTCCTTATCGCCATTGTAGTTATCCTATTGTGGGGCGGTATGATTCTAGGCGTATTACCTTCGCAACCACAGATATCCTTTGAAGCGCACTTGTTCGGAGCGCTAGCCGGCGTTTTAATCGCCGCCAAACTGCCAAGGCAGTGGCGACGTAAATAAACGTTACCTAAGCTTCATCACCCCCAAGCTCTTCAAATTCATCGCTGTCTTTCTTTTTACCTAATCGTTCTGTAGAAAAAGCCCGCAACTCTGCCGATAACTTTGTTATACGTTTAACGATCGTGATATCAAAATCAATGGACTTTTCAACGGCTGAGGTTAACTTGTCAGCCGCGCTTTCCAACACATCAGCAACGCGGCCCAATTGATCACCTTGGCCATTCGCTAAGTGGCCAGTATCAATCTTAATGCCTTGATCGCCAACAACGGATTCTAAGGCACCAAATTTATTCGCTATAAGCTCAAGAGGTTCAAGCCATGCAGGTGCCTCTCCCACCGCCTTTTGTGAAGACTGGCTAATAGCCGCGCCAGATTGCTCAATAGCCGACGCAATGGCATTGAGCGCTTGCTGGGGCGGCTCTTGCAATTCTATACGCAAAGGGTCCGATGATAATTGCCCTTGTAAACTGTGCAACTGCTGACCGATAGCTGCCAAAGGCGCCACCACGGCAGACTCCTGCGAAAATACAGCACCAACACCTTGCAGGGCTTCTGTTACCTCAGCAATTTTTAGCGCAATGCGCTGAGCGCCGTCTGCATCGCTATCGGCATCTTTGTTTTTAAGGAAGTCGGCTTTAATTGCTGTCCACCGCTGCTGTTGCTCGGGTGTCATGTTGCCGCGAAGCTCGGCTAACTTAAGCAGGTTATCTTCTGAGCCACTGGTTAAAAGCTGCGATTCCCCCTGGTAATGATCATCGATCATCGCCATTAACTCATCGCGAGTCATCACAGCAGAGATTTTCTCAGCCATTTTATTCATGTTCCGATAACTACCTTGCAACTTAAAGGGTGGCTCGACTCGGTATTTATCATTTTGCGCAGCTGAGGCAATGTACTGTTGATTTATTTTAAGAATCACATCGCGTACGACAAACATCTTTTTTAACACATCACAAATTTCAGCAATTTCAGCACCACTGTACGCATGGCTTAAATCTGTTGCCGCTATATTTTCGCCTTCCGCTTTGGCGATCAGTTTGTAAACATCATCCAAAGAACGCAAAGCCAGAGGGGCCAACACCGAATTGGATGTCAAACTATTTTCGATGTAACTCATGGCAAACTGCTGATCCATACCACCTAAGATATCACCCAAGTTATAAATATCGGCGCGGTTTGCCAGCATATCTGGCACTTTAAAGACTTCACCCGACTCTGTGTACGGGTTACCCGCCATAACCACACAAAACTTTCGACCACGCATATCGTATGTCTTTGTTTTACCCTTCCACACACCATCGACGCGACGAGTTCCATCGCATAAAGAAATAAACTTCTGCAAAAATTCGGGATGGGTATGCTGAATATCATCGAGGTATAACATAACGTTATTGCCCATTTCCAGGCCTAGATTCAGCTTAATTAACTCTTGTCTCGCTGTGGCATTGGGCGCATGCTCTGGGTCTAACGACATCACATCGTGCCCAAGCGACGGGCAGTTGATCTTCATAAAGATCAGCCCCAAACGGCTTGCAACATATTCCATTAAAGTTGTTTTACCGTAACCCGGTGGCGATATCATCATCAATAAGCCCATCAGGTCAGTACGCTTACTATCCCCCACGGTACCCATTTGTTTGGCTAGGTTATCGCCAATAATCGGCAAATACGATTCATTGATTAAGAGGTTGCGAACAAATGAGCTTAATGGGCGAGGCTTGAACTCCTCCAAGCGAAGCTTATCCCTTTCTTGCTGCATAACTTCTGCGCGCAATACTAAATAGCGATGATAACTTGGAACATAAACTTCTACATGATGACGCAAAGTTTTAAGAAAGCGATTAAGGGATAGCTTTAGTGTTTGTTGATCTAACTTTTGATGATCACCCAATAAGCCGTCAATTTTAACATCGAGATCTACCACAACATTCCTGCGCGGCACATCCACACCAGCATTCATTTTATCGGTAGCGAGAATAACAGCGGCTTCATCGATATAGGCTGCAATATCGGGCAAGGCTTTACTTTCGGTTAAGGCCTTTAGCCAAGCTTGGCTTAGCGCATAGGCCGCAGCGGGCTCGGCCGCTAAATGCTTTAAATTACTTTGGTAATTATCCCAAACACCGATATCAACTGCAGAACGCAAATGCTCAATAAGTTTTTGTGCATAGGATGTTGTCGCAAATGCAAGATCGTCTTTAGCAAGCTCTGCAACACAGTATTGCGCCGCCACTTTACAATCGCCATCAGCAAAGGACAGCGAATAATCCCCAACAAATTCTTTGATTGCGGCAGTCACTTCACGCTCTAAAAGCGTCGTCGCTTCAAGGCTGCCGAATAACGCACTCAACTTTGCAGCCGATTGCGCACGCGAGGCCCAAACCTTCCATTGAAACTTTTCTTTCTTTGCTACCTCAGCACCATTCACCATAGGCTGCGAGTAACACCAAAACAATTGAGCCAGCGCTCTTACATTGGGCTCGTACGTTAGCGTATCCGCCTTTTGCATAGAGGGCACAATTTTTTGCAATATACGTACAGCATCATGGTCGTGAACACCTTTTTCGTAGGCTTCTTTGTAGCGTGGGCCAGCAAATTCCCGCACCAGTTGAGTCAACGCGTCGACATCTGTTATAGCGCCATACAGCACTTTATTCGACAGGGATCCTTCATTATTTCTCGCCGCTTGGATAATTAAATAAGCTAAATATTCCGAGCGATAAACCGCTTCGCTTTCTGACTCCAACGATACAGACCAATAAGGCTTAAGCGCTGTAAGGCCATCGTGCTCGATTTGCTCATAAAAATCGGTACCGCTTAAATGTATATTGAGCACATCGTTGCGGGGTAAAAGGGTTAAATCTAAATCCTGCTGATTAACACTGAATTTATGGCGAGGGCCCAATTTAATAACTTTTCCGCCATCTTCAAAAATATCCGTTTTATCCCGAAGTGAACGCACCGCTTGTTCTTTAATCGCTTTAAACTTTGCATCAATATCGTCTGCTTGAACCGCAGCATTCAGCTCGCGCAAACGCTCTACCATGTCTCGCACTTTAGAAACCAGCACGTCAGATGCAAAGTACGTATTAAGATCATTAGCCTCCGTGAATTTGAGCGATCGCTTTTCAATACTGCTCAATATACGAGAGGCTGCATCAACCACTGAGCCCGCTTTGCGTTGCTGTTCATCCAATAACTTTTGCTTTTGCGCCTCAAAAGCTTCTTGCACCTCTTCTCGCTTAGCCATAATATCGGCTAAAAATTCGTCCACCTCGCTAAACTGGCTTTCAAATTCCTCTAACTGAACCAACAGCCGAGCATGTTGCTCTTCGCATTTTTCTGGCGTTGTAGACTGGCCCAAAGCGTTGTTAATTGTCTGCGAAAACAATTTAAACTGAGCCGAGAATTGAGCCCGCGTTTCTTTAGAGCCAACATTCTTTTGCTTGTTTTTTATTCGCGCTTTAGTTTGATTTAAACTTGAGTAAACCGTGGATATCGCATCAATAATTTGTGTTCGAACATTAGCATCGGCAATATTTAATGTCGCCATCAACTCAGATAACAAATCTAAGTTCTCGGCCAATGCAGAAACCCGCTCTAAAAGTGGCTCTAGCTCTAGGCTAGTAGCTACTTTTTCAGCTTGCTCATCGAGTTGAGATATTTTTTGCGCATAAGGTTTTAGTGCATCAGCACCAGATAAAAACGAGACTGTCTTATCGCTTAATTCCTCGCTAACTTCAACGATTTCACGGTCAAGTTCTTCCAGCTTAACGAGATCGATATAGCGATAATCTTTTAATGTTACCAATAAACCACGATGTTTACGCAGCTTACCAATGGTTTCAATGTAGCCCTCTACGGTATCCCATTCGTTATACTTAGCCACCGACAATAAACTTTCTTGCTGGGCTTGTGCATCCTGCATAGCTTTAGAGGACTGCTGACGAATACTTTCAACCTTCTCGAATTCATCAATAACCAATTCAGATGTTTTCTCAATCTGCTTTAGCGTGTCCCCTATTTCAGATAACTTTTCTTCAGCTAACCAATAGTGGTTATCGAACATCTTATGTGCCGTACGGCTAAGCTCTTCGTATAGCTTAAGGGACACAGATTGATTCTGAATAATGCGGTGAATACTATAAAGATCGGACACACCACGAACCAATTCGGCATTACCGATACGACCATAAAAGCTCTGGCTCACCGGCTGCTTACTTGCGTACTCTGGCGAGGCAAATGGACTTTGCCAAATTTGCATGGGGTGTACCCGCGCAGGCTCTTCTTCGGCCGTAAATATAACAATTCGGCCATCCTCGAATAGCGCATAGCCATGCCCCAATATAGGGTTTTTCAAGCTTTTATCGATAAGGTTATAACTTAGCAGCGCCACAACACCCTCAACGGGCTCATAAAAAACATATAGCGCATCTTCACCATTAGGTGAACGAATCATACGTTTGAAGCGCAAACCCTCAACAGGATCATCAAATGACTTATGTTCCCCAGTTTGTAAATAGAAACCACCAGGGAAAATAACACCGTGATCTTCTGGCAACTGCAAACAACTTTCACCAATCGCATCGATGCGCAATGCACTTTCTGTTAGTGTGTTATAAATAAAATAACGCCATTGCTGCTCACGATAAGGCAATATTTTAATTAAAATTAAAGCACCCACTTTGGCGTAGTGAACAGAGGCATCATCTAAAGATTGGGTCTTATCTTCAACACTTTCCCGGTATATCCCCAATCCATCTTCGGTATTATTTTCTATTTTAATCGTGAGATCGCCGCCAATGGTATCGACAAACACCGTATCGGCAATATTGATGTGCGCATGGCGGCCATGTACAACATCTTCACGGCGTGTTTCAATCCATTCAAAGTCATAGGCATTTGGCAGTTGAATATCGCGTTCGCCACGATTATCTATATAGGTGAGTGTCTTACCATCGGCCGATATAGCCCAGCGAAAAACTCGCACGTCCTCTAGCCGCTCGCCAATTTGAAAAGCTGCTAGCAGACGTTCATTTTTAACTGTCAGCTGGGTTAACTTGGTATTTTTGTAATAACGGTACAGCTCTTCAAAATCATTTTTGAAGCTACTTTCAAACAGAAAGTTATCACTTTGTGCAACAGGCTCTAGGTTATATTCACCATCGGCCTCACTAAAACAAAATAAAGATAATACGTCTTCAACTTTAGTTTCTTTTTTTAAACCAATAAAAACGTTATAGCCGAATAATAAATACTCACCAACCTGGACAATATCCCTCGCCACTGAATTATTTTCGGTACGCACACGAACACGGGCAACAACATCCATATCTGTACTGCCAAACTCTTCTAAACGCTCGGCATTAATCGCATCTGTCGACTTCTTTAGAGCCTTGCCCTGCTCAAGCAGACGCTGACGGATAATTTCATAAGCCCCTCCTTCTGCAACAGCAGAATCAACAAGAGCATTTTTTTCGTCAACAGACTCAAGCGTAGACATGGCGCATTCCTTTTTCTAACAGACAAAAAAACCTAATTCAGGCTATATATAACGAACTAAAATTTTCAGACAGGAGGGCAAGCGCAAAAATAGCGCCCGCCCTTGATATGACAAGTATTAAACAGTTTCAGCGTCATCCGCTTTAGCGACTGGAGCATTTGGCGCACTGCCTTGACCATGGGTCGGTATTGGCAGCTTAATGCCCGCAAATCGTTCTAACAAACCCGCAATGGTGTCACTTTTACCGGCCAAGCCATCGATGGCTTTCCCCATAGATAATGCTTTACCGAAGTTGTTAAACAGGTGATCTTCGCCACCAACAATATCAATCTTGGCATTTTGCAGGGCTGTGGCCAATACTTCGGCATTTTCTTTCGCGATTTCTTTGCCTGCATCAATTGACGCTAAGGCCTCTTTCAAGGCCGTTTCTAACGTCATGCGGAACTCTTCGTGCGAACGCGCATCGGCACTCATCTTACTCATGGCATCGAATTTCTCGACTAAACCATCAGCCTCTGCACGGAATTGTTCACGGGTAACATTAGCGCCCGCTAAACCAATTTCACGATCAGATGTTGCTGTTGACTCACCTTTCGCAGAAATAACTTCAGCTTCTGCTTTACCAGATTGCAATAGAGCACTGGCTTGGGCGTCACCTTTAGACTGAATAACTATCGCCTCTGAATCACCTTTTGCTCTAATAACAGATGCTTGCGCAAGACCTTCTTTTTCCAAAGATTCCGCTTTAGCTGCCTGCACACTTGCCTCAGCAAGCCCTGGCGCCGCGCGTTCGACACGTAAAGCTTCAGCCATTTTCTTTTTCGCCTCTGCCTGTTTAGAAGCGGCTTCCAACTCGGCCTCTGCCATTGTCGTCACTTCTATAGCCTTGTGCTTAGCTGATATTTCTTCAGCTTCAGCCGCTTTTACTTGCTTGACTTTATCTTCTTCCGCATCAGCTTCAGCAGCCAACACTTTAACTTGCTTAAGGCGATCCGCCTCCGAAACTTCACGCACCTCATTAATGCGCTCTTCTTCAATAGCTACCGTTTTATCGACAGCAACACGCTCACGAATCACATTAGCAATTTCTTTACGCTCAACTTCAATGGCCTTCTCAGCTTCAATTTTTTGTATTTCAACTTCGCGCTCACGGGAAACAACTTCCAAAGCACGTGCGCGCGTCACTTTTTCTTCTTCAATAGCCACTGCACGCAAGCGATTTTGCTCCGCCACTTCTATTTCTCGGCGCTGGTTTTCAGTTTGCACTTGAAGATCTTGCTCCACTTGAATAGTGGTCGAGTCGGCACGGCGGCGCTCTTCTTCTTGTACCTTTTTAGTTTCTGCTTCCTCTCGAGCTTTTAAGGTCGCTATTTCGCGTTCTTGACGCGCCTCGGCATCGGCTTGTTGACGTTGGAGCTCCAACATTGCCTCTGTGGTCTCAACGTTCTTTTTCTTGATCGCCAACTCTTCATCGCGCTCAAGATTGTTGGTAAATACATTTTGGCTTGCGGTAAGTTCGGTAATTTTACGAATACCTTCGGCATCCAGAATATTATTCGGGTCTAGCGATACTTTGGGCGTTTGTTCAAGGTAGTCAATTGCAACATCTTCTAGTACATAACCATTGAGGTCATTGCCGATTACCTCAACAATTTTGTCTCGAAACTCCTGCCTGTCTTCAAACAACTTAACGAAATCAAGCTGCTTACCAACCGTTTTTAGCGCCTCCGAAAATTTTGCATTAAAAAGTTCATTCACCGCCGCCTTATCACTAGCGCGCGCAGAGCCAAGAGATTTTGCAACCTTAAGAACATCTTGCTCGGTTTCGTTAACGCGCAGGTAAAAAGCAACTGTGATATCGGCGCGCATATTATCGCGACAAATCAACCCTTCTTTGCCTCGGCGATCGACTTCTAAGGTAATCAGCGATATACGCATCAATTCCTTTTTGTAGATCAACGGATAAACAATGGCTCCGGTAAAATGCACTCGAGGCACCGCCCCAAGGCCGTTGACTATTAACGCCGTCCCCTGCTCGACCTTCACATAAAGCTTAATAAGCGAGATAAGCCCCATGATAATGAAAAAGACAACAACAGCCCCAACGAGGAGCCCTCCCATACCAGAAAAATCAGCCATATTAGTTCTCCATTGTAGAATTGGCTTTAAAACACATTAAATATTTATTGGAAATAAATTACTGAGCAGCTCCGCCAAGCGAGAATTCGGATTCTGCAATAACTTTATAAAAATTTTGCTCGGCAACGTATTCAAGCAAAATAACACGATCGTTACGCTTAAACACCGCACCATCAAAAGATCGGACTTTAAGAATTAGGCCTGCACCACCATCATTAAATTCTGCTTCGCCAAACTTTTCGTCCACCCGCGAAGTACGCACAACGGCGGCCTGCCCTAGGATTTTCTTTTGTATATCATTAGACATACTTTTAAATAACGAGCGCAACGGCTTAATCACCTGAGACGTTATGAGAATGGCAACGTAAAGCGATGCAGCAAAAATAGCGACGTTAGCGACCCAACGGATAGGCGCCATCAAATCAGATATCTGAAAAAAATAGACGCTATAAAAACTAACAAACCAGCCGAACAAGGCTATTAGCGTAATAATAATAGTGATAGGGACGCCATTTAAACCCAGCTTAAGCAGCACGGTGGAAACACCGTTTACCATACCCTCTTCGCCGCCGGTTTCTGCTTCGGGCAGATCGAGGATTTCGATATCAATCATTCCCATGATTGATATCGCCCAAAAAAGACAAGATACGATAAGAAAAAAACTAAAAAAGACAGTCGGAAAGCTACTGACATTTTGATAAAAGGGCGTCATGCCTTCGCTAAATAAGATGGCAAACATAATAACGAGACTCCTTGTACACGCCCTTTATTACAAGGGCTTTATTGTTGTTTGTTTTTCAGCCTAGCAAGCACGCTCTGTGCGCTATTGCCTGCCGGCGTTATACCTGCATCCTTAAGCTTCGCTTCAAGCCCATCACCCGATGTATCTCGCGCTAACTCGGCAGCGACTTTCATTTGAGCTGACTTCAAAGCTTGCTTTTCTTTAATTCGCTCTAGCGACTCCGCTGCCGTTAATAGCTTGGCGTTAGTCCCACTATGCTTAGCCGATACAGCAGCCTGTGCTTTTTGAACGCTTTCGGTCGCTTTAACCGTATCTACTTCGTGCTTAAGTTGCGCCAAATCATCGTCGGCTTTTTGAATGGCTTGGCGTAAATCCGAAGCACTGCTGGCATAGCTTTCACATGATGCACTTTCGTTAGCCAGCCGGTTTTCAATCTCAGCGATTTTTTGCGCAACTTCAGCCGCTAGGCTTTCATTGTCTTGCTCTAGCGCTTTAAGTGCATAGCTTTCATGCTCTGCAACTTTTTCACGTAATTGATTACATTTTTCTTCACTTACCTTTTGGCGCGCCATAATAGAAGCCAAACTGTCTTTCGATTGTTGTAACTCAACCGAAGCGTCACGAATTTCCTGTTCCAATATACGCAGCGCCTGGCTATCCACAATCGCCTCGCCAGCTTCATTAACGCCACCGCGTAACGCTGTTACCAATTTTGACCAAATATTCATTTGTTGTCACCTAAAGATAAAGAGTTAATAAGTTTGCGATTGGGTAAGGTAGCCAATTATAGGCTATTTATATCACGCTAAATCCAAACACCAATCCTTAGCAATACATCCATTTGTACCCACTGCCGGCACCCTGCCGATAAGCGCTTTGCATCCTCTCGCAATCCTTTGTGAATAACAAGCCTCACCACAACCGCAAAGCTAGATTACTATTATTACATGTAATGAGTCAACATCTTTCATGTAAGATTATTTGTCTTACCGCTTAGCTAATATCCGAAACCGGCACAATCCCTGCTACCTACGGGTAAGACTTGCTTTTACGCAAGCAACTAGCGGCCTTGATCAATAGTTAACCGACCATCCATCAAGGCCAACAGAGCACGCTAATCAAAGGAGACTCATATGTTTTACCCATATAAAGACCTCAAAGCACTGTCCGCCATCACCAGCGACGGAAGTCGCTTTAAGGTAAACGACATACTGTTTGATGACCTGCACTGGACAGCTAGGTACCTAGTGATCGACACGCATAACTGGCTTCCTGGCGGCAAAAAATTACTAATCAGCCCTATCTCCATCGATACTGTCGATGCTGACAACCAAGTTTTACAACTCAACATTAGCAAGGACCAGCTTTTGAATGCGCCGTCACTTGATGAGCACGCGCCAATCTCCAAGCATTACGAGAAAACATTCTTTCAATACTATGGTTATGGTTTTTACTGGATGTATGGAGGCATGTGGGGAGCAACAGCAAACCCCATGACACTGCGAGAGCCCATGAATACCGGCATTTCAGACGGTGAAAACGTTGATTACCATCTACGCTCAATTAACGAAGTGTTAGGCTACAAGCTGCACGCCAAAGACCGCAGTTTTGGCCACATCGAAGACTTTTTATTGAGTACCGAGCACTGGGCCATCGCCTTTATTGCCGCCAATACCCGAAATTGGCTACCCGGTGGCGAACACGTTTTACTGGCCCCCGACCACTTCACCAGCGTGGAATGGGCAGATCAAGAGATTATGCTCGGCATGACAAAAGAGGAAATAAAAAACAGCCCACCTTACGATCCGCTCCAACCGAATCGTTCAGCCATATTCGCACTAGAGCAACAAGCGCAACACAAAGTCAGCTAGTGCCTAAGGCTTATCGATACACCTGAGATCAGCAGGTGTATCGACATCTCTCAAAGCCGCTTGATCACCGGCTTTAAACGTCATCAGTGCTCGATCATCAATAAGACTGGCCGCTCCGCTATCACCCGTTAGCCCGCGTAATGCATGCACGTATGTCTTATCAAAAAAAACAGGGTGTCCGCGCCTCTCACCAATAATGGGCGCAACTTGCTTTGCAGTGCCAATACACGATAGTTGCCACACTCGCTGGTAAAGGCTTGTATCAATCCAAGGCATATCCCCCAAACAGACAATCCACCCCGCCCAATGCTGTGTTGCTGCAACGCCATAAGCGATGGACTCACCAAGCCCTGAGGAGTCGATCGGCATTTTGATAACGCCAACCCGCTTGCGCTCGGCAAGCGCTAACACTCCAAGCTTGGCTTCAGATGTTACGACACAAACCGGCGCCCCTACCGGTGCGATATGATCTAATACCTGACCGAGCACCGTCTGCACCGGCGTAAGCCTTGCCGTAAGCTTACAGCGGCCAAATCGGCGTGCATGACCTGCAGCTAGCACCAAGAAGCCTATGGGCGCTATTGCGCTCATAGAGCAACACCCGGTGCGACCTTGGAAGCCGCCATAGCGGATACACGCTGCGCCGAATAACATTGCACCAAGTGCGCGGCGATGCTCATCGCTATTTCGCTAGGCGTTTTGCTGCCAATATCAATGCCAATGGGGGCATGTAAACGCTGTAAACTTTGCACACTAAGGCCTAAACTTTGTAACCTTTGCAAACGTTTGTGCGATGTTGCGAGCGAGCCCATGGCCCCGACATAAAACGCCTTGCTCGGCAGCGCCTCTAACAATGCCATATCATCAATGCGCGGATCATGGGACACCGTCACAACCGCTGACTGCGCATCGCCAAAATCTTGAGCAACGAAACCATCTGGGTAAGCCGGCTTAAACGCGCAAAAATTGGCCTCAAACCAATACTGACCAACATCACTAGATGGGTCGCATACTGTCACGGCAAAATCTAACGCGCTCGCAAATTCAGCCAAGTGATATGCCGTAGGGTTTGCCCCTACAATGAGTAATTTGCGCGCAGGACCAGCAAAGTAACTCACGACATTATTTTCGTAATGCAAATCGAAAGAGGCTGAGCCTTGCCAGCGCCAATGACCATGCGTGACATCCACAAAGCGCGCTATACCTTGGCGACTGTTTAGCGCTCGCAAACACGCCTCCCAAGCGGTAATAGCTTCTTCCCCGCCACTTAATGGCTCAACTAAAACCGTTAATTTTCCACCACAAGGCAACTTAAAACGCTGGTCGCCTTTGCCACCGTAACTGAGCTGGCTGGGTCTATCGCTTGGCAATTCATCAGCGCGAATTTTTTGCAGGACATCCTCTTCAATGCAGCCGCCAGAAATAGAGCCCACCACCCCCGTCAAACCGGACCAAAACATCATCGAACCTGCAGGCCTAGGCGAGCTACCCCATGTTTCGATAACCGTTACTAACCACGCTTTAGGCGCACTTGTATCTTTTAGTGCAGATAAAATGGCAGCGATTAACTGCTGCGCTGACGAGCTCGCCACCCAACTACACCGTTAACACTTTATTCACCGGCAAGTCTCGGATACGGCGACCCGAGGCATGATAAATGGCATTGACAATGCTTGGTATAACCGGAGGCAACCCTGGCTCGCCAACGCCTCCAGGCGCCTCTTGGGATTTTGCAATATAAACAAACAACGGCGGGCACTGGTTAATACGCGTCGACATATAATCATAAAAATTATTTTGCTCGATAACGCCATCGTTTACCGTAATTTCACTGAGCAGTGCTGTACTCAAGCCCATAATCATCGCGCCTTCCATTTGCGAAACAATACGATCAGGGGTCACAGCTATCCCGCAATCAATAGCGGTATGCATTTCTAGCACCGTTAGTTTATCGCCGTCTACGCGCACCTTAGTGGCCGCGGCCACATAGGAATTAAAACTGTGCGCATAACTAATGCCCCAACCTTCATTTTTTTTCACTTTTTTATCTGCGCCAGATTCCTGAACCACGCGATTTAAAATTGCTTTCATGCGCCGTGTATCTAACGCGTGAAGCTGCGTTTTTTGGCCGTAATTATCCCATTCATCAAAACCTTCTTTTGCAGGGTCTACGATGCGATCTTTACCCAACAAGTTCAGCCACATTTTATGGGTTGAAATACCCGCCTTAGCCGCCAACTCGTCTACAAAACACCCCAATGCAAAAGCATTATTGATATTCGCCACCGAGCGAAACCAACCAATGCGCACATGCGTTTCCACATCGTGAACTTCACAGGATAAATGCTCAAGCTCAAAAGGAATATCAGCAAACCCTAGCGATAACTGGCCAAAACTGGGGCGCTTCGCCTCTAGATTAAAGGTCGCGCCAATTGGTGGGTAAGCAACGCGTTGCAGCCAGTAATCGGCACTTCCTTTAGCGTTGACTTCTGCCTTACAATAATTAGCCGATATTGAATGGTAAAAGCCATGTTTAACATCATCTTCTCGCGTCCATACCACTTTTACCGGCCGGCCTGCCGCCTTCGCTAACTCAACAGCTTCCAAGGTAAAATCATTTTTACCTTTACGCCCAAAAGCCCCGCCCATCGAAGCCATATTCACCGTCACTTTAGCGGCATCAATCCCCAACTCTTCAGCGATTAACCCTTTGGCCCACTGCGGCGCTTGTGTGCCCGTCCATACTGTGCACTCATCAGCACTAACAACTGCCGTGGCCGCTGGGGGCTCCATCGACATATGGTGATGGTAAGGCACGGTGTAAGTGGCCTCGACTGTTTTACTGGGGTTATAAGAATGCTGATAAACATCGCCTTCTTTGCGAACTTTATCACCTTGGGTATTCACCGCAGAAACCAGCTCGGCCAAGTATTCAGCTGAATTATGCTTTGCATTGAGAGCAACGCGCTTATCACTGGTATCCCATTGGATATCTAATTTTTTTCGCCCTTCATGAGCCGCCCAAGTATTGGTGGCCAACACCGCAACGCCAGAAACAGGCTTAACATTGGTCGGCAAGCTACGGTCTTTTAATTGAATAACATCAACCACACCGGCCACCTTTTTGGCCGCTGCAGTGTTCACGCTTTTAACTCGGCCACCCACAACAGGGGGGCGTTCGATACTGGCAATCAGCATATTAGGTAGCCGAACATCTTGTGCGTATACCGTTTTGCCACGGACAATGTCTTCTTGACCAGCCAACCGAACATCGCGCCCGATTAAAGAAAATTCAGCCGTATCTTTTAACTTAACCGATTCAATATCTGGCACCGGTAATTTAGCCGCTTGCTCGGCCAAATCGCCAAAAGCCAGAGCTTTTTTGGATTTAAGGTTAATAACTTGATGGCTCTGTGCTTTTACATCTTTCTTTTGAACCTGCCAAATATCCGCTGCCGTTTGCTCAAGCATGTCGCGCGCAACAGCTCCCATTTGGCGAAGATATGGAAAATGGTTTCGAATAGAGGCCGAACCACCTGTCGATTGATTACCGTATTTTGCATCCCCCTGGGCTTGCACTACAGATACACGCAGCCAGTCGGCGCCCAATTCATCGGCAATAATTTGCGGCACACTGGTTAAAATGCCCTGCCCCATTTCCGCGCGATGATTAACAATCGTGACATCACCTGTTTTTGCAATGCTAATAAATACACCTAAAGCAAAATCTGCTGATGCTTTATCGCCTGTGTCTGCCTGACCCAGCATTGGGGCCATCAATATTAAACCCGGCCCTTGCAGGCCGACTGTTTTTAAAATACTGCGCCGCGTAATTTTAGCAATCATGATTGCGCTCCTTGCTCTGTAGCTTGCACATTCACAGCCGAACGCTTCACTTCTTGAATTCTAACGCCAGCTTGCTTTATTGCCTTTTTAATGCGCGGATAAGTGCCGCAGCGGCAAATATTGCCCTGCATATGATTATTAATTTCATCGTCACTTGGGCTGGGGTTTTGGGCCAATAAAGCCGCGGCACTCATCATTTGGCCAGCTTGGCAATAACCACACTGCGGGACGTTATGATCTAACCACGCCTGCTGCACAGGGTGAAGCTCTGCCCCGTGGGCAAGCCCTTCAATTGTTGTAATGCTTTTTCCTGCCGCGACCGATAAGGGCGTAATGCACGAACGCACTGGCTCGCCATCAATGTGAACCGTACACGCTCCACACTGACCAGCACCACAACCAAACTTAGTACCGGTAAGCTGTTGTATATCGCGAATTGCATATAAAAGAGGCATGTTAGGGTCAGCATCTAACGCAACCGATTGGCCATTAAGCCTAAGCTTTAACATAAAAATCCTTGCTCTATTTTGAAGGATAAGCCGCGCAATACACTCACATAACGGCTTATAGAATATTGGGTAGTATTATCTAACGAATATTGCCAGCTAGTGACGACACCAAGCAACCAATACGGTTATTCCACATTAAGAACCTAACAAACCTTTAATACTCGCCAAACCAGCGCCGTCAGACACAGAGCCAGTGCAATAGTTCTCGGCAAGCAAGAAAATTCCCTCCATTAAAAAGCAATAACAAAGGGGCTTTATCAATTAATGAGAAAATGACACCGAGATCAAAAATTGCAAAGCGGTGTTTAAGATAAGCCAATTAACAACAAAAAAGGGTGGGATTTGAAACAATCTAGGCGCGCAAGCCAAACGAAATACCAACAAACAACACCACTGAGCATTTGTTGGTGTTCACAAAAAATATGTTTTAGTTTTTAACTAGCACTTCAATAGCCTGTATGCCCGACCATGTTGCACCTTTAGCAAGTTGAACAGGCTTGTCGACAATAGCCGCTTCCACACACAGCATACCGTGGTATTCATTATCACCCATATCTTTTAACCCTTTGGCGCCCTCTGGGCCAGGGTTCCACACCACTACATCGGTAAAGCCTCGTTTAGTAATTTTTTTGCTTAATGCTCCGTCATCTAAAACGAGCGCATCAGGCGCATCAAAATAGACACGATCTAGCGCACCATCAAGCGAAAGCACACTCTGTTCTGCTCGTTTTTTATCGCTTAACTCGGTGCCATTATCCCAGTAGGTAATACCGGATAAATCACTAACCTGCACATCGGTATACCGCGAAACGGCAAAATAAGTATGTAGCGCCCCGCTAAACTCAAAGGCTTTATCATCAGTATTATTGACGGTTAAGGCCATCACCAACTTTGTTGGCTCAAGCGTAACCGTTAGTAGGAGCTCAAATTTATGCGGCCAAAGCTCATGTGTTTTTTCATTATTGGCCAAGCTAAAAACGGCTTCGGTTTGATCATCGCTAATACTTTTCACTTGCCAATCGATATTGCGCGCAAAACCATGCTTTACACCAGAACCAAATGCCGCGAATTGAGGAAAGCAAACAGGCACGCCACCACGAATGGCTTTACCTGTCGAAAACTCGCTTTGCTTGGCTACAAACATTTGCTCCCCTAAGGCTTCACTCGGGACCCAAGATGTCACGTGCGCACCTTGATGGTAGATTGTTGCTTTGGCGCCAAAAGGAGTTACCAATTCTGTTTTTTGCATAATTCTGCCTTTACTCTCTTTGCAATAAATTCTGTGAATCCGAACAGCTAAAACCAACGATTCGCCTCCTCAACAACGATGGCATGGCGCTTAGCCAAAGCTAAGCTTGCATCGGCACGGCTCGAAAGGCCGTCATAATAGCCACCGCCGATCACAGTGGCTATAGGGATATTCCGCCTAACACATTCCTCTAGAACCAATTTGTCCCGCGCGCGAATGCCTTCTAACGAAATATTCAGCAAACCCAACGGGTCGTGCTCATAAACATCTACACCGGCATCATAAAAAACAAAATTGGGCTGAAATTGCTCCAGCACCTTGCTTAAGGCGTTATCGAGTACCTCTAAATAAACCCGATCTGTCGTTTTGGGCGCCAAACCAACGTCTAAATCGCTAACAGCTTTACGTGCAGGGAAGTTTTTTTCGCAATGCAGTGAAAAGGTAAACACGGAGGGGGTATTGGCCAAGATCGCCGCGGTACCATCGCCTTGGTGAACATCGCAATCCACAATAAGCACACGCTGAACTTTGCCTTGCGCAATCAATGCCTGCGCCGCTACCGCTAGATCATTAAAAATACAAAAGCCCGATGCATAATCGTAATGTGCGTGATGCGTGCCACCCGCCAAATGACAAGCAATACCTCGGTCCAAGGCCAATAATGCAGACAAGAGCGTGCCATTGGGTGAAATTAAGGTGCGCGCGACCAACGGCTTACTCCACGGCAAGCCCATTGTGCGCAACTGGGCTGGGGTTTGGGTGCCGGCGATAAAGCGTTCGATATAGTCACTATCATGCCCTAATGTCAGCAACTCTAACCTAGCGCGCCCTGGGCGGTATGTGTTTTTTGTAGTAGCAATGCCCTTTTCCTGTAAATAAGCGTGTAACAAGGCAAACTTATCCATCGGAAAGCGATGGCTTGCAGGGAATTCGAAGCTATAGCAAGGATGTGTTACAAGTGGCAACACCGCATTACCCTCTTAAAATCGCTAGTTTGCCACAGTGCGCGCTCTATACATGACAATGTCTTACAGCCTGTTTAGACACCCCCACCCTTTTAAGGTAAAATCCGCGCCCTCAATTGGACACTTCTAGGAAAACATGCTGAGTAGATCAGCATTATTGAATACACTTCGTGCGGAATATCGGTGTTCAACTACACTGCATGGCTTATTCATTGCATCTTCCCGATATTCGTACCACGATTGATAGCGTTACTGGATTCGTTATTAATGCCTCGGCAAACGTATTTGTTGCAAACAACGACAAAGCGTTAGCACGAGCAACCCATTACAAGAGAGGATTACTCCGTGTTAGAAGCTTACCGTGCACACGTTGCCGAGCGCGCTGCTCAAGGCATTCCCCCCAAGCCATTAACTCCCGAGCAAGTTGCAGACCTTGTTGAACTGCTTAAAAGTCCCCCCGCCGGTGAAGAAGGAACACTGGTAGAACTACTCAGCACCCGCGTTCCACCTGGGGTTGATGAAGCGGCTTATGTTAAAGCGGGCTTTTTGTCTGCGCTAATAAAGGGCGAAACCTCGTCGCCGCTCATCACAAAAGCGCAAGCCGTAGAGCTGCTCGGCAATATGCATGGCGGTTACAATATCGAAACATTGGTTAGCCTACTCGATTGCCCAGACCTTGCATCACTAGCGGCAAAAGAGCTCAAGCACACCTTATTGATGTTCGATGCCTTCCACGATGTAGAAGAAAAAGCCAAAGCCGGCAATGCTTTGGCCAAAGAAGTTATTCAAAGCTGGGCTGATGCCGAGTGGTTCACGAGCCGCGCCGAAGTGGCACAAAGCATTAAAGTGGCCGTGTTTAAAGTCACCGGTGAAACCAATACCGATGATTTGTCGCCAGCCCCAGATGCATGGAGCCGCCCAGACATCCCATTGCATGCGCTAGCCATGTATAAAATGCAGCGCGACGGCTTAACCCCCGACGAAGCTGGCATAACCGGCCCTATGGCGCAAGTTAAAGCCGTGCAAGATCAAGGCTTGCCTGTTGCCTTTGTTGGCGACGTTGTAGGTACTGGCTCTTCGCGCAAATCGGCGACCAACTCCGTTTTATGGTTCTTCGGTGACGACATGCCCGGCGTGCCCAACAAGCGCGGTGGCGGCATTTGTATTGGTGGTAAGGTCGCACCTATCTTTTACAACACGATGGAAGATGCTGGCGCCTTAGTTTTCGAAGCGCCTGTCGAGAAAATCGGCATGGGCGATGTCATTGAAATCCGCCCTTACGACGGCAAAATTCTGAGCGAAAGCGGCGACGTACTGAGCGAGTTTGAATTGAAGTCTGACGTACTATTAGACGAAGTGCGTGCAGGCGGCCGTATCAACCTTATTATTGGTCGCGGCTTAACGGCCAAAGCACGTGAATCGCTTGGCCTACCGACATCAACGCTTTTCCGTGTCCCGGCCGCGCCAGTAGATACCGGCAAAGGCTTTACCTTAGCGCAAAAAATGGTTGGCCGCGCTTGTGGTTTACCCGAAGGCCAAGGCATTCGCCCTGGCACATACTGCGAGCCCAAAATGACGACTGTGGGCTCGCAAGATACCACCGGCCCAATGACCCGCGACGAGCTTAAAGACCTCGCCTGTTTAGGCTTCTCTGCCGACCTGACGATGCAGTCGTTCTGCCACACTGCGGCATATCCAAAACCTGTTGATATCACTACGCAACACACCCTGCCCGATTTCATTATGACGCGCGGCGGCGTTTCTTTGCGCCCTGGCGACGGCATCATTCACAGCTGGCTTAACCGCATGTTACTGCCCGATACTGTCGGTACTGGCGGCGATTCACATACTCGCTTCCCAATGGGCATTTCCTTCCCGGCGGGTTCTGGCTTAGTGGCTTTTGCCGCGGCAACTGGCGTTATGCCACTCGATATGCCCGAATCGGTATTGGTTCGCTTTAAAGGAGATATGCAGCCAGGCATTACCTTGCGCGATTTAGTGCATGCAATCCCGTTATATGCCATTAAACAAGGCTTGCTCACCGTAGAGAAAAAAGGCAAAAAGAATATTTTCTCCGGCCGAATTCTTGAAATCGAAGGCCTAAAAGACTTAACCGTAGAACAAGCTTTCGAGCTTTCAGATGCCTCGGCCGAGCGATCTGCAGCAGGCTGTACGATTAAGCAATCCATCGAGAAAATTTCTGAATACTTGCGCTCGAATATCACACTATTGCGCTGGATGGTAAGCGAAGGTTATGGCGATGCTCGCACCCTTGAGCGTCGCGCCAGCAAAATGGAAGAATGGCTAGCCAACCCAGAACTACTCGAAGGCGATGCTGATGCCGAATATGCCGCCGTCATTGAAATCGACTTAGCTGAAGTAACCGAACCTGTCGTTTGCTGCCCCAACGATCCAGACGATGCTCGTTTATTATCTGAAGTCGCTGGCGATAAAGTTGACGAAGTATTTATTGGTTCGTGCATGACTAACATTGGTCACTTCCGCGCAGCAGGCAAATTATTTGAATCCACCAAAGGCACACTCAACTCACGCTTTTGGATTTCGCCGCCCACAAAAATGGATGCCCACACCTTAATGGAAGAAGGCTACTACAACATTTTTGGCGCAAAAGGCGCCCGCATGGAAATGCCGGGCTGCTCGTTATGCATGGGTAACCAAGCTCGCGTTGCCGATGGCGCAACCGTTCTATCAACATCAACGCGTAACTTCCCTAACCGCTTAGGTAATGGCGCCAACGTTTATCTCACCTCGGCAGAGCTTGCCTCCGTAGGTGGCATATTGGGTCGGCTACCAACCCCCGCGGAATACATGAAATATGCGAGTAAAATCAATAGCATGAGCGACGAGATCTTCAAGTACATGAACTTCGACCAGATCAAAAGCTTCCAAGATGGCGCCGAAGAAGGCAAGCGCATAGCCGCCACGGAAATTGTTGAGGTTCGCTCTTAACAGCTAGCTTTTAGTAAGTGAGCAGCAAAAAAGCCCGCACTCTGCGGGCTTTTACGTTTTGCGCTATCAAAATTTCACAATTACTCTGCCACCGGCTGCGAGCTACTCGCCTCCATTAACTGAAGACTTAAACTCTGGAACAGCGCATCGAACTGGGCATCTTCAAAGGCTTTAAGCTGCACAAGCTGAACTGGGCTTAGTACGGCCGCACCGTCACTGTAATAAGCGGCTTTAAAAGCACTTAGCGCGTCTTTAACCTTTTCAGCATCAGCGGCTTCGCCCAGCTGCGCCAGTTGTTGTTCAAACTTCTGCTGGTATTGCAGCTTTGATAATAACAGCTGTCCTTTTTGCTCGCCGGTAACTTGGTTTTCTGCCGTTAGGCTTTGGCTAAATTGTTCCAGCTGATACTGCTCGAAGCCAGAATCATTTAACAACTCATATTTGTGGTAAACCTGCTCACCTAAAAGCTCGCGCACCTCAGCGTCAATGTTGGCCAACAAACCTTGCTGCTCATCAATCACTGCTTGCAGCTCCTCTGGCTGCGTAAAATAGCCTTGCACCGGCGCATTAAGAACGCTTTCGCGCTCTATCATTAAACGGCTTAACTGAGCGGCATCTTGCTTCCCCAGCGTGATCGCCTGAAACAGAAATGCATACTTCTGCTGTATGTCTTGCTCTAGGCGCACAGAGATTAAGGACTCTATGCCTTTATCGTTGCTTTGCGCATAGGCCATATACGCACTGCAAATTTGCTGCAAGGTTTGATCCGCTAAAGGTAACGATGCTTGCGGGCAGCTTTGTGCTGACGATGCTTGTGCCCCTTGCTCGGCAACCCAAGCATCTAAACGCCCTTCTATATTGTGTAATTGCCTAGCCAACGCAGCACCTTTGTGATGTTCGCGAAACCACATAATTACAAGCACCAAAGCTGTTAGCGCAAAGAGCCCAGCCAACGAAGGCCAGAACCCAGCACGATATGCGCGCTGTTTATTCATTATCTGCCGTCCTAGCAACAATTAACGTAATACTCACGAACTACAACACTCCTTTACCCATTCAGCCTACCCAATTTAGAGCCCCCAACAAAGTCAAAGCCGCCCCTCTGACATGCGCCAGCTTAAGCCACAACACATTAATACGCACATAATAGCCTAGCAATGCCGCTGTCACCGCGACACAAACCACACACTTATGGTACAGAATGCCATTATCATGCGCCACAAAGTTGCACCCCCTCTAAACGCCTCAAATCAGCGCGAAGATATAGGCCGCGCACCAATACTGAAGCGAAAAGAAACCGTGACAGCACAAAAAATCAATTGCAACTCACCATAAAAGAACGTCAGCACCAAGACTGGCACCGCATTGGATCACACAATACTTCTCATGCAATCACCTCGTCGTGCCGTAACTCAATAAGTCACCCCGAATCAGTGCATCGAAAAAAACAGTACCGACAGAAAAAAACAACGAATAAAAAACACTAGCCCATTGATTCATATGACAAAAAAATATTTTTTATTTAAAAAAACCTATCTGGCAAGCTCCTTGCGATAGCGTAATTAAGTTTTTTTGATTTCGCACATATACCCACAGGAGATACCCATGCACAAAAAAACACCTTTTAACCGTGTACTTAAAGTCTTTGCCACTGGTGCACTTAGTGTAATAGCGAGCATGACAGTGACCAGCGCGTTTGCCGAGCTAGAGCTAGAAAAGGATGAATTAAAATTCGGTTTTATTAAATTAACCGATATGGCGCCACTAGCAATTGCCTACGAAAAAGGTTTTTTTGAAGACGAGGGGCTGTTTGTCACCTTAGAAGCACAAGCCAACTGGAAAGTTTTGCTCGACCGTACCATTGATGGCGAGCTCGACGGTGCACACATGCTCGCAGGTCAACCGTTAGGTGCAACCATTGGTTTTGGTACCCAAGCACATGTTGTGACAGCTTTTAGCATGGATCTCAACGGGAATGGCATCACCGTTTCCAATAGTGTGTGGAAAGAAATGAAAAAAAACATCCCACACAAAAATGGCAAGCCTGTTCATCCGATTAAAGCTGATGCATTAAAGCCGGTTATCGATGATTATAAAAAAAATGGCAAGCAATTTAAAATGGGCATGGTATTTCCTGTTTCAACTCATAATTATGAGCTGCGCTACTGGCTAGCGGCTGGCGGCATTAACCCAGGTTATTATGCTCCGCACCAAGGTGATAGCTCAGGCACTGTCGCTGCCGATGCCTTATTATCTGTAACCCCACCACCTCAAATGCCCGCCACCTTAGAGGCCGGTACTATCTTTGGCTATTGCGTAGGCGAACCTTGGAATCAACAAGCCGTATTTAAAGGCATTGGCGTCCCGGTTATTACCGATTACGAAATCTGGAAAAACAACCCAGAGAAAGTTTTTGGTGTATCGAACGAGTGGGCCGAGAAATATCCAAACACCCACCTAGCCGTTGTTAAAGCACTTATTCGCGCCGCGAAATGGCTAGACGAAAACAATAATGCAAACCGAGAAGAAGCGGTAAAAATATTATCTAAATCTGAGTATGTCGGTGCAGATTACGAAGTGATTGCAAACTCTATGACGGGCACCTTTGAATACGAAAAAGGTGATAAACGCGAAGTGCCAGACTTTAACGTATTCTTTCGCTATCACGCCAACTACCCCTTCTACTCTGATGCGATTTGGTACTTAACACAAATGCGTCGCTGGGGACAAATTAGCGAAACAAAACCTGACTCTTGGTACTTTGATATTGCTAAAAAAGTCTATAAGCCCGAAATTTACAAGCAAGCTGCTGAGCTTTTATTAAAAGAAGGGAAAATTGCTAAAAGCGATGTGCCTTGGGAAAGTGATGGTTTTAAAGCGCCACAAAACGAGTTTATTGATGGCATCACATACAATGGCAAGCAACCAAATGCTTACTTATCTAACTTCCCTATTGGCTTAAAAGAAAATGAAACAATAAAAGGCAGCGCGGTAGTATCCTCCAAAAAATAGATTCTTCGATACCCACGAGCACAAGGACGTGCCGCCCAACATTACTCCATCGCTTCACCTTAAAATAAGGGCCTAGGCCCACCATCCTCAATATAGATAGCAGGTCGTTTGTTATGATTAACAAAATCACAAACTTTTTTAACTTAGCAGGGCTTACTTGGTTTGTGCCGATTACCCGTATGGCTGCTGGCGAAAACCCAAAAGAACAACTCAAACAACTCTGGCTGGTTATGGGCATACCTATAGTTGCTTTTGCATTATTCTTGATGCTTTGGGGCCAACTAGCTAATAGCGTAGAAACAAGCCTAGGTAAAATACCAGGCCCGACAGCCGTGTATGAAGAAGCCAAAGGGCTTTGGGCTGAACACAAAGAAACACGAGAAAAAGAAGCAGCGTTCTACCAGCGCCAAGAAACGCGCAACGCCAAAAAATTGGAAAAAAATCCAGATGCCGAAGTAAAATGGCGCACATACACAGGAAAATCTACTTATATCGATCAAATTTACACCAGCTTGAAAACCGTTTTTATGGGTTTTTTAATTGCGACAATTATTGCAGTTCCACTGGGCATTTTTTGCGGCCTTAGCCCCATTGTTAGCTCTGCTTTTAACCCTATAATCCAAATATTCAAGCCGGTATCTCCCTTAGCTTGGCTCCCTATTGTTACCATGGTTGTTAGTGCAACCTACGTCACCAGCGACGAAGCTTGGTTTGAAAAGTCATTTTTAACATCGGCTATTACCGTAACGCTTTGCTCACTCTGGCCAACACTGATCAATACCGCTGTAGGCGTTTCTTCGATCGATAAGGACTTAATGAACGTTGGTAAAGTTCTTAAGCTTGGCTGGTGGACAAAAATAACTAAGCTTGTTCTCCCCTCTTCTTTACCTCTTATTTTTACCGGCTTACGTTTATCACTCGGTGTTGGTTGGATGGTATTAATCGCCGCCGAAATGCTTGCACAAAACCCAGGGCTTGGTAAGTTTGTATGGGACGAATTTCAAAATGGTAGTTCGCACTCACTTGGCAGAATTATGGTTGCAGTTTTAACAATTGGCATTATCGGTTTCTTATTGGATCGCGTGATGTCTACGTTGCAAACGCTATTTACCTTTGACGTGAACCGTTAATTCTTTTTAAACCATTCAGTATCAAGCGAGAATTGTCTTATGCCGACTTCCTCAACTCCTATACTCGACATTAAAAATGTCAGTAAATCCTACGGCTCCGGTAATAATATCACGCAAGTACTTGACGATATTAATCTCACAATGCGTGACGGTGAGTTTGTTGCCATAGTGGGTTTCTCCGGTAGCGGAAAAACCACATTAATCTCTGCCATTGCAGGCTTAATAAAACCAGACAGCGGTACTTTATTATTTAAAGGGGAATCCATCGACGGGCCAGGCCCAGAAAGAGGTTTAGTTTTTCAAAGCTATTCATTAATGCCCTGGCTTACTGTCTACTCCAACATTCAACTTGCGGTAGATCAAGTATTTGGCAGTTGGTCCAAAGCAAAGCGCCATGAACATATTATGTATTACATTGACATGGTAGGCTTATCTCACGCTGTTGACCGAAGGCCTGCGGAGCTTTCCGGCGGCATGCGCCAACGCGTGTCGGTTGCTCGTGCACTCGCCATGAAGCCAGAGCTTATTTTACTTGACGAGCCGCTATCGGCATTAGACGCATTAACACGCGCCAAGTTACAAGACGAGATTGAAGATATCTCTCAAAAAGAAAAGAAAACAATTATTTTAATTACTAACGACGTGGACGAAGCCATTTTGTTAGCTGATCGCATTATTCCATTGACTCCAGGCCCTTGCGCCACCTTCGGCCCCGAGTTCAATGTAAATATTCCTAGACCTCGCGATAGAACAGCAATGAATCACGACGAGGAATTCAAAACTCTACGTAAAGATATCACCCAATATTTAATGAAAGTCGGCATGGAAAAATCTGCCGCTGACGACAAGAAGGAATTGCCAGCAATTCGTCCGAATACTGCCAATCCAGAACTACCCAATGCCTTGGCAGAGAAGGCAGCCAAAGCGCATAACCCAGCGCTAGATAAGTATGTCGAATTCTCGCAAGTTACTAAAATTTACCCTACTCCTAAAGGCCCTTTAACGGTTGTTGATGAATTTGATTTAAAGATGAAAAAAGGCGAATTTATTTCCATTATTGGACACTCGGGCTGTGGGAAATCTACCGTTTTATCCATGGTTGCAGGTTTAAATAGTATTAGTGGCGGCGGCATTATTTTAGATGGCAAAGAAGTCACCGATGCAGGGCCCGACAGAGGCGTTGTATTCCAAGCCCCAAGTTTGTTCCCTTGGTTAAGCGCCAAGCAAAATGTTGCACTAGGAGTAGAAAAAGTTTACCCGCATGGCACCAAAAAAGAGCGCAACGAAATTATCGAATACTATTTATCGCGCGTAGGCCTTGCTGATTCAATGCATAAAAAGGCTTCTGAGCTATCTAACGGCATGAAACAGCGTGTTGGCATAGCTCGTGCTTTTGCCCTTTCGCCTAAGTTGCTATTGCTGGACGAACCCTTCGGCATGCTAGATTCTTTAACCCGCTGGGAATTACAAGAAGTATTAATGGAAGTCTGGACACGAACACAAGTTACCGCCGTGTGCGTCACCCACGATGTAGACGAAGCTATTTTATTAGCCGACCGCGTCATCATGATGACAAATGGACCGAACGCCAAAGTCGGAAAAATTATGGAAGTAAATTTACCTAGGCCGCGTACGCGTAAACAATTGTTGGAGCACCCTGATTACTACGCTTACCGTGAAGAGCTATTAAGCTTTTTGGAGGACTGTGAAAAAGAGCATCACACCGCTCCTACTGAGCCCAACAATGCTCAACCGTCAACACAGAAAAATACTCAACAAATACAAACACCGCAAGCTGATAAACAAAAAACAGCTGCTATTGCTTAATTAAAAACTTAAAGATTACTCTTTTGACCATTTGGAGTCGTACCATGAAAAAAATTCACGCGTTAACATTAGCTTCAGCCATCAGCGCAGCATACGCTAGCCCCACTATTGCCGAAGAAGCAAGCTCGATAACCGAGGCCTTAAAAGGCGGCGATGTTACTCTAAGCCTGCGCATGCGCTATGAAGATGTGACAGTTGCAAACCCCGTTGCTGGCGAAAAAGACGGTACAGCCGATTTACTCTCTTTAAAAACCCGCCTAACTTACGTATCGCAAGATTTCAAAGGCTTTGGTTTAGGGCTAGAAATGGATGATGTCACTCACCTACAAGACTATGAACCCGAAGGTGCAGGTATCGGTGATCCAGAAGGCACAGAAGTTAACCAATACTACCTTTCCTTTAAAGCCGCTAAAACAACCGCTAAAATGGGTCGCAATAGAATATTGTTAGACAACCAGCGTTTTGTGGGCGGCGTAGGCTTTCGTCAAAACGAACAAACCTATGATTCGTTTACCATCCAAAGCAAAGATGTAGAAAACCTAACGCTATTTGGATCTTATATCACAGCGGTTAAGCGCATTTTTGGAGAACAAAGTGCAGCAGGCGTTCACGACACCCAAACTGTGTTATTAAATGCTAAATATGCGTTTAACGATGCAATTAACTTGACGGGTTATTATTACGATATTGATAATTACTCTAAAGCTGATTTTTCAACATCAACCATGGGTATTCGCGCAACAGGTAAAGCTGGAGGCTTTGGCTATGAAGCAGAGGTTGCAACTCAATCCGAATCAGGCGATAACCCAGCTGAATACTCAGCGGGCTACTTCTCGGCCAATCTATCTTATGCCTTTAAGCCAGTCACAATAAGCGGCGGCTATGAAAGCTTAGGTACAGATGAAGACAAAGGTCGATTTATTACCCCCTTAGCCACATTACATAAATTCCAAGGTTGGACCGATGTTTTCCTTGGCGGCGGTTCAGGTAACGTCGAAGGCGGCATCAACGATATATATTTTAAAGTTGCCGGCAAAGCAGGTCCCGTAAAACTCGCGGCAATTTACCATCAATTTGATGTTAACGATTCAGATCAAACGGGCTTTGATAGCTTTGGTAGTGAAATCGGGTTTGTCGTTTCTGGCAAAGTAAAAGGTGTAGGTTTATCACTAAAATATGCTGATTTCTCAGCGGATGAAAAAGCAGAAAACTACAAAGATACCCAAAAACTTTGGTTAACCGCGGCAGCGAGCTTTTAAGTTAGCCGCCAGCAATACATTTTGAGGACTTGGGGAGCCTAGGCTCCCCCTTTTTTAACCGCTCACTTTCTTAATTAAATTTTCCCAATGTAATAAAGCCACTTTACGAGGAGCTTCTAGCTCTGCATTAACTAGCGTTTGCAATGCCCCGCTGGGCTCAAGCACAACCGTATAATTTTTTTGGCTAATGCCACCCCACGAATAAAGCTGTAAGGCAACCACCTCCGGTTGCAAGCTATAACCTTGCGAATCAAACCCCAACGGCTCACTACTGTCGATGCGCCCACCTTGGTCTAACGCTACGTATTCCGAATGAAAACTGTAAAACTTCAGCGGTAAACGATCGCCATTGGCCAGCACTTTTACACTAAGCCAACCCGCCACACCATCTTCGTCACCTATCGCTTTTTCAGAAAGACAACGGTACGCATTATTGGCCTGGCATAGCTCTACGCGCACTTGATGTTCCCATGCGTAATTTCGCGAATCGACCAAACCTGTCAACAAGGCTTGATGAGCCTCCTCAACCCAAAACTGATCCAAGTGCCGGCTTAAATGTTGCGGGCCTAAAATACCTGCTGCGGCAAAACAGCCCGTAAATAACGCCACCTTTAAAAACCGTGATACCGACTGAGCATTCATAACCTAATACCTCTACAGTTTACCCATCATGCTGCAACGAACCGAACCTTGGCTCTATTAAAGGTATGTTACGAAACGGTATAGCACTAGCATCAAGCTATAGGAGGGTAGCAACCGCGATAAATGGCGTAAGGGTGCCAGCTCGATATAATGACTTATTCTAAATATTGCAGGCTTAGTCCCGCAAAGCAGACTTAAGTCCGCTACGATCTAAAAAACATGGATTACCTATGCAAATGAACGCTACAAATAGCCAGCCTACCGCTTATCGTGCTAGCAGCTCAATTATCACCTCTAACAACCGCTAGTCCCGCTTAAACGCCTAGCATCCTTACAACGAGGCTGGCAATCGCGCTTTAGCTTGGCATAATGCAAAGGATGCGACTAACCAAGCTTTCGTTTACTGACTCAGGAATAAAAAGAAACCACCCATGAATACTGCGCCCCATATTGATAATTCGTATTTTGCTGCCGTTGACTTAGGCTCGAATAGCTTTCACTTGCTAGTGGCGCGATTTGATAATGGCTTTCTCGAGAAGGTCGACCGTGAAAAAGACATGGTGCAATTGGCCCAAGGACTACAAGAGGATGGCAATCTAAGTCAGGATGCACGCGAACGCGCCCTTGCCTGCCTTAGTCGCTTTAGCGAACGCTTACGGGATATCCCCGCAGCTCAAGTGCGCGTAGTAGGCACCAAAACACTGCGCGATGCCGATGCGGCAGGTGACTTCCTAATGCAAGCCGAAGAAGCACTGGGCCACCCTATTGCGATTATTTCGGGCTATGAAGAAGCCCGTCTTGTTTACTCGGGGCTTAGCCATAGCGTTATTAACGATAACAACCTGCGCTTGGTCATCGATATTGGTGGCGCCAGCACGGAATTTATTATTGGCTGCGATCACTCACCTGAACTGCTCGAAAGTTTAGATTTTGGCTGCGTTGCTATTACGCGGGAATTTTTAAGCGACGGCATTACACGCAAAAACCTGCATACCGCCTATATTGCTATTTGCGAGCGCATTGAATACATCCGCGCGGCCTACATTCAACATGGTTGGTCTATGGTATACGGTACATCTGGCACCATGCGAGCCATAGCTGAACTCACTCAACCGCAAGATGGCGGCGCAGTGATTAACAGCAGCAGCCTTAACCAACTGATTACCGACATGGAAAACGACGGCGGCATCAGCAAGGGGGATTTTTCTAAACAACGCCGCGCTGTACTTCCTGCAGGCATAATCATTTTAAAGGCCATTTTTGACGAACTACACATAGAAACTTTGCATGTCGCCGACGCCACTTTAAAAGAAGGCTTAATTTTTGATACTGTTGGCCGCCTCGGTGAAGACGACATACGCAACCGCGCAATCGATAAGCTGCAACAGCAATACCGGGTAGATACACAACACGCCACACGCGTTAGCCATTTAGCCTTGCATTTGTGGCGTCAAATCGATGGCCCAGTATTACCTGGCGCCTCGCGCACCAAGCTATTGAGCTGGGCGGCCGAGCTGCACGAAATCGGGCTAGGTATTTCTCATTCCGGCTACCACCACCACGGCCATTACGTCCTACAATTTAGCGACATTGCCGGCTTTGGCCGCTACGAACAACACCTACTTGCAGAACTTGTTGGCTGCCACCGAAAAAAAATTATTGGCAAACTAGATAAACAAGATCCACGCGTCTTCAATGCCATGATGCCACTACTGACTTGTTTACGTATCGCGATTATTCTGCATCGCGGCCGCGATGGCATAGATAGCACAGTGGATATCGAACTGGACAACAATCTGATTAAACTCACGTTTAGCCCAAGCTGGCTAGACGAACAACCGCTGACAAAAGCAGGTTTGACTCAAGAAGCCCGTTATTTAAACGCTGTTGGGTTTAACCTACAATTTGGCCCAATGACAGCGCCATAAACTGACTAGACATACAAATTTCCATGATAATAAAACTACTGTTTGGCTTAGCCATTATTTTCACGCTTTTTACGCTGATCCATAAATACAAAAAGGCGGCACCAGCCGAGCGCCGCAGCTGGGCGATTAAAATCGTCATCGCCATAGTGGTTATAGCCATTATTATTGGCAGCATGACAGGCCGAGTGCCCATAGTGGCAGGTTTGCTGGCAGCAGGCGCTACCCTGGCAAAATTCGGCCTGCGCTGGGGCTTGCCCATGGCCAAAATGTGGCTAGCTAAGAATAATGGCAACGCGACATTTCGCAGCCAATATTTGATTATGTCGGTGAATGTCAGCAGCGGACAAATGACAGGCAAAGTCATCAAAGGGGAGTTCGCCGAGCAAATGCTGGGTAACTTAAGCGACTCACAACTGCAAACACTGCAAGATTTTTTTAGCCTTAACGACAAAAAATCTTATTATTTACTCGCCGCTTATATCCGCAGCAAAGGCTTTGCTGGAGCCGCAGGCAACGACAATGACAGGCAACGCGAAAACACCCAAATGCCTTCAAACAATGGAGTTTCTGTTGATGAAGCTCTAGAAATTCTCGGCTTTAAAACGATGCCAACCAAAAAAGAAATTATTGATGCTCACCGCCGCCTTATGAGCAAACTGCACCCCGACAAAGGCGGCAGCGATTATTTAGCTGCGCGCGTTAACCAAGCCCGCGAGGTATTAATTAACGCGCTGTGACACTTGCGAATTACCGCAAGCTTTGTGCGCTCTACTTTTTAATTGGCGCCTGGGCCTGGGCCAAATGGCTCCATTCGCTCAAATTCAACAACCCGCGCGACCCAGTCACCACTACCAGGTAACCCTGCTGCCACAATATGGACTTGATCACCAAGACGTAAGTCGCCATACCAAGCACCACGAAAACCAAACTCTGGCCCGCGCCCCACAAATATGGTGTAGGCATTCACAATAAAGGTTTCGCCGCCAGCGCTGACAGTCCCCCAATAGAACGGATCATAACCGATCTCCCCTGGCGCAACGCCCACTGGGTCGATATCTTCTACAAGCCCGTCAACAGTAATAAAGTTACTATCGCGAAAGCGAATCACATTAGCCTGTAACTGCCCTTGTGCATCCACATCGCCTTCTACAACAACAACTGCGCCTTCCAGCAAATCAAAAGCGCTGCCGTCACGGTATTGGGTATCGACCAGCAATTTAACGCGCTGGCCATTAATATCAAAACCCGTCTGGCTGACATTCTCAATCAAACCTTCTAACCGTGACGCTGTACCCTCAGTCAGAGGTTGCCTATCTTGGCGCTCCCGAATGCTTTGGGCAATAAAGGAACCTGTTTGCGCACTCAGCGTCCCTACCACCGAAACCCACTGGCTGTCGGGTAAACTGAAGTTTAAAGTTGCTTGAGAGTAATCAACCTCATTGCCTGATAGCATGAACGTTTGCGCGCTAGTATCTAGGCTGGCAATGCGCCCAGAAATCAAATCGGTGTTGCTATCGCCCTTGTTAATACGCGTAGCATAAATATTGCCCGAGCCAGCACTGGCACCGCGAACCTCCACGGTATCACCAACACTAATATCCGAGATATTGCTAACGGCAAAATTTGCGTCAAATACCGTATCGCCTGAAATGCGAACCCGCTGATTCACAACATCAATAGTGCCATCAGCGTAATTAATGCCAGAAACTTTACCCAAAACCGCCGATTCAGCATAAATAACACTAACATCAAGCTCATCATCGTTCTCATTGGCAAAAAGCGTAATAAAATCGCCAATACTCAATGCCTCTTCAGAGCTTAGCTCACCATTAATGTAAACCTCTGCACTGTCTGTTTCGTAGTGCACGCCATTAACAATAACGCTGCCAAAACCCGTAATGGCTCCACTGACCGCCACATCAGGTACCGGCGCCCCGCTACCATCAATAATGCTAGCTACTTCATCGTCATCTTTCTCACTGCCGCAAGCGGCTAAAAAAATACACGCGGCATACATCATTACGCGCGAAAACTTAATCCACTGCATTGCCAACCTCTTAATTTTTACGCTCAATACCGTAAACACCCACACCCAAACGTACCGTCTTTGACGTGTCCTCGGTCTCGATTTGATGATCGTTAATCCAAACGGCAACGCGCTCCAAAAACGCCTGCCCTTCGATATTTAAAAACGCTTTAAATGCTTCACTATCTTTAACGTTAATATCATTACTGCTTGCACGCCGCTCAAAACGAGGCGTTTCTTTCTTTTTATTTGGGGCAACATATAAATTGTGCAGTAGCGTATTAGAAAGCTCATTAATCACCGTGCCAGCACGCAGTAACGCTTCAGGGTTAGACCCTGGCGGTGAATAATAGGGTTTTAATACACGCAGAATATCGTTATCTAACACTTTGATGTTGCCTGCTGCCAGCAACTCTTTCAGCACCGCTTTAAAAGGTAAACCGCCGCCGTGGCGACGCACTAATTCTTTAAACGAAATCTCGCCGTCTTCAGTTGGTAATTGGCTTGGGTGGCCGTGCTTATCCAAAAAGTCAGCATCTTCATACCAACCACGCACGACACGAGACATCCGATCTTGTGACTCTCTGACTTGGCCAACTGGCGATTCGCACGCCAGCAAATCTTTGATGCGGCCGACTTCACGGCGATCTATGCCTGTCATGGCGGAAATGCGTGAACTGTTGGTCGGGCGGCCGCGCACGCCAAAGTCCCGCTGGGCGACGGACACAAAGGTATTTTTAGAGAAGGTCGCAAACTCTTGATATGTCACACCGTTACGCAAAAGCATCGCAACAATGGGCTCGAGTAAGTTATCCAATGCGGCTTCTATTAGTGCCTTGTCATCATCCTGCGCCATAGCTCTCACAACTGCTGTTTATCAAGGGCGCTACCTTAAACGAGAGCCACTCTAAGACCAAGCCCTCAATGAATGGCAGTGCAATACATCGTGAGGTAGTCCGCAGCAAACACATGCCGCCTTTCACAACGGACATAAACCCTCACGCTTAAAGCCTTACCTTGCGCTAACACCTCACTTGGCGGACTATCACAAACCCTAAAGGGGCCATATTTTGCCGCATATGCACATTAAGGTGTCAATATAGGTAATCTAACAGTATTCTAACCGCTTTACCGCAAGCGATGACTGCCAGACGGTCAAGCTGAGATCGCCTTCTCACTTATGGGCATCTCTAAAAATGCACTTTTTCCGCGATAGCGGCGTCAGCTCCGTCCTCGAGTCCTCATTTACACCACGTAAACTGCGGCTCTCGGCTTTGGCTTCCTGCGTCGCCCTACCTCCTGAATCCATTCAGTCGTCCGGGCGGTGCTTCCTTGCTCTCACACAAAAATTACTATTTTTAGAGGTGCCCTCATGTAAAACAGCGCAGGACAATATCTCAAAAACAAAACATTACCACATATGGCAAAAAATGGCGCATACTCAGCCTACTTGTTGTGCATATGTTTGAGAGAGTCCCGCACGAACTACACCAAAGACGAGCCTTAGAAATCCGGCATTAACTTCAGCGACGGTTGCTCTAGGGCAAACAGCTGCTCGCGTAACTCATTGATGTGCTGTGCCCAATAACGCTCAGTGTTAAACCACGGAAAGTGCATAGGAAATGCCGGGTCGTTCCAACGCCTCGCAAGCCAGGCGACATAATGCATAAGCCGCAAAGACCGCAAGCTTTCAATCAGCCCGAGCTCCTTGGGTTGAAAATCACAAAACATTTCATAACCTTCAACCAAGTTCGCCAACTGAATATGCTGCCGCTCCGGCTCGCCCGATAGCAGCATCCACAAATCCTGAACCGCCGGCCCATTGCGGGCATCATCCAAATCAACAAAATTGGGTTTGTCATCGCGCCATAATATATTGCCGGGATGGCAATCACCGTGTAAACGAATTGGCGTGTAATCAATAAGGTCAAATCGCGCCGTGACCTTTTCTAACAACTGGTCCGTAATGGTAGTGTACGCCTCCAGCAAACTGGCCGGAATGTAGTTATTCGCAAGCAAAAACTCGCGGCTTTTCGAACCAAAACTTTCCACTGTTAAGGACGGTCGATGCTCAAAAGGTGTTGCCTGCCCTGCCGCATGAATACGCCCCATGTATTGCCCTAAAGAATACAAGGTATCCTCGCAATCCAACTCTGGCGCGCGGCCACCTCGGCGCTCGAACAGCGCTATACGGTACCCCTTATAATTCAATAACGTATTGCCCTCGTGCAGCATCGGCGGCACAACGGGAATCTCTAGGTCCTGTAGTTCAAAACTGAACGCATGCTCCTCTAAAATCTGCTTGTCGGTCCAACGTTCTGGGCGGTAAAACTTAGCAATTAGCGGTTGACTGTCTTCGATCCCCACTTGGTAGACACGGTTTTCATAACTGTTTAGCGTATAAATTCGTGCATCACTGACAAAACCCATGGACTCAACAGCATCCAAGACAAAATCAGGTGTAAGGTTCGAAAAGGGAGTTTCTGCTTGCGAAACCTCTTTAGGCGATGCTTCAGTAACGTTCATGGTGCAATATCCAAACAACAGTAAAGCCGCAGTATACAGAAGCCCTAGAGGTATCCGTCACACGCCCGGTAAAATAAACCGACTGCAATGCAATGGCATAAAAAACAACGCAACTGAACAAAACGGTATTTGTTGATTTATGCGCCAAGCACTATCTTGGTATTAGGCCATATCGCCTTAACGGCACGTAACCGCCGCGCAATCAAAGGGCTCTGACCAGAAAATTGCGCACATGCGCTACGTCCCTGTAACAGCTTAGCTGTGAGGTAACCCTATGAACCAATTTTGGCACCTACATTATTCAATTGAACAACCGCTACACTTTGTCGTTGTTGCTTTAATCACCCTGTTCTTGGCATTCGGCCTACTTTTTACTACAGCTGTGCTCAGCGAAAAGTCAGACGCCGGCGTAAAGCATGCTCAGCACACACTATTGAGCACAAGCGAGCCGCGAAAAGCTTAAAAATGGGTAACTATTCAGACATCTGCAAAATTGAGGGCTAATTGTGCAGATGGCTGAATAGCTACAAAACATGAATAAACGGCGGGTAAACCCCCATATTCCGCAAACTACTGGATATTCACTACACTTAAAGGAGTTAACGCACGAGAGAACAGAATGACTGGGGGCCGGCATGCATGCATACGGAAAACAGGCGGCCGCGCATCCGTGCAGCGCCGTTTTTTCGCATGCCTACATCACAAGCAAAGCCAGCTAACAGTGGCTTTAACTATGATATTGCTCAGCTTAACAACTTTAAGCTGGGCCGCAGAGACTCCCCCCCACCCCAAGCAAGCCTCCGCACTTGAAATTAGCGCAACGCAAACCCGAGCCAGCACGCATTTTAAGCGCCTGCTTCACAACCCTGAAACCAATAACGCGGTACAAACCATACTAACAATGCGCCAAGATCATCATGGTTTTATGTGGTTTGGCGGTGAATATGGTTTAGCCCGCTACGATGGTCACGAACTTCGCCGCTACCTCTACGATGCAAACAACCCACAAGCACTACCCAGCAATGCCGTCTGGTCTCTAGCTATCGACAAGGATCACACCTTATGGCTAGGAACCAATGAAGGCCTAAGCCGCTATAACCCCAATACTGATAGTTTTATTAATTACCGCTCAGATCCGCGCTTTAAACACAGCTTACTGGCCCAACCGATACGCGCGCTGAGTGTTGATGGCGATAACCGCTTAATGATTGGAGGCGAATCCGGTTTCGCTATACTCGAAGCGGACCGTACAGCACTTAGCCCCCTGCCCGCCGCAGTGAAAAAAACAGGTCGATAGTTTGTCTGTTCGCGCCCTTCATATTGATCAAGACAATACCCTATGGCTTGGCAGCGCCACTAAAGGACTATTGCGGCTAGCTAGTCGCGACGGCCATATCATTGAAGCCACACACTTCATGCACGACCCTAAAGATACTGCCAGCCTGGGCCATAACAGCATTACCTCAATTGTGCGCGACCACACAGGAGATTTATGGATAAGTACGCTCGGCGGTGGCGTGTCGCGCATGAATCCCAACACACAGACATTTCAAAACTATCGCCATAGCACCCACGATGATTACAGCATTGGTCAGAATACCGTTTGGCAAATCTATGAAGATAGCCAAAACACTTTATGGTTTTCGACAGATCACGGCGGCCTCAACCGCTTCAATCGCGCGACCGATAATTTCTTGCGCATCACCCATAACCCGCACGACAACGGCTCTTTGCTTACCAATAATGTACGCAGCCTATTTGAAGACCGCGACAACAACCTCTGGGTGGGCACTTACCCTTTAGGCGTCAATGTCTTAACAGCCGGCAGTACCCAGTTTACCCACCTAAAACACACCCTCGACCAACCCGCAAGCTTAAGTCACTCGGGTATTCTTACGCTGGCAAACAGCCAGCAAGGTCATATTTGGGTAGGTACGGAAGGCGGCCTTAGCGCCCTTGACCCTCACAGCCTTAAAAGCTGGCACTACACCGCACAACCCGGTACGCCCGGTGAATTACAATTTAATGCTGTACTCGCAGTCGCCGAGCGAACAACCGGCGAACTCTGGGTGGGCACTTGGTCTGGCGGCCTACATCGGCAAGACCCAACAACAGGCCGCTTCGAACATTTTGCCCCCAACCCGAGTGGTCACAATGGAAGCAGCATCAACAGCGCGTATATTTGGGCGCTGCATATTGACAATGATTCGCTATGGATCGGAACCGAAACCCACGGTATTAACCGCTACAATTTTAAAACACAACAATTTGACTATTTTTTACCGCAAGTACCTGCAGATTCAAAACATATCTCTGGCCCGCACATAAAAGATTTTGCCATCGACCACCAGCAGTATATGTGGGTGGCAACATCAGGTGGGCTAGATGTGTTTGACCCCACCCGGCAGCACATAAAACACTATTATCACAACGCGCAAGACCCAAACTCCATTATTAGTAACCGAACCTCTGCACTACTGGTTGATAGTAACAATCAATTATGGGTAGGAACACAAGACGGCTTAACCCGCATTAATCCAGAGCGCGATCAATTTACCGCCGTTACCATTAGCCATGGGCTGCCTTCAAATAACATTGCAAGTTTAGCCGAGGATAACGACGGCAATATTTGGGTAACAACAGACAACGGCCTTGTTAAAATTCACGCAGAAACCTTACACCTTGAAGTGCTAAAAAAAGAAATGGGTTTAATCAGTAACACCTATAAGCGCAATGCACTTTTTTTTGATAAAGAGCATGGCCATGGTAAACAGCAAAAGCTCTATGCCGGCTCAACTGAAGGCTTAACTATTTTTAACCCAAGTTCTTTAAAAATCCCCAATAGAACGCCAAAAGTCACCTTGACGGACCTGCAGATATTTAACAAATCAGTCACAACAAACACTCCAAAATCACCATTGAAAAAAAATATCAGTGAAGCAAAAACACTGGAATTCACCTATGATCAATCGCTAATTACCTTTGCCTTTTCCGCTTTCAATTACAGCTCAAATCAACATACCCAATACCATGTCATGCTCGAGGGTTATGATAAAAGCTGGCGACTAACTGATACCAGCAACAACGTGTCTTATACCCACTTGCCGCCTGGACGGTATCAGTTTAAAACGCGTGTATTAGACACCAACGGCAATACGAATACCGAAATCACCAGTATTGATATTGTAGTTAAATCGCACCCATTGCTAACAGCTTGGGCATATGCCGCTTACGCTCTTGTGCTACTGGGCATTGCACAATTAGCTTGGCGCTACAAAGTGAAACGCTTAGAGCTGAATAAACAGCGCACACTTAACGACCAGCTTATAAAGCTCGACAAAATGAAAGATGCATTTCTAGCCAATACATCGCACGAGCTACGCACCCCATTAAATGGCATTATCGGTCTCAGCGAAAACTTACAAGCTAGCCTGCTTCCGCACTTAAGCTCCAAACAAAGCACCACCTTCGACATGATTATTCAAAGTGGCAAGCGGCTTTCACATTTAATTAACGACATATTGGATATGTCAAAATTGGGCAACCAAGAAATTAAACTGAACCGCAGCCCCACCGATATTTTTCAACAAACCGAAACCGTTATTGCCTTACTCACGCCCCTACTCGACAAAAAACCAATCAGTATCAATAATCACATTCCCCCGTCGCTGCCCAAAGCCTACGCTGATAAAAATCGGCTACAGCAAATATTACTGAACTTAATTGGAAATGCTATCAAGTACAGCAACGAAGGTTACATTGACATCAACGCCCACGTTCATCGACGTACCTTAACGATTAGTATTACCGATATGGGTTTAGGTATTAGTGAAGAAGACTTGAAAACGATTTTTCAATCATTCACTCAAGTTCATCACACCGACTCACGTGAATACGAAGGTTCGGGATTGGGCCTTGCCATTACCAAACAACTCGTGGAATTACATGGTGGAAAGATTTACGCAAGCTCAACCTTTAATCAAGGCAGTAAATTTAGCTTCACATTACCGATAGCAGACAGCAAAAATATCAATGTACGCGCGGCGCCAAGGCACAAAGAAACAACCACAACAACGCGACTACCAGTTAGCGCTTCGGCCTTAAATTCTAAGGAGAATAGTGGATCGTCACCAACAATGGTAACAACACTCGCGCCAGCATATGCTAATAGCACAACCATTTTATGCGTAGACGATAACGCGGTTAATCGAATGGTTTTAGTCGGTATATTAAAATTGCATGGTTATCAAACTATAGAAGCCGAAAATGGCTATGACGCAATTGCGCGCGTGCAAAGTGGGGAGAAAATTGACCTTATTATTTTAGATGTCATGATGCCAAAAATCAGTGGCTACGAGGTTTGCCAAACACTGCGAAAAACCCACCCCATGTACAAATTACCGATAATCTTCTTAACGGCAAAAGAACTGGATAGCGAAAAAACACAGAGCTTTTTGGCTGGAGGCAACGATTTTGTCGCTAAACCTGTTGATAAAAATGAGTTATTAGCACGAGTTAAAGCCCTGTTGAATATGGTTTTTCAACAAAACAATTAACCTAGAAACCGCAGTTAATAACCAAAAAGATGCATATTCCCTTGGTGCGCATGGCGCACTGGAAAAATATGCAGCCACCTTAATTGGTGATAAATCATTTTTACCGCGCGCGAGATGCGCCAAAGGGATGCCTAGACTTTGATGGTTCATAACTATTCATCCATAAAAAATAGTGCTCACTCGGAGCGGTGATGGATTATTTTCTAGGCAAGATTAGACGCACAAAGTCGAGAAGCACAAAGCCGTAGATGGCTAAATAGCTACGATGGCTCTACTGCGGCTTTTAGGTTTAACGCTGCACTAGGCAGGCACAGCGATGTCTTGCGGACCTAGCGCTAGGCGCTGCGGCAACTCGCGCAAACGCTGATGAATATCCCAGCTCAATGGCGGTAACGCCGCGACAGCCACGTTGTGATGGAGTTGTTCATAAGAGCTTACACCCACAACGGCAGAACTTACTTCGCGGTGGTCCAACACCCAACGCAAAGCCAGTTGATACAACGCCAAGTGAGGAGCAAGATCCAATGCTTTTAACTGCTCAACAGCCTTTAAACCTTCAGGCAAGCTAAAACCGCCATACGGCAAGCCCAAAACAGCTCTGCTTTCGGCATTCGATGGGTTGCGATAATCGCGGGCATCAAACTGAGATAAAGCGGTTAACTTATCGGCCAACAAACCGCTGGCCAAGGGCTGGCACGCAATAATACCCACCCCAACCTTTGCGGCCGCAGGCAATAACGTTTCAGCCGCCTCTTGCCGAAACAAATTAAAAACAATTTCAATGGAAGTTAAGCCCGGTTTATCTAGGCAGAGCAAGCCTTGCTCTGGCGTTTGGACACTTACGCCATAATGGCGCAACAGACCTTCTGCGCGAAAATCTTCTAGCCAACGCCAAACTTGATCCCCTTGCAGCATTTTCGCATCCAGTTGATGTAAATGTACCAACTCAAGGCAATCCACATTCATCCGCTGTAAAGATCCCTCAAGACTGCGCCGCATACGGTCGTATTGGTGGCGCGCAGGGTATAGCTCATTATTGCGCCCAACCTTAGTCGCAATAACACGGTTAGCCGGATTAAATGCATTCCATGCCCCTGTTCGCGTTTCGCTAAGACCATCACCATAGACATCCGCCGTATTCCAAAAACTGACCCCCGAACGATCCGCTTCTGCCAAAACGGTAAAAGCCATCACATTGTCTAATGGCCCATACTCTCCACTCAACGACCGGCCATCAAGCCCAATTACCGAGGTGGCAATACCACTTTTGCCGAGTAACCGTTGTTCCATAATTGCTAACCTAAATCTACAGCTGATTAAATAAAAATGACAAAGCATTCAAAACTAGTGAACCAGCCTATGATCCTCGCTAACAACCATTAACAAAAGACGGACTCGGCGAGCCGCACAAGAAATGGGATAAATGACATAAGAAAATAAAAACCTATACGAATATGTAATACGCGTAAGTATTTAACAGGTAGCAATAGAAGACTACGGCTCGCTACATACAAAGCTGTGGCTACGGTAAATGAAGGAAACAAGCATACAAAATATATTATTTGGTTTTATTTTCACCATATAAATACACAACTTTAAAGATTCTGACGATAAAGATAAAAATACAAAAATAACAAACGAGTACTATACTTACGAAAAGAATGGTTTAAGCGTCAAAATTCGCCCTGAAGCGGCAAGATTCCAATTCAATTTAACGCGGAAAATTGGCTCGAGGGCACAACAATCGACGCCTCTGAAAGCCAAAAATCATCAGTTTATTTGGTGTATAGCCCACCTAAAAGCGAAAGCATTCACGCGCCAAAACAAGCAACCAATAGAAATTTTAACGTTAAATAGCGCAAACTTTTAAAAAAACTAGATCTTGTCATTTTAAGCTTTATAAAGGCTGATTTTATGCCCACTCACTTATACCTCACTCGATATGGCACTGGATCACGCTGCCCGCAACAAGAAGGCAGTACACTGCGCCTTCAGCGTGCGGTCAATTACTACTCGATGGCTATCTGCGTATTTCTGCAGATAAAAGCACGCGCCATACAGAACACGAGCCCCTTTTTAAAACCTGCAGCACTACACTGCAACCTGATACCAGTGAAGCCTAAATTGTGCAAAACCATTTAGACGCCCCAAACAAGCAAGCCGACACCTTACCCACACGGCGCGAAAGTGACGCTTTCATATGGCCGCTCAAACGCAATGCCACACGTATATTGCACGCCATCATTCGCTTAAACCTCAATCATTATTGGCTAGTACAGACTTCCGCCTGGCTTTGGTATTTTGCCTTTATACTTATCACCATTACGTTAACCTCTGGCCGCGCTGTAACTAATGGCACTATCCATGCAATACTGGAAACGCTAGCGGGCTTTGCGATAAGCCATTTTCTGGCCCTCACGTTTCAAAGTCTGCGCATCTACCCTGCCTACATTCAAGGGGTTGCTGTTATCGCATTTACCCTAGCCGGCTCAGCTTTATGGAATTTATTTAAGTGGGTAACTTTTAATGCGCTATTCAACAGTGGCTTTTCACTCCCGTCATTATCGCAGTTTGGTGATTGGTATTCGTTTTCACTCGCGATATTCATAGCATGGTGTTCTGCCTACTTTGCAATATTCCATTATTCGCTACTCACACGTGAACGTGAAAAAAGCTTACGCCTAGAGGCCGCCACCAAAGATGCGCAATTAAAAATGCTACGCTATCAGCTTAACCCTCACTTCATTAAGAACACGCTCAACGCCATTTCCACGTTAATACTTAAACAAGAGAACGATCAAGCTTACGCGACGTTAGAAAAATTAAGTAATTTCCTTAGCCATACCATTTATAACGACCCGCAAGAGCTAGTTACACTCGAACATGAAATCGAGGCCCTAAACGAATACATTGCCATTGAAAAAGTGCGTTTTTCCGACCAGCTATTTATATCCATTAATTTCGATGACGACGCTCGCTTTTGCTTGCTTCCCAACTTAATACTGCAACCACTGATAGAAAACGCAGTGAAATATGGTTCTCGCGGTGCTCAAAAAGTCACCCGCATTCACTTAAGTGCAGAAGTTATCGCTAAAGAATTAATTGTAGTAATTAGCGATAACGGCCCAGGGCTAGACCTACCACCAACGACCCACAAGCAGCGAAAAAGCTTAGGAATCACCCTAACTCTCGACCGCCTACAGGCACATTTTGGTGATAAAAGCAGCATTGAATTTGACAATTTACAGCCCGCCGGGCTAGCCGTTACATTAATTATGCCCGCACGTTTTGATTCGTACTAATGGTAAAGACTATGACACATTCCTCCCCCCTCCCCATTAGCGCCATTATTGTTGATGACGAACCGCTCGCGCGCGAAGGTCTAAAGTTACGCTTACAACAGCACCCTCAGGTGATTATTGTGGCCGAATGCCAGAACATGCTCGAAGCCGAAGCTGCAACCAAAGCGCATGCGCCGGATGTGATTTTTTTAGATATTGAAATGTCGCAAACAAACTCTTTGGATTACCTGCAAAGCAACAGCGCGCAAGACGGCACCTTTACACAAGAACGCCCATGGATTATTTTCGTTACCGGCTACCATAACTATGCCGTTGATGCTTTTAACGTAAATGCACTGGATTATTTAGTAAAACCCGTGGAACAGTCACGCCTAAAAAAAGCACTCATTAAAATCGAGGAGCGTTTAATTAGCTTACAAAGAAGCGGCGACTCAGAAGGCGCACCCTCGCCCTACGTTGATAAATTAATTATCAAGGAGCAAGGCAGCAGCGTAATTTTAGCTTGCAGTAAAATCGATTGGATTGAAGCGGCTGGCGACTATATGGGGGTACACGCAGAAGGTGCTGTTCACATTCTCCGCACCACAATGAAAGAGCTCGAACAAGACCTTGACCCCAAAATATTTAAGCGCATTCACAGGTCTATTATTGTAAACATTCGACAGATTTATAAAATTTCTCCACATACGAGTGGCGAAAGCTTTTTACACCTCAAATGCGGCGACAAACTAAAAGTCAGCCGTTCTTACAAAAACAAAATTAGAGACCTACTATAGGGCACCTTTAAAAATAATATCTTTTCGTAAACGCAAAGATATTCCTCTGGAAGGGAGAGTGAATTCAGGCGGTAGGGTAAACTCACCACGTAAGTTAGCGCGAATATCAGGTCACGCTCTTAGTCAGCATTACGCCTAAATGCGCGAAGGTTTATCAAGCAGTTTTGAAGGCCCTAAAAAACGCTTATTTCTTACGCCAAGTGTTACGCCCTGCAGCCTTGGCGTTATAAAGTGCAGCATCGGCACGGGCGAATGTTTGGTTAAGCGTTTCGCCTTTTCGAGCCGCTGTAGCGCCCATACTCATAGTAACATTTAGAACATCGCCTGCCGTCAAGTTAACGTCCGTCGCTTCGACAGCAATATTTAGGCGGTGCATTAACTGCACAAGAGCAACGCCTGTAGCCATGGTTAGCAATAAAAATTCTTCTCCACCCCAACGGCCAAAAATATCACCCGAGCGCAACTGTTGACTAATCGTTTTGCTAACGACTTGCAGCGCCTGGTCTCCTGCTGCATGGCCATAATTATCGTTAACTTTTTTAAAGTGATCTAAATCAATCACCACTAAAGTAAATTCTGCGTGTCCTTTCGCGGGAAATAATTTATTAAATAATGTTTCCAAGCCTGCACGGTTGTATATGCGAGTTAAAGCATCTGTTCTGGCGGTAAGACGCAAATGGCTGTTTTCATCTTTAAGCTCCAACAACGAATGTCGAAAACGCCTATTCGCTACATACAGTAAAAATATGCGGTAGCCGCCTTCAAACGCGAGCGAGGCCAACCATAAAGCGATAATAAATATATACAACGATGCATCGCTAACCCACTCGCCTACCGCCTCGATTCGCTTGACAGAAATAGTGTGTTTACCTAGTGGCGGCTGACCCGAAAAATCGATACCCAATTCAAAAACGCTATCGACAGCCACGCTGGCATCTTTGCGCTCGATACGGTACTGATCAACCCACCAATCAGCTACCTTCAAGTCGCTCAAGGGAATAGTAATTGGATTTGACAATTCTCGCTTAGCGAGATTTTGATATATGAATTTCTGCGCGTTGTGCTCGTTGGTATTGGACGGCTGCGAAAATGCATTGCGAATAAATAAACGCAAGCCACTTGCCTGCCCTTGGTAATCCAACTCAAGTACTAAAGCATCATAAGTCGACAAATCCACCGTATGCATCCATTGGTAATCGTAGTTTTCACTACGGGAAACCACGGTTTCGGCAGGCTCAAAGTCAAAGAACTTAATTGAGGCGCCACAATAGCGAAAATCAGCACCGGCCATAAAGTCGCACTGAAAAGTATGAGTGCTTTTATCCAACCACCTAGCCACACTATTGCCGCCGCTAAGGTTGTCGGCGTAGGCATCAATAGTAATGCGCTTAGAGGGGAACAATTGAATGCTTCGCTGCGGCATAAAATTAGCTAATAGCAAACAGCCAACCGTCAAAATGCCTACACCTAAACGAATTGCATAAAAACTGCGTATGGAGAATCGTCTTTTCACAAAGCACTCAAATTATAAAAAACGTAACTATTCAGGTGGGTGCGAAATAATGGTCACCCTACAAGGCGAATTGATTGTTTTCTGGGCATTCAAGCGCCTGGAGCGCTTGCATAGCGACCAGCCCCAGCAAGGATGCGTGAGGGTAGACTTTGCAGAACAAAGTCGTAGATGGCTTGAGCGGCCCAGAAAGTGATCAGTTTGCCGACCTATTTGAGCATGGCTGAATAGTTACTAAAAAACAGCATAAATAGGCTTAATCTCAAACAAGCGCCAGGAAATACCAACCACTTATTGATAGTAGTGAGCCATCGAAGTGTCGTCCAATTTCACATCGACTTATACGCCAAAACGCACCACCGTTACGATAAAATACCTCGTGCCCAGCGCCACTTAATCCGAATTTACGACAAAGAAGGATAACCAGTATGCGCGATAAATCACACTTACCCTGACTGTAACTGGCCGCGCCAAATGAAAGACTACACAATGCTGGCTATAAAATATTATTATGCGTTATTTATTTCCCAGAGGTATTTCGTGCGAAAACACTCCACTTTTGTTACCGCAGGCTACGCGCTGCTAGCCTTGAGCTTATCCGGTTGCGGCAGCCGCAGCATTGAAAACGACACCCCCACCACTACCGGCAACATTAATGATACCGGCATATTGTTATGCAGCCCCGCCGATACCACACAACCTGCCGGCCAATGTCCGCAGCAAGGAGCCCCCAACCAAGATGCCGAAAACGGCCGCGATGCGCTCTTTGCCGCAGGGCAGCTCAAAAAAATAGGCGCCGGTGCAGCCGGTTTTGATTTTACAAAACTTGACGCAACAGGCACAGCACTTAATATCCAAGATGTCGATTGGTCGGATCAAGACGGTACAGAAACAGCGGGTTCGCGCTGGTCTTGCGTACAAGACCACGTCACAGGGCTTATGTGGGAGGTAAAAGAAAGTCGCGATGATCATCCACGCTACGGCGGCCATACTTATACATGGTATGAAGAATCCCCTTTGTTAAACGGGGGTAATGCTGGCACTGAAAATAACGGCACTTGTACAACACAACAGTGCGATACTCAGGGCTACCGCACTTGGTTAAACCAACAGACGCTCTGCGGATTTAACGACTGGCGTATACCAACAGCGTCGGAACTGGTGTCAATTGCTCATACCACCCAAACAAGCACTGCGATCGATTCCCACTTTTTTCCCAATACGCTCAAGCCACGCTTTTACACCCGTAATTCGCATGCCAAAGATCCTAGCTTGGCTTGGTATGTTTACTTCAGTGACGCCAGCATGAGCTTCACCAATAAATTCGATCCATCACACCTGCGACTCGTTAGAGGGGGAAATTAAATGAAGCCGTTAATTTTTACACTAACCGCAGCTGCTTTATTAACAAGCCATAACTTGGTGAACGCCGAATGCAATGTCATGCTACAAATGCATGCCCCTGTGGCCAATCAAACCGTTGACGCCAAAACTAACACCGTAATTGATAACGGCGCCGCCTTAATGTGGATGCGTTGCCCACTAGGTTATTCACTGGAGAATAATAGTTGCTCAAATAACGCTGAGATGCCAAGTGCCTTTACTTGGGAGCAAGCGCTGGCGGCTGCCGATACCGCATCCCACGCTGGCTTTAACGATTGGCGCCTTCCCAACAGAAAAGAATTAGACACCATCGTTAATCGAAACTGCTTTGAACCGGCCAACAACGAATTGTTCTTCCCCGCTACAGCCACACAAAACTTTTGGACTAACTCACCCTACCCTTTCAACAGTCAATCGGCTTGGGGGGTAGAGTTTGAATTTGGTAGTCATAAGTCACTACCGAAATCGGGGGAATACGCCGCTAGGCTCGTTCGCGGACTTTAAATCTCAATTAATATCTTCTGCATTACACACATAAAAAAACCGCCAAAAGGCGGTTTTTTTATGTGTGTAATGCTCCCAAGTAATTACGTAAGCGCGCCGGGACCGTAATTATGGACCATCGTGCCATCGGGCTGAATGTCCAATAGCGTAAACACATCACTAAAGATTGCGTAGTGATCCATACCAATATTACGCGTTCCAGCCCCCCTAAAATTCGGCATTCCGGAAGCCAAAGTAATGGGACCGTTACCCGGGGTGTGGTTTTGACCATCGCCCATTTCACTAATGACACAAACCACGGTCCTGTCGTAAATCCCCTCTGCTTTCAGTCGAGTAATCAGGTGAGAAACGCCTTTATTCATATAGCCAATAATTTGTGGCAAGAATGCGTTATCGTTACTGTGGTTGCCACCGTGGTGGTCAGCACCACTGATGGGGACTGAATCCGCAGTACCATCATTAGGGCTCCACGACGCCTGCGTTTCGTTAAATTGAATCGAAGCGACGTTAGTCAAACCACAACTCAAAGCCTTTGCAGCAATTTCTGCTTGCGCCTTATATTCCTGCAATGGCGAGCCTAAAGACTGCACGCTCGGCGCAGAACATGAACCACCACCACTTGAACCACCGGAATCGCCACCAGACATCATCTGATCAAGGTAATCTTGCTGACTATTCATATCGATGCGTTGACGGTTCTCCACAGCCTCCCGGTGAGAAGCCAACTTGGCACGCTCATCACCATCCAATTTCGCCTCCAAAGCATCCAAAGCCCGTAGGTTAGCTTCGGCAATTTTGATGCGCTTGGCATATATGGATGGTCCGGTATCGCCACCCGTTCCAGGCATTGGCGCTGGTGGCGCACTGCTGAAAATGGACTGCAGTGCTATTCGCGAATTCCACTCACGCCCTACAGCTTGGCCGTTTAAGCGGTCAATACCTGCCGCCTGGTTGTTATCGGCGGAAGGCTCGGCACTGCCGCCAGGCCCCGAGTAAACACCCAACTGGATAGACCGGAAAGGCGTTAGGTTGCCCATCACCTTAGCCGCCTGCATGTTCACACTACTGCCGTTTGCCACGTTACCTTGGTACGACTCAGCACCGGCCGCTTGCTGCAAATTACCATGGTTACCCGGCTTAGAGATGGTCATCTCCAGTGCCGCAATACTAGAGGCGTGAGGCGCAAGAGGCGATAACGCCGGTGAACTAAAGCCACCGGTTAAGTAGCGTCCATCGGGCGAGCCGTTAGGCTGATATATCAAGACGAACTTGCGGTCGTCTTGCGCTTGCGCAAAACGCGAATACATCATGCCGGCTACCATGGGGGAGGCGCGTAACAATGAACCAGAGATGCCCCACTTGCCAAGTTTTTCGATGAACTGGCGACGATCTCTATTGATGTTTTTCATTCTTCTTTCAGTAATTTTATTCATAGCAATAATCCTGAGAGACCTTAGTTTTGTAGCTGTGAGTTGTCGATAGAGCGACGAAGACGAATGAGATCGAGGGTACCGATTTTGCGATACAACGCTTTCGGATCATCATTGGCTTCCAACTCAGACACTAACTGTTCTTTCACACACGAGTACGCGGACTCTTGCTCAGAGCTTAAAAGCACTGGCTCGCGAATTCGACCACTCTCATCTTTAGAATAAGCCGCTTTATCAAGAGGCAATCCCGTTGTCCAGCGGAAGCTGTTTACCGCCAAACAACTGCGAACGGCGGGAAGATCGGCCACTTGTTTTGCCAAATCTTTTGTGCCGTCGAAGGTAATTAAGTCTGAGTCACTGATAGAGCTTAACCCATACAAAGTACCGGTAGTATCGATAGGCAACCCTAGTTTACCTGCGTCACTAACGCCTTTTTGTGTCGTACGCGGCTTACCGTATGCATCAAAGTCTTCCATACCAAACAGTGGGTTAATCACCTTCTCGTGACAGCTATCGCAAAGCGGGCTATCGGTTTGACGCTCAAAGAACTCACGACTGGTCAGCTCACCCTGTAAGGATAACTCGGTTATCTCATTTAGGGCCGCAGTACGCGCATCTGCCAAAGCTTGCTGCTCTGCAGGGTCACCAGCAATGTTTACTGGCGGCGGTACGACGTGACACAACATCAATTCACGCAGCTTTACGGCCCGTAAAATTGGGCGCGTATAGGCATCAGAACCCGTGTTCACCATAAATGCACCGCTGGTTAAAATACCACCGCGCTCCACAGTGTTCGTAACACGCCAATCATTGTCACCGCTACTACCACTATTGACACCGTAGTACTGGGCTAGGCGTCGGTTCAGCACGGTAAAGTCACCGCCGTACAAATCGCCGAATGGAACATCTTCGTTGTAAAACACTTCACTAAAGAGCTCACGCACTTCACGGGCCATATCGGCTCTGATGTTATCGGTGAACTCTGCCTTCTGGCGTTTTGCGTCAAAAACACGATCAGCCAAGAACCAGTTGGCGCCAAAATTGGCAGTATGCTCGCGACCACGCGCTGTATCGATCAAGCGATCAATTTGGCTCGCGATTTGGGCTTCGGTGTTCAAACGATTATTAGCAGCTGCATTCATCAATGTTTCATCAGGCGTTGAGCCTGTGTACATATAAGCAAGGGCCGTTGCTGTCTCGTAGCTGTCAAGCACATAAGCATTACGATCGGCCGCGTTTAACTTGTTGCCACCAGACGATAACGAGCCTAAATCCATACCTCGCTGAATCGCTTCAGATACCGGAATACCCATTTCGGAGCGGTACAAGAACTGAGGCGCAGCAATCGCTGCCGCGAGCGCTACCTGCAAGCCGTCATCACCCATTTCGCTGAAGATACCAGAATAGGTAGACTTCTCTTCGTTGCTTAGAGGGCGGCGGAACATACGCTCTGCAATACCCATAAACGTCGCTTCGCAGTTATTGCCGCAGTTGTAGCGCTGCTTAACCTTGTCGGTAGCGATCAACGATAAATTCTCGGCAGCTGAAACAACTTTACGAAGCGTATCCTCTGTTACACGCTGATCGGTATTAACAGGGTAAAAGCTCTTACCGTGGCTACCGCCAACATAACTGTAGCTCTGCTCAAAATCACCCTCGTCAATCAAACCAATATCAACCAATGACTTTGACATCTCGTTGGAGGTCAACAAACGAACTGTACGCAGGCCATAGCTAATTTCGTTGTCAGAAGTACAGCTAGAAGCTTGTGGATCGCCGCCACCGCTGCCATCGGAAAACATCGCAACCATATAAGCCGCAGTGTTTACAGCGCAGTTATCGACTTCCGTACACTTATTTGCGCCGCCTTTAGGCATTGTTGCACTCACTACTTCCACCAACTGAGCGAAGCCCGATGGAGATAGCGCATAAGAGATATCGATTTGCCCACTCGGCGCACCCAGCGCCGTAAACACACCAGAACCTTCGCTCTGGTGGCAAAGGCCGCAGCTATGCTCGGCATACTGCCCAGCCGCGCGATCGTCCGCATCGCCAATAGAAACACCACCTGAAGGCGCTGAACTGCTGGCAACAGGCGCGCTGCTCGGCGGAGGAGCAACACTACTTGAGGATGCAACACTACTTGAGGATGCAACAACCGGCGCACTTGAAACTGGTGGCAAACCGCCACCGGTAGGAATAAGGTCAAAATAATTTAAGTTGGCTTCACCATCAGCAAAAGCTACTCGAACTACAGTATTGCTAGAGCGCAATGCAACATTGGTAATGGTGTTATCAACATAGCTTTCCCAGCCATTGCCAACAGTTTGCACAGTACCCACTAGATTTCCATCAACAGAAACCTGCAGACGACGACCCGCATTGGCCGCTGAGGTGCGCAAAGAAATAGTGTAAGTGCCCGGCACAACACCAGAAACGTCGTACTCTACCCACTCGCCTGAAGCGGTATAGCCCACAGCACAAGTGCCGCCATTATCAGTGATATCGACTAAGTCGACCATGCCCTGACTGCAACGCCCAGCAGTGGCACCTTGACGGCCATCAGACTCATTAAAGCGCGCATAATCTTGCGCTTGAAGTCGAATAGTCTGCGCTTGCGCAACTGACGAGCTGCTTACAACAGGCGCTTGGCTGGACGACTGAACAACAGGAGCAGAAGAACTAGAAATAACAGCAAGACTTGATGATTCTTGTCCAACACCTTGGTCTGGAACTGGGTCTGCAACGCAGGCCCCCAAAGTCGTGGCAGTAATCACCAAGCCCGCCAGTTTCGTTGCGCGAACGTAAACGGATAAAGATTGCTTGGGTAGCATATAAAAAGTACCTTTCATGGTGTAATTTTGAAGATTTAAGCACTAGTGATTTCGGCGCCTAATGCAGCGTTAAACAAGCCGCAACGCTAATTTTCTATGGTAAATCAACCTAAACCCGCCACGACTAACAAGCCAAGACGTAATTGGTTCAGGTGTTATTTATAGGCAGGATACACACGAACGTACTTGTTAGACTAGGCGCCAAATTGTGTTTTTGAGATGCACCGCTAAATTACAAAACAATAGGTTAAAAAAAGCATAAATATAGGATACCTTTAATCACCACAGAAGCGCAAGGCAAGCCGCCAACGTTAGTGCCACCTGCGATAGTGCTCAATTTTTAATCAACACCTAAGCATCAAATACTGAAAACTGTACCGCGATAATACTTAAGCTCTGCAATTGAGTCTTTAATATCATCTAGCGCCAAATGGCTGCCCTGCTTTTTCACGCCGTCCAACAGCTCGGGTTGCCAGCGGCGAGTAAGCTCCTTAATGGTCGAAACATCGATACTGCGATAGTGAAAATACGCCTCCAACTCTGGCATGTAACGCACCAAAAAACGACGATCCTGACCAATAGAGTTGCCACAAATCGGGCTCTTACCTTTGGGTACCCACTGCTCCAAAAAGGCAAGTGTCGCCTTTTCTGCATCGCGCATCGTGGTATTGCTTTCCAATACTCGATCAACCAAACCCGAGCCGCCATGCTGCGTCGTATTCCATTCGTCCATTGCATCCAAAACCGCTTTGGAGTGTTGAATAGCCATAACAGGCCCTTGCGCCAAAATATTCAACTGACTGTCGGTCACAATGGTGGCGATCTCAATAATGGTATCTTGCTCGGGCAGTAAGCCCGTCATTTCGAGGTCGATCCAAACTAGGTTGGTGTCATTTGCAGTGTTATTTTTTGTCATTCGAAAACTCAATTGGCCAGTTAAAGGGTTGGTGTGCAGTAATAGCGTCGTTTTGTCGTACAATGCAGCGATTATAGACCAGCAGATACCGATTATTGTGGCCAAACGTAGACTCAGCAAACAACAAAAAACGCGCATTGATGATAAACACGCCCAAATTAATCGCAATGCAAAAGCACCCGGCAAACCGATAGCACAACCGGATGATAACAACTTTGGCGAAGAACAAAATGGCTTAGTGATTAGCCATTACCGCGCACAAGCCGATGTTGAATGCGCTTTAAGTGGGGACGTTATCCGTTGCCACCTGCGCGCAAACCTTCCCCATATTGTCACTGGCGACCACGTAGTATGGCGCCGCGGCTTAGGCGAACAAGCCAATACAGGCATAGTTGAAGCCATTAACCAGCGCACTAGCGAGCTATGTCGACCAGATAGCTACGGCAAAATGAAGCTGGTCGGCGCCAACATCACCCGCGCCATTATTGTGATAGCCCCTGAACCAGAAGCGCACAGCAACCTTATCGACCGCTACATTGTGGTCGCCGAACACTTAGGTCTAGAGGTACTACTACTGGTCAATAAGTGTGACCTACTTGGCGATAACAACCCGACTCTCGACCTACTCAAAAAATACCAAGCATTAGGCTATCGCAGTTTAGCCATTTCCAGTAAAAACAACATTGGCATGGACACACTTAAACAACTGCTTAGCGACGGTTGCAGCATTTTTGTGGGGCAGTCTGGCGTGGGCAAATCTTCGATTATTCAAACACTATTGCCTGCCGAAGAAATCAAAATAGGCGAGCTATCGGATGTCGCGCGCAAAGGCCGTCACACAACCACCCACGCGCGTTTATATCACTTTCCAGACGGCGGTAATTGTATTGATTCACCCGGTATACGCGAATTTGGCCTTTGGCATTTAAGCCCCGATGATGTCTTGCACGGCTTTAGTGAATTCCGCCCCTTTATCGGCTTATGTAAATATCGCAATTGCACTCACATTAACGACGCCCACTGCGCCATCTCAAAAGCCGCAGCCGCCGGTGATATCACACCAGAGCGCTATAAAAGTTATACCTATATTGTGCAAAGTTTAGACGAGGTCACTATTCAGGGCGAGCGTCCACAGAAACAATAAATCGACTTACACCTTTAACATCACACACTACAGAGTTCAGCATTCGTATGAGCGATCAACTATTTATTGCCCTACAACGCCTTGCCCCGCAGCATCTTATTTCTCGCGGCGCAGGCCTATTGGCGAGCAGCACCAACCCTTTTATCAAAAATACCTTCATTAACTGGTTTGCCAACAAATACGACATCGACATGCGCGATGCCATCGAGCAAAACCCCGAAGCCTATGCCTGCTTCAACGACTTTTTTACCCGCGCCCTCAAGCCCGACGCCCGCCCCATCGATACAGGCCAATCTCTTGTCAGCCCCGCAGACGGAGCCATTAGCCAACTAGGAACCATCGAAGACGGGCGTATATTCCAAGCCAAAGGGCAAAGCTTTACATTGCTCGAGCTTGTTGGTGGCAAAAGCGAAGACGCCGAGCTCTACCAAGACGGCAACTTCGCCACCATTTACCTATCGCCTCGCGACTACCACCGCGTGCATATGCCACTGGCCGGCAAACTTACCCATATGACGCATATCCCCGGTGATTTATTTTCCGTGAATACGGTAACAGCGCAACACGTCCCCCGTTTATTTGCACGCAACGAACGCGTTGTCTGCCACTTTGAAACCGAGCGCGGGCCAATGGCTGTCGTTTTGGTGGGCGCAATGATTGTGGCCAGTATTTACACCCCTTGGGCCGGCATTGTTGCCCCCCAGAAAAAACAAGTTCGCCACTTTAATTACCAAGAATCGAAAACATTAACACTCGAAAAAGGCGATGAAATGGGGCGCTTTTTACTGGGGTCAACGGCCGTAGTACTCACCCCCAAGAACACCCTTCAATGGCATGAGCACCTCGGTGAAAATAGCCCCGTACGTATGGGCCAACCTATTGCCAGCCTCATTTAGCTAGCACAGTTCGTATTGCCTTTAAGGGCAATACGAACCCTCTCCTACCCTGTTATCCATAACGCAATAACCATTAGGCATATCAAAAAGTATAAGAACAGCCATAAGCTATAAAAGCACAGATTTAACGACACTCAGCTGTACTACAGTTAAAGGATAATAAACTGATACGGTTAATACACTGTGGCAAAGCGCAAAACGATTGGCGTGTATACACCCTACCTTCAAGGTTTTTACTTTGGAGAACTGGTTAGCCAACTACAACAATATGCTTTTTTAAAAGGCTACAACTTTACGGTTATCAAGACCGGAGGTTTCAATAGCTTTAAATCCACAATGCACAGCGCGCACATTGATTACGCCGTGATCTTGCGCAATGCCATACACAACGACCTTGCACAGCATTTACTTAGCCAAGGTACGCCCGTCGCCTCCATTGCCTATGACTACTTCCCACTGGCAATCCCAATGATAACCAGCGATAACGATCACGGCACAGAATTAGCTTTTAATCACCTGATTCAAAAAGGCCACCGGGAACTTGCCTTTGTTGGTGATCTGTCTCAATACGACATTCGCAAACGTTACGAAGCATTTTGCGATCAATGCGAAATCAACCAATTTGAGCTCGACGAAAAAAATATTTTTGTCGTCAACGACACGCTTTTCTCTGGTGGCTACCAAGCCGCTAGCGACTACGTGAAAAACGGCTGTACCGCTAAAGGCATTATTTGTGGCGCCAGCCTCACAAGCATTGGCTTTAGCCAGCAGCTTAGGCACTTATTAAGCGACACCGACTCACTCGACATTGTCGGCTTCGATGCAATTTCGCTGATCCCCATCACCGAACCCAACATGACAATGGTCGACCAAAATTTACATTTAATGGCCTATAAAACCATTAATATTCTCGAAAGCCTGCGCAATGAGGAGAGTTTAGAAAGACACCATCTTGTCGACCCAAAACTGATCACCGCCAGTAGCGATTTTATGCAGGCCGAAGATGCCTTCCTAGCTACAAGTACCGAAATTGCCGAGTTGCACAATGCAAACTACATGAAAAGCGTTATTAATAACCTTGAAGAATGGCCCAAAACCATTGTCGAAAGCAACCTCGACACCTTAATGACACTATCACCGTTATTTGAAAAATATATGCAGCGCGCGTGCTATGGACGCACCGCAATCAGTAAAAATGGGCGGGAATATATCAAGGTAACCAAACTGTTCTTACAAACCGATGTTAAACGCTTTGCCAAAAGCGATATGGGCACCCTTTCTGAATCATCCGCCTACCCTGCCGCCGCGGTCGACATTCAAAGCGACGCATTCGATACCAGTATTCACATGCCGATTTTTCAAAATAACCGTTTATGGTCGGTATTAAGCGTTTACGGCTCCAGCAAACAAGCCAGCAAACCCAGCAGCTTCTCAGCTTTTAGTGCGTATTTAGATAACATTGCCAACCATCTAAAAATAAAAGCTCAAGAAGGCCAGCAACCCGTGCAGGGCGAAAGCACGACCAAAGAGGAAGATAATGCTCCGGTTGCCGCCGGAACAGTAAAATGGTCACCGGCGGCGAATGACACCGAATGGGATAACGAATCTTTAAGCGCAATAGGCTTAGTGTCCGATCTAGAGCATAACATCTATCGACATATGGACCTTACCGACCGCATTCACCCCGACGACGACACCACCTTACGGAGCTGTTTACTCAGCGCTAAAGACCAGGAATTTAATATAAATGTTCGGCTAAAGCATAAAAATAAAAGCTACATGCCTTTTCAAATAGAACGTGGAAATATTGAAGATGATGGCACCGTGATTTTGCTGCTTACACTTGTAAATTCCGCAGGCTAACACTCATGTTCTTAAGCGAACACGCAGAACAACTTGTATATGGCCTGCTCTTGCTGCTTATTTTCAGCATCTTGACTAACCTGTATTTCATTAACTCTGGTTTGCAAAAGAAAATTAGCAAGCGCGCATTCGACAAAGAATTCCCTCAGCATCTCAAGAAGTTCTTACTAAGCCAAGCACAAAAAACCGAAGATGCTCGGCGCCATAACGAGCGAAAGCACCTGAGCAAAGGCGTTATTTCGTTGCGCAATGCCTACTTAAAAATTGAAGCTAAAGCCATTAATCAAACAATAGATTCCAAAGCCTACTGGAATTTAGTTAACAGTAATGTGCAAAAATTACTCGACATCCTTGTCGAACAAAAAAAATCAAGACCACTCTTAGCCATAGAAGAAAAAATCGCTAAAATACGCGAAAAAATAGCGCTGTCGCCACCCAGTAAAAGCACAAAAAATGTACTAGAAAGCTTAGAAAAATTCCACTCCGCATGCGTATCCAACAGCGACAACCCAGCTAAAATAGCGCATTACAGCGAAAAACTAGAGCAATTACTGAGCAAACTCGATAGTGCCGCCTATCGGAAACTTACCGAAAAAGCCCATATTCACGATACCTACAGCCAATCTAGCAACAAAACCATTGAAGACTTCAAAGGGCATATTGAGCAATCCAATACAAGTTTAAAGAACCTCAGTGATATCAACCCAGACGACTATGACTTTTCCTTGCAAGCGTTCAACAAAAACAATACCGATATTATCGAAAGCGTCGATAAATTTGAGCGCAATATAGAGCGTATTAACAACTCTAATCGCAATACGAAAACAGCGATAATCACCTCCTCGAATAACGACATCAAACACGCCAACTCAGAGCTTGATGAGCTTTCGGAGCAAATACAACAGGAAAACGAAGAAGAAATTGAACGCCTACGCCAAATTATCAAAGGCCAAAAGAACATTATCGTTGAACTCGAAGACAACATTTCAACCATTGAAGAAGCACAGCCAACAACGACCCCCTCCAATATTACCGAGGGACGTACCACGCCCCAGCAGGATAAAAACACCGATATTAGACAACTCAAACTCAGCCTTAGAGATGCCGAGTTTTGTATTGATACGCTAGAAAAAGAACTGGAAACGCTAAAAACAAACCATCAATACCACAAGGAGAACCCTAAAGACGAGCCCGTTACCGAGCCGCTATCCAATACACACTTGGCAAGTTTGGAAAACACGATCAGTCAACTCAAAGGGGAAATATCTGAAGCAAAAGACATCCATGACCTTAACACCTCCATTATGAATTTTATTTCAGAGTGCCTAGATGCTAGCTCTATTGAGGATATTTCTTTATCTATTTACCAAACGCTGGGCGACCTCGGTTGGTCCTCAGGGTTGTTTATTAAAGGGGGCACCAGAACCCTAGAAATTGACCCATCGGGGCTGTTAAAAGACCGAGAAAAAACGCTGATTAAAAACATGCAAATTGATGAAGTAGACTCACAAAATGCAGGCAAGACCATCCGCTTCCATTACATGCACATCTCGGGAAAGCTAGTCACTGTCGACCCCCAATCAAGTACAAATGAAAAACATAGCGCCATACTCAATCTATTAAAAACGACTGATAAAATCATAGGCAGGATGAAGTCAGATCAAAATTACAAAAAACAGCGAAAAGTCATCCAGGAAAGCTCTAACAATATTAAAAAAATAGCTCACGAAGTCGACCAAACCATCGATACAATCAACAAGCGTACGAAAGATAGCGTAAGTAATGGTTTTGGCCAAATACAGGATATCGCACGCTCCAAGGGGCTTAAAGCCAGTCAGATCGCAAGCTTTAAAAACCTAGAACAACAAACACTGAACGAAATAGCAGCAGATAACAGCCTGCGCCTTAAAGTGAAAAAACAATTCCTGCTTATCCTCAAAAATTTAGAAGACGGCGAATAGCCTTTCTATAGCTCACCACGTACAATTTCAATACGCTTCCCCCTTATCGAGCACAACCATTAGTCGGTACAGTGGCGCCACCATAGTTTGCAGCAGATGGAATTTTTATGAAACAAGGCTTATCGCACGCAGCCGTCGCCCGAATATCCCAGGGTTTGGCATCCATTATTAAAGATTTTGACCAAAAAAGTTTTACTATGGAGGCATTAAAGGGGCTAGAAGACCTAGAGCTGAAAGCTCGAGTGCATCATATTATCGCCGCCATGGGATTGTCCTTGCCCGCATTTAGCAAAGTAGCGCCAGCACTGTGTCGCTTGCCAGCGCATTGGGACAAAGGCGACCCTAAAGATCCACTAAGGGGCTTTGCCGCTTGGCCAATAATCGATTATGTTGCACGTTACGGCATAGACCAGCCCGCACTAGCCTTTAAAGCGCTCGAAAAACTAACGCCACTATTTAGCGCTGAATTTGCGATACGCCCCTTTATAGAAAGGTATCCACACGAAGCCTTTCAACAATTGAACCTTTGGGCGCAACACCCAAATGATCATGTCCGCCGCTTAGCCAGCGAAGGCTGCCGACCAAAACTCCCTTGGGGCATGCAGCTTAAAACCTTAGTCGCAGCACCAGCGCCCATTTTGCCTATACTCGAAACACTCAAAAACGACCCCAGTTTATATGTCCGAAAATCGGTAGCCAATAACCTTAACGACATCAGCAAAGACCACCCCAATACGGTTTTAAACACGCTAGAGACATGGCGAACAACTACTGCAAGCAAAGAAACCTTGTGGATTATCCAGCACGCCAGCAGAACCTTAATTAAACAGGGCAATGCTCGAGCACTAGCGCTTATGGGGGCTAAAAAAGCACACATTAAGAGCAGCCAGCTGGTATGCCCAAGCTCGGTATTAAGCGGCGGCCTATTAAATTTTTCACTCAGTTTCACAAGTAAGCAACAACAAAAGCTGGTGATTGACTACGCCATTGATTTTTTGCGCAACAATCAACAGCACAATAGCAAGGTGTTTAAATTGAAAACACTAGAAGCCCAAAAAGGCGAAGAGATTTGTATCGATAAAAGTTATTCATTTAAAGCCATTAGCACTCGCCGGTATTATCCCGGCGAGCACCAGCTGCATATACAAATTAACGGTGAAGTTATTGCGAGCGCCAACTTCGAGCTTAAAAAGGCTAAAAACGACTAGAAAGGCCTGACCACAACCAAAATAACAATCGCGACCAAAAAGAAAACAGGCACTTCATTAAACCAACGAAAGAAGACATGGCTAGGAGGTTGAAAATCGTCGCGGGCAAACTTCTTAATATAAGCACCGCACATATGATGATAACCCGTAAGCAAGAAAACCAGCGTTAGCTTAGCGTGAAACCAGCCTTGTGTTTTTAAATAATCCCACTGAAAACTCACAAGCCAGCCGCCCAATAACCACACAGCAAGAATCGATGGCGTGCCTATACCCCGGTAAAGCTTACGCTCCATAATTTTAAAGCGCTCTTTGCCTGCAGCATCTTCACAAGCGGCGTGGTAAACAAACAAACGCGGCAAATAAAATAATACGGCAAACCACGTAACTACCGACATAATGTGAAAGGCTTTAACCCACAACATACATACTCCTAAGACTTAAAAAGCGCAGGTTTTCCGCGCTATGAATGATAATAATTATCGAGGTGTTCTGCCGTCACAATTCCCTGCATTACATTGAGCACCGACTGCTGCTGCGTTGCCACATAAACCGCGTCGCTGTGACCTTGGGTAATGGCCTGTTCTGCCTCCCACAACGTAGCATCCTCGTGAATCGCCGCCAGTATAAGCCTCTGAGCAGGAATCGCAAAAAGGTCAATTTCCTTCTCTAAGGCAAGCACCTCTACCGGCGCGCTTTCGAGCCATGCCGCCAAATTGGCGGCTTTTAAAGCGGTGTATTTTGGCGCTTCATCAACCACCAACCAATTAGGCCGCTTAGCCAAAATTTGCTTAGCCTGCTCATAGTCCATTTCTCGATGCACGATGGTCAATGCAGTATCCATCACACTGCGAACCCCCGCGCGGCGAAGCGCCTGCTGCGCAGGCTTTAAATTTAATGGCCGGCCACTGTGCTTTAGCTGCTCATTAAAAATGCCACCAAAATTAAAAAAGTAACGGGTGGTCACACAAGCCACCACAATCACTAGCATCGCCGGGAAGATAATATGTGGGTTATAACTTAATTCCAAAACTGCAACCAAAGCTGCTAAAGGAGCATTCACCACAGCGGCCATCATGCCAGCCATGCCAATCAACACATAAAAAGCAGGCTCGACAACAATATCGGGGTAAATTGCATGCACCAATAAACCTAACGCGCCGCCAAGGCACGCACCGCTCACCAAGGCAGGGCCAATTACCCCCCCAGGCAAACCTAAACCCACCGTTAATGCACTCACCACAATTTTGGCAAAACAAATCACCATCAAAGCCGTAAAAACAAGCTCCCCGCCCATCGCTTGCCCTAGGGTGTCATAACCTAGCCCCATAATGGCGGGCTGCCACCAAGCTACTGCCGCTGTAATTACCGCCGCTAACGTCAGCCTTTGCCATAGCGCCCAATGCCGAAAGCGCATCGCCGTAATATTCAACCAAATAAAAAGCGCCGAGCTTAACGCAATCACCAAACCACAGCCCACCATAAACGGCAGCTCGATTAAACTTTCCATATCGTTGCGCACAAGCACCAGTTCGCTAGCACCCGCAAAAACAGCCTGGCTTAGCGCCGCGCCCATCACCGATGCCATAATGACAGGGACAAAACCAATAATCGTATATTCCATTACGATGACTTCCATGGCGAAAATAACACCTGCCATGGGCGTATCAAAAGACGCCGATATTGCCGCCGCAACACCACAACCGACCAATGTATGGCGGCTATTATTGGGCAGTTTTAACCAGTTACCCACTTGGCTGGCACAACCGGCCCCCAAATGCACCGCAGGGCCTTCGCGCCCAACGGAAAAACCACTTAACAAACAAATAACCCCACCCACAAATTGGGTAAACCAACTACGCTTTGGTAAACGGCCTTGGAAATTGTGCAACCGGTGCAACACATGCCCCACCCCCACCTGTGAAGCCTCTGGCCCCATAGTCCGTAAAAACACCCACAAAATAAACGCACCGCCAAAGATCATTGCCGTGCGGGTATTGGCCGATAACTGCTCAAAACTCTCGGCGCCATTGGGCATAAACTGCCCTAATGGCCACTCAATACACAACCGGAAGCACACGATAATCAAGCCGGTAAACAAACCAATTACCAAGCCCAATAGCGTTAACTGGGGCAGCGCATCGATGTAAGAAAGGGAGTGACGAAAATGAACAACTGCGCTATTTGCGCGCTTTAGCCATTTAGCAATGGTATCGGGCATGGTGATATAGCTTTAGTTTTAAGTGAAAGGTCATTACCATACGCAGCGGCGCGCGTATCAACGCGAGAGTTTACGCGCAATGCTACAAACAAACAGGCTTAGCGCATAGATTGCAATGTACAAAGCCCAGCCTTGCACAATTATATGTAGGCTAGTTTAGCGGAATACGACGCACAATGATGCGAAATTCGCGCTCAATCAACACACGAGGTGAACCGTGATTAAAGTAGGTATTGTCGGTGGTACAGGCTACACCGGCGTAGAATTGCTCCGATTGTTAACCAACCACCCCAAAGCACAAGTGAGCGTAATCACTTCGCGCGCTGAAAGTGGTCGCGCAGTACCCGAGCTATTCCCCAACCTTCGCGGTCATTACGACAACCTGTATTTCAGTGCGCCCGATAACAACGCCCTACTTGCGTGTGATGTCATCTTTTTTGCCACGCCGCACGGGGTTGCCCAGGCCTCCGCCGGAGAACTATTAGAAGGTGGCGCCAAGATTATTGACTTATCTGCCGACTTTCGAATTCGCGATGTTGCACTGTGGGAAAAATGGTACAACCAAGAGCACGGCGCCAAAAAGTGGGTTAGCGAAGCCGTATACGGCCTACCAGAGTATAATCGCGAAGCCATTAAAAACGCCCGTTTAATTGCGTGCCCCGGCTGCTACCCCACCGCTATTTTGCTAGGTTTTAAACCATTAATTGAACAAAAACTGGTCGATACGCAACACCTTATTGCCAGTGCCGCCAGCGGTGCTAGCGGCGCCGGCCGTGGCGCAAAAGTGGCCATGTTGCACACCGAGCTGTGCGAAAGCTTTAAAGCTTACGGAGTGGATGGCCATCGCCACCTTCCCGAAATTGAGCAATTGCTAACCGACTTTAGTGGTAGCAAAGATGCGATGACACTCACATTTGTACCGCACCTGATTCCCATGAGCCGCGGTATCCATGCCACACTCTTTGCTACATTGAAGGACAAAAGCACTAATTTGCAGCAAGTTTTTGAGCAAGCTTATGAAAATGAGCCCTTTGTTGATGTTCTACCAGCAGGCAGCACGGCAGAAACCCGCACAGTAAAAGGCACCAACCTTTGCCGCATTGCCGTGCATCAGCCCCAAGGCCGGGATACTGCCGTGATCACTGTGGTAGAGGATAACCTCACCAAAGGCTCTTCTGGCCAAGCCATTCAAAATATGAATATCATGTTTGGGCTTGATGAGAGCTGCGGCTTACATTTTGCTTCACTACTGCCATAAAGCGAACAGTTTATGGCCAGTGTAAAAGAAAGTCGGCAACATCGAATGGTGGTCGTGCGCCACCGCCCAATATTGAAGTGGTCTATCCGGGCGCTTACCGTTTTAGCATTAGGCACTACGGCGGCTGGCGCCTACCACTATGGGTACCAACAAGGCGCTGGTCAGCTCGCGCTACTCGAAAAAATGTTGGCTGATAATATTGCCAAGGTAACAACATTAGAAGCCAGTAATAGCGAATATGCACAACAGCTTATTAATACCAAAACAGGCGCAGAAGTTGATAGAAAATCCAGCGAAGCTGTACGCCAAGAAGTACTAGAATTGAAAACAGCCCTGCAAAAAATTCAAGAAGAAAACAATTTTTATCGCAACATCATGAGCCCCGAAAAAGGCGGTAAAGGCCCAGCAATTGGCGAATGGGAGCTTACAAAAGCCGATGAGGCTGGCCACTACCATTTTAAACTGGTTGTAAAGCAGCTCGCCAAACACACCAATTGGGTTAAAGGCCATGTCAGCATCACAATTGAAGGCCAACAAAATAACAACAGCAAAAGTTACAACTATAGTGAAATAGCAATCATTGATAACACCGATAACGACAAGGCAAAAAACGATGCTACTAAGCTCAAAGTGAAGTTTCGGTATTTTCAAACGCTGGCGGGAAAACTTGCCCTACCAAAAAACTTTGCACCGGAGAAGGTCATTGTCGAGCTCAACATGACCGACCCAAAGAACACAACTATCACACAAAATTACGACTGGTTAGCACATTAGGGGGAATTATGTTCGGATCAAAAAAAGAAGTAGACCACGGCAGCAACCACACACTGATATCGCGCGGCACTAAAGTTGTAGGCGACATTCACTTTGTCGGCGAGCTGCAAATAGAAGGTCAAGTTGTTGGTAATGTTATTGCCGAAGGTGGCAAAGATGCGCGCTTAGTGATTCACGATAAAGGCAGCGTTGAAGGCGAAGTCCGCGTTTCGGCCGCCGTTATTAATGGCAAAGTCTGTGGCGACGTTCGCTCAACAGCCCACATCGAGCTTGCATCTAAGGCCATTATTCAAGGCAATGTTTATTACAACATTATCGAAATGGTGAAAGGCTCACAGGTCAACGGTAGCTTGGTACACTTCGACGAAAAAGCCGATAACGCCAAAAAGGTCGAGAATATCGCCGCCGCCAAAGCAAAACCGGCACAGTAAACCTATCTACACCACTTAGAGCTGGCCAGCATGGCCAGCTCTATGCTTTACCCGCAAAGCCTTGCCATAAGAATACTTGACTAAAACACTCAACTTAACAATAATCGGCAACCATCTAATGTTGAGGCCAATATGAGTTCAGCGCAAAGCTACACCCCGACTCCCATTCAAGTCACCCAAAATGCCATCGCCAAAGTTCGCAGCTTGGTAGAGGAAGAAGAAAATCCCAACCTAGTATTGCGCGTATATGTCACAGGCGGCGGATGCTCGGGCTTTCAATACGGCTTCAGTTTTGATGAAGAGCTGGACGAAGAAGATACCTTAATAGAAAAAGAAGGCGTGCGCGTCGTAGTAGACCCAATGAGCTACCCCTACCTTGTAGGTGCGCGGGTCGATTACCAAGAAAGCCTTCAGGGCTCGCGCTTCACTGTAGAAAACCCCAACGCCAGCTCCACCTGTGGCTGCGGCGCATCTTTCTCAGTATAAAACTTACCAACTCTACCTACACCCAACTAGCGGCAGGCGTATTAACGCACTTCAAAGTTAGCCGCCGCTAGCATTTCGCCAGCCGCCGTTTTTGCCACCACGCGCCACTGCCCTAGCATATTGCCATCAATATACTTGCTCGAAAAATTACCTGTTGTATCAAACCGTGGGCGGATTTTTACTCGCGCCACGCGCTTATCGTTGCGAAACCAATCGTAATGCACAGTCTGCTTACGAAGCCCCTTGAGTTCCGTAAAAAAGTACACGGTTAGCAACTCACCCTCGGGCACATGCAATATAGCTGCGGCATTATTGGCAGGCTCGCGCGCCTTCATTTGGGTTGCCAATGCGGCCCGCAGCAAATGCTCAGAGCTTGAGCTCACATCTGCAGGCTTAAAGGTCTTAGTGACAGGCACTGTTACAGCAGCATCAACTGGGGCAACCGCAACAGGCTCAACCACTGTTTCTGCCGCCTGCTCCTTGCTAGCCGCATTCGGTTGCGCCGGCGCTACGGCAACATTCACAGGAGCATCAACTTGGCTCAAGGGCGCTTTCGCTTCAGTTAAAGGCTCGACTACAGCCTGAGGCATCACCTTGGCAGCGCTTGCTACAGGACTTGGCGCCTCCACTGTGGCGGCTTCTAGCGGCGCAGCAGGCACAACATCAACAACAGTTTGTGCAGCCGGCGTAGTTTCTCTACCCGCCATGTTTAACAACAAAGCTACTAGTAAGGCCACAACCAGCAAAAGCGAGCCAGCCGCCGCCCAAATACGCCCCCAAAGTATCACCACCTCTTCTTTAACTACGTACTCTTTTTCTTCTGGAATATTGACCCGAATTGATAAGTTCGTCAGTGGTTTTGCCATGGAGGGTGACCTGTTTAATATTCAATTAAATCTAAAAACACCACCAAGAGAACAAGCCATACAGGCTTTTAACGCTTTGCTGTGCTTCAGATTGAAAGGCTGCGTATTGATTAGCAGACGGATATTACACCGAAAGCACCCAACCATCACCCCTCGCGTTAAACATGCCAACAAAGCATCTTCAATAATCGCTAGGCAAACGCGCTTGAAAAGTCTCGCTGCTAGTCTTCAAAGGCAATAAAAACTAAAACCACAAAGCGAGAAGAACGAGAACAAAAGCGCTACAGCATTTCGGTATAGTGCTTAACATCCCTAAGATCTTGCAGCAACGCTTTTTTCATAGACTTGCTTATCACCCCCGACAAGCAAAAAGACATTACTTTGGACAGCCATGTTTGCGCTTCACCACTAAACGACATCGAAAGACAAGTCCCCTTGCCCGTATCTGTTAGCGCTAGCGTTGTGGTATAGACGCAACCGTGACTTTGCGCCCGCGTGGAATAGAACTCCAACTCTTTTGCCTGCGTTATCCACATAACTTCCGTGGCCGACTTACCATACATAACCCGTGTTTCTTGCCACTTTAGCCCCTCCAAACCAGAGCTAGGCTTTTCCAACACTTTTATGTTTTCTATATTAGAAATAACACCCGCGCAATTTTCAATATCAGTAATAACAGACCACACCGTGGTCTTGGGCTTCATTATTGTAATATCAACAGAAATATTCATAATTCCCCTTAACATAAAAAGCGTTAACGCAGCATTCACGCAAACGCACCTGCGGCATATCTTCGCGATTATAATTGCGTATAAAACACCTAGCAATCCAGCAATAACCAAGCTACACATGCGGGCTAGTATTTCTACGGTTTTATGTAAGACTGCAGCTAATTAGATCAATCAAAGGGAATAAAGAAGCGGTATTAAAACGTAGGGGTGAGCACAGAAGAAGTGCCCTTACGGCCCTCCTACTATTGAAGAAGGCTTAAGGATTTCACCTCAAAACCCAAGTCACCAACAGAAAAGCCAAATGGGCTATCAAGGTAATAAGCATTAAGGTGGCCATCAGGGTGATAACTCACGGTAAATTTAGAATCTAAGGTATCTGCCGCTGCAATAGCCTTATCGTACAAATCGACCATACTAACAGGGAAGTAATCGAGCGAGATATTTACAGGAGGCGTTTCGTAATAACCTTTTGAAACACATTCACTATCAACCACCTCCGAATAAAATTGGCTCGTAGCTTCGCAAAAATCACGACAATGTAAAGCCAACACCATAGAGTAGTTGGCACTTCCCTTTTCGATCCACTCTCTTTTTTTGCGTCCCAGCTTAGCAACAACGGCTTGCGGGTAATAAAAATCCTCGACATGAATGCTTACTAGCCCCCCTTCGCTATCGAAGTACTGAAAATCTTGCGGATAACCCAGCTCGTGAAAATTAACCTGCCCTACTATTCGCTCGCTAATAAATGCATCCTCAACCATCATAAAAAGCTCTTCAACTGTCATCGCTGTGCTAGCGTTTGGCATTTGCGGCTCGTACTCAAAAAAAGACGCACCCGATAGTTGGTAGCTTTCAACAATTTTCTGATTATTCACTAACACCAATGAGTTTTCAGAATAAACATTCCCTACCGTATTATCATAAGCACCTGAAGCTTCTACGGTATCACGAAAAACATGCATCCTATAACGAGAGATATTACTATCGAGCCAAGCCGCTTTTGCTAAATCTATATTACTTATAGCCTCGCCGTTAGGCTTCAGCTTACCTTGCTCGGCATAATCCGCGCCATCGCAAGACCACAACATCAGGCAAGATAGTATCAGTAAATAATATTTCACAGTTCCTCCCAAAAAATTATGGCGCACAAATGCAATACAGCTTATGCCGACTTTTTATAATTTCGTGAATCAAAAATATGTTGTGACGACTTTGGAAGCGGCATCTCGGGTGCCGCAGCAACATCTAACTCACCCAACATGCGATCAACTTGAGCATCATTGAGCAGCAATTCACGATCCAACGCTTCAGAAATAATTAGTGCATCATTTAAAGCACGGTGCGTTTTAATATTGGCCTCTCTGGCGTAATTTTTCTTCCTTTGCGACCATCTTTGCATTTGCAGCTCAGAAAGTAAGTGCTCAATAGGGCTTAAACGAAAACTGCAATGCACGCCAGCAGCCGTATAAAGCTTGCTTAACCAATGGTAATCGTGTGCCCAACAGTCGGTATACAGTATTTGGCCATCACACAACGTGTTTAAATCTTGGCAAATATCAGCAATGGCTTTACCGTTGTCTTTTAGCTCGTTCAAGCTAATGCCATGAACTTTTTCAGCGCCCCTATCCCAATGCCCCCAACTAGCATGCGGCTTAACTAATGCACAATAAGTAGCCCATTCGCCAAAACCAACCCTATTTCTATTGGGTAACTAGACAAACCAAAACCAGAAGCTTCTATATCAACTACTGGTGTTGAAAGCGGCATATTCATTTTAAAACGATAACCTCAAATCAATTTTTACTTTTATATTATCAATCGAATTTAAAAAGGCTTATTGTAATAATTAACAATAAGCCTTTTTTGATACAACATTTAAGGTGAACGCCCACCAACGGCCCTAGCAATGGCCATAACAACCAACAATACTAGAAATACAACAAAAAAAATTTGCGCAATACCTGAAGCTGCACCGGCAATACCGCCAAAGCCTAGAACACCCGCGGCTATTGCAATAAGAAAAAAAACAATTGCCCAACCTAACATAATCATTCTCCTGACCATTATGAGTCGAATCAGATATTCATCGCTAAAACCCTGAACATCTGCCCTACACACTAACTATTACAGAATGCGTGCCAACATTTTCACAGACCACAAACAATGCCATAAAATTATACCGCCAAAACCTGTAGCCCTTGCAGCACAAGGGCTACAACACCACTGCAGCCTTAGCTCGGGGGTAATAAAAAACATACATAAATAGAAAAGGTAAAAGATATAACGCGTTTTTCAGCCTTTTTAACGGCCGTACAGTTATAACAATGACAGCACCCAAAGTAAGAATTACAATCATGCCCTAGTTATTCAAATAACAGCACGCGGATATAAGAAGGTAAGCAATATGATGACATTCAACTACAGCAACCCAACCAACATCATTTTTGGTCAGGGGCAAATAACCGCCATCCAACACAAAATACCTGCGAGCGCAAAAGTACTTTTGCTTTACGGCGGCGGCTCGATTAAAGATAACGGCATTTACCAACAGGTAACCCAAGCGCTGAGCGAAAACAGCGTGTTGGAGTTTTCAGGCATTACACCCAACCCCACCGTTGAGCATCTCGATAAGGCTGTCGCCCTAGCTAAGGCACAGAGCATTACATTTATTTTAGCTGTAGGCGGCGGATCTGTGATTGATGGCGCCAAATACGTGGCCGCCGCCGCATGCTACAACGGCACCGGCTGGGATATTTTAGAAGGCAAACATACCGTCGATAAAGCACTGCCCATTGGTTGTATTTTAACCCTACCGGCAACAGGCTCAGAATCAAATACAGCCTCAGTTGTCAGCAAAGCAGCAACCCAAGATAAACTGGCTTTTTTATCGCCAACGGTACAACCACAATTTGCCGTACTAGATCCAGATGCCATGAAAACCCTGCCAGCTAGGCAGCTCGCTAACGGCATTGCCGATGCATGGGTGCACACATGCGAGCAATACCTTACCGTTCAAGAAGGCGCTTGGGTCCAAGATGGGTACGCAGAAGCTCTACTCAAAACCTTATTGCGCTTAGCGAATACCTTTGAACAACAAGATGATCAATGGCGCGCTAACCTAATGTGGTCGGCCAACCAAGCCTTAAATGGATTAATCGGCGCAGGCGTAACACAAGATTGGGCCACCCACATGATTGGCCACGAGCTTACCGCGCTTTACGGCGTAGACCACGCACGCTCGCTGGCCATTATTCAACCCTCACTGCTGCGCAACCAGCTACACCTCAAACAAGGCAAGCTGGAGCAAATGGGGGAAGCCGTATTTGGTCTAGACGCAGGCAAAGACTTGGCCGAGCGCACAATTGACGCCATCGAAGCCTTTTACCACAAACTGGATATTGCCACGCGACTGACAGATTATGGCAACAACAAGCAAGCAGCCGTTGAAGCCGTACTTGCTAAAATGGAAGCCCACGGTTTACTGGCGATTGGCGAACACCAAAGTATTACTTTGGAAGAAAGCCGCACAATTTTACAAACCGCTATTGCCTAGAACTTATCGTTTAGAATGTACCCTGTAGCACGCGCCCTGCATAAGAATCGACCTTACGCAGGGTGCACTAAGCCCCTAAAAAGCAGCGCTAAAAAACAGTTGTCTGTCAAGCAAGCACGTCAGCTTAGAGTTTAGTCGCCATTTAATGCAACGACATATTCGTGATAATTTTCGTGCATGCCTTTTGCAAACAAATAGCTTTGCTCAATACTGCCATAGCCCATTGCGCAAATTAGCTCAAAAATAGAATGCCGAGGATGTAATTCTCCATCAACCCCTTTTATTAATTCCACATCATCTTCTGTTAACAAATTGCAACGGCTCAATATATGCCGCCTATCGTCACCAACATATTGCAATAAATGCATGTGCGTATTGGCATGAATATGGGGTTTAATAAACGCCATAATATCGGTAATAGTTTCGCTACTGTAACGGGCCAATACATCCCACCCCAAAATCACATCAAACTTCCAATGCTGGCTTAACAATAAGCCTTCCAACACTGGGGCAGCCTCCAACAAAGTGCTATACCTAGCAGACCTTGCCGCCATAAGAGCGGGCAAATTAGCAAAATGGATGTGCGGCGTATAATGCCGGTAAGTGCTTTCGTTCGCTTTATTGTAGCTTCCCAAATCCAGCACTCTTGCATTTTTATGCAAGCGTAAAGACAGCAACCCTTCTAACGCTGGGCTTTTATGGTAGCCATAAAGCTCATCTTTCCCTACAGTTGCAGGCTGTAGACTACGCGCCCTAGCATGGCTTTTATTTCTGGCAACAGCGCTCTTTTTATAGCCGGCATAATCAATCGAAGAGACCGCAACATTCGCTTTAGTTGGCGCACTACTATCACACGGTTTTGACTTTGATGAATCTCGCAGGCACACAAAAACAGCATCCATAATGGCCGAATGCATATTCGCTTCGTTAACATGAAACTCAGACAAACTAAAATCGGCCATTAACGTTTGCAAAGTTTTGATTGCAGGCAATTTTTGCAGGTGGCGTTTTTCACTGCTCTCAAAGGTATTCACAACATAACAATCATCGACCATATAGTAATCACAAGGTGCGCAAGGATAAACATTGCCCCAATAGCGCACCATATGTAACTTTGCCCCAGCGCTTGCATGGCGAGCCAAGCGCCGGCTTAAATAATCAATACTCGCAGGGTCCAGATAACAAAAAATGTCCCATGCCAAAATCACATCAAATTGGTCATCGCCATTTAACAACAATAAATACCTATCGAGGGCATGCATAAAATCTGCACTGTTCCAGGTTAATTTATCGGCGATGGCCTTAGTTAAAAACTCGTTTAAGTTTTCAAAACGAATATGGCAATTTTGATCTTTAAAATACTGAAAACTCGCCGCAGATGGCGCGCCCAAGTCAAGCACTCTCGCTCTGGGAATCGCTTGAATAGCGGCGCTAACACTTGCCAACCCCGGGTGATAAAACCCTTGATTAACAGTACGCGGTAAACCTTGTTCACGATAAATTTGCACGGCACATATCTCTGTAGGATGTTAAACCTGTGGAGCCACGCTTTTGTATTTTTATACTGGACTCTTAAAAGTATTGCTATAGCCTTTTATTCACCATCTTTGCTGTCAATTTTGGCCGCTAGAGGCTTTAAGGGCTCCTTCGGGCCAGCATCGGTATCCATATCGATCGAGCCGCGGAATTTAGCGCCATCTTCCAGGGTAACTCGCTCGGCTATAATATTCCCCTTAACAATACTCGACGCATTAATGGCTATGTGCTCATCGGCCAGAATATCGCCCTCGACCGTACCATCTATAATGATATTTTTAGCCTGCAGATTTGCCTTCACATAGCCCAACTTGCCAACTGTCAATTTATGCCCTTTCAGGGTGACTGTTCCTTCAACTTTCCCTTGAATTAATAAATCCTCATCACCACTGAGTTCACCTTTAAAATTAATCTTAGAGCCAATAACGGCACTGGGGCTAAGTTCGTCAGAAAGAGAGACATCATGTGGAGGCTCGCCATCGACATTCGAAGGCGCTGCAGAAGAGGTTGTTCGTGATTTCATCTCTGGTGTCCTATTAATTACTGCACTCGATTGATCACCCTGAAAAGTTTCTTCAGAGGCATTGGAAGGCGGTTTGCCTTTTATTGTTGTAGCCGGGGCAGCGTTGGCTTTCTTGTCGCCGAACAGTCCCATGCTAGTCAGTATTCCGTCCATACGCAGTTGTTACCTTTATTAAATGGTGTAGCCGTGCAATGCATAAAATGGCTTTGAATAGCCGCATTATTAAATCCAATAGCCGGCCCGTGGTCCCCCCGCCCCAAACAGTGACGAAAGCTACCACACTAGCGAGCAGCTACTCCATTTAAAGCTGCCCACATCACTAATGCCACATAGGCAATTTGAGTGCCATTAAGTGTAACTGTTAATTATTACGATTTTGGGTCGTTTTTTATGCTTATGAATCAGCCACCTAGACAAAGTAAGGGTCGCCCCTAAGGGATAAGGGCACATAAACCATAAATTTTACGCTGCACTTAAGCGGTTAGAACGCCGCCGTAATGCACCAAGGGCGAACAAGTTAGTGCCACCGCCCCCTAAATTGACTAAGACACCAAAATAGGCACTAAAAATCGATGCCATCACAGCCATGCCAGATAGACTAAACTCATAAAGACAGCAACATTTGCAGCATAACTTTGCATAAGGGGTTAAAAATGAACGATCTACAAGGCTGCGATAAGCCTAACTTTCGCAGTGTAAAATCGTCACAAGTTGTTTTAAAAGAGCTGATGATTCCCTCTTACGCCAACTTTGGCGGCAAAGTGCATGGCGGTATCATTTTGTCGCTAATGGATAAAATCGCATACACCTGCGCCGCCACCCACTCGCGCAGCTATTGTGTTACGGCATCCGTTGACTCTGTCGATTTTTTAAGCCCCGTTGAAGTCGGCGAGCTGGTCACACTTTTTGGTTCTGTGAATTATGTTGGACGCTCATCAATGGAGGTAGGCATCAAGGTATTATCCGAAGATTTCAAGCTGGGCGTTGCCAAGCATACCAATACATCTTATTTCACAATGGTTGCCGTTGATGAAGCAACCCGTAAATCTAGCCCAGTACCAGGCCTAATTTTGGAAGACGACATAGAAGTAAAGCGCTTTATTTGGGGCAAGTTTCGAAAGCAATATAAGCGCGACTACCAAGCGCGCTTTAACTCCTTAAGTAAAACAATCGACTTTGATCAGGAAATTAAAAACTTACAAAACGAAAACTGTGCCGTAAACATAGCTGCTGCTCGCGAATAGCTAAGATTCGCTATGCATTGGCAGGCGTTGCGCATCCCCCCCTCTTTCGGTAACACAAGCACACTACTGCCGCTAAAGACAAAGGCGGCTCTAGGCTTGCGCGCGAGTATGCCATAGCGGTACGCTAAAGGGCTACGTTAAACGCTCGGCGTGGGTATGAATGGGGGTTTCTTTAAGCGGTATTCGGCGGGAGCTGTTTATCAAACGACTCGGTTGGATGGGCAGAGGAGTGTTGTGGCTGACTTTAGCCTAGGCGTAAGGTTTTAGGGGATCGAGCTTTGTGGGCCGCCCCCACCCCAACCTTCTGGGCACACATGAATATATCCCTATAGCTCTGCACCGACTTCCTGTCGGTGACGGCCCTGAAGGTTGAGATGGGAGCTGGCTTAAAGTATTTGACTAGGCAAAAGCCGAATTTTTGTGAAGGTGATTTAAGGCGTCACATCATACAAGCTGAAGCAAACTGGGAAAACTGTAATTAACAAGCCGGAACACTGCCATTATTCTAGGGGTTAAACCGCATTATTGAAGGCGGTGTTGATAAATACCTAAATGTGGATACCCACTTAGGGCTAGAGAATGGCTATATTTAGCCATTTAGGTATAGTTATGCCCATATCGGTCTATATGCAGGCATATTACTATATGTGACCATGACGCTGAATAAAATGTTATATGTCTACGGAGAAATCTGGATGGAAGAATTTTTGACAAGTAATGCTAGCGCAATTTTCGCTATATTTGGAGCTATTTTAGGCTCGCTAGTTACTGGTTTTCTTAGCTATTTGTCGAAAACAAAGGAAGCAAAGCTACGTATTACTGAGAAAGTTTTGGACAGGAAGCTAGATGCGCACGAGTCATTGATAAATTTGGTAGGCTTGATACGGTCGATGGTTTTACTTGGTGGTGAAGATGATAAAAATGAGCTTAAACGATGCCCGTTAATCATGAACTCCAAGGAAAATATGAATGATTTTTTGGATCAATTTATGAGCGTTCAAAATAACCATGATAGATGGTTATCTTCAGAAATAAAACGTGAAATCAGTTTTTTCCTAGATTATTTTATTAACTTAAATGAATGCTCTCGTGATGCTACAGATGAGGGTTTGCAAGCTGCTGGTGTGCTTATTAGAAAAGACTTTATAGATATATCCCTAAGGATCGAAAATTCAGCTCATGTTTTTTTCAATAAGGACTTGCTTAAACTTAAGTACAAAACTGACAGAGATTGGCACAAGCACTCCAAAGAGAAAACATTAGAAGGGCTAAACAAAACAGAATTTTTCAAAAATAAACAAAAAATTATGAGTATGCTTAATGGACGCATATAAATCGGGTAAGAGCTGGTTTCTAGCCAGCTCTCCCCACACCACCCAGCATGCAGGTCCGCAAATCGATATATGGATATACCTGATTAGGGCAATGCACGCAGGACGCGCGAATGCAGTAAAGCACAGGGATATGCGAGAGCTGTCACCTCATTAGTTCACGCCCATGCTGGGCGTACCAATCATATCAAGGCTCGCCGCTTCGAGATTGGACCTTCACTGCGTTATTTTTTTGTTGTTTCACTCTACGCTACAACAAAAAAAACAACTACGTTGCGACCCCTTATGTGGGGCGTTATGAGAGCTTCGGATTCAGGATAAATAGTGAATAGAAAACAATTTATAGAGGCAAACGGAGCGACATGTAGGAATTGGACATGGAGCTGGTCTTTTATAAACAATGAAAAGAAAATAATCATTTTTGGTGCTTGGGATATACGTACAGAAGGAAAGACAACGCTTATATTCAGTGAAGATTGGCAATTTCGTCGGGGTCGAAGTCAATCTGCTTACCATCAATCTAGGGAGCATATCCGCTTAATAGAGGAAGAAGGTTATGACTTAATGACTTTCCCAATGGAGCATTCAGACCAAAATAAAGACAGATCGGGCATAGGCCCAGCAAAAATTGGTGGCTTTACGCCTGAACTAACCAATAAAAAACTCATGAAACTGGGTGTCAGCTGGTATGCATACGACCATAACCTTGGTGTGGACATTCCAGAGGAGGTAAGCGATCCTCAGCAATATTTTGAGGGTTCAACTAAAAAGATATCCGTAAATCTTTACGAAAGAAATAAAAAAGCCAGAGGTGTATGCATAATGCACTACGGCTACAAATGTAGTGTATGTTCATTCAATTTTGAAAGTGTATACGGTTCAATTGGTAAAGAGTTTATACATGTGCATCATGTTGTCCCACTATCCGAAATTAAGAATGAGTACGAGTTAGATCCGCTTAGAGACTTGGTTCCTGTATGTCCAAATTGTCATGCAATGATACACAGAACTAATCCGCCGCGAACAGTATCAGAGCTGAAAGCTCAAATTACAAAAAACACATATAAAGGCGCCCCTTCTTGAGGCGTTATGAGTAAGTCATGGATCACGATAAGGCCAATTATATATGGAAAAATTATCGCTATCTTATAAATCGTGAAAATAGCTATTCGCAGTATATGAGGGCAGCTCTATTCTCTATTAATGAATCATGGCCGGATGCAGCTGAGATCAAATCGCTTCAGTTACAGTTTTCTAGAGAGGAGCTTACAGAAAAGTTTCAAGAAATAGATCGCAACCGTGAATTTCATGTTAGCGTGGCTTGCGCCAAGTACGGCGATGAAATCTATTTTAACTATTGTGCAAGTTGTGGCGCACTAGCAGTAGCGCCAGGTTCTGAGCGCTGCGTACAGTGTGGGCATACTTGGTATGGAACAAATCAGTACCGTAAAAATTCATAAACCGGGTAAGAGCTGGTTTCTAGCCAGCTCGCCCCACACCACCCAGCATGCGGGCCCGCAAATCGATATATGGATATACCTGATTAGGGCGACGCAGAAGCAGTTGCCGAGCGCGATATAAATACCTTGCCTAAAACTGCTTAGATGGACCCACCCTGTTAAGCAATAATGCGCCCTCCCCGCAGGCCCTCACGGCACTGCAGTCGGAAAATTGTTCCTGCATTGCCTAATAACCGCCATCCTTGGCAGCCTTGCCATTCGCTAGTAGTTAGCGTTTAATAAACAGCATTAAACGGTGATCTTCCTACGGAGAACTTTGATGCGCAAGACGCACGAATGCAGTGAAGCATACGGATATGCGAGAGCTGTCACCTCATTAGTTCACGCCCATGCTGGGCGTACCAAAGCGCTGCTGTCGGATAAATTTTCCGCTGCGCTCCAAATTTACCGCAGAGCGCGGCGTTAGGCAATAAAGGAAGATCGCGTGAATGATCAAGCAAAATGCTGTTGTGGATTTACAATTGTAGAGATCAAAGGAAAGCCAGAAATATCTGCAGTGTGTCATTGTGATAATTGCAAAAAGAGAACCGGAAGCGCATTTGGCTGGTCGATCTATGTTCTAAAAGAAAACTTCAAGCATATAGCCGGTAATGTATCGGCATATGTAATAGAAGAATCGCAGCAATACGGAAAGCAAGAAAGGTATTTCTGTGAAATATGTGGCACAACACTATTCTGGAAAGCTTCCGGTGTTCCACATTTGGTTGGCATAGCTGGCGGCTGTTTCGAGATGAAAGAAAAACTATTACCTCAAGGGCAGGCCAATTCTGACTCAATGCTTTGTTGGGTAAATTTGGAGGTTGGTGCACGTGCCTAACAAACAAATCTTGCGGAGCGCCTTACGCTGCGCTTCAGTCGCCCTTAAATTTGGGCGTTAGAGCAAAAACGGAGAAATCATGCTCATCCAAGAAATAAAGAAACTTCAGCTTCAAAGAGAATTGGTTTCCATTCGTCGCAGTTGTGCAGATGAGGACCAAACGGGTGTTTTCGAATTTGCTAATGATGAAGTCGGAATATTCTCTCTGTATAGTGATGAGGGAGCGTTCGAGGGATATACATTTTTTCATATAGAGCAGATATACGAGTTAATGTGGGGGAATAGAGAGCACAAATCTATAGCATCACTGATAGAGAGCGGTAGTGACAAACCCAAGCTGTTACTAGAATCGGAAAACTTTGAAGATTTGTTTAAAGAGGCCGCTGCAAAATACAATAGTTTATGTATTTACCATTCAGACGAGGAAGATAGTTTCGATATTGCCAAGGTGGAGGGTATTTCCGATGGATGGATTAAAATCTTAACGTACGGCCCGAAAAAGACCTTGTCCAGGCTCAATAAGCTAATAGAAGCAGAAAATATAATGCGTATTACCGTAGATTCTCCATATCAAAACAATATTGTAAATTTACATAATGCACAGCTATAAATCGGGTAAGAGCTGGTTTCTAGCCAGCTCTCCCCACACCACCTTTCTATCACCCATAAATATCTCGATAAAGATTTGCGCCTTCTATAATCCAAAAAACCTTGGTCTTAGCCGCCCTTACCGCCAGCGCATCGTACATTGCGGCACCAGCGGCGATCTGCAGCGCCATTAAAGATGCCGATATTGGTCTGGCCATTTTTGCATCACTAGGGGTAACCTTCCCTTTAATGTGTTACTGGGAATACCGCTATATTGGCAAATAATTCAATACTTTTAATTAACGCTTTAGTATTGCCCTAGCATTGCAAAACATAAGCGTATTACCAAGGCAAGCGCTCGCCATTCCAGCTAATAAAATCCCCAGTGTGATGTGGCTGTAAAAGCAATAATTGTTTAGCCAGTAAGCGCGCTGTTTTATAGGCAGTAAAATAGCGCGCAGGTGGAACCTTGGCGCTAAAAGGTGCCGATAATGGCGAGCGGGTAGTACCAGGGTGCAATGCTACAACACAGCGCTTTGGGTACCGCCGCTGCCATTCAATACTGAGCGTTTTTAGGGCCATATTCAATGCAGCCTTGCTGCTTCGGTAGCTGTACCAGCCACCTAAACGGTTATCCTCGATGCTGCCCACTTTTGCCGAAAGAGCCGCAAATATACTGTTGTCGCCTTTAGCAAAAAAATCTGAAAGATGCTGAGCAAGCAACAACGTAGGCACAACGTTTACTTGGCAGTTGTGCAAAAAAAACGTTGGCGAAAAATCTTGTATACGCTTTTCTGGCCCCTGCTCGCCGCTAAGCATGCCCACACAATTAATCAACCAATGCACATCTGGCCACAGCTGCCTAATGCGCTGGGCCAACAAAGCAACACTGCTTGGATCTGTGGGGTCGAGTTGCAGCCAGCGCAGCTGGTTATTCTGCGCTACCGGCTCGGTCGTACGCCAAGTGGCAATAACCTCGGTTCGGCTTACGCCCTCTTGCGCCACAGCTGCTGCGAATTCTTCACCGCTAAGGTATTGCGCCAGCGCCTGCCCTATAGCGCCGCCGCCAATAACTAAACAGCGCCTAACTTTGGGCTCTACAACGTGGCTAAGATTGTGTGTTGGTAAACCAGGTTTATTTTCCAAGGCAATCACCTTTGTCATTCCCCGCTAACGCGCACCGGTTGCAAGTACCCCCACCGTAAAGCGCCTTATAACGCAGCCACGCCCAAGTGTTATAGGCCAAGCGCGCAATCGGTCGAATTAGCGCAAAGCCCAGCATGCTGGCCAATGGGTGCCCGCCCGCTAAACGCCATAGCGCCAAATTAGCATCCAGCCCTCGCAATACTTGGCCGCTTGGCAACCACAAGTGCAAGCTTTTTAATAAGCGGGCTTTTTCCTCGCGGGGCACATCCAACGTATGTACATTAATAAATTGGATACTGCCTTTAGCCTTTTGTGCCGCACGGCTAATTTCACCTGCGCAAAGGCGGCAAGCACCGTCATAAAAAAGTGCCGGCTTTGCCTGCCTACCACCAAGCCCAGCTAACATCGTCTGCTGCATATCTCCCCCATTAGCTATTTATCACAACGCGCAACCTAATTACTGGTTATTTACCGCTCTAGGACTAATACGCAAGCTAACGTCAATACGACCAATTAGTACAACAAACAGCCAAGACAGCAACCTTGGTAATGTCGTGTAATACCGCACTTGCAAGGACTGTTGTAGCCTTCTTAAACCATGTAAATGTCGCAGGTGTAATTGATGACACAACAGGCTAATACCCCAGCAGTTTGCTATGACGTAACCATTGACCCCATGGCATTAGAAATTGCCGTAGAAATGACCATAACTGGAGCCATTGCGAACGGGGACGTAATTATAGAAATCCCCACATGGGTGCCTGGCGATTACTCCTTTGAAGCCTACGGACGCGATATTTTTTGCTTAAGCGCCAATAACGAAGGGGAAAGTAAACCGCTGGTTGTCGAGCGCAAAGGTTTTAACCAATACCTGATTAAATCCTACAGCCAACACCTGATCGTCCGCTATAACGCATCTTGCTACGAGCCTGAATTAGGTGATGCCATGGGTTTGGTTGATAGTGAATACACTATTTTATTGGGCACTCGCTATTTACACACGCCGGCACACTTAGGCCAATGCAAAGTGACCTACCATAACCTACCAAAAGATTGGGGCTTTCATCATCCTTCTGGTGCCCAACAAATCGGACAACAGCCCAGCTGGATTTACCCCAGCTACGAATTACTGCTAGATACGCCCGTTGTTTTCGGCAACTTCACATTGATAAAACGCGCTATACACAACACCCCGTTTTATTTCGTTTTTGTGGACCAAGGTATTGGCTTTGAGCAAACCGTACACAAGTTTGTCGACCAATTGTGCATTGCGGTTGATAAAACCTACGACATTTTTCACCAGTTTCCCTTTGACGATTACACCTTCTTTTTATCGCTCAACCCTCAAGCCGATTGGGGGCTAGAACACTTAACCAGCAATATGAGTGGTTTAGGGCCAAATGTTTTTATCGACCCAGACCAATTTGCTAATGGCATTCGCGTGTGTGCCCATGAATTATTCCACGCTTGGAATGTTCGGCGCTTGCGTCCAGCGCCTTTGGGGCAACTATCGTCAACGCTGGATTGCGGATGTTTTACCGAAGGTTTATGGATGGCCGAAGGCTTTACCCGCTACTACGAATTTCTTATTAGTACCCGCGCTAAAGCTTATAGCCCCACACAATTTTTTAGCGCCGTAGCCAATTACTACCAACACCTAAGTCAGCAGCCAGCCTACAAACGCGTTAGCGCGACCGACTCGTCGCTAGCGACCTACATGAACCACGCTAAATACCCAGGCCGCGTCAATAACAGTATCGACTATTACGACAAAGGAATGTTAATTGCCTTTGGTTTAGATACCGATTTGCGCATGACATTTAACGATACCCTCGATAATGCCTTTAGCGATTTCTACCAAACTTTTTTTGGCCCGAACCAAACAGTACCGGCAAACTACATTGGCTATAGTACACAAGATGTTATTGATTTTTTTAATCAAAGGCACGCGGGTTTAGGTAGCGGTATCGAGCAGCAAATTACACAACCTGCTCACCTTGATACACCAGCTAAGTTCCGCCAACTGGGGTTAATTCCCGAATGGCAAGCAGGTTTTTATCTAGGCCTGTTTTTTATGAGTAATACCGACGCAACAATTTATGGCGTATGCGACACCAGTGCCGCAAGCAAAGTGGGTATTGCGCCTGGCGATATTATTCTCTCTATTAATCATTACGCCTTTTCACCACAAGCGCTTAAGTGGGCTGCAAACCAAGTAACCCCGGTTGTACTTACCGTGCGCCGAGGGCACCGCGAATTAATGATGACTCTTAACCCACAGCCCATTCAACGATTAGCCAAACTACGCTGGCAAGGCAGTGAAGACCAGCGCCAGCATATTGCTAAATGGCTGGATAACGATGCCTTTTTCCCCGCACAGGAAAGCGCCTTTGATCTGGATTTTTACGAAAACTTTCATGGCATAGAAATTCTGATTTAACGCTCAGCAAGAGGTACCCATGAAACATTACGACTTAATTATTGTTGGTGGCGGGCCTATCGGTTTGGCGACGGCTTACCAAGCCAGCCTACGAGGCCTAAAAACCTTAGTACTGGAGCAATACAGTTATCTAAACAACCAAGGCAGTTCAGCCGGTGCTTCTCGTCAGTTCAGGCTTCAGTACGCCCAAACTAGCATGGCCGAGCTAGCCTTAGCCGCACAAGATTATTGGGCAAGTTTACAGCGATTTAGCCAAAAAAGTTTAATCACGCGCAGTGGCAGCTTATGGTTTGGCGACCCTGAACTCAACTCGCAAGAAGGCGGGATTCAAGCGGCCGAAAACGTAATGAATGCGCTCAACATTCCTTATGCGCCCCTTAACGCTGCGCAAATTGAAGCTCAGTACTCATTCAAGAACTTGCCTGCCGATTACCGTGGTTTTTTTCAACCCGACGGCGGCATTATTAACTTAAAAGCTACCGAGAATACACTTTACAACCAAGCACTAGCCTCAGGTTTAGTTGATTTAATGGAGTGGCAAGTAGTAAGGGCTATTGACGCATCAACCCCCGACAACATCCATATTACAACCCCTAATGCCGAATTTTGTTGTTCCCAATTAGCGATTACAACGGGGCCTTACATCAATCAAACACTCGAATTATTAAATTTAAGAATGCCAATAAAACTTTGGCAGATGTCTTCAGCTTACTTTAAAAAAACTGCTGAACAACTCTACTTACCCACCTGGTTTGTTTTTCAAAAACCGCAACAAAGCGCTCTGTTTTACGGTTTTCCAGAAGTCGACTGGTCACACCCCGGTTACCTTCGTGTTGCCACCGACTTCCCAGACCACGGTTCTATCGAAAAACCCTCCCAGCGCAATATCGCGCCTAGCGCCAAAAGCTTAGCTTTAGATTCAAATTGGGTTTTAAAACATATGAAGGGCTTGCAAGCAACGCCACGCTTCACATCGACTTGCTTAATTGCGCTAGCGCAAGATTCAACAAAAGAATTATTACTGGATTATTTACCCGAAGACCATCCTAACCACCACAACATTGTGGTGTATAGCGCGGGTTGGGCCGGAAAATTTATCCCCATTTTAGGCGATATGATTTGCCAAATGCTCAATAAGCCCACTAATGATTTTCACTACCGTAACTACTGCATTGCCCGCAGTAATTTTTCCATTAACTGGCAGCCAAGCTGCCAAGCATAACCCCTATAACAAAAACAGGCTTTAACATGGCAACATACAGTATTTTTGGCGGCGGCCCCGGAGGCTTATACAGTGCTTGGCGACTACTCACCGGAGGAACATTAACCCAGGATGACAAAGTCTACATTTATGAATGGGGGAATTACGATTACGAAGCCAACGGCCAAGGCGACAGAACACCAGCAGGCCGCATATGCAGCTACCACTATAAAAAAGACCCCAACCAAGCCTATATTGAAGTTGGCGGCATGCGTTTTATTCAGTGGAACCCGACAGATGCTAGCGGCCATCAATTAGTGAGTTTAACAATTGATAAGCTCAGCCTTAATGGCGAGCCACTTAATACAAAAATCATCAATTTTAAAACAACAGATAATCCACTTTTTTACCTTCGCGGTCAGCATTTTTATTCACAAGATTTAGGCACCACTGTTAACGGGCAAGAAGTACTCGCGCCCTATAACACACCCGGTAACAATGCTAAATCGGCTGATTATTTAATGGCGAATATTTCCAACTTAATTACAGAAGGTAATCCTGTTAAAACCCGTGTAGAGCAGTGCAAGTTTTACCAAAATGGCACTCTCAGTGCACGCTTCGATAATGGCTCCTACGTTTATAGTAGTGGTGATAATACCGGCGATATCGGCTATTGGAACATTTTTTACGATCAAGCCGGCAACGAAGGCTTCCAATATGCTGCCGATGCTGGCGGCTATAGCTCTAATGTTATTAACTGGAATGCCGCCAATGCGGCAGTGTACAACGGGGAGTTTGCTCCAGGCGGCGCCTTTAAAACATTGTCAACGGGCTATTCCAGCTTATTTGTAGCGCTATATCAGGCTTGTAAACAAGCGGCACTGGATAATAAAATTAGCTTTAAAGTGAATAAAAATACCCGTTTACACTCTATTTGGCACGATAATGCGTACCCACAAAAAACACGCTTTATGCTTAGCACAAGTGCATCTCCAGACAAGGCTATTCCAGCGCAATACGGTACCGATTACGCCTTTTTAGCCATGTCGCCTAACGCCATAGAATTAGTGGCCCGCGCCACACGTTATCAAACATTAACCGATAACCAAGCTGACTTTTTAAATGCAACCAACGTACAAAATTATTTGCAATCGGTTATAGAGCAACCCTCCTATAAAATTGCAATGTTTTTCAAAACGCCTTGGTGGCAAGATAGTGAAGTGACCTACAATCCAAAACTCATCAACGGTAATAGCAGTGACAATGTCTATGGCCCAACCATTACCGACTTGCCACTACGCCAAGTGTATTATTTTGGCAACAATGCCACCGGTAAAGTAAAAGAAAAAGACAAGGTTTACGGCCTGCTCACTTCCTACGACGATATGCGCTTCACTAAATTTTGGGAGGAGCTTGAGGTAGCCGCCAATACACGCAGAACCACTCCCCTTAGCCAAAATTACCAACCGCTACACGGGGCCGCCGAAGCACCATTTGAAATGATGCGCATGCTGAAACTGCAGCTGGCTAAAGTTCACTACAACGATCCAAACAAGGCCAGCGCCATCCCTGACCCGGTTGAAACGGTATTTATGAACTGGGGCTTAAACCCATTTGGTGCTGGCTACCATGCGTGGGCAGCACACTATGATATTTGCGACGTTATGCAAAAAATTCGTACGCCAGGCCGGATGGCGGGCGTAGAAAATTCAAATGTATTCATCATTGGCTCGGCCTTTTCTAACGATCAAGCTTGGGTAGAAGGTGCTTTTTGTACCGCAGAATCGGTGTTAACTGAATTTTTCAACATCCTCACCATCGCAGAAAACACCACCCAATATCCATTTATTTGCGGCTGTCACTAGGAGCGTAAACCCTAACATTGCATTAGGTTTTAAGGCCAGGCGCTTATTAGAGTGGTATTTATAGCGTTGAACGGAGATTTTTTTGGATTGATAAGAGTCATTCTAGGTGAAATCCAGAAAAATTGAGTAGGACGCTAGAAATGCTGCTATGGAAGCAGCGAAGCGATTCTGGGCCAAAAGTTAATGCAACGTTAGGGTAAAGCCAGCAGCTTAATACCTGCTGGCTTTAAAATTATCATAACTTAACCACCACCGCTCAGCAAAAACACACGAACGATAACCCTTCTGTCATCGATCCTTTCGCCATACTCAATATCTTTGCATTCCAATTACCGGCCTATAACCGCAATTGTTATGAAGCAAAGCACTCAACGCGCCCTTACATTTCAATTTTCCGGCAGCAAGCTGTTAATTGCCCCTCCGGTTTGTGGAAACGCTAAGGCCTAGCCCACGCCAAAACGTGCGGCATGCCTGAAGTATTCCGGTCAACTAAACAGGCCGCATATAAAATGCTACCCTGTACCCGTAAGCATCCTAGATAATAGAGATTCGTGCCTCAAACCTTTACAGTACAATCATCAATCTAAACAGCCCTCTTAGCGATCAAGCAGAACATTAAGTTATGAATAAAATTCTATTTTTGCTGAATAATTTCATGCGCAAGCTATGGGTAAGGTGCTGCGCTTTTTGCTTACTGGCTGTCTTTGCGATTGTCATTGGGCCAGAATTAGGGCCTTATATCCCTGAAAAATTAAAGCAAATGGTGACACAAAATACCGTAGAAGATATTTTAAAAATACTTGCCTCCAGCATGCTTGCCGTTACAACATTTTCCTTGTCGATTATGGTGCAGGCTTTTAGTACCGCCGCCACGACAGCTAGCCCAAGAACAAACAGCCTTTTAATGCAGAACTCTACCGCTCAAAATGCACTGGGAGCGTTTATTGGCGCATTCCTATTCAGTATTGTCGGGATTATTTCTATTGGCGCCAACATTTATCACGAAGATGTCATTATTGTATTATTTCTATTCACCATTATTGTCATTGCAATTGTAATTATTTTTTTGCTTAAGTGGATAGATCAACTTTCTCGCTTAGGTCGCGTCTCAGAAACCATTAAAACAGTAGAGTCAGCACTGCACAGTTCGATACGCCATAGAGCCAAAGCTCCCTTTTTACATTGCACACCAATGAAGCATGCAAACACCCAAAAGCGTTACCCCCTAGCTTGCGATCGCATTGGTTACGTACAATATATTGACATAGAAGCGTTAAATAATATTGCCAATAAAAAAGATATCGAGATATACATTCATGTCAACCCGGGTAAGTTTATGGACTCTATTACACCGCTGATAGAAACTAACGCCCAACTTGACAAGACGACTGAAAATAACATTCTGGATACAATTGTTATCGGCGACAATAGGACCTTTGAGCAAGATCCACGTTACGGGTTTGTTGTGTTAAGCGAAATTGCGCTTAAAGCGCTTTCTCCTGCCATTAATGATCCAGGCACAGCAATTGATGTTATAGGCACGTTTATACGGGCCATGCGACTATGGGTAGATAACTTCCCAATAAGTAATGAAAGCGAAAGGGAGGACCACGAAAATATTAAATACAAGCGGATCTACATAAAACCGATACGTGAAAAAGATGTGCTCGAAGACATATACAGCGCACTAATTCCTCAAGTATCTCAAAGTTTGCATGTATCACGACACCTCAAAAAGTCGCTTGTCACAATTGAAAAAATAGGAGGCGAAACGCTGAGCGAAGCAAGCCGAGAATGGCAAGACCTGTTTTACCATCATTGCCAAACTTGCCTATCCGATAAAGAATACAAACAGCTAGTAGAGGAATAGTGGTTAACGCAATAACGGGTTGCTAACCAAAAAACCAATAACACACAGCAATGGCAGCGAAAATACCGGCAAAATCAGCAATTAAGCCACAACCCACAGCATGGCGACCATAACGAATACCTACCGAGCCAAAATAAACAGCCAGCACGTAAAATGTTGTTTCGGTAGAGCCTTGTATTATCGAAGAAAGGCGTCCAGCAAACGAATCTGCGCCGCTAGTATTCATCGCTTCAATCATCATAGCTCGCGCGCCCGAACCACTAAGAGGCTTCATTAAGGCTGTGGGTAAGCCTTCGACAAAACGCGTATCAAAGCCCGCGACAGCCACGCCCCATCGGATGCCGTCAATTAGCAGCTCTAATGCACCACTCGCACGAAAAACCCCTATTGCGCATAACATAGCCAATAAATAAGGGATTAATTTAATGCTTGTTTCAAAGCCTTCCTTTGCTCCTTCGATGAAGCTATCGTAAACATTTACTTTCCGGAAAGACGCGACACCAATAAACAGCAGTAAAGTGCTAAAAATTAGGCAATTACCCAAGAAAGAAGATTGCTGAGCTAGAGCACTTGCCGTCAACGTCGAAAAGTAGGCCGCCAAAGCCGCCACTAAGGCTATTGCAGCCCCCAAATACAGTAATACTGTACGCTGTAATAAGTTGATTTTTTGAACAAACGAAACAGCCAGTAGCCCAGCTATGGTAGAGCAAAATGTTGCTAACAATATAGGGATGAATACATCCGTAGGGTTAGCCGCACCTTGTTGTGCGCGGTAAACAAAAACCGTTACCGGGAACAAGGTAATTGACGAGGTATTTAAAACTAGAAATAGAATTTGCGCATTACTGGCAACTTCTTTATTGGGGTTTAAGCTTTGCAAGTCTTGCATTGCCTTGAGCCCCAACGGGGTCGCTGCATTATCTAAGCCTAAGAAATTTGCCGATAGGTTCATCGTCATGGAACCTAAAGCTGGGTGCCCCTTTGGGACATCAGGCATCAAACGCGTAAACAGTGGGGAAATTGCCCGTGCAATTTTATCAATCAAGCCAGCGTGCTCTGCAATTTTCATCATGCCGAGCCAAAAGCTTAAAATACCGATTAGCCCAATAGCTATTTCTACCGTCACCTTGGACATAGCAAAGAGCGAATCCACAATCTCTTTGAAGATGTCTGTATTGCCCAGTACGCCAAATTGATATATCGCAGCTATAAATGCGATAGCAAAAAAACTGATCCAAATGCGATTAAGCACGATTAGGTCACCATTATTTTAAAGTGTGAATCATGGCATAATTGCGCCAGCTAAAGAACGATTCCTGCGAACTCACTTCCACATCGAAAAATACGCACATATGATTTATCTCACGCTTTTTGGCTCGGCATTTCTCGCTGCAACACTGCTACCTTTTTACTCTGAGGCAATATTAGTTGCATATTTACAGCAAGGTTACGCCGCTTTAGCACTTTGGCTAGCGGCCACATTGGGCAACACTCTTGGCGCTTGCCTCAACTGGGTTTTGGGGCGCTACTTTTTACACTACCAAGACCGTAAATGGTTTCCCATTAAAGCGGCCAAGCTCAAAAAAGCGCAACAAAGCTTTCAAAAATACGGACAATGGTCTTTGTTATTTAGCTGGCTACCTGTTGTTGGCGATGCGCTGACCTTATTAGCAGGCGTTTTACGCGTTAACTTTCTGCTGTTTTTCGTGCTTACATTTGTCGGCAAAGGTGCGCGCTACCTTGTAGTTTTAGGGATAACACTACAATTTATTTAACCCGCCAGAGCAACAAAGTTATTAGTGCTTTTTGCTTGCTGTGTACCACAAGTAAAATCCGCTACCACTCATAAACAAAAATAACAGTACAAAAAAATCTAGAATCCAAGGTCCCGCAGCGCCAAAAAAGCGCGCCGCATGAATATCCAATACGACCCTTTCCCAAGTTAAATCCTCACCCGCATAAAACTGCTGATAAAAAGCTTGCTGATCTTTTGGCAACACGGAAAGAGAAAAAGGTGTGAAACTTGATAACGCGTCCATAGGCAGCCACTCCAGCGCATTCAGGTCTACACTATAGGTTGTTAACGCAGCGGCATTTTTGCCGCCACCGCGAGAAATGCTTTGAATGCAAAGCTCGGCATCACACATGCCGGCAGCACGAATGGGCGTTGGCAGCCCCAAGTGGACATCGATGATTTCAATAAGTTGGTTATCTGGGGTAAGCAAGATTAGCTCTTGCTCGCATACTGCTAACCAATAGCTATTTACGGCAGAATGCAATACACCCAGCAAACTACCATGGCATTGAGTCAGCACTTGGCCGTTCAAGTAGAGATCATTCGCGATAACCGTGGCCCAATGCTCCCCTACTTTCACACCTCTAAATTCAGGCATACGAATACCATACGCCTGTAAGACTATGGGCGAATGGACTTTATAACGATCAATATTAAGATGAGCACTGTGGTTTAACGCCACCCCTGTAAGACACAAAACAACCAATACAATAAGACTAAACAAACCGGTGCGCCGATGCCAATGCCAAAATTGCCTGCGTAATTTCACCGGCTTTTTCATAGCCCCTAAACCTTTAAAATAACAGCATTAAAGAAAATAGCCCGCCACCTTATCAGCAACTCAGGCACGGTGCTATTCGCTTAAGATTGACGGGCAAGGTTACCTAGCTTAGCTTCCATCACTTTGCTGTGAAGGTATAGCGCGACCTTGGCGACTTTAGTCATAGCCCGAACAGAAAGCGTAGCCCCTGTAATGCCATCGATGTTGCGATCTAATTTGAGCTTATTATTGCTCTGCTCTAGCACTGCGTGATCAAACTGCTGGGTAAAAAAGGGATATTGAATTTCACCACCTCGGCTTTCACGATATTCGAGCACCTGAATGCTTTTTACACCACTAGCACCAATAGCTAAAGCCATAGTAATCGGCTGCTCTTTGCCTATTTCGTCCAAGACCCAAGCGGTGGTATCGCCCTGCATCCAATAGCGCACCCAGGGCCCCCTAGCAATAATTAACCGCATTGTCTAAGATTTGCTCGCTTTTATAACCTTTAGCGAGAATTGAGTGACCTTAGACGAATGTACGGCTCATATTACTGATCCGAGACGAGATAAAAACAAGAAATACGCGTTATCTAGCCTCCTGCTGATCATATTTTCCTCAACCATCAGTGGATATGACACCCCAGAAGCTATGGTTGAATTTGCCAAGCTAAAGCATGAATGGCTCCAGCGTTTTGTCACTTTAGACTCAATACCTTGTGTTGAAACGCTACGTTTTTTCATTTGCTCAATAAATACAGAGGAGTTAATAAAAGGCTTCGAAGCATTCATTCAAGAGGCAGGTGAAGGGGATATTATTTCGATTGACGGCAAGACTATGAGAGGTACAAGGCATAGCGCTCTAGACACCATTCACATGGTAAGTGCTTGGTCAAAAAAACATGGGGTAACGTTGACGGCGCTAAAAACTAAAGACAAATCAAATGAAATAAAGACGATTCCTTTGGTGCTTGATCTAATCGATATTAACGGTGCCATTGTTACAACGGATGCAATGGGCTGCCAAGTAAAAGTAGCCGATAAAATTCGCAGTGGGGGAGGCGATTATGTGCTCCAACTAAAAGACAACCAAAAGGCGTTACGTGCTGAAATAGAAGCGTATTACCACAAATTAATACGCGAAGACTTTGCCAACATAACCCATGACACCTATGAAGAAGTCGATAAAGGTCATGGTCGAATTGAGCAAAGAAAAACGCATCATGTAGAAATTAGCGACTGGGTTAATTCAGCGAGAAAATGGTGTGATGCTAATTCACTGATTCGTGTTGAACGCAATACAATAAAAGGCGAAAAAGAATCATCAGAAGTTTCTTGGTATTTAAGCTCTTTGGCCGTTGACGCGCAACGCGGGGCCGATGCAGTTCGAAGTCACTGGGGAGTTGAAAATAATTTACACTGGCAACTCGATGTTACCTTTAAAGAGGATGAATGTAGGCTCGCATCTGGAGCGGCTGCAATGGCTGTTATAAAAAGGTTTTGCATGAATCTGCTAAAGGTTAACGATACGAGTAAGCGCAGATTAAAACACCGAGTCATGGCCTCCGCTATTGATGATGACTATAGGGCAAAAATTCTACTGTCTGTCTAATTATTGCTAGGAGGCCCTGATAGCGCACCCTTAAAACACCAATTTCATAGTCAAACAAACCTTTTAGCTCCTGCTTGACGCCCTTTGTTAGCCAGAGCGTTTGCGGCTTGCTGACAGGTTCGTTATTAAATACTTGGTTTAAAAATGCCGCTTGCTTAGAAACCGTATCGGCAACTGCTGCCTGCGGCAAAATAACCAATGCAAGGGTACTTACAACCGCTAAAACAACCCAGATACTTTTGATAAACGTCATAACACCCATACGCCACACCTAACAAACAACGAAGCCTTCTTCGCGGTCCCAAGAAGACCAATCAATACATATGCTAAGGCTGTCACTTAGATTATCACTCTGACCAATTTGATAATCGGCCTTTATCACAACACCATCAACCAGTCGGTAGTCCATGCCCGCATTATTTTCAGACTCCGCCGCTACGAACACTGTTATTAGCACAGGTATTTAAACCACACTGAATAGCAACGCCATAACCAAAACTTGGCGCAATTTAACCACTCATTATGGCGCTAGCTTAGCGCCGCAAGGCCTTTTTCTCCGCCATTACGCCCTCTAAGCAGTATAAGTATCTGGCTCGATTCAATTAGCGTCGTCAGCCAAGCTGCATTCTAACTTGGTGAAAAGGCGCTAGCTATTGGAAACTTTTGACTAACCAACAATACGAAATGGTAAGCATCAACCTCATCGCCATCTCCATATGCGCTATTGAAATGATGCTTGCTATAACCACCAAGAAGTATTCTGTTAAGCCATTGAAAGGTTAAACGTTAAAAAAGCCGAAATGCTATCAAATGTATTTAAAAAGAATTGGTAGCCGTAATGGAGTTATATCTAGTAAAGCCACCCACTGCAACCCATACATTTTCCTGTCGAAGTTGCTCGATGCTAGAAGAAAACTGCGTGAGAAATGATGCAGTAACGCTCTGCCAAGAAAATAGGTAACACAAACATCCGAAGCGCCACCAAGCAATCAAACAATCCGAGCGTTAATCAGCAATACAATAACGCTCTCACTTTTTCTTAGCACGACCAGATTTAGGTTTTGCGCCTGCCTTTCCTTTTTTAGCTATTGTCATTACCCTGCGTTTTTTGTCGGCGGGGGTTTTCGCCATTTTATTTTTACGGCCCTCAAACGGATTTTCACTCGACTTATACTGAATTCGCAAAGGCGTGCCGTGTAAGTCTAGCGCTTTGCGGAAAGCTTTTTCGAGGTAGCGAGTATAGTGCGCGGGCACCGCGTCCGTCTGATTGCCGTGAATAACAATAATAGGCGGGTTGTTGCCCCCTGGGTGGGCGTAGCGCAGTTTAATACGACGGCCATTGACCATTTGCGGTGGATGCGTTGCCACAGCGCCTTGCAATATACGCGTTAGGAAATTGGTAGATAACTTGTCAGTCGCGGCCTGATAAGCCTTTTCGATGGACTCATATAAATGCCCCACCCCTGTACCGTGCAACGCTGATATGAAATGGAAGTCGGCAAAATCAATAAACCTCAGCTTGCGCTCTAGCTCACTTTTAACGTAGGTTTTATGCTCTTGTTCTAGGCCGTCCCATTTGTTCAATGCCACTACAAGTGCGCGACCCGCATCAATAACCTGCCCCATCAAGTGCAGGTCTTGATCTACTATGCCTTCTTCGGCGTCGATCATTAAAATAACCACATTAGCATCAGCAATGGCTTGTAGGGTTTTAACAATCGAGAATTTCTCGACCGCCAACGTAATGTTTTTACGCCGCCGAATACCTGCGGTATCAATAATGGTATACATCTGACCAAAACGTTCGTAATCGATATATACACTATCACGCGTAGTGCCCGGCATATCAAATACCACCACCCTGTCTTCACCTAGCATTCGGTTTACTAGTGTCGATTTACCAACGTTTGGCCGACCAACAATCGCGATTTTAATGCCTTTAGCAATAGGAGCATCTTCTGACGGAGCTAACTCGTGCTCTACTAGCTCTGTTTGTAAACCCTCTCCTTCGGTAGTATCGAGAGCCATCTCATCTGCCGGAGAATTCGACGCCAAAGCCAAGGTTGGCAAAGTGTCGAAAACATCGCTCAGCAATTGAGTCACGCCACGGCCGTGTGCAGCCGCAATACCATGCACCTCACCTAAACCCAACTCGTAAAAGGCCGCCGTCGCTACATCGTGATTTAAACCATCAATTTTATTGGCCACCAACATAACGGGCTTACTGCGTTGGCGTAAAAAGCTCGCAATTTGCTCATCAGAGGCAGTTAAACCCGCACGGCAATCCACCAAAAACAAAACCAAATCGGCTTCTTCGATAGCGAGACGCGATTGATCTGCCATTGCCGCATCAATGCCCTCTTCATCACCACTAAGACCGCCAGTGTCGATTACGATGAAGCGCTGCTCTTGATAGCTTGCTTCTCCGTATTTGCGGTCTCGCGTTAAACCAGAAAAGTTAGCAACGAGCGCGTCGCGCGTTTTCGTCAGGCGATTAAACAACGTCGATTTACCGACATTGGGGCGACCAACAAGAGCTATTACAGGAATCATAAGGACAACCAATTAGGTCTGTTCAGCTGCACAATTGCAGATATTTCGAACAGTATAAAACAACAAAACCCCCGCAATGTGCAGGGGTCTTTTAGGCAATCGCCTAGTTAAGTACTAGTTTACACAGGGGTAAAAGCTATTACTCTTTAGGGCTAATGCGGTACGCACTCAAGGCGCCATTATCCGCCAGAATATAAACCGTGTCATCGTCGACAAGCATTGGGGAACCATAACCGTTACCCGGCAACGAGCGTCGAGCAACAAACTTACCCGTTTTCGCATCAAAAGCGTGTAGGTAATTTGAGCTATCGACCGCTAAAACAAAGTTATTCAAAACCGCAGGCGAGCCAACATTGCGGCGATGTAGGTCTTTACTATGCCAAAGCTCTTGCCCAGAGGTTAGCCGGCGGGCAATAACATGGCTTGTTTCATCGACGTAAAAAACAGCAGCATCATTCACCGCTATTTCATTAAAAACGCTAGCATCTTCGGCCCAGCTAATTTTTCCAGTACCTCGGCTAACAGCAACAATGCGACCATTAGCACCAGCAGACAGAATAAATGGGCCGCTTGAAACCGGCGTAACATCGAGATCAACAGCGCGCTCAAGCTCTGTAATACCCTGAGGTTGGCTTACACGTACAGACCAGCGAAGGTCGCCCTCTTTGGTGCCAAAGCTCAACAGCTGGCCGTTATCGAATGCGACAAAAGCTTGGGTTCCGAGCAACAAAGGCGAGGCTTGGGCACGAAAGGTAAGTAGCGGTTGTGGATGATCGTAATTCCATAACTGCACGCCATCTGCCGCACTTAACGCAAATAAACGACCATCAATAGCGCTAACAAGAACTTCTTGTCCATTGCTTTGGGGCGGCGCTAACACTTCAGTACTGACAGTTGCCGACCACATAATGCTGCCGTCCTCCGCTGATAAGGCAAATACGTCACCATTGGTTGTTGCGGTGTAAAGCACATCGCCATGTAAGCTGATGCCAGCACTAACATCTTTACTAACGGACGAGCGCCATAAGGTTTTACCGTTCTTTTTATTGACCGCAAAAACCGTTCCCTTGCCTGTTACCGCAAATAATGTGTCTTCGCGTTGCGCAAGGTAAAAACGTTGGTAGTTACTGCCGCCAAACATTGGACGGCTGTATACGCGGCCAGATTTAAACGGGCCTATCCCCATCGTCCGCGCGTTACCATCTAGAGAAGCATGCCAGCGACTGGAAATACTGGCGGTTGATTCAAAAACGGCTAACTCAGCAGGAACCAAGGAAGCATCTTTTGCAGTACAACCCACAAACAAACTTAGCGCCAAAGCCACTAAGCCAAAGCGAACCAATGGCTTCATTCAGCAGCCTCAGCAGGTGTTGCGGCATGAGGGTTTACAGCATGTGGATTAACCGCATGGGGATTAGTGCCAATGGCAAGCGGCGAAGCTGTGGCAATACGCGCGTTATCCATTTTAAACTTTAATATGTTTGCTCGCATTCCGCCGTTAGACTCTTGCCCTTCCAATGCAGCAACCGCAGATTCAAACGCTGTATAAGCTTCGTCTAAACGACCTAAGCTAGCCAATACATCACCACGTGCTTCAGCGTAACCTGCGGTGAACGCATCAGATGGCGATGATGCTAGCAATGCAAGCGCTTCGTCGGTATTGCCCATAGCCGCTTTTACTCGCGCTAAGCGCAGTGTAGCCAATTCAACTGAAGATTGAGTTTGGCTATTAGCAATTACAGCATCTAGATAGCTGGCTGCTTTTTCGTATTCTGCAGCATCTACCGCCATTTTAGCCAAGTGAAAACGGGATAAATCAGCATATAAACCCGTATTATCTTCAGCTAATACAGCTTCAGCGGCACCAACAACACCCGCCTTTTGCTTGGGGCTTAGCGCAGCATCACCTTGGGCTGTTGCCGCAGCAATGACTTTGTCGTATAAGCCAGAATTGGCTTGGTCAGTTTTTTCCTGCGCAGATTGATATGCACCAAACCCGAAATAGCCCGCACTGGCCAATACAACCGCCGATACGGTTAATTTACCGTTCTCTTTCCACCAGCGTTTAAAGGCTTCAATTTGCTCTTCTTCTGTTAAATGCTCGGACACGAGACTCTCCTAATTTTATTGTTTCTTATTCCGCCACCTTCGGCCATATAGGACGATGCTGGCTTTTTGTTGTTGTCACCGTGATTTAGACATCCATCAAGGCTTGGATTTCACCGATAATATCGCTATCTGGCACATTCTTTTGGGGCTCATCGCGGCGTAAATACTTAATCGTTACGGAGCCTTCAGCCGCTTCGCTTTCACCAACAATCAAAGCCAACATTGCCCCGCTTTTGTCCGCACGCTTAAGTTGATTTTTAAAACTGCCACCACCGCAATGACCGACGACGCGTAAAAACGGCATAGCATCGCGCACTTGCTCGGCAAGTGCAATTGCTTTGGCTTGAACATTACCAACCGCAGCCACATAGATATCAACAAGACCATCAAGACCCTCTGGCATGGCATTGAGTTCCGCCAAAAGTAAAACTAAACGCTCTACCCCCATAGCGCAACCAAAGGCCGGCGTAGGCCGCCCGCCTAATTGCTCAACCAAGGTATCGTAACGGCCTCCGGCACAAACTGTTCCTTGTGCACCTAATGAGGTTGTTACCCACTCAAAGACCGTATTGCTGTAATAATCTAAGCCCCGGACTAGGCGCGGGTTGACTTCATAAGCAACTCCGGCTGCATCCAGCAAGGTTTTTAGTGTTTCAAAGTGCTCTATAGATTCTGGTGACAAATAATCACGCAGCACTGGCGCACCATTTAAAACATCCTGCGTGCTAGTAACCTTGCTGTCTAATATACGTAACGGGTTCGTGGTCAAACGGCGCTGGCTATCTTCATCGAGTTCATTCTTACGGGCTTCAAGGTACTTAACTAAATCGTCGCGGTATTTTTGACGCGCATCGCTGGCTCCAAGAGTATTAATCTGCAGTACAACCGACTGTTCAAGCCCCAGCTCGCGCCACAGCCTAGCCGTTAAAATCAACAGCTCTGCTTCGATGTCTGGCCCTGCAAAACCAAAGGTTTCTATGCCTATTTGGTGAAATTGACGAAGCCGACCCTTTTGCGGGCGCTCGTAGCGAAACATAGGGCCTTGGTACCACAAACGCTGAGTCTGGTTGTAGAGCAAGCCGTGTTGTTCACAGGCACGCACGCAACTTGCCGTACCTTCTGGACGCATACTTAGACTATCGCCATTGCGATCATCGAAGGTATACATTTCTTTTTCGATGATATCTGTAGCCTCACCAATGCCACGCTTAAAAAGGTCGGTACTTTCGACAATAGGAAATCGAATTTCGCTAAAACCATAGCGTGATAACACGTCGCTAACTGTAGCTTCAACGTACTGCCAAGCTGGTGAATCAGCAGGCAATAAATCATTCATTCCCTTAACAGACTGTATTTTTTTCAAAGATATACCTTAACAACTTATCTTGTCACTGCTCAGCTTAGCCGAGCGGATAAGAAAATATTGATCAATTTTTGATTACGCTTTTGCGATTAAATTCTCTTCTAAAGCCTCTTTTTCAGCAGCTTTTTTACGAATCATAGCTTCTAGGTCATCAACCAAGTTGGCATTTTCCAATTTGGAGTTAGGCTCCCCATCTTTATAAACTAAGTTTCTTGGCGTACCGCCCGCTAAACCTAAATCGGCTTCCTTGGCCTCTCCTGGGCCATTTACAACACAACCAATAATCGCTACATCTAACGGCGTCGTAATATCTTCTAAACGGTTTTCTAGATCATTAACCGTTTTAATCACATCAAAGTTTTGACGAGAGCAACTTGGGCAAGCAATAAAGTTAACGCCCTTAGTTCGAAGCTTAAGGCTTTTAAGGATATCCCACCCAACCTTCACTTCTTCGACGGGATCTGCCGCTAAAGACACACGTAAAGTATCGCCAATACCATCCATTAACAGCATGCCCAAACCTACCGACGACTTAACCGTACCGGCGCGTAAGCCACCAGCTTCGGTAATACCTAAATGCAAAGGTTGGTCGATTTCTTTCGATAATAGACGGTAAGCTTCAACGGCCATAAAAACATCGCTGGCTTTAACGCTTACTTTAAAATTTTCAAAATTCAATTCATGAAGAATATTCACATGCCTAAGCGCCGACTCTACCAAGGCTTGCGGTGTTGGCTCACCATATTTTTTTTGTAAATCTTTTTCCAATGAGCCCGCATTAACACCAATGCGAATTGGAATATTTAAGTCGCGGGCTTTATCAACCACCGCCTGAATGCGCTTTTCACGGCCAATATTACCAGGGTTTATTCTTAAGCAATCCACCCCTAAATCGGCCACCTTAAGTGCGATGCGATAATCAAAATGAATGTCCGCCACTAATGGGACAGTGACTTGCTTTTTGATTTCGCCAAAAGCATCCGCAGCCTCTAGGCTAGGCACCGAAACCCGAACAATATCAGCCCCTGCCGCTTGAATACGCTGAATTTGATCAACCGTTGCAGCAACATCGCAAGTTTCAGTGTTTGTCATACTTTGAACACTGATTGGGGCATCGCCACCAACAGGTACATTTCCTACCATAATTTGCCGGGTTTTACGGCGGACAATAGGGGAATCGCAATGCATAATTAACTCTTTAAATAACGGGCCCGTTAAGGGCCAACTTGAATCCGTAAGACACGGCGTCCGGGGCTAGCAGTTAAGTCTAGGGCGCGCCCATTAACAAAGCCTGTCGCCGCAGCGGCATCACCCAATTTTAGATCAAAAGGCGCTTTACCCAGCAGCTGAATTTCATCACCAGCTTTAGCCAATTTAGCGACTTGCTTACGGCCACTGGCATCAGCTACCTCGACCCAGCAATCAGCCGTAAACACCAATTTTAATACATCGCTCGAAGACGCTTCTGTCTGCAGTTTAAGTGATACTGATTCAGCATTAGCCGATTGCGCTACAGGAGTTTCCGACTTGACGATGTTTTCAGGAGTGTTTTGACTACCGCTGTTTACATCAGGCGCAATAGCCATCGAACTCGCAACCGAGCTAGACGCAGCCTTGATGGGTTCTTGCTCTTTACTCTCTTCAACTGAAGCCACCAAGTCGCGAGACATTAAATTTTCATCGCGCTGTGTTAAAGGCACTTTTTGCTCTAAAGCTTTTACACTACTGAGCGAAGGTGCAAGCTCGGCAGAGTTATTCACAACAATAGCGTCGTCTGCCATTTTTTCTTTTTGCTGCGCAAAAAACCATTGGCCCAAGCCAATAAAAATAATAAGCGCTACAGCAGTTGCCACCCATGGCGGCCAGTTAACGTTTTTACGCGGCGCCACTACCGGGTTATTTTGCTCCTCACTAAGCTTCTTTTGTTTGAAATACGCCTCTACAACAGTAACTAACGGCTTGCCATCAAGGCCTACTTGCTTAGCGTATGTTTTCACATAACCAATAACAAAAGCGGGGGCAGTCCCAGCCGCAGAATAATCATCGCGCTCAATCGCCTCTAAACGGGTTTCAAAAATTCGAGTCGCCTCGGCAATTTGAACTAACGTCTTTCCCTGTTGCTTTCGCGCGGCAGAAAGTTGCTGCCCCGGCGTAAGGCCGCTGGCTTGCGTCAAGGTCACAACAATGCCTCTTTTACAGTCGTAAATAAAAACATTATTGGCTCTCTATAAGGGCTTTGTATTCAAGGTATTCTTTTGAATAACCGAACATATTTTTTAACGCTAGAGCTTGGCTAGATACACGGTCTTGGTTATCAAATATGCGCTCAATACGGATTCCAAGCCATAAGCTTCGTGCAGAAGGCTCTGTCAATTTGTTATAACGGTCGAGATAGCGCTTAGCGGTTGAGTAATCCTGATCTTTAAAAGCTAAATCCGCCAGTTCAATAACAGCCGGCGCCATGGAAGAGCGAAGATTTAAAGCATGCGTAAATGCCGCTTTGGCTCGCACGATATTGTTCAATTCTAACGCGCAGCGGCCAGCAAAATATAGTGAGTATGCGCGCTCAGGGTAAGAGAGGTCTTTAGCAACCTCCTCAAATTGAACCGATGCATCTTCATAGCGACCTTGGCGAGACAAAAACAGACCATAGGTGTAACGGGACGCAGAAATTTCTTTGTTATTCGCATATTTAATGCTTTTTTGAAAGTTTTCTTCGGCCGCCTCTGGCTCGCCATTAAGCTGGTGCACCAAGGCTAGCCCCTGCAAACCACGGGGATTTTTTTTATCAACTTCCAATACATCGAGAAACTGCCGCAACGCCTGATCACGATTGCCAGCATCGAGGTATTTCATCCCTAACTCAATACGAGTATCCATAGCCTTTGCCGGATCCACTTTGGACGTTTTAGTTACGCCAGTGGAAACACAGCCGGACAACAGTAGAATGCTAATAGTTAAACTTATTGCTTTCATCGTTATTGTTACTCGCATGCATCTAATTTTATTAAGGATTCCCACCCACAAAATTCACGACTTCCTCCGATGCAACACCGGTTAAACCATAGCGAGCACTTCTACGGGTAATATCATTGACTTCACCCGCTAGCTGCCCACAAGCCGCATCGATATCGTCACCACGTGTAGTGCGTACCGTGGTGGTATATCCGGCCTCAATTAGAATCGTTTGGAAGCGACGCAACGCGTTGTTACTCACTCGCTTGTAGTTCGATAAATTAAAGGGGTTAAAAGGAATTAAATTAATTTTGACAGGGATATTCTTTAACAGCTCAGCAAGCTCATGGGCGTGCTCGGGCCGATCATTAACATGATCAATTAAAGTGTATTCAATCGTAATTTTACGGCGATTATCAGGCAAGCCGGTAATATAGCGCTCAGCCGAATCGAGCAACGTCGCTATAGGGTATTTTTTGTTGATGGGCACCAGCTCATTGCGTAACGCATCGTTAGGCGCATGCAAAGAAATCGCCAAACATGCATCGGTATGCTCACCCAATTTATCCAGCATCGGCACTACGCCGCTGGTACTTAATGTTACTCGCCTCTTGGACAAACCGTAGCAAAAGTCGTGCATCATTAAATTCATCGCATCGACAGAATTGTCGAAGTTTAATAACGGCTCCCCCATCCCCATCATCACAACATTTGTAATTTTCCGAGGGCCTTTTTCCGTCAGCTGACCAAACGATTTAGCCGCAATCCAAACTTGCCCAATAATTTCGGCACAGGTTAAATCTCGGTTAAAGCCCTGCTTGCCTGTCGCGCAAAAGCTACAGTCTAGGGAGCAACCCACTTGCGACGACACGCATAAAGTACCGCGCTCGCCATCGGGTATAAACACCGTTTCGACAGCGTTATTGCCGCTAACGCTGATTAGGAATTTGCGCGTACCATCAATGCTATCTAACTGCTTAATAAGCTCGGGCGGTCTAACTTCAGCAATTTGCTTCAATTTTTCACGAAGCGCTTTACTGATGTTCGTCATCTCATCAAAGTCAGTGACGCCGTACTGATGAATCCACTTCATAACTTGGGTTGCGCGAAACTTCTTTTCCCCGATGCTCTCAAAGAAAGCAACGAGCTTGGCCTCGCTCAGACCAAGTAAATTCACGCATTCCACCGCGGACTCAACAGTACAACTAGACATATAACCTGCTTGCCTTAACGGCTAAAGATTTCACTTTCAGAGAAAAAATAACTGATTTCACGCGCAGCTGATGCGGCTGAATCACTACCGTGCACAGCATTGCGAGAAACTTCCTTAGCAAAATCTGCACGAATAGTGCCCGGCGCTGCATCAGCAGGGTTTGTAGCGCCCATGATGTCACGATTCTGGGCAATAGCGCCCTCACCCTCTAAAACCTGAACCAACACAGGACCGCTAGTCATGAACTCGACTAGCTCGCTAAAGAATGGGCGCTCTTTGTGCTCGGCGTAAAAACCACCAGCTTTCTCTTCCGACAAAAGCATCATTTTTGCTGCAACCACTTTTAGGCCTGCATCTTCAAACCGCGTATATATCTTACCTATAACATTGTCTGCGACTGCATCAGGCTTAATGATGGATAAAGTACGTTCTACTGCCATGGATAACTCCGTTTCTATATCGCCGCGCGAAAGACGGCACAGTTAAAAAATGGCGGAATTATACGGGTTTTTGGCGCAAAGTGCTAAGTTAGGACGCACCAAAGCGTAGCATTCTGAGAATTACACCAAGCCTTACTCAGCCTTTGCTGGCGATTACAAACAAAACCCAACTGTCAATCAGCAATTTTCTGCCCCGCCAACACAAAAATGTCATAAAAACTTAACCTTTGTGTGGTAACCGCCTGTTAATCTTGAATCATCTATCCACTGAAAGCCCAGTAATTACGACAGGTAAGCCCATGAATACAATAAAAACAGCCGTCTTAACCACTCCTTTTCTACTTGCACTCAGCATTGGTGTTTACGCAAAAACGCCACAAACACCAGCCAGCTTTGGCTTTTCAGGCGATGCCATTAAGCAAGCGCTGCCACACGAGCAACTCCCCAGCCCGAGCAATATCGCCATATACTGCCAAAGTGATGTTGCAATCGATGGCAGCAACGATACGCAATGCTTCGAAAAGAGCGGCTTAGCGAAACTCGAAAAAGGGGTTGAAGCTGCCATAGAGAAACAACGCTTCATACCGGCAACCGAAGATGGCGATGCCGTCGCGGTAAGAATGAATTTCCGCGTCATTTACCAGCAAGACGAAGACTCTCAGTCGGTGCTGTTAATACCTAACTTAGGCTCCCTGCAAAGTACGCTAGGGGTTAACTACTCAGAACCGCAGGAAAAACTAGACGCTGGTTGGTTTGACATATTCGCCAAGACCAACAAAAACGCAGAATCCTTCTTTCGGCACGACGCCTCCCCTATTCGCGCCAAAGCCATAGTCAATACTGATGGCACAAGCCGAAGCGTATCAATGATAGATAACACACATCGCCAACAAGAATCAGCCTTAACTAACTCGCTGAGAAAAGCCTCTTTTATCCCCGGCTTTGTCGATGGCAAACCAGCAGAAATGGGGTATTTGGCAATAGTGACGGAATAAAAAAACGACCCACAAAAAAGCCCCGCTTATGACCATAAGCGGGGCTTTTTTTACATCAAAGCAATAAGCTCTAAATATTACTTCAATTTATATTTCGCATCTTCAAACACACGATTTTCAAATGCTTCGACAGAGCCCATCGCTAGCTGGCTACGAAGCTGCTGCTCCATTGCCTCTCGCTGCTCCTTAGGCAGACTATCTACGGCACCGTCTGTCACACCCTCTAGCTGAACAATTGTTAACTCGGACGCACCACTCACAGTAGAAGTCACGGGGCTTCCCTCGGCCGGACGAGGCATAGTGAAGACTTCACGAGACACCGCAAAGTTAACATCTGCACTGCTTCTTTCTACCGCATCATAGAGCTTAAACTCGTAACCCGCAGCTTCAGCAACCGCTTTAGCCTCTTCTCCTTGCTCCAAAGCAGCAACAACACTAGATGCTAAGGCATCTAATTCAGCCGCAGCCTTTTGATCCGACAACTGCTTAAGAATATTCGCTTTGACTTGAGCCAAAGGTTTCAACTTAGCGGGAACCTTCTCCTTCAGACGCACAACGTAAGCTTTATCGCCATCGACTTCGATAACAGGACTGTTCTGCCCCTGCACATAAACGTCCTCAGCAAAAGCTGCGCTCGCCACCGCCGGCGATGCCGCCACACCCACACCGCGGCCTTTTGCAAAAAACGGCGTAGACTTTACAGTTAAGCCCAGCGCTTGCGCTGTTGCCGCTAAATCAGACGCACCAAAAGAAACTTCCTCCAGAGTTTGAATCTGGCTTAAATATTCGCTTGAAGCCTTTTGCTCTTGAAGTAAAGTTAGCAAATTTTCTTTACGAGACTCGAAAGTCGCCGGTTTCGCTTCAACCTTGCTATCTAAACGAATAAAGTGCGTACCCGCATCAGTTTCAACAGCGGAGGAAACCTCACCCTCAGCGAGAGCCATAGCGGCATCTTCAAACTCAGAGGGGAATGCACCTTCAACCAAAGCACCTAACTCACCACCCAAGGCCTTCGAACCTAGATCATCAGAATAAGCCTTAGCCAAATCAGCAAAGGCAACGCCAGATGCCAATTCGCTTTGTATCTTTGCAATCTTATCTTCTGCACCATCCTCATCAGCCACTAAGATATGCGAAACCTTATACTCTGTTTGCGCTGTAAACTCTGCAAGTTCACGCTCAAATTCTTCTCGAAGCTCCGCATCAGAAACAACCTGCTTGGCAGCAAGCGCGCCAACTGAAAGCTCAACATATTCCAATGCAATTTTTTCAGACTCGGTAAATTGCGCTGGGTTATCGTTGTAATAAGAAGCAACCTCTTCGTCCGAAACAACAACCTTGGATTCAACCAAGCTTTTAGGGATAACAATGGTCGAGAAGCTGCGCTTTTGCCCTGCAACAGCAGCCATTGCATCCAGCTCTAGACCCGTAACAAATTCACTATCATTAATACCTTTAAACAGCTGACGCAGCACATAAGCGTTCGCCTCACTTTTGGCTAGCGTGGCTGGAGTGTAGCCGTAAGAAGCAATGTAATTATTTAACAAAGCGCTGTTAAACTCACCGTCACGCGTGAAGGCAGCAGCTAATTCGCCCTTAACAATAGCAGGTGAAACGTTCATACCCGCTTGCGCGGCGGCTTGGTGAAGCGCCTTCTGACGCACCAAGTTCATCAATGCAGGCCCACGTAAGCGATCATCGTTCAGCATGTCGTTACTTTCTTCTAACTGAAACTGCTGACGCAAACGGCTTTTTTGCTGCTCAATGGCTCGCTGCAGCTCCACGCGCCCAACATCTTCACCATTTACAGTGGCAACTTCGCTACCACCAACAGAGTTAACAAATAGAGATTCAACCCCAAATAACACCATGGCAGCAACTGCCAACCCAACAACTATTTTCGCCGTTGGCCCTTTCATGTTCTCACGCAAGCCTTGCAGCATTGTGTACTCCTACAGGTCTTATCAGACCGCATATGAAAAAAGGCGCTGATATTAGCGCCTTTTGATATTCTTTTTACTCGACGCTGTAACAACTTTATGAGGTAGTTAACAATAAAGTTGTTACACACCCGGCAAGCGGGATCAGCAATTAATTAACGGCGTCTTTAAGCGCCTTACCAGGCTTGAATGTTGGTATTTTGGCAGCCGCGATCTCAATTGGCTGTCCAGTTTGTGGGTTGCGGCCAGTGCGCGCTGCACGATCTTTCACAAGGAAAGTACCGAAACCTACCAAAGCTACCTGATCACCCTCTTTTAATGCATTGGTGATTGAGTCAGTAACTGCGTCTAGCGCACGACCAGCAGCAGCTTTTGAAATGTCTGCAGAAGCAGCAATGGCGTCAACCAATTCAGATTTATTCACGAAACGAACCCCTCTTTATTATTCGATGCAAGTGTTTTTTAAAATAGTTCCAGCGCACCAACGCCCGTGAAACTTAAGGTTTACGGGCTTTGCGCAAGCGACGGACTGCGATTTATACCAACTGCACTGGAGCCGGTCAAGAAAACCCAGCAACTATTAGCACTCAATTAGCACGCAGACTCATATTTGTTCACCAAACGATCAAAAAAGACCATTTTAGTGAGTACTCAAACTCCCCTTCTCCGCCTGAGGCTCAAATGCTGCCGCCTCCAACACCGCGTACTCCTCGTCTGAATAAGGCTTCGGAGAGTCCTGCAACGCAACCTCAAATACCTCATCAATCCATTTAACAGGCTTAATGACAAGATCGGCTTTGATGTTATCTGGGATTTCCCGTAGATCCCCTTCATTGTCCTTAGGGATCAAAACAGTTTTTATACCACCGCGATGCGCCGCCAGCAGTTTTTCTTTCAGGCCGCCAATCTTCAGCACTTCACCTCGCAGTGTAATCTCTCCCGTCATGGCGACATCGGCACGCACAGGAATGTTGGTATACACAGAGACTAAAGCTGTGCACATCGCAATACCGGCGGACGGGCCATCCTTCGGAGTAGCACCCTCTGGAGCATGAATATGCACATCATGCTTATCAAAATGGTCTGGCGCTATCCCCAAAACTTTCGAGCGCGAGCGAACAACCGTTATCGCAGCCTGAATAGACTCCTGCATAACATCGCCCAAAGAGCCTGTTTTAACCATACGCCCCTTACCTTTAACGGCGGAAGCCTCAATGGTAAGCAACTCACCACCCACTTGAGTCCAAGCCAACCCTGTTACCTGCCCAACTTGATTTTCGTCCTCTGCGCGACCAAAGTCTGCTTTTTTAACTCCAAGCAACTCTTCTAAGTCATCCGCATCCACACAAGTATGAGCATTTTTTTCTTCGCTTCGTATGTGCTTAGTTACAACCTTGCGGCATAGCTTAGCCATTTCACGATCCAAGCCACGCACACCTGCTTCGCGAGTATAGAAGCGTATCACATCGCGCACAGCGGCCTCGGTCACCTCAAACTCACCAACTTTAAGACCATTAGCCTTGATTTGCTTTGGAATGAGATAGCGCTGAGCGATGTTTAGCTTCTCGTCCTCGGTGTAGCCGGGGATTCGAATCACCTCCATGCGATCCAGCAAAGGGCCCGGAATATTCATAGTATTAGATGTGCACACAAACATGACATCAGAAAGATCGTAATCGACTTCTAGGTAATGATCATTAAACGAATTGTTTTGCTCTGGATCTAAAACCTCAAGTAATGCGCTGGCAGGGTCTCCGCGATGATCCATACCCATCTTGTCGATTTCATCCAGCAAGAACAACGGGTTTTTAACTTCCACTTTAGACATCTTTTGGACGAGCTTACCCGGCATGGAGCCAATATAAGTGCGCCTATGGCCGCGAATTTCAGCCTCATCCCGAACGCCACCGAGCGCCATGCGAACAAATTTTCGATTAGTGGCTCGCGCGATAGATTCACCTAGTGACGTTTTACCCACACCAGGTGGACCAACCAAACACAGCACAGGACCCTTAATTTTTCGAACCCGCTTTTGCACCGCAAGGTATTCAAGGATTCGGTCTTTAACCTCCTCCAAGCCGTAATGATCTGCGTTTAGAATCTCCTCAGCGCGTTTCAGATCATGCTTTACTTTACTGCGCTTAGACCAAGGTACGTTAATCATCCAATCAACATAGGAGCGCACTACAGAAGCTTCTGCCGACATAGGCGACATCATCTTAAGCTTATGCAGTTCGGCACGCGTTTTCTTTTCAGCCTCTTTCGGCATGCCGGCGTCAGTTATTTTTTGCTCCAGCTCTTCATGCTCAGTAGGCTCATCACCTGTTTCACCTAGCTCGCGCTGAATAGCTTTCATCTGCTCATTCAGGTAATACTCTCGCTGGCTTTTCTCCATTTGTTTTTTGACACGCCCACGAATGCGCTTTTCAACTTGGAACAAATCGGCCTCAGCATCCATCAAGCCCACAAGGTGCTCTAAGCGCTTCAAAATACTGAACATTTCCAATATTTCTTGCTTTTGCGGCAACTCTAACGACATATGTGCAGCGATGGTATCTGCCATGCGGCCAGGCTCATCAATACCGTTTAGCGAGGTCATCACCTCTGGCGGTACTTTTTTGCTCATACTTACGTATTCATCAAAACGCTTAAGTAACGATTTTGAATAAACCTCAGCTTCTCGCGGGTCACAATCATCAAGCGGTACAGATTTCACACGAGCAGAAAAGTACTTATCCTCGGCAGTCACTTGGCCAACTTCAGCGCGGCGGCGGCCCTCGACCAACACCTTCACTGTGCCATCGGGCAGGCGCAGCATCTGTAAAACCTGCGAAACCGTCCCGACACTGTACAAGTCTTCTGGCGTAGGCTCGTCAACACCAGATTGCTTCTGTGCCACCAACAAAATTTGCTTATCATCTGACATAGCCTGCTCTAAGGCAGCTATCGACTTCTCTCGTCCTACAAATAGCGGAATCACCATATGCGGGTAAACCACAACATCACGCAACGGCAATAGCGGCAAAGTAATGGTATCTTGACCATCGGCAGAAGTTGTATCCATCATTGACCCTCTAGAATTTCCGCAATATACGGAGTGACCAAGAGGTATAAGTATGGCCTCTTCGCCAAAAAACAACGACAAAAAAGGCCTCGAATGAGGCCTTTTGAAGGTGAAAGCGACTTTTATTCGTCAGGAGCAGCTTTCGAGGGCTTATCAACCTTCTCATAAACCAGTAGAGGCTCAGACTCCCCCTTAATGACAGCCTCATCAACCACAACTTTGGTAACCCCCTCTTCTGAAGGCAACTTGTACATGGTTTCCAGCAAGACCGACTCCATAATAGAGCGCAATCCACGAGCACCGGTCTTTCGCTCCATAGCTTTACCAGCCACAGCCTTTAACGCCTCCTCACGGAAGTCAATATCAACACCCTCCATTTCGAACAGGCGAGAGTACTGCTTAACTAATGAGTTCTTGGGCTCGGCCAGAATGGCCATCAACGCCTCGACATCCAGCTCATCTAAGGTAGCAACAACAGGTAAACGACCAACAAATTCAGGGATTAAACCAAAGCGAACCAAATCTTCAGTCTCTAACCCCTTAAGCGTCTCACCCACATTTTCTTTGGCATCCTTGCTTTTCACTTCAGCGCCAAAACCAATGCCACCCTTCTCAGAGCGATCGCGAATAATGCGATCCAAACCAGCAAAAGCACCACCACAAATAAACAGAATATTAGCAGTATCAACCTGCAAAAACTCTTGCTGAGGATGCTTGCGCCCACCTTGAGGAGGAACAGAAGCTACTGTCCCTTCTATTAACTTAAGCAGCGCCTGCTGAACACCTTCACCTGAAACATCACGCGTGATCGAAGGATTATCTGACTTTCTTGATATCTTATCGATTTCATCAATATAAACGATGCCTTGCTGAGCCTTCTCCACATCGTAATCACACTTCTGCAATAATTTCTGAATGATATTCTCAACATCCTCACCAACATAACCAGCTTCAGTTAATGTCGTTGCATCCGCTATGGTGAAAGGCACATTCAATAAACGAGCAAGAGTTTCTGCCAATAATGTTTTACCACTACCTGTTGGCCCTACAAGCAAAATATTACTTTTGCCTAGCTCAACCTCGCCCTTCTTCTTACCACCTTTGCGCAGGCGCTTGTAATGATTGTAAACCGCAACAGCAAGCACTTTCTTAGCCTGCTTCTGGCCGATCACATAATCATCAAGGGTTGAGGATATCTCTTGAGGTGTAGGCAAAGCATCGGAACTACCTTCAGCTTCGCTTTCCTGCACTTCCTCTCTAATAATATCATTACACAAGTCTACGCACTCATCACAAATGAATACAGAAGGCCCTGCGATTAGTTTACGCACTTCATGCTGACTCTTACCGCAAAAAGAGCAGTACAGCAGCTTACCGTTGTCATCTTGATCTTTGGTGTGGTCGGTCATTAAACCTCTCCGCCAATTATTCTTTTCTTACAATTGGGGCTAAACCTCAAAATGCAAACCAATTTAATTTAATCTGCAAAAGTGGCCCACCCCAGCACCTTAAACATCTGGCACCAAACTATTTTGCCGCCACTGGTTGACGATCCAAAAGAACCTCATCAATCAAACCATAAGCCTTAGATTCTTCGGCACTCATGAAATTATCGCGCTCAGTGTCTCGCGCAATCTCTTCCACGGATTTCCCAGCATGAGAGGCCATAAGCGAATTCAAACGCTCACGAATCTTCAAGATCTCTTGCGCATGAATGTGTATATCACTGGCTTGCCCTTGCGCACCACCAGAAGGCTGGTGAATCATTACCCTCGAATTAGGCAAACAGAAACGCTTGCCCTTTTCCCCGGCCGCAAGCAAAAACGCCCCCATGCTGCAGGCCTGCCCTATACACATGGTGCTCACATTCGGCTTAATAAACTGCATTGTGTCGTATATCGACAAGCCAGCGGTTACAGAGCCGCCAGGAGAGTTAATGTATAGGTGAATATCTTTATCTGGGTTTTCAGCCTCAAGAAATAGAAGCTGAGCGACGACCAGGTTGGCCATATGATCCTCAACCTGCCCAACCAAAAAAATCACTCGCTCTTTTAACAAACGCGAGTAAATATCGTACGAGCGCTCACCGCGCGCAGTTTGCTCAATGACCATTGGCACCAAGGCTGCGCTAGGATTTGAAGACACCACCCCTTGAGTATCAATTATAGACATAGCTTGTTATTTTCCTTGTTTCTGCGACTCGACCCTTTTAGCCAAGTCGGATTTAATTAATGCTTACCTAAGAAGCTTAACCCGAGACTTAAAGATATGCCAGAAAAGAAAAAACCCCACCAAAGCCTACCGAGCCTTAGTGGGGTTTTCGAAAATATCGAGTAGATTAAGAATTAAGCAACAGCGCCTTTTTGCTGACCAATTAACTCTTTATAAGGCACGGTTTTTTCCGTAACGGCGGCGGATTCAACCAACTTCTCAACAACCTGCTCTTCCAAAACCGCAGCTTCAACACCCGCTAATAATTGCTCATTACCAAAATAATAATTCACAACACTCTGCGGATCTTCGTAAGTTGCAGCCAAACCTTCAATCATCGCCTTAACGCGATCCTTATCAGCCTTCAAAGATTCTTTTGTAACAACCTCGGAAACCAACAAACCCAAGTGGGTGCGCTTCTTAGCCTGCTCCTCAAACATACTGTCAGGGAAGATGGTGCTCAAATCGAGTTTTTCACTCAACTGGCCGTACTGCTGCGCCATCTGATTGCGCAATGCGTTAATTTCTGAAGCCACAAGCGCCTTTGGCACCTCCAGCTCATTTGCAGCAACCAGCGCATCAAACACCTGGGTTTTCAAGCTATTCTTAGCAGCTTTATCTTTCTCATTTTCCATATTTTCGCGCACTTCTTTGCGGAACTGCTCTTCACCGCCTTCAGCAACACCGAAAATTTTGAAAAACTCATCATCAACTTCTGGCAATTCCTGCACCTGAACAGCCTTTACAGTTACAGCAAATTCAACTGCCGCACCGCGCAACTCTTCAGCCTGATAATCCTCAGGGAAAGTCAAACTTAAAACACGCTCTTCGCCAGCTTTAACGCCAACTAAACCAGACTCAAAACCCTCAATCATCTGACCAGAACCTAACACCAAGTTTTGATTCTCAGCACTACCACCTTCAAAGGCCTCACCATCTTTAGTGCCCGTAAAATCAATAACAACCTGATCGCCATCAGCAGCGGCTTGCTCAGCATCGATCCACTTAGCCTGACTCTTACGCAAAGTATCAATCATATCTTCGACATCAGCATCAGTGATTTCTGCGCTCAATTTTTCAACCGCAACACCCTCAACACCATTAAGCTCAACATCTGGGTAAACCTCAATAGTCGCAACAAACTCAACATCTTTGCCCGCATCCATTTGCTTAGGCTCAATGCTAGGCTGCCCAGCTGGGCGGAGCTTTTCTTGCGTTACAGCTTCGTAGTAAGAGCGATTAATCGCATCACCAAGCACTTCCTGACGAACGCCTGCGCCAAAGCGTTTTTTCACAACGCTCATGGGTACCTTACCCTGACGAAAGCCATTAATTCTTACGGTCTTTGAAGCCTGCTGTAGACGCTTATTGACTTCTTGATCGACCTGCGCAGCAGGGATGCCAACCGTCAAACGACGCTCTAAACCGGACGTTGTCTCAACAGAAACTTGCATGATATGCCTCATTACCAAAAACTGGGGAAATTATGTGAAATGCGAGCTTAATAAATCATGGTGCGGTCGGAGAGACTTGAACTCTCACGCCTTGCGGCACTGGAACCTAAATCCAGCGCGTCTACCAATTCCGCCACGACCGCCTATGATTTATCACTCGTCTAAGCTAGGAAGTATGCAAGCCAAAAAGGCCTAACCCTTTGATTCTTATAAGAAAAAAGAGCCTTCTGCGTACCCGCCTTAGCGAGGGGTGCAAATAGTGCCATAGCACTTTAAGTGTTTCAACTTTTTTTTACAAAAAACCGCAAAAACCTGAAAATAAATCTGTTGCGCCTGCAAAGCAGGCGCAAAACGTACAACAAACGAGCAATTTAATTAAGGCGCTCAACTACTGTTGTTATACCCTGCCCCAGGCCAATACACATGGTCGACACACCCAATGTTGCCTGCTTGTCTTGCATAACACTTAAAAGCGTACCTGTAATGCGAGTACCAGAACAACCGAATGGATGCCCTAACGCAATTGCACCGCCGTACAAATTCACCTTGCTATCCATAGCATCAAGCAAAGATAAATCTTTCAATACTGGCAAAGCTTGCGCAGCGAAAGCCTCATTAAGCTCAACAATATCGATATCCTCAATTTTTAACCCTAAGTCAGCCAACGCTTTTTGAGTAGAAGGCACTGGGCCATACCCCATGATAGACGGGTCGACACCAACAACCGACATACCAACCACCTTCGCAACAGGGCTCAAGCCCAGCTCTTGGGCTTGTTGATATGACATCACAAGCATCGCCGATGCGCCATCAGTTATTTGCGAAGACGTGCCAGCCGTTACCGTTCCGCCTTTAGGGTTAAATGCCGGCTTGAGTGTCGCCAATACTTGCGCCGTTGTTTCTGGCCTTATTGTTTCATCATTGCGCACAAGCATTGGCGCCCCGACCTCATCCAACCCCTCTAGCGGGATGATCTCGTGCGCAAACTTGCCCGCCTGCGTCGCCGCAGCCGCAAGCTGGTGCGAACGCGCGCCAAAAGCGTCCATCTGCTCCCTTGATATACCATGCAGTAATGACAAGAATTCGGCCGTTATACCCATAGAGCCTGCGGCTTTCGCGACCGACAAGCCCATAAGGGGGTTAGGATCGACCTCTTTATTCATGTCAATATGGCCCATGTGCTCAACGCCACCCACCAAATATACATCGCCGATACCCGCTCGAATATTCGCTACCGCCGTATGTAATGCGGACATTGAAGAACCGCAAAGCCGATTAACCGTTTGCCCTGGCACAGTATGAGGAATGCCCGCACGCAGCATGCTATTACGCGCAACATTAAATCCCTGCTCACCGCGCTGCATAACACAACCCCAGATAACATCATCAATATTTGCAGGGTCAAGCGCCTCATTGCGCCCCAGCAAAGCCTTCATCAATAAGCCGCTCATTTCATCAGCTCGAAGATTTCGGAAGCAACCATTTTTTGAGCGCCCCATAGGCGTTCGCGCATAGTCCACAATTACAGCGTCTCTTGGATTAATTCCCACGTCGAACCCCCTTCTTATAGCTGTGAATAAAAAGCTGTGCCGTCAGCAAGCTTCTTTTGCATGTTTTCTGGTAAGGCATAAAGCGGCCCTAAGCCTTCGTGCGCCTTGGCCATCGCTGCAAAATCAGCAATGCCAATCTCATCAATCCAGCGCAACACCCCCCCCCTAAACGGAGGAAAGCCCAAGCCATACACAAGCGCCATATCGGCTTCAGCAGAAGTTTCAACCACCCCCTCCTGCAAACAGCGCCCAAGCTCCGTAGCCATAGGCACCATCAACCTTGCGATAATTTCCTCATCACTAAACTCACGCAAAGGCGCACAGTGGGGTGCCAATAAATCAAAACTGGTCGCATCCGACTGCTTAACAGGCTTGCCTTTTTTATCTTTGCTGTAAGTATAAAAACCTGAATTGTTTTTTTGCCCATAGCGGCCAGCCTCAAACAAAATATCTGAACACGCTTTAAAGCTTTTAGCTAAACGATCAGGGAAGCCCTCTGCCATAACGGCCTCGGCATGCACTCCGGTATCAATACCAACCACATCCATTAAGTAGGCCGGCCCCATAGGCCACCCCCAACGCTCCATCACTTTATCTACATGCTCAAAGTTAGCGCCATCGCGCAACAGCATTGCAAAGGCGGCAAAATAAGGAAATAACACGCGGTTGACCAAGAAACCAGGGCAATCCCTAACAACAATGGGCTTTTTACCTAACGCTTGCGCATAAGCCACTGTGGTCGCAACTGCGTCATCACTTGTTTTTTCACCGCGAATAACTTCAACAAGAGGCATAGCATGTACAGGATTGAAAAAGTGCATGCCGCAGAAACGCTCTGGCCGTGCCAAACCGCTGGCCAATAAATCTATTGAAATAGTTGAGGTGTTGGAACACAGCACGGCGCTATCGTTTAGCTGCGATTCCGCTTCAGCCAACACAGCCTGTTTAACCTTAGGGTTTTCGACCACCGCCTCAACAACGATATCTACATTATCAAATTGACTATAACTCAACGTCGGCTCGATTCTATTCAGCGTTGCTGCCATATCGGCTGCCGATATACGCCCCCGCTCAAGACGTTTTTCAAGCAGCGCTGCCGCCTCCCCCAAGCCTAAATCGATACCGCTTTGCGCAATATCTTTCATTTTAATGGGGATGTTTTTTACCGCTGATTGATAAGCAATGCCCCCTCCCATAATGCCCGCACCAAGCACAGCAGCACGCTTAACGGAGCTAGTTGCAGATTTCGCCATAGACTTTGCTTTTTTGCCAATAAATTGGTCGCTAAGAAATAAGCCAACTAGCGCTCGCGCAACACTATTTGATGCCAGCTTACAAAATGCTGCCGTCTCTATTTCCAAGGCTGCATCACGAGCAAGCTTAGCCCCTTCCTGCATTGTTTTTATCGCTTTTACAGGCGCTGGGTAATTACGACCCGCCTTGCCCGCAACAAACGCTTTTGAGGATTCAAACGCTAGTAGGGCCTCAGTATCATTCATCGCTAGCGGGCTAGTTTTTTGCTCCCGACGAGAAATGTACGGCAAGTCGCCCGCGAGTATACGGTGCACAACCGCTAAAGCCGCACCTTTCAATTCAGCGGGAGCCACTACACCATCAACAACACCAGCTTTTAATGCGGCCGCCGCTTTGTTTTCTTGTCCGCTAGCAATCCACTCGACCGCGGTATCAACCCCAGCAATACGCGGCAAACGCACCGTGCCGCCCCAGCCGGGTAAAATCCCTAATTTTGTTTCCGGTAGACCTACCTTGGCCTCGGTACTCATTACGCGGTAATCGCAAGCTAAACACAACTCAAAGCCGCCACCCAGCGCATAACCATTAATTGCCACCACTGTTGGCAACTTAAAGTCTTCGATGCGTGAAAAGAGATCGCGCGTTACCGACACCAACTTAAATACAGCATCTGGACCCTGCGCAAAAGCAGGTTCGAATTCCGCAATATCAGCCCCCACAATAAATACCGGTTTAGCACTAGTAATGAGTACCGCTTTTACTTCACTTACAGCTTCTATCACATCCAGTGCTTTCGCCAACTCTACAACTGTTCGCCCATCAAACTTATTTACTGACTCACTTACTGCATCAAATTGCAGCTCTGCGATGCCACCGTCGAGAACAGAAACGTTTACCGCTTCTCCTTGAAAAATCATAGCGACTCCTGCTTTTTAGAGAATGGAGTTGATTGATTACCGCAAATAGAGTCGTTACAAAAAATGAAACTACTTGCGCCACACTGAAATTAACGCGCTAAGCATACCACTTAAGCCACACGATTTACGGGCCTGCTTATCCAGCAAGTATGGTTCACGTTAGCACGCTTTGAAAGTGGCAATTTCGACGTGACCTTATGGTGATTTACTGCGCTTTCTGCAAGCGGGCTCGACGCATGTTATACGGGAGGGGCAGCCATAAATGGCGTTAGCAATAAGACTTCAGAGGCCTGATCTGCCGCGATAAGTGTAAATGGGCGCTCCGACGGCACGCAGGCCGCATCCCCCGCAAGCAAAGAAACCGTATGCCCTACAACAGCTATCGAAACATCTCCAGAAACCACATACACCCGCAGCCACGGCTGGCTAGCGCCGCCCCCTTGCGTATATGAATCACCATGAGATACCGACAGTATGTCGGCATATTCAAGCACCCCGTGAGGCAAAATTTGAACGCGATGAAAAGTTGCGGCTTTATCATCAAAACTGTAAATACCTGCAGTACCGGCAGCTAACGGCAACAGCGGGGCACCGCCTTCAGAGCGCACCAATATCGGGGGGAATGGCTCGCTAAACATTAAGGTCTGCAAATCTATGCCAAAAGCTTCGGCCAGCTTTTGCACAGTTTGTATTGACGGGCTGGTATTTCCCTGCTCTATCTGCGATAACGTTCCGTTTGTAATATCGGCTCGCCTCGCCAGCTCACGCTGCGAAAAGCCCCACATTTTTCGCCACTGCGACAGCCTGTTGGCTAGCTCCCTCACGAAAAGCTACTCGGCCAAATCATCAAAGCTAGCATCGTCACCCAGCTTTACGGGCAATTCAAAACCGGGCACCTTCACTTCACCTTCCCCCCACTCTAAAGCAGCCTCATCAATGAGATGCTCACCAAAGCTATAAATCGCCTTCAAATCGCCTTTTAAGGCAGATTCATCATAAACGGCAGCTGCTGCGCGAGTATTTTCCAGCTTAGCCTGATACGCAGACCAAGCTTCCGAACCATGCCGACGCTGCAACCACTGAGAGACCGTCGCCGGTGCTACAACTGTTGCCGTTGCGTTATTGCCACCAAAACCTTTGGAGTTCAAGAAAGCCACTTGCGCGTTATTCACCCCAAGCTCTTGATCCTCACAAGAAATACCCAAACGGCTGGCAAGAACATCATCCGCCACATGATCAATCGTCTTAATACCCGGCAAAATACCGTGTGCAAAAACACCAAGCGTATTCATCATCTGATCACCACTGGCAGGCCCCAAAGAATGACCAACATACGATTTGACCGCAGCCACAGGCCAGCGATCAATGCCAAAGTGGCGCGCGACCTCATCGAAAATACGAGACTCTGTCACTCGATTTTGCGGCGTACTCGAACCGTGAGCCTGCACAAAACTGCTAGAGCGAATTGCTTTATCGCCCAATAAACGCTGTGCCAAGCCTACAGCACGCGCCATCGTTAAATAGTTACCAGGCCCTGGCGCCGAAATCGATTTTTTATAACCATCAGCATGAACAAACACCCCCGGTACAGCGGCATAAATATCGGCGCCAAGCTCCAATGCCAACGCATCATCCATTAGCAAAACATACTGACCAGACTCAGCAATTGTAAAGCCACAGTTTTCGCCAAACGGACGACTCGCACGGCGATAATCAATTGTCCCGTCAGCCAACACCCCTTCTGGCAAACGCGCAATTTCTGCATCGGTGGCAAGCGCACTCATCGCACTGTAGCCATCAATAACCTCGGGCAGGATAGGCGCTTCAGCACTCCCTACCATTACAACTCGGCGCCGACCAGACTTAATATCTTCGGCGGCTGCATTTAAGTTATACAAAAAAGTGGCGCAAGCGCCGGTAACACCGCCTGTAGAACCAATACTGCCAAGCACATAAGCATTAACAAAGTCTGCGGGCATGGTATTCAAGCCCATCGCCAACTGCTTTGACGTTACTCGCACGCCATGGCCGCGCGCCTGCATCATGCCGCCAAACCCGGTACCATCTAGCTGGCTCATTACACTGGAGCTATATACAGCGACTTCATCCGGGCGCACTGCGGCCACCACTTTCTGCCAGCAGATCCCAAGACTGTTCACCGCATCACTGGCAGCCAATACCGACAGTTGCAGCCCTTTAGGATGATGCAAAGAGCGGTAGTGGCTACCCGGATTGAAGCCAGAAGGTAACTGGCCCGCAGCTTGCACCGGCATAGCGCTAGTATGTAATGCGTGCGCCTGCACAGCAGAAGCAATAGCTAAGGTCACTTCACGACCATTTTCTTCAACAATACTCCACCCCTCGGGTAATACTTCCGGTAGGTCTCGTTTTGCAAGAGTAATAATATTTGGCGTTTCAGCAGAACCTGCTAGCGTGATCTTTTTACCGAAGTTAACCGACTCAACATCAAAATAGCTGCTCTCGATTTTTCGAACTAACGAACCGCGCTCTACCGCTACCTTTAACTTGGCATAATCGTGCACCGGATCGTACTGACCGCCGTCAGCCCAGTGATAATCGCCGTCTCGCCACTTAAGTAGGCCCATCAAGCTCGCCAACGCAAAGCAGTTTTTGCGCTGCTCGACCTCGGTTAGGCTGCCAAAAATAGTACGCTTATACGCGTGATGAAAAGAGCTGCGGCCAGCAGCGTTGAAACCGCCAAAGGCGGTAATTACTGGGAGTCGAGTCACAAACATTACCTAAAAATTCACTAAACGCGCGAAGTGTATGCTTGTAGCTCCTACATCAACAGGTCATAATGGCCACAAATATAACCATTCTAGCCAAACCAGCCACCCCTCTCGACTCTTGCATTAACCGCCAACCGCCTCATGACATCAATAACCTTTGTATTATGCCCAAACATGCTGGCAACTAGCGTGACCTTACCGCTAGAAATGCTGCGTGCAGCATGGGAAATGGCCAAAGTGAAATCGCCTAAGCAGGCTCCGCTAGCCATTAGCTTTCGCAGTGAACAAGGGCTTCCCGTCGAGACCCACACAGGGTTAACCCTCCCTGCTACAGCCTTAGACGAACCGCTTGCCGCAGGTAGCCTTGTGTTTTTACCTGCGCTCTGGCGCAACCCCGTCAACATCATCGAGCAACAAGCAAAAACTAGCGCCTGGCTAAAGGACATTGCGCCACATCACACCATTGCTGCGGTGGGCACTGGTGTATGTTTACTGGCCGAAACAGGCGTGCTCGACCACAAGCCCGCAACAACACACTGGCACTTCTTTAACGCATTCGCTCGCCGTTACCCTAATGTACAACTTAAAAGAGACCTCTTTATTACTCGGCATGAACGCATATTCTGTACGGCAAGCATTAACGCACTAGCTGAGCTAACCGCTTTTTTTATTCAAGAACGGTTTGGCTTACGTATTGCGCAGGCGGTAGAACGCAACTTCTTCCACGAAATAAGGCAGCCTCTCACGCAGGCCGGGCTGAATATTATTAACCCTGCAACCACCAATGAGTTAGTCGCGCTAGCAACGGCAACGCTAGATGAGCAACTGCTCAACGCGATTCAAAATCAATGCCAGCCCGCACTCAATATCAATGCGCTAGCCAGCTCGCTGAGCGTGAGCGTACGCAGCCTTAATCGACACTTCAAAACTGCGCTCAACGTCTCGCCATTGCAGTATGTGCAAAACAAACGCATGGGCATTGCAAAGGACCTGCTAAAAACGAGCAATCTATCCATTGCCGATGTTGCCAACCACGCCGGTTTCCAAGATCCACAGCACTTCAGCCGACTCTTCAAAAAGCTCTACCACATACCGCCAAAACAGTATCGTGAAACAGTGCGCAGCAAGCTATTTACTTAAGCGAAAAAAAGTCTTGTTATTACTGTTTTCCTGTAGCCAACTTTATAGAAATCTGCGATAGTTCGCGCCGATTTCAGTGGTAAACAAACACTCGCCCAAGCACCGCAAAGAACAATAGATCACAGTCGCTTTGGGCACTATTGCTCACTAAGTAATAGCTCAAAAAGTGTCGATAAGGCACTTCCTCACTAACCAGTTCAGCTCGACACACAACACAGGGTTTCCTTGAATTGAATACAAAATCTCGACCGCTTTGGTCTGCCGACGATTCGGCAGAACTTTATGCTATCAATGAGTGGGGCGCAGGTTACTTCGCCATCGATGAAAACGGCGAAGTCGCCGTTTCCAGCACCACAGAAAACAACGTTAAAGTGCAAGCTTCGGTACTCGATATCGTACGCCAATCGCGTGAGCGTGGCCTTGATGCGCCGGTGCTTATCCGCTTTGAAGACTTACTCGCTCAACAGATAAAGCGCCTAAACGAAGCTTTTCGAAAAGCGATTAAAGATAGCAATTACCAAGGCGAATACCGCGGAGTATTCCCTATTAAGGTTAACCAGCAGTGCCATGTTATTGAGGAAATTGCTCAAGTTGGCGCGCCCTACAATCACGGCCTAGAAGCAGGCTCAAAGCCCGAACTTATTATCGCTCTATCGACCCTTGAAAACCGCGACGCTTGTATTGTGTGCAACGGCTACAAAGACCAAGAGTTTATCGACCTGGGCCTGCAAGCATGCAGCATGGGCTATAAAGTCTTTTTCGTAATTGAGACACCCTCTGAATTACCGATAATCTTAGAACGCAGCCGAGCATTGGGCATCAAGCCTATGATAGGCGCCCGCGTTAAGCTTGCATCTATGGTAGGCGGCCACTGGAATGCAACCAGCGGCGACCGCAGTATTTTTGGCCTTTCAACAGCACAATTGATAGAGCTGGTCGATAATTTAAAAGCCGAAGATATGCTAGATTGCTTGCAGCTACTGCATTATCACTTAGGCTCGCAAATACCGAATATTCGCGATATTCGCACCGGCGTGCTCGAAGCCTGCCAAGTGTATATGGACCTAGTGCGCGAAGGCGCCTGTATGGGTTACCTTGACTTAGGTGGCGGCCTTGCCGTTGACTACGATGGCTCAAAATCCAACTACGTGCATTCGCGCAACTATTCGCTTGATGAATACTGCGCCGATATTGTCGACGTTTTAATGTCGACGCTAGACCCGTTCAACATCGCCCACCCAACAATTGTGACCGAATCGGGCCGCGCTACCGTGGCCTATTCGTCGCTATTGGTATTTAACGTTTTAGATGTCGCAACCTACGAACCCGGCACAATTCCAGAGCAAATACCCGCCAGCGAAAACACCATGATTCACAACTTGGTGGACTTAATTAGCAGCGCCAACGAGCGCAACATTCAAGAATGCTACAACGATGCCGTTTTTTATCGCGATGAACTACGTGAGCTTTTTAAGCGTGGGCAAATTAATTTGCGCTCGCGCTCATTAGCTGAAAACCTATTTCTTGCCGTTATGCAGCGCATTCTTGCAATAGCCGATGACATGCCCCGGGGATTAGATGAAGCTGAAAAGCTCAAAGAACAGTTATCCGATATTTATTATTGCAACTTTAGTCTGTTTCAATCGCTACCCGACATGTGGGCCATCGACCAAGTCTTCCCGGTTATGCCCTTGCACAGACTAAACGAAGAGCCGACTAGACAAGCAATTATTGCTGATATCACTTGTGACTGTGACGGCAAAATAGATCGCTTTGCCGACCGCAGAGGTACACGTAAAACCATCGCCTTGCATGAACAAAAAGCCGATGAGGAATACTACATCGGTGCATTTTTAGTTGGCGCCTACCAAGAAACCCTTGGCGACTTACACAACCTTTTTGGTGATACCAACGTTGTGAGCATTCGGTTTAACGACGACGGCAACTATGAATTTATTCATGAAATAGAAGGCGATAGCATTGCTGATGTATTGAGTTACGTGGAGTATGACCCGCGCACAATGCAAGACCGCTTCCGCCGCAACGCCGAGCTTGCTGTTCGCGAAGGGAAAATCACCGCTGCAGAACGCCTTAAAATTATGAATGCTTTTAGCGATAGCATGCGCGGCTACACCTACTACGAGCGCTAACTTCAACCAAACACTAAACACTGAACCGAGCAGAGGTTTATTTTATGAGCAAAGTTTTAATTATTGGCGCCGGTGGCGTGGGCGGTGTTGTTACCCACAAGTGCGCACAACTGGCCGATGTATTTACCGACATTATTTTAGCGAGCCGCACCGAAGCCAAATGCAAAAAAATTGCCGCGCAACTCAAACGCCCTATTCGCACAGCACAAGTGGATGCCGACAATGTCCCAGAGCTAACAGCGCTACTTGAAAAAGAAAAGCCTAGCTTAGTCATTAACGTTGCCCTCCCCTACCAAGATTTACACATAATGGATGCTTGCCTTAATGCCGGCATTCACTACATGGATACAGCAAACTACGAACCACCAGAAGAAGCCAAGTTTGAATATAGCTGGCAATGGGCATATCAAGATAAATTCGAGCAAGCAGGCCTTATGGCCTTGCTTGGTAGCGGCTTTGACCCAGGCGTCACCAATGTTTATACAGCCTATCTTAAAAAACATTATTTTGACGAGATCCACGAGTTAGATATTATTGATTGCAATGCCGGCGACCACGGGCAACCCTTTGCTACTAATTTCAACCCAGAAATCAATATTCGCGAAGTAACGGCGAATGGACGCTACTGGCAAGATGGCCAATGGGTGGAAACCCCACCATTATCCATTAAAGATACCTACGACTTCCCCGAAGGGATCGGGCCCAAGAATATGTACCTGATGTACCATGAAGAGCTTGAATCCATTACCAAGCACTTCCCAGAAATTAAGCGTGCACGCTTCTGGATGACATTCGGCGATGCTTATTTAAAACACCTAGAGGTACTCGAAAATGTAGGCATGACAGGCATAGAGCCCGTCATATATAACGGTGTAGAAATTGTACCCTTACAATTTCTAAAAGCTGTTTTGCCCGATCCCTCGAGCCTTGGGCCACTAACCAAAGGCAGAACATGCATTGGCTGTGTTGCAAAAGGCATTAAAGACGGCAAAGAACGCATTATGTACATTTACAACATTTGCGATCACGAAGCTTGCTACGAAGAAGTTCAATCGCAAGCCATCTCTTACACCACTGGCGTACCCGCCATGATTGGCGCCAAGATGATGCTCGAAGGCAAATGGATGAAGGCCGGCGTGTGGAATATGGAACAATTCGACCCAGACCCCTTTATGGAAGACCTTAACAGCTACGGCCTACCTTGGACGGTTGTTGAGCTTAAAAACACCGGCCTAGCCAGCTAACAAATTACTAAAGCCGCTAACAATAGCGGCTTTTTTCTACCAATATCTTCCGCGGAATATTTGCGTGTCTCATAGCCTCGAAAATTTTGATATACACAGCGTACCCAGCCCTAGCTACATCATCGATGAAGTTCAACTGGAAAAGAACCTACAAATACTTGCCGATGTACAAGCCCGCAGTGGTGCTAAAGTACTTCTAGCGCTCAAAGCTTTTTCAATGTTTGATGTCGCCCCACTTATAATGAAATACCTCTCGGGCACTTGTGCCAGTGGCCCTTACGAAGCACAACTTGGGCGTGAAGAATATGGCGGTGAAGTGCATACCTATGCTGCCGCCTACCGCCCACAAGATATCGAACAAGTATTAGCACTTTCAAATCACGTAGTTTTTAACTCGTTCAACCAGTGGCAGCAATATAAAGCACAAGCTCTGGTAGCCCAAAAAGCAAGACCACAGCTATCCTTTGGTTTACGCATAAACCCAGAGCACTCAGAAGGCGCTACCGCTATTTATGATCCATGCGCCCCTTGTTCACGCATGGGAATCCCGCTTCACCAATTTGAAAACCAAGACCTTTCCGGTATTGACGGCCTGCACTTTCACACCCTGTGCGAGCAGGACTTTGCTCCGCTTTCGCGCACCCTTGATGCAGTAGAATCGCGCTTTGGCCACCTTTTGGCACAAATGAAATGGATTAATTTTGGCGGAGGGCACCACATTACCCGCGATGATTACCAAGTAGACGCGCTAATAGAACGCGTAAAATCATTCAGCAAAGCTTATAACGTTCAGGTGTATTTAGAACCGGGGGAAGCCATCGCATTAAACGCTGGCATTTTTGTTGCTGAGGTACTCGATACTTTTACCAATAATATGGAACTGGCCATACTCGATGCATCGGCAACCTGTCACATGCCTGACGTGTTGGAAATGCCCTATCGCCCCCAAATAACTGGAGCAGGTAACGCTTCAGAAAAACCCTACACCTATCGACTAGGCGGCCCAAGCTGCTTATCGGGTGATGTGATTGGCGATTACAGCTTTGACCAGCCTTTAAAAATCGGAGAGCGTTTGATGTTCGAGGACATGGCCATTTACACCATGGTCAAAAACACAACATTTAACGGCATTCCCCTGCCCGCCATTATTAAGGCCAATAGCCAAACGGGTGAATTCGAAACTGTAAAGACATTCTCTTACCAAGATTTTAAAATGAGGTTATCCTAGCTGCGCAAAACAACAGCTAATTAACTAAAGCACACCCAACAGCAGCAGGTGCGAATAATGCAACAAAACAGCGAAAACGGCTCTTCAAGCACACGTCAGCCATTAGTTTTTCTAGCACTATTCGTTTTGGCACTTGCGCTCCCCACCCTAGCTCAACCTACCGAACAACAAGCAAAACCTACCGCCTCAAATAAAGTGCTCAACCCATCCATGGGGATAGGATTAAAAGGAATTTCGGACTGGTCAACCCAACTACCCTTCATAGATTTAATGAGACAGTCACGCGAATGGAAAGATTGGCGTAATAAGCAGAGCACCAAGCCTATCCACACCGATGAGAACGATTGGATCATGAAGCTTGAGCGAGGACAAACACTTGGAACAGTTTTTTTAACATCCAACGAATCGCCGCTATACCAGCATTATGTGGTTTTTTATGAAGGTGATGGAATCATCGACTACCGCTGGGCCGCAAAAAAAAACACCGAGAAATCTCGTCAAGGAGTTGACTACATCACCGTAAAGAAGGGTGCAGCCTTACTCGAGGTAACACGGGTAAACCCCAAAAAACCCATCACAAATATTTCGATTGTTGCCGTAGAGCACCTGCCACACTGGCAGCAAGGTGAAATATTCAATCCGGATTGGATAAAAAGAATCAGTCAATTTAGAGCACTACGTTACATGGATTGGCTTAGAACAAACAACTCAAAACCCTACACATGGCGACAACGCCCCCAAATGAAACACAGGCGCTGGACTAAGAATGGGGTCCCCCTTGAAGTGATATCACTCTTAAGCAATAAACTCAATAGCATTCCATGGATTAATATTCCGCACTGGGCCGACTCTGTCTTTACTGGAAATATTGCCTCAGTTTTTCATCACCACCTATCCCCAGAACTGCCTATCTACATCGAGCACAGTAACGAAGTGTGGAACTGGAGCTTTAAGCAGTCCCACTATGCCCTCGCTCAAGGGGCAGCTCTATGGGAAAAAGAAGGGAATGCTTTTATGCAGTGGCATGGGATGCGGACAGCTGAAATTTGTAATACATTTAAAAAAGGAGCATTCAAAGACAATCCCGAACGAATTATTTGCACACTCGGCGTTCAAACTGGATGGAGAGGCTTAGCTTCAGCAGCATTAGAATGCCCACTATGGGCAAAGGCTCCCTGCTTTAAACATGGGCTAGATGCGCTGGCGATAACAACATATTTTGACGCAGGGCTAAGCGGGCCAAGCAAAAAAAACATTGACCAAATCAAACCCCTTAAAAACCTAATTAACCACCCCAACAGTATTAACATGGCCTTTCAGCAAATCAATACAGGCTCAGTTATCCCTACGCAACGAAAGCAAAAGGCCTACCGAGGGCTAAAAGAAGCCACTGCAAGCTCAGTTAAATATTGGGCTAATGTAGCAAAGGAATACAATCTTTCTCTTGTTGCCTATGAAGGGGGGCAGCATATAACCGCTAATGGAAAAGCCCTTCAGGACGATAAAGACACCATTGTCTTTCATCAAGCAGTCAACAAAGACCCTAGAATGAAAGATACCTATAGCACCATGCTAGCAGAATGGAAAAACAACGGCGGAGGGCTACATATGCACTTTGTAGACATAAGTAGCTCAAGCAAATGGGGAAGCTGGGGGGCGCTTGAACACGTGAAACAGGAGAGCTCCCCAAAATGGGATGCGCTTATGGAGTTCAATACCGATCATCCTTGCTGGTGGAGTCAATGTCAGCAATTCCCGATAGCCAAAGAAGTCTCACCACAGTAGCTTCTGAAAATTAAAGCTCTAACAGTAATAAATGCAGAGGGAACAATGACTGAAACCATAACCCACACATGCCCCAATGCGGATCAATGCGAAGAAACTAAGCAGCAGGTCGCTTTTCTGAATGCACGCATTAAAAAACTAGAGCAAGAAGTACATCGAGACGAGCTAACAGGGTTACACAATAGGCGGCACTTTAACTACGCAATCAATCAAGAGCTCGAGCGCACCCGAAGAAGCGGGCAGCCCACCAGCTTAATTCTGCTGGATATAGACCACTTTAAACAAGTCAATGATCTTTACGGCCATCCAGTAGGTGACCTCGCCATACAGCATGTAGCAAACGCTGTTATTCATGGACTAAGAAGACTGGACATAGCATGCCGCTATGGCGGTGAAGAATATGCAATCATACTACCTAGCACCGCCGTCAACACAGCTATTGCTGTCGCTGGGAGGCTAAGGCAGCAAATTGTTGATGTCCCACTAATACTACCTGAGGGGCGGCAATTAGCCTTAAGCGCAAGCCTTGGCGTTTCGGCTGCAACAGAGCACAGCCAAGAACTCAGTTCACGCGCCCTCGTAATGCTCGCGGATAAAGCGCTTTACCAAGCTAAAAATAAAGGCCGCAATTGCGTCGTTGCTAATTTACCCTTCCCTGACGTCTCTTTAGACGAAACGGTTTAACCGCAAGATTGCAAGCTAAACCTAAGCACCCCCTAAGTACCGCAAAAGGTTCGATATCCCGCGCCACCATTTAGTGGCGAAGCCGCCAACAAACCACCATCATGCTCTATGCAATAAGGCGTGTTAAGCGCTTTAATCATCTTGTTAAAATACGGAAATACCTGCTCATCCGATTTGGAATCATAAGCTTCTAACGCTTCTGCCAACGCCTTTTCAACCTGATGATTTCTCGGAATAATACTCGGATTCACGTTTAGCATATTCTCAGCAATCTCTCGATCAACTAAGCCCATCAATAATAACGCTTCTTTCCAGCGAACGACCCAATGCCGAACTTCTACAACCTCAAGATCGGAAAATAACGCTTCAAACGGTGTAAAATCACCACTTTTTAAACCAAGACTTAGACACCTGAAGCTCAGCGTGAAATCGGCACTACCGCGCTCCATTAACATCAGTAAATCTTTGACTAAATTCGCACAAAGGTCGGTGGTCGCATCAGGTGCACCTTTAGACAACCCTAGCTTATCCGACATTAATGCATACCAATAGCGATCAAATAACGCGGGGAAATCCGCCAATCTTCGTTCAGCTAGGCTCACAGCGCGATTAATATCATCATCGAATAAATACAGTAAACATTCGGCAAAACGCGCCAAATTCCATTGAATAATCGATCCTTGGCGACCATATGCATAGCGCCCGCCTGTATCAATAGAGCTGAACGATGCACTTTCACTGAAAGCATCAACAAACGCGCATGGTCCATAATCAATGGTCTGCCCACAGATACTGGCATTGTCGGTATTCATAACACCGTGCACAAAGCCAAGACTCATCCATTTGGCCACCAGTTGCGCTTGCGCATCAGCAACACAATCAAACAAGGCCAAATAAGGATTTGAAGCAGATAAGCACTCGGGGTAATGGCGAGTGATGACATGATCTGCCAGAACCTTAACCTCATTGCGCGCCCCTTTGCGCGCAAAATATTCAAAGGTACCTATTCGAATATGACTTGAAGCTATGCGCGTCAAAATTGCACCAGGAAAGGCGCGCTCTCGCCAAACCTGCTCACCTGTTGTAACAGCCGCCAATGCCCTCGTGGTCGGTACACCCAAAGCATGCATGGCCTCACTCATTAAATACTCACGAAGTACAGGGCCTAAGGCTGCGCGCCCATCCCCTCCCCGCGAAAATGGCGTAATACCAGCGCCCTTCAATTGAAGATCAAACCGCTTACCCCTTGGTGATAATACCTCCCCAAGAAGTACCGCTCGACCATCACCGAGCTGTGGATTAAAGCTGCCAAACTGATGCCCGGCATACACCTGCGATATAGGCTTTGCACCCTCTGGCAAAGCATTGCCAGAAAAACAGCTTAAATAGTCTGCACTATAAGGTTTGCCACCTAACTGGTAAGCCAACGCTTCATTAAACACAATAAGACTGGGGCCAGAAACGGCAGTAGGCATAACCGGTCTACTAAAAGCCTCGCCTAGGCGCACAAAAGAGTTATCGAAGTGAAAGCCAAGGGGGTGGTGAATCAAAGACATTGCGATACACGAGAAAATAGAAAAAGAGCTGCTATCGTGAAGCACTTTTTTAGACAAGGCTAGCCAAAAAACAAAAAGAGATGTAAATAACGAGGCGATTCATGCCTCACAAAGGAATGTAAGCCCCCGACGCTCGGGGCTGTAACACAGAGTTTAACCTATTTGCTTCCACGTACTTTGCAAGTCAGATAAAAGCGTAACCACTTCATCCAATAGCTTTTCGTCGTTTTTCAAATGCGCATTGGACAATGCGCGCTGTATATAGATGTAAAGGTTATCAAGATTATGGGCCAATTCACCGCCATCATGCGTATTGAGGCTTTCCCTGAGGCCGCCAATAATACTCACAGCACTGTTAATCTTTTTACCCTTGAGCTCTGCATTACCATACTGCATGGCTCCCTTGGCCTGCACCACACGATCAATTGCCCCCTGATATAACATATCGATTAGCCGGTGGGGCGACGCGATCTCAACATCACTGCGATATTGAACTTTAGCATACGACTTAATTGCGGACTGACTATTCATAAGAGTGACAAGCTCCCTTTCAGCGATGATTCATATCCTTACTATCGACCAATCACCGCAAAGCTTTAGCTGTTTTACCAACCCTTTGCACTTACCGCCGGTAGAGCTGGTAATCAAAAGAAACGCCAATGAACCCTTGATCATAAGAGCCTGTTAATGCTGCCGCTTTACGCTCCTTGCGCTCTACATAAAACATCAACCTGCCATGTTTAAACACTTCACTCCAAGCCAAGCCTGCGCGGGCACTTATTTGGTCGTAATCGTCGGTATCTAGCAAGAAGCTCACATCACGGTATTCATAAGAGAGATCTACACTAAGCGTGCGCCGGGCCTTGTAGGAAAGCTGCACTTGAGCAAAAGACTCTTGCGAATCGAGCTGTGTTTCTCGACGGTAGTCCTCCCGCTCAGCACCGATACCTAAAGCAGTAGTACATCGACCACAAAGTGACGAAAACTTCCACTCTACACTCGCATCGCGTCGCTTATACTGATCATTAACACCTAAGCGGCCATCGGGGCCTGATACATCACCTAAATCGCCATTCTCGGACCCTTGCGAGGTATCTGTTAACCACTGCCTAAACAGCATGGACACTTGGTGCACCGAATTGTCATACTCTAAACTTAGATCGTAATATGGCGCACTATCATCCTCCTCACTGCCAATGCTGTTTTGCCCAACCTGAATGGCATAGTTGAGCTTACGCAGCTCAGTATTCCAAGACAAACTAGCACGGCGGTAATCAAAAGAAGGGTCATCAGTATTGATGTAATCCAAAGTATACCCACTTAGCTCCACACCAAATGTACTCAATGGACTCACTTGCCGACTATACGATAAACCGCCGCCTGCGCGACTGGAGTCATTCTCCGTTGTCGTATCCAGCCGCATTTCAGCCAAATTAGCATAAACTGTAAAACGGTTTGCACCCCGCCGGCCTAGCCTTGCCCCTAAAGTTGCAGACGTAATACGACGGCGATCTAAGTTATCAGGCGTATCCCCCAAAGATAATAGAATAAGCTGCTCTTGAGCACTATGGGCTACTCGTCCAAAAACTCGCCCCCCGTCTTCCCCAAGCTCTAGCTCGGCTGAACCCAAAAACAAGTCGTGATTTTGATCTTTTTGCTTCGAATAACGGCGCACCTCATAAGAAGCATCGGAGATAAAACGCGCGTAACGGCCAATCAACTCACCATCAAGCACCACTGACGCCGTCGATTGGTTTTCCTTAATTTTTAGCTCATTTTCCGACTCATTAGTAGGGTTATCAACGGCCTCTATATCGAGCTCTGCAGTGACAACAAACTCACTGGCGTGGGTAGCACAAGCCAAAACCATGGATAAGCAACACGCACCTACTTGTTTATTAAACATATATATTTTTACCTAGTCTTTCGTTTTACTATATCCGGCGCGGCAAGATAGCATTTTAGAAAACGCAAATTACAGAACTCTACAAGCGTTGTCGATTGTCGAGGTAGTTTACAAAAAATAACTTTTGCTAAAAATTTAGTGCCTCTATATGCAGGAAAAATGGCCTGACTACATAATACAGACCTACATACGAAGTAAATTGGCATTTACCCACTCCAACCTGCACAATCATGGTATAAATCGTGCTTACAACCGTTCACACTATAAAAACCATTACAGCTTAAGCTCTAGCGTTATAAGTTACACTTCAATCCGGCGCGGTAACTAAAGGGTAATTACTTAATATGCCAAAACGCGCAGCCAAACGTCTATAGCGTAATTGCAGCCCAGACATTGGATAATCACAGGCCCTTATTAGCCTATACAACTATTAGCCTACACAACTTTTGCAGCCAACAATACAACCACCAGCATCCCAATTTGGACCATTCTACACATGCAATACCGAAGAGAAATTGATGGGTTAAGAGCTCTCGCCGTCATCCCTGTTATTTTTTTTCACGCGGGCCTATCGTGGCTGAGCGGGGGATTTGTTGGTGTAGATATATTCTTTGTCATTAGCGGTTATTTAATTACAAGCATTATACTAGAACAGCGCGCGCAAGATAACTTTTCCCTACTGACATTTTATGAGAGGCGTGCGCGCCGAATCCTGCCAGCCCTATTCTTAGTCATGCTCTGCTGTTTACCGCTCGCCTGGCTTTGGATGGTGCCATCACAACACAAAGATTTTTCTCAAAGCCTTATTGCAGTCACTTTTTTTATATCAAATTTTTTATTTTGGAAGCAAAGCGGATATTTCTCTGCCGAAGCAGATGAAAAACCGCTACTGCATACTTGGAGCTTAGCGGTTGAAGAGCAATACTATATTTTATTCCCGCTTTTTATCCTTATTGCTTGGCGTTTAGGCCGGCGAAACATTAGTTACCTTATTGCATTTATTGCACTGGCGAGCTTTATTTTTGCTCAGTGGCTTTCTCGCCATATGCCTTCAGCCAGTTTTTACATACTACCAACTCGAGCATGGGAATTATTAGCCGGGTCGCTCGTCGCATTTTTTCTATTTAATCGCGAGCCAATATCCAATAAGCATCTTTCTAGCCTAGGGCTATTTTTGATTTTGGCATCATTTTTTCTCTTACATGAAGACCTGCCCTTCCCCTCATATTTCACACTTATTCCAGTACTAGGTACTTGCCTTATCATCCTGTTTTCAAGCAGCACGTGGGTAGCAAAAGTCTTATCGCTAAAACTATTTGTCGGCATTGGCCTGGTGAGTTACAGCGCATATCTGTGGCATCAACCCTTACTTGCTTTTGCTAGAGTTAAACTGCTCACGCAGCCGCCTATACTTCTAATGATTAGCCTAGCACTATTATCTTTTGTTCTCGCCGCGGTTACATGGAGATGGGTCGAAAGGCCTTTTCGCCGCTCTATTAACGGGAAGTTTCTTATATCAAGGAATACCCTGCTAATGTGCTGCACGCCTTTTATCTTATTATTTATTGGTTTAGGGCTGCTAGGACACAAAAAAGAAGGCCTACCAGAACGTTTTGACATTCCAGCCGAACTCACAAAATCCTTTAGGCGCGGGCTTAACGCATACGAATGCTTTGATCTCCCCACTCCGCATATCTCGGAAAAATGGGGCTGCATTATTGGAAAAAAAGAAACAGCCAAAACCATAGACTTCATGGTATTCGGCGACAGCCACTTACTGGTCACTTATGGTGCATTTAAGCAAGCGGCAGAAAACACCAATACCACAGGTTTTTACGCCGGCATCCGCCAATGCACACCCTTTCTTGGCGTCCATGCACTTCGCCCAGACCAACAAGAAAGAAATTGCTTCCAATTAAATAAGCGGGTCTGGGAATATGTTCGAGACAACAAGATACCGCAGGTTATTCTCGTTGCCAGATGGTCTTATTACACCGTGGGGGGGTATGGCGGAGATCAGTTTTCCTACATTGGCACAACTAAAGATACAACAAAAAATCAGGAAAACTCAATAAAAGCCTTTGAGCGGGGGCTAATAGAGACAATAGAAGCTTACGCAAGCATTGGGACGAAAGTTACCCTGCTTCAACAAGTTCCCCAACAAAAATTTATCCCAGAGGAAATCTACTACAAGGCTTACAATAGCCTTAATGTAGTAACAGCCCTCAATGCCATGTCCGTGCGGAAAACTGAGCATCAAGCAATGCAAGGCTATGTAACAAATCTTTTTCAATTAACCCAAAAGAAATACCCTAACCTTGAAATTGCAGACTTAACAGATACATTTTGTGGAGACAGCTGCTTAGTTGGCACACAAACACAATCGTACTACTACGACAAGGACCACCTTTCCGTCGTTGGTGCGAACCAAATCATCAAGAATATAGAAACGCTGATTGGCATTAAAAAGAACTGAAATGTCTATTATTTACAAACAGAGTACGCCTCTTCCCTTCGAGGCGGGAAATCACGCCTCGGAAAAACTTGCTAGCGTCGTTGCTTCGCAAGAAACCTCTGCACCAACCTAGAATAGATTAAACGTATAATACTTTTGCTCCACCAAGAACCATTATCAGAATAAAATACACCAATATTGACCCCCGAAGGCTTCCAGCGGTCAATCCAACCTACCCCTGTAACGAAGCTAATTCGATTAATTGAACCTTCGCCGGCCAAGTGATTAACTAGTCGTTCAAGAATTAAATAGCCAGGACTAACATCTGAGAATTGCTCATCAAAACCAATTTTCAATAAATGCAGCGTATCTCCAGCGACAATGCCAAATTGGGCGGCAATAGGCTGTTCACCCACCCAAAGCACGTTGATCTGACAGCTTCGAGCTTTACCATATTCAGATAAAAGTGTTTTGTAATACGCCAACTTCTCTGGCTGCTTGATGATGCTTGTACCCTTCTCGCCCTTCCAGCCAGAGTCTTCAACACCTAAGAATATTGAAAATGCAGCCTCTAGAGCTTCAGTATCTCTTGCGCACTCAAGCCTAAGATTACCTAGCTGCTCTGCTTTCCTCGCTTTTTTCAACAACCCTTTAACAAATTTTTTACTATACCCACCCCAAAACTCATCTGCACCTGCAGAAAAATCCAAATATTTAGAACTATGAGAAAGCCGAACAGGCATACCTAAAGCAGCCCCTCGATCCTCACTGATACACTGCCATTTAATCAACGCAAAGAAAGGTAACTCACGGCGCAAAAACTGCGTTATCTCTTGTAGTTTTGGATTAAGATCGATCGTAGTAAAAATATCATTAACGCCCATTTCATTGGGGTAAAATAATTGCAGCAAAGGCACTTCAATTGATCGAATACGCTGACAAACAAGCTCCAAAGGAAGGACTGCAACAAGGCCAGCTGAAGAGTAAATCGCAACGAAAAAAACTTTTTTAGAACTATCGAGCCTTTCAAGTCCAGCTTGATACCAGCCAGGAAAGTGCAAAAAATGTGTCGCCTTTGACGTCGCCAAATCAAACCATTCTTGGTATAAATGGTTAAACCCTTCTAGCCCGGAATAGCACACGCAAGAAATTTTAATGCCAGTCACATCAACGCCTTTGATCTAAATACTCTTTAATATGACAATACACAGAGTCAATTGCCTCCCCCTTCATCATGCCAGTATGATCAGCATCCACACTACAAATCGCCACCTCACCACTAATCAACCCATTCCAATCATAGTCTTCACTAGCTTGAAACCCTAAACCAAAATCGGTGCGCGTCGCTTTTATAAGCAGAACGTCGCCAGAAAACGACCTAGCCTGGCATCTATAGCCATAGGAGATTTGATCAAACATCCGCTCCCTCGCCAGCTCATTAACCTCCAGACTAATGACGTAAGGAGCTATGCTTTGCTTCCCTAACCAACGACAACATCTTTTGTAAGCTCCTCTTAATGAGGCCATCACACCTCTAGTTTTTACTCGAAAGCAGGCATCGATAAGAGTTTTCCTTAGGGTTCTCTGAGCACAACCCGGTAAATAAGCATCGAGCATAATAGTTGCCTTAACCTCGACACCTTTAGCCTCCAATGCTTTCGCTACCTCCACGGATAATATACCGCCAAAAGATAACCCCACTAAAATAACCTCACCAAACTCTCGCTGCCGCAATATTGCATCGACATAAGCCTCAACTAATGCAGGAATTGAAACCTGGATGGTGGCGTCACTATTCGCTGCGCCGATTAAAGCTATCTCTTGCTGCGCAAACATACCGTATACAGGGTTGCTTTCAAATTTAGTCGCTAATTCCAAATAAATATTAACGCCACACAAGCAAAAGATTGGAGTCGCGTCATCACGACCTTTATTTAATTTAACGACGCTCGCAGCTCCTTGAGGACCATTAACCTCATTCAATATAGACCTAACCGTTGGGCGCTCGAATAAATCACTTGGCGCATATGACAATCCAGTGGCCTTACTCATTGCTTCAACAACAGGGAAGGCTAACAGCGAATGCCCCCCTAAATCGAAGAAATCGTCGTCGATCCCAATGCCACCAACGCCTAAGGCGATTTCCCATACAGCAATAACACTTCTATCCCTGTCATCTCGGGCCGCCCCATTAACGTCACTTTCGGCATATACACCCTCATGAAGATAATCAGCACCTTGCAATTGAAGGGCTTTACGATTTATTTTTTGATTATCTGTTTTAGGAAACTCTTTTAAATAAATAAAATGCTGGGGAACCATGTGCGCTGGCAATAATTGACCGCAGTGCTTACGAAGCGCCTGCGAATCGAGTGCTGCCCCCGTGTAGAAGGCCACTAAGCGCTCATCACCAACAGATAGAGTGCAGACAACAACAACAGCACACTCAAGCTCTTTATATTGACCAAGCGCCCCCTCTATATCTCCAGGTTCAATCCGAAAGCCGCGAATCTTTATTTGATTGTCTAGGCGGTTAATATAATGTAAGCAACCCTGCTGATCCGCCTTAACTAAATCACCTGTACGGTAAAGCACGCCATCGGACAAATCTGGCAGGGAAATAAACCTTTCTTGAGTTAACGCCTGTTTCCCCCTATATCCTAAAGTCACACCCTCGCCGCCAATCAGTAGCTCGCCGGATTCACCACGCGGAACCAAATTATTATTCGAATCCACAATAAAAGTGACCGTGTTTTGAATCGGCAACCCTATGCACGGCACGGCATCCGAGTCCGATACCTTATGGCAAGTAGACCACACCGTTGTTTCGGTAGGGCCGTACATATTCCAAACATCATCACCGCAAGCGAGCATCCGCGGTAGTAAATCACTGGGAAAAGCTTCCCCGCCTACTAATATTTTAAGCGGTAACGCAGGGCTCCAATCACCCGAAAGCACCAACCGCCACGTTGCTGGCGTCGCCTGCATAACCGTAATGTAACAATCGTCGATTAAACGCTGAATATCCACCAATGAACGCACTTCTGTAGACGATGCGATAATCACCTGACCACCCGTTAACAGCGGCAGAAATAACTCGAGAACATGAATATCAAAAGAAATCGTTGTTGTGGCCAGCAAGCGGTCTGTTGCTGTCATTCCAGGCTGAACTCGCATAGAGGTTAAAAAGTTAGCGACATTGCCACAAGAAACCATCACCCCTTTGGGCTCCCCCGTAGAGCCAGAAGTGTAAATAAGATAGGCTAGCGTCTGTGTGTCATTAACCCTGCAAGGCAGATCACCAGCATCTGCACCTCCCACAAGATCAAGCAATTTAATACTTGCAACCCCATCAAAGCTTTCGCTGATATCATCACAAACTATCAGTCTGACACAGGAATCCTTGATAATGTATTTCCTGCGATTATAAGGGTAGGATGGATCGACAGGCACGTAAGCCGCTCCTACCGACCAAATACCAAGCAATAAAGGCAATAAATTAACTGTTCTATCTACACTAACAGCAACAAGATCACTCTTTGAAATACCGAACTCAGTTAAACGCTGGGAGATCATGTTAACTCTTAACATTAGCGCTGCGTAGCTCAGCTCACCATCTATAGCCGATAGCGCTTTATTACCCGGGTTCTTATTCGCCCAGTACTCAACAACATCTAAAAAGCTTCGCTCTCCAGATAAATACATTTTTAGTAAGTTTTCGAAACTCGCCATGCGGCTATGCTCACCATTACATCTAAATTCGCGACAGCACGTAGCCCTAGACTTAAAGGGGGGGCATGCCTATTATTATCGTTTGATTTATCGAGCAACCGCCAAGTCGCTCAACGCCCCATTCCTTAGGATTATAACTCCATGAAGTTTGCCCAAAGCACCATACTAAATGTCACTTTCGACAACATCACCCAAGCCGAGCTACTTGAGAACCTTACGCACGGAGTCGTTGTTACTCCCAATATAGACCACTTAATGAAACTCCAAAAGGATAAATCCTTTTACAGCTGTTACCAACAAGCCGACTACACCGTGTGCGATAGCCGGATTATTTTTGCCTTAAGTGGCTTACTATCTCGCCAGAATGCCCTCAAAGCACAAATTACTGGCTCAGACTTCTTTCCTGCATTTTGCAATCACCATAAAGACAACCAATCAACAACCATATTCTTACTTGGCGGAACAGAAACCTCAGTACTACAAGCGCAAGAAAACGTTAACAAGCGAGTCTCAAGAGAAATTGTTGTCGGCGCTTACTCTCCACCTTTTGGCTTTGAAAGCAACGAAGAAGAAAATAACAAAATCATACGCCTTATTAACGAAAGCCAAGCGTCTGTGCTGGCCATTGGTGTAGGTGCCCCTAAGCAAGAGAAGTGGCTATTCGAACACAAAGATGCACTACCCAACATTAAAATTCATCTGGCTATAGGTGCCACAATTGAGTTTGAGGCTGGCAACCTCAAGCGCGCACCTAAATGGATGACGAAGTCAGGAACCGAATGGGTATACCGCATGTTTCAAGAGCCTAAACGACTAATAAGACGCTACCTACTTGAAGACATGCCTTTCTTTCTTCTTATATTGAAACAAAAGATCGGGGTTTACCAAAACCCCTGGGGCAAATAACTCTTTAGTCGCCATGCATCTTGTAAATAGCTATTTATACTCCACAAGGTGCATATCTCTGCCAAGCCGCAATTTAATCCAAGCCCTCACCACCCGTAACAGCAACCACAACAACAAAAGTCATAGAACCTCACAATTAGAAATAACTAAACAGTGACCAGACCAATTCAAACAAGCGACATAAAGCTCGCCCCAAAACAGCTAGAAGTCAGAAACCCCGAAAAACAGCTTCGCCACCTAGATTGATCACCATACTTAGAACACCAAACAACAGAAGGCCTAACAAAGCAAAAAAGTCGACTCCCAAACTAGTTAGCCTCGCACGCTGGGCAAATATTGTAACCACACAGTAAAAAATGATGTTTCCAACACCAACACCAAAGAACATACCCAGAATACCACCAGAATAAAAACCCACCAACATACCTGCAACGCGCACTATCGCAAGCAATAGGTCATATAAGAAATGAATGTTAACTCGCCCCAACGCTAGAAATGCGTTCTTGTAGAGCAATGTTAACGTCAATATAGATTCGCTCAATACCATGATGGCAAGAATGGGACCGGCTAATGCGTAACGTTCGTCATATAGCAGCCCAATTGCAAAGCTGGAGACCATCGAAATGACAAGAAAAAGAGGCAGCGCGCATGCCACAACTCGCAATCGAAAAGCCTTTAGGGTTGGAACAAACTGCTCACTATTTTCACGATTAACTCGAGACAACACAGGAAAAACCAAACGGCTAACAAGCTGCTGAACAAGCTCGCCAGGCATTAGGGAGATTGTCGCAGCAATAGCTATAATGCCGAGTTCTTCAACTGAAACCAAGCCACCTTGGATAGCTCGACTTCCCTGTCCACCAATATAGAAAAGCAATGTCGAAAAAAATATCCATTTGCCAAAACGAAGTAAACTGAGAGCAGAGGCAAAATGAAATTGCAAACGGTGGCGGTGTCCACCGAGAAGAAGGTACCCAGCAATAACTTCAACAACAACTCCTACAACAGTACCAACTGCGAGCGCCCATACGCTTTTATAGGTAAGAGCTAAGGTAATCATTGTAAATATTGAAAAGACCTGGCCCGCCAGCTTTACAGATATTGAGCGCTTGACCTTCATATCTCTCTGAGCCAAGGCCATCCCAATGGTGGCAAAGCCAGATATGGCGCTAATAGAGCCGCAAAAGATCAATAATTTAAATAAATCAGGTTCGCCATAAAAGATTGACAAAGGATATGCTGTAATGCACAGAAGCAGCCAAAGCACAAATCCCCTGACCACTTGAATGGTCCATGCAGTATTTAAAAAATCCTCATCAGCTCCTTCACTCATCTGAACAATTGCAGGTTTAATACCCACATCGCTTAACATAATTAAACCCATGATGAAAACATTGACCAACGCCATCAACCCAAAAGCTTCGGGAAAAAGAAGCCGAGTTAACACAAGACTGGAAGAGAGCTGTAAAATTTTTTGAAACCCAAAACCTAACACGGTCCATACGGCTCCAGATTTTACTGTTTCAGTTGTTTTACTGGAGATCGAACCTCCCTCAGACATAAAAACACCACAACCATTAATCAATATTGAATATTTACAAGCATCATAGATATAGCGAGAAAGGCGAACTTCAAGGTAACCAGAGTTGACAAGTGATTATATAAAAGAATTCAATTAGGTAAGAGAGCGGCGCCAGGTCAACACAACCACATCCCCTTTAGTTACCGCCATCATTTGAGACCACCATATAAGAACTCTTACAATCACCCCGTTACAATCACCTCTAAATAGTAGGGCGAATCCACTCCGAAAATGATTACGATGGTCAGCATCAATTAAACGTCGCGAACATAATACAGCTAGAAATAGCACGCATTAAAATCAATGTTTATCTCGCTGAGTCTTTACCCAAGAAGATTTTTTACCAGAAACCAAGGCAGTATACACGGTTACCTTTCCAGCAATAAACCTTAACGCATAAAACGCATCAGTAATCTTCAAGTATCTTGGACGAGAAAAAACATTAGCAACAAACAAGCTCAGAAGAACAAACAGCTGAGCACCCAATATTATTAAAAATGGCACCCAAGAATTCAGTAGAACAGCGAAAAGGAGAAAAAACAGTAATAAAAGCGAATTAACTGCCAAAAGAAAAACCAGCGGCAGCACACTAAAATCTAGCGCAGTGAATATCAGCTTCGTATTTGCGCGAAAAAGGCCCCTACTAAACAAGCGAGGAAAATAACGCGCAATAACACTCAAATGCCCATGTTCCCAGCGTTTACGCTGTCCATCCGCAACATCCTGAGTCAACGGTAGTAAACTGCGAATAGTAGCTTGGGGGCAAAAAGCAGTTCCGTAGCCTTGAAGCATAAGATCCACCCCGAGTTTCATATCCTCAACTATTTCACCTGACGCCAAACTCACTCGTCGAAGCAAATGAAAAGGAACAGCAAAACCTGACCCAGTGATAGGAACACTGCCGCCCAGAGATGCTAACCCAGCAGGACGAACATGGTTCTTTATATAGATAGCAAACTCTGAAACTTTATGATGCGATTTTGAACCTTCAGGCAAATGAAGCAAATAAGATCCCTGTACAGGAGCTTGCTTTCTTGATGCACATAAAATTAACTGCCTTAAAGAGCCTGCCTCAAAAACACAATCGGCATCCAAGACGACAACCACGTCAACCTCAGCACCCTCCTCCTCTAAAAAGCTCACCCCGTGAGCTAAAGCAAACCCCTTCCCCCTGCATTGCGAATTAGTACGCTCAAGCACTGTAAAATTAAAAGATTTAGCAATTTTTGCTGTACTGTCTGAACAGTTGTCTGCGACGATTACCACTCGGTCATTAGGAGTTAACTCAGCTGTAAGACTCAACAAAGTTTCAGCAATGATGCTCTCTTCGTTATGAGCGGGTATTAATATCACCGAACTAACTTGATCGCCCTCATCAATCAGAGTTTTACCTTTGCTCCGACGGCCCAAAAACACACCAAGCACAATCTCTAAACTAAGAAAGTATGAGGGAACACACAAGATGAGTACAAATGCAATTAGCAATATAGTCACAACCCTACTTACCTTTAAACATGTTTAGCAATTTGACCGCCTCTTTTTTAGAGTCATGTCGCTCCAGCACCGCCGCATAACCTGCACGCCCTTTAGCTTCGCGATCATCCATTGAGCTAGTCAATAGCTCATCTATTGCCTTTACAAGTGCCTCTTCGTCACCGGCAGGTACTAACCAACCATTACTTTGGCTAACCAACTCAGGAATGCCCGCTATATAAGTCGTGATCACAGGCCTCGACCTCGCAAACGACTCCATAATAACGACAGGCAGACCCTCCGCAAAACTGGGAAGAACCATTGCTGTACACTTATCTAGCTCAGAAATTATGCTTTGGGTCGACATCCAGCCTAATATTTTCACATTCGAGAGCAAGCCCTCTTGCTTTATAAATGATTCGAAGTATTGTCGGTAATCTCCATCACCAACCAAATGCAAAGTAATTCTCGGATGTTTTTCCATCAGCGCTTTGATGGCCCGAAGCAAAATAAGCTGCCCTTTTTGCTCACATAAACGCCCAATTGACACTAAACGATATCGGTCTACCTCCTCTAAGGAGGAGGCCAGCATGCCACTATCAATAGCACAATGTATTTCTACAATTTTATCCCAATCGCCAAAGTCAGCCCAACGATAGAGCTGGCTTTTGCAGTAAGATGTAATTGCTGCGACAAATTTAGCCTCGCGAATCTTTGCGGTCAAAGAAAGAGCTATAGGCGCGTCAAACTCTTCAGGCCCGTGAACAGTAAAACTATACTCAGGCCCGCCCATCAAGCGGCACAAGTAGGCTACCGCCGCAGGATTGGTTCCGAAATGCGCGTGAACATGACCCACTCGATGCTTTTTGCAATAATTTAAAAGCCAAGCCGCCTCCAACAAATAAAATAAGTTTTTCACATAGGCTCCACCTGCACGCCGCCCCAGCTGCAAACTAGCAGTTAAAGCCTTAATGAATGAGGGCAATGTAACCAACACGCAGAGTACTATTTTAATTAATGTAAAAACGAATTTCCCATCAAGGAGAAAGTCAGTTTTTAGTTCTTCTGCTTTATCAACCGCATCAACCGGCGGCTCAGGCGGACGCCGAATAGAGACCCTCTTAACCACAGCACCTAGCTCCTCCAAAGCTAAGATTTCGCGCCGAATAAACGTATGGCTTATCTTCGGGTACTGATTAATCAAATAGCAAACATTCATATCATGAGCCTGTTATCACGTTCATTACTTATACTCAATTATCTTCGATTGCACTCTTGCCAATCTCCCCCAGTAGAAGCTCACAACACCAATAAACTCTGGGAATTTTGACGTAAGCATGAACATAGACCAAAGCCAGGGCTTGTCGACACTTTGAGGAGCATTCAGCCCCCCTTTTACAAAAGAAGCTACATAAAGCATCAATAATAAAAGCCCAAGCCAACCAAATACGCACGATAATGAAATTACTATAAGCGGTAATACTCCCCCCCAAAAAGCCGCACGTCTCATTTCTCTAACCCAGTGTCTATGCCGCCCCCTACCGTGCAAAAAAGCACCATTAGCATAAGCAAAACCACACCTGACAGCCCTCATCCACCACTGACCAAAACGATGAATATTTGCATCATGTAAAGTCATCTCTAAGTCCATACGCCGTATAGAATAACCCGCGTCAGACAGACGCAAGCACATATCCGGTTCCTCACCAGCGACTAATGAATCTCTATATCCGCCTACCAATAAAATAGCCTCTACTCTTATAAGAGCGTCTCCACCGCATGAGCGAGCATCTCCAACTGGGGTATTCCACTCAACATCACATATCCAATTATATGGCGAAGCTTCAGGGTAACGCTCTCGCCTTCGCCCACAAGCAATGGCATACCGCTGATTACCGCCCAAGAAACTTTCGGCTTCAGTTAGCCATCCTTGACAAAGTTCGCAATCACCGTCAACAAACTGAATATATTCTATGCTCGGATATTCAGCCAAAAGAGTTCTCCAACCCTCGTTTCGAGCTCTTGCCGCTGTAAATTTGAACGTTAAATCCAAGCTAATGACTGTAACCCCAACCCCCTTAGCAAACTCCAAACTCCCATCCTGCGAACCTGAATCAACATAGACCACGGGCGTTCCACTAGGAATCGACCTCAAACATACTTTTAAGCGCTCACCCTCATTACGACCAATGACCACCACTCCAACTTTACAAATATCGTTCAAAATTAAACCCTACTGCAAATCAATAATTACTTTGCTTTCCAGCCTGGCGAAAGAGCTTGAAATCGACAGCACTAAGAATTGAGTAAAAAACACTCCCCCCTAACGAAGGGGCATGAAACTTATTTAGACAAAGACCAAGGATAAATGGATATAGTTTATAGAGTCAGACCGAATTAGCCACTCCGCTCAGAAATGTACCAGTTAGCTGACCTCTCGCAAAGCGGGAGGTTTAGAGAGTGACGCCCCAAAAGAGCTTAACTAGACGCTCAGGGCGAAAATCACTCTATTTTAGATTCAACTGATCGCGACAAATCTTATTAACTTCTTGATTGCAATATACCCTTTAAATCATTTCTTCATCTAAACCAATAGGTAGAAACATAATAGCCTTTGCGCCAAAATGCTTCGCCATTAAAACTCCTTTTCCGGCCCTTGAATTTTCGAGCGATTGATATTGCACTCTTCCCTTTTATAAAACCAACCACATTAGATACCGCCAATTTAGGCGGAAAACTCAAGCACACACGGACATGACCTGACATCAGGTGCCAGCCCTCAACCACGACACCTTTCTGCCGAGCCAGATCTTGAAACACTTCACCTAAGTGCTTTCGAATAACATCAAACATCAACTTTCGCCATTTTTAGGAATAAACACAACGTGGTACTTACCAATCCCAAACACGTATGGCACAAGCTTTTATAGCCTCGCATAGGTTCCTCCCTTGTCTTTCGATCAAGACTTGAGAGTACCTTTACCGCGGCATACAACCTCTGCAAAGCAGGGGTTTACCAAACTTTATAATAGCTTCACAGCTGAGCAACTCCAGCCTAAAAATATTTAGGCCCCAAGACAGGGCTCAATCGACATAAAGGGGCGTGTCAATTATTTTCTAGTCCACTACCTGCCCAATAATTTGAATATATGCAAGATAACCGTAAAAACCCATCAAGCAAACCACCCACAGACCAAGCAAGATCATATCCTTACGCATCAAACGCACTCCCAAAGGGGTGCTTTGATAAGGAATAGAAGCTAGCAAGCCAACACCTTCCGGCAAAATAGAACGCAGCTGCGAGGACGACCTAATCCTAGGGTCCAAGAACACATAAACAAACACCAACCCTAAAGGAAACCCAGCCGCCAATATAGGTGCCAGCAAAAAGATGACAATTGGATTCAACCCAGATGGAGATAAAGGATAATTAGGGGATTCAATTAACTTGTAATTTTCCCCTTGCCCTTCATTATTCAACGCCACTGTTAATTTTGCGTTTTCCTTCCTTTCAAGCATTTCCTCGTATACGCTTTTGGTAACATCGTAATCTCTTGTTAGATCCAACAATTCTGCTTGCCTGTCCGCAACTTGCCCCGCAAGGCGGTACTCATCCTCTAACTGGCTTTCTAGCGCAGCCAATCGGCGACGCTGAGTTAACACCTGAACCTCAGCCGAAGAGGCCTGCTTTCGAAGCTCTTCATACAGAGGCAATTCCGAAGCCTGTCCTGCAGACTGCAAACCTGCCGCTTCCAAATTAACCCTCAATGCCTCATCTAATTCTGCCAATTGACGCTTTAATGCCATAACATCAGGGTAAGAATCCTGATACGACAACCTTAGGCGGTCCAGTTCATCCTGCAAACTTTTACGGCGCTCCTCCAAGGCGATACTTCTAGAGCGTACTTCAAGATACTGGCCTTCGGTCTTTAATTGTCTGCGCGTTGTTCTTATCGTTTCTTCCGTCTCTTCGATTTCAACCTGTAAATCTTTAATTTCTGCAGTAAGTGAATTAACACGTTTGCGAACATCGCTTTCGGAGGCATCCACACTTTGAGCTTTAAATGCTTTCAGCTTTTGCTCTGCAGACTCGAGCTGCTTTTTATACTCAACGACTTGAGCATTAATAAAGTTATAAGCTTCGAAACTATCCTTTTGCTTTTCTGCAACGCGATCCTCCAAAAAGACTTCAACAATTGCAGTTAAAGATTCATAGGCCCCCGTTGGGCTCGCCGAACCAAAAGAAACAACCGTGTGAGGTCTTCGGCGCGAAACGACAATACCCAAATTGGCACGTAACTGCTTTACTTCATTCTCTAATCTTTGCGGGCTATAACCTGCAGCCTCAGGATATATTCTTAACAAAGCAGCTTCCAATACGCGCTTCGAGCTAATGACATCTCCGACCTTTTCAGTTACATCCAAATCAGTAACTTCAGCAGCGCCCCTCAGTAGTGGCTCAATAACATTAGTCACATCAACAGCAATAACTGACGTTGAGACATATCTCTGAGGCCACTTAGAACCAACAAATAATACAGCCAACAAAATAATGGTAAATAAAACGGCCACACCAAAGCGAAAGCGAATAAGCTCTCTTTTTGCCGCCACAATAAGATCTAAATAATATTGAAACATACCTAAAGAGTACTCCCACTCACTGCAACAACTCGGCTAGCGCTCATTAAATACAACACCAGCTAGATTTTCCTTACCTATTCGCTCTATATGGGCATTTAAAACACTTTCTGTTATTTGGCCCGACGGCACAACAAGCAAGACAAAATCACACAATTCAGAAAGTATTTGAACCTCCGCTTCATAATTAGAAACAGAAGGCGCATCAATAATCACATAACGATCGGAATAACGCGCCTTTAGCTCCGACACAAGCTGTCGCATACGCCCAGAGGCGAGTTTTTCCGTACCACCGTCTTTATTGTTGCCCACGGGGATAGCTCTCATTCTCTTCACCCCCGTCCCGTAAACAATATCCTCACAGCTTACCGATGTATCATCCAAATAATCCGTCAAGCCGACGTCTGCCCCCCCAGGCATATACTGGCCAACAGAAGGAGCATATAAATTACAATCAACCAACACAGACGACTTCGTTTTATCCAAAGCAATAGCGGCCGCAAGGTTTACCGCCACATGAGAGCCACCACCAGGCTCAGCGGAAACAACAAGGCAAGCAAAGTTACCTTCTTCTTTAATAGCCATTAGACGCGTGCGCAGATCGCGAAAAGCTTTTAAAGCTGAGGGCGCTCCCGCTCCAGAATGAATCAACTTAAGATCAGTCAACTCTTGCGCACTAAAAGCCTTGACCTCGGTCATTTGAGATACAGACGATTGCCCTTCACCAGCTATCGCTGCCTTTTGAAACTCAGATTGTATTGGCTTGCTCAAAGCACTCAAACTCCAGTTAACTTAGAATATTCGTTCCGGCACTGTAATAATATCGGCAGGATGAAGCTCATAATTAGTATCTAAGCGCCCCTTTTCTAACATATCACTCAAATAAATTGGGAATACTTCAACTTTATCGCCATATTTACGATAGAGTTTAGCATTGTTTCCGCTCGCAAATTCGGTAAGCCCCCCAGCCAACAAAACCATATCCAGCACTGTCATTCCCTGCTGATGCATAACGCTTAAAGGACTTCCAACAGCTCCTGTCACGCGAACTCTGCGCAAGAAATTAGCGCTAGCTGGATTTCTTACTATCACGGTTACCTGCGGATTGCGTACATAAGCACCGAACTCGTTCGTTAATTCCTTCGACAAATCTTTCGTAGATTTACCAATCGCAACCACGTCACCAACAAGAGGCACGGATACCTTGCCGTCAGGACGAACAGGCACATCAACAGAGAGCTCTGGAGATTTCCACACCTGTACCGAAATTTCGTCGCCAACCCCCATTTGATAATCAGCTCCTGTATTAGTTATAGGAGCAGGCACGATACTTGGTTCGGGGGTAGTAGAGCACCCCGCCAGTAACGACAATAAAAACAACGCCATTAAATGTTTCATATACTTAAACACCAGTTAGTTATTTTGAACATAGCTTAGCTAAAGACGCTTTCATCTGCCCTATTGTCTCCTGATAATCAGCAGCACCGAATATGGCAGAGCCAGCAACAAAAGTATCCGCTCCAGCTTCAGCTATCGCTTGAATATTACTTAACTTTACGCCGCCATCCACCTCTAAACGAGTTTCCAAGCCGCTAGCATCGATCAAGCCCCGAGCAGCTCTAATTTTATCCAGTGTGTACGGAATAAATGATTGCCCGCCGAAGCCAGGGTTAACAGACATCAGCAATAACATATCTAGCTTATGCAATACTTGCTCCACCATGCTAAGAGGCGAACCTGGGTTAAGCACCAAACCACATTTAAGACCGGCTGCACGAATTAACTCTAAAGAACGATCAACATGCTTAGAGGCTTCTGGGTGGAAGGTAATGTAACTTGCGCCAGCATCAATGAATTGCTCAATAAGTGCATCAACAGGCTCAACCATAAGATGAACATCAATTGGCGCCGTTATGCCGTATTTGCGCAATGCGGCGCAAATGGCTGGACCAAAAGTTAAATTGGGCACGTAATGGTTATCCATCACATCAAAATGGATAATATCAGCGCCAGCATCGACAACAGCCTGAACATCGTCACCAAGACGGGCAAGGTCAGCAGAAAGGATTGACGGGGCAATTAAGAATTTTTGGGCGGGCATCACTCATAGCTCTATTAAGATATTCAGCACGCATTGTACTGAAAATCACAAACGAAGCCAGCAAGTGATGAGTTTAGATTAGAGTCTCTCGATTTAAATTTATACACCCCACCCTACAGCACATCACCACGATTTTGCGAAGGCAAACCAAATTCACTTAAGTTCAAGCCCGCCAAGTTGCCTATGTCACGAAATAAATCCGCATTGGTACGACTACTCGCCGTAGTACTCCACCGCAACTGGGGCTGCAGGGCGCCATTGGCATCTTCACGCAGCAAGGCTCTCGCCTCGGTTTTACCCAGCCTTTCTGGCTTTATGACACGCCCTACATTTAAATGGTTACCGCCACCGACCATCAAATGCCCTTTATTAATGAGGTTGTGCTTACCATCACCCACCTCTCCAGTCATCACTATTAATGTGTTATCCAGCAAGCTGCTGCCATCAAAGTCTGTGATCTGATCCAGCGCATTCGCGAAATTTACGATCGATTGTGAAAATTCTCGACGCGTATCCCACCAAGTATCCGTCACCGCATGCGCGTGGGTGTGATGAAAGTCTGTAATACTGTGGATATCGCCAATACCAACAACCCCAGTGGTTGTCAGGCCGTTGGCGAATGCGACTTTCATCATATCAAGGTAATGGTCTAGGTCCTCTAGCCTGCTTTGCCCCTTAACCGGCATTGCACTTAAACGCTCTGAACCGCTATAGCCTGCCGCTGTTTCGTTTTTACTTTCCAAGTGCTCTACGGCTAATAGGTAGCGCTCAAGTTTATCTTTTTCGGCCAGCGGGACTGAATCTAACTGTCGCTGCGCAGGCGCCCGTACAAACTGAAAAACTTTCGACAGCATTTCAGCCTCTTGGCTTTGTACGCTCTCACCGCTTAACTCAGCATCGGTTAAGTTTTTAAATAGGCTGTCGTAAGCAGAAATGGCCGTTGTGTAAAACGGCAAGATTGTCGAGTTGTGATCAAAGCTGAGCGGATGGTATTGCACACCCCAAGAACGGTACCCGGCCGAAAAACGGTACGCTGGCAAGCCGCTTTTTTGTTCCAGCAAATAATCGATAGACGGGGTCACCGATAAGGGCATATGGCCATCAAACGCTGAGCTCGTCACACCATAAGGCACTCCACCGGTTAAAATATCGGCGTAGGACAGGTCATGATTATTGCCCCACTCACCAAGCCCCATGAGGCCATCAACAACGGTACACTGACTTTTAATACTATTAAAAGGGTCTAAGCCGTCTGGAAAGGCAAAATCTTCACCCTCGACCGTCATCGGGCGATTACTCGTCCCCCAACCATGCTGCAAAGCAACAAACAGTACCCTTAGCGGCGCCTCTGAAGTAGCCGCCAAGAGCTGATTGACTTTGGTCATAGGTAACAAACCCACAACACCCAAGCCTTTAATTAAATTGCGGCGGCTAACTGTCTTTTGTGTCTTGTTCATAAATCACCTATTGACCTTGCTTGCGCTTGCCGAAACTTTCGAGCTGAATCAATGTATTTAACAGCGCGCTTACGCTGCCGTCACCTTCACCCAAGTGGTGCTGGTATTTTTCCAGCTCACAGGCGTTGCGCTCGAGATCTTGCCCTAAAAAGTTTTCCAGGAAGCGGCGCGACACACACCCGCTCATTTGCGGTGACGCCATTAAGGCTTCGGAATATTCCGCACTGGTGCTGTACATCAAGACATGCTCGCCCACATTATCGAGCACGCCCGATGCGTCAATTGCAACAACGTCTTTTTCAACCGTGCGATAACGGCCAATAGAATCGAAGTTTTCAAATCCAAAGCCTGCTGGATCGATGACTTGGTGGCAGCTGATACACGCCGCCTGGGCGCTGTGTGTCATTTGCAGTAAGTTGCGCTCTGAGGTTAATAGCACATCAATGCCATCGGGTACGGGAACAGGCATAACATCATCAGGCGGATCGGGTAATTCCTGACACAGTAATTGCTCTAAGGCAAAGACGCCACGCTTCACAATACCGGATTTTGCCAATGTTGAGTGCACGGACAAAAAGGCTGGGTGATTCAATACCCCGCTACGCTCAGTCGCATCCAATGTGGTTTTTGCTAGCGCGGCATGCTCAACATCGGCATTAAAGAGGTAGTCGATATTGCTGTTAAGGTAATAGTCACTCCCCCCAAAGACACCCACCACGCTAGCACCACTGGCAATGTTATCAATTAACATTTGCTCGGCACTGGCTAAAACATCTGCCCTGACGGTTTCGGTAAAGTTAAAGCTGTCATCTTTAGGCCGTGAAAGCACCAAGTCTAATTTGAGGTAATCTTTGTACACTTCCATCATGGCCGCACTGGCGCGATCATCATCAAGCAACCGCGTGACTTGCTGCTGCAGTTCTTGCACAGTCAGTGGTGAGGCTTTATCGGCCAATGCCAACAAGGTATCGTCCGGCGTAGTATTTAATACCGCGTAAGATAATATGCTGACAATTTCGTAGTTCGTGAGTGCTTGCGCATTATTTTCAAGCACCCCAATCTCGCTGCGAAACAGGAAGTTGGCACTCATAAATAATGCATTAATGGCAAACTCTAATTGGCTTTCGTTGTCGGCAATATCTGCCAGTGCCGCGGTGAACTCTGTGACCTCGGCAGTCGACAACGGCCGGCGCCACAAGCGCTTACCGTAAATTTGAACAACATCCAACACGCAGGCATCGTTCGCCGCTTGCGCACACGCCAGCACAGTAGGCTCAGAGGCTAGCGCGGTACTTACCACAGCCTTCGATGTCTCGAGCAAGCGCTCCATATTAAGGTTGTTAACATTTAAGCGGTCGGCGGTGTTATTCATGCCAATCAGCTTAGCGCCATCTTCCATATCAGGCCAAATATCAGCAGCAAAACGATCGCCGAAAATATCGACGATTGAGTTTTTAATTTGCGTTTGCGATAAACGGCGCAGCTTGGGCTCTAATAGCTCATCCTGCAGTTCACAACTCGCCATTTCAGAAAACTCTTTCACTACCGAAGACGCCGCTACAAGGCTGTCGCCGCGGTAAAACTCGACGTGTAAACGCTCAAGATCGTCTAACCCACTAGCGGCAATCGTGACATTGGCCGTACCGTCCACACAAGTCACCGATTCTTCGTGAATCTTGGCGTATTTCCCCTCGTCAGAATACGCATCCATCAAGCCCAAGCGCGCCTGAATCATGCCTTCGGTATGCGAGGAGGCCACAATGTAAACCTGCTTAGGCTCAAAATTGAGTGTTTTGGGGAGGCCCACCGCTGGCGTCTCGCAATCATAGCAGCCGCCTATTTTTAAGGTGTCGTTCTCGTAGGCAACGCGCAAGCGCGCAGGTGTTGGTGTCACCTCGCCTTCAACGGGGTTTGCCACAATACGGCGATAGCCATTCAATACACCTACACCACTATCTTCCGCTAAGCCTTGGCGACCAGACCAATGAATAAACACCATTTGCCCCGACAAATCATCACCATCAGTGACCAATAAGCCCACCTTGGCAAAATCGTGCTCGATACCATTAACAGAAAGGACATCCAAGGTTAAATCTAAGGCGCCGTCTTCAATCGGCATTGCTAGGGCGTTGAAAAAGATATTGCTAGCCCACAAATCAATACCTTCGCCATTAATGATGAACGTACCATCATCCATCTGAACAGCGAGCTCATCCGCCATCATCAAGGTTACTCCATCCTCCCTTGAAGTAACGCCCAAATAATCGGCAATAGGCGTCAGCTCCACTCGCGCGGGATCGCGTAAATGTAACTGAAGAGTCTCATCCACTTCACAGCTTAATCCGAGATTAACGCCTAACTCAGTAAATTCGACATCACTAACAGCGACCGTACCATCAGTAATCGGATCCGGCTCTTTCACGCCAAATGACTTAACCCACGCTACCAAGGTCTCGTAATGATCCCGCGTAAAAGGTGCTGATTGCGCAGCATTATCCAGCGGCATATCAGCATCTTCACCACCATAGAACTTAATGCGGCTTAACAAGAAAGAGTCTTCTGGCGATAGTGGGTCGATGTAACTTTCACCGTTGTTCGCCTGAGCTAAGCGCCAAGCCTCGTCAGAATCATAGTCCGACCAACTCCTGTGAAGCCCAAAGTGGCAACTCGTACAGAAAGCCTCGATGATTTCCAAAGCCGCTGCTGAATCAACGCTAGAACTAGACGATACCGAACTACTTGAAGACTCGACAGCAACGCTACTAGCTGCCAACGAGCTACTTTGTACGGCAACAGAAGAAGACATAACTTCTGAAGAACTAGAGCTAATTGCCAAAGCGCTACTAGAATCCGCAGAAGACGCAATACTGGATGACGCAAGCGAGGCCGAGCTACTAGAACTAACTTCGCTGGCCTCTGAACTGCTTGAAGCTACGGAGCTACTCTGTGTACTTGATGATTGTTCAGCCTCACTACTAACCGCCTCTTCGGCTAGAGTCAGCAGCCAAGCTTTGACTATTTCGTAATCGTCCACGCCAAACGTTGCTGCCTGATCACTTGTGCTAGGGGGCATATCGGAGTCTTCCCCAGCATAAAAGCTCATTCTTGTGAGTAATGGGGATGACAAAATATTTTCAGGCACAATCAAGGGGTTGCCGTCAAAAGTTTTAGCAGACAACCAAGCTGAGTCATCGTAAACAGACCACGCCATGTGCAAACCTAAATGGCAACTCGCACACTGAGCATCTAATACTTCCAACGCTGTAGGCGCAACCGATGAAGAAGACGCTTCTGACGAACTCGATGCCATACTCGAGGAGATACCATCAACGCTGGATGAGGAAAGTACGCTCGAAGATGACGAACTGCTCATAGTCTCAGCCATACTACTAGCGACACTGCTAACCCCCTGATCAGAAGAACTTGACACTGCACTGCTCTGGGAGCTTATTGCCAATGCACTACTTTGCACACTCGCCGAAGATTCACTCACTGTATTTACGGAGCTCGATTGCGCTAAAGAAGCCTCTGAACTTGAACTTACCTCACTTGAGACACTAGCAGCACTAGAGGAAGGCTCCGCCCCACTGCTCGCACTTGACTCCGTGGATAGCGTAAGTAACCAAGCTTTAATCGTATCGTAATCTTCCTGCGTAAAGGTTGCCGCCTGATCGCTGTTTTCAGGAGGCATGTTTGAGGCTTCCCCCTCATAAAAGCTTATTCTCGTAAGCAGTGGCGAGGCGAGAATATCGTCAGTAACAATTAGTTGGCTACCCAATAAGGTTGTAGCTTCTAGCCAAGCAGATTCATCATAATCAGACCATACCGAGTGCAAGCCCATATGGCAGCTTGCGCATTGCTGATCAATAATTTCGATTGCGGTTAATTCTGCAACCTCAGAGGATGCACTGGACGAAGCATCCACGGAAGAAGATGAAGACACTACCGGCAAACTACTGGACGATATTTCAGATACAGAAGAAGCCTCCGGAGCTGTAGAAGAGGCGACTAAGGATGAACTGCTCGACTCGCCAGCCTCACTGCTTGTGGCCACATCCGAGGAATTAGCTAAAGAGCTGGCAGCGACCGGTAAACTTGATGCAACTGCACTCGATACACTTGAGCTACTTACATCTGAAATACTACTAATAACAGAAGCGCTACTTACTGCGGCTGGCAAGCTACTCGAACTTTGAGCCACCGAACTGCTGCTAATAGGAACAAATTCCGCTGCAATATCAGTCACCCAAACGACAAGTTTTTCATAATCCTGAGTGGTGAATTCTTCTGTTAGAGAGAGATTTGAGTTGGATGCCGCATAAAAACGAACCCGCCTAAGGAATAATGAATCCCCGGGGTTAATAGGGTCGATAAGGTGCTCGCCACTTTCAGCCGTGGCAGCCAACCACTGTTGCTCGTCAAAGCTAGACCATTCATCATGTATATCGCTCATATGGCAATTAACACACTGCGCTTCAATAATGGCTTTTGGGCTTTTTTGAACAACGGCGGGCTCACTACTTACCGCTGGCGAGGAGCTACTGATTACAGCCGAGCTGCTAGAGCTCGCTACAAAAACATTACTGGACGAAGTTGCCGCCAACTGCGGGCCACCATTGGAAGGGGTTTCGCGCTCTACCTCACTACCACAGCTCGTCAGCAAAAATAATGATGCGAGAAACGCCGTAGGTTTGAAAATGCAGAAAGGGAACCTATACATATTTACTCCAATAACGCTGCGCAATCACCTAACCGCAAATACTCAACCGGTATCAACAGCTCAATGCACACCGCAAAATTCAAGGATGGTTCAATGTGGAAATTTTTAATCCGAATAACAACATGCTAAGCAAACAACTAAATTGAATTAAAAGCCTTCAGTGCAAACCTTAGCATAATGGGATTTTCAGCAATATATCTCTTGGTTTAGATCCCTGTATTTTGTGAGACAAACCATGCTAAAGAGCCAAACGGCAAGCCAACAAAATAACCTGTGCGCCAACTCGGCCTAACAAGCACTATTGTGGCGCAATTTTTCACAAAAAAAGTGTCGCCAGAAATAATATAAGCGCATCAAAATCATTCAGCCAAAAGGCGATAGAAGGGAGTTTTTAGCTGAATAGGTGTGATCGCGCGCAAGTTTAGCATCCACCCAACAAAGCTGAATACATTTTAACCAACCCCCAAATAGGCATCCACGACTTTTACACTCAAAGTGTGACCTGCGTTGCAGCCAAAAGCGCCCATAATGGATGCCTAACAGAAAAAAGGGTAGGAGCTTGGTTATCACCTACCGAGCCAAATCACAAAAACCTAGATAAGGTGATAAAGACACCAAAAAATAGGTGTTTAACTAAATCTGGCGGATAATGCATAAAACTATGTAGCCACAAAGTCCACGCAGCAATGGTATTGAATATTTGAAGCAATTGCAGGACTTGTTAGGACCTTAAGCGCAAAGCATTAATAACAACCACTAGCGAACTCAAAGACATTCCTATTGCTGCCAACCACGGAGGAATAAAGCCGCAGGCCGCAAGCGGCAAAGCACTCGCATTGTAAATAAGCGCCCAAGCTAAATTCTGCCAAATGATGCGCCTAGTTTTTAATGACAGGCCTAACGCCAACGGTATGGCACACAAATCATTAGCAAGCAAAATGGAGCTAGAGCGCAATTTTGCCAAATCACTAGCCCCTGCCATCGCTATTGAAATAGTTGCTGAAGCAAGTACAGGGACATCGTTAATTCCATCGCCGACCATCAACACTTTCGCCCCCCCCTCCTGCAGCTGCCGAACATAGGCTAGCTTTCCCGAAGGAGACTGCTCAGAAAGCGATTGATTAAACCCTAGCTTTAAACTTAAGGCTGCGACACTTTCAGCCCGATCGCCACTCAAACAATGAACATTGATACCTTGTGCCTGCAATAGCTTCACCGCCTCTACGGCCGAGTCTCTGACATTATCTGTTAAACACAGCCACGCTACTGGCTGCTCATTTTCAGATAACAAAATCCACAAACCCTCGTCAGGGTAAGGTGGTGAATTTGATGGGCAGGCAAATACTGGCTTACCTAGACGATATTCAGACTTATTTATAACTCCGGCAACACCTTGGCCAATGTAACTCTTAGCTTCAGCACATGGCATAAGCGGCAATATGCCATCAAATGCTTTTGCGATTGGGTGGGAGCTAACCTGTTGCAAGCTTGCGCACAAAGATAACACCTTCGACTCAGAAAGCCCTTCGGAAATAATTCGCGTTTCTTTTATTGAAAAACAACCTTGGGTTAGCGTGCCCGTCTTATCAAAAACTACATCCGTAATTTGGGGCAATGCCTCTATCACCTCACCAGACGTAACAAGCAATCCTAGCTCGCGCAAACGATTAGATGCCGATGCGGATGCCGCCGGAGTGGCCAAAGAGAGCGCACAAGGGCACGTAACGACTAAAACAGACAATGTTATCCAAAGCGCTTTATCCGGAGCCTGCCACAACCAATAGCTTCCAACTGCCATGGACACCAACAAGACAGCCAGCACAAAGTAGCTGGCAATTCGATCAGCATAAGCCACTAGCGAGGGCTTATGCTCCAACCCTTGTTCAACTAAGCGCTCTATTTCTGCAAGCCGCGTATCGGAACCCAGCGCCTGAACCTGGACAATTAAACCCGATTCAACGTTTTGACTGCCGGCAACAACGCTATCGCCCACCGCTTTAGCCCGTGGTAACGACTCCCCTGTTAACAGCGATTCATCGGCACTGCTGCTTCCCTCAAGAACAGGGCCATCACAAGGGAAAGTATTGCCAGAAGCAACCCACAAGCGCTCCCCGACCGACAATTCCGAAAGCGGGACAACCTCTTTACGCCCCGCGCTATCAACTCGAGTAGCTGTTACTGGCATTAAGCACTGAAAGCCCTGCCCCGATAAAAAATTGTTGTAACGAACGCGCTGCTCTAAATACCGCCCCAGCAATAGAAAAAAAATAAACATAGATACGGAGTCAAAATAGACCTCTCCGCTATGGGTCAGCGTCGCCCATACACTAGCGCTAAACGCTAGAATCAAGGCGAGGGAAACAGGGACATCCATAGTCAGGTGCTGCAGCTTAATAGAACGGAACGCAGCACTAAAAAATGGGAAACCACTGTAAAACAAAACTGGAGTAGCAAAAAGTAAACTAACGCACCGCAAAAAGAATTCCCATTGACCGGTAATCCCCTGCAACGCACCTGCATGCAAGGCAATTGCAACCATGCCCGCCTGCATCATCCCCAAGCCTGCAACACCTAAACGTAGCAACGCAGCACGCTGCCTTTGCTGCCAGCTGGTTTGGGCGTCATTGCCAATGCTCGGCGAAGCCTTAAATCCTATGCGGGCAAGCGCATAAAAAAGATCACTTACGTTTAATTCAGTAGCGTCAAAAGTAATGCGGCCTTGATGACTACTGGCGTTGACATTTACCTTAACAACACCCGATATCGTCAATAAATGTTTTTCAATAAGCCACACACATGCCGCGCAAGTAATCCCCTCAATATTGAGGCTTGCTATAAAGAATGATTCACTGCTGGAAGGGCGAACAAAGTCGGCTTTTACTTTAGGTAGGTCATAAACATGGAAGGCTTCTAGGGCCAACGCAGAAGTTTGCTCAGGGCGAACATTTTGCCCCTCTCTATAGCTGTAAAAATTTTCTAGCCCGCCATTAACAATGGCCATGGTAATGGCTTGGCAGCCCGCGCAACAAAATAGCCGAGGCTCACCCTGAATATTAGCCGTAAATTCAGGCACGCTCGGTTGCGCACAATGAAAACAAGGGTCTGTAGACATTAATGCGTCGTTGCAATTAATTCTTTGCTTGTGCGATTTGAAGCATCAACATTGGCTAAATTAACATCGCTCGGTATGCGCCAATGACTCTCAACGCCCTCGTGATTAACGGTACCTTGTAACGATATATACCAGCGCCCTCTTTCCATGCCATCTAAGTCTGCGCGATAACGATTAGGCGAAACTTGCTTTAAGGTTAACGAAAAGTCTTTGTTTGCATTCGCGGGGTGTGAAAAGTAAAGATCGAGGTTGTTGCTAGTTAACGGTTTTTCAGCGGTAAACCATAACTCGCCAACAGTCCAATCAAATGCAAGAACACCAGTAACACCGAGCTGAACAGCCAGCTCATGCTCCTCGAAACGGTGATTAATCATTCGGCCTTCTTTGTAATAGTTGTCCAGAACTCGATCATCCGCACCTTTAAAGGCTGTAGTCAGCATCACCGGTACAGAAACAACCAGTGTCAGCATCGGTGAAACCAACAACCAAAACCATAACTCTTTGTACCACGGCTTGGCCGATGACAAGGTATTCATATCTATCTCGCTTTAGGTGCCATAAAGACTGTTGACTCAGTTGCGACTAGCGCCGGATTATCTTCTGCAATAATACGAATAATTAAATCGTGTTTCTCTTTTTTAATTGCCGCCCGCGGCGCTGCTATGCGTATGGGCAAAGTAAACACCTCGCCTTCACTTATCGGCACCGCATGGTATTTTTTTAAACTATAAGGTAAATCACCTTCAAGCTCTATACGGTAGGTATGCGTTTGCCGATCCATATTATTAATATTAATGGTATAGACATTGTGCACTTCTTTACCTTGTATGCGGTACATTCGGGCGCTACGATCACGCAGTACATCAACCCCAAGCGGACTTCTGGTGTAAATTGTGTAGCTCAGTAGCGACATCATAACGAGCACTATCGCAAAATAACCAAAGAGCCTAGGCCTTAAAAACTGCGTTTTTCCTGTTTCTAGCTCATCTTCTGAGGTAAAGCGAATTAGCCCTTTGGGGTAATTCATTTTATCCATAATGGCATCACACGCATCTACGCATAAACCACAGTTAATGCACTCGTATTGCGCGCCATCACGAATATCAATATCAACAGGGCAAACCTGAACACACCAAGAGCAATCAACGCAGTCGCCCAAACCTTGGGCTTTGTAATCATCTTTAGGCTTCCTTGGCCCTCTTTTTTCACCTCTCGCTGCATCATATTGTACGTACAGGGTATCTTTATCGTACATCACCGCCTGAAAACGCGCGTAAGGGCACATATACTTACAGACTTGTTCACGCAGCCAACCAGCATTTAAATAGGTAAAAGCGGTAAATAGAAATGTCCAAAAAATAGCGGCTGCAGGGGTATCCCAAACAATTCCATCTAACGATATTGTTGGAATAAACCCCGCCAATAAATCGCGAATAGGATAAAAGTAACCAATAAAAGTTGCCCCAGTAACAAAGGCAATCAAAAACCAGAGGCTGTGTTTACCCCCTTTACGAACAAGCTTTTCAGCACTCCAAGGCTGTTTATCGAGCTTTATGCGTTTATTGCGATCACCCTCGCACAAATCCTCGACCCAAATAAACATCAATGTCCAAACCGTTTGGGGGCAGGTAAAGCCGCACCAAACGCGCCCCACAGTCACTGTCACAGTAAATAATGCAAAGGCTGCAATGATTAAAGTCCATGCTAATAGCATGAAGTCCTGAGGCCAAAATGTGACTAATAGAATATGAAATTTACGTTCAGAAAGGTCGAATAACATCGCAGGGCGACCATCGATGACCAACCAAGGCATCAATAAGAAACCAAGCAATAGTGGAATGCCGGTATACCGACGCAACCGCTGATAAAAGCCTTTAACCTTGCGGGTGTATATTTTGGCCTCAGATTCGTACAGATTTACATATCGAATTTCATTATTCGATGACGTGTTTTTTTCATCTGATTGAGACAACTAAAAGCACCTTTGGTAGACAAGACTATGGGCGAGGGCGAGAAGAAATGTATTAGCACTTCGCGTAGCTTTTATAAAAAAGGCGCGCTAAGCGCACCTTTTCAAGTTAATGAGACAAGCTATAAACGTAAGCTGTTAAAAGATGAATTTTATCGTCTCTTAACAAGTCTTTTTGTGCAGGCATACGATTAACTCGGCCATTGCGCACAGTGCCCGCAATGGTTTCACGGTTGCTATCGAAAAGCCAAACATCATCAGTTAAGTTAGGTGCACCCATTGCGATACTGCCTTTAGCGTCAGCGCCGTGGCAAGTAGTACAAATAGTGCCAAACACTTCTTTACCCGCAGGCACTAAAGTCGCATCGTGCTCTAAGCCCGACAAACTCAAAACATACTCAGTCACGGCGGCAACGCCCTCTTCACCAATCGTTGGCCCCCAAGCTGGCATATTTGCATTACGGCCGTTAACAATAGAGGCTTTAATGTGATCAGGCGTACCGCCGTGCAGCCAGTCATTATCCGTAAGGTTAGGGAAACCATAGTTACCGCCGCCATCAGCACCGTGACAAACTGCGCAGTTATTGGCGAATAAGCGAACTCCCATTTTCATGGCTTCAGGGTTTTGGCTAAGCTCTTCGACGCTCATTTTGCTATACGCATCATAACTATCAACATATTGCTCGCGCGCCTTTTCTTGTGCTGCCGCCAGCTCGCCTGTGCTTGTCCAACCCAAAATACCTTTCCAATTCCCTAGCCCTGGGTACAAAACCAAATAAATTGCTGTAAAGATAATGGTACCCACGAAAAGCTGAAACCACCATTTAGGCAGAGGGTTGTCATACTCTTCAATACCGTCATAAACGTGCCCGGTCGTATTGTTTTCTGCGTCAGCATCGTCTCGCTTGGCTACTTTTTTATTCGCAAAAAGTACCCATGTACACAAAGCTATGCATGCAAGGGTTAATACGATAACCCACAAACTCCAGAATGTACTCATCATTGTAGTTAGCCCTATTTCTTAGTCTCGTCAGCAGATGATGGCGATGCGTCTTCGCCCTGCGCCTTAGGTTCATCCGCAAAAGGCAGTTGCGCCGCCTCGTCAAATTGCTTGCGGCGCGAAGGCGAAAAAGCCCACCAGCACACCGCAAAAAAAGCTACAGCAACCAATACGGTTGCCACGCTGCGTAAAGTGTTGATATCCACAGCAGCTACCGCTTATGTGTCAGCAGCGTACCCAACTGCTGCAAGTAAACAACGAGAGCATCAATTTCAGTACGCCCCTGCACAGCGGCTTTGGCGCCCGCAATATCTTCATCGGTGTAAGGCACACCAACAGAGCGCAAAGCTGCCATCTTCTTGCCGGTATCATCACCCGACAGCTTATTATCAAATAACCACGGGAAGGCAGGCATGTTGGATAAAGGCACCACACTGCGAGGGTCATATAAGTGCGCACGCTGCCACTCGTCACTATAACGCTGCCCTACCCGCGCAAGATCGGGCCCGGTACGCTTTGAGCCCCACAAAAATGGATGCTCATAAACACTTTCACCAGCCACGGAATAATGACCATAGCGCTCAACTTCTGCACGTAATGGTCTGATCATTTGGGTGTGGCAAACATGGCAGCCTTCGCGGATATAAATATCGCGGCCTTCTAACGCCAAAGCCGGTAAAGGCTTAAGGCCTTCGATAGGCTGGGTTGTTTCTGGGCTGAAAAACTGCGGAACAATTTCCACCAAGGCACCGAAGCTAATCGCTACCACTATCAGCACACTCATTAAACCAATATTTTTTTCAACTAAATCGTGATTTTTCATGCTCGCTCTCCTATGCCGCTTGAGGCGTAGCTTTAGTTTCTTCTGGCTGCACTTCAAACTTCATAGTGCGAATAGCGTTGTAAGCCATAATCACCATGCCGCTTAAGAATAATGCACCACCCAAGAAACGCACAAAATAACCAGGGCGACTAAACTCTACCGCCTGAATAAAGCTATAGGTCAGTGTTCCGTCAGCATTGAACTGGCGCCACATTTGGCCTTGACCAATACCATTCACCCACATCGCCGCGACATATAACACGGTACCAACCGTTGCCAGCCAGAAGTGGACATTGATTAATTTTACGCTGTGCATTTCTTTACGACCCGCCAAAATCGGTAGCAGGTGGTAAATAGCACCGATACTAATCATAGCTACCCAGCCTAACGCACCTGAGTGCACGTGGCCGATAGTCCAGTCTGTATTATGCGATAGCGCATTTACGGTTTTAATCGCCATCATAGGGCCTTCAAATGTGCTCATCCCGTAAAACGACAAAGAAACCACTAAAAAGCGTAATACTGGATCGGTCTTTAACTTATGCCAAGCACCAGACAAAGTCATCATGCCGTTAATCATACCGCCCCACGAAGGCGCTAGTAGAATTAAAGACATCACCATGCCTAGGCTTTGGGTCCAATCAGGTAATGCAGAGTAGTGAAGGTGGTGCGAACCGGCCCAAACATATAAAGAAATTAGCGCCCAAAAGTGCACAATAGACAACTGGTACGAATAAACAGGACGCCCAGCTTGCTTAGGCACAAAGTAATACATCATGCCCAAGAAACCTGCCGTTAAGAAAAACCCTACGGCGTTATGGCCATACCACCACTGAATCATGGCATCCATTGCGCCACTATAAGCCGAGTAAGACTTCATAAAGGAAACCGGCACAGCCATGCTATTCACAATATGCAAAAAGGCGACGGTAATAATGAATGCGCCAAAGAACCAGTTGGCAACATAAATATGCGAAGTTTTGCGCTTAACAATAGTGCCGAAGAAAACTACACCATAAGCTAGCCAAACTAGGGTAATAAGAATATCGATGGGCCACTCAAGCTCTGCGTACTCTTTGGCCGAGGTATAACCCATCGGTAGCGTGATCGCTGCAGCCACGATAACTAGTTGCCACCCCCAAAAAGTAAACGCAATAAGTGGGCCGCCAAATAATGTAGCTTGGCACGTGCGCTGCACCACATAGTAAGACGTCGCAAATAACGCACAACCACCAAAAGCAAAAATTACGGCATTGGTGTGTAGTGGGCGCAACCGGCCAAAGTGGCTGTAAGGCTGCAGAATGTTATTAAGCTCTGGCCACACTAGTTGTGCAGCGATCAAAACGCCGATTCCCATACCGACAATTCCCCACAGTATTGTCGCTAATGAAAACGACCGTACAATATCGAAATTGTAAGCAGGTGCCTCGGACGCGTGCGCCGAATGACTACTCATAGGATTTTCCCAAGTTTAAAATTAAAAGCAAAAAAGGTATCAGCTGCAAAGCAGCATAAAAATACATTTAAGATAGTGGAAACCGTAGGTTTTGCCGCATATTTTCTTGATGCGTTACAGGTGCATACCTAAAGTCCATAAAATGTAAGCCCGTAGCAATAAGCAAAGGCTTTATTATTTCAATCTAAAAAGCAAAACATCACTAGCTTAACCAACTCGCAAGGCTTTACTTTGATAAAAATCAAAGCAAAGCCTATTTAAGTTTAAAAAGCCATTCGTCCGCCTATGGCGAAAGAGCGCTGATCAGAGCCAAAGCCAATATCTGCAGTTGCAGAGAAGTTACCATTAAACCAGTACGCACCGCCCACTTTAGCGGTTAAATCACCATCGTTTAACGTTGAATAATCAACCTCAAAGTAGCCTTCAATACCCGGTACAATATAACCGCGTATGCCGCCACCAATAACTAAGCCTGTATCTCCTGAACCCGAATCAGGCGACACATCAGTAAAACCCGCAACACCATATAGGTGAGAAGCCTCGCCCCATGCAGAACGGTACCCCACACTGGCAGATAAAGAGGTTGAACCACAGCTATCACCGTTAACATCGCCCAAGCTACCGCGAGCAAACACTTGACCATTAATATCGAAAGAACCATCCACAAACAAACCGTCTTGAGAGCAATCATAGTCGGTTAAACGCTGCGCAAAATATTTAATGCCCGCGTAGTTGTACGTAGGGCGCACTTTTTTAGTTTGTTTGGGTTCGGCGGCATAAGCAGCAGATGCCAATAATGATGTAGCTACAATAGCGCTCATTAATTTTTTCATGGTTGTCTACCTAATACATTAAAAGAGTTTACGGCCTTTTTGAGCAGCGATACGCATACGCAAGGCATTCAATTTAATGAAACCCTCAGCATCTTTTTGATCATAAGCACCCGCGTCATCTTCGAAAGTGGCAATCTTTTCATCAAACAAGCTTTGCTCAGAGCGTCGGCCCACAGCACTTACGCTACCTTTATACAGCTTCAGCCTTACATCGCCATTAACATTGGTTTGAGACTCGTCAATGGCTTTTTGCAGCATGATGCGCTCTGGGCTCCACCAGTAACCGTTGTATACCAATTCGGCATATTTAGGCATTAGGGAGTCTTTAAGGTGCGCAACTTCACGATCCAGTGTGATTGATTCAATCGCACGGTGCGCTTTTATCATAATGGTACCGGCTGGTGTCTCGTAACAGCCGCGCGACTTCATACCCACATAACGGTTTTCAACAATATCCAAACGGCCAATACCGTGTTTACCGCCAAGCGTATTTAGCGTTTCCATTACAGTTGCAGGGCTCATAGCTTCGCCGTTGATGGCAACAATGTCGCCTTTCTCGAAACTAACTTCAATATACTCAGGGGCATCCGGCGCATTCTCTGGCGACACGCTCCAGCGCCACATATCTTCTTCGGCTTCAGCCCAAGGCTCTTCTAAAACACCGCCTTCGTATGAAATATGCAGTAAATTTGCATCCATTGAATAAGGCGACTTTTTCTTTTTATTGAAATCGACGGGAATATTATGCTTTTCACAATAAGCCATTAAGGTTTCACGACTGGTTAAATCCCACTCGCGCCAAGGCGCAATAACCTTTACACCGGGTTTTAGCGCATAAGCACCTAACTCAAAACGAACTTGGTCATTACCTTTACCCGTTGCACCGTGAGAGATGGCATCGGCACCGGTTTCGTTGGCAATTTCGATTAAACGCTTGGCGATTAAAGGGCGCGCAATAGACGTACCCAATAAGTATTCACCTTCGTAAATTGCGTTAGCGCGGAACATAGGGAAAACATAATCGCGCGCAAACTCTTCACGCAAATCATCAATGTAGATTTCTTTAACGCCAAGGGCCTCTGCTTTGGCGCGCGCAGGCTCTACTTCCTCACCCTGACCAATATCAGCGGTAAACGTAACCACTTCGCAACCGTAGGTTTCTTGAAGCCAACGAACAATAACGGAGGTATCAAGACCACCCGAATAAGCCAGAACAACTTTATTTACAGACGACATAGAGGCTCCAAAGGTAGAAATTTGTGACAAATGGTAAAAACGGCGGCATTGTAGCGGGTACAGCGGTGAAATAACAGGTATAAGCACCGTCATTATCATCAGTCAAAACAAACTTTTACGCGCCAAAAGTGTCAAGCTGTACAGACAGCCCAAACAATCACTGATCATTAGCGCCTAAAGTAGGCAACTAGCCCTCTGTTTAAGACGCAAAACGGCATCAACATGACCCTTTCTGTTCCTCCATCACGATTAAAACGCCACTTACTTCTGTGGCTGGCGCTGCTACTAACCCATGTTGGCCAAGCCCAAGCACTTAACCGTACCGAGTTCGGGCAAAACCCTTATCCGATCTGGAGCCCACTATCGTTCTTTGAGCGTCAGACCGTCGGCGAGCGTCACGCCGCCGAAGCCGGCGACCCAGATGCCTTATTGGCACTTTACATTATGGCCTCAGGGCGATATTCCGTTGATGATTACCTCGCCATCAAAAAACAAATCGACACATTTATAAACACCCTGCAAACGCGCACCGATGGTATGTTAGACCCTTGGCAACAAGGCGAGCTATTAAATGGGGCTATGCACCATACTTTTTTCAAAGCTCCTAACCCCAAAAAAACATCCTCCGATAATGAGAAACAAGCCAACAATAAGCCACCTAACAACTACGATTTAGATCAATCGGCACTGACCGGAATATTTCAACAACACACGTTTAACTGCATTAGCTCAAGCTTGTTATACGCTGTTTTGGCGCGCCATTTAAATTTCAACGGCCGTGGCGTAATGCTGCCGTCTCACGCCTTTATTCAGCTCGATTTTGATGATGGCAAAAGCGCCGAAGTTGAAACCACCAGCCCAAAGGGCTACGACAAGCACCACGACGCAGAGTTTTACCAACGTGCCGCCGAAGCTTGGTTCAACCCACGAGGTTTAGCGCCATCGACCTACGAGGATTACCTAAACCGCGAGCTCATTCCATTTTGGCAGCTGGGTACTCGCAATATGCTGCACCAGCATACACACCCTAACCGAATGAATGACGTCGATCGTGGCCGGCTTGCCGAAATAAGCGCCTTCATCGACCCGCGCCACGAGCCCGCGCAAATCAACCGTATGCACTACTACACAACCGAAGCTTCGGCATTGGCCGAAAAGAAGCAATGGCAAGACCTAACCCGCTTACTCGAAACCGTGCTAGAACAACTATCACTCGATACCGCAAGCTTCAGCCATAACGAACAACTGCAAAATAGTTTTTTTTGGTTGCACTTATTAGCTATTGAAGCTTACTCCCAGCGGCTTGATCTAGACGCGACGCTTAATGCGATTGATAGAGCAAATAATCTAGCTTATACCGATGAGCGCTTATCACGAGTTAAAAACCGCAGTGTCGATGCTTTAAATACGCTACTCAAAAATACAGTATCCAAAGAAGACTTTGACAGTGGCCTAGATGCCATTACAGCAATCGAAATGATCATTAGCGACCACCCGCAATTCATTCAAATACTCGAATGGTTCTACAACCAATGGGCTAAGTTTTACTGGAATAGCCAATCATGGCCAGACGCGGTTGCTACCTTAGAGGATTATTTGGCACAACCCTACTTGCCCAGCGACATTAGCCAAACCCAAAAAAACCTCGCTAGCGCTTACAAGAACTGGGTACTTTATGAAATTGACTACAACAACCTTAAAAGTGCAAAAGCCATTGCCTTACAGTGTGAAATGCAACATTTAGAAGCGCAGATTTGTAAAGCCGCGAAAGACGAAGTCGCCATTGCCAACACGAAACACACCATGCTCAAGCCGCACACTCACTAGGCTTTGTTTATACAGGCGATGATGCAAAAATAAATGTATCGTAACTATTCAGCCGTACTCAAATAGGTCGGCAAACTGATCATTTTCTGGGCCGCTCAAGCCATCAACGACTTCGTGTTCCTGCAAAGTCTACCCCCACGCACCCTTGCTGGGGCTGGGCGCTATGAATGCGATCCCGACGCATAAATGCCTAGAAAACAATCAACCAGCCCTCCGAGTGAGCTATATTTTTTATGGCTGAATAGCTCCAATTTATCTAAGGGGCATCTCTAAAAATAGTAATTTTTTTGTGAGAGCAAGGAAGCACCGCCCGGACGACTGAATGGATTCAGGAGGTAGAGCGACGCATCGGTGCAGGAAGCACCTTATTAGAACGGCGCAGGAGCTGAATGTCGAGGAGCGAAAACCTGTAAGCCGCTATTGCGGAAAAAGTGCATTTTTAGAGATGCCCTAAGAACCTTTAAGGGCATAAACCACACAGGCAAGTGCGTTAAGCTATGATGTTAAATGCCATTGAAATCACCACTATGACAGGCATAAAAAAACGGTAAAGAACCTAACCCTTAAAAATAGGTTCTTTACCGTCGCCGTACGCTAGCTTAGCCAGCAGTATTATGTTTATTTTTATTATGGAGTAGCAGGATACGCCGGTAAGCTAAAGCCTCTAGCATTCGTAATCACTTCCCAAATATCAGGGACGTCATTCGCCGCATCAACATCTCCAGTAAAGTCGCCAGGGTGATCTACCGCAAGTAAATCGAGTGATAAAGTGGCGCCATCATCAACAATCAGTGTATCCGTAGTCTCATTGAATATATCACCATCTAAGTCACGGTCATAAATGAAACTGCCGGTACCATCGTATTCACAACTATTAGTTGGCGCATAAGTGATATTGGAAGACGAGCCATTGTCGTTCACGGTGTAAATACCCGCCGTAGTATCCAGCGATAAGTGCTGACGCTGAGCATAATCCATTAGCGTATGATCACCATTAGGGCCCGCCCAGTTACAAATGAAGCCACCGATAATGCCGAATTCATTAACGGCAGTCACATCCTGAACACGATTGCCATAACCAAACCAAGACTCCCCTGCAACTCCAGCACTTAAACCCACATCCAATATACGAGCATGACTATCAAAATTCCCTGCTTGCCACGTATAGGTGTAGCGACCATCTAATTCGCCATCTGCGGCTGTTGGGTCATAAGCCGCGGTAAAGACACTAAAGTTATCAGACCAATCCGCTAATGGGGATAGTACAAAACCCGTGACATAAACACTTTGCCCCTGCACCGATTCGGAAAATGCACCGTGGGTAACGCTATCATCATCCGCATTACCGCAGAACTGCGCTTCTCGGCTTTGCAAGCGTAAATCGGTTTCAGCATTTTTCACATAATGGACAGAGGTATAGCGAGTGACATCGTTTTCACCCATACCGCAATTACCGCCATTAAAAGTGTCTTTAATCTCAAGTGTTAATAAACCTTCGTACGCGTGCTCTGAAGTTTCATCCTGTTCGTGAAGCAACGTTATTGAAACCTCCTCATCAACCCCATCGTCGTTGTAGTCGGCTAATAACGTTATGTAGTAGGAAGATAAAGTGCCATCGTCAATTTCTTCCACTGAAAAATCAACGCCACTAGAATCCATACCTACCGGTAAATCGGCACTAATATCCGCATCACCCGTTGCATCATAATTCGCCTTCATTGCCGCAAGAACAGCTAGCGCCATGGTAGAACGGCTTTCAACCGCATCCATTTGTGCGTTTAATTGAGCTGCAGCACACGCTTCCTCGACACCATCATCGTTATCATCCGGCATAGTTTCACGCCAAATACCTAAATCACCAGATGGCAGCTGCCCGCTATTACCGGCCGTACCATCGGGGTGCTCTTCATAGTTTAAGGTTGGGCCATAACAATCCTGCGCATTTTGCGCAGTGCGGAAAAAATCCGCTACATCTAAGTAATTTGCCAATGCACTGGGCGAAGCAAGCACAGTACTTAGCAGCATTTCTATATCTAAAGCGTGGCGAACTTTTTGTGATGCCTGAGCATCAGTTTGAACCTCCACTGAAGCGAGTGGTGAGCTAACAGCCAACTTCATGGGGAAACCGGCACTCACCCCACCACCAGGAGTACCAACATTATTTAATGCCATAACATAAGCACTGACGTCCTCTGCACATTTATCAATGCAAGTTGAAGCAGTACCAAAAGGCATTTGCGTCGCGTTGTATTCCACCAAAAAACTCATATCCATATAGGCTTCTCGCAAAGGCACAATGATTGAGTTTTCAAAGGAAGAAAACTGGCTAGTTCCGTCAGCACCGTGGCAATGAGCGCACTTGGCGTCATACTCAAGCTTACCTTGCTCAGCATCACCAACTGAAGGTGGCGCGCACTCATCAACTGCAGGGTCGCAATCCTCAGGCGGAGCACAAGTCTCAACCGCTGGATCACAATCCTCATGAGGCATGCAATCTTCTGTCATCGGATCGCAATCTTCTGGGGGCGTGCAGTCCTCAAGCGCAGGGTCACAGTCCTCTGGCGGAGTACAAGTCTCAACCGCTGGATCGCAATCTTCAGGAGGCATACAGTCCGCAACCGCAGGGTCACAGTCCTCTGGCGGAGTACAAGTCTCAACCGCTGGATCACAATCTTCATGAGGCATGCAGTCTTCTGTCATAGGATCGCAATCTTCAGGTGGCATGCAGTCTTCTGTCATTGGATCGCAATCTTCAGGTGGCATGCAGTCTTCTGTCATAGGATCGCAATCTTCAGGTGGCATGCAATCACCACTCGTAGAGTCACAAGGCTCGCCTTCCATAGATAGGTAAAAACCCAGCACTACATCATCACGCGCTATAGCGTTAAAAGTGAGCGCCATTTCTACATCACCGGCAAAAGAGACATTGGCAAGGCGAACGACAGGCATATCCTCTTCTGTGCTATCGACAAAAATAGCGCTCGCCTCGTGTTCTAACAGCTCTTTAATATCCTCAGGGTGGGTCAGCTCTATGACTTCAGTATTACCAACATAAGAGACAGCTAAAGCTTGAGCAGCGACTAACTCGGCAGTTTCTTCGCCATTGTCATTCATAAAATGCACGTAGTTAGCTGTTAAGCCCTCTCCCATAACCGTGCCATCGAGACTAGTGATAATGACCTCTATCGATGAATGAACCTCACCATCGTAATGCTCGCCCAACATAATGCTCGGCAAGTCATAACTAAACAGATCTTCAGCCGATACTAACTCTGCCAAACTCTCCGCTAGCACAGGCACCTCCCATGTAGTGGTCATATCACCATCAGCGCTAGTTTCATCGTTCCAATCAAGCACAACACCGTTTGCGCATACTAGATTATCTTGGCTCCAGCTATCCCACAGCTGATCGCACTCAAACATATAGGCTGTTGCATCAGTAGTCAGCTCGGTAACATAAGCCATTGCGCCATCAGAAAACGCTGCATCATGCGCAACCCCTTTGGCAATATCACCCACAACATCACGTATTTGCATACCCGAAATATCAAAGCCTTCAAGTTCAACGGTACGTGTTACTCCTTCGATACCGCTACCAAAAGACGTTGGCTGCAAAGTTGCTAGCTCGCCATTTTCGCCATAGCCAGTAATTTGATTAAGATCGTCAGAAAGCACAACGCCGTTGATCGTTAAGAAATATTCTGCATCCGAATTATCCCAGGCAATCCATGCTGCTGTTTCGTAATCCCAAGAGAAAGACTCTTCAAGTCCATCATCCGTGATAACGCCATAATCAACATCAAAGTAGCCTGCAGCAGAACCACCATCAGACCAGAACCAGTTAATACCGCCAACCGATACAACATCCTGTTCATTAATAGCGACAGGTGGCAAAGCGTTAACCGACATTCTGCTAGTGCAAAGCTCTACAGCTTCTTCACCTGAAGTCGAAGTAAAATCAAAACCTAAAACATCTTCAGTTGAATCATAGAATTCACCGCTAGCCACAAAATTTTCGCGATCAATAATCTCAAAACTTCCATCGTCAAATAACAGCGCATGGATTTTGTGGTCGGCCCCTTCAGGGTGAATAAAGAGTTGTGAGCCTACAGTCTCTACAAACAATAACGATTTATGCCCTTCTGCCGCTTCACAGCTAGCGGTCTCTTCGTCGTATTCTTCGCTACCCTCTGCAGGCGCTAATGTCGCGAGATAAACACCAGAGATTTCAAAACCTACAGACTCACAAGCATCACCAATACCATTTTCATTAGTATCTTCTTGCTCAGGGTTGTACACCAATACGCAATTATCTTCCCGCCCGAACAAACCATCATCGTCAAAATCGATAGCCATAGGCATTGGTGGAGCACAATCCTCAGAGCCATCAGTACAACCTTCTGATGGATAGCAGCCCTCAGCAGTTAGCTCACAATCTTTAGGTGGCTCGCACATTTCAGTTCTGGGGTCGCAACCTTCGGGCGGATAACAATCGGCCATAGTTGAGTCACAGTCTTCTGGGGGGTAGCAATCCTCAAGCGCAGGATCACAGTACTCAGGTGGATAGCAATCTTCTGGGTAGGCGTCGCAATTAGGCTCGGAAGGCTCAGGTAACGTTAAAGCAAAGTCCACAATAATATCTTCACGAGCGACGACATTTAATGTCAATGCCATTTCCTCTTCGCCAGCAAGCTCTATACTTCCGCGGCGTACAAGTGGCATCTGGTCAAGTTCAGACTCAACTAAAATAAAGCCGCCATTGTCGCGAGCCTCTATTTCGTCGACTAACTCACTAGGGTAAATGAAACTAATCAGCTCGATGTCACCACGTACTTCCAACATTGCATCACCAGTGGCCATAACCATCGGCGGCATGCCGTAATCGTAGTGATAATGCGCGATATAATGCACCATCAAATTAGCACCAAGTGCTGTGCCATCGTCACTGGTTATATGCGCATGAATGCTAAACTCGCCATACTCATCAAAACCACGCCCCACATACACACCTGTCATAGCCATGCCATTTTCATCGGCCATCGTTTTCATGGTGGCATCAGCAGCGGCAGACGATGAAGCCCCATTTGAGCTATCAGCCTCTGACTCAGACATATCCATATCTGAAGACATTGCTATCAAATCATCAAGACTTGCAGCTAAGATCGGATCAATATTGCCATCAACATCCTCAAGCCAGTCGATAACAAAACTGTTATTACACACTAACGTAATATCAGCTTCTTGATGGTGATCGCAATCGAAGCTGTAGCTCGTACTTTCAGCGGTCAAGGTGGTGATATAAGCCATTGCACCGTCTGAGAAGACTTCGTTAGACGTCCCATTAGCCAAAGGTCCTACAACATTCTCAATCGCCATACCACTAATATCAAACGCCTCTAGCTCTACAAGTGTTTGAACGTTCTCGACCCACTGGCCGTTAGAGGTTGGCTGTAATACACCCACTTCGCCTTCAGCGCCGTAACCGGTTATAGCGTAAAGGTCATCAGAAGGCACAATCGCTGTATCAGTGACGAAATATTCGAGGTCGATTTCGCCATCAACCCATGCTTGTGCTTCAAAGTCCCAATAGAATGTCTCTTCAGGCACATTATCCAGCACAATCCCGTAATCTACATCCAGTGATACAGCACCAAAGTCTTCGCGCAAATCATAATCAAACCAAGTTACGCCACCGTTAGTGAATACCGCTTGCTCATTAACCGCATCAGGGCCATAAGCAAAAACAGCAACACTCTCGGTACAGCCTATAGCGCCTGCACTAGCAGAAGATGGGTCAGCAGAAGATTCTGTTTCGGCTACTTGCCCATCGCCCGATTGCGCATCAGTACTAGCGACCGAACTGCCATCATCAAAAGAAGATGAGTAGCCTTCGTCATAGCCATATGGGTATTCTGTCTCGGTAAAATCAAAGCTGAAAGTGCCGTTGGTAACATCATAAAAGCCACCCGCGCTATAAAAGGCGTCGCCGCCCATCACGCTAAAGCTACCATCAGCTGCCATCACACCGTGAAGGCCATCCATTGGATCATCACCCACTTCATGGATAAATAATTGAGAACCCATAGAATGCACAGCGATTAGCAAACGCTCATCATCAGCAATAACACAGGCGCCTGTGTCTTCATCAAACACTTCACTGCCTTCTTGCTGCGTAAGCTCTGCCATGTATATGCCGTCAATCTCAGGGCCAACAGCTTCACACGCATCGCCCAAACCATTTCCATCAGTATCCATTTGGTCTTCGTTGGGTACGATTACACAATTATCTTCGCGGTCAAACCAACCATCCCTATCGGTATCACGCTTCTCTGGCTCTGGGTAATGTGGGTCAGTGGGCGGTTGATAACCTTCAAAAACACGAACCACAACATCGAACCCGGTGTCGAAAACTTCTAGATCCCACAAAACGCCATTATTATCGAAACTAATAAACTGTAATGCGCCCTGCCCTAGCGGGATCGATGTACTAGCGCCTTCAATATATTCTCCAAGCTCAAAATCATAAAAGCCTAAGTAAGCCTCTGTGGAAACTCCATCAGCAAGAGTAATAACTATTTCATCACCCACTATTTCAAAGTTAAGCAATGCGGCACCGTTATCATCAGTGTTTAACCCAAGGTCGCCGCCATCAAATAACGATAGCGGATGCCCGTCTTTAAAAACAAACTCAAATAAAGACTGAGGGCAGTCATAACACTCGCCGGGGTTACCTCCTGGGTCCGTTGGCTGACCATAGATTTCAAACCACTCTAAGAAACCTTGACCATCATGCTCGAACTGCACATACAGCTGATACTGCGTGTTATCGAGCACCACCATGAAATCAGCAAAGCCTGTATCCTCTGCAATTGTTGCACTATAAGAACCGTCAGTTTCTGCCTCTAACACTTCAGGGCCATTAAAACCAAAGTACTCAACACGCTTAGCGGCATCCGTGAATACAAAACTCCAGTCCCGTAATTCAGCGCTGTAGCTCAACGTGATATCAGTATTACCATCGCCATCGATATCATGTTCACCTTCCAATGCTTTGCGTGGCGGCGGCATGAACCATGCGAGTTTTATAACGCCATCGCGAACAAAACGAATATCAAAATCGACAGGTTGACCACTATTATGCGATACAAATAAATAACCAGGAGACGATAAGTCGAGTGTATTATCGCCTTCACCATGATATTCATTACCACCAGCGGTTAATGTGAAGTGAGCAAATACTTCTGAGGCACCGTCTGCATCAATAAATGCATCAACACCAATTTCCATAATCTTTTCACCATTAAGCGGATCAACAAGCGCGTAAAAGCCTGAAGAAGTTAATGGGATTTCACCGCTTAAATCCAACAACTCGCCACCGGCAAATTGAAGATCAATAGGCAAGGCATCCGCCAGCATCAAGCTATCGCCCTCTGGTGAAACAACAAAGAACTCTGTTAAAACATCCGTTACATCGTGATCGAAACAGGTATTCGAGAATTCATCACCCGAAATAACACCGCATGTAGGCGCTTCAATATCGACATCTTCTGGTACGTCAAGGTTAACGTTGAATGTTACGGTTGCATTAGCTGTTAAGCGTCCGCCAGTAAGGTCTTTACGGCTGCCATCGGCAAAAGCTTCAGTAACATTTTCACCTAATTCAACAATGGCAGAAGCATCAGCCGCTGAATCAACAACCGTATCAAGTAGGGTAAATAATGTTGAATCTGTATCGCAATTTTCTTTGGAAACAACGGTAGCGCCATCACTTGCAGATAAGCACAAGCTTTGTCCAACCTCTACTTTAATCTCGTTATCAACAAAGTCGCCGCCACTGCCAGCACCGCCAGAGATAACAACATCGTCAAAGCGCAAGAGGCTGACACCCACAAAATCACCGGCATCATTTTCTAACGCTGCCTCTAAGGTGAAGTCGCAACTGCGGCCGCCCAACCAAGGTAATTGAAGGAAGAACTCTGGTCGTACACTTTGCCCTGCTGCGTCAAATGCTGGCGCATAGAAGTGCATATATTCTTCAGGCAAAAAGTCTTCGCCAGGTAAAGAGCCTGCACAAAATACGTTAAGCTCGTATTCTTTCGCCCCTTTAATAGTGGCGCCAGTCATAGTAAATTCACGCGTAACGTCTAACGAGGTAAGTCCACCAAAATCTTTAGGCTCATCCGTTCCCAAAGTAACGCGCATATCGCTAATAACGGCCACAGTAGTAGGGATTCTTACGGTTAATTTGCCCGTTGAATTAGGTCGTGCAGGACACACTTCTGTGCCACACATAAAGGCATTGCCATTCAAATCTATCGGGGCGCGATAACTCACCACATATTCAATATCGGCTCGGTTACCCAATTCAATCAAAGTGGCTTCCGGCGCAATTAGCTGGTACGCAATTTGATCACCCGTTTTAGAGTGCTGAGTAATAGTTACATCACCCGCTAAATCACGTGCAGAGCATTGAAAATCAATAAAATTGCCCGTTGATGAATCAAGTTTTGGCGGTGTACAGGTGAATACAACCTGTTGGTCAGATTCACTACCGAACAAGTCACTTTTTAAAGTAACCGCTTTGATATCACCGGGGTAAACATTATGCGTCTCTAATAAGAACGACTTAACGGTTCCCACATCGGCGACAGACTCAGCCAAGACAAAAACATTAACACCTTCCCCATTACCGCCGCCATCACCATTTTCTGGCGCATTAACGACTGGCGAACCAGGGATATTAGGATCTTGATCGTTAGGATCGAAAACAAAGGGCACGCCGTCATAATCACTATCAAAAACCACACCTACCGAAGTTGTTAATGCAGACGACAAATAAAGGTTTGGTTGATCGCTAGGGCATGGACGCGTTTCCTCAACAAAACATACGACCTCTTCAGGGCCTATTTCACCATCGGCCGAAGGCATAAACGGTACAATTTCTAACGACAGTTCGAAGTTTGCCCATGGATCGCCCGCAGGTTTATCGCGAATCACGCGCGCTAGGTAAACAGGCGTTGCACCGTCGTTAACGTTGTTATCGAAAATCGCAATAATGTTATTGTGCTTAAGGTTAGTCACAAAGTTCTTCGCATTTTCGGGCGAAGGTGTCATCACATATTTACGATCTTGTTTATTAAAACTTAGATTAACAAATGTAATACCCTCACGACCCGCATCTATACGCACAGGAATCGCACTGTAATCTGGAGGATTCCCAAATGCAGTATCGAAGTCACTTGCCGATATAATTTTCTCCTCGAAATGCTCGGAGGCATAGCGAATCACAATGCCATCAGTTGCTGCCGCTAACTGTGTATAGTCGTCTTGCGAACCACCAAACGCTAATTGCTCTGCTGGCAACAAGTGTGGTCCGGCGTAATCCATTGGCGACTCTATAACTAACCAATCTCCATAAGCCATATAGTTGTACATAGGACCATAGTTAACATCCGCCCCATCGGTTGGCGCGCCGCTAAAGTCATCAAAGCCCGCCTCAGGAATGTCTAAGTTACCTACATTGCTGATACCGGCAAAACCAATATCAATAAAGCCAGCTTCTTCGCCGTTAGGCTCGATAAAAAAGTCTAAGAAACGTAATTCAATAACCCAATAAAGGCCTTTACGATCGCGCATTAAGTACAAACGGTCGTACTGCCAATTATCCAAGTTACTATCTATTGCAATTTCAGGCTCAAGCAGTAATTCATTAGCCAGTAAAGTTTCTACTACGCCGCGTAAGTTAGTACTCTGTATAGAGTGCATACCAAACAAAGGCTCTAAGCCTGCATCAGCCTCAATAGACAGTACTAATTGACCATTTTGATATTCTCCAAACAATGGCGCAAAACCAACACCTTGCGCACCAGTTAAGACATAGCCAGCAACATCGCTCTCGAAGTAGAAATCAGCAAGCCCCAAGGCTTGCTCCTCTTCGAAACCAGACACATAGACAGGCGCACCCGGTAGCTCGAAGTTTGATAGATCCACACCTTCAGGCGTTTCGTTACCCGCCCCGTCAAAACGCATTTGATCAGCCATTAACCCAAGCCCTGGAATCGCTGCGAATTGTTGATCTGGACCAATAAAGAGTGGGAATTGTGCATCGCAAAGATTTATATTTTCAGCATAACCATCGACGAAGATAAATAACTCTGGCAATTCATTTTGATAGCCAGGAATTTTTAGTCGAATAACATAATCACGCCCAAACTGATCACCTGACTTAGACGGAATACTACTTATGGTATACGTTCGTCGAACAGCACCGCTACCATCAACTATTTCAGAGCTAAGTGTAACTTCACTCAATATATCGCCCTTAAAGAACTCACCCGTTTCAGGATTGATCTCAACAGGGAATACATTAAGCTCTAGACCTTTGTCGCTAGGGTCTGTGCCATCAAAGTTTTCGATAGTACATGTAGCACTAACCAATTCAGCACGCCCACCTAAATCAGCCTCAAGCTCTTCTATATTTTGCTCTTTAAATTCAGGAATAACAGGCAAATCACTAAGTCCTACAGCAAGAAGAGTACTTAAAGACTTGAAGAATTCACCATTATCAATTTGAGTAATATTTAACAGAGACGAAACTAGCGTACCCATTGAAACAGAGTCGTTAGGACGCATAAATTTGTAGTTCTCAAAATTGGGAACGTAGCGTTCACCAATATCAGGCAAATTTAATGCGGTAAAATAGCCTTTATCTTTTTCAATTAAGAATTCGCTTTTAATTATCAAATCCATAAAGAAAAGTGCAGATCGAATATTAATAGCACTTTCACTTGTCAAAGTTTGACCAAATAATACACTAGGCACCGCAGACGTTAAGCCACGTGCAACACGCTCCCTAGCAACGCGATAAGCTGGTGCACCAGGTGTATTAACCGCCCCGTTAACAGCGCCTATGACTAAATCTCTATAACCTTCTGGTACGGTGGGGTAAACACTGCTTAGTGCCGCTATAACATCAAAGCTATCTCCGCTTTCATAGCGCTTGCGCTCGATAGCCGACTGCACAGCATCCGGTGAAAACTGCGCATAAAAACTAAGGCGCTCAGTTAAGAATTTGGCCGCCGCACTTGGATCATCCGCCAACGTTAAGCTTAATGCTCGAACGAGTTCAGAGCTTTCTACTGTGCGAGCACCCGTTGCTAATAACTCTGTTCTACCAGTAAAAATAGGGAACCCTTCTGGCGTCACATTAACCTTTTCGCGCGCCCACTTAAAATTATTGGCCAGCACTTTTGCTAAATAACCAATATTTACTGTTACATCGCGATTAGTCACTAACGTAGTAATCACTGCCTCAGACACCAAAGTAGCAGCACTTAAGCGGCCATCCAATTCATGATAAAGGCGCACTTGGTCAATTAATTCGTAGTCTTCCTTCGATGCAACAAAATCATCAACAGAATTCGCTACGCTATCAAGTGCTATGCGTTCAAAGGCAGCATCGATATCATCTTGGCTCGGCAGCGCAGCGGCCACCTCAGATAGCGCTTGCGCAACTGGGCGGCTATCGCTAGCAGTTTCGCCACAAGCAGGCTTAACTCCCGAAAACTCACTATCATCATCTAGCGTGCCGGCACCCACTTTAAATAACCGAATGCCACGATCTCCAAAGCCCTGACCACCAGGCAGCTCACAATTGCTAATGAAAAACGGAGCTTGCACGTTTAAAGCAACAACCGCAGCATCACCTGCAGCATTTTGCTCTAGCACAACACCTAAGCCCATGGATAAGAAAAATCGCTGCAACGCTATTTTTAACTGTTTCGCTTTTTGCAATGCTTGCTCAGCAAGCTTCGCGTCTAATGCCGCTTGGTCTTCCGCGCCCACTCCAAACAGTAGTGCAGCATCTTCTTCAATTTTGGCATCCACTGTAGTATTGATACTTTCAGAAAGCACACTATCCAAGCTCGATAACAAGCCTTGTGATTCGCTGCCCAAAGAAGTACCTAGCGTACTATCTTCCAGGGCAATAATTTCCTCGGCTTTTATAGTATTCTCTTCAAGGCCAGTAATTTGTTCTTCTGTGAGTTCTTCCTCTTCGGAACTCACAAGAACATTCAGGCTTTCAATTTCGTCAGCAGGAAGATTAATTTCAAATTCATCTTCCTGAGCCTTAACCACAGACTCAATAGACTGCCCCTCAGGGATTTGAATAATGTCATCGGCGGCGGCAGCAACCACATCAATAATCGTTGCTGCAACGTTATCGACAACCGTCGCTGCCAGCTGATCTACAACATCGGCCGCAACACCCATATCTTTTAAGGAATTAATTGTCGCGCGAATTTGGTTAACAATGCCGCGTACAACACTGTGCACAATTGGATTAACCGCAACAGGAGCAGGCAGGTCTTGCCCTTCTGGGGGCACGGGGTCAGCAATTGATTGAATCGCCAAAGCTCGCTGAACCCCATTATCCTCTTTAACCACCAAGGCCCTAACTTGTAGTTTTCCGAGCAAACGGAAGGCAGCTATTATTTCGTCATCCGATGCGTCCTGTGAAACCTTATTGGTTTGCACTAGGTAGCCTTTAACATCTTTAGCTCGGACTTGGTAATCACCATCAGCATCAGTTTTTACCGTCGCGATAGGTGTTGTAAATTCCGTGTCACTTAACAAAAAGAGCGACACTAAAGCGCGGGCATTTACCATGTCTTGACTGGTTAAATTCGATTTCGCGCCCTCTTCGCCAGCCCTTCGCAGCTTGGAGTAGTAATTCGCAATACCTCCCGCTTTTTGCACACCCACCTTGTTAGACGAAGAATCTGTACTCGCCGTTGGGAAGGTCGTAACTTTACCTTGCAGCGTCACGGGGCTGTCAGCCACAGCTTCTGAACTAGCTTCACTACTGGCTGCTATGGAAGAACTTGCCACGCTCGAGCTGGAGGGAGCATCATTACTGGCTTCGCTACTCGAACTAGCAGCATCACTGCTACTAGCCGGTGCAGGCACAGAGCTTATAGCGCTACTAGAACTGGCAACACTACTAGAGCTGACAGTAACGCTACTTGTGGCCGCAGGCTCGCTAGAGCTCAATGCCGCGCTAGAAGAATTACCAGCATTGGCGGGCGTACTGCTACGCGCGACAATGGGTTCGTCATCACCGCCGGAGCTTCCGCATCCTGCGAGGTAAACAGTAAACATTAAGGGTAACGCACGGCTCAGCAATTTCATTATTCGCTCCTGCTGCCAGTTAAAAAGTGAAGCAACACCGTCAACCTGTTCACCACTTAAACGCAGCCGGTAAAAAGGTTGGCGGTACAACTTCTATCAACACCAGCTAAAACCTTAGACCGAAATTCTTAATACAACTGTTTAAATTTGCCGCATATAACCAATTAGTTCTAACAAGTTATTAATATTCAAAAGTAACCAGGCTTACATTCAGCCACTCTAAATTTAACAGCGAAAAGAAATGAAATGATATTTACCAGACGAGTAAAGCACACGTGGTAAAAAATGATTTCAAAGATCCAACAAAATGACTTTTACAAACTTTCATGAAACAGCCTATACTCAGCGACTTTTTTTTGACGCATTCCAACCAAAGGGTACCCCGTCATTTATCATTAATGACGTTTGTAGAAATAGTAATCTTTCCTGAACGCGGGGGCAGGAAAATCGCCCGCCTTGCCTGCATACATGCCACCCTAGGCCATAAAGTACCCCCCTGACGACTGAGTGGAGGGCGTGAGCGACGCATCGGCACAAGACTTATTTATTAGACATTGCATCCGTATAGAACGTACGTTTTAGGATAATGCATCGAGGCGGAATGCCTCTTATTAGACATTACACCGGCACACCGGAGTGGCTAATTAGAATAGCGCAAAGAGCAGTTAGCGAGAGTACAATATCGATGAGCTATTGCGGAACGAAATATCGAGGAACAAAAAAACGATGACGCAGCCTTCGCGAAAAAAGTGTATTTTTAGGAATACCCTTAAGGCGAATAAGCTAATCGCAGATACACAGCTAACCAAAAGTAGTAATAACAATATGCATTCTATAAATGGGTAAACAAATATTTATCCACCGGATTCGCCCTCAAACTAAATTACAGAAAATTTAAAAACAGTAGCGTTATGGCCATTCAAAAATATTTAGCAAACTACCCACCTGCTGTGCTTGCTCAAGTTCAAGCATTAGTCGATAAAAACCGGTTAGCCGAGGTGCTGCTTAGTCGCTACCCTACTACCCATAGCATTACAAACGATCACGACCTTCGCCAATATGTTGTCGACATTAAAAACCAATACATGCAAAAATCTGCACCCTTGAGCAAGGTCATATACGATAGCAAATTGCATGTTATTCATAATGCGCTTGGGCTACACAGTTACGTTTCGCGCGTTCAAGGCGGGAAGCTAAAAAGTAAAAATGAGGTGCGTATTGGCGCTGTTTTTAAAAAAGCACCGGAAGATTTTTTAAATATGATTGTGGTACACGAATTAGCGCATTTAAAGGAAAAGCAGCACAACAAAGCATTTTACCGGTTGTGCCATCACATGCAGCCAAACTACCACCAGCTAGAATTTGATATGCGCCTTTACTTAATCCAGCTGGACCTTTTTGGTAGTATTTATGCGGCATAAAACTAAACAGGAAGCTTCTTAGTGCTCACCCCAATCAAAAGCCCTGCCCTCAACTTTGTCGTGATACTTTAATTGCATGCCCTGCAAGAAATTACGCAATACTTGATCAAGGCATTCACGGTACTGTTTATGCCCTGCGCGGCGAAAAAATGCGCTTAACTCATGCTTGCTAATTTTAAAGTTCGCCAGTGCCAGCAACGCCAACACATCGTCTGCGCGCAAATTAAGCGCTATTTTTAGCTTCATCATCACCATATTATTGGTGAGCTTTGCTTCCGGTTTTGGCGGTTGTTCCTCGCGCGCGCCGCGTTTGTCGATAATCAAGCCGTTCAAGAAAATAGCCAAGTTCTTATCATTTAACGATACAAACCCTTGGGCATCTTCTTTTTTCAACCAGCTACTCACCTGCTCGCGGGTTACAGTGCTGCCGCCATGCTGGAACAGCGTTATCATTTGGGTATCGGTAAAATCAAAGGTGTAACGCAAGCGGCGCAATATATCGTTATTTAACATACGTTTAGTCTAATGGGCTGGATAAAGGAAATAGAGGCGGCATTGTACTGCATGCCTCTGCATTGTACGAACGCAACAAAAAGGCCCATTAAGGGCCTTCACGCTTAGATAACCAACTTTGCTTACACTACCAGTACGAATAACCCGCCCAAGGTACGCCACCTGCAGTTATTTGCACGCAATAGCCACCGTTTTCGGGGGCTGGAACATCCCAACTACTACACGACATAACTTGGCCATTAACCGACAACTGCCGCGGGCTCGCTAAGTTATAACAATTGCCGCCTTGAATAGGGCTGTTAATTTCTTGGCACACATCACCAGTGCCTACACCGCTATTTTGGCCAGATGTGACGGTTTCGGGGTTGCTACAATAATTAGCACAAGGGCTATTACCGCCGCTGGCAACAACCTCAAAGGTTGCACTCAGGTTTTGATTGCTCGATATATTTTCAATCGTGTAGCTCGTAAGGTTGCCCACAGATTGGCCATTAACTACCACATCTGCCACACGGTAACCGGCATCAGGCACAACGCTAAAAGTCTGGCTGCTGCCGTGCGTCAAAGTGGCTGTGGTCGGCGATATACTGCCATTAGCACCCGCATTAACCGCCACGGTATAACTTGCAACAGCATCTTGTGCAAAAGTTGCGCTTAGGGTTTGATCTGCCGATACATTGGCAAAGCTCACACTATCAACCGACCCCAAGGACACGCCGTTTTTAGTCACATCCAAAATGTGAAAACCGGTATTCGGCGTAATGCTGAAAGTCGCGCTGCCGCCATTAGCCACCGCTGCCGACGTTGGCGAAATAGTGCCGTTTTGGCCAGCATCAACAGTAATGGTATGCGTTATCGCGGCATCTTGCTCAAATGCGACCTGCAAAGTTTGGCTAGCGTTTACATCTGTAAAAGTAACGCTTGTTAGCGCCCCCAAAGAAATGCCATTTTTTACCACATTCAATACGTGGTAGCCCGCATTGGGGGTAATGTTAAAGGTTTGATCATGGCCCTGAGTAACATCAATGCTGCCAGGCGATACCGCACCGTTCGCGCCGCTGGTAACGGTGATTTCGTAACTTGGGGGCGGCTCTGCTGCATCGCAACCTACCACTGCGCCACAAGGGTCTACGCTACCTGCCACTAACCACATGTTGTCGACAACAATATCGCTATTGCTATTGCCCACATTCATCACAACTCGAGCATTGCTTAACGAAGTGGGCATCTCGAAGGTATAGCTAAAGCGCTGCATAGTGGTTGTTAGTGACTGCCCAGCGCCCGTTTGCGAAAAGTCTTCCCAAGGCGAGCCACTGCGTTCGACTTTAATTTCGGCGTTTCGGCTTGCACTCGCGCGTGCATCAAAGGCAAAAGTGTAGGTTTGACCACTGGTTAAAGTTAAACCTTCCTGCTTTGGTTGAATATGCCATGCAGCAGAGCCGCCATTTTGAATATTCACAGCATAAGCACCGCCCGCCGCGCTGCACGTAGCATTGCCCGAGGGGGTTGTACACAACCAACCCGAGGTCGACAGTGCGAAATCACCGTTTTCCAGCAAGTTGCTAAATGCGGGTAAAGCGGTCGTCGTTGCATTTGTAGCAACAGCTGCTGATGCGCCATTCGCATTAAAGGCTTCTAGCCAAAAATAGTACGGTGTTTGTGCAGTCAAACCAGTAGCCACCCAAGATGTTGCCCCCGCTGGCAAGCTAGTAACAGCTGATGCCGGCTTAACATTCTGGCTATTGCGGTAAACATAAAAACCCGTTTCGGCATCATCATTGGCGCCAGAATTATCGCGCCAGCTTAACGTGATGCTATTTGCACCGCCGGCTTGTGCGCTAAACAAAGAAGGCGCTGCCGGTACGTTGGCCGGCAAAGTGGTGTTACCTAAAGGGTCCTGCGCTAAAATAGCCGGTGCTATTTCGGTAGCGAAATAAGCCACTGGCACCAAAGCCGCATTAGCATCGATAGATATTTCCCGCGATGACCAACCGGTGCCCGTCACTGCAAACATTTTAAGGCCAGGCTGGCTATTAAATGCGGGCATGGCACCATCATCAGCGTTGGTCCAGTTATTAGGGCCTAACACTAACTTACCCGACCACGAATCAGAGTTATTCGCACCATCGTGCGTGCGCTCTACCGCATTTTCAAACTGCGGATAATCCGGCGCGGTAAACATGGCTAAATTCATCGCGTTTATACCGCTCATGTGGTCCAGCACCTCAATGGCACTGCGCGCATAACCAGCTGCAGCGGCAGATTCATTCGCGTCTTTCTGAATTTCAGACGCCGCCATTAAAATTCGTGCATCGTTTAACGCCATACGGTGCGAACCCCAGCGCACATTGTTATCCGCATTATCTAAATCGCCATTATCCCAAGCATTTGATGTCGGGTCCCAAGTAACCCCTGGGTAACCTAAAGCTTGGTTAGCTTGAATGGCATCGGCTTTATTAAGAACATTATTTTTAAACCCTGTAAGGTCAATGGAGTGTAACGCCGCGTGAGTTAACAGCGATAAATTCCCCTCCATACTGACAGCCCCCCACCAAAACGACGAAGCCTCAGCAAAGCGCGCATGGTTAATGACTTGGCTGCGGTAATTAGCCGCATCAGTGGTAAACCCCAGTTTAATAGCCGCCAGGTAGGTTTCTACCAAAGCGGCATATTCGTCGTCGGCGGTATTATCTTTATCGGGCGCACAATTATCGCGTGCGGCTTTAGGGTTGCGGTAAATACTGTAATTATCGTTATCGGGGTACATGCCGCCCTCACCGCCAAACGCATCGGCTTGGTTGCATACCAAGGGCTCGCTTTGCGCGCTAGCAAGCGCGGCTTTGGCATTGTTGTAGGCCGTTAAAGCCAAAGCTTCAGAGGCATAATCTAAATGCAAACGCGCCATCGCTGCCAGTGTACGCGCGCTGGCGAAAGTCGCTTTGGTTTCTGGCTCAGAAATACATGTACCACTGGTATAAGGTGCGCAAGCAGCCCAAGAGCTATTAACATTGGTATGAAATTTAGCAATGGCTAAAGGTCCACCGTGATCAAACACATGGTCGAATTGCTCGGTTAAAATCAATAATTGCTCGTATACCGTGCGTGCGCCGGCCCACTGGCTACTGTAATAACTATTAACCGCAGGGTAGGTTTCCAATAAATTAATTAGCGACCATGCCGCCTCGGCGGTATTGGTAGGGTAAGCGCCGTTATCGCCGGCATCTTTAACATACGAAAAACTAATGGCGAGCCCTGTCGCCCAGTTATTTTTTGCATTAATAAAGGTTGCAGCACCTTCGTGGTCCTTAAAATAATCAAAGAATTCGTATTTGATATTGCCGTACGGGTCATTGCTGATATTAAAAGGAACCGATTGGTCAGCACCAATAACCAGCCGCAAGCCATCTCCCTCTTCTACGCAATGCGAAAAATCAATACGGTAAAAACTATCGCCAGAACTTATATCATTATTAATATAAGAATCTTCTGAGCCGCTGCACTGGGTGCCTGCAATTTGCCAATTTACAGGGCCGGTATATGGGTTGATGTATAGCGCCGTTTTACTCGCCTGCGGCAGATAACCAGCATAGTTAATGCGGAACTTGGCATTCATCTGGCTACCGTTATCAATCCCATAGCTTAACGGCGCCGCCAATACGCTACCTAAACACAGTGTAAAAATGGCCATCGAAAGTTGTTTTGTCAAAATACAGTACTCCTAATACATCGCACAAAATAGAAACAGCCCCAAGCAAACCCATCGTCAATGTGACAGCAGGCGCCAAAATAACCTTCTCAGAGCCTAGTCAAAACAACCTCTATCGTCGGGTCAGTCATCCGGTAAATGGCCGATAAACGGTCGCCATCACCAAAACAAGACCCAGTGCACACTTGACCCAAGGCTGCGCATACACCGAGGGCAATCAATGAATACCAAAAGCACGCATAGCCTGAATCAAAGCCCATTTCATGGTATAAATAGCGCCCATTTTTGACCGCTGTACCCCATGGCCAACAAACTTAACCCCCGTCAAAGCGAAGCCGTTCATTACATTGCAGGCCCATGCCTAGTGCTGGCTGGCGCAGGTTCTGGCAAAACCAGTGTAATTACCCGCAAAATTGCCTATCTCATTGAAGAATGCGGCATGGGTGCGCGCAATATCGCTGCTGTAACCTTTACCAACAAAGCCGCGCGCGAAATGAAAGAGCGCGTAAACAAGCTTGTTAAAGGCAAGGCCTCTCGCGGGCTTACGGTATCGACCTTTCACAACTTGGGCATGAACATCATTCGCAAAGAACATAAAGCCTTAGGCTTAAAAAATGGCTTTTCGATTTTTGATGCCGAAGATGCGAAAGGGCTATTAAAAGAAATAATGCTCAAGCAAAACGAGCTTGATAGCGATAATGTCGATTTAGTGCAAAGCGAAATTTCCAACTTCAAAAGTGCAATGATCAGCCCAAAAGAAGCCCTAAACCGGGCAGATAGCCCTGCCGAGCTTTGCATTGCCAATGTTTTTGAACGTTATAACCAAGCTTTACAAGCATACAACGCCGTAGACTTTGACGACCTTATTTGCCTGCCGGTAAAACTGTTTAATGACCAACCTGCGGTACTTGAACGCTGGCAACACAAATTGCGTTATTTATTGGTCGACGAATATCAAGATACCAACGAAAGTCAGTATCAGCTGGTAAAGCAAATTGTTGGCGGGCGCGGCGGTTTAACCGTGGTCGGCGACGACGATCAAAGTATTTACGCTTGGCGTGGCGCACGCCCCGAAAACTTAAGTTTATTAAAACAGGATTTCCCTTCCCTACACGTTATTAAGCTAGAACAAAACTACCGCTCTACAGCCCGCATTTTGCGCGTAGCCAACGCAGTGATTAGCCACAACCCGCACGAATTCACTAAAACATTGTGGAGTGATTTTGGTTTAGGCGAACACTTGCGTTTAATCCGCTGCCCAACCGACGATGCCGAAGCCGAACGCGTCGCGATGGAAATTCTCAATCAAAAAATGCGTCGTGGTTTAAGTTTTAAAGATTTCGCCATTTTATACCGGGGCAACCACCAAAGCCGCATACTCGAAATTAAATTGCAGCAAAACCAAATACCCTACAATATTAGTGGCGGCACCAGCTTTTTTGCCCGCACCGAAATTAAAGACATCATGGCCTACCTGCGATTATTGGTAAATAGCGATGACGACAACGCATTTTTGCGCGTTATTAATACACCACGCAGGCAAATAGGCACCTCAACACTAGAGGCCTTAGGGCGCTATGCCACCGAGCGTGAAATAGGCCTTTTAACTGCTTGCGACGAAATGGGCTTACACGCCATTTTGCCCGCCAAAGGTCTAGAGCGGCTGCGAGAGTTTTCTGGCTGGCTAAAACGTGTACGCGATAACTGTCACCAAAATAATCCCGTCACGGCCATTCGAGAAATGATCGAAGATATCGATTACGAAGGCTGGCTTTTTCAAAACGCCAGCAGTGCCAAAGTTGCCGAAAAACGCATGCAAAATGTTTGGTATTTAACCGACAATATCGAAAATGCCATCGCGCGCGACGAAAGCGCCGAAGACAACGAAGAGTTCGTTAAAAACGCCATCGCTAAATTATTATTAATGGATTTAATGGAGCGGCAAGAAGACGAAGACGATTCTGATCAGGTTCAATTAATGACCCTACACGCAAGTAAAGGGCTGGAATTCCCCCATGTATTTTTAGTCGGCATGGAAGAAGAACTACTCCCCCACCGCAACAGTATTGACGACGACAACATCGAAGAAGAACGCCGCTTAGCTTATGTAGGTATTACCCGCGCTCAAAAAACACTCACAATGACACTCAGCGCTAGCCGAAAGCAATTTGGCGAAAAAATAGAAACATCACCTAGCCGCTTTATTGAAGAAATACCAGAAGAAGATTTAGAAATGGAAGGGTTTGGCAAAGCCAGTGTTGCGCAAGTAGAACAACGCGCAAGCGAAACCGTGAGTAACATTATGAATATGTTTGATGATTAATGTAGGCTCTACCCAGTAAAAACTGAAAAGCGCCCCATTCTCAGGGGCGCTGAGTTAGATTACTGAATCACAATATAAAATGTTCCCATACCACGCTGGATATGCAGCAAGGCTTGCTTTTTATTGCGTGACAAAGCGTCTTTCAATTCCTGCATATTATCAGTGCGCATGCGGTTGGCTCCGATAATAACATCCCCTGGGCGCAAGCCCGAGCGTGCAATATGGCTATCACGAGCAACTTGCGTAATGATAACGCCCTTACCATCTTTATTGGGCTCTAAGCTAGCGCCTTCAAATAGCTTATGCACTTTACCATTGCCAGAAATCGACGACGGATCACCGACTTTAACTTTAAAGGTTTTTTCATCACCTTCGCGAATTATTTTAATTTTTACCGTATCACCAATGCGGCGAATACCAATTTGATTACGTAGCTGGCTAGCGCTGAGCGTATCTTTACCATCAACCGCAATAATCACATCGCCAGGGCTTAGCCCCGCTTTATCAGCCTCAGAGCCTTCGCTAACGTTAGTCACTAAAACACCCAACTGGCCATTTTTCAAACCGAAAGCTTTTTGCAACTCTTGCGTTACATCTTGTATGCCTACACCAATTTGGCCGCGCTTCACCTCACCGTGACTCAGGATTTGCTCGACACTGACGTTTGCCATATTCATGGGAATGGCAAAGCCAATTCCTACGTTACCGCCACTGGGGGCAATAATCGCGGTATTAATACCAATTAACTCCCCTTTTAAATTCACCAAAGCCCCACCAGAGTTACCAGGGTTAATAGAAGCGTCGGTTTGAATAAAATCTTCGTAGCCCTCTATGCCCAACCCCGTGCGCCCTAGCGCACTCACAATACCGGTTGTCACTGTTTGCCCTAAGCCAAAAGGATTGCCAATGGCAACAACAAAATCGCCCACACGCATTTTTGTGGAATCGGCGCGCTTAACTTCCGTTAGGTTTTCTGCATCGATTTTGAGTACTGCAATATCCACTTCAGGGTCTGAACCTATCAGCTCGGCTTTAAAAGAACGGCCATCAGTGAGGGATACATGGATTTCATCCGCCCCTTTGATTACGTGATGGTTAGTAATAACAGTACCTTCACCGGCATCAACAATAACGCCAGAACCGGCACTGCGTTCTCTGCGCTCTGGCTGATCGGGAATATTAAAAAAGCGGCGAAAGGCTGGATCGTTTAATAAGGGGTTGTCGTTATCACGCGAAGTGTAAGTCGCAATATTCACAACTGCGGGGTTTATCTTTTCTAACATTGGCGCCAGTGTTGGCAAATTATTACCATCACTATCAGCTGATGGCCACAAAGCTAATGCATTATTGGACAAACCGCCTAACGACAATCCAGCCGCAACAATAACAGACGCTAAAACATGTTTCATAATTAAAGGCTCTCCGTTAATCGACGGGTTTACAAACGTAAACCCTGCATGATGAATCGATTAAAAAGAGCCTATGATTAAAAAAAAGTTCCAGTAATTACTTTAATTTTTTAATGCTAAACGGCCTTTAAAAATGGCTGGCAGGCATCACCATTAGATCATCACTGTGTGAGCGTATTCGCTCTGCCAAAAAGCTTACGCGTGGTAATTCGCGATTAAGGAAGTATCGGCACAAATACTGTTTGGCAGCCAAAAATTCGGCACTGTAAGCGCCCTCGCTTGCTACGCCGCCGCTTTGTATATGCTCTGTACTGTGCGCCATTTTAAGCCATAAATAACCGTAGGAAACTAAGCCAAGCGCGTGCAAAAAATCAACAGCACTTGCACCAATCACATCAGGGGATTTACCGGCGCGCGCAATCAACTCTTGCGCTAACGCTGTAACCTCATGGATGCACTCAACTAATTTCGCGCCTTCTTTTTGCCACTCGCCGCTTAAATCATGTTGAACAAAATGGAGTATTTCGCTGCAATAGTCGTTAAGGATCACCGCTTTGTTGGCAATAACTTTGCGGCCTAGCAAATCTAACGCTTGTATTCCATTTGTACCCTCATATATTTGAGTAATACGTATATCTCGCACATACTGCTCTTGTCCCCATTCGCGAATATAGCCGTGGCCACCAAAAACCTGCTGGCCTTCAATAGCTGCAGATAGCGCCATATCACTCATAAAAGCTTTGGCCACAGGTGTTAACAAGGCGATGCGCCCTTCAGCTTGCGATTTTGTTTTGTCGTCCTGGCTGTATTTAGCAATATCCAAATATTGCGCAACATACAAATAGAAGGCTCGGCTGGCTTCGTTAAAGCTACGCATATGCATTAACATGCGGCGTACATCGGGGTGCACAATAATGGGGTCGGCCGGATCATCAGGAAATTGGGCGCCGCTTAAGCTTCGGCTTTGCAAACGCTCGCTGGCGTAGTCTCTGGCACTTTGGTAGCTAGCCTGCGCTACTGCAACCGCTTGAATACCGACTGTTAAGCGCTCGTAATTCATCATGGTGAACATTGCCGCCAAACCTTTATGCGGCTCACCGACCAACCAGCCCTTGGCCTCTTCAAAATTCATCACGCAAGTGGCAGATGATTTAATACCCATTTTCTTTTCAAGCGCACCGCAACTCACAGTGTTGCGGGCCCCTAAGCTGCCATCTTCATTAGGGAGGTGCTTAGGCACTAGGAATAAAGAAATGCCTTTAGAGCCAGCAGGTGCATTGGGCAGTTTAGCCAACACTAAATGCACAATGTTTTCGGCCATATCGTGCTCGCCCCAAGTAATAAAAATCTTGGTGCCAGTTACCGCGTACAAAGCCTCCCCTAGCATGTTTTGCTCTAAGGGCACCGCTTTGGTACGAATAAGGCCAAGATCTGTGCCCGCATGGGGCTCGGTTAAATCCATTGCCCCCGCCCACTGCCCCGTGTACATATTAGGCAAAAAGCGCTCTTTTAAATTGTCGCTGCCATGCGCGTTAAGGGCAAGGCATGCGCCCGCTGTAAGCATGGGCGCCAAGCCAAATGCCATACAAGCGCCCTGCAGCATTTCCTCAACACAGGCAACCAAGGTTTTCGGCATACCCATGCCACCGTATTGCGCATCACCGCCTAATGCTCCCCAACCACCTTCGCAATAAGCGCTATACGCCTCGTTAAAACCATCGGGAACAACCACCTTGCCCGCCGTCAAGTGCGTACCGGTCTCATCGGCCTCTCTGTTAAGTGGGGCAATAACTTGCTCACACAACTTAGCGGCCTCCTCCAATATGGCTTTAGCGGTTTCTGGGTCGGCATCGTGCAGGCCTAATTGCGGCCACAGCTGATCTGCCTTAATCAAGTGCTCTAACAAAAACGATAAATCGGTAATTGGTGCTTGGTAATCGGCCATAACTTGCCCTCGCCTATTGGCTGCATTCAATACACATTTATTAAAGTAACAGCTTAAGTTTACGACACGAATAGCGAATTTGGGCAAAGCCAATGTTGAAGATGCTCTTGCGCTAGATATGACACACAGATTGCAGTTTTAGAACGCTACAGTGTGTAAGTGATATCGCCAGATTGGGTATGGTAGTCAATATGTACTGGCGGCAGCTTTTCGTGGTGGTACGAAAAGCGGCAAGCGTTGCCGCGAGGGCTCGCAAACCAATAACGTGAGCGATCACCTACCGGGCTGGGTAACGACACTAGCGCGCGCCATAATTGATCACAATCAGCTTGGCTAGCTTGCGGCAGGGCATCAACGCCCATTGGTATACCCTGCGACGAGAATACTAACCCAGATGCCATATTTCCCTGGCTAACAGCCCACTTTGCCTGCTGTAATATTACCGCGCTATGCAACGCTGAGGCCGTTACTTGGGCATGCGTTTGCAACGCCAACTGCTCTGTTGCTTCATTATTATGTAACGCAACGGCAGCCACGCTCCCCATTACCGTCACCCCAGCTAACACCTCGACCAAAGCCGCCCCTGCTTGCTTGCGCTTAAGGGCAACCACGCGGCCCCCTTTGCCTGCGCAATTCAACGAAGCTATACGTAAAATATCGTGAATAAAGTGTTTAAAGCGAAAGGACATGTTTGATACTTAAGGTTAGTTATTCCATTACCGGCATGCTCGCAGCCCACCAATACGCAGCAATATGGTTGAATTGAACCCGACACAAAACGGGCAACACGTGCGTGAGTGCTAGCCGTTCAGATTGTATTCAGGACTAAAAGCAGATTCTGTGCGTCAATTATCAGTGACCACAAAGGTTATAAGCCACCCGTCGGGTGATGGCGCCAGTAAATTGACATTCGTACCGAGATAATTGCTGTTGCAAAATCGTAATCCGGTCACATATAGCCTGTGTGCATGCAATCCTTGCTCAAGTCGATATAATGGGCGATATTTACATGTAATTGGTACACGTTGGCCCAACTCACCCATTACCTTTGGTAAAGCAACGATATATGCCCACAAAAAAAGCCGCTAGCAACCAGCCCAAATCATCTGCACATTATCAGCGGGAGTTTCGCAAGCGTTTGCGCGAACAAGGCCTCGTTAAAAAAGAAGCGTGGATTATTCCCGAAAACGGTAAGCTTTTATCGCTTGTAGAAAAAGAACTGCGCTTGCACATCGAACCACCCACGCTAGGCAATGCCGGTCAACTCGTTGGCGATGCGATGTTGTCGCACAACCCGCCAAGCTGGACTATCGAGAAACTCTATGAGGCATTGCTTACCACCGATTTAGCCACCAGCGAGCTTGCAACCTTTACGGTTTTAAACGAAGACAATACCCTAGAAGTCACCCTACATGAACTTGGCGACCTACCACTACTACTAACCATTGCTGGGCAGCAAATGCTCGTTGAAGCGGTACTTTGGGCCGTTACCGACGTAAATGACACAGCCGAGTTTGATGCCGCGATTTTGCGCACCCATAAATATTTCCCATTATCAACCATTGGCGTAGAAACATTCTCAGACGGTAACGATTACTACACCGTATTTGGCGCACTCTCGACCAACTCATTGCTAGCAAATATTGTGTTAGAAATTGAAACTTTAGGCGTCAATGTTATCCAAGCTGCAAACGCCTATAGCCACTTTTTAAAGGACTGCATAAAAAAAGAAGGCTTTTTAATTGACGATATTGAGTCCGCATTATGAATACTTGGAGCACCGTAATAGCCCAACTCGCCAATACGCCTGGTGGCGCGCAAGCACAAGCTAGCGCGCAGGCCAAAGCGCAACACTTGGTGCGCAAAGAGTATTGCACGGTAAAACAACAGTTTGAAGACAGCGAAAAACAGCTAAAAGCGCTAGAAAGCGATTATGCCGCAGCCAAAGCGGCACTATTGGCGCTAGAACAGCAAACGCAAAAAATAGAACGCGACACCCAGGATGCGTTAGCGCAGGAAGAAGCACAAAAAGCATTGGGCCTTGCCACTGAGATTGCCAAAATCAACCTGAATGTTTTTAATAATCGCCAGCAGGTTTTAACCATTGAGAGCACACTAAATACACTTAAGGGTACTCTTAGCCACAACCGCTACAACCTATTTCGGTTAGAACAACAGCTCGACACCCTCAACGCAACCTGCCAACTTCAACAAGCGCAGTCCCAGCTAGCTCAAAATAAAGGCATTCGCACAGCTTTGCATTCCATTGCCACGCTTCATGCGCGCGCAGGCCAACCAACCTCAAAAACGGCGCCTAAAGCTAAGCAAATAGTAGCCACCGCCAAGCAGCCCGAGTCCGCCGAGCAAATCATTCGCCGCCTAAGAGCTGTCAAGTAAAACCGCTTTCAAACGCCGATATCACAATGATCTCGCGCCTTTAGCTATTGTTCACCTAGCCGCCCGCCCGTATACTCCAGCGTTTAATTAAATTTATCTGGAGTTGGGCTATGCGCACTTTGCGAAAGATGGGCAGCGCATGCATTAACAGTGCACCTTTGGCCATATTACAGCTAAGCTATAACGGGCAACATAAATACCGCGCGGGGTTTATTCTAGCGCTGGTATTTTCCCTATATGGTTGCGGCCACAAAGGGCCACTTATAGCCCCTGAAGCCAACTCGGACTCAGCCGTTAGCGCTTCCGACACTCAACCCGGCGCGCTACAGCTCCCAGAGACCCACTCTCACTAGGTTTATATATGCCATTAACATTACAAAACAACAGCTTGTATTTTGAGCAAGCGAGCTTAGATGCCATTGCCAACCAATTTGGCACGCCGGCTTATGTTTATAGCCGCGCGGCGTTAACCAGCGCCTACCAAGACTACGCCAATGCCTTGGGCGAATGGCCCGGCACTATCTGCTACGCCGTAAAAGCTAATTCGAATATTGGTGTATTAAATGTACTGGCGCGTTTAGGTGCGGGTTTTGATATTGTCTCTGTCGGTGAACTTGAGCGAGTATTACGCGCCGGTGGCCAGCCATCAAAAATGGTATTTTCAGGTGTTGGCAAAACAGCCAGCGAAATGGCTCGCGCACTTGAAGTTGGCGTAGGTTGTTTTAATGTAGAGTCCGCAAACGAGCTAGAAACCCTTTCTCAAGTTGCCGGATCACAAAATAAAGTGGCCTCCATTTCAATTCGTGTAAACCCGGATGTCGACGCCAAAACCCACCCCTACATTTCTACCGGCCTTAAAGAAAATAAATTTGGTATCGATATTAATGACGCCGTCGCCGTGTACCAGCGCGCTTCTAGCTTGCCAGGCTTGCGCATTGTGGGTGTGGATTGCCATATTGGCTCTCAGTTAACAGAAACACAGCCATTTATTGATGCTCTCGATCGCGTATTGCAGTTGGTCGACAAATTAGCCGACAAGGGCATTACCATTCACCACCTCGATTTAGGCGGTGGCTTGGGCGTGACTTACGATCAGGAAGTTCCACCCGCTGTGAGCGATTACATTAGCGCTATTAAAGCAAAGCTTGGCGATAGAAAACTGGCATTAATGTTTGAGCCGGGTCGCTCAATTGCCGCCAATGCGGGTGTGCTACTAACTCGGGTGGAATACCTCAAGCCCACCGAGCACAAAAATTTTGCCATTGTTGATGCCGCCATGAACGACTTAATCCGGCCAGCGCTTTATCAAGCTTGGCAAGGGATCGTTCCGGTCAACCCTCGCGATGCCGACAGCCAAGTGTGGGATATCGTAGGCCCAGTATGCGAAACCGGTGACTTTTTAGGTAAAGATCGTGAACTCGCTATCGAGCAAGGCGATTTACTCGCCATTAAATCCTCAGGCGCCTATGGTTTTACCATGAGCTCCAACTATAACTCTCGCCCTCGTGCCTGCGAACTTATGGTTGATGGCGATGCCGTTCACGTTATTCGTAAACGCGAAACGATTGATGACTTAGTCGCCCTCGAAGCCATACTCCCTGCATCAGAATAAGAGGCATTATGAAAATTCGCTTCACCAAAATGCACGGTTTAGGCAATGACTTTGTCATGATCGATGCCATTAGCCAGCAAGTGAATATTACGCCAGATCGGGCGCGTAAAATTGCCGACCGCAATTTTGGTGTAGGCTGCGACCAAATATTAATTGTTGAAGCCCCCACGCGGCCCGACGCCGACTTTAAATACCGCATTTTTAATGCCGATGGTTCAGAAGTAGAAAATTGCGGTAACGGCGCCCGCTGCTTTGCTGTTTTTGTACGTTTGCGCAAATTAACAGGAAAGCATGTTATCCGCGCCGAAACGGCAACAGGTGTGCTGATATTAAATGTGGTCGACAAATATAACGTCACTGTTGATATGGGCGTACCGGAGCTTTCGCCACCTAAAATTCCATTTATTGCCGATGCTGAAGCTAGCGTCTACGCTATTGATATCAATGAGAACACAGCCAATATTTCAAGCTTGAATATCGGCGCTGTATCCATGGGAAACCCGCATGCGGTTGCAGTAGTAGATGATGCAGCAGCCTACCCAGTAGAGCTTATTGGCCCATTGATTGAATCACACCCGCAGTACCCTAACAAAGTTAACGCGGGTTTTATGAGTATTGTCAATCGCGGCGAAATTAATCTACGGGTATACGAGCGTGGCTCGGGCGAAACCCTAGCCTGCGGAACCGGCGCTTGCGCTGCTGTGGTAGCAGGAAGATTACAATCACTACTAGATGAAACCGTTACGGTTAACTTACCCGGTGGCAGCTTGAGCATCACTTGGCCAGGCCCAGGCCATTCAGTAATGATGACAGGCCCTACAGCAACCGTTTTTCATGGGCAAGTGCGTATTTAACAAGGGGAACATAGTGAGCGATAGCCATAATAAAAAACCAACTGCTCCAGAACCTACACCAGTAATTAATGACGAAAGCGTAGCTAATTATTTAGTAGAACACCCCGAGTTCTTCGAAACCCACCTTGATTTACTGCTAAGCCTGAGGCTTTCACACCCGTCAGGCAATGCAATTTCGCTGATCGAAAAACAAGTACACACCTATCGCGAACGCAACAGTAATATTCGCGAGCGGCTCAATATATTACTCGCCAATGCGCGCGAGAACGATCGCCTTTTTGAATTGAGCCAGCGCCTTACATTATCACTCATTGAGTGCTCAGAGCTTGGCGATATTTTTGATGCACTTAGCTACAGCTTGGACCAAGAGTTCAAAGTAAAACACGCAGCCATTTGGGTGCTAGATCAGCGCCTTAACTCAGCAACAACACACTTCTGGGCCGAAAACAGCTTTCACCCCATGCTTAACGACCGACTCAATAGCAGCAAAACGGCTTTCAGTGGTATTAGCCAGGCCGAAATTAATGCGTTATTTGAACATCAAGAGGAAGTAGGATCTGCCGCGGTAAGTATTGTTCGTCACGGCAGCCGCCCAATTGCTATCATTGCTGTTGGGCACGAAGATAAAGAGCGCTACCAACCCAATGGCGGCACGCTATTTCTACGTCATTTAAGTGAATTATTAAGCCGCGTATTAGGCCGTTTTTTGTAATTTATTCGATTGACCCAGCGCGGTTTTAATTCGCCCCAATAGTTTAAAACAAAAAAAGGCGAGCTTGCCAAGCTCGCCTTTTTGGCGTTAACGCACCACTAACCTTTCATATCTTCCAGTTCTACGCCTTTAGTTTCGTGTACATACTTCATAATAAACACGACCGAAACAAAGGCACAGAAAGCATAAAATCCGTACGCGCCAGCCAACCCAACACCGGCAAGCAATATTGGGAAAGTGATTGTGATTGCGAAGTTTGATCCCCACTGGAATAAGCCTGCCACGGCTAGGCCCGAACCGCGAATTTGGTTTGGGAACATCTCACCCAGCATGACCCACATTACAGGCCCCCAGGACAAGTTAAAAAAGATGACGTATAAATTCGCACTGATTAATGCCAAGGTACCCATTGAATTAGTCAGTGACAGCTGGCCGCTGTCATCAAACGAGGCGGTCGCAAACGCAATGGTACACAGCGTTAAGGTCACCGCCATTCCGGCAGAACCAATCCACAATAAAGGTTTACGACCGATCTTATCAACCAACAGCAAGGCCACAACACAAGCTGCAATACTTAATGCACCTGAAACCACGTTAATTAACAGCGCATCATTTTCCGAGAAACCAACAGACTGCCAAAGTACAGCACCATAATAAAATACCACATTAATACCGACCAACTGCTGGAACGTCGCCAATCCAATACCCACCCAGACTAAACGACGAATCCGGCCGGTTTTACTATCAATTAAATCTTTTAACGCTGGACGATGGTGGTCTTTGGCTAATGACTGATCGATTTCAGTGTATTTAGCTTCGCCCTCGGCATCGCCATAAAGCTTTTTAAGTACGGCTAAGGCCTTTTCTTTTTGCTGACGACTTACTAGAAAACGTGGGCTTTCAGGAATTAGCATCAAAGCGCCTAGGAATATGGCTGCGGGAAGAATCTCAACCCAAAACATCCAGCGCCAAGTATCAAACCCTAACCATAAAGGGCTTAAGGCTGAGCCAGAAATATCAGCTAGCAAATAATTACTTAAAAATGCCGCCGTCAAACCCGAAATAATAGCCACTTGCTGAATTGTTGTTAAGCGTCCGCGATAAGCGGCAGGCGCAACCTCACTGATATAGGCAGGTGCCATAACACTGGCAGCGCCAACAGCAAGCCCCCCGAGCACACGATAGATAATGAACTCAACGGAGCCGCCTGCAACGCCAGACCCCCAAGCAGAAACAATAAAGAATATTGCCGCTAGGATAAGCATCGTTCTACGGCCGTAAAAATCGGCTAACCGCCCAGCCATTGCAGCCCCTACAGCGCAGCCCAATAACATAGAAGCAACATTAAACCCTGTGCCCATAGAATCAGAATTAAATGCTGTTCTTAAACCATCGACAGTGCCATTAATTACACCGCTATCAAAACCAAATAAAAACCCCCCAATTGTTGCTATGCAACTAATTAATACAATAAAAGAAAAATTGTGATTATTTTGAATATTGCTATTATCCATACCGTTTTTTTGCTCAAGTTTGTCGTTATTGTTAAGAAACGCTATTGACTGCTGTTTATACCATCGCCGAATTACGCATCGACAGGCGCTATACTAGCTTGATTACCGGGTTTAAATTCAACTGTTTTTTTGAGTAAGTCTGTTGCTCCGGAAATTCAACCACCATTCAACAAAAGCAGCCATTTGCCACTTTGCCATTCTTACTAGTAGCGCGGAGGCTTACCCCCAAAACCCGGAATTAACACTGCGCCTGCAAGTAAAAGCCCTCGGCTGACGAATCCGCTGCGGCCAGCAAACCAGCATAAAAGCAACGTTCATCCTCAGGTTCAAAACGGCAGGATCAATGCTATAGGTGTAATGCTATATGTCTATCGCTGCGATATGACAGATCCTAATCGCCTGTCACTACAAGCGGCGCCACTCTCAACCTATTACATCAACCGCCCGCAACTGAAGCTAGACCAAGCTGACTCATCGATGGCCGATCGACATCACTTTTAGAACAAGCGACGAATAAAATACCAGAAAAAACTCGGAAAGATGACAACAACCTAATATCTAACGCCTCAAATAAAGCGCGTTAAATGACAGATCGCAAAGACTGCTGCCATTATAAGAAAATAAGCTACCTATTTTTAAACATAAGAGATAATCTTTATTTAGCAGCCAATGAAGCTTTTTTTATCTTCAAACTGATACAAATTATACTTGTACTCAACATGCCAACAATTAGTCCCTATTACCATTAGTGATGGGTTAACATTTCAATAACGACAAGTGATCAGCCACTTGAACATAGCGTACGATTTGCGCATATAATAAATACTATTACTCCTCTGATTATCGACTAGACTTATGGGAAAACCAGCGTTTGAAAATGTTGTACTAAACGAACAAGAATCTATTAGAGTTCTCCAATTTTCTTGCCCGGCGTTTCAGTCCAACCATACATGGCACTTTCACCCTCAGTACGAGCTTTCACTAATACTCAAGGGTCGCGGCAAACAATTTGTGGGCGATCATATCGAAAGTTTTTACCCTGGAAACTTAATCCTTGTTGGACCGAACATCCCTCATTGCTGGATAAGTGATGACGAAGCAGTCAACAACGAAATGCTTGTTGTGCAATTCGACCCGCTGTTTTTAGGCGAGAGTTTTTATAACTTACCGGAAGCACAAGCAATACATTCGCTATTCAAAGCCTCAGGGCAAGCCGTAAAATTCACCAACTACCCGCAAGATATTCGCGAGCAACTCGAAAGGGTTTGCGATAGCCAAGGAATGACACGCATTGCGCAATTATTAATCCTGTGCGAAAAACTAACGCAATGCGAACAAAAGCGCCTTATCAGCAGTGACTACCGCGTAGATAAATCCGTTAAGGGAGTCGACAGGCTGACCAATGCCATCAACTACGTTAAAAATCATTTTCACGAAGAGATTCGCCAACCGGATATCGCCAAACTCGTTAACATGGCACCGCAAAGCTTTTCGCGCTTTTTCCGCACCCAGACTGGCCGCACTTTTGTTTCGTTTGTAAACGAAGTTCGGATAGCTGAAGCTTGCCATTTACTCAGCTCCTCTGATAAAGATATTCTCGATATTGCGCTCACCTGCGGTTACGGTAATATTTCACACTTTAATCGAAAATTTTTGGAGAAAAAACAACTCACGCCTAGCCAATACCGTGAAAATCAGCGCTTAAAATCTCCACCCACCGCAAACCTGTAACAATAAAGCCAAATAGTGCCTAAAAAAACTATAAAAATGCACTATTTGGAGACATAAAAATACCGGCTGAATTTTGGATACTCAAAGACAACAAAAATCACACAAGTCATTGAAACTTAATAGCTTCCTGACTATAACAAGGGTCTTCTCCGCTTTAGTGAGGTAAAAAGAGATGCTAAGACCCGCCATATCCGTTGAAATGTAAGGTTCTCACGCCACTACACTTAAACGAATATATGAGCCTTAACATCTCCAGCAAAATTTTGAGCCTTCCTGGTCAGCGTGTCAAACAAGTTCAGCATGACTTGGCCCTGCAAAGATTGACTATACACTGCAAGCGAGACCGTCGTTATAGAGCGATTGACCCGTCAAGTAATGAGGCGGCCAACATCAACCGATACTTGCGCAGAACGATCCGTGATGTCCCTTTGTGTGGCTTCGAGTGCTATTTGGAAGTTGAGCTCGCTCAAGTTGTGACGACTTGCGGTAGGCGTCTAATGGAGGCTTGCGAATTTGTCGATACAGGCAATCGCTATACTCAAAGATTTTGCCAGTTGGTGAGCGGATTGTGTCGCCATATGAGTATCAGCACGGTCAGTCGGCACCTAAAGCTACGATGGGAAACGGTGAAAAATATGGATAAATTTCACCTAGAGAAAACGTTGCCTGCACTTAATCCTGAAAAATTAATTGACTTAAAATATCTTGGGGTCGATGAAGTCGCTAGAGCCAAAGGCCATGATTATATGACGGTGATTTATGACATGGAATCCGGTCATTTAATTGGCGTTGAGACAGGCCGTAAAGCCGAGGTGTTGACAGCGTTTCTAAAGCGCTTACCAGCACAAACCGCTGAAAACATAGAGGCGGTAGCCATGGATATGGGGCCAGCCTATCAAAAATCGGTACGCGAATGCTTGCCTAATGCTGACATTGTTTTCGATCGGTTTCATGTGATGCAAAACTACAGTAAAGCCATGAGCAATCAGCGTAGGATCGAGTTCAGAAAGGCGGATCGCGCAGGCAAAGAGCAGCTTAAAGGTACCCACTACCTGTTGTTAAAAAATGCCGACAAGTTAAATGATAAACAAGCCAATAAACTCCAGACATTGCTCGAAAATAATTCCAATATCAATACACTTTATATACTCAAAGAGCAGCTCCAAGCTTTGTGGAATGCAGGGAATTATGACGCCATGATGAATGCATTGGAGCAGTGGTGCGACATCGCGGAACAGACGAATATGCTCTATCTCAAGAAATTTGCAAAGTCACTAAGGAAGCATAGCGTAGGCATTTGTAACTACGGAAAACACGGGCTGACTAGCGCCAGAATTGAAGCCGGCAATGTCAGCATTGGCATGATTCGCAAGCGAGCAAGAGGCATCAAGGATACCGAGTACTTCAAGCTAAAAATAAGGCAATCATCGATGCCTGACGAGCAATCCATGTTCTATGGAAGCCACTAGATCACCTCACTAAAGCGGAGAAGAGCCTATAACAACTCGCGAAATGGCTAGTTAAAAAAGGAGGGCATTCCAGCGAAAAAGCTTGTAACTACAGAGCCCGCATATCCTCTAACCTCACCGGCTAGCATCAAGCTTTTGTGGTCAGCTCCTTTAGGCTTATTGATTCAGCCGCTCTGGTATTCAAGTTGCGCTATTTTGAAGTGCTACAGCATTACGCCCACTCCCAGTTATAAACGCAAAAATAATTAAGGTCTGTTGTAAACATGTATTTTCTTGGTATCGATATTGGCAGCTCCTCTGTAAAAGTTTCTGTATTTAACGGGGACAGCGGCCGCACTGTGGCAGCAACACATTACCCTAAGCTTGAGATGGAAATTAGCAGCCCACAGGCTGGTTGGGCAGAACAATCACCGGAGTTTTGGTGGCAGTGCACGCAAGAAGCCTGCAAAGAGCTTTTTACTCGAGACGACATTGACGCAACACAAGTCACGGCTATCGGCATTACCTATCAAATGCACGGGTTGGTCTGCGTAGATAAGAATCAAGCCGTTCTTCGCCCCGCCATTATTTGGTGCGACAGCCGCGCTGTAGCTCTAGGCCAAGACGGCTTAGAGCAACTCGGCGAAGACTACTGCTTTGAACAGCTGCTTAATTCCCCGGGCAACTTCACTGCCGCCAAGCTTCGCTGGGTACAATTGAATCAACCTGAGATTTTCAGCCAAATTGATAAAATCATGCTTCCCGGCGATTACATTGCAATGAAGCTCAGCGGCGAAGTCACAACCACCGCAACCGGCCTTTCTGAAGGGATGCTGTGGAACCATATCAACCAACAACCTGAACAAAACTTGCTTAAGAAGTGGGATATAGATAGCGGTTTAATTCCCGATGTTGTCCCTGCTATAGGTCAGCAGGCAAACGTGTGTGCAACGACAGCAGCTGAGCTAGGTATTCCAGTGAACACCCCAATTTGCTATCGCTGCGGAGACCAACCAAACAACGCTTTCAGCTTGAATGTCTTAAACCCTGGTGATGTGGCCGCAACGGCAGGTACCTCGGGGGTTATTTACAGCGTAACCGACCAAGCCGTAGGCGATCGCCAACACCGCGTTAACACCTTTCAGCATGTAACACATACCGAGACCGCACCACGCAACGGCATTCTGGCTTGTGTTAATGGTGCCGGCCGGTCACTGAGCTGGTTGCGTGAACTGCTTAGCGCGTCCGGCGACAGCATCGGTTACGACAAGCTAAACCAAGCCGCTGAGCCTATTGCCATTGGTAGCGAAGGCCTTAGTTTTATGCCCTTTGGCAATGGCGCCGAGCGCATCTTTAACAATAAAATATTGGGTGGCGGCCTAAGCCATTTAGATTTCAACCGGCATTCTCTAGGGCACGTTGTACGCGCCACACAAGAAGGCATTGTCTTTGCCCTGAAAGCCGGTTTTGAAGTAATAGAAGGCCTTGGCGGTGCAAGTAAAGTAATTCGCGCGCCTTCAAGCAGCCTATTCCTAAGCCCTATTTTTCAACATGCTTTTTGCAATACCACCCAATGCACACTAGAACTATTAACAACAGACAGTGCAGAAGGTGCCGCAAGGGGCGCGGCGTTAGGACATGGCTTTTTTAGCAACGAAGCAGAAACATTCAGAACCATCGAGCGGGCCAAAGTCTTGGAGCCCGAGCAAGGCGCCATGGAGCAATACTCAGCGGCCTATGCCCGCTGGCAAGCCGACTTAAACTCAGCGGTTTAAGCCCGCCGCCTTTAACACCACTTATTCATCACACAGTGCAAACTGTTTTTACAAGGTAAATACTATGAGCGTACTCATCGGAGATACTGAATACTTCAAAGGAATTAACAAAATTCAATTTGAAGGTCCAGAGTCAGATAATCCACTAGCTTTCCGCTACTACGACGAAAACCGCGTAGTCGCCGGTAAGACTATGAAAGAATTTTTAAAGTTCGCTACCTGCTACTGGCACACTTTCTGCGACACCAGCGGCGACCCGTTTGGTCCAGGCACACGTCGCCACCCTTGGTTTGAAGGTGCTGACCCAATCACACGCGCCAAGAAAAAAGCGGACGCAGCATTTGAGTTCATCACCAAGCTCGGTACACCTTACTACTGCTTCCACGATGTTGACGTGGTTGAGGAAGCTGGTACCACTCGCGCCGAATTCAGCAAGCGCGTTGAAACAATGGTTGACGTACTCAAAGAGAAACAACAAGCCTCTGGCGTTAAATTGCTGTGGGGCACGTCCAACTTATTTACCAACCCACGCTTTATGAATGGCGCATCGACCAACCCTGACTTCAACGTAGTCGCCTATGCCGGTGCTCAATTGAAAGATGCAATCGACGCGACTATCGCCCTTGATGGCGAAAACTATGTGTTCTGGGGCGGCCGTGAAGGTTACATGAGCCTTCTGAATACAGACCAGAATCGCGAGAAAGAGCATTTGGCGCGCTTTTTAACCATGGCTCGTGACTATGCACGTAGCCAAGGCTTTAAAGGTACGTTCTTCATCGAACCTAAGCCAATGGAGCCGTCTAAGCATCAGTACGATGTTGATAGTGAAACCGTTATCGGCTTCTTGCGCCAGCATGGTTTAGATAAAGACTTCAAACTGAACATCGAGACTAACCACGCAACCCTGGCACAGCATTCCATGGATCACGAGCTGCAAGTAGCTGCTGATGCTGGCATGCTCGGTAGCATTGACGCTAACCGTGGCGACTACCAAAACTCTTGGGATACTGACCAGTTCCCATACAACATCAACGAAACCGTTGAAATGATGCTAGTGATCTTGCGCGCTGGCGGTTTCCAAGGCGGCGGCGTGAACTTCGATGCTAAGGCGCGTCGTAATTCAACGGACCTTAAAGACCTGTTCTACGGCCACATTGGCGGTATGGACGTATTTGCACGCGCACTCTTGATTGCTGATGACCTTATCCAAAACTCACAGCTCGAGAAAATGCGCTCGGAGCGTTACGCTACTTTTGACTCAGACAAAGGTCGCGAGTTTGAAGAGGGCAAATTGTCTTTAGCTGACTTAGCCGCCATCGGTAACGCTATTGGTGAGCCACCTGCGACAAGTGGCCAGCAAGAGCTTTACGAAAACATTATTAACCGCCACATCCGTTAATAGCTTTCTACTGCACACAAAAAAGGGGCTACCGCTTTGCGATAGCCCCTTTTTTTACAGCTAATACTTGTTACTTTTCGGCGAGCTTGAGTAGTTCCGCGCTACCAATAGTCGGCGCTAATCCTACAGGAAGCTCCGAGAGCTCCCATTCGACAGACCAAACGGCTGTTTCACCTGGCGCAATTTCGCCATACCGCCCCTGCTGCTCTATTTCAATGTAAGGGTTTTTAGGGTCACCGTGCGCGTAGACTTCTACCTCGGCCTCCTGGGGAGCGATATTGCCCTCAGCAATTTGAGGGAATATTTTTTTCAGTAATAAACCGTTATTGGCATTGGCCAACCAACCATCACTATTGTTAGCAAACAGTTTTAAATTCTGATCAAAACCCGCCGGTACGTACGAGAACCAAAAGCTATTACCCAGCGCCACTACCGGCAAAGAAGAAATCTCTAAGGGTGCTGTCGCCGCTTTATAAAACGTTAAACCGCCATCAACGCGCGTAATTTCCCAGGGCGCATACTCCAGCTTTTTATCACTAGGGTTGTGCATTCGGTATTCCACCCTAAATCCCTTTGCGCTAGGACGAATACTCTTGCTCAGCACTAAATGTGTTAAGGGGCAAACTTGGCTCGTAAAGACCCAGCCATCTTCTACGGCACTTGCTTCATAGGGTTGACTATCAAGTGCCGGCGGCGGCGGCCAACCCCAGGAATGCTGAGGACTAGGCCAAAAGGTCGAGCCAATTTGCGGGCCCTTGGTCGTTAGTGCATTTTTTCCTTTAAAAGAAAATTCAATGATTCGAGCACCGTTATTAGCGTCCACCACCATGGAATAAGGGCCGTGCTCAAGCGTAATGATAGCGCTCACCCTAGGCTCTCCCGCGCAAGCAAGCTGCGCACAACAAAAAATATAAACACAAAATATAGTCCGCAATAATAAAAACGAGAATTGGATAACTACAGCCACTTAGGTCAACCTACAGTAAGCGATCCTTGTAAGCCAAATAGGCGTCCTCTAGAGCTCCTAGATTCGGGATGATCATTTCTTCATCCTCAAACTTCACGCACAGCGTCTCGAAAGCACCTAGGCTGACATTGCCTTGGGAGTCTTCCATATCCTCAGGTAAAAGCATCACTTCTCTGGGAATGCCTTGCGTCGGAATGGCAAGAAAGCCAACTTCGGTATTTTCACCCGTATTGTTAAAGAGCGCTATTCGGCCATTGGGGTTAATACCGCCGCCCTGCTCACGGGTTAGCTTTTCGAAACTAAGTAATGGAACCCGGCGGTTGCGCCAACTGTAGTGCCCCAAAAACCAATCCGGACCACTGTTGTCAGGGAAGATCGGTGCAACAGGCGCGATTTCCGCAATGCTCACACTTGGCACCAGTAATGCGCCACCTTGTATAGGCAGAACAAAACAGGCCATTCCTTCTTCCGGCGCACCCACGCCTTCTGTAACGTCTTGATCTTGCATTTGAATTACCTTTCTTTGTTGTTACACAATGCACCGCGCGAGGCGCATTAGTCATTAAATAATGTCGGTATTCCCGAATCAGATGCCTGCAGCGCAGTAAAGTGCGCCACCAACTTTTGAGCCAACTGCGCCGGCGCGCCATCAACAGATACATCGACCAAAGCCTGAACACTGACGGGCATGGAGTCCACAGCGCACGAATTGGCACTTTGCACCCACACCTTACCGCCACGGTAGTGCAATAATTTACTACTTCGGGCGCCATCATCCCCCATGCCGGTAAAAATAATCGCGCCGCCACGCTGCGCAAACACGCGAGCAACCTTAGCAATTACTTGATCAATAGATGGCGAATAATCGCCCAACCAAGGCTGATCTAAAGGCGTAATCACACCGCTATCTAATAAATCTATTTGCGTGTTGGGTGGGATTAGATACACCGTTTTTTCGCGAATGACACATGGAGCATCCAATGAGCGGACGCAAAATGCCGAGTGCTTATCAACCACTTGTTTGAGGGTTTCCATCGTACCGCTATCAATATGCTGTACGTATAAAAAAGCAACATCAGACAGTGTCGCTGGAATTTCATCTAGGAATTCGGCAATCGCTTTAGGCCCGCCGGTGGAAGCAGCCAATACCCAAACATGCTTAGCGCGCGCACGCGTTTGCGATGATGAGTCACGTACATGCCCGTGAGCCAATAATTGCAGCTTGTTGGCTAAACGTTTAGCCCGCTTAACGCGCAATTCAGCCGGGCCAAGCGAAGCTAATTCTTCATCACCTTCAACTAGGCCTTCGTCTTCGTAAATAATAGGGGTATTGGTCGAATCTAAAGACTCTAACAACCGCCTAGCCCGCTCACTGTGGTTAGAGGTCGCCAGCCACACATCGGCTTCTGGCAGCACACTAGGTAAAGGCTGGGAAGCATCTAAAGAAGCGCTGGCGCGATGTCCAGCTGTTTGAATCAAGCGAACAAACTCACCGACTTGGGCCGGTGAGTTCGCCAATACGCCAACTTTCAGGCAGGGGCCTCCCATTCAGTTTAGGTCCCTAGTAACTCGTTGATGCTCTCCAATAGCAGTTCTTCTTGGTAAGGCTTACCCAAGTAATGATTAACGCCAATACTTAATGCGTGCTCGCGGTGTTTATCGCCGGTACGCGATGTGATCATAATAATCGGGATATGCGCCCACTCTTCAGATGTTCGCATGTTTTTCGCAACCTCAAAGCCATCCATGCGCGGCATTTCAATATCCAGCAACATCACATCTGGCGTTCGCGTTTGCAGTACCTGCAGTGCATCCACGCCATCTTTTGCGGTAATAACATTAAAGCCTTCGCGCTCAAGGAAGCGGGTTGTTACTTTGCGCACCGTTACCGAGTCATCGACAACCATCACCGTTTTAGTAACGCGCTCCGTTTCTATTGCCGGTACCGTTGTCGGCGCCGCCAAACCAATCGTGGCCACAGCACGACGCACCAACGCATGAGGATCAAGGATCACAACAACGCTACCATCGCCCATAACCGTAGCACCTGACAGGCCTTGAACTGCAGCAAATTGCGCGCCCAAGCTTTTTACAACAATTTCCCGGCTCCCCATCAAGCCGTCGACTTGTAGTGCCATTGTATGCTGTGCAGAACGCACCAAGATAACTGGCAAAGGCATAACCTGCCCTTCTAGCCTTGGCTGCATTTCTTCATAAAGCATGCCACCAAGGTAGCGAACCTCATAGCTTTCACCGGCGTACTCAAAGCGAGCATCTTCTTGGCTGTAGTAATGTTCAAGCTCGAAAGGACTCACCCGCACAATACCTTCAATGGTATTCAACGGAATGGCGTAAGTCTCTTTGCCGAGGTTAACCATCAGCGCGCGGTTAACCGATACTGTAAACGGTAGGCGAACCGTAAATTGCGTGCCAACGCCAGACTTCGACTCGATAGTCATGGAGCCGCCAAGCTGCTTAATTTCAGCTGCAACAACATCCATACCAACACCGCGCCCCGAAATCTGAGTGACGTTATCGGCAGTACTAAAGCCCGCCTGCAAAATAAATTGCATGATATCGTGATCGCTCAGCTCGGCTTCCGCCGCCATCAAGCCACGCTCTATGGCTTTCTGTCGAACCTTTTCAAGCGCAATACCTTGGCCATCATCAGCTAGGCGCAACAAGATATCGCCACCCTCACGGGCAAAACTTAACAAGATGCGGCCATTTTCCGGTTTGCCTGCCGCTAGGCGTTCTGCCGGTGATTCAATACCGTGATCCACCGCATTTCGTAACATGTGCTCAAGCGGTGCCACCATATGCTCAAGCACCGAGCGGTCCATTTCACCTTCGACATTGTCGAGCTCGAAACTGACCTGCTTATTTAACTCGCTAGCAACTTGGCGAACAATACGACGTAACCGCGGCACCATCCTCGAGAAAGGCACCATGCGTGCGCGCATCAAACCTTCTTGCAACGAAGAATTAATGCGCTGTTGTTGCAATAAAATGGCTTCAGTGTCTTTAACTTTGTCGCTAAGAGTACGCTTTAAATCAACCAAGTCAGAGGCCGACTCGGTCAACGAGCGAGAGAGCTGCTGCAACTGCGAGTAGCGATCCATCTCGAGCGGATCAAAGTCTTCGTTTTCGGCTAACTGTTCCTGACGGAAAACAATCTGCGCTTCAGTTTCAGCATCTAAACGACGCAGCTGTTCTTGCAGGCGACGCAATGTAATATCAATTTCGCCAATTGCAGAGCCAAAGTCGCTCACTTGCTGCTCTAGACGACCGCGACTGATAGACGTTTCACCCGCTAGGTTAACCAGCTCTTCCAGTAATTCAGAAGAAATTTTAACCACCTCTTGAGAGCCGGCCTTTTTCGCGGCAGCAGCCACATTTTTGGCTTCCTGAAGTACTGGCGATGGTGGCATCGCGAACTCAGGCTTAGGCTCATCGGAACTTTCAATCACCGCAGGCGCGGTTGTCTCAAGCGATGTGACCGGCGCTGCAGGTCGCTGCGCCGCAGCCTCTTCAGGCACTGGCGTAGCAGCTGTTTCGGTTGCTTTGGTTTCGGCTGGAGCAGCTTCACCCGCTAAGCGAGCTTTCACGCCCCGCACGCCTTTTAGTACTAGATCTTGATACTGGTGCACCGAGTCAAAGAATTTTGGCGTATTATCCGGGCCGATACTATTAATTAAGTAAGTTTCGTATTCGTGCGTTAGCTCGCCCAACACGGTCAAGCCCGATAACCTAGCACCACCTTTTAAGGTATGCAGCGCACGTTTCATCTCATCAGGTGCTTCGGTGCTAGCCCAATCAGACTCCCAGGCGTGAATCGCTTCTTCTAACTCTTCGACTAACTCATCGGCTTCTTCAACGAAAATTTCTATGATTTCTTCATCAAAATCATCGACATTGATTAATGATGGATCACCGCCCACAAAGATAGAGTCGCCAGCTTCAGTAGGCGCTGGCGACATGTCACTAGCCGCTAAAGTTTCTTCTGCAGAAGCGACTTCGCCCAATTCGCTAGGCGGCACAATAGAATCCACCTCGGGAGTCTCATCAAGCTCTGTACTCGTCGATGATACATCTTGGTCACCAGCAGGCAGCGCTTCGGCAAAAGCATCTAAGCTTTCTGAGTCAAATAAATCCGAAGAGTCCATTTCAATATCAAAGCCTTCAGCTTCCGGCACCGCTAGCGACTCATCTAGAGAACCTTCGTTGGCGGTTTCGGTAATCGCTGATAGGTCGAGTGTATCGTCGTCCTCACTGTAACCGACGGTAGGCTCTATCTCTATCTCGTCAAAGCTTTCGTCAGTCGATGTCTCTAAGCTTACGTCATCAAGTGGTGCAATTGGGTCATCAGCAGCAGCTTCCTCGGTCAGCGGCTCTTCAACAACCAATTCATCACTCTGTACGTCATCAAACTCAGCTGAAAGCTCCGGCAAATCAGAAATGGGCGCTAAGTAACTATCGAGCATTTGCTGTAAATGCTCGCTTGGTAACGGCAATGTTTGCGCCGCGGCCACTGCATCCACCATATCCAACAGGCTATTGTGCGCGAGACGGAAAGTATCAAAAACATCATTATCCGGCGCCAAATGATCCAGTGTTGCCGCATACAAATCGTGCAACTGACCACTGAGTTTTTCCATTGGCGGGAAGTTGGCTTGCTCTGCTCCGGTCTCTAGAGTTTTCAGCTCTGCCATCATTGCAGGCAATTCACTGGTATGGCCTAAATCCGCCTGCCAGCGATCCAATACTTCATCAGCGTCCAGTAACAAGCTGATTTCTTCAGCCATAAAAATGGCCAGCATTCGAGGGTCAACAGGATGAGCAACATCAGCGCCTTTAGCTTCATTCGCGTGGATTAGATGCCCTAAATGCACCTCTTTGAGCTCGGCAACGCGGGCAATAAACTGCTCTAATTTAGGCAGCTCAGCTTGCTCATTGCGCTCAATAAAGGCGAGGCCTTCACGGATGTATTCCACCGCATCTTTGATGAGCTGCAAGATGTCAGCATCTATAGCGACCTGATAGCTACGCAGCTCTTTCATGAATAATTCAAGCGGCGAAGCCATCATCGCAATGGCAGTAACACCGGCCATATGCGCACTGCCTTTTAGCGTATGCAAAGCACGCTGTAGGCTATCGGTTGGAGTGGTAAAAATAGGCGCGGCAGCATCCATATCAGCAATAAATTCTTCAACCGCGGTGAGGTGTGTTTGCGCTTCCGAGGCAAACAACTCCCAAAGAATTTTCTCTTCTGCAGCATCGTCTTCTACAGTTAAATCTTCAGCAGAAGGTTCACTTTCGACTTCAGGCTCGCCCTCAACTTCTTCGTGACTTTGAGCTTCAACAGTCTCAGCAACTTCGTCGTTAACAGCAGTTACATCGTCAGCTAATAAGCCCGCCGGCACATCACCCGCGCTGAGCATATGGCCCCATTGCTCATACGTTTGTGCCAATGCCTGCTGAGAAGAAATAACGCGCTGCTCAAAAGCATTGACAAGCTCTGGCAGTAAATCGTAAACCCGTGAAATGTAGTCTTTTTGTACTACGGCAACAGGCAGGGTTTGATCCAGAATACGATTCAATAAATTTTCGACAGACCATGCCAGTTCACTGATATCGCTGGCCTTAACCATGCGTCCACTACCCTTAAGGGTGTGGAAAGCGCGGCGGGCTGTTGTGACGGCCTCGCCAGATACGCTATCACCCTGCCATTGCGGTAAGGCTTGGGACAAGGTCTCTAGAACTTCGCGCGCCTCTTCGACAAAAATCTCTGCAATGTCTTCATCAACATCGGCGTCTAGCGTAAAGGGCACAGGCTCTGCGGTAGCAGCTTGTGGTGCGGCCTCACCGGAAGGCTCGGTCTCGGCAGCTTCATCTTGTAGCGATGGAATTTGATCGGCTTCGTCACTGGCTGCAGGTAATAGTGGCTCAACAGGCTGTTCACTATCTTCCGTTACAGCTGCTGGGCTGTGCTCTTCCGGCGATGACTCGTCATTAGAGGCAGACTCAGTATCTGGCACATTGCAGCCAAGCTCGCGTAATGCCTCCTCTGCCAGCTCCAAAAAGCTATCTACATCATCGGTAAAATCGCCAATTAAGCGATCCAAATAATAGTCAACCCCTTCAATAGCATTAGCCAATGCCGTTAACGCATCGGCTGTTGGGGCTGAATCATCAGCAATAAATTGTTGCTGAATATATTGGCCGCAAATGTCGACAATAGTCGCCGCGCGCACAAGCGGAATCATTGATAAGCCGCCACGCACATCACGGATAAGCCCTTCGGCGCAACCTAACGCGGATTTATCCCATTGCGACGAATAAAACTCGACAATTGCTTCCTTTAGTTTTTCTAAGCCTATACGGCTTTCTTGCAGAACAACAATTTTGGCCTCATCGATTTCGACATCGCGTTCATTAAGATCGTTGATATTGGCTTTGTTGGCACCTTTGGCAATAGCATCTAATCGGTGCTCAATAACGACCAGTTCATTGGCAACATCCGTCAGCTCTTCGACATCCATATCCGCAGAAGTACACGCATCAGCCAAGCGATCGTGCTGTGTATTAGTAGCATGGCGTAGTTCAGCAACACCCAACACCGCTAAGGTATCAGCAACGCGCTTAACAATCGGCAAAGATGCTTCTAAATCTGAAGTTGCACCACCTTCGGTAACAACATGATTAAGAATCTGCTTTACGGTGTTCATTTCTTCACGTAAAGCGACCACTACCGAGCGAATGGTATCGGGCTCGGGAGCTGAGATCATATTTTTATGGAAATCTCGGCCTTCAACCGCGCCTTCGAATAAAGCGTTCTCTAAACCGTAAGTGTCTTTAACTAAACGAATGCGCTCTGTGACATCACCAGAGCGCGCAATGTAATACAAAATATTACGCGCTAGAGACTCATCTATCGCCAAATCAAATGCACCTGGCGACTTTTCGTATAACGTTTTTATTTCTTTTGCTAACCGGCGAAGCACACCTTTAACGGCAACGCTTAACTCGATTTCATCCTCAACGAGGCTATCGACCAAAGCCCCTGCAATTAGCCATAAATTACCTTGAACGGTGCCACCAGACGTATTTTCTAAGCGCGTAAAAACCTTACTGACGTAAACTAAGTTTTCGTCAATTTTTATACCACGCAAAACGCTTGCAGCTGCATATTGGTACATTTCAAAAAGTTTTTTAAGAACTTCTTTTAACTTTTGCTCGCTTTTCAGCAACGGGTGGCGAGTGCCCGTTACTTTTTCAAGTGCTGCAAGTTCTGGCGTAAATAAATTTGTCTCGCTTAAGTAAGGCTCTTTGCGGGCAGCACGTAAATCGTTAAGCAATGGCAGCACAACACCTGGGTGGTCATCCTGAATGCGCTTCACATGATCAAGGTAAATTGGCAGTTGCAGCAAGGAGCGCATCAATACCTCTAGCGACTCTGACTCGTTCACCACCGTTTTGTTGATAATAGCTTGCGCCAGGTGCTCCATCTCTTCGGCAAATAAAGATGCACCATGGAACTCCACCATCTTGAGCGAGCCAAGAACCTGATGGATATGCGTAAGGCAAAAGCGGATACGCGTAATATCGCGAGTATCTTCAGCGTAGGCTTCTAAAGCTTGGCGCGCTTCATTTAAAGCATCGCCAATCTCGCCGATTACCCACTCAAGGGCTGCGTAGTTACGTTTTTCTCCCATTGGGGGTCCCATTCTTATATGTGCACGTAGGCTTGTACTTCTTCTGTAGAAATGCGCTTCATTTTCGGGTGAGACCAGTCAACAACTTCCCCAAGTCCGATCACCAAAATACCACCCGGCTTTAAGCGTTCCACAAAGGCGTTCATAATATTTTCACGCAGCCATCGCTTGAAATAAATCAGTAAATTCTGACAATAAATCGCATCCACCTTAACCACTGGCATTTCACTGATATTCAGTACATTGCCTTGATTAAAACAAATGCGGTCACGCAGGCTAGATATCACTTGGTACTTACCATCGTCTAGCGTTGTAAAGTAGCGCTGGCGATAGTTTTGGTCCAAACGTTCTAATTTGCGTTCGTTGTATATTCCCGTTCGCGCAAGCGACAAAGCCGCACGGCTAATATCGGTGGCAGTAATTCCGTACAACGGATCTTTATTGACCCATTTGTAAGCATCATTCAGCACCATCGCTAACGAATAAGGCTCTTCACCCGACGAGCAGCCAACACTCCACAATTCAAAGCTTTCTGAATCGTGGCTATCGACTAAGCGCTTGGCTAAATGCTGGGCGACCATGTCAATCGATTCTTTGTGGCGAAAGAAGCTTGTTTCTTTTACCACTAACCGATCAATCAGGCGCGTCCACTCGAGCATACCCGAGACGCCATCTAGCACGAAATCGAGATACTTAGAGTAACTGTCGAAATCCAGTTCGCGCATGCGCATAGCAACTTGGGTCTGCAAGAATACCCGCTGCTGGTCACCCATATAGATGCCAGCTCGCTCTTCAAGCAGTTTTCCCCAGCGCTCGAACTCAATATCGTTGAGTTCAGGCAAGGATTGAAGTGACCAAACCATAGTCTTAGCTACTTGTGTTAAACGCGAGCCCCAGGCTCATCCGATTCATCGTGCTCGCCAGAGTCATCTGAATCACCTGTTTCGCCTAATTGATTTGATTCTTCACCATCCAAAGAAAGCTCTGTAAGGTCGTGAGAAATTTCTTCGTTGGCAGGCGGCGCTGCAGCAGCTAGTGTCTGCAATTCATTCGCCATTTCTTCTGGAAGTTTAAAGCCGGCCACAGACTCGTGCAGTTCAATAGCCATTTGAGCCAATCGCCCAATGGCTTCTGCCGTTGCCGATGTACCAGCGGATGTTTGAGAGGTGAACTCTTGGATAACGTTCATCGTATTCGAAATGTGGCCTGCAGATGTTGACTGCTGACGTGCAGCATTCGAAATGTTCTGAATCAACTCAGCCAAGCTCGCCGATACCGATTCAATTTCTTCAAGTGCAACACCCGCATCTTGTGCCAAGCGAGCACCGCGTACAACTTCCGCGGTCGTTTGCTCCATCGAGTTAACCGCAGCGGTGGTATCACTTTGAATGGTTTTTACGAGTGCTTCGATCTGTTTAGTTGCCGTTGCAGAACGCTCTGCAAGGCGCTGAACTTCGTCGGCAACAACCGCAAAGCCTCGGCCAGCATCACCGGCCATCGAGGCCTGAATAGCAGCGTTAAGTGCCAAAATGTTGGTCTGATCGGCAATGTCATTAATTAGGCTTACAATGTCACCAATTTCTTGTGACGATTCACCCAAACGCTTAATTCGTTTTGCAGTATCTTGGATCTGCTCGCGAATAGTATCCATACCATTAATCGTGTTTTGTACCACCTTAGCGCCGTTAAAGGCGATGGATACCGCACGTTCCGCAACGCGGGCAGACTCAGCGGCGTTGGCCGATACTTGGTCAATGGTAACCGCCATTTCATTTACAGCGGCAGAGGCACCCGCAATTTCTTGCGCCTGGTGCTCAGAAGCACGTGCCAAGTGAAGAGCTGTTTGCTTAGTTTCTTCAGAAGCAGCCGATACGTTGGCAGAAGTATCGTTAATACGAGAAACTAGAACCCGAAGTTGGTCAATGGTGTAGTTAATCGAGTCCGCAATGGCACCGGTGAAATCCTCGGTTACCGTTGCTGTTGTGGTTAAGTCACCATCTGCAAGGTCAGCTAGCTCATCGAGTAAACGCAAGATAGCGCTTTGGTTACGCTCGTTTGTTTCGGCTTGTTCTTGTAAGCGGCGTTTAGTCGCTAAGTTCAACACCCAAACAATCGCAATCAAACACAATACCGCGCCCGCAATGGCGGCTATTAAGAAGTTACTATTAACTTTGCGCTCACCGGGCAGGTTATTAATGCCATCCGATAAATCACCTAAGCGTTTGAGTAAAAATGGGCTGCCATCAATAATCGCGTTTGCTGCTTGGCGCGCACTGAATAAATCTGGGGACTTCTCGTAAATATCACTTACCGAGCCACTTACAAATGCAAACAAACGTGTGATTTGGTCAAGGCTTTCAACAGCATCTGGGTCGGTAACCTTCGCCATCCCCATTGCGACGTCACCTTTTTTCATGGCTTCTAGTACATTACCAAAACGACTAGCGTCACGGTTAAACTCATCGGCTGCTCGTGTTGCATCTAAGCCACCACGTAACATTTTGTCGACGTTACGACCAATGCGCTCAGCAAACCAGCTTTGGCGCTGTGCAACAGATATTTGCTCGGCAGGTGCGCCATTCTCAAGCAAAATTTCAACAATGGTATCGTGCTCTTGCTGGAGCTCTGGTAGGGCCTCATTGAGGGTTGTCGCAACATCGTGCATCAAAATAATTGAATCTTGGTTATCGGTAATAACCCCAGCATTATCTTTTATCTTTTTCCAAGCAGAGTCATAAGCACTAATTTGCTCTGACAGCACAGCGCGCGTCTGCCCATCTGTCGACTGGATCTTACCCCAAGTCTGATCCATATCGGCGACCACTTTTTCTAGCTTGGCAAAGGCCTGCTTATTACCAGCGGTTGCATCGCGCGATAGCGACGTTAGTTGATAGGAAGCTGCACGCAAGTCAGCCACCATTTGTTTGTATACCTGATCCTGAGAAGAATCTTCTCGTAATCGATAATCGATCACACCAGTCAACACACCGAAACCCAGCAGCATTAAAACTAAAATTGCCAAGAAACGATTGGATTTAATTCGTGACCAGAGGCCGTCCGAATCATTTTTCATAGGATGCTCCCTAATGGATCAAATTTTCTGCTTTTGGATCAGCAAATATTCATTATTATTTCACTCAACCACTAATATTGAGTGTTGCTACAACTTAAACACTTACAGACAGCACCCTGTCGAATAATCGTTAAGCCGATGCGGCATTCATAAATTTAGAAAAGTTAGCAATAGCATACATATCGAATAACGCCCAAGAAACACCGGAAGCATCAACATAGCCGCCCTTTACAAAAGGTGCCACTGCATCAGGTACATCATCCACGTGTTCTTTGTAGAGGTCGCTCGTAAAGTGCTGCATGCCATAAGCTTGATCAACAACTAAACCGCTGTACAACTGATCAGTATCAATCACCAATGCTCGCTGTTGGCGTCGCTGCCCCAACGATGTGCCGCCAAAAAAAACGGCCATATCAAACAACGGCAGTAACCGACCACGTACATTCGCCAAGCCAATAACCCAAGGCTGCACACCTGGCAACCTTGTTGATGGCGGAATCTCTAACATTTCTGCAATTTGCCCCATTGGCGCAATAAACCGTCGCCCCAACAAAGAAAACCCAATGCCACTCTGACGAGGCGCTTCGTCGCCTTCAGCAGGTATTGGCAATGAGTTAGTTCGGGTTTTTGCCGCAAGATCGAGAAGCGCCTGAAACCCTTCGTTCGAACTCATAGCTGCCCCAACGAAGAGATGGTTTTAAGCAATTGTGGTTCATCAACGGGCTTGGTCAGGTAAGCTTTCGCCCCTTGTCGCATGCCCCACACACGATCAGTTTCTTGATCTTTGGTTGTAACAATAATGATAGGTATGTGAGAGGTTTCAGGTGCCTTACTGAGCTGCCGCGTTGCCTGAAAGCCATTAAGGCCAGGCATCACAACATCCATCAGAACAAGATCTGGGCGCTCTACTTTTGCTTTGGCAACGCCGTCTGCACCCGATGATGCAGAACTCACCACATAACCATGCTTTTCTAGCATGCTTGTTAATTTGTACGTCTCTGTTGGAGAGTCGTCAACAATTAATACTTTAGCCATGTATCCCCCAATATACCCAGGCTAGATCCTTACGCTATGCACCAAGCAGCATTTAGCTGGCTTGCGCGACTTTAACGTGTGCCTCAATGGCACCTAGGAGCTCGCCTTTACTGAATGGTTTAGTTAGGTATTGATCAGAGCCAACAATTCGCCCTTTTGCTTTATCGAATAGACCATCTTTACTCGACAACATAATGACTGGTGTAGAACGGAATTCGCTATTATTTTTAATCAATGCACATGTTTGATAGCCGTCAAGACGCGGCATCATAATATCTACAAAAATGATATCTGGACGGGAGTCAGCTATTTTAGCTAATGCGTCAAAACCGTCAGTCGCGGTAATGACTTCGCAGCCCACCTTATTGAGTAAAGTCTCGGCCGTGCGACGAATCGTTTTACTATCGTCGATGACCATAACTTTTAGATGTTCGAGGTTCACATCCATAGACAGACCCTAGTAGTTATAAGTTATTGAAAAGTTGTCATAACAGGGATCGCCCTGTTTCTTTGGTCGCATCCAGCGGGAGTACCTTTTAACATAGAAATTGGCCTTACGCCAACTCTTGGCTATCACCGGCACGTTATATAGTGCGGTGGTTAGCAAAGGCCTAACAACATCAGAACGCGTAAAAGCTGAGCTTTTGCGCTACACCATTTATAATCGCTCAACTGAATGAAAAGCGCCAATTAATAGCACGTTTATTTTGGCATAAATCGCACATGTAGCCATTAGATTGAATATATGGCCCCACAAATGGGTTTAGCTATGAACAAGCTGATGATTTTCGTGATGGATCCTATCGCGGATATTAATTTCAAAAAAGATTCAACTCTAGCCATTGCACAAGCCGCCCAAGCTGCAGGCTGGCCACTTGCTTACGCTGAACTTAGCGACTTATTTATCGAAAATGGCAACGCGTTTGCAGACGTACAAGCACTTACGGTATTTGATGACGCAAAACATTGGTTTGAGCTGGGCGAAAGGCATACGCTGGCTCTAGGTAGCGAGCACGCCATCATGATGCGCAAAGACCCGCCATTTGACAGCCCCTTCTTGTACGCGACCCATATTCTTCAACGCGCGGCCACCGCCGGCGCATTGGTTGTGAATAACCCGCAAAGCTTGCGCGATTGCAACGAAAAACTTTTTGCAACGCAATTCCCTGATTGCTGCCCCCCACTACTCGTTAGCAACAATTTAGCCAAACTGCGAGCCTTTCACCAAAAACACAATGATGTCATCTTCAAGCCACTCGATGGCATGGGCGGCAGTGGTATTTTTCGCTGCAAGCAAAGTGATAGCAATTTGGCCTCTATCATTGAGGTGCTCACTGACAACGGCACCGATTACATCATGGCGCAGAAGTTTATTCCCGCCATTAGCGCTGGCGACAAGCGTATTTTAATGATCAATGGCGAACCCGTTGAGTATGCCCTAGCGCGCATACCCGCCGATGGCGAATTACGAGGCAACCTAGCAGCAGGCGGGCAAGGCGTGGCGCAACCACTTACAGCGCGAGACAAGGAAATTGCTAGCCGCGTAGGCCCCACTCTTCGGGCCAAGGGCTTATTTTTTGTTGGTTTAGACGTTATTGGCGATTACCTGACTGAAATCAACGTCACCAGCCCCACTTGCATTCGCGAAATTGATGCCGCTTATTCTACGAATATTGGCCCACGTCTCATAAGTGCCATTGATGAGGCATTCTTGAGTAAAAAACGCTAGGATAGCCATATAGCAACGGATATCGGCCAAATAACGCATGCAGCACTTTTGGCCGCTATCCTAAATGTAACCGCGACAACAATAACGACAATACTCTAAGACGACTTTTTATGGCCATTAGCTCTTCTGTATCCACTGGCGACCGACTCAGCTTCACTTTTTTTGCAGCCTTAGCGCTGCACTTGTTTTTGTTATTGCAAATAGGGTTCAAAATACCCGGGGCCGATAAAATTGCTCCAACGCTCAACATTACGCTAGCAACACAAATGAGCCAAAATGCGCCTGAAAAAGCCGATTTTTTAGCCCAACACAACCAAGAAGCCAGCGGCACTTCAGATAAAGTGCAAGAGCTACTCACCGACGAGCAGGCCGACTTTAACGACACGGTAATTCGCGACATCACACCGCCACCACAACAAAAAACGACACAAGCAGCGCAGGAGCAGTCCGAAACATTGCAAACCACTGCCAACAGCCGGTTGCAGTTTGAGGACGATACTCAAACAGAGCAAACACCAGAAGAGCAAACCATCAAAGCACAAGACGAAGATATTGCTATTTCCAACCCCGAATACACAGCCCTACAAGCCAAGCTGGATAAATTACGTCAATCAGAGGCTCTTCGCCCAAAGGTAAAGCGCATTCAAACCGAAGCCACCAAAGCCAGCTCTGATGCAGCATACCTTCACGCGTGGAATTCGCGTGTAGAAAGCGTAGGTAACCGCAACTTTCCACAAGAAGCATTGCAGCAAGAATTGTTCGGCACGCTAATGATGGTTGTCACCCTAAATGCCGATGGCAGCATCGATGACGTGGAAATTATTAGTCCATCTGACCACCCACTGCTAAACCAGTCTGCCCTTCAAATGGTCCACCTAGCAGCCCCGTTCGAGAAGATCCCTAGCGATGTGCTTGACGGCCACGACAAACTCGAAATAACGCGCATTTGGTCCTTTGAAATCACCGGTTTATCGACTCAAGCGACCCGCTAGTTCATGTTATGCCTGTAGCCCGTCGCACAGGTATTGATTTTTTAAACTACGGCCATAGAGTGTAAGTATCGAACGTTATAACGCAGAGAATACAATGCAAAACAGCCCACTATCGCTTCGCAATAAGTTTTTAGTCGCCCTGCCTACAATGGAAGATAGAAACTTTGATAAAGCGGTTACCTTCATTTGCGATCACGGCGACGAAGGCGCTATGGGCATTGTGATCAACCAGCCTTTAGAGCTTTCGTTACCCGAAGTTTTTAAACAACTCAATCTGCCCAACCCAATAGAGCTGCCCACAACCAGTGTCCTTAAGGGGGGGCCGGTAAAGCCACAGCGCGGTTTTTTACTGCACACGCCTAGCGATCACGATTGGCACACGTCTATGCGCGTTACAGACGAACTAATGCTTACAGCCTCCAAAGATGCGCTAGAGTCCATTGCACAAGGTGATGGACCCAGCAACTACCTCTTTGCGCTGGGTTTTGCTGGCTGGAGCCCTGGGCAGTTAGAAACAGAGCTAAAAGAAAATTGCTGGCTCACCATAGACGCCGACTTTGACACCCTTTTTAACCAGCCCGCCGAGGCGCGCTGGAACAGCCTGTACGAAAAAATGGGAATAGACCCTGGCACCATAGCTGTCGGCGGAAACGCTTAATCGTGGGTTATATTATTGGTTTTGACTACGGCCTTAAAAATATTGGTGTGGCCATTGGCCAGAGCATCACACGTACGGCATCAGAACAACCGTCGCTGGCAGCGCGCGATGGTATCCCTAATTGGGAGCAAGTCGAAAAACTGCTTAAAGAATGGAAGATAGATACCGCCATTGTCGGCTTACCTTTAAATATGGATGGTACCGATAGCGAACTGTCTACCCGCACCAAAAAATTTGCTAACCGCCTTCATGGCCGCTTTGGCATAACCGTACACATGATGGACGAACGCCTTTCCACTCGAGAAGCAAAAGCCGAGGCCGCTGAGCGCGGCCACAAAGGCAACTACGGACAAAACCCCATCGATGCCATTGCCGCCAGGCTTATTCTAGAAAGCTGGCTTAATCAGTAAGCCAGCCTCAAGCCAACTATTGCTCTGAGGCTTCTGGGGCAAATTCTTCCATAAAATCAAGCATTGCCTGATGCCGAATAACTTTGCGGTGCTTTGCCCATAGGTTTTTAATTTTATCGGTATTACACGCTTTTCGATCGACAAAAACACGCGTTTTAAGCTCGCCAACAGGCTGCAATGTTGGGCATTTTGCAAACACAAATTGGTTGCTAATCAAATCTAAGAATGGACCAGATTTACTGGTCGGCATAATAAAAATAAGCTGCAGCCCTAACGCATCCGTTAAGTAATTAATCACCTCTCGCGAACGCCCTTCATCCATTTTGGAAAAAGCTTCATCAACCATGACCATCCGCAAATGCGCTTTACCTTCGTTAAAACGAAAAGCCGACGTTACCGCCGCGGAGCGAATAATATAAGCTGGCGTTTCTAATTGCCCGCCAGAGCCCGTGCCATATTCGCTGAGCGCAATCGGCGCCTTATTTGCTGGCTCTTTATAAATTTCGTAGCGCCGATAATTGCGGTAGTCACTAATGCGCTGTAATTCCCGGTGCGCTGTTTGCTCGTCTTCATCTAACAGCATACTGAGCAATTCATCACGAATACGTGCATGCTTTTTATCTAAATTCAATTCGAATAACGTTTTGCCATCACCAAGCTGTGGGTTTGCAATAACAGCTTTAAAGAATTGCCAATACTCTTTGTATTCAGGCACCCACTGGGTGGCAAAAGAGTAGCATTCACGATCGGCGCCAAAGCGATGATGAGCCAACTCGTTATTCAGCTCGTTTAAAACAAACTCGCCCTCATTAATTGCTTGATAAATCGAATGGCACAAGTTGGTAACAAAAGCCGTATTAAACGATTCCTTTAACGCTGTAAGTTCTTTGTGTTTGGAAACCAATATATTGTTTTTAAAGCGGGTATGCAGCGATTCAATCGCCCCTTGTAAATGCACAAGGTGTTTAAAGAAATCGAAGCTGTGCATCTCCGAAACACCTGCGTCGTAAAGTAGAGAGTCGCCCACGCCTGCATCGATATTGTATTGCTGAACAATATTGAATAGTTCACGCTCACAACGCGTAAGCTGCTCTTGCGATGTTTTCAATTTCTCGGCTAGTGAATTCTCGGCGGCTTTTTCCGCACTTGCATCGGCATCGAGCAATGCCTTTTCAATGTCAAAACGTGGATGCACTTTTGCAATATCTTGCACAGCATCTTCAAGTATTTCACGCTGTTTTTCGGCTAGATCTTGCTCGTCTAGCAGTAGCGTTACTTTCTTTTCGAGCGCGGCAAGCTGCGCTTGGTAGCGCCCAATATCCTGCTCGTGTTGTTTTTGCTGATCCTCTTGCTCTTGATACTGGTGTTGAATCTCTTCAAGCTCGCGCTCTAAGTCACTGCCCTCACCGGCATCAATATTTGCCAGCGCTTCTTGTGCCTGGGTTAACTGGCGCGACAATTCAAGTAATTGCTCTAATACATCGGCAATACGGCACGGTTTGACGCCAGCCATTTTGGCCACAACCGCCTGCAACTGCGCAAACTGCTCTAAACCATCTTGTAAGCGCTTTTGGCAACGATCCAACTCTTCTTGCTTCGCCACCAAAGCGCGCTGGCGTGCACCTTGACCAAAAACTAATTCGGCATCATTTAAATCACAACGCCACAAACTGTAGTTACCCGAGCCTAAACCCTCGGCTGTAATACCGCGCGCGGTATGTTTAAGCGTTTGCGCTGAATCCACGCGCACTACATTACCGTAGGAGGCTTTAATATAGGCGTTTGCCGTACTGTGGCTAAAGTCCATAACCTCCAGAATTGAGCCTTTAACAGGGTTAAAACGATCGGCATCTCGCTCGGCTTTTTCGCCTTGAATAACCCGTGCACTATTGCGTTTATGACCGCGCATATTGCGCACCGCTGCAATCGCATCGGCTTCGTATTCAGCATCAACCAGCAAACTAAAGCGCGCGCCACCCAAATAGCCCTCAATGGCCATTTGCCACTCCGGCTCCAGCACTTCAACGTAATCACACAATACTTTGGGGTTTGCTTTTGGGCAGGCTTCCTCTATGGCTTTAATCGCAGCAACTACCGCAGGTGGGTAATTTACTTGGCTCGACATCAACAATTGCACATCGTTACCCAGCGCCAAACACTCTGCCTTTAAACGCTCCAATGCTTGCTTGCGCTCAGCCAATAAAGATTCCACCGCATCGCGGCGGGAATTACCGCAATCGCCATCTGCGGCTGTCACATCAGCCACCCAGTTATTTTGTTCGGCTTGCCAAGCCAGCGATTTATCCATTAGCTGCTCCAACGGAGCAGAGCCAAGCCAATCACTGTTAAAAACCTTGCGCGCATCAAGCGTGCGCAACTCACCAGCATTAACAATCGCACGCGACAACTTTTGAAAAGCTGGGTCGCTCAAAAACTTTAGTTCTAAACCTAAACTGGTTTGCTGACTAGCCTGTAATAAAAATTCTGCACATGTCGCATTATTTTGCGCGTTAGCGACTTCTGTCAGAAATGGCTCGACCAATTGCGCCATATTTTTTTGCGCTTTATCGGCAGTTTGCTGCAGTACATCTTTATCGCGCAAGGCATCAATACCTTGGCGCTTCGCCTCGAGCTGAACAATGCTTTTATGTTGCTGGCGCTTGCGTTCGCGCGCTAACTCGCTACGCTCTTGCGCTTGCGTTAAGGCGGTATCGGTTTGTTTTTTCTCACGGCGTAACGCTAAATAATTATTCTGCGCGCTCAACACATGGCGGGTCGCTTCGGTATAGCGCGATAACGCTAAATCCACCCATGTATCAATGTATTCGCGGCTACTCGCTGCGGCATTGCCAAGTAAGCCAATGGCATTTTTTACCGCGCCAGCAGAAGCTTCCATTTGATGGATTGTTTTCATTAAATCAGAAACATTACGGATCGCATCCCCAAGATCTTTAGCCTCGAGTATTTCACCGGCCACAAAATCATGGATACTTTTTACCGGTTTATAGGCCATGAAATTAGCCAAAGTACGCGCAGCATGCTTTGCTTCGCGGTCGGGTACCGCGTCCGGCCGGCCGCGCAAGGCGCCATACAAGCGACGCAAGTAAGCACCTTTTTTATCGTAAACTTCTACTGTGCTAGCAGCAAAACGCTGCTTTAAATAAGCGGCCACCTCAGTCGTGGGTTTAATATGCTTGCCATCGTTAAAGTCGCGTACAAAACAATCAAGCGAGACCGACTCGCCAGGTATAATCATAAAAAACAGATTATCTAAGCGCGCCTGTTTCTGGCTACCGCCCGTTTCAATATGACCGCGCATCGCCATAATGGCCGAAAAAGGCTCAGCCGCCTCACCTTCTGTAGGGTAAAACACGGCCGCCACATAACCATCTGTGGCGTAAGGTCTAGCATAGCTACCATCGTCACAACCTAGTAAGTAAGACGCCAAAGTCCGCACCTGCTTACCGCCACGCCCTTTTTGCGTGGTTTCGTCCTGTCCTGGGTTAAACGCAAATAAATTGTCATGCGCAGCAGTCATCAATGCCTGCAAGGCATCGGCAGCGGTTGTTTTGCCTGAACCATTACCGCCAGAAAATAAATTAACTGGGCCGAAATCAAATTCAAGCTTGGGGATATTACCCCAATTAACAAATACGGCTTTTTTTATAAACATGCTTAACTCTTAAAATTTACGCGTAGTGCGGTGTTGTAAACGTTAACCGTTGTAGTTTAAGTCTGTTGATCAAATACAGACTCTTGAACCACTTCCTCTTCAACGCGCGCTTCCAAAGCATCGAGCGCGGCGTCCCCCACAAACCCCATAATAAGAGGGCGAATTTTGATCCAGCCTTCAAGGCTATCGAGATCATCTTCACTTTGATAATGCAACACGCGCAGCTGCCGTAATTTACGGAATAAATTGCGTCTTTCCGTAATGTTTTCAGGCAAGCTTTTTTTCAATAAATTATGAAAGGCAATGGCTATTGCTTCCATATTGGCCAGTACCGCACCCTGCTCGTCTACCTTGCCCTCGCGTAATTGCTTGCCGTATTCAACCCTAAGAATAATCGCAAGCGCAGCTTCAAACTGATTTAAACGTTGGCGAAAACCACTATTAAAAGGGGCATGTTCGTCATCCGGCAGGCTGGGCACTTGCGCCCCTGGCGGGTATATTCGAATAAAACCAAAGCGCGCATTATGCTCGATGCGCATACCCAATAACGCAATAAAATCTGTTACTAAAGCTTCGATACGCAAATAACGATCGTACAAGCGCTGCTCAATATTGTTTTCGTCACGACATAAAACGCCGTAGTCTAGTAGCCTAATCACAAGCTCGGAAAACTCATCGTTCGCAACGCCTTTTTCCGCTAATGGGCCACGTAAAAAATCACTGATCATCCACTTGCTCCGATAAGGTATTCTCGTCTGCGCCAATAGGCGCATCCGCTTCGTAGCTCAGCGACAATTCGAAATCATCCGCTGTACTAAAAAAATTATTTTGGTATTGCCGATTAAGGTATTTAACTCTAAAGCGATAATTAGCATCAGGCGCCTGCCGCGATGCAGACTCAATGGCATGCGCAACCGCTAATAAATCACTCGCATTGTCGATGGGTAAATCACGTGTCGCAATGGATTGGTCATTGCGCAATGCCGACTCAATATGTGTGCGCAAATAATGCTGCTGGCGGTTATCGTTAATGACAAACGCTTGATCTAACATTTGCTGAATCAATAATTCTTTTTGCGCTTGCGGATCTAACGGTCGCTCATCCTCTAGTGCACTCATCACGGTAGTCGCGCTCTTGCGTGTTGATAAACGTACTTGCGCTGGATCGACTAAACGGACATTCACACCCGATAAATATTCGCCCAGTTGCGTGAGCCGTTGCTCGGCCTCTTGAGGGGGTAATTTGCGCAGGTTATCGCAAGCTTCCAACCAAGGGTCGCGCGCACTATTGGCCAAATAGCTCAGTTGCCGAATAATAATATCGGCGCGTTTAGTAAACCCAGCTAGCGCTGAACGCAATGCTGGCAGCATGGTATCGGCCGCACGGCGCATCCGCTGATCTATCGTATCAAGCACATACCACAGCGCCGATTGGCGTGTATCGTGAATTAACTCGGGAGCCAGCTCGCGAAGGCGTCGCTCGGCTGTTTGTTTAAACACTTTATCTTTGCGGCGAATGCGCGTTATCGCTTTAAATACGCGATCTCGATGTTTTTCCACGCTATCAGCGGACAGGCGCACGGATACATCCGGCTGGAAGCGCTTTTCCATAAACTCAAAAAACTGCTCTGTCGCTTGCTGCACAATGCGCTGCGATTCAACCTCTTGGACCAATTCACGCTTGCGCTCTTCTAGCTCACTAATAATGTCGGTGAAGTCTGTAATAATCCGCTCGGAATATTCAAAAGCATCGAGCAAATCATGAATTTCTCCCCGACTCGCAAATGCCTCTAGCGCATTGAGGGTATTGCGCGTATTGCGGTGACGCGTACGCACGCGGCGCGACCCCATTTCAACCATCGGGGCAATGAATAACCGACCGGCACGCGACAAGGGGTAGCTCGATTGCAAAGTCGCGGCATCCACTTGACGCTCCAACCAGCCGTGCTCAAGCAGTAATTTGAGCACCCAGCCTGCGTGCTCGCGATGGTTTTTAAAGCGTTGCTCTATTGGCTCTAGCTCAACATCGCCAAGGCTAGAACCCTCAGACGCCATAGCCTCTAGCACGGGAGCGCGAGCTAAGGCCTCCTCAAACACATCTAATACTTGATCGCGCCCTAGCGATTGCCCGTACTCGGCTGTTGCACCGTATAAGCGCTCGTGCAGCAGGCACAAGCATTCCAACACCTGCTGACGATACTTGGTGGTTAGCGGCCGGAAAAAATGCAATCGCTCGCGAACAAAAAACATAGAAAACTGCGGTTCTAGGCAAAAGGGCGGCGATTATACCGTTATTTGAGGGCTTTGCTGGGGATAGATTCGCGAGTGGTAAAGTCGCTCACAATGGGTGCCATTTTCAGCATTTTATGTAATGCTCACACCTTTCATTTGCACCGCTTTCAGGTGGGTAATTATTTATGATTTTTAGGAGCACAACCGAATGACTAAAGCTAACCGTTTAATTCGCGGCGCAATACTCGCCAGTGCGCTTAGCCTTGCGGCAGCATTACTGGCCAGCTGCGAAACCACCAGCGCAGTAGTTGGCGCATCACAAAAAGGGCTTGGCGCGCTAAGCTGCGGGGAGATATACAATACCTTCCAGGCTTACGACCGCGATAAAATCTCTATTGATGCTGCCAAGCAACTGTCTAGCTCACTTGGCGTACCCTATACCGGTGGTAGCGGCGCAAGTTACTTTGATACCATAAAAGCAACCGCCAATGTGGCATTAGCCGCACAGGGCTGCAACCCATTGTAATTGCTGCCTGCGGCGCCAAGCGCGCCGCATAGTTAACGCTTACCGCAAACCACTCGTTTCTTCAGCCGCGCTACTTTTTAGTACCAGTGCAACGCGGCGAAACTGAATGGCCATTTCCTTGAACAGCTCTGGTGGCGCCTTAGTTTCCCAAGGCTTACCATTAATATGCCGTACCACTTTGCCCGACACTGTCTCTGGGTTAATACGCAGGCCCATAACCTGTTGTGCTGCGTGCTGCGCCAATAGAACTGGCGTGGGCGAATAATGTTGCTCTAGATAGCTTTGCATAGCCGCAACAGGTAGTGTCACTCGCAGCCACTGGTCTTGCTGGGTATCAGGGTCGAAAGTAATCAGCGTTTGGCTGTTTAACGTTGCAATACTTTGGTCTTGAAAATTGGCACCAAACAATGTGATACCAAAGTTATACTGCTGACGATCGATAGTATCTAATTGTTCTGGTTTAGCGACTGCCCCGAAGTGTTGATAATAGGCTTTACGATCTACAAGCCGCGTCTTTTCGCCAACCAATTTCAGTTCAAGCACTACAGACTCTACATCTTCAAATCGAATATTGGCGCGATCAAATAGTGGTTCAATACCATTGGTATGACTGCCCTGCCAAGTGCCCAGCTTTTTCACAAGTATCGTTTGAAAGACTTTCTCGCCACTGCATTCTTGCGATGCCACCCAAGCACTTGCATCGACGCGATAAGCCTCCGGCGGGTAAGTTAGTGCTGCAAACTCTGGGCTTTTAGTCGCGTGACTCCAGCCCGCAAGCAAGTTTGTTTGACCATCAAAAAGCACAAAATCTTCGCCACCTGAGGCTTGCGCGGGACACTTGGTAAGCACTTCGACTTGGTAAGGGCTCGTCGTTGCTGGCTCAACGGCCACGACAGGAGCCGCTAAACATGCGAAGCCAATGCACAAAAAGCGCGCAAAACGAGAATTGATCACCATGTAATACCCCACAGAATAATTAACAAATGCTATTTATTGTAGGCAATAGCGGGCAACTGCGCGATCAATATCAGCGCTTTCCGAGTCTACAGGCTGGCTATTGGCCTTATTGACTATTAGCCGTACAATGCGAATCGACTATACTTTAGGGTTGATGTAATCGGCCGGTTTCGCCATGAGCTATTCAATTAATAACCATCATTTTGTTCCGTTTCAGCCTTTGTCTGGCCACAAAGAGGCTCGCCGTCCTGTTGTAATTGAAGGCGAGAAAACGAATACCTCAAATACCGCCCAGAGTGTAGAGCAAGCACAAACACGTAACAGCACAACACACTCATCCCAATCGCCACCAGAGCGTATTATTGAAGCGCGCCCAATAAAAGAAAGTGAGCAACTTTTGGGCGCCAAAACAGTCCTACCAGCTCGTTCGCCGCTCGCCGCTTTTGCTACCGTTGCCCAGCCAGCATTAAACCTTGGCGCATCGGTAGATACGTACGCATAGCGAAGGTATAGTAACCGGCTAAAATTGAAGCTGAATACTGCTACTCAAACTAAATCCGCAGCCAAATATTCAAGGCCGCAACCTAACTTGATAACCGTGTGCCCCAACGGGGAAACTTGACACTTAAAAGGATCGCTCAATGTCTCTAAAGCCTTTCGCACCCATAAAGCTCGCTATTGCTATCGCCGCCAGCGGGCTTATGTCTCCGTTGATGAGTAACGCTGAATCGCTTGCAGAAATATACGATTTAGCCCTTAAAAATGACGCGCAATACAAAGTTGCGCAAGCCAACCTTGAAGTTGGGCGCTTATCCAAAGACATTAGCCGCGCAGGCTTGCTACCCCAAATTGCTGCCTCAGGTAGTTACAACCAAAGCGACGCATCGGGTAATAGCGTAAGTAATGTAGGCACGTCTGCCGACCCGAACTACCAAGCTTTCGATTTTGATAGCTCTACCAATAGAACAACACTTGCCGCCGAGTTAAACCAACCTTTATTTAATGCTGCGGCTTGGTATGAATATAAGCGCGGCAAAAAAAGCGCAAATTTGAGTGAAATTGCATTTAACATTGAAGAACAAAATCTTATTTTGCGCACCGCCGAAGCTTACTTCGACAGCTTAAAAGCGGTGGACGACCTAGAAACAGCAAAAGCCGAAGAAGAAGCCCTATCCCACAGCCTAGAACAAACAAAGCAACGCTTTGAGGTTGGCCTAACCGCTATTACGGAAGTTCACGAGGCTCAAGCCGAGTTTGACTCAGCCACAGCTAACCGCCTTATCAGTGAAGGTGCTCTTGTCATCGCGTTTGAAGCCCTGCAAGTACTCACGGGCACGCCCCACAAAAGTGTAGCGCCACTTAAAAATAACTTTCCTGTTACACCACCAGCTCCAGCTAACAGAGCTGAATGGGTAACAATGGCAAAAGAGGCCAATCTAGAGCTATTGAGCGCCAAACAACGCTCTGAAATTGCTGAGTCCAGCTATAAAATTGCCCGCAGCGGTCATTTGCCCACCGTCAGTGCCCGCCTGGGTTATAGCGACATCACTGACGATGGCGATTTGCCCAGCGATGCCGGCGACTCTAGCGGCACATCAGCCACTGTCACACTTTCGCTTCCCCTCTTTACTGGTGGCCGAACCTCCGCGCAGCGCCAGCAAGCGGCTAACGAAAAAATCGCCGCACAAGAAACAGTCAATCAAACCGAACGCAGTGTGGTGCAAACTGCACGCTCTTTGCATCAGCGGGTAAACACCGGGGTAGCAACAGTCCATGCACGGCAACAGGCTATTATTTCTAACGAAAGCGCACTCGAGGCAACCAAAGCTGGCTACGACGTGGGTACCCGCAACCTGGTTAACGTACTGGATGCTCAACGTCGCGTTTACGAAGCCAAGCGTAACTTTTTAATAGCTCTGTATGACTATGTTTTAACAGGCCTACGCCTTAAGCAAGCGGCGGGTACATTAGGCCCCGATGACCTTATCCAACTGGACAAGTGGTTAAATAAAGAACAACTGGTTGGTCTAGCCGCCGAGAAGTAACCCAAGTTAGGCAGTTTTCATATAAGCTTTGAAGTGAATCACTCCTGTTTACAGGGCTAGCCGCTACCATGCGGCTAGATACCGAGGGCCATCTATGAAAATTGCTGATACTTTACGCGCTAATCGCTGCTTGCTTTTAACTTGTTGCTTTATGGTTTCCACACCAGCCATGGCTGGAGAGTACTACAAGTGGGTCGACGATAAAGGCGTCGTCCACTTTTCCGAACGCCCACCACAAGAAACCAATACCGCCGAAAAAATTAAAACCCACGCCAGAACGCCAACCGAAGAAGAAACCAGCGCTGCAGATACTGCGATCGAAAAAGAACTCGCACCTACCCAGCAAATAATGGCCGACCCTGCACGCTGTGACCAAGAAAAAGCCCGCTTAAAACAGTTATCATCCGGTTCACGTATTCGAATGAAAGATGCCCAAGGCGGTTTTTACTATTTAGATGAAAACCAAATTCAGCAAGAAATACAAAAGTCCAAACAAGCGATTTCCGAAAGCTGCCAATAAATAGCTAAGCATCTTTGCCAATAAAACGAAAAAGCCGCCATTACGTCTGTAATGGCGGCTTTTTTAATCAAACACCGTATCGACTAGGTAAAAGAGACTTTATCGCCATCCAATACAGCGCTGATGGTTGCCCCTGGCGCAAAACTGCCGGCCAGTACCGCCTGCGCCAGAGGGTTCTCGACCATTTGCACAATTGCACGTTTCAGTGGCCTAGCACCATACACAGGATCAAACCCTACCGCCGCCAACTTATCCATCACTTCATCGGATAAATTCAGGCTTAAATCGCGTTCAGCTAAGCGCTTACGTAAATGTTCTAACTGAATTGTGGCTATCGAGCGAATATCCGAACGTCCTAATGGATGGAAAACCACAGCCTCATCAACGCGGTTAATAAACTCTGGCCTAAAGTGCTGGCTCACAACCTCCATCACCGCATCGCGCATCGCATTGTAGCGGTGCGAATTGGCGTCGTTTTCAGCGATTTCACCATCAAAGCTCACAACGTCAAATGACTTGTTATTCGCTAGTTCCTGAATTTTGTCACTGCCCAAATTAGAGGTCATAACAATTACCGTATTTTTAAAATCAACGGTTCGGCCATGGCCATCCGTTAAACGCCCGTCGTCCAATACTTGTAACAAAATATTAAAAACATCGGGGTGCGCTTTTTCAACTTCATCAAGCAACACCACAGAATACGGTTTGCGGCGCACAGCTTCTGTTAAATAACCACCTTCCTCATAACCCACATAGCCAGGAGGGGCGCCAACTAAACGTGCAACTGAATGCTTCTCCATAAATTCCGACATATCGATTCTGATAATGGAATCGGTGGTATCAAATAAAAACTCAGCCAAGGCTTTACACAATTCCGTTTTACCCACCCCTGTTGGCCCTAAAAATAGAAATGAGCCATTGGGGCGATTCGGGTCAGATAAACCTGCCCGGCTACGGCGTACAGCATCAGAAACAGCGGCTACCGCTTCATTTTGCCCAATCACACGCGCGTGCAATGCATCTTCCATGGACAATAATTTATCGCGCTCACCTTCCAACATTTTAGAAACAGGAATACCCGTCCACTTCGAAACAACTTCGGCAATTTCCTCATCCGTTACACGGTTACGCAATAGTTTCATATCGAGCATTTCGGCTTGGCTTGCCATATCCAATTGCTTTTCTAATTCGGGGATGACGCCATACTGCAATTCGGACATGCGCCCCAAATCACCGGCGCGGCGCGCAGCCTCTAAATCAAAACGAGCTTGCTCCAATTGTGTTTTAACCCCTTGCGAGCCTTGTAGCGCGGCTTTTTCTGCCCGCCAAACCTCATCAAAGTCGGCGTATTCACGCTCGGCCGTATTGATGTCTTCATCAATTTTACGCAATCGCTTTTGCGCCGCTTCGTCGTCATCTTTTTTGACCGCTTCGCGCTCTATTTTCAGCTGGATTAAGCGCCGTTCTAGGCGGTCCATCACTTCAGGCTTAGAGTCGATTTCCATGCGAATACGGCTACCGGCCTCATCGATTAAATCAATCGCTTTATCAGGTAACTGCCTGTCGGTAATGTAGCGCTGCGATAATTTCGCCGCCGCTACAATGGCCGAATCCGAGATATCGACCCCATGGTGAACCTCGTAACGCTCTTTTAGGCCACGCAAAATTGCGATAGTGTCTTCTTCGCTAGGCTCATCCACTAATACCTTTTGAAAACGGCGTTCCAAAGCGGCGTCCTTTTCAATGTATTGGCGATATTCATCAAGCGTGGTAGCACCAACACAATGCAACTCGCCGCGCGCAAGTGCTGGCTTTAACATATTGCCGGCATCTAAAGCACCGTCACCTTTACCCGCACCCACCATGGTATGCAGTTCATCAATAAATAAGATGATGCGGCCTTCTTGTTTGCCTAGCTCGTTCAATAAGTTTTTTAAACGCTCTTCAAATTCGCCCCGAAATTTCGCGCCTGCCAATAAAGAACCTAAATCTAAAGACAGCAATCGCTTACCCTTTAGCCCTTCGGGAACTTCACCGTTGACGATGCGCTGTGCCAAGCCCTCAACAATAGCCGTTTTACCAACGCCAGGCTCACCAATTAATACAGGGTTGTTTTTCGTGCGACGCTGCAGCACTTGCACTGTTCGACGAATTTCATCGTCGCGCCCAATAACGGGGTCTAGCTTGCCAGCTTCTGCTCTAGCAGTAAGGTCGACTGTGTATTTCTCCAAGGCTTGACGATTGCCTTCGGCATCGGCATCTTCAATTTTTTCGCCGCCGCGTACCTTTTTAATGGCTTCTTTTAAATTATTTTCGTTGCCAAACTTTTTAAATAACCGGCCCAGCGCAATATTGTTGTCGCCCATTGCTGCTAACAAAACCGATTCGCTAGAAATAAACTTATCCCCGGCTTGCTGCGCCTCTTTGTCTGCCAAGTTTAACAAACGACCAAGCTCAGGCGACATATGCACGTCGCCAGTAGGATTTTTGATTTTGGGTAAGTCTTCAAGCGCTTTAGTTAATGCATTACGCAAACCGGGTACATCAAAGCCCGCTTGCGATAATAAAGGCCGAACCGCGCCGCCTTGCTGATCGAGCATAGCTTGCAACAAATGCACGCTATCCATATGGGCATGGTCGCGCCCTACGGCTATTGATTGCGCATCAGACAATGCCATTTGTAATTGATTGGTTAACCGATCTATTCGCATGAAACCTACCCTCTTAAAATGCCGTTTTAACCTGCCGCAGCCAGAACAATAAGGGCAATTAAGCGCTATTGCCGCCTGCAAATGCAATGACATAAAAGTGGGGGTACAATGCACTTAATCAATGGCCGCCCGCGAAATAGTCAGTAAAACGTTAAATAAACAACCGGGCTATTTGATCTGAATTAAATTCCAAACCTTCCACCGCCCCATTTTGCTAAAAGGATTCGAATATGCTGCACTTAATACGAAAATATTGCGCGCGCCCTCAGCAAATATTGCTACCGTTTTTGTTGGTTATCTCAGCCGTAGGCTGTGCCGGTGCCGTAAAGCTAGATACTGCCACCATCATTGATGCAAATGCACTTTCGCCCCAAGCGGTGGTCGTTAAGCCTGTCGCTATTGAGTTTTCGTCTTACTGGGAAAAGGAGCAGCGCCGCGACCACACCAAGGCCGACATCGACGATCTACACCAGCGTTACACCGAAGTACTCACCCGCAGCGTAGAAAAAACACTCAGCCAACAAGGCTGGACCATTGCCGACAGCGGTGATGCCAATGCCGTTATCGCCAGTGTAAGCATCAACAATATGCGAATTACAGCGCCAGACTTTAAAGGCGTTCAGGTAGATCTTTACTCCAAAGACGAGCACGGCTCGGGCGAGTTTACCTTGACGCTAGAGCAGCAAGGCAAGTTAGTGGCTGAGTTTAAAGATAAGCGCAATGTAATGGCAGGCGCCGGCGGCAATCAACTAAACAGGACCAGCCGCGTCATGAACCAACATGCCTTTGATCGAACCTTAAAGCGCTTTATTGAAGACGCGTTAAAATCGAGTAAGACAAGCCAATAACCTCCGGTTAAGCCCGCTTTTCGATACCTAAAAAGTGGCCATCTTCACTAAAGTGTATCGAAAAGTGCCCTTGCACACCGTCACGAGTAACGAAGCGCTGGAGTATTTTTGCAGGAAAGCGAACCCGCCGACCATCGCGCGCGGTCGCCAACACATTGCGGGCAACCCCCTTGTAAAGCAACAGATACTCCCGCGCGCTAATAGATAAAACCACATCAATAACCTGCTCTTGAGATGCCTCCATTTACTGCCCCCGCTACTGCCGTACACGCCTTGCATTCAATTTCACCACGATTCGCATCCAAGTATAGAACAGCCATCAAAAACCACTGTTAAATCAGGGTTTTAAGAATGAAATTTTACGTGCCAACTCATGCATTCAGGATGCGAAAATGGTATAGTTTCGCGCTTTTTTAAGCGCCCCACCCAGCCAGACATCATTATTGATAGAAAATCTCGTGTATTAGCCTGCAAACCGGCCTTATGCACGCGCCATGGGTGTAAAGCTTTCGCCTACTTTGGGCAGGCCTTTAACCGTTAGGACTTCAGGACGTTATGAGTACAACACCACGCAAGATATTGGTCACCAGTGCACTTCCTTATGCCAATGGGTCTATTCACCTCGGGCATATGGTGGAAACCATCCAAACTGATATTTGGGTTCGTTTCCAGAAACAGCGCGGCCACCATTGCGTGTACGTATGCGCCGACGATGCCCACGGCACGGCGATTATGCTCACCGCAGAAAAAAACGGCATTAGCGCCGAGCAGCAAATCGAAAACGTTCAGCTAGAGCACGAGGCCGACTTTGCCGGCTTTAACATCGGTTTCGATAACTACTACACAACACACTCTGCCGAAAACAAAGAGCTTTCCGAGCAAATTTACAACCGGTTGAAAGCCAACGGTCATATTGCCGAGCGCGAAATAACCCAAGCCTTCGACCCAGAAAAACAACTGTTCCTAGCCGACCGCTATATCAAAGGCACATGCCCCAAGTGCAACGCGCCAGACCAATATGGCGACAACTGTGAAGTGTGCTCAGCCACCTACTCCCCTATGGAGTTATTGGATGCAAAATCCGCTATTTCAGGTGCTACACCCATAGCTAAAGCCTCCAAACACTTATTTTTTAAACTGCCTGAATTTAGCGACTTTTTAAAAGACTGGACCCGCGCGGGTCACTTACAGCCTGAAGTGGCCAATAAGCTGGCCGAGTGGCTTGATGCTGGCTTGCAAGAATGGGACATCTCCCGTGATGCGCCTTATTTTGGATTTGAAATCCCCGGTGAGCCTGGCAAATTCTTTTATGTTTGGCTCGATGCCCCCATTGGCTACATTGCCAGCGCCAAAAATTACTGCGATAAAAATGGCTTAGATTTTAACGAGTACTGGGCCAAAGATAGCACCGCCGAGGTGTATCACTTTATTGGTAAAGACATTATTAATTTTCACGCACTGTTTTGGCCTGCCATGTTGCATTCCGCCGAGCTGCGCACCCCAACACAGGTCTTTGCTCACGGCTTTCTAACCGTAGATGGCAAAAAAATGAGCAAGTCACGCGGCACTTTTATTAAGGCCAGTACTTACCTCGAACACCTAAACCCCGAGTACTTGCGTTATTACTACGCCACTAAGCTCACCGGTAGCGTGGACGACCTAGACCTAAACCTTGATGATTTTGTGACGCGAGTTAATAGCGACCTTGTCGGTAAAGTCGTCAACATCGCCAGCCGAACCGCTAAGTTCATCAATAAAGGCGGCAATGTGTTATCGGCCAACAATCCCAACCCTGCCCTGTGGCAAAAGTTTGTCGAAGCCAACAACGTGATTGCCGAGCTTTACGAAGCCCGCGAGTTTGGCAAAGCCATGCGTGAAATTATGGCACTAGCGGATGCCGCTAACGAGTATATTGCAGAAGTTGCACCTTGGACTCTCGCCAAAGACCCAGCTAATACCCAGCAAGTAATGGACATCTGCAGCTTAGGCATTAATTGCTATACAGCGCTGATTACTTTCTTAAAGCCAGTGCTACCCAAAACAGCTGAAGCCTCGGAAGCATTCTTAGGCACTCAGCTCAACTGGAGCACAACGCTCAGTTATTTGGGCGAGCATACGATTAATGCCTTCTCGCCATTAATGACTCGCGTAGACCCCAAAGCCGTAAAAGGCATGGTCGACGCCAGCGTAGAATCCATGCCAGAAGCCAAGCAAAGCTCAAGCACTGACAACCCGTGGTTAACCAAAGAGCCCATTGCAAGTGAAATCGAATTTAACGACTTCGCAAAAGTAGACTTGCGGGTCGCCAAAATTGTCAATGCCGAGCACGTCGAAGGCGCCGACAAACTCTTGCGCTTAACCTTAGATATCGGCGAAGCCCGCAATGTTTTTGCCGGCATTAAAAGCGCTTACAACCCAGAGACACTGATTGGCAAAAATACCGTGATGGTCGCCAACCTCAAACCTCGTAAAATGAAGTTTGGAATGTCCGAAGGCATGGTGTTGGCGGCAGGTCCTGGCGGCAAAGATTTATTCATACTAGAACCCAACGAAGGCGCAGAGCCTGGCATGCGAGTAATGTAATGACCGAGTTTTTTGTCATTTTTGTAGGCGCCGTACTGGTCAACAACTTTGTGCTTGTCCAGTTTCTCGGTCTGTGCCCTTTTATGGGTGTCTCCAATAAACTCGAGACAGCCATAGGCATGGCCGCAGCCACAACATTTGTACTCACACTGGCCAGTATTTGTAGTTACATGGTGCACTCTTGGGTGCTTGCGCCACTAGGGCTGACCTTTTTAAAAACAATCAGCTTTATTTTGGTAATTGCAGCGGTTGTGCAGTTTGCAAAAATGTTTATTGAAAAAACAAGTCCGCTGCTATATCGCGTGCTGGGTGTTTTTTTACCGCTAATTACCACCAACTGCGCGGTGCTCGGCGTTGCCTTACAAAACACCAACAAAGTGCACACCTTTAGCCAATCGGCACTTTATGGCTTTGGCGCGGCTGTTGGCTTTTCGTTAGTTCTGATTTTATTTTCTGCTATGCGCGAACGCTTGGCCGCCGCTGATGTACCCATTCATTTTCGTGGCGCCGCCATCGGCATGATAACAGCGGGCTTAATGTCCTTGGCCTTTATGGGTTTTGCAGGACTGGTATAAAAATGTTGCACTGGATTATTGATAACCCTGTCCTTGGGGCGCTGTTAGTCTTAGCCGCCCTATCACTCGTCTTTGGCGCCATATTGGGTTTTGCGGCCGTAAAATATAAAGTCGAAGGTGACCCACTGGTCGAACAAGTCGATGCCCTACTTCCGCAAACACAATGCGGCCAGTGCGGGCACCCAGGTTGCCGCCCTTACGCGCAAGCCATTGTTGCCGGCGAAGCGATTAACCACTGCCCACCAGGTGGCCAAAGCACAATTAACAACCTAGCCGATTTGTTAGGCGTAGAAGCCCCCTCACTCGATGAAGAACATGGCGAAGCCACTGAAATTAAACAAGTGGCTTTTATTCGCGAAGAAGATTGCATAGGTTGTACAAAGTGTATTCAGGCATGTCCTGTTGATGCCATCTTAGGTGCCCAAAAGAAAATGCACACGGTGATAGAGAGCGAATGTACTGGCTGCGATTTATGCGTAGAACCCTGCCCAGTTGATTGCATTGACCTATTACCGGTTGAACAAGGCGTGCAACAGTGGGTATGGGATAAACCGCAAACCAATATTATTGCCACCGACCGCCCCGCCCCTAAGGAGGCTGTCGCATGAGAAAAATTTGGGAAGTCCCTGGTGGCATACACCCGCCTGAAAACAAAGCGCAATCACTACAGCTACCCATTGCCAAAGCTACGCTGGCCGATGAATATATATTGCCGCTAAACCAGCACATAGGGGCGGCATCAACACCACTGGTTAAGGTTGGCGACAGCGTCCAAAAATTTCAGCGCATTGCCGATGCCGAAGGCATTTTTAGTGCAGCCCTACACGCGCCAACGTCGGGGGAAGTCACCGCAATAGAAGACCGCTTAATTGCTCACCCCTCAGGCTTAAGTGCCCCTTGCATTGTGATTAAAGCCGATGGGCTCGACACAGCTCATACGCTGGATGAAACAATTGACCCCTTTGCCTTAGCGCACGCAAATATTATCGAAAAAATTCGCGACGCCGGCATCGTGGGCATGGGCGGCGCAGGCTTCCCGTCGGCCGTCAAATTAAACCCACGCAGCAATACCCAAATAAATACGCTTATTTTAAATGGCACCGAGTGCGAGCCCTACATCACTGCCGATGATGCCTTGATGCAACATCACGCCGAAGAAGTCATTTTAGGGGCTCGCCTTTTGGCCCATACGCTGGGCAACCCACAGCAAGTACTTATCGGTGTTGAAGACAACAAACCACAAGCCATTAAAGCACTACAAAAAGCCGCTAAAGGAACTGCCATTGAAGTTGTAAGCTTCCCCACTAAATACCCATCGGGTGGCGAAAAACAGCTTATTTATATTTTAACCGGCAAAGAAGTTGGATCCGGCCAAATACCGGCAAGCTTGGGTATTGTGGTACAAAACGTAGGTACCGCCGTTGCAGCTTGGCGAGCTGTACGCTTTGGCGAGCCGCTAATTGAACGCATTACAACTGTCGTGGGTGAAGCATTAAAAACTCAGCGCAACATGCGCGTGCGCATTGGCACACCAATGAACCACGTATTGGCGCAAAACGGATTTAACCAAGGCGACAGCGCTCGCCTTATTGTGGGCGGCCCAATGATGGGCTTTGCGCTAGAGCAAACCTGTGTACCGGTGATAAAAACCACCAACTGTATTTTGGCCCCCAGCCATCAAGAAATGCCCGAGGCGCCACCGCAACAAGCCTGCATTCGTTGCGGCCATTGCGCCGAGGCCTGCCCAGCAGGCTTGCTACCGCAGCAACTCTACTGGTACGCCCGTGCAGACGAACACGACAAGCTCGAAAACCATAATTTATTTGATTGCATTGAGTGCGGCGCTTGCTCCTATGTTTGCCCTAGCGCCATTCCATTAGTGCAATATTACCGCGCAGCTAAAGGCACTATTCGCCAAGCCCAAGAAGACAAGAAAAAGTCCGATCGCGCGCGCGAACGCTTTGAACAGCGCCAAATTCGCATCGCAAAAGAAGAAGCAGCCAAAGAAGCCAAACGCCAAGCACGTAAAGCTGCGGCCGAAAAAAACAAAGCGAAATTAGCCAGCGCCGAAGCAAACAACGAAACACCAACCGAGACATTAATCTCGCAAGCCGCTAGCGCAGCAAAGGCGCAAGTTAACCCCGAGCAAGAAAAGGCGCGATTAGTGCGCTCTGTTGAAAGCCTTAACGGCCGAATCGAACGCTTTAACGAGCAAATTAAAGAGTTTAGCGACGACCAAGCACGTGTCGAAAAAATTACATCGCAACTCAAGCAGACGCAAATAAAACTGAAAGATACGGAAGCTAAACTTGCAGGCTTTGACCAAACACAACAGCAAGCACAAACCAAAGTTGAAGCTGCGATCGCTAAAATACAAGCAAGCCCTGTGGAGCTCGCAGAAAAAAATCTTGCGTCTTTAAACAAGCGCTTAACAACCGCGCAAGAAAAACTCAATGAAGCCATCAGTGAAGACAAACCCACTGCAAGCGCACTAAAACAGGGCGTAGAAAAACTTCAGATTAAAATAAAAGAGGCTGAACAAGCCTTAGTAGCCGCTAAAGATCAGCCCGCTGCAGGCCCAGCCAACGATAGCGCGACAGACGCCGCCAGCGCAGCGATTGAACGCGCCAAAGAAAAGGTAAAAGCCACAGCCGCTATGTCACCAGCGGAAAAAAAGGCCGCCAGCATTGCTTCGTTAGAAAAGCGCTTGAGCAAAGCGAAAGACCGCTTAGCCAAAGCCGAGCAAGAAAACGATGAAAATGTCGCTGCATTTGCAGCTGGCGTAGAAAAACTGGAGCAAAAACTGCAGGAAGCCACATCAGAGGGAACGCAATAAAAACGACACGGTTACAACGTTCGTAATGACAGGGGAAAGGCAAACATCGAGGCGTTAATTCAACGCAGCAGATATCACTTAGGAGTTGCATATGTTAGAAAAATTTAATGAGTTTTTTGCCGACGGAACGTGGGTAGATAGCGTTGTTCCGTTTTTAATTAATGTTTTAGTCGCCATTGCCATCTACATCGTTGGTAAATGGATTGCATCGCATATTGTTAAGTTAATTGATAAAGGCATGGAATTGCGCAAAATGGACCCGGTATTACGCGGGTTTTTAACAGCAATTCTCGGTACTGCGTTTACCTTTGTCGTTATTTTAATTGCGGTAGAACAGCTGGGTATTAACACAACTTCACTGCTCGCACTATTAGGTGCTGCCGGTTTAGCAGTTGGTTTAGCATTAAAAGATTCGCTATCAAACTTTGCTGCCGGCGTTATGTTAATTTTGTTTAAGCCATTCAAAATTGGCGATTTCGTAGAAGCCGGTGGTGTTTCTGGAATTGTGGAAAAAATTGAAGTGTTCAATACTATTTTCCGCTCTGGCGACAACAAAGAGATTATCGTTCCAAATGCCCAAATATACGGCGGCACAATCACCAACTACTCTGCCCGCGCCACACGCCGCATTGACTTAGTTATCGGTATTGGCTATGACGACGACATGAAGAAAGCACGTGACTTAATGTTGGAAGTATTAAATGCCGACGAGCGTGTTTTACAAGACCCAGCTCCCGTTGTTGCAGTTAACGAGCTTGGTGATAGCAGCGTTAACTTTGTTGTGCGCCCTTGGGTTGCCTCGGGCGATTACTGGCCAACACGCTGGGCTTTACTTGAAGCCATTAAAAATACTTTTGATGCGAATGGCGTTTCCATTCCCTACCCACAACAAGATGTTCATATGCATCAAGTGGAAAAGTAAGTTCGATGAGGGCGAAAGCCCTCGTTTTTATTTCTTTTTAACGACCTTTGGCTTTTTGAATGGCTTTTTTGCGCGCTTCATCACCCCATACACACAACCCCAACACCACTCAGCGCGTAATGCGCGATGTGCTTTTGGCAACCCTTCCTGGCGTTGCTGTGCTCACTTGGCTGTTTGGGCTTGGCACGCTCTCTAATATTATTATTGCGAGCGCGTTTGCCTTAGGGTTTGAAGCGATTATTCTTAAACTACGCAGGCGCCCCATTGCCTTTTACTTAAAAGATTTAAGCGCCTTAGTCACCGCCATTTTACTTGCTGTCGCTATGCCGCCAGGCAGCAGCTGGTGGTTAATTGCTGTGGGTATGGTTGCCAGTATTATTATTGCAAAGCACTTGTATGGTGGCCTAGGCTATAACCCATTTAACCCAGCCATGGTTGGCTATGTTGTACTGCTAGTATCCTTCCCACAGTACATGACGCTATGGTTAGCACCTGAGGCGCTCGCCAGCCAAGGCGCACTTTTCGACTTGCACACGCTAGGGCAAATGATTATAGGCGCAGCGCCCCTCGATGCGCTTACCGCTGCCACACCGCTCGACGTATTCAAACAAAGTAACGGCATGACCGCCGAAGACATTTACCAAAACGAAGCTGTTTTCAGCCACGGCTTTATTGCTGGCGCGGGCTACGAGTGGGTTAACCTCGCCTTTTTATTAGGTGGCATCTTTTTATTATTTAGAAAAGTATTTACCTGGCATGCCCCTATAGCCATGCTAGTGACGCTCGGCCTATTTGCCGCTATTTTTTACGATGGCGGAAGTTCCTCAAGTGGAGGGTCACCACTTCTTCATTTGTTTTCCGGTGCGACTATGCTCGGCGCTTTCTTCATCGTCACAGACCCTGTTTCGTCTGCAACCAGTAACAAAGGGCGTCTTATCTATGGCGCTAGCATTGGAGCCTTGGTTTACATTATTCGCGCGTGGGGCAACTACCCCGACGCTGTTGCATTTGCCGTTTTACTCATGAATTTTGCTGCGCCCTTTATTGACTACTACACCTTACCGCGTACCTACGGCCACACCAAAGCCAAGCGTGCCACCCGAACAGAGAACTCCTAGTCATGCTTGGCCAATCCATTACCAAAAACAGTTTAATTCTAGGCGCCTTCGCTGCGGCTACGGCAGCGGTTATCGCTTTAACCTTTCAAAGCACTAAAACACGTATCGCCGCTGAAGAACGCAAAGCCGCCTCTGCTGCTTTAATCGATATGATTCCTACCAGCCGGCACGATAATGACATGCTTACAGACACCCTCACGCTATCGCAAAAACAAAGCGAAGACTTAGGGTTTAGTACATTGGTCGAGATCAATATTGCTCGAGCCAATCACCAACCTATTGCTTTTGTGGTGCCCGCCATTGCCCCAGATGGTTACAGCGGCGATATCAAACTGATTGTCGCGATTAATATTGATGGCACGCTTGCTGGCACACGAGTACTCGCACATAAAGAAACCCCAGGGCTAGGCGATAAAATTGACCTACGAAAATCGCAGTGGATTCGCAGCTTTGACAACTTATCGCTTTCTAACCCTGCGCTACCCCAGTGGGCGGTAAAAAAAGATGGCGGTTATTTTGACCAATTTACAGGGGCGACGATTACCCCCCGTGCAGTTGTAAAGCGGGTAAAACGCACCTTAGAGCTTTACAACCAACACAAAGAACAATGGCTCAATGCCGCTAAACAATCGCAAACAATAGGAGCTAACCTGTGAGTAATGTCGACTACAAAGAAATTACTCGTACAGGGCTATGGAGCAATAACCCCGCACTAGTCCAATTACTCGGGCTATGCCCTTTGCTGGCTGTGTCAGGCTCGGTCGTTAACGCTTTGGGTTTAGGGCTTGCTACCATGCTTGTATTGGTTGGCTCAAACATGGCTGTCTCAATTATCCGTAATGCAGTCACCGATGCCATTAAGCTACCCGCCTTCGTAATGATTATTGCCGCCTTCACTACCTGCACAGAATTACTTATGCAGGCATTTACCTACGAGCTTTATCAAATACTCGGCATTTTTATTCCACTGATTGTCACTAACTGCGTCATCCTCGGCCGCGCCGATGCATTTGCCAGTAAAAACCCTATTCTCCCCTCAATATATGATGGCCTAATGATGGGGCTTGGCTTTGGTGCCGTACTAGTGGTTATTGGCGCTGTGCGAGAAATTTTGGGCCAAGGTACTTTATTTGCCGATATGCATCTGCTGCTTGGCGATGGCGTCGACTTAACAATCCCCTTGTTTGGTGCGGACTACCCCAGCTTTTTGGTTGCAGTACTCCCTCCTGGAGCATTTATTGTTGCCGGACTACTCATTGCCGCAAAAAATGCGATTGATGCCAACATAGAGCGCAAGCGCGCAGCGGCCAAAACAGTGGTTAAAGGCAGCAAACGCGTAAGAACCACAGGAAAAATTGCGTAATTTTTTAACCTATCGCTACATCACGTTTTAATACTACTGTAGCGATAGATATCCGCCCCCCTTTTTCACCTTCAAATCTATAAGGACATTTTATGCTGCTTTTTTTGCGACAGTGCATTGTTGCCAGTTTTATACTGCTATTTACAACAACCGCATTCGGCGCGCCATCACTCAAAGACTACGGCCTGCTGCCAAGCACTAGCATGATGGAAATTTCGCCCAGTGGTAAAAAAATTGCTTTTCGAAAAAGCACTGCTGACAAAGACCTCCTCGTCGTCTACTCGCTCAGTGAAAAAAAGACGCTACTTGCAACTGACATTTCGGAGATCAACCCAAGTTACACTTATTTTATCAGCGAAACTAAACTCGTTATTGTCGCCTCACAGTACCGCAGGATTTACGGTTTTAAAGATACTCACAATGTTAGCACCGCATTTACCATCGATATCAAAAACCAAAAAATAGAACAGCTGTTAACACCCGGCCATAAAATTTACAAAGGTCAGACAGGGCTTGGGGACATCGTATCCATATCGCAGAATCGGAAATATGCCTACATGCCAGCTTATGTCGGCAGGTCCGAGACCGATCACTCGCCAAACTATTCTTTAGTTCGCGTGGAAATTGACAAACCCAAGCGCCTTAAAGTGATCGAGAAGGGGCATGACGATAGTCGCGATTATTTTATGGACAATAAAGATCGTGTTATCGCTCAAACGCGTTACGACCAAAAAAGTAATATCTATGAAGTACTCGTCCCAGAAAAAAAGGGCTGGAAAGTTATTTATTCGCAGGAAATGCCAATTCTTAGCATCAGCATGGTCGGATCAACACCAGATTTCAAATCGCTAATAATGCTAGCAGACAATAGCAAAACTGGGCGCTCTGATTACTATTTAATGTCACTAACGGATGGGGAGATCACGCCAAGCCGGCTTGGCAGAGATGATAAAGATATCGAAGGTGTAATCACCGATGTAAATAGAGTTGCTTATGGCGTACGCTATTCAGGCTTTACCCCCAGCTATCATTTTTTTGATAAGAAGCTCGACGAGCGCATTCAAAATGCACTGCAAAAATTCCCCGAGCACTCTGTTTGGTTAACCAGCCACAGCAACAACTGGAAACACTTCATCACCCGCGTAGAGGGCAGCAATTATGCTGGCGATTACATATTGTTTGATGATAAAAATAAGCCCAGCTTTTTAGGCACGCAACGCCCAAATATAAAACCAGGCGATATCAACCCCATCGGCACGCTGACCTACAAGGCAGCCGATGGGCTTGAGATCCCAACATTACTGACTATTCCTAAAAGCAAAGTCGGCAGCCTAAAAAACTTACCAGCCGTAGTTTTACCACATGGAGGGCCAGCCTCTTACGACCGTATTGGCTTTGATTGGCTAGCTCAATCTATAGCTTCACAAGGCTATCTTGTTGTGCAACCCCAATTTCGTGGCTCCGAAGGCTTTGGCGCCAGCTTTAATTTGGCGGGTAACGGCGAGTGGGGCAAAAAAATGCAAAGCGACATCACAGACGGTGTTCTTTACCTTACCCAAAAAGGCATTATTGATCCCAAGCGGGTTTGCATAGCCGGCGCTAGCTACGGTGGTTATGCAGCCCTTGCTGGTGGAGCCTTTACACCCGAAATATATCAATGCGTGGTGTCCATTGCTGGGGTAAGTGATTTACCCCGAATGCTAAAAGAAGAAAAAAGTCAGCACGGAAAACACCACTGGGCAGTAAGTTACTGGGAAAGTAACATTGCAAATAACGAGTTGGACAAAAATGCCTTAAAGGAAATTTCACCGGCATTCCACGCCCAAAATTTTACTGCGCCAGTTTTATTGATGCATGGGGAGCGCGATAAAATCGTTAGTTACAAGCAATCGAAAGTCATGCGTTCCGCACTTAAAAAGGCTGACAAAGAAGTTAAACTCATAAAACTAGAGGATGAAAACCATCATTTGATTGAAGGTCAAAGTCGCTTACTTGTCATCAATAAGATGATTGAATTCTTTAATGCACACATAGGCGAAAAAGCGACGAGGCCAGCCCCTTAATCGATCTTAGGCCTCATAAACTAGCAGCTTCAATTTGCGTTCTTCATCCTCATCAGGGAAATCCTCGCTGGGGGTGAGGCGCTCTATGAATGATAAGCAAGGCGCTTGCTCCGCAAAAATAGCTTTAAGATATTCACTGCTAAATTCTGGCGCATTCAAGCAAGACAGCACCCTTCCTGTTTCACTGAGTAATTCTGGCAGCCTGCGGACGACTTTTTGGTAGTCCTTGGTTGCGACAAAACTCCCCTTTTGAAAACTGGGTGGGTCGACGATAACGATATCGTACGGCCCCATTTTTTTCAGCTTCCCCCACGACTTTAAAATATCAACGCCAAGAAATTTAACCTTGTTGGTATCGTGCTGATTCAGCCTATGGTTTTCGCGGCCGGTGGTTAACGAGCGACGACTTAAATCGACATTCACAACACTTTGCGCGCCGTATTCAATCGCCACGACCGAAAAGGCACAAGTATAAGCAAACAAATTTAGCACTCGCGCACCTTTTGCATGCTTGACTAACCAAGCTCGACCGGGCTCCATATCTAAAAAATAACCCGTATTTTGTTGCTGAAAATCCAAATGAAACTTTAGATTTTCACGCTGAGCAAAAACAGTATTCTGCTCAACGGGTTCACCTCGATACCATTGGTAAGGAGCATTGTTTAAATCCCTGCGTTGAACAGCAAAATGCGTCACACTCGCAGGCAATATGTTAGACAGCAAAGCGATTAACTCAGTGAGCTTTTTATCCTCTGGCACACTAAATACTGTCAGTAAAACAAGAGGGGCATAATAATCCAGTACACACCATTCCAAGCTCGGGTAGCAATGCCCCCGACCATGAAAAATGCGGCGCGAGTCCTGAGTTAATTGCTGGCTTGCAAAGAAAGCATCGCAGCATTTTTTAATCGGGGAGAAATCGGTCATTTGGGGGTACTTACTGTGTGTTCATTACCAACAGGATAAACAAGAACATCCTCGTAACCTGTAATTACAGGGATCAAACCGGCCCATTTTGCATCTAACGCGGGGCAACCGGTGTCCAACAACAAAGGCCTACCATTTAGGGATAACAGTTTTGTGCGTGTTGCAATTACATTGAGATGATCACGCCCCAATTTTTGTAATAGCTCCACTGTGAGCTGCTGGTTGCCGCGACCAAGAATATGGCCCTGCCCGCCGATTGCGGTAAGCACTAGCTCACAAGGGCCTGTGTGTTGCTCTAACAGCTGCTCTAATTGCTGGGCATTAACATCACAGCGCAACTCACCGCTTGGCAACAACACATCAACACCTAATAATGTGCCTTCGTGCCCCCACTCCCGAAGCACACCCAATGTGGTTGAGCCTGGCGCCCAAATAATTAATGCTTGAGTATCAAATTTTTCACGCAAATAAGCCGCAATGTCTATTAATACTAATGCTTCAACTTCCATACCACCTTGCTTTACCGCTTGCACAAACTGTGCGGCGGCAGGTACTCGCATTTGGCCAAAGTAACGCGCTTTAACTTGGCCCTGTCGAAACAAAGCTTCGTCGATGTCTCGCACCTCTTGCACACTTTGTGCGATCAATTCACCATTCACCATTTGCCGCACCAACTCGGCAGCACTTTGCGGGTTAATGGCATAAACACCTGAATGCATTTTTACGCCTGAAGGAATACCCAACACAAGAGTGTCCTCGGTTAGCGCGGTATATATGTCGCGGGCTGTGCCATCGCCGCCAACAAAAACGAGCAGATCAACGCTTTTATCTCGTAGTAATTTTGCCACCTTAACTGTATCTAAACCTGACGTTTGAAGTGGTAATTCAACATCAACAGCCAAGTGTTCGATATTTAAAGATGTAAGCACGTCTGCGCCCATTTGGGCAGGCGCGCTAATAATTTCAATATGCTGAAGAGCGGGACTCAATTGCTGCCAAAAAGTTTTCGCACGATCTGGCGCGCGCAAAGCAATATCACCTTGGCTAGCGGCATGCTGTAACTCCGCTAAATCACTGCCCTTATAACCCGACGGGCCGCCAATGCCGGCATAAGGGTTCATCAAAAAACCCAAGCGGAACGTCTTCATATTTTATTTTTTCACGCTGTTTACAAGCTGTAAAAAATCAAATATTTTCCCGCTTTTCTGAGGGCAGTAATAGTGCCCCAGCTCTCGGCGCTGCCAATAAGCTTTGCGCAACTTATCAAACGCGGTTTTCATGGGCTCACCAGATTCGATAGCTTGCTCGATTAATTGATGGTCGGCCTTTAAATTATAAGTCGCCAAAACGGCTTCATTAATAGAATTGGCAGCAAGGGCTTCTTGCTCACCTAATATTTCACGCTTAACGGCGTCCAAGCGCGCATTAATTGCTAAGGGATCGATGGCTAACGATTCGGCAAGCGCCTGATAAATCATTAAAGAACCATTGAGTTTGCCTTCAAAACTATAGCCTGCAATATGAGGAGTGCCGCAACGCAGCCACGGCATTAGCGGAGTCAATATATCGGGTTCTCCGCTCCAAACATCGAGCACAACATTTAAAGTCGGCGTGCTTTTTAAGTGCTCGTATAAAACTTGATTATCAATGACCTCCCCCCTGCCTGCACTAATCAATAAAGCGTTCGGGTTAATCACAGGCAAATTAGCCGCGTTAATTAAATTTTCGGTAGGATGCTCTCCCTCACGAATTAAGGGGGTATGGACACAAATGATATCTGCCGTTAAGACATCGTCCAATGTGGTTAGCTCTGGAATATCAGTTGATGATTTATGCGGATCGCTCACCTTTAAAGCCACACCTAGGGCTTTCAGTGTTCTGTACAAACGCCCACCCACATTGCCACAACCTACTATGCCAACAGTTTTAGATGACCAATCGGGACTATAGGTTGCCATCGCAGCTAACGCATACTGCACAACACCACCAGCATTACAGCCTGGCGCTGCAGACCAATTTATACCAGCCTCGTTAAAATAGTGTTTATCTAAGTGATCTGTACCGATGGTGCATGTGCCGACAAATTTAACGCGGCTTTTCGATAACAAAGCTTTGTTCACTTTAGTCACAGAGCGAACTAACAATACATCGGCATCAACTAAATCATCCGCGCACATATGCCGGCCGGGAAGCTTGATGATATCGCCTAAGTCGCCAAATAGTGGCTCTAGCGCGGGGATGTTTTCGTCGGCCACAATACGGAGATGAGTCACAGCATACACCTTTACAAAAAGCGCGCAGTCTACACTTTTTAGCGCTGCGATTCAGCCAGCAAGCCTAAACTCACAGCTCCTCTAGGCTATAGAGCTGGTCGCTGAAGACAAGCGTAGTACCGTAAAAAGCAGCCAACGACTGACGAAAGCGCTCTGCTCTAGCGGGCAAGCCTTCCGCTTGCAAAGCTTGAACCTCTTGCAAGACCGCCTTTTTAAACGGCATTGTCTGTGTTGCCTCACCACTTAAATTATCAACACTGACCCGAAAAGCATGATCGCACGCCTTGGTTAATACCCACTCGATAGCTTGCGGCCTGACCTCTACACGCTCGAACTCGGCTTGCTGGCGTGCATTCCTGCCATCGGGTGCATACCAATAGCCATAATCCAACTTAAGCCGCCTTAGATCACCAGCCACCAACCAATGTGCCACCTCATGTAAGGCGCTGCGAAAAAAGCCGTGCGCAAAAATAATTTGATGATAGTTTTTTACACTATAACCCTCTGCATTGGCGCCACTTGGGATGTAAATAGGCTCGTGCCCGCCCTTCACTAAGCGGGTATTGAACTTGTCGAAAAAACACACCTCAAAAAGTGTAATCAAATCGGTGTAACTATGATTAGGCATAAACGAACAGGGATTAGGCATAAACGACGAGAGCTTTGTACAAAAGTGGTTATAGTAAACCGTTTTAAAGCTAGGCGCATGTCGTCCAAAGTAACCCCCGCTGAGATGACAAAATGCGCCACATAGCGAAAAAAATTGCATTCTGGTATTGAGTTACGGCAATTGTGCATATACTGTTAAGGCAGATGGACCTATTCCACCACCGGCTAATGCTGTACACGCAACACAACTTAAGGGTTTTGCGTAAAAGCAAAACAAGTAAGTGCTCAATTTGCATCAGCAAAAGCCCACTGCTCGGAGGTGACACCCATGAAGACTTCAGATAAAAGTCATGACATAGACAATGTTATTGACCTCTTCACCGGCAAGTCATACAAGTCGGCCCATGACGCGCGCTTTATTCGGCTTGCGGCAGAGCTCGACGGTCTTGAAATGCTTTACTCCAACGATTCCAGCGAAGAAAAACTCTATAGCCTAAAAATTCTTGCTTGGGGGCTTCGCGCCACCGGTGAAATTGTTGGCCTAGTCCCATGGCTCGATAAAGTCATCCCTTGCACTGATATTCAAGATCCATTGAATGGACAGTTCGAAGGGTATTACGACCCAGGCATCGACGAAATCTTTTTCGAACCCCCTATTCATAAGGTAGTTGAAGTCGAAACTGCGGCCGAGTACTACGAGTATGATAGCGACAACCCCGATGATATCGTGCAAGAAATTCCAGACTTAATCGGTACTCACGCGGTTTTATCTGATTTAGAAAAGCGCCGGTTATCCCTATTTGAAGTGGTCAGCTGGCGGCTGAATAATGATGGCTCCATCGAAGGCATGCTAATTGATGATCAAAAAATCAAAAGCACACCGGTGCTACCAGGGGACAGCTGCTTGTACCCAGCACAAGAGCACGGCCACTTTAAGTACTTTTTTCAGCACCATATAGCCAACAAAATTAAAGACGAAGACCCAGAAGCCCTAGCGGCGATAAGCATGCTTGTTGACGATGGCAGCGCTAGCGGCTAATGCGCAAAACCCCAGCACCTGAAAAGTGCTGGGGTTTTATTTTTTGAGGTTTAAAGCGCTTTAAACAAAGCCAGGGAACCCTGTGCTTTCAAGATTTTGCATATTGCAATAACCACCAGGGTTTTTAGCCAAATATTGCTGGTGGTATTCTTCGGCAAAATAAAAGGCAGGGTTATTAACAATCTCTGTAGTCACACCCGCCACATCCAAGCGCTTTAGCTTAGCACTGTATACATCGTGGCTTTGTTTGGCTAAAAAATGCTGTTCTGGCGTTAACGGATAAATACCGGAGCGATACTGAGGGCCAACATCATTCCCCTGCCTAAAGCCTTGAGTTGGATTGTGATTTTCCCAGAATAGCTTCAGCAAATCGCGATACCAAAGTTTTTTAGGGTTATAAACAACCACAACCAGCTCGTTATGCCCCGTAAGGCCAGTGCAAACCTCTTTATAAAGTGGATTAGGGGTAATGCCCGCACCATAACCAACGGCCGTTGTGTGCACCCCTTTTACTCCCCAAAATAGTTTTTCTACCACCCAAAAGCAACCCATGCCGAATAGTGCACGTTCAAAATATGGAGGATAAGGAGGTTCGATGGGAGTGCCGAGTACAGCATGAGGCTCAAACCCAATGATAGGTTCTTCGCGCCCTGGCAGCGCAGCCTCGGAATACAATATTGGATCCTTTTGGGAGTCAACCAACATGTTTGTTACCTGTGGTGTCAGATTCAACAAACAGCGCATACATAAAGTGCGCGACCATAGGTTAGGCTGCGCTTGCGCTAGGCCGCACGAATTGCGACGCCTATTATTGTTTTAGCAATCAAACAACACAAATGCAATAACACTTTGTGTCATAACGACACTTTAGGCGTAACAAGCCTACTTTTGCGTTTTAATTCGTTACTTCTGGCAATTTTTCTCTCACCCAAAGCAAGGCTTGCGCCAAATACTCCTGCTGGTTTTGCGATAACCCCTGCTCCATCAAAGCCTCAATACGCGCCTCGAACTGCGCTAGCGTAAGGTAACCTTCAACGCCACCAAACCAACGACTATGGCAAATCCCTTCCCACTCCACTTTTTCTTGCTCGGTTAGCGCCTCGGGAAAAAAGCGCCCCTTATAGCGCAGCAGCAAACCGTTGTAGCGCTTATCCTGAAAATTAAAACAAGCGGCCTTTAGTATCGCTTCGTCAGCCGCCCTTACCTCGCTCAATACGGGTTTATCTCTCGGTGACAAAAAGCCTTCGTATAATTGCTGCTCGGCATCCGCGCGCGCGGCAAATTCGTTTAACGCAAAAGCTTTGGCTATTTTATCGCTCAAGTCATATTGCAATATTCGCTGCCAGTGCTTTTCACAAAGCTCAATATCAATTTTTAGGCGGCGCGCATTCTCAGGCGTGAGCAACTTTGGCGTTAAGACGACAGGACTTTTGTTTAAGTGCACAGCTTTCAGCTCGATGCGCTGCACCCCTTCTGGCAGCTCGGCGGCGGCTGTAAAAACACGGGCGGCAATGTCCTGCGCAGACAAATGAATAAGTTCATCTGGGTCTTGCGCTAAATTGGCAACAAGCACCGCATTTTTATTTTTAGGGTGAAACGCCAAGGGCACCACCAACGCGGCGCAGCCATTTTCAGACGGAAACTTAGAAGAAATATGCAAAAAGGGCTTTCTTCGCTTTACATCAATACTCTGCGCAACATTATTTTTTAGCCGCAACTTAAAAATATGCTCAAATAACTGCGGTTGCCGCACCTTAATTAATTTAGCCAGCGCAATTGTTGCCTCTACATCACTTAAAGCATCGTGAGCTTTTGCATGAATCAGGTTATTCGCAGCCGATAAAGCTTCTAACTTAAAACTCACCCGGCCCTCAATTGTGGGCCACTCAAGCGTTTCTGGCCGCAAGGCATAACAAGTGCGCACCATATCAATAATATCCCAGCGGGAATTACCATTTTGCCACTCGCGTGCATAAGGGTCGTAGAAGTTGCGGTAAAAAGTGTAACGCCCAACCTCATCATCAAAACGAATGCTGTTATAGCCCACACCACACGTATTTGGCGCCGACAGCACATCGTGTATTTTTCGCGCAAATGCAGGCTCCACTAAACCATCACGCTGTGCCTGCTGTGGTGTAATACCTGTCACTAAAATGGCCTCTGGGTGAGGCAATACATCAGGGGTTGGCTGGCAAAACCATACGTCGGGCTCAGCTATAGGCTCTAGCGCTAAATTAGTTCTTATACCCGCGAACTGACAAGGCCTATCAATTGAAGGGGTAGCACCCCATGTTTCATAATCATGCCAGTACAGCGTTGCTTCGTTCACAATAAAACCTTATATTTAGTCGGTTTTTTATCGTTTGATAAATTGGGTATACTTTCGGAAATTACAGAGAGACCGATATACCATGAATGACCTAGATACACTTTTTGACAACAATATACGCTGGGCAGAAGAGATCAAAGCGGAAGATCCGCATTTCTTTGAAAAACTTGCCGCACAGCAAACCCCTGAGTACTTATGGATTGGCTGTTCCGATAGCCGAGTACCCGCCAATGAAATTGTAGGGTTATTGCCTGGTGAGCTTTTTGTCCACCGCAACATCGCCAACACCGTTGTGCATACCGACCTTAATTGCTTATCGGTTATTTATTACGCAGTTGCCGTACTCAAAGTAAAGCACGTTATTGTTTGTGGCCACTACGGCTGCGGCGGTGTTCAAGCAGCTATGGGTGATCAACAAGTTGGCTTGGTTGACCACTGGCTGCGCAATATCCGTGATGTTTATTTCAACAAACAAAATGCTTTTGGTGAAGACCTTAGTGAAAAAGAGCGCGTTAATTTATTGTGTGAGCTTAACGTAGCGCAACAAGTTGCCAACGTAACCCATCTGCCCGCCATCCAAAATGCCTGGGAAGAAGGGCAAGAGCTATCGGTACACGGTTGGATTTACGACATCAACGACGGTCTACTTAAAAGCCTCACTCCAAGCATCGATAACATCGAGCAAGTCGCCGAGCAATACCGAGTGAAAAGAAAACTTCTTTAAATTGCACCCACTGTAAAAACCACACTTAAAAGTAGCGGTATTCTCTTTAAAACAAAAATGCCGCTACTTTTTATGCTCTTACTGCGCACTAAAATAACGATAATAGCTCAACAGCAGCATTAATAAGCAACCCAAAGCCACCCAAATAATCTTCTGAAAAAAAGCGTAATCCAATTCGCTGATATGGCTACCAAAAGTCGTTGCACGCAGTAAGCGACTATTAAAATACAGTGCCAGCGCCATAATCGCTATCGATACCATCGGTAAACCAACAAAATGCAACGCCGCCGACATTAGCGCTAGCACCACAACGCCTAATGCAGCAACAAAACGCAAACGAGCTCGACTTTCGGGCAGCGTTGGCCTTAGCCAGTGTTGCGCGCAATCGCCAACAATAAAACCTGCCATAAAAACATTTAATACCCCAGCCCAAAACATGCTCAGCACAGCAACCCGAGCGACTGCATCGGGCTTTAGCCAAGGGAGTAATGCAGCCATTAAAAACGGTAGTAAAGCAATAAATATATAGCGGGAGTTTTTCACAGCAAACCTATTGTGCACATATTGGCCGTAACGGGAGCGACTTAAGTTTGTGGAAGGGTTACACCTGTCTGCCCCTGATATTTTCCGCCTCGATCAGCGTAGCTAGTTGCACACACTTCGTCACTTTCAAAAAACAGCATTTGTGCCACACCTTCATTGGCATATATTTTTGCAGGTAACGGTGTAGTGTTAGAAAACTCTAGAGTAACGTGCCCTTCCCACTCAGGCTCAAGCGGTGTCACGTTCACAATAATGCCGCAACGCGCATAAGTTGATTTCCCCAAACACACAGTCAGTACGCTGCGTGGAATTTTAAAATACTCTACGGTGCGCGCTAGCGCAAAAGAGTTCGGGGGAATAATACAAACATCGCTTTTTACGTCAACAAAACTACTTTCGTCAAAATTCTTAGGGTCAACCGTTACTGAATGCACGTTGGTAAATATTTTAAACTCATCAGCACAGCGCACGTCATAACCATAGCTTGACGTACCGTACGAAATTAACCGATCGCCCTTTTCACCATAACGCACTTGCTCTTGCGCAAACGGCGAAATCATTTCTTGCTCTTGCGCCATTCGGCGTATCCACTTATCGGACTTAATCGACATATTCTTCTCCAAACTATTAATCAATAACTGCTAGTCATCGCTCTGCGTCATCAACGGGGATGACGAGGCGCCACTGGCTGAATCTTGCGCATTGCGCTGATTCAAAAATAACTGCAAAGCCACTCGCTGAGCGACAGCTAAGTACACTAAAGATTCAGGGCTTGTCACATCAGCCACTACCGAAGGACAACCACCATCAGCCCCCTCTCTAATAGCGAGCTTCAAGGGTAAACGCCCAATAACTTGGGTATCGTACTCTTTGGCCAATGCATTGCCACCGTGCTCACCAAAAATGGCTTCCGAATGCCCGCACTGGGAACAGGTATGCACAGACATATTTTCCACAACGCCTAGCACGTCAATATTCACTTTACGAAATAATTCAATGCCCTTTTTGGCGTCAAGCAAAGCAATATCTTGCGGCGTAGTAACAATGACACTGCCACTTACCGGAACTGTTTGCGAAAGCGTTAGCTGAATATCTCCCGTACCAGGAGGCATATCGACAATCAGAAAATCTAAATCTGGCCACTCGGTTTGCCGCAACATTTGCTGCAAAGCCCCAGTAGCCATTGGCCCGCGCCAAGCCATGGGCGTATTATCCGTGACTAGGTTGCCCATGCCTATTGCGAATACGCCGTGTGGCGACTCGATAGCATGCATGCGCTTACCCGGCAAAATGTCTGGGCGCTGCCCCTCAATATTTAACATTAAGGCTTGGCTTGGGCCATAAATATCAGCGTCCAGCACGCCAACCCGAGCACCTAGCGCCTTTAAAGCCAGAGCCAAATTAACAGCGGTTGTCGATTTACCAACACCACCTTTGCCCGATGCTACGGCAATAACTTGCTTTACGCCGGCAATTGGCTCTCGCTCTTGCGCAAGGGCGGGTAACGTCGGCAACCATTCAAAAGCAACATCTACCCCACTAAAATCGGCAATTAACGCCGCTTGAATCGCTTCGGTAATCAAAAGCCCGCGGGCTTGAAGTGCTTGCGGCAATTGCAGCGTTAATTTACAAAGATCTTCGCCTCGAGGCGAAACCTCAGCGGCGATTGTCACATCAGCAACGGTGCAAGCAAAATCGGTAATTACCGGCACGGCGGATAATCTTGCCGCCAATGCGGGGGGAAGAGGTATAGCCGGCGAGTAAGATAACGGCGATATAGACATAAAACTTCTGCAACCATCAAAATGAGGCCGCCATTTTAACGGCTATCACCTACCTATGCACTTAATCTCACTATTTAATCGCCAAACAGCAAAAAGCCCCGAAACCAGACAGTTTCGGGGCTTTTACAATGCCACCAATCAAACTTGCAGCATCAATACAGAGAGCTACTTAACGAAAACGTCGCCATCGTTATGCTCTTCAGGCTCTTCTTCTAGCAAAAGCTCTGGCTTATTTTTACAGGCTCGCGCCAATATATCGCGACGCTTTGCTAGCAATAAGCCAATAGCTTCAGCCTGCGCCTCGTCAACACCGGTTATATTTTGCTCGATCAAAGCTGTAATATTTTCTGCCAGCTCCAACATCTTGTCATGGTCGTCGGCATCTTTTTTGTTTTTGAACATAGCCCCATCCCGATCACATTGCCAAACAGCAAGTACTGCCATAAATGTATCCTCACAATTAACTGTATAAACGAACAGTATTTGTTTTGCCGCACAAGGTCAAGCCTTATTAGCTTTAAACCTCGTGCACACAGCTTTTAATTAACAAAAACCCGCGCATTGCGGAAAATACGCAACCAGCCGCCATCTTCTTGCCAACCTTCTGGCTTCCAAGAATTCGCAACAGTACGGAATACACGCTCTGGGTGCGGCATTAAAATTGTGGCGCGACCATCGGTGCTGGTTAAACTGGTAATGCCTGCCTGCGAGCCATTAGGGTTAGCGGGGTAAGCTTCTGTAACATTGAGACTGTTATCAATAAAGCGCACTGCAACCTGGCCGCTGCTGTTGCACGCCTCGAAAGCCGCTTGATCGACAAACTCCGCACGACCTTCACCATGCGCTACAGCTACTGGCAAATGTGAACCTGCCATTCCCTGATAAAGCACAGAGTTAGATTGTTCTACTTTAACCAAAGCCACTCGCGCTTCAAATTGTTCAGATACGTTGCGCACAAAGTGCGGCCATAAATCGGCACCTGGAATTAAATCTTTTAGGTTCGACATCATTTGGCAACCATTACAAACACCTAAACTAAAGGTGTCGTTACGATTGAAAAACGCTTCGAATTGGTCGCGTGCAATGGCATTAAACAATACCGTTTTTGCCCAGCCCTCACCGGCACCTAAAACATCGCCGTAACTAAAACCGCCGCAGGCCGCCAAACCCTTGAACTCGTCTAGCGCAATACGCCCAGCCAAAATATCACTCATGTGCACATCGATTGGGGTAAAGCCTGCACGCTCAAAGCCTGCTGCCATTTCTAAGTGGCTGTTAACGCCTTGCTCGCGCAAAATAGCCACTTTGGGTTTATTGCCTATAGCAATAAACGGCGCAGCCACATCATGGCTAGGGTCGTAACTGAGTTGGCTACTTAAGCCTGGATTATCGGCAGTAATGCCAGCAAATTCCTGCTCGGCGCATGCAGGGTTATCGCGCAACGCTTGCATGTGGTAGCTCGTTTTACTCCACAGCTGCTGCCAATTTCCACGAGTAGTCGATACCAGCTCTTGCGCACCATTGCGAATAACAATGGCCTCATCTACAGTTGCGCAGCCCAACTCAACAAGCGCAGCCTGCAAGCCCGCAGCCGCAAAGGCTTGCTGCACATTAGCTAATTCGCTGCTCGCCACTTGAATCACAGCGCCTAGCTCTTCGTTAAATAAAGCACTCAGTGCATCGCCACCTAAAGCGGCAATATCAATACTTAAACCACAACGGCCAGCAAAAGCCATTTCTGCCAGAGTCGCCAACAAACCACCATCACTGCGATCGTGGTAGGCAATAAGGCTGTCACTGTCTAAACAGGCCTGCATGCCATTAAAGAAGGCTTTAAGCTCATCGGTGCTTTCTAGGTCGGCAACCTGCTCGCCCATCTGATTGCATGCTTGCGCCAAAATAGAGCCGCCTAAACGCTGTTTGCCTGCCGCTAAATCAATTAACAGCAGAACATTATCGTCAGCGGTTTTAATTTCTGGCGTAATCGTTTTACGAACATCCACTACAGGGGCAAATGCCGATATAACCAGCGACATAGGCGAGGTAACGGCTTTGTCTTGGCCATCTTGCTGCCATGCGGTGCGCATGGACATGGAATCTTTGCCGACGGGAATGGTTAAGCCCAATGCTGGGCACACTTCCATACCTACTGCTTTTACGGCTTCGTACAATTTGGCGTCTTCGCCTTTATGGCCAGCCGCGCACATCCAGTTGGCCGAAAGCTTAATATCACGCAGCTTATCAATACGCGTACAAGCAATGTTGGTAATCGCCTCAGCTACCGACATGCGCCCAGATGCCGCGGCATCCATAAGAGCAATCGGTGTGCGCTCGCCAATACTCATTGCCTCACCGGCATAACTATCAAAGGTTGCCGTTGTTACCGCGCAATCGGCGACGGGCACCTGCCACGGGCCAACCATTTGATCACGCACAACCATACCGGTTACCGAGCGATCTCCAATCGTAATCAAGAACTGCTTACTGGCAACTGTTGGGTGCTGCAACACGCGTTGCGCGGCATCTTCTACGGATAAAGAAATATCTAAGGGCTGTAATGCGGCATTGTAAGTTTCAGCTTCGCGGTGCATTTTAGGTGGTTTACCAAATAGCACGCTCATTGGAAGATCAACCGGTTTAGCATCGAAATGGCGATCGTTCACAATCAATGTTTGCTCACTAATAGCCTCGCCCACTACCGCGTACGGGCAGCGTTCGCGCTCACAAATCGCTTTAAAACGCTCTAAAGACTCTGGCGCCACAGCCATCACGTAGCGCTCTTGCGATTCATTACACCAAATTTCTAAGGGTGACATGCCCGGCTCGTCATTAGGCACTTCACGCAGCTCAAAGTTAGCGCCACAGCCACCGTCTTTTGCCAATTCAGGGAAGGCATTAGAAAGGCCGCCAGCGCCCACATCATGAATGAATGCAATGGGGTTATTGGCCCCCAACTGCCAGCACTGATCAATCACCTCTTGGCAACGGCGCTCCATTTCTGGGTTTTGGCGCTGAACCGAAGCAAAGTCGAGGTCTTCTGAAGAGGTACCCGACGCCATAGACGAAGCCGCACCGCCACCTAAACCAATCAACATTGCGGGGCCACCAAGCGCAATAAGGTGGCAGCCTGGTGCAAACTCTTCTTGCGCAATATGCTCTTCACGAATATTGCCATAGCCACCAGCAAGCATAATAGGCTTGTGGTAGCCACGGCGCTCACCATCAAAATCTAGCTCGAAGGTACGGAAGTAACCACAAATATTGGGGCGGCCAAATTCATTATTGAACGCAGCGCCGCCAATCGGGCCTTCCAGCATAATATCAAGCGCATTCACAATGCGCCCTGGCTTGCCGTAATCTTGCTCCCACGGTTGGTTGTAACCTGGGATTTGCAAATTAGATACCGTAAAGCCACTTAAACCCACCTTAGGTTTAGAGCCCTTACCCACCGCACCTTCATCGCGAATTTCACCACCCGAGCCAGTACCAGCACCCGAGAAAGGAGCAATCGCCGTGGGGTGGTTATGGGTTTCGACTTTCATCAAGATATGAACAGGCTCTTGATGGTAGCTGTACTCGTGGGTATCTGTATCAGCGAAAAAACGCCCAGCAACGGTACCTGTCATGACAGAAGCGTTATCGGCATAAGCCGACAATACATCTTCACCACCTAATTCGTAGGTGTTCTTAATCATTTTGAACAGCGATAGCGTTTTATCTTCACCATCAATAGTCCAGCTCGCATTAAAGATTTTATGCCGGCAATGCTCACTGTTTGCCTGTGCAAACATCATCAACTCAACATCGGTTGGGTTGCGCTTTAAATCTTTGAAACTGGCAACAAGGTAGTCGATTTCATCTTCGGCTAATGCCAATCCCAACGAAGCATTAGCTGCCTCTAGAGCAATGCGGCCACCATCCAGAATATCCACATAATGCAAGCCACGTGGTTCGTGCTTGGCAAACAGCGCTTGGGCTTCATCCAAGCTTGCAAACATCACCTCGACCATGCGGTCGTGCAACAAGCCCGTCACAGCATTCGGATCAAAATCACCATCAATATGGTAAGCAATGCCGCGCTCGATGCGATTCACTTTAGCCACACCGGCATTATGGGCAATATCGGTCGCCTTCGAAGACCATGGCGATATAGTCCCTGGGCGCGGCACGGCTAATAATAATTGACCATCGCCAGCTTGCTTATCTGCCTTTGGGCCGTAAGTGAGCAAACGAACGAGAACCTCCGTTTCAATGGCCGTTAAGGCATCACTCAGGTCGGCAAAATGGACATACTCGGCATAAACCGATGAAATGCCAGGCTGCAGAGTCTGAAGCGAAGAAAGGAGTTTTTGAGTACGGAATTCTGATAGCGCAGGTGCACCGGGCAAAATCAACATGGAGGGATAGGTCTCGCAGTTCATAAGACGGGTTGTCGAAAAAGCGCGCATTGTACTCGATTTGGCCGCAAGTAGCAGCCGCAACTACGCCTTACCGACAAGCGCCCGCAAGACTGAACTGGCGCGTGCATTCCTGTATATGGCGCACAATGCTTCCCATGAGACACATAAGACGATAAAATTGGTTCTTTTTTAAACAAAAATTTTACATTAGTTTGTTATATTGCTACCTGCAAGCAAAACAAAAAACACTAAGCATGCACGGCACTGCTGGCACAAAAAAATAAAGTGAATAGCTACTAACAAGCAAAATCACACTGCAAGCCAGTTCCATATACCACTCAAAATATGGCGCCGTTTGTTGCTTTTGAATTGGCTTTTTTTCGCTGCCAACGCGTAAAACAAAGCCAGAATATACCGGTTTTAAGCACAAAACAGTTTAAGTAACGGCTGGCAGTTCGTGTCAATACGCTTAACAATTAGCCTTTAAGGCACCGTTGCGTTAAGCCACAAACAAGCACAAAATCAGCCATCAAATATAGAGTTATCCAAATTTAATGAAGTCATGGATCAAAACACTTAGCATCATAAGTCACAGGGTTTGTAACCATGTGCTGGTTGTTGCGTGCGTGTTTTGCTTGTGCTCATTGCTCACCGGTAGCCGCTTACCCACCCTACTCGACCGCATTCAAAAAGAAGGGGTGTTAACAGTCGCATCACGCAACGGCCCTACCACCTACTACCAAGGCATCGACGGCTACACAGGCTTTGACTACGAACTGCTGCGCGGCTTTGCCGAGTATTTAGATGTAAAACTCGAAATCGTCGAGGAAGAAGACCTTGGGCATATATTTAATGCCATTGCCGCGCGCGATGTTCATATGGGCGCCGCTGGCCTCACGGTAACCGACAAGCGTCGCCAAGTGGTCGATTTCAGCCAGCCCTATTTACACGTGACACAGCAAGTTATTTACCGCTCAAATTCGCCCAAACCCAAAAGTATCGAAGATCTTATCGGCGAAGAGATTCTAGTAATAGGCAATAGCAGCCACGCCGAACGCCTAAGGGAGCTTAAACGCGAGCACCCCGATCTAGTCTGGAATGAACGCCAAGATATTGAAATGCTCGACTTGCTCGAAATGGTACACAATAAAAAAGTTACCTATGCCGTTGTTGATTCCAACGCATTGGAAATGAATAGCAGTGTCTATCCTCGTGCTCTGGCCGCTTTCGATATTACCGAACCCGAACCCCTTGCCTGGGCACTGCCCAAAATTACCGACCACAGTCTGCAACAAGCCGCCAACCATTATTTAACGCAACTTGAGCACTCGGGTGAGCTCGCCGAAATTACCGAAAGCTTTTACGGCCACGTAGGCCACATCAATTACAGCGGCGCACTCGTGTTTACCAAACGCCTGCGCACACGCCTCCCTAAATGGCGAGAAAAAATTGAAGCGGCCGCCAAAGAAACAAACCTAGATTGGCAATTGCTAGCAGCATTAAGCTATCAGGAATCCCACTGGAACCCCAGAGCCAAATCACCCACAGGAGTGCGCGGCTTTATGATGCTTACCCTAAATACCGCACGCGAAATGGGCGTAAAAAGCCGATTAGATCCCGACCAAAGCATTAATGGCGGCGCAAGATATTTTCGCAAAATGTACGACCGTCTTAGCGATGACATTGTTGAACCCGACCGCACTTGGCTAGCGCTGGCAGCCTATAATATTGGTTTTTTACATTTGCAGGACGCTCGAAAAATAACGCAAGACCAAGGCGGCAACCCAAATTTATGGAGCGATATCCGCGAACGTTTACCACTGCTCACTAAGCGCCAATACTACAAACAAACGCGCTACGGTTATGCCCGCGGCCACGAAGCGGTTAGCTATGTAAATAATATTCGCAACTTCTACAATGTTATCGCGTGGAAAGAGCAAGAGCGCGCAAAACAAGAGGCTCTAGCCGCCGAGGAAAACGAAACAGACAAACCCCTTGGCTACGAATCGATTATTAGCAGTGCATTAGAAGAGCTTGAAATTATTAATGCGATGTAGCCATTCTGCCATTTTGCAGGTTTAACGTTACGTATTCATATTATTTTGTTTTAGCGCTTTTTTACGCGCTCGCCTTTCGGCAAAAAAACGCTGCATAAGCGCACTTGCAGGCTCGGCACAGACTCCAGCAGTCACTTCTATATGATGATTAAAACAAGGGTCGTCCAATAAGCTATGGCTACAAACACGTCCCGCTTTCGGCTCGGTAGCAGCAAATACAATACGTTGAATACGCGCATGCACCAACGCCCCAAGGCACATAGTGCAGGGTTCAACCGTGACGTAAAGCGTAGCCTTCGGTAAACGGTAATTGCCCAAGCGGGCCGCAGCCGCCCTTAGCGCTTGTATTTCAGCGTGCGCCGTGGGGTCACTTGCGCTAATAGGCCGATTAAAACCGGCCCCCACCACCACACCATTGTCGACAATAACCGCACCAACAGGCACTTCGTCACAGCCATACGCTAAGCGCGCCTGCAAAAGTGCAAGATGCATAAAAAAAGCATCGTCAACCGCGCGATTCATCAAATACCCTTAATTCGCAACCAACACACATTATATTACCTCGACAAAAGCAAACCGAGGCACCGCTTGCCCCTCAACATCAACCGATTCGATAAACATAGCCAAAGGGCGCACAAACAGCTGGAAATCGCCATACAACGGTCGATAAACCACCAGAAGCTCTTCAGTTTCACTATGCTTTGCCACCCCGGTAACGTGGTAATAATTGCCTTTATAGTGCCGATATTTCCCGAAAGGAATTTGCATGAAAACCTCAACCTAAAAAAACACCATTATCGGTGACTAAAGGCATTTCACAAAGCGCTTACTGATATACGTAAAATTTTTGGTAACTATTCAGCGATAAGAAAATATTGCTCACTTAGGACTGATTGATTATTTTCTAGCCGTTCACGCATCACGATCGCGTGCATAGCGCCCAGCCCCAACAAGGATGCGCGGGGTAGAGTTTGCGCCAGCATAAGGATATGCAAGATTAGATTTTGCAAAAGCACAAAATCGAGGAACAAAAAGTCGAGTAGCACAAACTCGTAAACGGCTTGAGCGGCCTAAAAAATGATTAATTAACACTCAATTTCGCTGATGACTGAATAGTTACAATTTTTGTAACCTATATATACTGTGCAGGCAAAAAAAGCCCCAATAAGCGAGGTAAAAAAATAGACTCACAGCAAACTAACATACCGCTTTATGTAGCAATATTTGCAACTTATATGGCCTAAGCTTATAGGTGTTAGGCAGTTTTAAATACAGCCATCAATGCCTGCAAATCTTGAGACTGCGCCTTTATTTCTCGCCCCAAATCACTACTTGAATGCGTGCTTGCCACCAACGCCTCAATTAATTCATTAATTTCTGCCGCGCTATCGGCAATAGTTCGGCTGGCCTGCCCTTGTTGCTCTACCGCAACAACCATGGTGCTATTAATATCAGTTAAAGCCAGCATCTGTGCTTGGCTGGCTTCAACCTCAGTAACGGTTAATTGTATTTTGCTGATGCTTTGCTCGGCATGTAATTTTGAGCTTTGCATAATATCCACCGCTTTAGCGCTAGCGCCTTGCAGCTGGCCAATCGTACCCTTGATTTGATCGGTTGATTCTTGCGTTCGTGTCGCCAGCGCGCGTACTTCGTCGGCGACCACGGCAAAACCGCGGCCTTGCTCACCAGCGCGCGCCGCTTCGATAGCCGCATTCAGTGCCAGCAGATTAGTTTGCTCTGCAATACTATTGATCACATTTAAAATTTCAGAAATGTTGCGGGTATATTGCTCTAGAGTTTGAGCGGTATTGTTAGATTCTTGAATAAGAGAATTGAGTTCTTTTAACGATTGCTGACAACCCAATAAGTGCTCGCTCGCCGAGTTGTTTGCGGCGCCCACGCTGCGCAATTGCTCGCTGGCATTTTGCATATCGCGCACCATATTAAACGAGGTGGCCGCTAGCTCTTCTGTCGCCGAGGCGATTATATTCGTGCGATCGTATTCCGTCTGCGCCAATACACCGAAGCCTTTAATGTCGTCAAGCAAACGCGCTAAACCGTCATCGACACGTACAGAAGCCTCTCCAGATTTACGTGCAGCACTGGCCATAGCCCCTAACAATTGATTAAGTAAGCTGGCAACACTACTTTCGCTATCCATTCGCTGGGTTAAATCTAATTGATTGCCCGGGTTAGCCACTACCCGCTCTATGGTGGCGGTTAACTGCTGATCACGTTTAGCATTATTGGCCAACACTCCCAATAAGACGCATTCAGCCGTTAAGTATCCCGCGTGAATTAGCACAATACCCACGGTGCAATGCTCATGATCATAAAAATAGAAATTATGGAAAAGGTGCAAATGCTGAATTACAAATAGAACAACATGCGCTGCTGCGCCGCAGACCAAAACCGTAATGAAAACCTTGGCATCACGGTATAAAAAGAAAATGGACGCGGTCACAAAATAACCAAAGTGGGCCTCGATCATGCCGCCACTTTGTAGCACCTGCAGCGAAGTCATTACACTGAGCACCGCAGCCAACAAATGCCGCGCGATTGGCAAACCGGCCAAATGTGTGCCAGCCATTGCGGCGACAGGTAATAAAACCACCGCCGCAACAACGGCCCAAAACCAATTGCCCGTTGCAAGAATCCACAACAGTGACACTAACCAATAGGCCAGTGCCAGCTTGAAAATAAGGGCGTCAATTCTGGCCTGCGAACGGCGCGGCGTGAGCTCTTCCATAAAAGTCCTTACTGTGGCCTATACGTTTTAACGTAAAGCATAGACAAACCAACAGCCAAGCGACAAATTTATTATGGGCGCCTCTAAAAATAGTCATATTTTATAGGGACAAGAAAGTCCCGCCGGGGCAAATGAATATATTCAGAAGACAGCGCGACGTATCTAGCCAGGGAGCACTTTATTAGACATCGCACGCCACACGGAAGTGACTGATTAGAGTGGGGAGCAGTTATCGATAAGCGGAATGTCGAGGCGCAAAAACAGTGATGCTGCTATCGCAGAAAAAGAGCATTTTTAGAGATGCCCTATATTTCGTTCAGCCCCTCGGTTAAGGCCAAGCGCTGAATCGCCGCTACGCTAATAGCATCGGTAATCTCTCCATTCATAACCATCGCCAACGCGCTTTTAAACGACAGTTTCAATACGGTGATATCCTCGCTAGCCTCATGTGCTACTGCGCCCTCGGTTAACCCCTTGGCCACAAAGATATCTGCGGCCTCATCAGTGACAGAATTTGATAAGTGTAAGGTCATTAAATATCGGATATCTGTTGCTTCTAGGCCTACCTCTTCTTTCAATTCTCGACGGGCACAATCGATGGTTTTTTCTCCCGGCGCGGCGCCCCCTTCGGGAATTTCAATACTTTCGCCGCCTAATGTATAACGCGTTTGTTTGACCAGCCAGGTGTTACCTTCGTCATCAATAGGCAATACACCTACCGCGGTGCCTTTAAAATGCACCACGCCATAAATCCCTGCTGTATTACCCGGTGTAATTACGTTTTCGTGGTGCACGCTAATCCATGGGTTGTCATAAACCACTTTAGAATCTAAACACTGCCAAGGCCCTACGGTTTTTATCGTCACAATTATCTCGCTATAAATTAATTAACTCTGCACCTTCGCGATACGCTTTAGGAATGCGATCCCAAGTTGAAAAATGGGTTTGCCCATCCGTGCTTTTCCATTTAAACATCACCTCGTGTGCTGGGCCAGATGGCGCTACGGGCTGCTCTGTTTTAATCTGTTCGGCTTGCTCGTTTACCGGTGCGTGCGTTGTTGGTTTTTCAGGTTCCCGCGCCATACTGCCTCCCATTATGGCGGCCAGCAGTGGCTGCATTTTAGGGTGCGTCATTAAACGCGCAGTATCTCCCGATTGCATAATGGCTTGAATCTCTGGGTCTTCGAGTACTTTACGCGTTTCGTCAGATTGCTTGATATGCTCTACCCGCTGAAACACATCCACCATTGTCGTTGCCAAGGCCTGCGCCTGCGACTCGCCATTATCCCGCGGCACCAAAGCAATCATGCTCTCCATACCCGGCTGTTGCGAAAATGCGACAAAATCAGGGTGTTGAATCAGTTGCTCTACATCGCCATTAGCAATGGCTTGCTTGAGCGGCTCACTGTGCAGCAGCGCTTTGGTTTCATTCGAACCTGATACGGCCTGCAAATTCATAACCCCAGCCGCTGGGGTTTGCGCCAACACAACACCGGCTTTGACTTGTTCGTCCGATGCCCCGACTAAACGAAGCCCCACACCAATAAAACGAGACATCACCGCATTGCTAATGCGCACTAAAGGGTGCTCGGCCGAATAACCAATTTGCTGCAAAACATCTTTAATATTGGGGTTAGGGATAGCGCCAGCAACCAAACCTGCACCCCACAAAGCTGCCATTAACATTACCGTTGCCATTGCAGTATTACCAGCAACGCCAAGCCAAGCCGTAGCAGCTGACTGTTTAAAGCGCTTAACCAGCGGCCAAAATAATAGGTTCACCACCAGTGCTGCCACTAAAAAAATGCTACCCGCCGCAATAGGCCACTGTAAAAACGGCGTAACCTTACCGGCAAGCGACTGCGCCAGTGGCCAGCCCCATAAAAAGCAAGCAACATAGCCCAGCAACAAAGACAGCACACCCGCCAACACTCGAATAGCACCGCGCTTATAACCGCGCCACGCGCCCCAAAGCACCCAAACGCAGGCAATAACAGCCAGAATACTCATGTCTCTATTTTTCGCTCCATATCATTACTGAAACAGCCTTATTTACCACTCGCCTGCAGCGTATAAGAATTGCTAGGGTTAGGCCAGATTGCTATCATTGCGCCCCTTTATAGCCGGTCCTCCGCGCTTTAGCCTTTTTTATTGATGTATCAGCAAATGCTCGCAGCCCGTACCGGTAGCAATCCGCCTAAGCACGCAGCCCTTGCCAATCAACCACTCACTGTATCGCCCCCTATTTAAAGGTAGCTTTTATCATGCCTAATGCGTTGTCGCCCTTAGTGGAATTAGAAAATTCTGTAGAATTTATCGGTCGCCACATTGGCCCAGATTCGGCCCAAACTCAAGCCATGCTCGAACGCCTTGGCAAAAATTCTATGGCAGAACTGATAGAAGCCACCGTACCCAAAAGCATTCGCGCCGAAACCACCAGCGTACTTAAAAGCGCCATTACCGAACAAGCAGCGCTGGCCGAACTTAAAACTTTAGCTAGCCAAAACCAAGTATTAAAAAGTTACATTGGTATGGGCTACCACGATACCTACACGCCCAATGTTATTTTGCGCAATGTATTAGAAAACCCTGGCTGGTATACCGCGTACACGCCCTACCAACCCGAAATAGCCCAAGGCCGCCTAGAAGGCTTATTAAACTTCCAGCAAATGATTCTGGATTTAACCGGTATGGATTTGGCCAATGCCAGCATGCTGGATGAAGCCACCGCCGCTGCCGAAGCCATGGCTATGAGTAAGCGCGTTAATAAAAAGAACAAAAGCAACACGTATTTTGTCGCCAGCGATGTTCACCCACAAACCATTGCCGTTGTACAAACCCGCGCCGAGCATTTTGGTTTTGATGTGATTGTGGGCGATGTCAGCACCCTTGCCGAGCACGATTACTTTGGCGCACTGGTGCAATACCCCAGCACCACAGGCCAAATACACAACATTGCCGAACTCGCGCAAACCGTACACGCACAAAATGCACTCATTACCGTGGCCGCCGACATCCTTAGCTTAGTACTGCTTGAAGCCCCGGGTAAACAAGGCGCCGATATAGTCATTGGTTGCAACCAGCGCTTCGGCATTCCCATGGGTTTTGGCGGCCCCCACGCGGCCTTCTTTGCGTTTCGCGATGCCTACAAACGTTCATCACCAGGTCGCATTATTGGCGTTTCTATTGATGCCCGCGGCAAACAGGCCCTGCGCATGGCCATGCAAACCCGCGAGCAACACATTCGCCGCGAAAAAGCCAACTCCAACATTTGTACCTCGCAAGTATTGCTTGCCCTGCTTAGCACCTTTTACGCCATGTACCACGGCCCAGAAGGCTTAAAGCGCATCGCCAAACGCGTGCACTTATTAACAAAAACATTGGCCCAAGGCATTCGCCAAGCCGGCTTCGAATTAGCCCACGATCACTTTTTCGACACTATTACCGTCGAAACAAACAAAGCCGCAGCCTTAGCGGAGTCTGCCGAAAGCAACGGCATGAATGTTCGCCTAATTGATAGCAATCGCTTATCCATCAGCTTGAACGAAACCACACACAGTAGTGATGTAGACGCCCTGCTAGAAATATTTGCCAGTAACGATAAAGCCGCCGAGTTAGTCGATGCCGCAAATACACTTGTGACCATTCCGGCTGAGCAAACCCGCACTAGCGCTATTCTTAGCCACCCGGTATTCAATACCTACCACAGCGAAACCGAGATGATGCGTTACCTCAAACGTTTAGAATCTCGCGATATCGCACTTAACCACGCCATGATCCCGCTGGGCTCGTGCACCATGAAGCTCAACGCTGCCGCCGAGATGATCCCAGTCACGTGGCCCGAATTTGGCCGTATGCATCCCTTCGCCCCCATCAGCCAAGCCAAAGGTTACAGCGCGCTGTTCGAGCAACTGCAAGACATGCTCAAAGCCTGCACCGGTTACGATGCTATCAGCTTGCAGCCCAATGCTGGCTCGCAAGGTGAATACGCTGGGCTTGTGGCCATTAAAAAATACTTTGAATCCAAAGGCGAAGACCAGCGCACTATTTGTTTGATCCCCGCATCAGCCCACGGTACCAACCCCGCATCGGCGCAAATGGTCAGCATGAAAGTGGTAGTCGTTAAATGTGATGACGAAGGCAACGTCGACATGGCAGACCTAAGCGCCAAGGTCGAGCAATTCGGTAATCAAATAGCGGCATTAATGGTGACCTACCCATCGACCCACGGCGTATTTGAAGAAAACATTCGCGACATTAGCGAGCTAATTCACAGTGTAGGCGCGCAAGTTTATGTTGATGGCGCCAACATGAACGCCCTAGTCGGCTTAGCCGCACCTGGCGAATTTGGCGGCGATGTTTCGCACCTTAATTTACATAAAACTTTTTGTATTCCACACGGCGGTGGCGGCCCTGGCATGGGGCCTATTGGCGTAAAAGCGCACTTGGCGCCTTTTGTAGCTGGCCACCCTGTACAGCCTGTGCCCAACACCAATACCGCCAACGGCACTATTTCTGCCGCACCTTGGGGCAGTGCCAGTATTCTGCCCATTAGCTGGATGTACATTCGCATGATGGGCGCCAGCGGCGTAAAGCTCGCCACCGAATACGCCATATTAAACGCTAACTATGTCGCGCAACGCTTAAAGGCTCACTTCCCTATTTTGTATTCTGGCCGCGAAGGTTTTGTTGCCCACGAGTGCTTATTAGATTTACGTCCCTTAAAAGCCGCCAGCGGCATTAGCGAAGAAGACATCGCCAAACGCCTAATGGACTTTGGCTTTCACGCACCGACCATGAGCTTTCCTGTTGCCGGAACACTGATGATCGAACCGACCGAAAGTGAATCGCAAATGGAGCTAGACCGCTTCTGCGACGCCATGATTCAAATTCGCCAAGAAATTAGCAAAGTAGAAAGCGGCGAATGGCCAAAAGATAACAACCCTCTAGTGAATGCCCCGCACACACTAGACGACATTATGGACCCACAATGGAGCCGCCCCTACACCCGAGACCAAGCCGCCCGCCCACTACCTTATTTACATAACCACAAAGTATGGCCGACGGTTAATCGTATTGATAACGTGTACGGGGATAGAAATTTAATTTGCTCTTGCCCGAGCATTGATAATTATGTGGATTAATTTTTAATACCGCTTAGCGAATCACTACTGTGCGTTCACATGCCGTTATTGCCACTGAATAATAACTGGAATTTGTGTAGGTTGAATAACTACAACATAATTTTGGATTGTTAACGAAAGTCTCACGGGGGGACTTTATGCTGGAGGTATGTCAACTGAAATAGGGGAATCACTCTTTGCTAAGCATTACTGGGAATATAGGACGCAGGTTCTCAATTGAATTGTATGCATCACTCGCTATCTTTTGCATCCAACTCAATCGTCAATTGCAAGGTTTTAGCATTACCTGCGAACCATTTCTGGACATAAAGCGAGCCTACAATTGGAGGCTTGCCTTGTTCGGGGACTTCTTTATACCTAACGCTGTTTTTAGTTTCTTTTTCAAATTCAAATTTTACGTGCTGCTTCGACATAATAGCTCCTGTATTCCAATACTAAAAAAGCCCTAACAACCAAAGATTAGGGCTTTTATTTATCGCGCTATTTAAACGTAACTACTCTACACGCAATGTTGAAAATTCATCGAAGTAGGTAGGGAATGTTTTAGACGTGCATTTCGGGTCGTTAATAGTAATGTCGGCATCGCCAAAACTAGCCAATGAAAAACACATCGCCATGCGATGGTCATCGTAAGTATCGATGGCGGCAGAAGTTAAGCTGGCAGGCGGTGTAATGTGAATGTAATCCTCACCCTCTTCGACGGTTGCCCCCACTTTGCGCAACTCTGTTGCCATCGCACTTAAGCGGTCCGTTTCTTTTACACGCCAATTATAAATATTGCGAATACAGGTAGGGCCTTTAGCAAATAGCGCAGTGGTGGCTATTGTCATGGCCGCATCTGGAATATGGTTTAAATCGACATCTACACCATTTAATTCGCCAGTACCTGTGACCTCTATCCAGTAATCGCTATATTCAACTTTCGCGCCCATTTGCTCTAGCACACGAGCGAATGCGGCATCGCCTTGCACGCTGGCATTACCGGTACCGTGAACTTTAACGGGGCCTGCGCCAATGGCGGCGGCAGCTAAAAAGTAAGACGCTGAAGAGGCATCACCTTCAACCATGATTTCACCCGGCGCGGTGTAGGTTTGGTTACCCTTAACGGTAAAGCTTTGATAATTATTGTTAGCCACTTGAATGCCAAACTTGGCCATGGTGTCCAAGGTAATATCAATGTAAGGCTTAGAAACCAATTCGCCGTCTACTTGGATTTCTAAATCGCTGGTAAGTAACGGCGCTATCATCAGCAATGCCGTTAAGTACTGGCTCGAAATATTACCGCGAATAGTCACTTTACCACCCGCTAGAGCCTTGCCTTGTATGCTTAACGGCGGAAAACCTTCGTCTTTTAAATAAGTCACATCGGCGCCAAGCTGCGCCATTGCATCAATTAAGTCGCCTATTGGGCGCTCGTACATGCGGGGCTCGCCGGTAATTTCAAAGCTGCCGCCACTTAAACATAACGCAGCGGTCAGTGGCCTAACGGCTGTGCCGGCATTACCTAAAAATAAGGTGGTTGCGGCATCGACATTAAATACACCAGCCAAACCATTGACCGTACAAGCCGTGCGATCTTCACTCAGCTCGTAACTTACCCCCAGTAACGTTAACGCATTGAGCATATGGCTAACATCATCGCTGTTAAGTAGGTTGGTGATGCGCGTTTGCCCTTTCGCTAAAGCCGCCAATAAGAGTATGCGGTTAGATAAGCTTTTAGAGCCCGGCAGGGTCACTTCGCCACGTACGGTTTTTAAGGGCTTAAGAGTTAACGATTCCATAATTGATAGGCCATAGCTAAATTCGAGGCGCACATTTTAGGGATCTAACCACTAAAAAGCCATAACAAGCCCTGATTACACCACGCCTATTGGCAGTAGTTGATACAGTTTTGCAGCTCGCACGCATCGTGTTAACCGCTAAAATGGCCCTTACACGCTGGTTTGACTCGCTAAATAGCCATTACATTAAGCGCCATTTTGAGACTGTGTGTCTGCTGCTGTAATAGGCCTCTATCCGCGATAAGCCATTGGACTTAAGCCCGTTTTCTGCTTGAACACCTTCGATAGACTTAAACCACTGCTATAACCCAGCTGCGCAGCAATGCTATCTAGGCTCCAGTCGGTTTCGCGCAGCAGTAACTTAGCGCGCTGCATGCGCAAACCAATAATAATTTGCAGCGGCGTTTGCTGGTATACCTGCTGGCAGTAACGGTGCAATGTAGGCTGCGAGCAATGCAAATGCCGCGCAAGCTCGGCTGCAGTCCAAGGGGAATGTAATTGTTGGTCTACAGCAATAAATAACCGAGCTAGCCGCTCTTTTAAAGTATTCACCGGTACTGGCGAGCGCAATGCCGCCAGTATTAGGTGGTAAATTTCCCGCGTGATAGCGCTTTTAGTGACCCGCGAAATGGGTTCAGCTAATAGCAACAACAACGGCTTAATAGCCTCGGCCACCATTGGGTTGGCTGGTAAACACGGCAAATCGTGCAAGAATGCCCACGTTGGGTCGTCCTCTAAAATAAACCACAAAAAATGCCAGCTCTCAGCCGCCAATTGGTAACAAAATGGCCGCAAGCTATGTACCACCGCCAAACTCCCTGAGGACAATCTGTACTCACCTTCGGTAGTGGCTAAGTTGCCTTCACCCGCAGTGGTCATAACCAAGATGTGATAGCACTGATGCTTGCGGGCACAGCGGTAAGCATCGGTAATATCCGTTACGCCAGCAACGCGAATTGCATAGTCAGAAAAAGCCGGCGCATCGCGCTTGGTAATAATGTGCTCTTTAGAGGCCTCGCCTAATAAAAAATCATCCTGCACGCATATTGCCCCTATTTAATTTAAAGAAATGATAGCTTTGGACATAGCATAGACAAACTACACCATAGTGCATACACCGCTAAGCCGTTAAAATACACAACAGATTTTAGTACGCCGCTCGCCCCCTACACTGCTGTAAGCCTTGCCGTAAATTTCTTTGAATAAGTTTAGCGATACCCTCAATGAGCCACCCCAAAACTGTTATTGAACGCAGCCTGTTTAGCCTAACTTGGCCTATTTTTATCGATACACTTTTTGTGTTTTTGATTAATGTTGTCGATGCTTGGTTTTTAAGCCGCATTTCCGATGAAGCTGCCGCCGCTGTTGGTGCAGTTTTGCCAATAGCCGCAATGTGCTTTACCTTTTTTATTGCATTAAATACGGCAGGCTGCGCGGTAGCATCGCACCGCTTAGGCGCCAAAGATGTTGCTGGTTTGGATAAAACCTACGGTGCTTTAATGTGGCTGTGTGCAATCGCCGGCAGCCTTGTGGCTATTGCGCTTTTGGGCTTTTCGGCCACTTTTGCTTCGGCGATGGGGCTAGAAGGCCAAGCCGCCAATTATGGCACCACTTACCTGCACACACTGGGCTTTGGCGTCCTGTTATTAGCACTGCGCTTTGCCGCTAGCGCGGTTTTACAATCACAAGGTAAAACACAGTGGAATATGATCGCCACCGGCGCAATGACCATTGTTAACGTGATTTTTAATACCCTATTAGCGGAAGGTAAAATGGGGTTTCCGGCACTGGGAGTCCAAGGTGTTGCCATTGCAACCTGCCTAGCATGGGCCACCAATTTGGCGGTCTCTATTTGGGCTATTCGCTGGCGCGCCCATATTGCCGTTAGCTACGTTATTTCGCTATCCGAGCTTAAACAGTGGCTGCGCCCGATATTAAAAATTGCTATCCCCTCGGCACTAGAGCCACTGGCTTGGCATGTTAGCCAACTGATTATTATCGCCATGGTCGTCAGCTTGGGGGATATCGCCTTAGCGGCGCGGGTATACGCCTTTAATATCGTGTTTTTGGTTTTATTGTTCAGCTCTGCACTTACCGCAGGCGTGCAACTTAAAGTGACGCATTTATACGGTGCCAAAGATTTTTCCGCTATGCACCGCGAGCTGCACCGCGGCATTTACATCGGCCTTATTCTGGTTACCGTACTCGTTGGCATACTGTATTTACTGGCCAGTGCACTGCTCGGGTTATTTACCACCAACCCCGAAATCATTGCGCTAGGCACAACAGTTATTGGCCTTGCTCTTATTTGTGAAACGGGGCGTTTGCTTAACTTCCTGGTAGGTTTTTCCATCAAAACCACCGGCAACCCACAATTTATTGCTGTGTTTGGCATTAGCACAATGTGGTTAATGTCTGTGCCGCTAACTTGGCTACTGGGTATTCACCTAGGCTACGGCTTGGTGGGCATATGGATCGCCATGGGTATTGATGAAGTCTTCCGCGGCACGGTCGCTTTGTATTACTGGAACCGCCGCCAACGCCTGCATTACCAAGCCGTAAAGACCGGTACGCGCTCGCCCATTAAAGCCGCACAAACCGTTCCGCCGTTGCAAGCCGCCTAAATAGTAACCGCCCGAGGCGTGAAGAAGCGCGCAAAAAATGGCATCTGGAAGCACATCAAAGCGCTTTGCTATAGAATAGCTCGCCCTTTTGTTTAGATACGGTTTTACATGCTTTTTAACCGCGCGCCTTATACCTTGTGCCTTATCACCGCTTTGTTTATTACTGGCTGTAACGTTCCCAACTTGCAGTCGCTAACCGGCGGAGGTAGCACACCCGATTCTGCCGAAATACCCGCCACAAAAAGTGATTTTGCCGATCTAGACCCATGCTTAATATACGACGACGAATTACAAACTTTTGAAGTCCCAGAGCCTGTAGAAATTTGGCCTCGCATTCGCGAGGGTTTTACCTTCCCCGATTACGCCGATGCCCGCATTGCAAAACGCCTAGCTTGGTATAACAAACGCCCAAGGCACATTGGCGCTGTTACCCAGCGCGGCGAGCTCTACCTACACTATATTTTAGAAAAACTGGACGAGCGCGGCCTGCCTTACGAGCTGGCCTTAATCCCGATGATTGAAAGCGGCTTCGACCCGTTTGCATATTCTTACGCTACTGCATCAGGCTTATGGCAATTTATGCCGTACACAGGTAAACACTTAGGTTTAGAGCAAAATTGGTGGTACGACGGCCGCCGTGATGTGACGGCCTCTACAGAAGCTGCTTTGACTTACCTCACCAAATTAAATAAACAATTCGATGGCGATTGGTTATTAACTTTAGCCGCCTATAACGGCGGCCAAGGCAATGTGCGCAAAGCGATACGGCGCAACAAAAAGAAAGGCAAACCGACCGATTTTTGGGCACTAGACCTACCATCGCAAACAGAGCAATACATTCCTAAAATACTGGCCCTTAAAGAAATTATATTGCGCCCAGACATGTACAACATTAGTTTGCCGGCCATTGCCAATGCCCCCTATTTTGCTTTAGCCAATGTCGGTGGTCAGCTAGATTTAGCCCAAGCGGCCAAATTAGCCGATGTGGAAATAGACGAAATTTATCAGCTCAACCCAGGCTTTAACCGCTGGGCCACATCACCTGACGGACCGCATTATTTAGTTGTACCGGCGACTAAGTACGATGGCTTTCTACAAGCACTGCAAGAACTACCCGCCAGCGAGCGAGTCACCTGGGAGCGCTACACCATTAAAAATGGCGATGCTTTAAGTACCATCGCCAAAAAATACAATACCACCACGGCATTACTGCAAGACATTAATCAACTTAAAAGCAATACCATTCGTGCGGGTAAAACCTTGCTAGTACCGCGCGCCAGCGAAGACAACCAGTTTTACGTACTCAGCAGTGCCGAGCGTTTAAAAACTCGGCAAGCACTCGGCAAAGGCACGCGCATGGAATATATTGTGCGCAGCGGCGATTCACTGTGGACCATTGCGCGGCAATACAAAACTTCAACTGGGCAGCTAGCCACATGGAACAATATGGCACCACGCGACACGTTACGCGTGGGCCAAAAAATTGTTATTTGGGATAAAACCGGTAAAAGCAGTAACGAAACACGAAAAATTCGCTACAAAGTGAGATCAGGTGATTCACTGGCCCGTATAGCCGATAAATTTGGCGTCACCATTCGCAAGCTAGAACACTGGAACGGCATTAACCGCAAAGACATTTTACGCCCAGGTAAAACATTGACTGTGCACGTGAATGTGGTTGAGACAAGCTCTTAATATTTTGCACTTTGTCATTTTTCAAGGTAAAAAAATTAACGCTAATAAGAGGCCGCCCAAGCAATACCTTCAGGTAAACGATAAGTCGAAAACTCTAAATGCAGCACCCTTCTGGCGCTAGGCGTTTTCGCTTTACTCGAGGCATGCAACACATGTGGTTTCATCAGTAGAACATCGCCTGCTTTGGCCTCGCAAATAACTGCGCTGCTTTTATCAATTGTTTGAATGTCCGCCTCTTTCATTACCCCCGCTATATGGCTACTAGGTAATATTTTTAAGCAGCCATTATTTGCGTTGGCATCGTCTATATGAATGCGCAGTGCTAATTGATGTTGCAATACAGCCAAAGGTGGCTGCACATGAATAACACTGTTTTTTACGCTCCAAGGCCCCCAACCTGGATGCTCGAACCGCTGGGTAACGCAAACTGTTTTATCTTGGTGCCAAGCGACTAACCAATTTTGCTTTGGCGTTTTATCGAATAAAATTGCTCGCACTAGCGCCGGTTCAGTTTTATACCATTGATTATCCGTCGCCCCCATATACAACTTAAGTAAGCGCCTTACGCTCATACTGTTTAAAACAACTTTCACTGATGCCAAAGCCATTTCTGCGCGCCTTAGGCCGCCACCGGTTATCGGCGCATCAAGGCTTTCGCAATCATTTTTTAAAGCTTGAATCATGGCCGGCGCAACTGCAGAGCGCAACATTGCAAAACCTTGTTGCTCCAACGCTTTAAGTTTTTTGCTGCTCACGTATTACCTGCCACATAATCATAACCTTCACGGTAAGTTGGGTAATTAAACGTAAAGCCTAAATTTATTAAACGCGCATTTAAACAGCGTTTATTCCCGCCGCGACCGGACGGTGACGGTTGCAAATACTCCGCGCTTAGTCCTAATTTTTTTGCAATAAAAGTACGTACTTGGTGTGAAGATGCGGGTTCGTTATCGCAGGCTAATAAACAGTTGGGCAAGTTTTTGTAGGTTAAATATTGGTTTACTAAAAACGCCAAACAACGGCCGGCGTCATCTTGATGAATACGATTCGTAAAATCCGGACCGCCGCCTTTACCGGCCTGAACCTGGCGTATTAAAAAATCGCGCCCTGGGCCGTAAATGCCACCAAAACGTACACTGCAATATGGCAAACCGCTGCTGGCTAATAATTGCTCGGCTTGTAGCATGCACAAGCCGCTATAACCAGTAGGTTCGGTTGGGCTGGTTTCGTCAACTTGCTCGCCTGCCGTTTGATGATACACCCCCGTGCTAGAGGCAAAAATAATCACCGGCGCAATCGCCCATTGTTTTACCTGTTCAATTAACATTTCGAGCGGCTCGATATAACCGTGTTGATACCCTTGGGCGCCTTCACCATTCGGGACTAAAGTCACAACAATCGCTTGAGGCTGTATATCTTTAACTTGCGCCCAAATGGCATCATCGGTTAAATCACCTAGCAACGACTGCGCATTAGTGATGCTTTTTTCACGCCGCGATAAGGCCACGCACGGCACATGGCTTTTGTGCTGAGTAAGGCAAGCAATGGCTCGCGAGGCTAAATCGCCAGCGCCGGCGAATACAATCTTTGATTTTGTCATTTTATTACCTTACTAATATCTATTAAGATGATGTGCGTAATAGCTTTCGTATGGGCGTGTATTGTTCGCGCCAACGGCTAACAACGATAATGACCACTACCGAGTTAACTTATGACTTTAACCGAGCTACGCTACATTGTGACCTTGGCCCAAGAACAACATTTTGGCCGCGCGGCCGACCGCTGCCATGTTGCCCAACCGACATTAAGCGTGGCCGTTAAACGCTTGGAAGAAGAGCTAAACACAGCCATTTTTGAACGCTCCAAATCCCGAGTTTACCCAACCCCGGTTGGCGAAAAAATTGTGCAACAGGCGCAGCGCGTATTAGAGCAAGCTAACGCCATAAAAGATATTGCCAGCAACAGCCAAGATCAACTGAGCGAACCATTGCGCATAGGGGCCATATTCACCATTGGGCCCTACCTTATTCCGCGCATTATTCCAGCCATTCGAAAAATGGCCCCCAAAATGCCGCTATACGTTGACGAGACCTACACCGCAACACTGCGCAAGCGCATTCGCCAAGGCGAGCTCGATGCCATTATTGTTGCCCTTCCCTTTAACGAACCCGATGTTGTTACGCAAAAGCTCTACGAAGAGCCTTTTGTCGTTCAAATGGCCAGTGATCACCCATTAGCACAGCAATCGAGCATCGAACCCAACCATTTAACCGACCAAAACGTTTTGCTGTTAGGCGAAGGTCACTGCTTTCGCGATCAGGTTTTAGAGGCTCTGCCCAACCTGCGCCAACAAGCCAGCGACCCCAGTGGTTTAATTCGCACCGCCGCCGAGGGAAGCTCACTAGAAACCCTGAAACACATGGTGGCCTCGGGCTTTGGTGTGACTATTTTGCCGCAATCGGCCACCGGTGATAGCAACCCTTTGCTCACAACCCGCCCCTTTACCGGCACGCCCCCCAAACGCTGTGTAGCATTGGCTTGGCGCGCCAGCTTTCCTCGCCATAAAGCCATTGATGTAGTGCGCGAGGCCATCTTGCAAAGCTATGCCAAAAACAGCAATGCCTAATACTCACGGCCCTGTGCCGCTCCATAATATTCCCGTTTCGGGGTTAAAGGGCGTTGGCGATAAGCTAGCCGCTACGCTAGCAAAACTTGGCCTCAATAGTGTGCAAGACTTACTCTTTCACCTACCCGCACGCTATGCCGACCGCACCCGCATCGCCGATATTGCCGAATTACAAGCTCTACAACCAGCAGTAATACAAGGCGCCATTACCAGCAGCCGGGTTGTCTTTGGTAAAAAACGCAGCTTAGTGGTTAACCTCGCCGACGATACCGGCCAAGTGGTTTTGCGCTTTTATTTTTTTACCGCCGCACAACAAAAATTACTGAGCGAGGGTAACTGTTTACGTTGCTATGGCGAGCCACGGCCAGGCGCACTGGGGCTGGAAATGTACCACCCTGAATACCAAGCGGTGCAATCGCTCGATGATATTGAAGGCTTAGAGGATACCCTCACACCGGTCTACCCGCTAACCGATGGCTTAAGCCAAAAGCGTCTGCGCACACTGATGCTGCAAGCACTGGATATGCTCGACCAAAGCCCGCCTAACGAGCTGCTTCCAGTGGAAGTTAGCGGCTATTTTGACCACTGCACGTTAAGTGAAGCCCTTCACTTGGCGCATAACCCACCGGCCGATGCCGATATCAACAGCTTGATGTCTGGCACCCACAACTGCCTACAGCGTCTTGCCTTTGAAGAACTTTTGGCACACAACCTTACTGTGCAACAAACGCGTTTACTGCACCAACAAGACCCAGCGCCTTCGCTACCTTCCGATGATGCACTTAAACAAAAGCTATTAGATCAACTGCCTTTCAAGCCCACAGGCGCGCAGCAGCGGGTACTCAAAGAAATCGAAGCGGACCTTAGCCTAAACCTGCCCATGCACAGGCTGGTGCAAGGCGACGTAGGCTCTGGTAAAACCTTGGTTGCTGCGCTTAGTGCTTTAAGTGCACTGGCTAATGGTTATCAAGCAGCATTGGTGGCCCCTACCGAAATATTAGCCGAGCAACACCGTAATAATTTTCAACAATGGCTAAGCGCTTTAGGCTTTGAAGTGGTGTGGCTAGCCGGCAAAGTCACCGCCAGCCAAAAGCGTAAAGCACTCGAAAAGCTAGCCAGCGGCGAAGCGCACATGGCGGTAGGCACGCACGCTTTGTTTGAAGATAATGTGCTGTTTAAAAAGTTGGGCCTAGTCATTATTGATGAACAACATCGCTTTGGTGTTCAGCAGCGTTTGTCGCTACGCAAAAAAGGCGGCGAACATTGCCCTCACCAGCTGGTGATGACAGCCACCCCCATTCCGCGCACACTGGCCATGACGGCCTATGCCGACCTAGAACTTTCGATTATCGACGAGCTACCGCCAGGGCGCACACCGGTAAATACCGTCATGATCAACCAAAACAAACGCCCTGATGTTATCGCTCGCGTTCGTGCCGCCTGCGCCGAAGGCCAGCAAGCTTACTGGGTTTGTACCCTGGTTGAAGACTCCGAAACCCTCGCCGCAGCCGCTGCGGAAAAAACCTGCGAGCTATTGCGCGAAGCTGCGCCAGAGCTTGCCATTGGGCTGGTTCACGGGCGCCTTAAAAGCAAAGAAAAAGACGAAGTTATGGCGGCGTTTAAAGCAGCCGACCTACACTTACTGGTGGCCACAACGGTAATTGAAGTTGGCGTAGATGTACCCAATGCCAGCTTAATGATTATCGAAAACCCCGAACGCCTTGGCTTAGCGCAACTGCATCAAATTCGTGGCCGGGTCGGCCGAGGCCAGCGCGCCAGCCACTGTGTGCTGCTTTACGGCCATCCGCTATCAAAGCAAGGCCGCTCGCGTCTAGAAGTGCTGCGCCAATCGAATGATGGCTTTGTGATTGCCGAAAAAGACTTGGAACTACGCGGCCCAGGCGAGCTACTCGGCACGCAACAAACCGGCGATATGCACTTTAGGCTAGCCAACCTGCAGCGCGATGCCGCTATGATCGAACGCATTCACGGTGTTGCCAAAACGCTACTGCAGCATCACCCCGATATTGTGAAAGCGCTTGTTAGCCGCTGGTTCAATAATCAACAGGAATACGTTAAGGCTTAAAACCTCTAGTACCCGCCAATACTGCTTAAATTGTTATAAGACGACCATTTATCTATAGCGTTTCCCGACCAATGGCCCGCCACCTGCGCTTTAAACAACTATATTTTAGGTACAGTTTGAAAGTCGTTAAGCGAGGAGTCCGTTGTGACATTAAACGCCAGTATTTTGCAAATGTTAGAAACCAACAATATTCACTATCAATTGCGAGATCACTTACCCAAACAACCTGCCAGTTCCGCTAGCACAGCGGGCTGCTTAGTGAAGTCTATTTTACTAAAAGACAGCCAAGGCAGTGTGCAGGTACTGTTGCCGTGGAATTTCATCCTAGATCTGGATGCCGTTACGACCGAGTTCAGCCGTAACCTAAAAGCAGTTGCCACTGAAGACTTGCGCGCAGCGCTCAATCACGCAGGCTTAAGCGCCGTGCCGGCGATTCCTCAGTGGCAAGACTGTACGACCCTTGTCGATAGTGCGCTGCTGGAATACAGCACACTATGGCTAGAGACCGGTGACCATGAACAAATGCTAGAAGTCACCCACGACGACTTTTGCGCGATGATAAAAGCCGCCAATATTGCCCGCATTGGCAACCAAGCGCCCGAGCTACCGCAATCTAGCGAGCGCGATAGCGCACAAATTTCTGCTTCAGTGCAACGCTTTACCCAATTGCGCATTAAACAGCGCCTTGAAGATACCCTGGAGCTACCACCACTGCCGGCCACTGCCCGCAAAATTATTCAATTGCGCGCCAACCCCGATGCCGATATTAGTGATTTAACCGATATTGTTGAATTAGACCCATCACTAGCGGCCCAAGTCGTTAGCTGGGCAGCATCACCTTATTATTCTGCGCCCGGCAAAATTAAATCGGTACACGATGCCATCGTCCGCGTATTGGGTTTTGATATGGTGCTAAACCTTGCGCTGGGCTTAGCGCTAGGCAAAACCATGACCGGCAGCGTAATGAACGAAAAACAAGTCGCCGCCTATTGGCGTCACGCCGTATGTATTGCAGCAGCTGTAGAAGGTTTAGTTACCAGTATTCCAAGAGAACACCGCCCTGCCTTTGGCATGTCTTATTTGTCCGGCTTATTGTGTAATTTTGGCCACTTGGTATTAGCGGATGTATTCCCGCCCTATTACGCCAACATTAGCCGGCACTTAGATGCTAACCCGCACATCCAAAGCAGTGCGGTAGAACAAAACATTGTTGGTGTTAGCAGCTGCCAAATAGCCAGTTGGCTGCTAGAAACATGGAGCATGCCCAACGAGGTCGTTACCGCACTGCGACAGCAGCACAATCCCAACTTTCAAGGGGAACATGCTGAGTACGCGCATTTAATTTACATTGCCGAGCAATTGCTAGCGCGCAAAGGCGTGACCAACCGCTTGCCAGCACCTATTCCTAAGAAGCTGTACGAAAGCCTGCACCTAGATCCAGAAACAGCCGAAACTACCATCGATAACGTGTTGGAAGCCAGCTCCGAATTAAACGGCATTGCCGAAAAGATGATGGGCTAACGCGATCGATAAACCGGTTCCACTAACTGGTTGCGGGTTAGCTACCTTGAAATAATAAAAACACGTATACCGAAAGGCTTGGTTTAACACCAAGCCTTTTTTATATACGGTACTTCTTTATTTACGCACTGATCATAAACATTTAAATGGCGTATTTTGGGCAAGCGCTTTTGTCTACGAAAATAAACCGCAGTGAACCATCAAAGTCTACGCCCCCGCGTTGCACGCATTTGACGCGCGATGAAAATGATTTAACAGCAATAACGTGGCTACACATTTTTACTACACGCGATACACATCAAGGGGGTACGTATCCCTTTAACTCTTTGCTGCAGTTTTTAGGGTTATTCGCAAAAAATATTTAGTGCTTAGTAATTACTAACAGAACCTCGCCGACGCGAAAGCCGAACTTAATCATTGTTGATTCATTAATTAGCGTATGTTCGTTCACTAAATACATACGATCTTCTACGGTTACATCTATCACTTTAGCGTTATAAGGCACCTGCAACACGTAATTTAAAAATACGCTATTACCGGCGACTTGTAGCTCGCCTACGCCTGTTACATCGCCAGCTGTAGCCGTGTATTTACCATCAGCTTGCGGGGTAAGGGTCCATACGCGGCGCTGCTTTTCGCCGTCGTCAAAGATAAACGCCTCGTCTAAGGTGCCCACTCCGTCTTTCCAGCTTGCTTCTATGTCTGCATTGAACATTCGAATCACTTTACCGGAACGATTTTTAACCACCCCATGTGCTTTTAAATGCCCATCAAAGAAGCTTTCTAGCTTAAGAACCGGTGTATATTGCTGATAGTCTGTTACCTTTACTTGGGAACAAGCTGTTAACATCAGCAACAAACATAATACCCAGCAACGTTTGATAAAACTGCGTGAAAACATAATCACCTCGCATGTATTTTTAGCTTTTACGTGTTAATGCAGAAACCGTATGACTGAAACGAATAAAAAAAACACTCAACAATGTACCGCTTCGCTCTCAAGCAGCATTTCACGCCGATATGCTAGGTACTTGCGCAGCGGTTTATCTCACTTACACTCAAGCGGTATTCAAAGCGGTGCCGCATTGGCCGAACGCTGGCTGGCAACTATTGGAGGCTGTTTAGCTATTTTGTGTATCGCGGCTTTTAGCATCCGCATTACCGGTACGCTAGGCGCCGCTGCGGTAGTACCCTCTATGGGCGCCTCAGCCGTTTTACTCTTTGCCGTGCCCCATGGGCCGCTATCACAGCCGTGGGCTTTGTTTATCGGTCATGCCGTATCAGCCGTTGTCGGGGTGACCTGCGCACTGCTTGTTCCGCACATGCTTCTCGCAGCTTCTCTTGCCGTTGGGCTGGCTATTGGCGCCATGCATGTTACCCGCTCTATTCACCCACCCGGCGGCGCCACAGCTCTTGCCGCTGTAATTGGGGGCTCCACTATTCACGAGCTAGGTTATTGGTATGTCGTCATGCCAACGCTAATTAACTGCGTTATTATTTTTGCTTTTGCGATGGTCTTTAATAATTTATTTCCTTGGCGGCGCTACCCAGTATCGCGCATCAAGTACCACCCTGCCGCTCCCGCCCTCTCGCCACAACTGGACAGCCAAATATTGGAAGATACGCTGCGCGAATACAATATTCACATTCCTAGTCAGCAGTTATTACCTGCAATTAATGCCGCGCTCCAAAAAGCCAAACAGCAAGCTGGGCATTTACATATTGAGCTTGGCGGCGTTTATTCCAATGATAAGCCTGGCGCAGATTGGGCCGTACGTAAAATCGTCGATGAATCCCCGCACCCCGACCCCGAAAAGCACATCGTCATTTATACCGTGCTAGAAGGCAATGGTATCAAGCGGCGCTCGGGTAGTTGTCGTCGTTACGAATTCGCCGCTTGGGCCCAAAAAAGGCTGCAAGCTGCGCCACAAAAAATAAAGCCCTAATAACTATCAAGCTAGGCTCTATACAATGAATTACAAAAAACAATGGCTCAAAAAAATAGCGCATGGTGCGCTCGCTAGCTTTTTATGTGCCGCAACGCTAAACGCGGCCTGGGCGCAAGAAGGCCCTGCCAGCAAAACGGCTGTTACTTTTGGCGCTTGTGAGCAGGCCCAGCACGGCACCACTTTTTACGGGGCCCAATGCGCAAAAGTGACCTTGCCTGCAAACGCCGGCTCGCCGAAAGCGACATTAAATTTACTCAAAGCCCGCGCCCGCAGCACCCCAACACAAGACCCTCTGATTGTTATTACCGGCGGCCCAGGGACTTCGGCCGTATCTTTAGCTTGGCAATATTTGCGCTTTTTTTACGCGGTACAAAAAAACCGAGACATCTTATTTATTGATCAACGCGGTACAGGAAAAAGCGCCCCCTTCAGTTGCGAGAGCGTAAACGACATAGATCAAACACTGCCAAGCGAGCAACTGGTAGCCGCCATGAATGCTGCGTTAGTGCAATGCGCTAGCGATTATGATTCCCCAGAGCAACGTTTAACCGCCATAACCACTCGGCAGGCGGCACTCGATATTGAAGCGCTAAGAAAGCAGCTTGGTTATGCGCAACTTAACCTTTGGGGTAGCTCTTATGGCACCCGCGTGGCCATGGAGTACCAGTATCTTTTTCCACAAACAAGCCGCACAGTCATTATTGACGGCGTTGCGCCCGGCGCCATTGCACTGCCACGCCATGCAGAATACGATGCCGCACTGGCGTTGCAACAGCTATTTAGCGCCTGCGAAATGCAGCCTGAATGCTTAAAAAGCTTTGGCGATTTACATCAAAAGTGGCAGCATATTATTGCTAATTTAACCAAGGCGCCGAGCAAAGCAAAGCTGTTTCACCCGCGCACCCAAGAGGCTTTATCCACCACAATAACAGCGCCGCTGGTAGCCAATTGGGTGCGCTTTGCGCTGTATAACCGCGAATTATCAGCACTGCTACCAATGGCCATTAACGCAGCCTTTGAAGGTAATTACAGGCCACTTTCAAACCTTGCACAAATAGCCAGTGATAGCGTGCATGAGGGTATGAGCTACGGCATGCACGCCGCCATTTTATGTGCTGAAGATAGCCAAGCCCCCTATTTGCCACGCGCCCAACAAGCACTGCCCGCCATGCCTTTTAGCGCTTTAAACGATTTAAGCCCTGCTTGCCAAGCATTACCAAAAGGCGAAGCCGCCAGTATTGAATCGCTATTTAGCCCAATGAATAGCGCAACCCCGACGCTCATTACTTCAGGCCAGTTCGATCCGGTTACGCCTCCTTTTTGGGGCGATTGGGCCAGCCAGAATATGACAAACGCCAAACACATTGTTGTGCCTGGCGGGCACCACGGGGTAACTGGTGTTGGCTGCATACCTAAGCTAATGGCGCAATTTATTGAATCAGCTCAACTCGATGCACTCGACACCTCTTGCGTCAAACATATTAAACCTGTTGATTTTTTTATTGATAATGCCGGGCCGGCTTTAAAAAGCACAGATTTGCCGTTACAAACAGATACGGCACGCAGCCCTAACGCGAAGGAATTACCCCGTGATTAACGTCGAGCACATTCAAAAAAGCTTTGGCAATACCCTAGCCGTTCGCGATGTAAGTTTTAGCGTACAGCCAGGTCAAACCCTTGGTCTGCTCGGGCCAAACGGCGCCGGCAAAACCAGCAGCTTACGCATTTTGTGTGGCTTGCTTACCCCCGATAGCGGGCGGGTACATATCGACGGTATTGACGTTATCAAACACCCGGTAGAAGCCCAAAAAAAACTCGGTGTCTTACCGGATAATTGTGGTTTATATACTCGTTTAACCGCAGCAGAGAATTTACGCTACTTTGCACAGCTGTATGGTTTATCCAAATCCCACACGCAATACCGCATTCAGGTACTAGCACAACAACTAGACATGCAAAATATTTTACACCGCAAAACATTGGGCTTTTCCCAAGGCGAGCGCATGAAAGTGGCCTTAGCTCGAGCCCTTATGCACGAGCCGCCCTACCTGATTTTAGACGAACCCACCAATGGTTTAGATGTGCTCACCACCCGCGCCGTGCGAGCGCTATTATTACAACTCAAAAACGACGGCACCTGCTTAATATTTTCCAGCCATTTAATGCATGAAGTCACACATTTATGCGACGAACTCAGCGTGATTACACAAGGCCAAGTTTCAGCTAGCGGCACCCCAGATGCCATTATTGAGCAAACCGGCTGCAGCGATTTAGAATCGGCTTTTGCGCAGCTATGTTTAAGTAATGCAACACATGCAACAGCCGATGGAAGCATAATCAATGAATAAAGTATGGGTTGTTTTTAAAAAAGAATGGCTAGACACCCGCCGAGATATTAAAGGTGTGCTCCCTATTTTGGTGATGCCTTTACTATTTGCCCTAACCAGTTACGGGGTGCTGAGCTTTGTCGTTATCATGCAAAAAGATAAACCCGAGTTTGTATTATCGGTAATTAACCCAGAACACGCCGCACCACTTATTGCCAAATTACAAGCAGAAGGAATCAACACAAAGCCATTTACTGACAATGCACAAGACGAGGTTCGCAACGGAACGGTGGCGATGGTGATGCGCATCCCCGATACCTTCATTGACAATTTTCGCGACCAACGCATGGCTAATATTGAGCTAATTTGGGATCTATCACGCAACGAACACCACGCCACAGCTAACCGAGTTAAGTCCATCACCAGCCAATGGTTTCAAACCTTAGGCGCACAACGCTTAATTTTACGTGGTGTTAGCCCGCAGGCGGCACATGTAGGCCAAATATTCGATGTCAATACAGCCCGCGAACAACAAATGGCTATGCGGATTTTGGGTTCGGTACCGTTATTTTTAGTATTAGTAGCTTTTATTGCTTGCGCAGGTGTCGCCACAGAAATGACCGCCGGCGAGCGCGAAGGACGCACACTCGAAACTTTGTTGATGGTTCCAGTCGCTAAACACTGGTTATTTTTAGGTAAGTGGCTAATGGCCTGTAGCCTATCGCTTATCGTAATGACAATGGCGCTGCTGGGGCAATTTTTAGCAATCCGCTACGCACCTACAGCGGACCTGGGCTTACGCGTAGACCTTTCGTTTACCGACTACGCTCGCGTTTTTATTTTACTGGTGCCATTAGTCGCACTGGCTAATTCATTACTATTATTTATTTCGCTGCGCGCGCGTTCCTTGAAAGACTCCCAAACATACACTCAGTTAGTCACACTATTACCGACAGCCACTGGGCTCTATGTTTTGTTGTCTGGCAAGGCAACAACCTTGAGCGTGGCAGCAATTCCACTGCTTGGAAGCCAAGCGCTAATTACCGACGCACTAAGTGGCCTAAGCTTAAATGTAGGTTTTATTGTGCTAAACGCCGCTGTGTGCTTTTTACTAGCCGCCGCCTTTGCCGCTATGGCTATTACATCATTCAAGCTGCGGTAAACAGGAATTTGCCGCCATCAATCAGCCAATCAGACCGCTTAAGTAAAACGTCTAGAAGCGGCCAAATCCAGCTTAAAACAGTCTAGGCAAACAGTAGCATCCTTAGTCTATATTCATTAGCATAGCCACTCAAAGCGTGGCGGCATGGCAATATTTACGGGCCTTCAGTCGGTACCAAGCGTGACTGGAGACCTTAATGGCGACGCACACTCTACCTATGAATTCAGATGCTCATCAGCCCAAGCCTGACAGTGACACTGATAGCGAAATTATTCCTTCGCTAAAGATTCCTCGTGGCTTTAAGTTTGATGAAAAAAGCAATAAAGTAGTCCGTAAAAACAGTGTTATTAAACCGCTCTTAATCCTTGTTTTAAGCGTTGCTTTAGTGGCAATTGCGGCTTTTATTTTTAGCTACATGAAGTCTTCCGTCAATGGCGCCGCAGTACTGGCCTTTAACGCTTCGCGCGATTATTCACAAACCCCTTTCGATATCTTAGATGCGCAACAAATTTGCCAATTTCAAACCCAAGAAGTACACGGTAAATATCTGCTTATGAGCTACCTCGATACCCACTCTAGTCGGTTCGAGCCAAAGATGGGAATTTACAAAATATTTTTAGTTGCTCACTTAGGTACTCGTGATAATTACGAAGAAGCTAACATTCATTGCTATATCAACCCGCAAAAACATCTTATCAGCCACTACAAAACCGTCTTCCCCGAAAAAAGCTCCATCATGAGCCGCGCGCTTAAATTTTTTACAGGCTAACCTTGCGATAGCAAAGCCCAGCAAGCCGCCACGCCCATACATCTCCCTGCTCCAGTCTAGGCTCGACTCCCCTTCCCCGGTTTATTCAAGGGTTAAACCTAGAAACCGCAGTTGAGAGTCAAAAAGATGCGTATTCCGTTGGTGTGCATGGCGTGTAGTAAAAATATGTAGTAACCCCCATGGATGGGGGAAATGCAGATCACGCAGGAGCGGTTATCTGTCACCTTATTGGTGATGAATCATTTTTATCACGCGTCAGGTGCACCAAAGGGATGCGTAGACTTTGATGGTTCAACTGCGGTTTTTAGGTTAAACATAGCCCTAACTCGACCACTTTTATTACACAGCCTCTTATGCCATCACTAGAGCGCGCTTAGGATAGTCAATTTCTCACAAACGCTCGCTAGAATGTCAGCTGGGAAAGAAGTACTCCCTTATCTAATATGATAACTATGTTCACTACGAGACATTACGAAAGGAAGAGTTATGCTTGTTTACGACGGCAACCAACAATTCGAAGCAAACCCTAATTCACTGCATGCAAAAGTAGATGCCCTAGACGGCCAATGGGAGCGCACACTGCCGCGCGCTAATATCCCTACCAGAAAGTTAGTTTACAACCGCCTTTGTGCGTTAGGCCTACTGGTTGGAATCAATGGCTTAACCTACTTTACAATTAATGCCATTTTATCTTCATAACTGGCACCAAGGTTCCAGTTACATCTCCATTACGTTAGGTATTAGTGCAGGGTCTCGCTCCAAGCGAATCGTAACGCGCCTGTTTTTGGCCCGCCCTGCAACAGTTGTATTGTGAACAGTTGGATAACGTTCACCATGCCAACGCACTTTAATGCGCTCTTCAGGTAGACCTTTACTCACTAGATACTTGGTAACTTCTTTCGCGCGATTCTCTGATAGCGCATAGTTATCAGCCCGCGTACCTACACTGTCGGTGTGACCATCAATGTAAAACTCCGTCACCGATGGGTCTGCTTCACAGTAACGCACGATGTTATCGAGTTTACGGCGCTGATCCGGTGGCAACGGCTCAAATAACGCCGATCCAAAGTAAATCGCGGTACGTCGAATTTGATCAAAATTGGCCGGCAGCAAATCACCTAAACACCCCAAATAGCGCCTATAGGCATCGCGAAACCCAATTGGGCTAACGTGCACACGGCTGCTTTGCTCGGCGCCGTACCACGGCATCCGCGTTAACTCCATTTCATAACCAGTATTCAGCTCTGCTAGCAAACGCTCGGCTAGATCATCACCAAGAACGACAGGCTCCTCCCCGCGCTTAACGGGTACGTAGCCTAAATCGATAGGGCGTAAATTGTGCCGCCATGCCGGGGGCTGAAGGATAAGCGATGCTTGGCCTGTTTTCAGGCGCTCCGCAAGAGGGACAAGCGTAAACTTGGCCGCTTCTCCCGCTCGGGTTTTGAACACCGCTTCGCCATAAAAAGGCACATTATGCGTTAGGCTGCACTCAAAGACCGAACCATCAAAACGCCAGCTGCTTTCCTCTATGCCATTGGTATAGCTGAAGGCATAAGCTCCTTGCGATGCCAAAGTACACGCAGACAAAAGCGTTAACACCACCACGGCCCACCGATATCGAACCTTTTCACTGACCCACTGCATAAAATCGCCTACAAGTATCTTCATGTCAGGTTATCGGCGAGTATCGCCTGTGCTTTAAAGTAGATTTGCGGTAGCATGCGCCTCTTTCCATTAATTTAAGCCCTTTATCGAGCGATACTTTAGTGTAGAGCCTCTATAACCGGCGCATCGCCTTACTTGCATTGGCGATTTGAGTAAAACGAGTTTCTCCTTTTTATGCAATCAATCACCATTACCGCACCTGATGACTGGCACATTCACTTGCGCGATGCCGAGGCGCTAGAGCGCACCGTCGGCGACGCCGCTCAGCAGTTCGCCCGCGCGATTATCATGCCCAACTTAGTGCCTCCTGTTATGAATGCACAACAGGCAATGGCTTACAAAGCACGCATACAGGCGCACGTGCCTGAAGGCAAAGCATTTGAGCCTTTAATGGTTTTATACCTAACAGATAACACCACAACCGACGATATTAAAGCCGCTAAGGCTGCCGGCGTTGTGGCCTGTAAGCTATACCCTGCCGGGGCAACGACTAACTCAGACTCCGGCGTAACCGATGTTCAAAAGCTGTACCCTGTATTAGCCGCCATGGCCGAGCAGGACGTTAAGCTGCTAGTGCACGGTGAAGTTACCGACAACCACATTGATATTTTTGATCGAGAAGCCGTTTTTATAGAACGTACCCTAGCGCCACTTCTAAAAAGCGTTAGTGGTTTGAAGGTAGTGCTAGAGCATATTACTACCGCAAATGCTGTGGACTTTGTAAAGGCGCAAGATAGCAATATTGCAGCAACGATTACCGCGCACCACCTTTTATTTAACCGTAATCATATGTTGGCCGGCGGCATTCGCCCGCATTATTACTGCCTGCCCATACTCAAGCGCGGCGACCATCAACAAGCGCTTATTCAGGCTGCAACCAGTGGCAATGCAAAGTTCTTCCTCGGCACCGATTCAGCGCCACATGCAACACACAAAAAAGAGGCCGCCTGCGGCTGCGCTGGCGCCTATACCGCCAATGCCGCTCTATCGCTATATGCGCAAGCCTTCGAAGACGCCAACGCGCTAGATAAACTAGAGGGCTTTGCTAGCTACTACGGGCCCGACTTTTACGGTTTGCCGCGCAATAGCCATACTGTAACGCTAATCAAACAGCCCTGGCAGCAACCGGAGCAGCTAAGCTTAGGCGATAGCACACTTACCCCCTTGCTTGCAGGGCAAACTCTAAACTGGGCGCTGCAAGCCTAAATTTATTGACTCATTTAAAGCTAAGGATTATCGGTGAGCGACACTGAAGCAAACGAAACTACGGTATTTGCCTCCCGCTTTCGCGGATATCTACCTGTTATTATCGATGTAGAAACTGGCGGGTTTAACGCCAAAACCGATGCGCTTCTGGAAATTGCGGCTGTAATGCTAGACATGGACGACGATGGCATTATTACCCCAGGCGCAACTATCGAGTTCAACGTAGAGCCCTTCGAAGGCGCTAACATTGAACAATCCGCCTTGGACTTTACCGGCATTAAAGTGGATTGCGAGCTGCGTGGCGCCGTACCAGAAGACCAAGCCATGAATGATGTTTTTTCGGCGATTCGCAAAAAAATCAAACAGTACGATTGCAAGCGCGCCATTATGGTGGGCCACAACGCACACTTTGACCTGGGTTTCGTACACGCTGCCGCCGAGCGCTGCGCTGTAAAGCGCAACCCATTCCATCCGTTTTCGTGCTTTGATACTGCCACCCTATCAGGCTTAGCCTTTGGCCATACCGTTTTGGCCAAAACCTGCCAAATCGCCGGCATTGATTTTTCAAACCGCGAAGCACACAGCGCCGCTTACGATGCGCAAAAAACAGCTGAGCTATTCTGCATGATTGTTAATAAATGGCAGGAGCTTGGTGGCTGGCCCATTATTCGCGAAGATTTTAACCCCTTCACGCTCGAATGATCTAAACCCAGCGCCACCTTTTTAGGCAACCTCGCTTCCCCAGCAACGGTTAATTCAGTTGCCAAGGGAAGCCTTTGATCGCGACCTACCAATGACCGAAATTACCGACTACTCTGCCACCGCATACGCCCAGCAATTAGCCGAAAAACAACAGCAAACTCAAACACAGTTTGCCGAGTTTTCACCACCAACCCTTAGCGTATATCCTTCGCCGGCAACGCATTATCGGATGCGCGCAGAATTTAAAATATGGCATTCTGACGGGCGTTGCGACTATGCGATGTTCAAGCCCGGCACGCCAAAACAAACTTACATCATTAATGATTTCCCCGCCGCCAGTGAAACCATTAATCAGCTGATGCCTAAATTATTGGATGCACTCAATAAAAGTGAGCTGCTTCGTCGCAAATTATTCCAGTGCGAATTTTTATCAACCACCACTGGCGACTGCTTGATCACGTTGATTTATCACAAAAGCCTATGCGACAACTGGCAACAGCAAGCTGAACAGCTAGCGGCTACATTAGGCTGCCAGTTAATGGGGCGTGCGCGCAAACAAAAGCGTATTCTTTCTAGAAACTGGGTAACCGAAACGCTAGATGTGGACGGCCGTGCTTTTACATATGAACATATAGAAGCCAGCTTCACCCAACCCAATGCCAGCATTTGCGCAGATATGCTCAGCTGGGCATATAAAAACACCCAAAGCAATGGCGGCGACTTACTCGAGCTTTATTGTGGCAATGGCAACTTCACCTTACCTTTGTCACAAAACTTCGAACGGGTATTAGCAACCGAGATAGCCAAAAGTAGTGTCGATTCAGCCAAAAGAAATATGGCACACAATGGCATTAACAATATTGAGTTTGCCCGCCTGTCTAGCGAAGAGTTTACCCAAGCGCTTGAAGGCGTTCGCGCATTTAGACGCTTAGAACACCTAGATTTAGGCAGTTATAACTTCTCCACGGTACTGGTCGACCCACCTCGTGCGGGCTTAGATGACGGCACACTTGCACTCATCAAACGCTTTGAGCGCATCGTGTATATCTCTTGCAACCCAGATACCCTTTACGACAATTTAAAAGAGCTATCAAAAACACATACTATTTCTGATTTTGCTTTATTTGATCAATTCCCATTCACCCATCATCGTGAATGTGGCGTAATACTAGAAAAGCTTTAATCACCTAGACAGAAACCTAAACAAACGGAAATAATCATCATGCGACACATTCCTTTAGGGGTAACTTTCAGCCTTATTTTAGTTTTAAACGCACTATCGCTTAAAACCTATGCTGGCGAGCTAAACCAAGATAGCACTGCTGTTTTTGGCGACTACACCGTCCATTACAGCGCATTTAACAGTACATTTTTATTACCTGATATTGCCGCAGCATACGATCTAGTGCGCGCAAAAGATCAAACACTGTTAAATATTACCGTCCAAGACAAAAACGGAAAGTCTATCGATGCCAAGCTCGATGGCTACGCACAAAACCTAATGCAACAAAAAAAAGTAATCGCCTTTAAAACCATTAAAGAGCCACATGCGGTGTACAGTATTGGGGCATTGCGTATTACTAACGAAGAAGTATTTAACTTTGTTATTACAATTACTCCCGAAAATACCACCCCCTTTACATTAAAATTCACTCGCAAGCTTTATGTGGAGTAACTGAAATGCAAACACTGGTATTAGCCAGCGGTAATGCGGGCAAATTGCGTGAGTTTAACGATCTACTAGGTACCTTAGGGTTTGATGTTAAAGCTCAAAGTGCATACAACGTCCCCGAAGCCATAGAAGATGGCTTGAGCTTTGTCGAAAACGCCATCATCAAAGCCCGCAACGCCTGTGAGGTTAGCGGGCTGCCGGCGCTAGCCGATGATTCCGGCATTGAGGTTGATGCGCTAAATGGCGCCCCAGGCATTTACTCTGCACGCTATGCCGGCCCCGATGCCAATGACAGCAATAATAACGCCGCACTGTTAAAAGCGCTTGAAAACACCCCAAAAGGCAAGCGCAGCGCACGCTACCAATGTGTATTAGTGTTTATGCGCCACGCGCAAGACCCCACGCCACTCATATGCCAAGGCAGCTGGGAAGGCGAAATATTGGTGGAACCAGAAGGTAATGGCGGTTTCGGATACGACCCAATATTTTGGGTCCCAAGCCACAATATGGCGGCGGCTCAACTAGATAAAAACGAAAAGAATAAAATCAGTCACCGCGGCAAAGCCCTTAAATTGCTCATAGAAGCCCTGCAAAATCCGGCGGCTTAAGCCATAGGTTTCAGCTTAAACACAAAAAAGCCCAAGTTTTTATACTTGGGCTTTTTTATTTAAAACTATTTTATTTACTGTAAGGCACTTCTAAAAATAGTAATTTTTTTGTGAGAGCAAGGACAGAAGTTGCTCCTGACAACTTTCTGCATTTCCTCCATCCAGTAAGCCGCTATCACGGAAAAAGTACATTTTTAGAGATGTCCTGTAATGGAATTAGTACACGTCTCGCTGGTAACGGTGCTCTGCAACGAGTTTATCCATGTAGGCTTGTGTGCCCACATCGTCTAAGCCGCCGTGTTCAGCAATAACTTCGCGTAACGCTTTATCAACATCTGATGCCATACGCGATGCATCACCACAAATATAGATGTAACCACCCTCTTCCAACCAAGCAAAAAATTCAGCGCCTTGTTTTTTAATTAAGGTTTGCACATAAATTTTTTCAGCGGTATCACGTGACCATGCCAAACTCAGGTTATTTAAAAGCCCTGACGCTTGCCAAGCGCTGATTTGATCGCGGTATAAAAAGTCTTCGGCTTCGTGTTGATCACCAAAGAATAACCAGTTTTTACCCGCAGCAGAACGGGCTTCACGCTCTTCTAAAAACGCGCGAAATGGCGCAATACCGGTACCTGGCCCAATCATAATCAAAGGGGCATCGTCATTAGCCGGAATGTGGAAATGCGCAGAACGCTGCAAATAAACACCCACCGTACCGCCGGCATTTAAACGGCCACCCAAAAAGGTGGACGCAACACCTTTACGGGCGCTGCCGTGCAATTCATAGTGAACTTCGCCAACAGTTAAGTGAACCTCACCAGGGTGCGCTTTAGGGCTTGAGGCAATAGAATATAAACGAGGCTGCAACGGCCGCAGGCCATCAACCAAAGTTTGCGCATCAATGGCTTTATCAGAAGACTTGAGTAAATCGATAACTTGTTGGTCGTCAGCACCGGCTTCAAGCCCCCAGGTTTCCAAAGTTTTAGCGTTAACCGTCGCAATATCCAACTTAGTTAACAGCGCCGCCCGTAAAGAAGCAGGCCCTGCTTTAAGCTGAACGCTTTCACGGCCATTCAGCCCAGTTACCGCTAACAGCTCTTGCACTTCGGTTGCACAGTTGGTGGGCCACACGCCCAAAGCGTCACCCACGGCATAATCAAGCTCCTGCGTACCACCGGCTAATGATATTTCTATGTGGTTAACGCGCTTAGCCGACTTATCACCGCTCAAGTTCTCAGCAACCATTAGCGTTGCCAGAAATGGACTATTTTTATCGAATTTAGGGCCCGGTTCTTCAGGTTCTACAGCACCAGAAACAGCGCCAGCAGCGCTTACAAATGCTTCACTTTCAAAGGCCGCTTTTTTCCAATCGGCATAGTCATCTTCAAAGGCCACATCGCAAGAAACAAAATCATGAACGCGCGTTGCACCCAGCTCTGCCAATTTGGCATCAAGATCTTGTGCACACTTATTGAAGTAAGCGTAACTTGAATCACCTAAGCCACACACACTGAAATTAAGTGATGACGGCAACTCGCCTATAGCGCCAGTCATAAGAGCATCGTAAAAAGAGCGCGCATTATCAGGTGGCTCCCCCTCGCCAAAAGTTGAGCAAACAATAAGTACATGACTCATAGCAGCCAAATCAGCAGGGTCTACACCATCTAATTCACTAACATTAGCTTCAAAGCCCTGCGATTTAGCAAATTTTCGTAAATCTTTACTCAAGGCTTCAGCATTGCCCGACTGCGAGCCATACAAAATATTCATTGGCGTGCCTGGGGCTTCTTCAGCATCACCTTGCGATGCAGCGGCTATCGCGTTTAGCCCGGTCAATAAACCATTTAGCCAGTTGCGCTGTTCTGCCTCAAAGGGGGCGCTTTCATCAAGAAAAGCCGCCGGCGCTTTGGTGTGTGTGGTGCCTATGGCAGCCGCTAATTGATCGATGACGCTCTTAGTATCTTCACTCATTTTATTAACCTGTCATTCAAACTTTTTACGGGCATGATTAGCGCCGCGAATAAATTACAATACGTACAATTTTACTGGCAAAGCCTGCCGTTTATTGCACCAACAATACTGTCTTCAACTCTTCAATATCGTGTCGGCGAGTAAAACTTAAAAAGGATTCAGAGCCCTGCCTTAGTTCTAAATATTTTGCGATGACGTTTTCAACAAGCGCATTAATGTCTTCGGCAGCAATAGGACCACAAAACTCTTTTGCCAAACCAATATCAGTATCGCTACCGCCACCAAGCACAATATTGTAACCCTCGCGACCATCCGCTGTAGCGGCGCCAATCATGCCGATGTCGCCAATATAATGCTGAGCACAAGTGTGGTGACACCCCGTTAAGTGGATATTAATCGGTTGGTCCAATGTGAACTTGGTCTCTAAGTGCTTAACAAGATTTGTTGCGTCTTTCTTAGTGTAAGCGCCGCCAAATTTACAAGCCCACTTACCCGTGCAAGCAATAGCGCCAGCAGCAAAAGAGGAAGCATTAACACTCAGCCCCATGGCTTCAATTTCGGCGACAACTGCATCTACATCAGCATCGGCAATATGTGGAATTAATAAATTCTGCCAAACGGTTAAGCGAATATCATTTTGGCCATATCTTTGAGCGATTTTACCAAGTGCACGCATTTGATCAGGCATCATTTTGCCCACTTCCAATGCAATACCTACGTAATTAAAGCCTTGTTGTTTTTGTGGGTGCACACCAATGTGGGCTTGTCGCTTAATTTCTGCACGAGGTGCATCGTACTCTTGGCTTAAGCGCATCATTTGCACGCCATTGCCAAATGCATCTAACTTTTCTTGCGTTTTTGCAATAAACCAATCAAAACCATGCTCATCCAAAACATACTTCAAACGGGCTTTTTTACGATTAGTACGATCAGCATGTTCAATATAAACACGCAGCATCGCCTCAGCAATTTCGGGAGAATCTTCGGGCTTACACACAATGCCAGTATCACGAGCGAAATCGTAATGACCGGTAATACCACCAAGTAATATTCGACAATAAATTCCTGGCTCTACCGCAACCGGGTTTTCTTTAACCTTGACGGCGACAAAACCGATATCGTTAGTATCACTAACACAAGAAATACTACCCGCATTATCGAATGAAATATTAAATTTTCGCGGCAAACCATTTAAATCGCGGTTATTTAAAATGATATGGCTCAACTTAATGCCGTATTGATGCAGATCCGTCACTTCAGACACATCAAAACCTGCCGTTGGCGACGCCGTAATATTTCGTGCGCTGTCGGCCCCAGAACCCTTACAGCTCAAACCCATGTCGTACAAACCGGCAAATAGATCCAACACGCGATTAGGCGCAATTTCACGCAGCTGGAAATTTCCTCGCGTGGTGACATGCGCGTAACCACCAGCAACATCTTCCGATAAATCGCCGAGCATCATTAATTGATCGCCGCGCATTTTGCACGACGGAATACGTAAGCGACACATGTAACCTGGGCTATTAGGTTCAACATTAAAAATTCCAAAATGGCGAAACATAAATTGATCTATGCCTTCCGCTATTTGGTTGCGATCGTTAAACTGTACAATCTTGTCCCATAAATCAAGAGGGTGCGTTTCGTACTTTGCAATCTCCTCTTTACAGAGATCTTCTAAGGGCGTACCAAATAAAGTCTCTGGGACATCTTTTTGGCTTCCACCTTGGAAAGCGCGATGAAGGTTAAGCTTTGTCAGCACGTCAGTAAGGTACTTTTGCTGCTCGGGCGTAAAACCCTTAGATTGAGGCTTGTCGGTTGCGATCATGATTACCACTATCGAGTTGATATGCTTTTTAGGAGTGCTCCTACGAAGCTTTTAACCCCACCATTCGTCCAATGGCGGCATTATGTGTTTGCACGTAGTTAACGGTGCGATACCCCATCCTAGCAAGATGAAGGCCAACACAAAAAGAAGAGCTTTTTTGCCTCGACAAGAAAAACATAAACGCTACTGAAAGCCTGATATTCAGGCTTGATTACGTCAAAAGCCGCATGCGCTCAATAGCTTTTTAGAGTACTCAACAAACGACTATATCTCTCGCGAAACACCAGCTACGCACCACAGACAAACAAATTTATGCGCCAAGCACAGAAATGTCACACTTTGCCCCAAAAGCTTAACCAAGCTTCGCTTAAGTACCCATTCAGCATTATTAACTAAGCGTGAAGCGTAAGAAAAACATCAAAACGCACCATTTAAAGTCAACAAAAAGAGCCTGCAGCGGATAAATTAAGAACAAAAAACATGCAACTGCAATATCGAAGAACCAATTTGGAGCACCGCCAGCAACACACCCTAATTTTTATTCTCAAGAGAACACATAGAATGATGCATCTTCCCGTCCGTATTACTGCGACCTTTCTACTCGCCAGCCTCTATAGCGGCTGCAACTTATTTATACCGAAAGCAACAACCCCTATATCAACACAAACCTACCCCGCAATAAGCGCCACAACACCCAAAAGCAAAGCACTAATGATCATGCTGCCTGGAATTGGCAACCGCGCCAGTGCATTTGCCGATAAAGGCTTTATTGCAGAGCTTCAAGCACAGCATCCCAATATGGAGATCATTACTGCCGAAGCGCACTTCGGATACTACAAAGAACGCACAGTAACGACGCGCCTGAAGGAAGACATCATCAAACCCGCCCAACAACAGGGCTATAACAGTATTTGGCTAACAGGCACCAGCCTTGGCGGATTCGGCAGCCTACTTTATACAATGGAACACCCCCAAGACATCGCAGGTATCATCGCTATTGCCCCCTACCTTGGGGATAAAAAGCTGATTGCAGATATATCTCAAGCACCCTCACTGCAACAATGGGCGCGAAATTATCAAGGCAATGATGAGATTGCACTCTCTTTATGGATTCCATTAATTCAAAAAAGCTGTGAAGCCAAAAATCTTAATCTTATTTTGGCAACAGGCTCGGAAGATAAATTCATAAAAGCGCATAAGCTACTCGCCCAATGCTTACCCGCAAGCAACGTACACATCACACATGGGAAACACCGTTGGGGCACTTGGAACACTCTATGGCAGAACATATTGAATGAAAAACCCTCATTCACAAAAAGGGCTCACTAAACTGCGCAGCCGAATGGCACTGAATTCGCATTCAGAACAAAGCCTATCAAAGAGAAGGAATCATCATGACGCCATCCTCCGCTAACGATTTTTTACTCACCTTATTCGAAGCCGCTGTAGCCGCCAGCCACCCAAGCCAAACCCTCCCCCAATATCTACCAGCTGATCGCACCGGCAAAGCAGTGGTTATTGGCGCCGGCAAAGGGGCAGCCGCCATGGCTCAAGTTTTTGAAGAGCAATGGCAAGGCCCCGTTCGAGGCCTTGTCGTTACGCGTTACCAGCACGGCGCGACATGCAAAGACATTAAAGTGATTGAAGCTGCACACCCCGTTCCCGACGAGCAAGGCACATTAGCGGCAGAGCAAACCTTGGCGCTTATTGATTCCGCAGCCGACGACGAACAAATATTCTGCTTATTATCTGGAGGAGGCTCGTCATTATTAAGCTTACCCGCCCTGGGTATTAGCCTGCAGCAAAAGCAAGCAATTAATAAAGCTTTGCTCCGCAGCGGTGCAAGCATTGACGAAATTAACTGCGTGAGAAAGCACCTGTCTGCAATAAAGGGGGGCAGGTTAGCGGCGCGCTGCGGTAACAAAAAAGTCATTACCTACGCGATTTCTGATGTCCCCGATGATAGCCCCGACGTTATAGCCTCTGGCCCTACCGTAGCTGACCCTAGCACTCGCATTCAAGCCAGCGCTATTCTCAAGCAATACAACATAGAAACTCCCCCAAATATTCAACAATGGCTAGATACTGCCGACAGCGAAACACCCAGCCAAGAAATGCTTGGAGAAAACCTTCACTATCAACTTATAGCCACCCCCGTTGATGCCCTTAACGCAGCAGCAACGCTTGCGCGTGAACATGGCATCGAACCCTTGGTTTTAGGCGATACGATAGAAGGCGAAGCAAGCGAAGTCGCCAAAGTGTTTGCGGGTATCGCACGCTTCACCGCAAAGCATAACCAACCCATCCCCAAGCCGTGTGTGATTTTATCGGGCGGTGAAACCACCGTAACCGTCAAAGGCAACGGCAGAGGCGGCCGAAATGCCGAGTTTTTATTATCACTCTTTAACGACCTCAAAGGGCACCCCAACATCTACGCACTAGCGTGCGATACCGATGGCATAGACGGCACCGAAGATAACGCCGGCGCTAGCTTCAGCCCAGAGACCTACCGCGAAGCTAAAGAGCAAGGCCTAGATAGCAAAGATTATTTAGCCAACAATGATGGTTACACGTTTTTTAAACACCTTAACCGGCTAATCATCACAACCCCTACGCGCACCAATGTTAACGATTTTCGCGCAATACTCGTTTTACCTTAGGCTCTACTCCCAAGCCGGCGTATGCCGGCCCTCCTCCATAAAAGCCAGACATAAACTCTTGCTACCGATACGCGGTCTATACTCAAGTAAGTTCGTACACACCTACAGAATTTACGTGAGGAAAAAAGCCATGCAAACCTCGATAGCCGAAGTCACCCACTTACTAGAAGAGTTTTTAACTACTTTAGATAACGCCTACTGGGAAAGCTCCGACACCGAGCGAAAAGATACGCTATACGACATCATTAGTATTTTTCACTTAGAACTACGAGAACTAGCAAAACTCAGCGTAGAAGACCATTACCTCACCTACGAAGCGATATCCACCGGGGCGCGCAATATTCAAGCAAAGCTTCGCAGCATGCACTCACAACTAGACCAATGGGCTTTGCGCACAAGCACTGCAGATCAACTACGAAACCAACTCCCTTTAGTATCGAACTTATTGACTCGCGAGACCTAACCAATAGTTATAAAAATAGAGCCGTCAAACGTCGATATAACAGATGCCATGGATAGATAATACTTTAAACACAAATAGATTTAATAAACGCCAAAAACAGACTGGAACTTTTCCCCCTGTGAACAATACTAAGTAATACCGGCGTTACGCATTCCCCCAAGTGTGTTGTACGCTGGCAGAGCAATTAACAATGTGCGTAGTTTGTTGAGCGCTCGATTGAGGATTTTTCCTTAATGTTTCACTCCTAATGGTCCTGGCCCGGCGTTCCCCCCGATCGCCGGGTCTTTTTTTATACGCATTTACCAAGCTGCTCACAGCCACACAAACAACTGCTACAAGATAAAAATCTTTCGAGCTCCCGAGTACATGTTATAATTGAGTTCTGAGGGTAGCTGGGAGTAATTCCCTGAGCCGATAAACGTAGACAAGGAGCTCGCTAGCTTACATTGTGTGCACGTCCGCTTGACGGAAAGCCTAATGTGTATCAGTGTTCTCCCACTTGAACCATCGGGTTCAAGGCAAGAACTTTCAGTTGCTCTCAGATTTTCTCAACAGCCCTACCTTAAATGCCTAACACCACCATTCGACACACTGTCAAAAAAGCTCGCAATGCTTTGAGCAAGGCTCAGCAACAACGGGCAGCTATGCAGCTAGCGTTAAGAGTTGGCCGTCATCCCGCGTTCCGCAAAAGCCACACGCTAAGCCTTTACCTTGCCAGCAAGGGCGAGATCAATCTTCAGCCACTCATTAGACTTGCCATCAAACAAGGAAAACGTTGCTACCTTCCGGTATTGCATGGACCAAAGCTGAAGTTTCTGGAATATAAAAAAACAACAAAATTAATCAAAAACCGATTCGGCCTCCAAGAACCTTCCCTCTCTGAAGAAATCCGTGCATCACAACTCGACTTAATTCTCTGCCCTCTTGTCGCCTTCGACAATAAAGGCAATAGGCTTGGCATGGGCGGCGGCTATTACGACCGAACACTTGGGCAATTAAAAAAACGGAGAAAGAAAGTAATTTGGGGAGTCGCGCACGAATTACAAAGACAGGCAGGAATAGTGACGTACTGGTGGGATATTAAACTCGACGGTATTTTTACAGATAAGCGCGTAACAACACCGCATTAGTCTGATTCTATAGCGAAGCCTTGCTGATGTGGAGCTGGTGCTTCAGGCTGCTGACTGCCAAAAACATCTGACAAACTAAGGCTACTTAACAGTAAGCCCAATACAAATATCGCAACAGCAACAGTCAATGTATCAAGACGCATATAAAGCCCTACCAACCCACTTCTAAATGATGGCTGTCGTTATACCCACTTATTGTTTTATTAACAATAAGAAATTACAAATAGCTGTATGACACCGCAACTTTTTCACAGATTAACCCTAATACTTAAGTTTAATAATATGAGCCGTCCCATTCTTTAGAGCAATAAGCAGTCGCCATAGCACCCCAGATATAGCTAATTCGACTAAGTGTCAATTTTGTGACTCTATTAAAATGACAGTTTTATGTCTGCACAAACTACAGAGCACCAAAGCAGTGCTTTTTTATGCACATAAAAAAAGCACAAAAGCAAGACCAAGGCTTCTGTCAATAGAATTACTTAAATTTCTTTGAAATTCCATTCGTAAAAACGTAAGACATTGATATTAAATAACTTTTTAAAAGAGGTTACTTTTTAACCAATGTGCTGCTTAGGCAGAGAATACGGGGGTTTCACGCTTATAAATAGACACTATCCACTATGTTATCCACAGCTTTTGTGGAAAGCAGCCACATTAATGTCATCAAATTGTCATCAAGGGCGTTTTGCTAAGTCCTTCTGGGTGACAAAAAACTGCCTTATCGTAATTCAGACTATTGACTTAATCTCTGTCAATAGTCTTCACCTTAGGTTTCAGCCGTTTTTTATTCAATAAACTCTGATTCAATCAAATTGAACACCCCCGTTAAACGCATACTCCGTGAAACAATCTTCATTTGTGAGCAAACCATGTTTACTGTAGAGTTTCGCTTCGCGCAGAATTCACAACTCCCGCTTACATCGCCCACAACAATAAGAGGATCATAATGCGATCTATCCAAACCTCACTTTTTAGCTTGTGCCTTTGCCTTTTTTCAAGCTTTAACCCAAGCGCATTTGCTGACACCAACAAAACAGCGCTTTTTAAAGAAGCCTCTCAGGCCCTGAATGCCGCCAATGCTGCACAAGCGAATATTCTAGCCCCCAAAGGTTACGCTTTAGGCTCCGAACATTACCAAAAGGCCGAAGTGCTGTACGCGAAACAAAAACAAAAAGAGAGGATCACCAAAGAGTTAACCCGCGCAACCGACGCCCTTAAGCTTGCGGCTAAAAATGCAGAGTTGGCCAGACTAACCTTTGCTGCCACATTAAAAGCACGCAACGATGCCAAAGGTGTCGACTCTCAGCGCTTAGCGGGCGATTTATGGCAGGATGGCGAAGAGTCTTTACTGTATGCCGCAACAAAGCTTGAAGACGGCAATTTAAAGCGCGCCAAAAGCAAAGCCACTGACGCCGAGAAGCAATATCGTGCAGCCGAACTTTCCGCCATTCAAAGCAGCTACCTTGATGAAGCAAGAAAGCTCATCAAACAAGCACGCAAAGAGAAAGTAGATCGCCACGCCCCCAAAACCCTATTAAATGCGGAAACACTACTGGCCGATGCAGAGAAAGAACTTGCCGAAAACCGCTATGACGTTGACTACCCGCGCTCGCTCGCCAAACAAGCTCGATACGAGGCAAAGCATTCGCTTTACTTAGCCGAAATGGTTAAGCAACTAGACCGCGGAAAGCTCACAACCGAAGAGTTTTTACTGGATATTGAAAAACCTCTTATTAATATCGCCACAGCGCTCGATATGGTTGCAAGCTTTGACCAAGGCTTTGATGTTGTTGCGACATCGCTAGTGCAAAACATTGAAAGCCTACGCGCCGATGCATACGAACTAGGCGAGCGCAAAAAAGAGCTGTCGCAACTTGAAAGCGATATTTCTACGCTAGAAAAGCGCATGGGCATTCAGTCTCAGCGAATTGCAGAGCAAGAAGCTCAAAAAGAAAGCTTGCGCCAAGTGAGCGAGCTATTTAAGCGCAACGAAGCTGTAGTGATGACAGAAGGACGCAATATCTTAATCAGAGCTGTTGGCCTCACCTTTAATCCAGGTAGCTCACACATTAACTCCAACAACTTCGCCTTACTTCAAAAGCTTAAACAAGCTGCGGCGCTTTACCCTGGCTACAGCTTGCTTATTGAAGGGCATACCGACGCCTTTGGTGGCGACAGTGCAAACCTGAATTTATCATTTGCCCGTGCCGAATCAGTAAAGGAGTATTTACGAACCAATATCGACTCCAGCACACAAATAGATGCTATAGGCTATGGTGAAACCCGCCCTATCGCCAACAACGAAACAAAAGAAGGCCGTGCCCGCAACCGGCGAATAGACTTGGTCTTGCGCCCGCCTCTTTAAGGCTTACCTACTCGCTACCCAAGCGCATGCCCCGCAAAGGGTTAAGTACATGCTCTTGGCCATGCGTTTTTACCTCTAACACTAGGGCAAGCAATTGCCCTAGCTGGCCTTCGGGAAACCCCTTGCCCGCCATCCACAACAGATAATCCTCTGGAATATCAATGAGAACTCGACCTGCATACTTACCATAAGGCATGGTCTGATTTGCCATTGCTATCAAGTGCTTATTTTCTAGCATCTACACAAAACCTATTCAAAAAAATACCCACCCCAAACAACAGAACCGCCCCTATCGCCTGAGCTGCATAAAAGGGCGCTCGATAAAGAGATACAAACATAAAGCGACCACAAGAGTTATCCCGCCACTCAGTAATGCCAGCCACACAAACCTAAAACCTGAAAAATCTTCATAGTCAATATACCCATAGCTCTGAACGGGTAGCGTCAGCTTATAAACAGCAAAGATAACCATAATATGTATCAGGTAAATACTGTACGACAAGCGCGCTAGCGGCACCCACAAACGACATGCCAAAAATACCTGCAGCACACGGGCAATGCCCCCTGCTTGCAGGCTATACAGCATTAACACTGCAATAGCTGCGCTATAAACGTAGCGATGGCCAATCAAATAGATCAGTTGCCATTGGCCGCCAAAAGCTGCATTCGTATCATCACCTGTCACGCGATAAACCACGCCAGGCAAGACAGTGAGCATCAATACAAGCATCAACGCCACCAACACGCATAACACGCCATACCAGCGAGCCCAAAATAAACGCGAAGCTTCATTGTGAAAAGCAAGCACATAGGCAGCCATAAACCCGATTAACAAACTGCCAAAACGCGTTTCGAAGTTATCGTAAAAAACAGTGAAAAAGTGCTTAAACGTGGGCTTATCCAGCAAGAACTGCCAAGGCTCTGCAGAAACCAAACGCTCATCCGCATACAATATATGCGCCCTAAAAGCGACCGCCAGCAACAACACAATAGACATCAGCAACCAGCGCGTAGATGGCCGAAGCCGAAAGAAGCCAGCGGCGAGCAATAATGGCAGCAAAAGATAAAACTGCATCTCTATTGCTAAAGACCAAGACCACAGCATAGCGCCTTGCTCGTAGCTAAGATAATTATTGATGTATAAAAAATTAGCCCAAATGTTGTCAGCATTAGGGCCGCTAGCAAGCCAGTACAGTAACAGTATTAAGTAGTACACAGGCGCCAATCGCAATATTCGTCGATACCAAAAAGACCGAACCGCAACCTCACCGGTCAACCGCCACTGTTTAAGTAAGCTAGCCCCAATCAAAAACCCGCTCAGAACAAAAAAAATGTCCACACCACGATCGCCAGCCCAAACCCACAGCAACGCCCAATGCGTAGCGTGGTAAAAAAACTGAAACCCCTCAGGCGTTACAAATTCTTGCACCGTAAAGAAGAGATGGAAAATAAAAACCAGCAACATAGAAAGGCCGCGCCAACCATCCAAAACAGCGGTATCCGGGTAGACGACAAACAAGCTGCGCCAGTGGCTAGCGATATCCCACCATTGCGCATTATATCTAAAGTGTTTATGCATTTAATTGATTACCCGCTATCCTGCTTGGGCCGCTATATTTAGAGGGATTCTTCGCACATATCAACCCAGCTTGTATGTCGAATTCTTAAACACCAAATAGTCACACATACCACCATGCTCTTAACTCTAGCGCACGAAGCACTGAAGCAATCGCGCTACCCCCACCAAAACAGCGGCGCCTAGGCTAGGCTCCGCACGAAAAGCAACCTGCGGTATAGTTTTTGCTTTATGATACTTTGGACGACAAAAGATACCCTGCGCCCCAGCTGAATTGAGCATTCGCAACCGCCAGAGCACAGCGACAGTCATTTTTGATAGTCTAATTTACAAAGGTGTACGAAAATAGCACCCTTTTTTACAAAATGTACCTTGCCAACTTAGCTTTGCGACCCACCTCGCGATACTATAGGCAGCAACTGGTTTTACCTTGTACGGAATTGCTATGCAATCAACCCCTAGCGCAGTAAAAACACACCATCCAGCATGGCCTTCGCTTTCGAAGATAGCCTGTGACGATGTGGAGCGCCTGCTCGAGCACTTTTTTTCGTCGACAGATAACTTACTGTACGACCTATCCAAGCGCGCAAGCAGCAATTCCGAAGCAGCTTTCTATTTTGACGCCATGCGTGAATTGCGCATGGTCAGAGAAAAAGCCATCGAGCATTTTTTGCACAACATTAAAGAGCAAGCCTTACAGTTAAGCCAAGGCAAACTTAGTACAGCGCAAGAGCAGGAAAACCTAGACCTACTATCTAGCGACGAGCTCGATCGCGCACTCGCCTGCGAAACAGTTATTAATAATGTCAGTAATCTATACCATGACGATCTCGTATTACTGTCACGTCGCCTAACTCAGCTTTCGCCACTTGAATTACTGCCTGTCAGCCAAATTCCATTTTCGCCAGAGTGGCTTGCTCACAATTTCGCAAGCGTTATCCCAAAACTAAACGGCAAGACCGTTGTTATTTTATTTAAGCAACTAGAGAAGCACCTCCTCAGGCAGCTCTCCCCGCTACTGTCTCAATGTAATGACTTTTTGGTATCCGAAGGCCTATTTCGTGATGCGCCAACAGCAAGGCACCGCAATACACTACCAAAATTGACAGATATACGAACATCGCTCGATGACCCAGCACCAGCAGTCATCGCGCCGAGTCAGTTTGCCTTGCCGCTTCACTCGCTACGACAGATTTTAGCGAATGCGCGCTACCAAGCAGCCAACGATGCCACCCTGAGCTACCGATTCTCTTTTAATCCTGGCCCAGTAGTACCACTACCGATTCTAGGAGCAGCGCTAACAAAGCAACAATTAAATGTTGCCGAGCAACAGCAGTTTCCGCTGAAAAATCAGGTAGGTGACTATGTAAGCCGCGCACTCGAGAGCGATAACAGCCAAGAGCCTAACGCCCTCAACCCCTATCATGAAGACATTATTCAGCTGGTAGGCGCATTTTTTGATGAACTACTTGAAGATGAAGAGCTAACCACAATCACGCAGTCACTAATTTGTCGATTGCAAATCCCCACGCTTAAAGTGGCCCTGCGCAACGAAAGCTTCTTCCTCGAGTCAGACCATATCGTTCGTCGGTTTTTAAATTTGTTAACCGAGATGGCCCAAACACTCGACAACCTTGAACATCCCGACGATGACCCGCTCTATATTAAAATGCTTAACAGCGTAAAGCGCATCAACAAGCTTTACGAACTCAATGAAGATATTTTCACATCAGAACTTGAAGCACTCGAGCGACTAAACGATCAAGAAAACAAACGTGCCGATATCATTGAACAACGCACCCGCCAGGCCGAAGAAGGTCGCGCACGCTTCGAAAGCGCAAAAAACGCCGCTATTGAGTGCATGCAACACTACACCTGCAACCTACGCTTAAATCGACACACTCAAAAATTTATAAGCGAATACTGGCAGCAGGTATTAGTACTCACCTTCCTCAAGGAGGGGCAAGGCCCTGAATGGCTTACACATGGCCAAACATTGAACGACCTTTTATGGCTAGATCAGCAGCACACCGATGAACGCTCCATTGCAAGAGCACAAAATATTCTCGCCACAATCAAGCCGCGCCTGCTTGTTGGGCTTTCATCGTTACACATGAATGAAGAGCAGTGCCACGCATTGTGCGATAAAGTTATTCAAGCCACGCAAGAGGAAACAGCCGAAAGAACCCCTGTCGAAAACACACCACAAACCGCCATCCAGCGACAACAACAAAGCATTACAGCATTGGAACAGCAATACTTTGATGAAGCCAAAAACCTAGAAGTAGGCACTTGGATCCAATACAAAGAAGATGGAAACATGCTTACCTGCAAACTCGCTAGCAATGCCTCTGCCGATGCCTTTTTGTTTGTAAACCGCCTTGGTATGAAGAAGCTTACGAAGTCCCGCAAAAATATCGCACTTGACTTACAAAGTGGGCGTGTGAAAATTATGCACCGCGGGCCACTATTTGACCGCCTAATGAATCGCGCACTAAGCCAACTTAAGCGCAAATAACACAACCCAAAAGTTGCTTTAGGTACCGCTAACATTTCGGTCATATTGCTGATATTACTTAGCGAGGCAATATCAGCAATCAGAGCAAGCCCACAACATGACATATGACAGCGCTACGTTCATTGCCTATTTAGGCGCAACCGTCTTTTCGCTATCCCTTATTTTTGCGTTTTACACCCAGCTTCGCACCCCTGCACTGCGCCCAGTATTTGCTGTTGCCGCGGCCATGCAGTCGATTTGGCTAATTTGCGCTTGCTACACTCTAGCCTACACGACTGATCACGGGCTCCACACAACACAACTTGCCGATAGCGCCCAGCAGCTTTTTTGGCTCTGGACACTTATCCAGTCCATGCAGAAGCACTGCAACAAAACCCTACCCAAAATCTTTACACGCTATTTTTTACCGCTAAGCGCTGTATTTATACTGGGGCAGTACTGGTTAGGGCATCAAAGTGATCACAACCACTTAATATTCAACCTACCCACACTCGCCACCTCAATGCTGGGCTTGCTTTTTATTAACCGTCTTTACTGCAGCTCCAGTAACATCCGCCTACTCAAGTTAATCTGCGTGGCCTTAGCGGCTCTATTTGCCTACAACGCTTATCACGTGATTACCCTTATGACAGGGCTAGCCGCGCAAAATACACTCAGCGGAACCCGGGCGACCATCACACTAATAACTAGCCTTGCCCTACTCATCGGCACCCTAACGTTAAGAAAAGAGTCGGAAGAGCCGCACGCAAGACTCTCACTTTCACGCCCCGCAATCCTCTACATTTGCTTATTTAGCTTAAGCGCTGCCATTATCACGGTTTTTGCCTTTGCTAGCCTTTACATTCGACGCTTTGGCGGCGGCATCGCTGAAGCCATGTATTTATTTATTGTCGCAGCGGCAATCATTGCGGTTGTTGTATTACTTACATCAACGACCTTTCGCAACATTCTAAATGTCCTCATTAACAAGCACCTCTTTAGCCATAAATATGACTACCGCACCGAATGGCTAAAACTCATCGACGGACTCTCGAAGCCCGCAAATAGCCAAGAAGCTTTTGGCATTGCACTAAACACTGTGATGTCAATTTTCAAAAGCCCCGGCGGCGCGCTCTACCTCCCAAAAGGTGATGCTTTCGCCTTAGCATTCAGCCAAGAATGCGACGTCCAACACAATCAAGTCGAACCACTCAACTCTCCCTTTGCGCGGGTCTTTCGAGATTCCGAATGGGTTTTCTTCCCACGCCTACCACCTACAAATACACAGCTCGATAAATTTAACGAAACACTACCGGACTGGATTCGCCTGATTGATAACGTCTGGCTAGTGATGCCACTTATCTACGAAACCAAGCTCACCGGCTTTATCATTTTGAACGAGCCCAAAATACACACCAGCTTAAACTGGGAAGATTTAGACTTATTGAAAATTACAGGCCGTCAAATTGCTAGCTACATTGAAGGCCACCGAAAATCTGAAGCACTTAGCGAAGCCAAGCAATTCGAAACTTTTAACAAGTTATCGGCATTTGTGATGCACGACCTTAAAAATCTGATAGCCCAGCAATCACTACTGATAGAAAACGCTGCCAAGCATAAAGATAACCCCGCTTTTATTGAGGATGCTTTTACCACCATCAGCGGCTCAGTTGATAGGCTAAATGTACTTTTACAGAAGCTTCAACGCTCGGAACCTGAAGCCTCACGCAGCATAGATCTAAAACCGGTTATTATAGAGGCCGTAAGTCGCTGCAGCAGAACACTGCCCATTCCAAGTCTACGTCTCGACGCAGACAACCTTAAATTACTCGCCGCCCCTGATACACTGTGCATGATATTGATCCATTTAATACAAAACGCACAAGAAGCCACCAAAGCGAGTGGTTTTGTTGATATTCATGTTGAAAGAACCGAATCACATGCATGCATCAAAATCGACGATAACGGCAAAGGAATGGACGAATACTTTATTAGGCATAGCCTATTCAAACCTTTTGAAACCACCAAAACCGGAAAAGGAATGGGTATAGGGGTATACCAAGCGAAAGACTACGTTGAACACCTTGGCGGCAGCGTTGTGGTCAGCAGCCAAGTTAATGTAGGCACAACCTTCACCATTACCCTCCCACTACTAGAACAAAAATAACCTTTCATACAAAAAACCATCGGGCGCGCATCATGACGACGGAAAAACCCAAACTGCTTATTATCGAAGATGACAAAGGCCTTCAAAGCCAACTGCGCTGGCACTTTGACCAATACGAAGTCTTTGTGGCCGGCAATCGCGACGAAGCCATAACCGCTGTACGCCTAAACGAGCCGGCAGTCATCCTGCAAGACCTCGGCCTCCCACCCGACCACGAAGGCGTAGAAGAAGGCTTTCACTGCATTCGAGAAATTAGCAGCCTACACCCAGATGCCAAAATAATTGTTATGACCGGCAATGCCGATTACGAAAATGCCGTTCGCGCGGTTGCAATGGGTGCGTACGATTTTTATCAAAAGCCAGTCAACGCTGAAACGTTAGATTTAATCCTTCAGCGCGCCTTTCACATTTATCAACTTGAAGAACGCCACCGCGCCGAAGAAGAGACTCGCCAAGGGCCGCTGCAAGACGTTATTGCCGGCGACCCTGCAATGCTAAAAGTCTGTCGTATGATCGAGAAATTAGCACCCTCTAATGTTACTTGCACCCTCACAGGCGAAAGCGGTACCGGTAAAGAAGTTCTAACAAAAGCACTCCACAGACTTAGCCCGCGCAATAAAAAGCGCCTTGTTGCCATTAACTGTGCAGCTGTACCCGAAAACCTCATGGAAGCGGAGCTTTTTGGATACGAAAAAGGTGCTTTTACCGGCGCCGCCAAGCGCACGCAAGGCAAAGTAGAAATGGCGCAAGAAGGGACGCTCTTTTTAGATGAAATCGGCGATATGCCGCTGGTACTTCAGGCAAAATTATTGCGCTTTTTACAAGAGCGCGTTATTGAGCGCGTCGGCGGCCGAGAAGAAATCCCAATCGACGTTCGCGTTGTATGTGCTACCAATAAGAACTTACTTGAAATGACCAAAGAAGGTACTTTTCGCGAAGATTTGTATTACCGCATTTGCGAAATGGAGATCCACATCCCCCCCCTTCGCGAACGCCACGGCGACAAGCTTCTTCTGGCACGGCACTTCCTGAAAATGTACAACAAACAAAATGGCAGCAACATTTCTGGCTTTACGCCAGAGGCTGTCGATACAATTGACAGCTATGCATGGCCTGGCAACATTCGCGAAATGGAAAACCGCATTAAGCGCTCTCTCGTGATGTGCGACGACAAACTAGTAACCTCTGATGACCTAGGACTGCATAGCAATGAGAGCACTTTCTTGAACCTAAGGCAGGTTCGCCATCAAGCCGAAAAATCAGCCATTATTCGCGCTCTAGGCATGACCGAAAGCAATATTTCTGCGGCATCAAAACTATTGGGGGTAACTCGCCCAACTTTGTACGACCTTATGAAAAAGTACAATATTATTGTGAACTGAGCCTACGCCCAGCGCCTTATAGCGATGTCGGTAAATTATACAAGAGTGTAACAACTACATAATCTACAAGTAACACCTTGAAACACAGAAAACAACAAAACCCTTTAAAGTCAACAGCTTGAATAAAAAACGATGTAACCGCAGGTAACAAAACAATATTGGCACAAGTAGTGCATTAAGGAAGATGTCAATTAGCGAACCCGCTAAATTAAGGTAAACAGAGACCCAAAAGGTCATAAAGCAGTTAGGAGTTTTCCCATGAAAGGCCGTATATTATTATTGAGCAAAATCGTCGTTGTCGCAGCCATGTTTGCACAAACCACAATCGCCGATACCATGCTTCCCATGATTGGAACCAACGGATTGAACGAACCTTTATATTTAACACTTTGTGGTATTGGACTTCTCGTTTTGGGTGCTCGCGGCAAGCGTAGCGTTTAAAACAAGCAGACATCGCAAACTGTTGTTGCGCTACCCGCGGTTTACCAACAGTTAAAAAAACGCTCCTTGGAGCGTTTTTTTTTGCACAGCTTTTCACCGAAGCACAAGTGCATCCCTTATAACCGACTGGTATACTCAACCAACTCATTTTCTAGGCCGTGCCTAACACTATGAATTCTGCGTCACCCAAATCGCTTCACACCAAACGCTCAAAACGCTTACTACAAAACCACGATACACTTGCGCAATGGATTCAGCACAGCCTAAATTTGCTGATTGTTAGCTGTACGTTAGTAGGTCTGGCCTTATGGCGGGACGGCGCGGTCGGCGAGCACTACCGTGTAATGCTGGTATTTGCACTGCTGCTAATGACTATTATTTACAATATGCTAGGCGTATTTCGCCGCTTTGACAGCCTAACGGGCGGCATGCAGCACTTAGCCCGCGCCTGGGGCAGCGTTATTATTATCCTGGCTTGGCTGGCATTTCTGACAAAAACTTCCGAAGTATACTCACGCCAAGTGGTTGTCTATTGGGCCCTTATTGCCTATGTCGCACAAGTCATCACCCTCTACGCCACACATAAGCTCCATGTTTTATACCGCGCAAAGTACCGTGCTCGCATTCCCGCACTAATTATTGGCACCGGTGAAATGGCCTCTCATTTGGCCAACTCCATCAGTAATAACATTTGGCTGAACGATAAAGTTGTCGGTGTTATTGGCAATACAGAGCAAGACAGCCAATCGTGGGGCGACAATAACATCCCAATGTTAGGCACCGAAGACGCTCTAGATGCGATCATTTCACAGCATGGCATTCGCCGCATTTACATGGCCTTACCACTAGCTGATAGCCATAGAATATCAGCACTTCAAGACAAGCTGTTCGAGCACAACATCGATTTAATTTGGGCGCCAGATATCTTTGCATTACACCTTTTAAACCACAGTGTTCGCGAAGCCGGCGGTGTACCACTCATAAACCTTAACGAAACACCGCTTCGCGCCGGCGGGCCGGCCTTTATTAAACTTTTAATGGACAAAAGCATCTCGCTTGCGGCCATCATCGCACTCTCCCCAATACTTATCTCACTAGCTATTGCTGTGCGCCTTAGCTCACCAGGCCCCATTATTTTCAAACAAGTACGCGACGGCTGGGACGGTTCTAAATTTCACGTTTTCAAGTTTCGCAGCATGTACCAGCACGAGGCCAAAACTGTTGTCGAGCAAGCTAAACGTAACGACAGTCGCGTGACGCCAGTTGGGGCTTTTATCCGGCGAACCAGCCTTGATGAACTACCGCAGCTATTTAATGTACTCAATGGCAGCATGTCGTTAGTGGGGCCAAGGCCGCACGCAGAATCACACAACGTATATTATTCCGACAAAGTGAATGCCTACCTAGCTCGCCACCGCATTAAACCCGGGATTACCGGCCTTGCGCAAATTAACGGCTGCAGAGGTGAAACCGAAAACATCGAAGACATGGAAAAGCGCGTTGAATACGACCTTGCGTACATTTCTAATTGGTCGCCGCTGCTCGACCTCAAAATTTTAATCGCAACCCCTATGCGCTTAATTTCTAAAGCAGGCAACGCCTACTAAGCGTATAAACTCTGCAGGCTAAAGGGCTAACGCAGGCAATTGCAATGCGTTAGCCACTTTAAGCACAGCATCCTCCTCCAAAACCCCAACCTCCAAATGCGGTACTACCCCCAAACAAGGTGCCGCAATACTTCGCTTCAGTGTTTCGATATTTTCTTCTAAGTGAGGCATGTTGGCATCCACACAATTTGCCACCCAACCAACCAGCGGCAAGCTGTCCCGTAAAATAGCCTCCGCTGTTAACAATGCGTGATTTAAGCACCCCAAGCGCATACCCACGACCAGCACAACCGGTGTATTTAAGGCCTTAGCCAGATCACTTATCAGTTCGCGCTCGCTTAAAGGAACTCGCCAACCACCAGCACCCTCAATAACACACACCTTTGCGCTTTGCATAAGCACGCCGCGGCAAAAACCTTCTAAGCGCGCCACCTGTAATCTCCGCCCCTCAAGGTTGGCAGCAATATGCGGCGAACAAGGTTCAGCTAAAGCGACAGGGTTAACCTGACTATACGGTAACTGCACGCTTGCCGTTTTTTGTAACAACAATGCATCGCTATTGCGCAGCTGTCCCGGGTCGCCAGAACAGCCCGCCGCTACAGGCTTTAGCGCGCAAGTTGTCACACCTTGCAACGCAAATGCCTTTAACAGCCCCGCAGCAATTAATGTTTTACCAATATCGGTATCGGTACCCGCAATAAAAAGTGGCTTTGCCATAAATATAAATACTCAGAATGTCTTGCAAACGCATCGACTACTTAGTCAACTCGAGGTAAAAAATATCGTAACTCGCCACAACTTCGCCGCCCCTCCCGCCATCAGGCGAGGGGTATGCATTTTTGAGCGTTTGGAATTTCGATCGCGTCATTAATCCCGCTGGCGCCAGCGCATGACTATTGTGAGCACCTATCCCCTTCAATGCCTGCAATAATGGCATGAGTGACGGGTACTTTAGCTGCTCAAGTTGCTGCTCTATCACAACATCAAAACCAGCACCGCCTGCCGCGCTTTCTACCTGCGAGCGGCTGGCAAACGCATTAATATGCACCGCTTCATCTACCGCCTGCCAAGCAAGCTTTAGCTCACGCAAGGTTGCAGGCCCCAGAGTTGCAATCACCGCCCGCCCTCCGGGCTTTAGTACCCGGTAGATCTCGGCGAACAGTAACGGTAAATTAGTACACCACTGAATAGCCAGGCTCGACACAACACCATCGATGCTAGCATCACGCAGCGGTAGGTACTCAGCATCGGCCGCAAGATAATTTACCGGTGGCGAATCCGCCGCGCGGGATCTCGCAACATGCAACATGCCTTCGGCAATGTCTAAAGCGATCATGCTAGCTCCCTGCTCGGCTAACGCGTTCGTCAATACGCCGGTACCGGCCCCTAAATCCAATACCTTGCCTGTATTAATTGCTGATTTTAGAGCTCGCCGTGCGACACTTTGCGCAGCCGTTTTTTGGACTTGCGCAAACGTATCGTAGTCAGCAGCCGCCTCACTGAATGATCGGGCCACCCTATTTTTATCCATAGCAGACGCGCAATGGGTTTTAATGAAAACACTCACCGCCCGAGCTACAGCCTTACTTCTTTCTAGGAGCAAGCAATGGCTAGCGCCAGCGATAACTTGTACCTCACCATATTGCCCTAAGGGCACATTAGCAGGAACCAGTGCGTCGTTTCCTGCCAGCAGGTGCAGCTGCGGCTTGGCATAGGCCGCATAAGCTGGCCGCGCATCGAACGCCAACCAAGCCAAAGTCGCTTGCCAAGCGGGTATTTGGGCTGAATCTAACACCGGCAAATACTGTTGCATGGTTTTTCTTAGCGCCCGAGGCTCGCCTGCGCCATGAGCCTGCAAAGCGTGAAAGCGCTGAACGACTTTGGCAGCGCCAGCGGAAAAATTTTCGCTAAAAGCGTCATAAGTGCTTGCCGGCATGGCCCTAGGCCAAGTTGGCTGCTCGACAAAACAGGGGTTGGATGCCACGGTAATTAAGCCCGCTATCACATCGGGTATACGCGCTGCGACTTCAGCAGCGACTTGCCCCCCCAAGGACCACCCCATTAGGTAAAAATCGCGAGCATTACAAGCAGGCCATTGCTGCTTGGCCAGACTAACGGCATTGCTAACAGCACTGATAAAATTGTTGTAATTGAATAAACGGTTATCGCACGGGGTAATACCAAAACCGGGCAACTCAAGCGTTAACACGCCGTATTCAGGCAACTGTTTAGCCAGTTCGCGCCACACCTGCGCATTAGAAGCCCAACCGTGAATTGCAATAATAACCGGTGAGTTTGATGGCCCCTCCTGCGCCCAGCTAAGAGGGCTAGCTGGCTCAGCGATCATATTCAGTTACCTTAAGCGCCTCTGCCAGCGCCAGCCACAAACCGTCAATGTGTTGCTGGGTATGCTTAGCCGATAACGTAATGCGCAACCTCGCCGTGCCCACAGGAACTGTAGGTGGCCGAATAGACCCCACCCAGTAGCCAGCTTGCAACAAATGCCCCGCCACTTGCATTACGCGCTTTTCGGCACCCAATATTAATGGCTGTATCGCTGTATCACTTGGCAACAACTTAACGCCTTCAAGCGAGGCAAGGTGGTGTTTGGCCTGCGCCTTAAAGAGAGTAATATTTTCCTGCAAGCGCACCCGGTAAGAGGGTTCATCACGTAATAGCGCCACGCTCGCCACATTTCCAGCTGCAACAGCTGGGGGCAATGCGGTAGTGTAGATATAAGGGCGAGCAAACTGAATCAATGTTTCAATCAAAGCTTCGCTACCAGCAACAAAAGCACCAAAGCCACCTACAGCCTTACCCAGCGTACCCATATACACAGGAACATCACCAACACTTAAGCCTGCGGCCAAAACCGAGCCCGCGCCGTTAGGCCCCAAACAACCAAAACCGTGGGCATCATCCACAGCTAGGTAGGACTTATACTTACGGCAAAGTGCAGCAAGCGCAGGCAGTGGAGCAATATCGCCATCCATACTAAAAACCCCGTCGGTCAGCACCAATGTACCAGCAGACGTTTTTTTTAGCTGGCGCTCTAAATCGGCCATATCGGAATGTTTATAACGCAAAAAAGAAGACTTACTTTTGTTCGCGCAAGCCAGTTGAGCGGCATCAACCAACGAGGCGTGATTGAGCTTATCACCAACGACCGACTGGCCATTTTCAAGCAGCCCAGTAACCAGCGCCATATTAGCCATATAGCCTGTCGAAAACAGTAATGCGCGGGGCCGCTGGGTAAGCCTGGCCAACACTAGCTCTAACTTATGGTGCCATAGGCTATGCCCGCTCACTAAGTGAGAAGCGCCGCTACCAAAGCCGGCCTCATCCACCGCCGCCTTAATGGCCGCTTTTACTTGAGGGTGATTTGCCAAACCCAAATAGTCATTACTGCAAAAGTTAACGAATGGGTTACCCGCAGCAACTTGATCCACTTGGTTCGAAGATTCAACGGTTACTCGTTGGCGATAAAGCAGCGCAGCCTCTCTTGCCGCCAAGCGCGCCTGTAAATGGCCGTCCAGCGTCACAAATCAGCTAACTTCGAAAAACTGCGCGCTATTACTTTGACTTTGGGCGCTCGGCTCAAAAGTTTGCACAGCGGGTGCTGGCTCAGCTTCCGGCGCTACGTAAGCTTCCGGCTCGATACCTAAGCGATCAAAAAGCCGGCGATCGGCATGAGCCTCTGGATTAGCCGTGGTTAGAAGTTTTTCACCATAAAATATTGAGTTGGCCCCAGCCATAAAGGCCAGTGCTTGCATTTGATCATTCATGGTTTCGCGCCCGGCGGACAAGCGAACATGCGAGGCCGGCATCAATATGCGCGCCACCGCGATAGTGCGAATAAACTCAAAAGGGTCGAGATCTTCTTCGTTTTCCAGCGGAGTACCGGCTACTTTCACCAGCATATTAATCGGTACAGACTCAGGGTGATCCTCAAGGTTAGCCAGCTCTACTAGCAAGCCCGCACGGTCTTTTTGCTCCTCCCCCATGCCTACAATACCACCGCAACACACCTTCATACCCGCTTCGCGCACGTTAGCTAAGGTATTCAAACGATCCTGATAGCTGCGCGTTGTAATGATGCAACCATAGTATTCCGGTGAAGTGTCGAGATTATGGTTGTAATAGTCCAATCCTGCGTCAGCAAGCTCTTTGGCTTGCGCCTTATCTAACATGCCAAGCGTCATGCAGGTTTCTAGCCCTAGGGACTTAACCTCTTTAACCATATCCGTCACGATTTCCATATCGCGGCCATTTGGCGTGCGCCAAGCGGCGCCCATACAAAAGCGCGTGGCGCCTTTTTCTTTGGCTGTTTTCGCTTCTTCAATCACCTTTTGCACCGCAATGAGCTTTTCGCGCTCTAGCCCCGTGTTATAGCGCGACGCCTGCGGACAGTAGGCGCAATCTTCAGGACAAGCGCCCGTTTTAATAGAGCACAGAGTACTAACCTGAACCTTATTGGGATCAAAAAAGCGGCGATGAATTGTTTGCGCTTGAAACAGCAGATCGTTAAACGGCAGATTAAACAATTCAGTTACTTCATCGCGCGTCCAATTGTGACGAAGTAATTGCGAGACATCAGACATAGTTTTGCACTCACCGAGCATTAAAAAGTACTGCAAACCAGAGCTCACTGAAGATTTCTGGTGCAATCAAAGCGCGCTATGTTAAATCGATGGTTCGCACTGTCAACTTTTATAAAGGATTTTAGTTTACAGCGATGCATATTCCACACACCAGTAAGGCTTTATACCCGCAAAATATACAACGAGGATTCATACGCCAAGTGATTCACTGCGCTACAGCACTGCTAGACCCTAAGTGCCAGCTGTGCTCGGAAGCCTGCACTTATCGCAGCGCATTGTGCAGCGCCTGCCTAATGCAACTACCGCATATGCCGCAATGCTGCCCCGTTTGCGCCCTGCCCACCCCTCACGGGAATCATTGCGGCGATTGCTTGCGAAAACCAAAGCCTTACCAACGCACTCGCTGCGCCCTACTTTACGAAAATCCAGTTAGCTATTTGATGCGTAGCTTTAAAAACCATTCACAGTGGGATATTGGGCGCATGTTTTGCGAACAGTGGCTAAACCAGCACCAGCACCAGCACCAGCACCAGCACCAGCACCAGCAAAATATTAATGGCGACCTAGTCACAAAGCCAGTAACTCCAGTAACTCCAGTAACTCCAGTAACTCCAGTAACTCAGGCAATCATTGTGCCTGTACCTAGCCACCCAAAGCACAGCGCAAAGCGTGGCTACACCCCAAGCGTCGTGCTGGCGCAGCATTTAAGTCGCTCACTAAACATTCCCCTGCAATACGCTCTGAAGGCAAATCGCGAGCCCAAGCAACAAAAGGCCCTATGCCGTAAGCAACGCTTGCAAAACCTGCACAACGTTTTTGAAGCTCCATATCCAATCCCTCAAACCATAATACTGGTGGACGATGTTGTAACCAGCTGTGCTACCGCCATTGCGGCAAGCCATGCACTTCAAAAAGCTGGAGCCAAAAACATAGAGGTATGGGCCATTGCACGAACGCCGCTTACTTAAGAACACAATAAACCTAACGGCAACTTAAGCAGATAAAATGAGCTGCGTTATCTAAAGCGGCATGTTAGCCTTGCGGTTTACTTTAGTCTTCGTTTTACGCAAAATTGTAGCCCTACGGATTCCATGAATCAGCAAGCTTATAACGTTTTTGCAAAAGGCAATCGCTAAGTGGGAAGCAAGAATACATGCGCTTTGCACCCGCACAAACACAGTGCATCGCAACTGGTGATAAAAGCCGCAATCCACGAGCAGATCTTATTTTAACAAAGTATTTAATAGAGCCTGCAGAGCCTCTCGGGTGGTTTGAAGAGATGCACAACTGCTCAGCAATGTGACTATCGGAAGACGCAACGACTCGTGACGGACGAATTTAACGGCAAAAGTGCCAAATCACTGAATGCCACAGTGGCCACCTTGTTGGTACTGGTGCTAAGTGGCGCCAATCTTTTGAGTATCGCTTTCGGCCAGCAAAACGCTCTATCCCCATTTCCATTTAGCCCACCAATGAGCCTGCTGGCCGCCATTAATTTATTCCTAATTGGCTGCGCCCTCGGTTGTCAGCTACTACAAAAACTTACACTAAGTCGAGCCTTTAGCATTCTTGGGCTAGCGTCTATACCAGCATGTCTAATCGCTGACCAGCTTTCAACAAGCGCTAGCTATAGCAACGTACTGCCAAGTTCGATCTTACTCACCCCAATTACGCTCGCTATGATTGGCGTGCTAGTGCTAACCGGGCGCACATTGCCGCAAACGCACATTATTTTGTACGACGGCCTATTAACCGTATTTACACTAATCCCGCTGCTGAGCATCTTTTCTTATATCTTTGATCCTGTTGCGATGTATTCCAGCTATGACCAATGGGTGCTACCCGTGCCCACTGCCGCAGCGCTATTACTGACCTTCTTTGCACTATTAAGCCAAACCACCAGCAAAGGCGCCGCCGGCTTACTCACCCGCAATAGCCATTACGCGCGCAATTTCCAATGGCTGTTTATGCTGGTTCTTATCGTGCCACTCAGTATTGGCTCAAGCCTCGCACTGGCGGTTGACCTAGGCTATTTGCGGGCAGGGTTTGCCGCAGCCATTTTTTGTTTATTTACCACATTATTAATTGCCACAGTGCTTGCCAACAACGCTATCGTGCAAGAAAGCTGGCTCAAGAAATTTGTTCGCGAACAGCGTAAAAACTCGCAATTACAAAACCACATCAGCGAAGTGCTCGAACTATCGCCCGATGCTATTTTATTGCTCGACCAGCAATTACAAGTACTGCACGCAAATCATGGCGCGGCACTACTATTTGGTTGGAACAAAGAGGACCTACAAAATATTGGCTTTGGCACATTAATACCCGGCGAACAATTCTCTCGGTTTGAGCGCTTAATTCACCAATTTTTTCGCTCGCCGCGCTTATCGCTACGCCGCAGCCGCCCCATAAACATTTTGATCCAAAACCGCTTAGGGCAAAAAATACCTGCCTCGCTCAACCTCAGCAAGCGCCAAGCCACAGGTGCCACGCACATTGTGGCCGTACTGCGCAACAACAGTGATATTGCCAATAAGATTTTCGACCTAGAACAACAACTCAAACTAGACACCCTAACCGGCGCAGGCAGCCGAGTAGAATTTGAAAATCATTGCGCGAAACTCAGTCGAAGCCAGCGCAAAGACGAAAAGCGCATTGCCGTCTTTATTTTGGACATTGATAACTTTAAAGCCATTAACGACACCTACGGCCACCCCACCGGCGATCGCGTTTTGCAAACGTTTAGCCAAACAACACAAAACTGCCTGCGCAATGGCGACAAGCTATTTCGCATTGGGGGGGAAGAGTTCGCCGTGGTTGCCGCCGATATCGATGCCGCAGGCGCCCTTCTGCTAGCTGATCGAATAAGAACCATCATCAAGGCCAAACCCATGGTGGTCGGCCCAACCAACCTGTACGCCACCTGCAGTATTGGCGTGTGCTTAACCCAACCCAAAGATATCAGCTTTGCGCTCAACGAAGCCGACAAAGCACTTTACCGCGCCAAGCGCAACGGTAAAGACCAAGTGGTTGCTGTTGAGTAACCGCTTTTACACGCAGGTAAATTGATTATGCCGGCATGGTATTTATACATTGCCCGTTGTAGCGATAACAGCCTCTACACCGGCGTTACGATTGATGTCGAGCGACGCATAAACGAGCACAATAATTGCAATAAAAAAAGCGCCAAATACACCCGCGTGCGGCGCCCTATTACGCTCGAGTATCAAGAAAGCTTTATCAGTAAACAGCTAGCCTACCAACGCGAATACCGTATCAAGCAACTTAGCAAGATACAAAAAGAGCAACTCATTCAACTTTCAACAACATAAATCAACTTCAAGGGGAACCCAATGGGTCGTATACATTTTGTCGGTGGCGAAAAAGGGGGTGTCGGTAAATCGCTAACCTCGCGACTATTAGCTCAATACACCATTGATCACAAGCGGCACCTAATCGGCTTTGATACAGACCGCTCACACCGAACTTTTTCTCGCTTTTACAATGCTTTCACATCACCGGTTTTGGTTGAAGATTTTTCTAGCCTCGACCAGATTGTCGAAGCCGCCGAAAAACACCCAGACGCCGAAATCATTGTAGACCTTGCCGCGCAAACCACACGCCACCTGCACAAGTGGTTTGAGGACAGTGATATTTTCTGCATTTTTGATAGCTTAGGCTTCGAGGTATTTCTGTGGCACGTGATGGATGACGGGGCAGACTCGGCCCGCCTACTAGACGTAATGCTCGATAATGTGACACAAACGAATCTTAAGCTTGTTGTGGTTAAAAATATGGGGCGCGGCGATAACTTCGACCTTTTTGAAGATACCCCTATTTACCAAAAAGCTTTATCTCGTGGCGCTCATATGTTTGAGCTACCCGCACTACACGCGAGGTTGACGCAAAAAGTCGACTTTAATAACAGCAGCTTTTGGGCTGCTGCCAACAACATCAACATCATGACGCTAACCGAAAGGCACCGCGTTAAAGTGTGGATAAACAACACCTATGCAGGCTTCGACAGCCTATTTGAAACCGCTGCCAGTGCGCCTGACCCGCTACTTGAAGGCTTATACGAGCTGTAACCCTAGTAAACAAAACGCTGGCGAGCCCGCAAGGCTCGCCATTATTTATTCAGATCTAACCCTAATTGATACAGAACATTTTTTTTAAGCCCTGTAATTTTAGCCGTAAGCGCAGCTGCCTTTTTTAAGGGTAATTCCTCACACAAAATGGCCAGCATATTTTCCACCTCACGACTCACTTCACGCTCGGCCTGGGCCTCAAACCCTTTTATCATCAAAACCATCTCGCCACGCTTTTGATTAGCATCTTGCTCTAACACCGCAATAACCTCCGCGACAGTACCGCCAATAAAGGTTTCGAACGTTTTTGTTAGCTCGCGCGCAAGCACCATCTCGCGTTCAGCCCCCATCACCAAAGCGATGGACTCTAGGCTAGCGCTAATCCGGTGAGGCGATTCGTAAAAAATCAGCGTACGAGAGTCTTCACATACCGCGCTTAATACCTGCTCGCGGTTAGTGGATTTAGCGGGTAAAAACCCCTCAAAACTAAAACGGTCACTCGGTAAGCCACTAGCACACAATGCAGCGACAAATGCACAAGCACCGGGAATAGGCTCTACCCTTAAACCCTGCTTGCGCGCTTCGTGAACAAGGCGGTAACCAGGGTCAGAAATTAATGGCGTTCCTGCATCGCTAATCAAAGCAATGCTCTCGCCGCTCCCTAACTGCTCAATCAATGACTGCGTTTTAGCCTCGTCACTGTGATCGTGATAGGCCGTTGTGGCTGTTGATATACCAAAATGCTGCAGCAATTTGGCACTATGGCGCGTATCTTCGGCAGCAATCACGTCCACCTTGTGGAGAATATCAATGGCACGCTGTACCATATCGCCCAAATTACCGATAGGTGTGGCCACAATATATAACGTGCCACCTGCGGTGCTATTCGACACAAATACCTCCTAAGGTTTTAGCTAAATGAAAAAACGTTTGGCATACAGCTTGTTACTTTCAAGCTTTATATTCTCTGGCTGCCAAAGCACCGGAACAAAAGACGCGAGCTCAGACGAGGTGAGCGTAACCTTTGCTGATGCGGAGCAGTTATTAGCCAACGCCAGCTTGCTGCAAGGCGCCGCCCAACAAAAGCAAATATTGGCCGCGGCAGAGCTATTCCTTAGCTTGGAAGACGCCAACCGCGCCCTCGATATTACCCGTACACTCAACCCCAGCCAGCTAGGCGACGCACTCTACGCCAAACAGGTTGAGATTCAAAGCCAAGCGTACCTTCAGCTTGATAATCTTTACGCCGCTAAAGGGTTACTCGAAAATGAGCGCTTAGCTGCCTTGCTGGTAGCGCCCACAGCCATAGATGCCGAACCCGCGCTTGCGATCACACACCGCCAAGCTAGCCAACTGCACGAATTAAGAGCTCAAATTTATAACAGCCTTGGCGAACCCGACCAAGTGATTAACGAGCGCATCGCGTTGAGCCGCCACCTTCAGGCACAAGAGACCACCGGCGAAAGCAGTGCATCCGACGCCCAAATAAACCAAGAGCTTATTTGGATGACACTTATGGATCTCGACATTCAGCAACTCAACGCGCTAAGCCAAGCCAGCACACACCATCAAGCGCTGGGCTGGTACGAGCTTGCCATTGTGAGCAAAAATAACCAGCGCAATATCAATCAGCAATATAGCGCGCTTACACAATGGCAGCAGCAATGGCCAGAGCACCCAGCCAACAACCCACTGCCCGCAGATTTAGCGCTGATAGCTGAAGTGGTAAACAATCAACCACAAAACATTGCGCTGCTACTGCCCCTTAGCAATAAACTGGCCCCCATTGCCGAAGCGATTCGCGACGGTTTTATGGCCGCCTATTTCACCAATAAAAACGCTGGTGGCCAGACACCGCAAATTAATATTTATGATGTCAGCCAAGGCAACATAAATGAGCACTACGATTTTGCGGTGTCTCAAGGCGCCGAAGTAGTCATTGGCCCGCTAAGCAAAGAAAAAATTAGCGAGCTAGCATTGCGCCCCGAACTGGCAGTACCCACGCTAGTGCTCAACCAAATTGAGCCCTCGAACGCTTACCCTAAGCAGCTATTTCAATTAGGGTTAGGCATTGAAGACGAGGCTGCACAAACCGCTTTGCGAGCATTCACAGACGGCAAGCGCACAGCTTTAATTTTAGCGCCCACCAACAACCTCGGTGATCGCGCCAGCCAAGTATTCAACGAAAGATGGCAAGCACTAGGTGGCACCGTAGTGGATAGCGTGCGTTATTCCGACGAGCGAAAGCTGTCCCAAGTTATAGAGCACGCTATGCACTTAGACATCAGCAAAACACGTGCTCGCGAGCTACGGCAATTAGTAGGACGTTTTGAATTTGAACCGCGCCGCCGGCAAGATATTGATATGGTATTCCTTGTCGCGCAGCCGCGACAAGGCCGACAAATTAAGCCTTTACTGGCATTTCATTACGCCGGCGACATTCCCATTTACAGCACCAGTAGTATTTATGAAGGCGGCAATAATAAAAAAGAACCCGACCTCAACGGTATTACCTTTAGCAACTTACCGTGGTTTTTCCAAGAAACACCAGAAAGATCAGCCATTTTGCAGGGCAAGTCGTTAAATGCTCGCAGCCAGCGCTTATATGCACTCGGCGTCGACGCTTATTATTTGTACCCAAGGCTTGAACAATTAAGCGCTTCCAAACGCGCCAACTTTTGGGGGCAAACCGGTATTTTATCGCTGACAGAACAACGCCTATTTGAACGCACACAACAGTGGGCGCAGTTTAGTCATGGCAGAATCAAAGCACTTACCGCACACTATGACAATTAATTAGCCATACAATGACAAGCCGCGACACCGGCGCAGCTGCCGAGCAATTAGCCAAACATTTTCTTGAGCAACAAGGCTTTAGCTTTGTTGCCGAGAACTATCATTGCCCGCAAGGCGAAATTGACTTAGTTTTTAAACGGCAGCAGCAATGGTTATTTGTTGAAGTGAAAAACCGTAAAAACACACACTTTGGCACCCCTGCCGAGTGGGTAACAAAAACAAAACAGCGCAAGATCATATTATCCACTCAGCACTTTATTGCCGAGCGCGCAGTGCCCAGCAGCGCACAAATTCGTTTTGATGTGATCGGAATTATTAATCTTGAAGCCAGCTCTATCGAGTGGATTCAAAATGCCTTTTTAGCGAACTAATAAGCAGTGAATTAACATGTCATCACAACGCGTATACGAAATGTTTCAGGCTAGTATTGAAGCCAAAATGAATGTTGGTGAAACACTGGCGCCCTTAATCGCGCAAGCAGCTGATTCACTGGTGCAAACACTACTGCACGAGGGCAAAGTTCTAGTTTGCGGCAACGGCCCATCCTCGGCGCTAGCCCAAATGTTTAGCGCAGCACTTATCGACCGCTACGAAAAAGAGCGCCCTAGCCTGCCATCTATTTGGTTGGGCGCCAATATGGCGAGCTATACAGCTATGGTGACACCTGCGCACTACAACGAAGTTTACGCAAAGCCTATACGCGCACTGGGCGAAGAAGGCGACACGCTAGTGGTGATCACAACCAGCGGCAATGCCTCTAACTTAATTCAGGCCGTAACCACTGCGCACGACCGCGGCCTAAATGTTATCGCCCTCACAGGGCGTGACGGCGGCGACATTGCAAGCCTACTAGACACCCACGATATTGAGCTAAGAGCCGATATTGACTCACGCAGCCGAATTCACGAAATTCACTTGCTCAGTTTATATTGCCTATGCGACCTTATTGATCGAAACCTTTTTGGTATCGAGTAATCGACATAACCAACCAAGCTAAAAAAAGCTCCTCCCAACAAAAGACACCGCGAACTCCGACTACTACCTATGAAAAAACGCTGTATCCCTGCAATGCTTGAACGTCTACCTCACACAATATCGGTATGCCTTATCAGCGCAAGCCTTGGCGGCTGCTCTAGCTTTTTGGCTGCCACCCATCAAGGACCAATAGAACAAGACCCAGGGCAGCGTACCATGGGAGAAGTTTTTGATGACCGACAAATTACCACCCACCTTAAAGTTAACCTTGTCAAAGCGGACCCATCCTTAGACGAAGCAAACATTACAGTGCTGAGTTATAACGGCGTGGTGTTACTCACTGGGGAAGTTCCCTCTGCGAAGCTACGCGAACTGGCCGGTGAAACCGCACGTAATATCAACTCGGTACGCCAAGTTCACAATCAGCTTAGCGTCGCCAGCAAAGCCTCGATATATTCGCGCGCAAACGATAATTGGATAGGCACCAAAATACGCACCAAATTAATTGGTAGTACAGAAATAGAATCTAACCGCGTAAAAATTGTGGTGGAGAATCGCGTGGTTTACATTATGGGCTTGCTCACCGAAAGTGAAACCCAGCATGTCACCGAGCTAGCAAGGACAACGGAAGGGGTAACCAAGGTCGTACGCGCCGTAGAGCTCGTCCCCGAACACGAAAGAGCCCCTCACTAAAACTTATTTAATGCTTTTACCCTTAAGGCGTGCCGCTGCGTTGTTGAGCATTTCAACAACGCGGTCTTTATCGTAATTGCGGATTTTCTCTAAATCCATATGCATCGAGAAGCCTGTCATATTTTCTTCAAACCAAGTCTGTCCTTTGCCTAAGTCTTTTCGGAAATCGACAACCTGATAAATTCTTACCGGGTGAGTCAAGCCTTTAACGTTAATCTCGCCTTGGTCACGACACATCACCACATCTTTAACTAAAGACCAAGTTTCGTGAGAAATAAGAATCTCCCCAGGCTCTGCAGCAGACTCTAAGCGCGAAGCAATGTTAGCGTGTGTACCCAGTACGGTGTAATCCATGTAATGGCTGGTACCAAAAGATCCGACCGTACAATAGCCCGTATTAATTCCCATGCGAATTAACATCGGCTTTTTGATACCTTGGTTATACCAGCGCGCCTGCAATTCTTGCATTTTTTTACGCATCTCAATTGCCATAGATACGCAGCGCAGGCAATCCATTTTCATGCCCTCACTTTGCGCGTCACCAAAAATAACCATCACGGCATCACCCATAAACTTATCGATGGTGCCCTTGTGCTTGGCCGCAATACGCGCCATTTCGGTAAGGTAAGAATTGAGCAGTTCTGTCAGCGTTTCTGCTTCCAGCTCTTCGGCTAACGTGCTGAAACCTTGTATATCAGAGAAAAACACCGTCACCCGCTTGCGCTCGGTGGTAAGCGATTGCTCGCGCCCCTCGCTAATGGCCTTCCACACTGTTGGCGGCAAGTAACGTGCAAGCTTATAGGTTTTGAGTTTATAAAGCGTATGCTCACTAGAAAGGCGCTTAACCTGCTCGGTGAGCTTGCGCATACGGTTGTATGCATAAAGCGCATAAGCACAAAAATAAACGAAGATACCGACAAGGCTAATACTGCTAATTTCCAAGCGGCTAGAATAATTCCACTCAGGCCTATGGAGAGCAAAACTTGCGGCCACGCCCAACAATAGCGCCAGCGTATCGAGCACCCACTTGCGAATACCGCCGTTAATCAGGCTGTTGAACTGCACCATCGTGACAAACATAATCGTTGGTAACACACTAAAGTCACATAAACTCAGTACCGCACCAATCACAGCCGCATCAGCCATCATAAAACGGTCAAAAGCCTTATGCTGGCTCATGACTCGACGCTTAATAAAGAAGTAGCTAACAACCGTATACACGCCCACCAGCAAGCCTGCGCCAAACAAAAGCCAATCGATTTCTGGCCAGTTGACGTGGGTAATCGCCGTGCCCGCTGCTGCAAAGCAGATCAGAGCTCGAATGTCGTGCTGACGCAAGGAAACCTCAGAATGAGAGGAATTCTTGCTGTTAGCTGAGTTGTCGCTCATATGCGCACTCAATTGTTATTGTGTTTACCTTGTTCTCATCGTCTGTTCGATGAACGCTTATTGCACCATATGCTTATAGCTTCAACAAAAACCAGCGAAGCCTGTCTTTATTAAAACTTTTTGCTATATCTATAGTTATTAAAGGTGCTTAATTATTGCTGTGCATTAAACGCCTTTTACGCGCTATTGTCCATATTGACCTTTACTGAAACCTCAATCATAAGCAGCGCGACCGACACGGCTACCCCTGAAGCTTTAAATCCAAATACCGCTCTTCTAGTTCGGCATATTGCTTTTTCAACGCACTGAGCTCTTTTGCTAGCTCAGGGTCCTGCTCAGCTGATGCAGCAGGGCTCGCCGCCACAGTGCGAACCGCTTGTGAGGCATAGGATTCGGCATTACTGGACAACTCAAGCTTCAAGTCACACACTTCATCTTTCAAGCGGTTAATCATCACATCACTCACTCCAGACTCGTCCTGCAACTCTTTTAAGTGCGCACGCAAACTTGGTAACTCCTTCAATTTAGCTTTCAAGCTTTGCAACTCTTTATGCGTAACTGACAGCTCATCCTCCATTAATTTGACACACGACTCAGACTCCCGCAAAAAGCGTTGCTGCCGATTAAGCTCATCTTCTAAGTTGCGAATAAGGGCTACTTTGGCATTATCATCAGTAGCATTATCGATTTGCTTTTTAAGATCATCAATCAAGCGATGCTGCTCGGCCGTGGTCCGACGCAGGGCTCTAAGCTCTTCGCTAGCCGCTTCTATGGTCTCTGGCAGCGGCATCTGGCTATCAAAAATCACATTAACGCTGTCATAACTACGGTGATACTCGCCGACCAACTCAATTAAGCCATCGGCCCCTTCGTCATTTTTATCCACGCGCCCTTTGATTTGCTCGTAGTACTCATCCGCCTGGTTTTTACTCGCGTGCCAACTGGCCTCCAAATCAAAATACAGCCCTTTATATTTTTCAATGGAAGCAACGTGCTTTTGCGCCGAACGCAAAGCTTCACTCAATTCGTGAATCCGCGCTTCGGCCTTTAGCGAAGGGAAGTCTTCGTAGTAACTCAGCAATGCCTTATACCGCCCCTTCAAGCTGGTCCAATTAACCTCTTCCGTCAGCGTAGCCTCTCGCTCAGCAATTAATACCGCGTGCCTTACCGCCGCTATCCTTCGTTCTAATGGTGCACTCGGGTCAATATCCAAGGCGATATCACGGCCGCCACCCAACTCTTCATGGTGCCTGCGCACATTCATCAGCTCATCATCAATATAAGCGGTGTAGGTTTTTTGCTTCAGATTATCAGGCATAACATCGCGCTGTTGCACCAGTTCATCAACAGGGTTTGGCGGCTCATCAGGCGCAGAGGTTTGCGCGGCAGGCTTCGCTTGTGCCGCAAGTGCCTTTTTCAGCTGCTGCTTTAGCTTTTGAATATAAAAAATAAGGCCGAACACCATCAACACAGACAATATACAAAGCTCTGCCAATACGATGAACGTAAATGTCTTAACCTCCATGCGCCCCTTACATACTCTCGTTAGCTGTCATGCGTTAAAAATGGACTTTTGTATTAGTATGGTTCAAATACTGCCGACTTGCCGAACGGAAAAAGAAAAGCCGCAATAACATTTGCCTTTACCGAGACTCTTCGGTAAAGTTGCGCGCCTTATTTGAGCGAAAGCACGCTTAACGTGTTGAAAACTCAAAGGTTATTGGTGAGGTGTCCGAGTGGTCGAAGGAGCACGCCTGGAAAGTGTGTAGGTCGCAAGGCCTCGAGGGTTCGAATCCCTCCCTCACCGCCATATTAAAGAGGCCTGACACTGTCAGGCTTTTTTTATGGCTAACGGTCGCAAGCGTCGGCCTGCCGTAAACGGCAGTCGCTTCGGTAGCGCGAGCTGCACTCGCGAAAACCCTACCTTCGCCCCTCACCGCCATATTAAAGAGGCCTGACACTGTCAGGCTTTTTTTATGGCTAACGGTCGCAAGCGTCGGCCTGCCTTAAACGGCAGTCGCTTCGGTAGCGCGAGCTGCACTCGCGAAAACCCTACCTTCGCCCCTCACCGCCATATTAAAGAGGCCTGACACTGTCAGGCTTTTTTTATGGCTAACGGTCGCAAGCGTCGGCCTGCCGTAAACGGCAGTCGCTTCGGTAGCGCGAGCTCCACTCGCGAAAACCCTACCTTCGCCCCTCACCGCCATATTAAAGAGGCCTGACACTGTCAGGCTTTTTTTATGGCTAACGGTCGCAAGCGTCGGCCTGCCGTAAACGGCAGTCGCTTCGGTAGCGCGAGCTGCACTCGCAACCCCCTACTTTCGCCCATCTAAACAGTAAACAACTTAAAGGCTCCCTCTTGCCACTTTTATCGCTTGACGCTTTAGCCATGGCATTTGATTGAATAGGCGCATGCCTTCGTTTCTTAGCAAGCCAACCATCGGGCTTTTGGCTTCGAATAAAACCTTAAAAGCGGCCATGGCTTTAATTGCCGCGGTGTTGTGTGCTCGGCGCTGGCGCTGGTATCGGGTTAATACGCTTGGCTCGGCTAAAGGCAACCCTCGGATTTGTGCGCGCTTTAGCTCGGTAGCTAGCGCTTGCGCATCAGCAAAACCTAAATTAATACCCTGCCCTGCAAGGGGGTGAAGGGTATGGGCCGCATCACCGATTAGCGCTAAACCTGCACGATAGTAACTATTTGCATGTCGCTCTTTTAGTGGGTACGCCGCTCGATTATGCACACTCAGTACGCGACCAAGGCGATGCTCGATGGCACGTTCCAGCTTGAGCACAAAAGCTGCATCATCCAATGCTAGTAGCTCGTCAGCAACGGCTTGCTGTTGCGACCAGACAATTGAGCAGTAATGCTTACCCTCTTTTGATGGCAGAGGCAAAAATGCAAGCGGGCCTGTATTTGAAAAACGCTGGAACGCTACGCCATCGTGCGCGTGCTGTGTTTCTACCGTTGCAACAATTGCACTATGGCCATAGTCATTTTCGCTTACCCCTAAACCGGCCATTGTACGCACTACCGATTCGGCGCCATCAGCCGCGACAACTAAAGAAGTTTTAAACTTCGAACCCGACTTAAGCTCCACACAGTGTTTTGCTTGCCCCTGCGAAAAAACAACATCACTCACCGCATCCGCTGTAACCACATGAATACGGCCGGTTGCCTGTAACGCACCCCACAACCGAGTAAGTAGGTGATTATTTTCAACAATGGTACCAAGCTGTGTTTGATGCTCATCGGCAGCATCAAAGGTAACTTCGCCGGTTCCCTCGCCATCCCAAACCACCATCTTTTGGTAGGGGCTATAATATGCGGCCTGAAGCTCAGGCCATACGCCTAACCGAGTCAACCAATTGATAGAAGCTTCGTTTAATGCAACTACCCGGCTAGCCAAAACGGGGGGGGCCGTTGCAGCCTTGTCGCCGCTTGCGCCGGCATCAATTAGCGCAATGCTCCACTGGGTTTCCTGCGCCAACGCCAGTGCCAGTGCCGCACCGGCCATACCCCCGCCAACAATGGTGATATCGGTTTGATAATTCATATGTCCATCCATTATAAAATGGTAAAAAATAAACTACTGGCGTAGCAGCCTTTTTATTAAGCTGCAGGCTGCGCCCTACCAGAAAGCAAGCGGATAAATTGCGCACGCAATACTGGGTTTAGCTCTAGAGCAATAAGCCCTGAAGTTCTTAGCAACTGAATGGGAAAAGGCATGCGAGTGAATATACGGTTAAACCCATGGCTCAGCGCTATGGTATTTTGCTGATCGGCCCTTTGTTGTTTTTCATAACTTTGCAATACGGCCAAATCGCCAATACTACTACCGGCAGCAACCGCTGTTTTTAACACCGAAACCAAGCGCAAGGCATCACGAACCGACAAGTTAAAGCCCTGCCCCGCCACCGGATGTAAAAAATGGGCCGCATTACCCATCAAAACAACATTCGAGCGCACTTGCTCTTGCGCGACTAACAGCTCTAACGGGTAGAAATTGGGCGTACCGATATCCAATAAGCGCCCCAAGCGAAAACCAAACTGCGACTGCAAACGCTGAATTAACTGTGCGCCATCAAGCGCTTGATAATTCTGTAATTCGTCGGTGGGGCATGTCCACACCAAAGCGCTTTCACAACTGCTCGCATGCCCGCCTTTAGGCAACAACGCAATTGGACCGCGAGGCGTAAAACGCTCAAAGGCTTGTAATTGGTGAGGTAACTCATGGCGAACATTGGCAACTATGGCGTGCTGCTGATAATCAACTCGCCGCACATCAATGCCTAGCTGCTTACGCAAAGAGGAATGCGCACCATCGGCAACGACTACCAAATCAAAGACTGTCGCATTCTGGCCAGAGGTATCACCAGCATTTAACACTGCCCCCAGGGCCACCATATTAATAGATTTAACGTTGGCCTGAACGCTCTGTAAGTTGGGTTGATTATTCACAGCCGCTAGCAGTACCTGCCCCATGCCGCCATTATCAATAACGTAACCTAAGGGCGCGCCGCTATTATCACTGGGGTCGAACAAAGCCATGCCAGCATGCCCTTTATCAGACACATGGATTTGCTCTATAGGCGTCGCGTGAGCAGCTAATGCCGCCCAAAGCCCCAAACGCCGGAAGCACTGCTCGGTAGAAGGCGCTATCGCCGTAGAGCGCCGATCAAAACTTGGCCTTTCTTGCTCGCCCGCTTCGTACCGATCAAACAAAGTAATATGCGCACACGGCAAATTGCGCGCGAGCAATAAGGCAAGCACCGCGCCCACCATGCCGCCACCTACAATGGCAATACTCGGCTGTGCTTTTTCACCGCCTTCTAATGTTTGCCCTATATCCAACCCTTGCACAGCCCCCACCCTTACTTAATGCCATCACGCTTGAAATAGGCGCGATTTAACTTCTCGTTTATTTATGGGCATAATACGGTATTCGCACCTAACTTTCCTTGTTTGCTCCGCGCGCATATTTATCTAAGGCAGCACCATGCCAACTAATGACATTCATTACCATAGCTACATCGCCGGCGAAAACACCAACCTAGTCACTGGGGACGATTTTCGCCAACTGCTTAAAAATTGCGCGCTAGGGCAGCGCAGGCCAAGCGATACCCACTGCACCGACGGTATGATTAATAACAGCAACCTAATTGTTAGCGCTTGGCAAGAAAACCCCGCCGGCAAACGCCTCGTTGGAATTGCGCGCGCAATGACAGACTTTCATTACGCGTGCTACCTTTCAGACTTAGCAGTCCACAATGATTTACAGCGAAGAGGCATTGGCAAACAATTAATAACAGGCGTAACTCAAGCGCTACAAAAGAAGTGCAAAGTCATTTTATTAGCAGCGCCAGATGCCAACGACTACTACGCCCCTTTAGGTTTTGTTAGCAACCCTAGAGGCTGGGTTTTAGACACATAAAGGAAGTTTTTCAACGACAAGCCCAAACTTACTGACAGTTCAGAGCGCCAACATACCCCCAGCTGTTCAACCCCAGTTGAATATCTTCGACCACCTGAGCAGGGGTTTTGCTGCCAGCTAAAATATCCTCGACCGCCCTAAAGACAAGATCATTATAACTAGGGCTGTCATGATTAAGCGCATAAGCTGTAAAAAGACTAACTGGATAAGCATTATCCGCAACAATCGCGGCCATATTTTTAAGGTCGCCCTCTTTAATATAAAAGGCTCCGCCGTATGCTGGCAATTCATTTACGTGCTCTGCGAATAGCTCCGCAAATTTTTGCGTTGTGGTAAATTCCAGCACCTGCTGCGCTGCGGCACGTACTTTAGACGTAGCAGCTACCTGGAAAGTACCATCACCCAAGGCATAAACTTTTCCCGATAAACCTGGAACAGGCCAAAAACCCAGCTCGAAATTAGGGTCTATTTCATAAAAGATGGACGTTGGCCCAGCCATCCATGCACCATCAATATTCATAGCAGAATTACCGACAGCAACAGCCCTTGCCATTACGCCATAATCTTCGGTAGTTATATTATCGTTAACAAACCCTTGGGCTTGCCAGCGTGCCAAGGTTTCAAAAATTAAGCGGTAGCGTGGTGATGTAAAGCATTCTTCCCCGGCAAGCAAAGCAGCTGCAAATTCCTCGTCAACTAAGCCTGCCAACAATACCTCGGCCAATACTTGCTTAACATACCAGTTAGTACCTCCCGCCAAGTGCATTGGATTTATACCTTTAGCTTTTAACGCCTCGAACATTTGCGTTAGCTCGGCCATAGTCTGCGGTTTTTGATCCAAACCGTGCTTTTGCAATAGTTTGCGATTAATCGTCATAGATTGCAGCTGCAAGGCAAAAGGCACACCATAGGAAATACCCTGTGCGCTTTTGCCTGCCAATATTGCGGCAGAATTCATCATGCTTAAATCGTGCGGGTAAGGCTCAATAAAATTGCGCCGCACCAGTTCTTGTAAATTAGTAGCGCCCGGCTGCCATAAGAACAAATCGGCTTTGCCATTTTGCAACGCCAAAAAAACATAAGAGCGATAAACCGAACGAAAAACTGCATCAACCTCTACGGTGACACCGGGGATTAAATTTTTCTCATTAACCGCTTGCCATACGGGTTTATCTTGCGTGCGCCAAGTATAAAATTTAACAACCGTATTGGATTCACTCGCATTAGCACCAGCAAAAAAAGAAGGTAACAAGGCACCGCAAAAAACCACCACACTTAACCACAGAATATAAAAGGGGCGCCGTATTGCTTGCATCAAACTCACTCGCTGCCAAGCCTTCATAAGGTAAATTTCTCCACAAGCGCTTCTAGTTCGTGGGTAGAGCGGTGCAAGCCATCAACTTGCCGCTGTGTTTGTTCGGCACCATCAGCCGTATCGTGCGATAGCGATGTAATCCTATCAACATTGCGGTCAATATCTTTTGATGTTCGGCTTTGCTCTTCTGAAGACGTTGCAATTTGCATATTTAAATTTTTGGCATTGGAAATCATCGTCACAATTTCCTCTATTTGCCGCGAAATCAACTCTGCACTGGCAACAGAATCCTGCGTTTTTTGTTGCGAGCGTTGAATAACATCAACCGCATTACGCGACCCTTCCAATAGGTGGTGAATATTCGACTTAATCTCTTCAGTTGATAGTCGCGTTCGCTTAGCCAATGTTCTTACTTCGTCAGCCACTACCGCAAAGCCTCGCCCTTGGTCGCCCGCGCGTGCAGCTTCGATAGCTGCATTTAAGGCTAATAGGTTTGTCTGCTCTGCAATGCCTTCAATAACCTGAATAATTTCCTCGATCTTATGAACATCACCATCCAAATCATTAATGACACCGCAAGCATTGTTCATTTCATCTTGCAGCAGTAGTGACTTTTCTTTGTTTTCAATAATTTTTTGTTGGCTGAGTTCAGCATTTTCATGAGCGCCCACCATTTTTTCAAAAGCATCTTCAGCGTTGCGCGAAACCTCACTAATAGAAACGGACATTTCATGCATAGCCGCAGCAACCATCTCTGTTTGCTCTTGCTGGGTGTTTACATTATTTAACGATTTTTCGGTGATTGTGCGGGTTTGATCAACCGACTCCATAATAAAGAGCGATTGCGAACGAATAGACTGGATCATAGCTTGCAAATTTTCGCTCAGCGTTTTTGCCGAGCCTTGCAATAAACCAAATTCATCTTTCTTTGAAACAACTATCGATTGAGATAAATCCCCGGTTGCCATACTTTCTAATACCGACACCACATATTTAAGCGGGGATCGAATACTGCGAACCACAAGAAACGCAATAATAAGGCAAGCCAAAATTGCTACGGCACTAATTGCAAGAATCGTTGTTCTGCCGCCATCAACGGTATTTGCAGCGTTACTGGCTAAACGGTTGGTATAGTTTTTAGCAAACCCACCCACAATCGCAAATTCTGTACGAATAAGCTTGATGTCTTTTTCGTTATTGGCGAGGCTTTTCTCCATGACAGTCTCATTACCTAAATACCCCGATTGAGACTCCAACAAGCCGTGGTTACGCGCCACAATCCAAACAAGGTGGCTGACTTTATCGCCTAGCTCTATTAGTTCTGGCGCTAGATGCTGGCTTTGTTGCTCTAGTCCCTTTAACTGATAACCCAGCTCTACATAACGCTCCAACCATTTAGCAAACTGATTACTCAGCTGGTTGTATTCATCAAAGCGCGTGGTTAAAGCAATATAGGTGGCTAGTGAAACACCCCGATTAACCTCTAATATAGCTTCGTGTATTAATGGCCTTTCTTGCGCCGAAAGCTCAATAACTTTGAGCCGTTCAAAAACAGTATGCAGTTCGTTTTCTGCCGTTTTAATTTCTTCTTTTAAACTTAACAACCGGCTTAACCCTAAAAGGCTTTCGCGGTTTAAAGTCATTAAACGATCTACGCTGGCAAAGACTTCGTTGGCTTTTTTGGCGATTCGATCTAGCCGCTCTATCTCGCCGTCACCGCCGGCGACCTGCTGCAGCTTTTCCGATAATTGCTGTGATAAACGCTGATAATTACTTTTAAATTCAGCAAAGCGCGCTTCAAAATCGAGGGCTTGCTGCGGATCGGTACTGTTGTAATGTTGGTACATTAAGAGGTTAGCAAGCGCCAGTTCGTCAGCTAGCTGTGCGGTGGTATCACCAATAGGCGCCGCTTGACGAGAGACCTCCTGCAAATTTTGATTAATGCTTGTAATGCGCGACAGCCCTGCAACGGCAATAGCAATCAAGCACGCCAAAATAAAAAGGTAACCGCCCGCAATGCGGTGAATAACCGACAAATTCATAACTAACTGAAATATCTAAAGTGCGCTGTAATTTCGAAACCACTCATACCCGCTAAAGACTCCTACATTAATGGCTATCGCCTTTAGTGTAGTACAGTTATTTAGCCCGCTCTGGGCAATGCAAGGCCTAGCCTGCCAATTCCTAAGCCCCAAAAAAAAGCGGGTGCCTCATAAAGGCACCCGCTTTTTTACTAACACTATTTTATAACGGTGTTTTTTCTTCCGGCTCGCTTTGCCACAGCCAGCGCAAGCCTTCGGGTAATAACGCCCCTGGATGGCTATCATTATGCTCACCATCCGTCCAGACATGGGTAAATTGATAACGCGCACCGCCAATTTTTTGGTTGTCGGCATGCCGATTAGCGTAATCCAATGCTTTTATCATCTGCTGATTGGCTAAAAACCAATTGCCCCATTCATTATCAATATCGTTAATGCCATCTTGAAAAAATATTTTTAGCGGCCGAATAGCCTCGCGACGAATTAATGCAGGGTAATCTTGCCCACCCAACTTGATAGGCTTTTCGGTAGGCTTAAAGCCTATGGATACATAACTGCCGATTCCGCTAAATACTTTGCGAAAATAATCTGGCCGCTGCCAAGCCGCTGTAAACGCAGCAATAGCACCACTACTAGTGCCACCAATAACGCGCTGCTCTGGATCAGTTGTTAAATGGTAACGCTTGCCAACCAAAGGCAGAAGCTCCTCAATAAGCATGCGTGCATAACGGTCATCAAGGGCATCGTACTCTTGCGCGCGCTGACTCGGATTGCTCATACCTAAATTATCGGGATAGTATTTAGCTTTGTGCCCAGGCGTAACAAACACCCCTATGGTCACGGGCATCTCCCCTTTGGCGATTAAGTTTTCCATAACTTGCGGCACACGCAAAGAGCCACTGGGGTTTGTTGCTCTTTGGCCGTCTTGAAAAACCAGTAAGCTGGCAGGCTTGCTTTTATCGTATTGCGCAGGAACAAATATCCAATAACGCCTTACGGTATTATCAAACACCGTACTATAAAAACCAAAAGGGCCTTCTAATCGACCTTTGGGTACGCCTTCCTGTGGGAGATGATCTGGTGTTAGTTGTACATTTGTGCGCACATCCATTGCTGCGACAGGCAAAGCTAAAAACGTAACAAACAGCCATGCCACTACTCGACCAACCTTCAGATACCTCTGCATATAAAACCCTTAATCATAATTGAATGCAGGTAGTCTATCGGCAAAGGGCACATTGGGCAAAATGTAAAGCCACGCGGGGTCTACATTTTGCCCAATTAAGGCTGGCAGCTAAAAACCACCTACAACCGACTAGTTATCGAAAATAGTGGGCATATCTTCTGGGAAGCTTTTCCATACCAAGGTGCCTTGACCATAAATGGCATCTAACATTTCACAGCGATACCATTCGTTTTCGCTGCTTTGTGGGTCGCACGATGCATATTCATTAAGCATATAGCCTAGAGGAACCTCGGTATCACGCGGGTTCCTTAGCATTTCTGAACGATAAACAGGTTGGCCGTCCAACACTTCGACTTGTGTTTCAGCCGAGTGACAAAAAGCACAAACGCTCAGAGTATTCGATTCGTCATAATTTATTTTGACGTAAGGTGCGTTCCGAGGCAGCTGTTGCGTTACAGGGAATTTAAGCTCAGCCTTAATGGATTGCCTTGTTGGTAATGTAGTAGCCACCTCCATTGATAATTCCAACAATTGAATATTATCAATATCCCAAAAACGCAAATCCAAGCCCGTTTCTGGGTCCTTCATAACCTTACCTGTTTCAGGGTCTCGCTTGGTGTCCGACTTTTCGTCGGGCACAACGGTCAGCACTAAATCATTAATCATGAAAAAAACGCGTGGGCTACGCTTACCCACCGAGGGCTGGGCACTAAACGAGCTTAGTGTAGCGTTGTAATACATTGGCCGCGGCAAGCTTTTAACAAAGCACGCCAACGTCAATGGCTTAGGCATCGCATTTACCCAATCGACCACACTGGCAATATCTGTAATTTCTAAATCTGCAGGCGCTTCGCACAAAGGCTCGCTTGGTATGCTCGGCTCGCTACTCGAACTCACGCTGCTTAATGCTTCAGAAGAAACACTCGAAGCCATCGAGCTAACGCTACTGGCTGCATTGGAAGACAAGCTCGACACCACCGCGCTAGAACTGGTCAAACTAGAGCCGTCGCAAGCCCCCAACAACAAGCTTGTTAACGCCACAACCCCGTAGGATAGAGGTCCACGTTTCAGCCATTTTGGACATGTTCTTTTACGCTTCATACAACGTCCTTACACCTACAAAAATGAAAGCCACAAAAGTGGCATTGGGCACATACGTTACAGCACCCGCTATAAAGGTTATAAGCGCCAGCCTCGCTAAGCACAACGATTTTTACCGGCTTTAGGCTAAGGCTTGACCCAAATCAACCTTCTAACATCGCTTGCGCATCAACCTCTCATTACAGGTGCCAACCCTGTCACAACGCAACTTTGGGTTGAATATTTGCATTTAGTTGAGCCATCTCGAATAATGCGTACTTTTTCGAGATGCCTGTGACCAAACGACGCACACCCGTAAACCGCTCCAACAAACCAAGCCATCGCAATGGCAGTAACTCGCGACCACAGCGCAACGCTGCAACAGAGCACTCCGATCACTACTCCCCCGAAGTCCGTATTGCCAACCAAATGCGCCAAGCACTTGCGCTATGGCAAGAATGGTTAGATCAACGCAATTGGTACCAATTGGATCGCTGGCTCAAACACACACTGGGTAAAAACCGTAAATACGGCAAGCGCGACCGCCTTTTTTATGGTGATGTTCTTTTTAATGCCGCACGCTTTGGTTACTGGGCTGCAAACGTTATTACCCTCAAAAACACTATGTCGGCTGGCGCTACCGCCGCGCAAAGCGTCAGCCGTTTTAGCGAGCTAACCCCCGATGCCTTTAGCTTAAAAGAACAGCTAGGCTTGTTAAGCCAAAGCTCTAGTGGCGAAACCTTATTAGCGCTTTGCCAATGGCGCGCCCATTGCGAGCAACCCTTACCGCAAGCGCTTAGCGAATATCAAGCTAGCGTGCAGGCACTGCAACAATACCAACACGATGATTTAGCCGGCACACTGGTATGGCACGGCATTCCTACAAGCTATGCACAGCAATTAGAAACCCTAAAACGCAACGGCAGCGATGATGCATTGCGTTCTTTTTTAGCTGCGCAAGATACACGCCCCCCGCTATGGCTACGTCTTAACCACGAAAATAAACGCACCGAGGTTATGACCGAACTAGCCGAGTTTTACAAAGCACAAGAAGATGGCAGAGCCATTTCTATCGAAGGTGAACGCGGTGTGTTTGGCCTAGATTGTTATAAAAACGGCTGGGTAGAAATTCAAGACTGGGCCTCGCAACAGCTTGCGCTGAAAGTCGACGCAACACCAGGACAAAAAGTGTGGGATGCCTGCGCAGGCGGCGGCGGAAAAACCCTGGCCATTGCTGCGCCGCTAAAAAATAAAGGCGCCGTATGGGCAACTGACATTCGTGAGCACAAACTGATCGAGGTAAAACGCCGCGCCAAACAAGCCGAGTTTTACAATATTCGCACAGCACCATGGGATGGCGAAGCACCTTTACGCTTGCCTAAAGAAATTGCCAACGATGGCGGTTTTGACTGGGTATTAGTGGACGGGCCTTGCAGCTCCAGCGGCACATGGCGCCGCAACCCGGATGCCAAATTACGCAATACCGGCGAAGATCTCACTAAGCTGACGCAGCTTCAGCTTCAGCTACTCACCCACGCCAGTAAAAGCGTGAAAACGGGGGGCAAATTGGTTTATGGCACCTGCTCTTTTTTCGACAGCGAAAACAGCGCTATCGTGGACGAATTTCTAACCAACAATCCAGAGTGGTCCTTAAAATCTAGCGAGCTTATGGGGTGCCCAAACAACAATAGCGATACACTCTTTGCAGCAGTGCTACAGGCGCCGTAATTTAATTAGCCACTCAACCCTGTGTGGCGCAAATAACTAGGCTCTGTACGTACGGGTTTTATTGCGCCACTTTCTAGCGCTTTGGGCAAGGGCACACAAATCAAGTGGCTATGCCCTTTGGCACACAGCTTTTCCCAGTTTTTGGCGTAGCGCATTACCTCACCAACCGTTAAAAGGTGCGCGCCGCCACTCAATGCATCACTAAAGCTATCGCGTAATGGCCTAAACCGAATGGACTCGCAAACCACCAAAACCAAAATACCTAAGGCCTCGCGAATTTCACCATAATGGCCACCTGCCCTAACCTTTTGTGTGCTCAGCTTCTGCAGCGCAGCCATAATGCGATCTTTTGTGATGACTTTGTGGTACGCGCGATCAGTCATACCCAAGCTATCATAACTATCGTCGTTAAAGTTAACATGCGACCAAGGCAAGCTATCGCGCTCTTGCGTTTGCAAACGTAGGCCATTGTAGGTGTTTAAGTAAAAAGCACCGTTATCATTATAAAAAGCCTGCATGTAAATATTGCTATCGTTAACCAATAACGTAACTGGCGATACACCATATTTAACCGGCGCAATAATTTTAATGCGCGTATAAGCCTGGCCGCCCGAGCAAACAGCCAGTGTTCGATCTGCAAGGCTATTAAACGCCATTTGCAAGCGCCCAATATCACGCTTGAAGTTATTGTCTAGCCTTACCTCAAAAACTTGCTTCATAGCTTTCCCCTAATCCTTTTGGATGACAACATTAAACCTGAAGCCTGAAACCGCAGTTGAACCATCAAAGTCTACGCACCTTCTTGACTCTCAACTGATGTTTCTAGGTTAAACGCAAAATATACTAACAAAAAAAAACCGGCTTTCGCCGGTTTTTAACACTCAAAAACAGCCTAAATTAATTAGTTGTTTCAGGTGTTGCCGCTTGCTGTTGCTGCTGTTGAACAGCGCGCGCAAACAAAGCTTCAAAATTAATAGGCGGTAAAGCTAATGCTGGGAAGCCGCCTTTTAATGCGCAGCTATCAACGGCTTCACGCGCATATGGGAATAAGATTTGTGGGCACATGGTGTTTAGCAATTGCGCTAATTGCTGGCCTTCAATGTCTTTTGCCAAGAATAAGCCGGCTTGCTGTACTTCAACCAAGAAGATGGTTTTTTCATCAATAGTGACATTGATGGTCAACTTTAAAACCACTTCGTAGTGGTTTTCGTCAACTTTGCTTGAAGTAGTGTTTAAATCTTGGCCGATTTTTGGGTTCCACTGCTGCTTAAACGCTTCAATACCTTGTGGCGCCTCAAAGGACATATCTTTAAGGTAAATGCGCTGTAACATGAACTGCGGGCCTTGTGCTTGACCTTGTGCGTTATTATCGTCTGCCATGATGTCTCCTAGTGGCTTTACGCCGGCTTTGTAATCTATCTATAAAGAAAAGCCTGCAACACAGTGCAGGCCATTAAGGATGATATGTATCGTTTACCCTATATGGGGTGCCTTCAGGCAGGATCAACCCTCTGTGGCTAAAAGTGCGTCTAGCTGGCCCTTTTGCTGAAGCTCAGCTAAGTCGTCGTAGCCGCCAACATGGGTTTGACCGATCCATATTTGCGGTACTGTTCGCTGGCCACTATCAGCCATCATTTTTTTCAGCATCGCATCGTCGCTATCCACTTTAATTTCGGTAAAGTTAGCGCCTTTGCTCACCAATAAGCGCTTAGCCATTACACAATAAGGGCAAAACTGCTTGCTGTACACGGTGATACTCATCCCTTTTTACCTTTGTTTTTACCTGCCTTAATGACGGGCAACTTCTGTGCATTCCACTCTGCCATACCGCCTTGCATACGCACCGCCTCAAAGCCCGCCTCGCGCAGTACTTTACCGGCATGGCCTGAATGCTGACCCATTTTATCTGTCACTATCACCTGCTTAGCTTTGTACTTTTCCAACTCACCTAAGCGGGTAGCTAAACTGCCATGTGGGATATTAATCGCATCAATAATATGCCCAGCCTTGTAGTCTGCGCTGTCACGTACATCTAGCAAGATGGCTTCTTCACTGTTGAGTAGGCGCGAAACCTCATGGTAACTCACTGTTTTACCACCCTTTTTACTTTCAAAGGTCATAAAAGCCACAATAAGCACCAACAACAGCGAAACCAGTATCCACTGCTCCGCTACAAAATCAATCCAACCCACAAAAACACCTCAATCTCGGTTATCTGGCTAAGCTAGAACATCTAAGCCGCCGTAAAAGGGCCGGAATTATACATCAATGACTTAGTGAATAGTGGCCCTCAACCCTGCAATAGGAATGTGCCTATAATACCCGCCATATTGCACCTAGCTGGACACACCTGAATTATGCTTTTTATTGGACTAAGTCTAACCACGGGCTTGATTGTTTTAGCGGCCATGCTACCCATAAGCCACTGCAGCCACTGGATAGTAAGAGGGCTCGACTTCCCGCGCTTCCAACTGGCAGTAATAGGCGCCGCGACCGCCGTTATATGTATTTTAGGGCTGGACTTTTCACAGCCGCAAAGCTGGTTGCTCGTGCTACTAAATATGGCCGCAACACTATACCAACTGTGGTGGATAGCCCCGTACACTCCCTGCTGGCCCAAGCAAGTTAAACGCACGGCACCGCATAGCAAGCACGCCTTAGTGCGCATACTTAGTAGCAACGTGCTAATGCCCAACAAAAATGCCGATGCACTCATTGATATTATTAAAGCCCGCAATCCAGATATTGTTGTTACGCTAGAATCAAACCAGTGGTGGGAAGATCAAATCAAAACCATTGAAGCACAATACCCGCACACCATTAAATGCCCCAAAGAAAACTTATACGGAATGCACGTTTATTCCAAGCATGCCCTGCACGATGGTAGCGTTAAGTATTTAATTGACGACGATATACCTTCCATTGAAGCATCCATCACGCTGGCAAATAATCGCTCAGTGCGTTTACACTTTTTACACCCCACACCGCCAAGCCCAACCGAAAGCGAAACCTCGCAGGATCGCGATAGCGAATTGATCCTTGTTGCCAAAAAACTCGCGAACTTCCAGGACCCGGTAATCGTTACCGGCGACCTCAACGATGTGGCTTGGTCAAAAACCACCCGTTTATTTCGGCATCAAAGCGGACTTAAAGACCCGCGCATTGGCCGCGGCATGTTTAATACCTTCCATGCCGGTTACTGGTTTTTACGCTGGCCGCTAGATCATCTATTCCATAGCGACCACTTCCAATTAAAAACCATGGCCCGGATTAAACTTAAAGGCTCTGACCACTTCGCCTTGTTCACCGAATTATCCTTAGCTAACGACTCCAACAAAACCACAACAGACACCCAACCCGATGCGCTTAGCGATGATGAAAAATCACTAATGCGCCAGCGCAAGCAAGAACAACAAGCCAAGGCTACCAATAACCATAACGGTTAATATCCATTACACCGGCAGCAATAGGGGAAACCTGCTCTAAGTGTTTACGGTAGCCATCCAGCTCAGCCCACAACCTTGGCTGCATACGGCGCACTCCGTAGCGATCGATAAAAAGGTCAAAATCTTTTTGCGTTTCAACTTCTGCAATGTCTTTAAGCATTTGTGTTACCTCTTTTGCTGTAACACTCAACATTAAATTAGGGTAGCTCCCCACCAATTCAGGCAATATTGTTACCGTATCTTGCGCCTGCTGGTAACGTAATGATTCGCCCAGCATAAATGCTACGTTGCTGTGCATTCGATTGCGCAATATCGAAAAGACTTGGCTGCTACCATCGGCATTCTTAAGGCTTAACAATGTGGTTTCCGGTAAAAATTGAATAAACGGCAATTGCTCGGCCGTTTTCTGCCTAAGCGTATTAAAAGCATCTGGCTCGGGAAAGGGCTTTAAAAGCTTAAGCGGCAAACCTTGCAAAAAACCCGACGCAGCAAACTCTTGCGCCCCGGCAAGTAACGGAAACTGACTAAACACATGGGTAAAAAACTCTGCTTTGGGTGCTTTCGTGGTATAGCTTATGGGGCTAGCATGCTTAAAATCCGGGGTGAAATAAGCTCCAAAAACCTTAATTTTTGCTGCCCCTTGATACCAGTGTTCATATTCTTTTTGACGCGCTTCAGGGGGTAACAAGCGCAAAAAATTAACCTCACCGCCGTTGCGAATCAAATCAAAATAAAGCCGCGTTTGTAACTGATGCGAGGTATTACCAAATACATTAAAACCAACCACCAACTCATAGTAAGACCGTTCTAATAAAGGGTAATCCATTAACCACGCTGTACGCGGAATATTGCCGCGAAAGCCCTGCACAACAGAGGCGTTATCGTGATGCCTAAAAACACTTAAAAAGGCATTTTTATTATTTTTGTTACCATCCCATAAAAGCTCAAAAGGAGCCATATCCGGCATCATACGACTATAGTGCTGGTCTCGCATTTTGGCGTAGGCATTACGCTTGCGGCTATATTTTAGCCATTGGTCGCCAAGCTCAGTTAATGCGTCTTTTTCACCGGGCAAACCAAGCAACGGGGTAGACTCGCGCCGATAAGCCTCGTCATTTACATACTGTTCTACCGCGGGGTTTTCAAACATCACCCAAAACTGATCGCGTATAACGTCGGTAGCAATTGGCCCATGGCACACCGGCCCGCGAATAAAATTACGAATAAAATACTCGGCGTCTTGCAATAAAAACTGATAGCGCAATTTAGCGGGAATATCCGCAAAGGTAAGAAATGGATTGGCGCGCTCTTGGTAGCTGTAACCCGGTAAAACATCAACCTGCCAATCGTCTGATAAAAAATGCGATTCAAAATAAGCCAAGCGCTTTTGATCTAACCGATAAGGAATATGATCTTTATAAACCAATGTTTGGGTAACAGGCACAAAGCGATAATAAAAATGTTCTGGCGGCGGCTCATTAGCCAGTACAGTTGCAACATCGACAGGAGGTTTGCCCGGTGGCGTTGTCGAGCGAATGAGCTTAAAGAAAACCGCGACGGGTTCTGCCCGTTTAGCCCCGAGCCGCACTTTTAGCTGGGCATCCGATTGAAAATATAAGTGACCCAAAATGAAATGTTCAAACAAATAGCGCGATAGCAACTGCTGCTTTTTACCCGGCCGATTAAACCAGGACTCCCATATATCCAGCTGTATTTGATCCTCCGGTAAAATACGAGCAGCCGATGGCGCTAAATTTTTATTGTTTGCCGCTTGCATGGTCCATTGCGTTAACACGCTATATTCACGATCACTGAGCCCTGCAACTGCCAGTGGCATACCGCCATTAGGGTTTTCGCGAGCATACTCATCCATGTCATTGCCAGCCGCGCAACTTAATTCACGCTCGGAGCCTAGCGTTAACATTGATTTAGTTACTTTAGTTGTGGCATCAATTTCTCGCGTTTTTCCAAGCGCAAGCATGTGATTCATCACCGATACAGAGCTAGGCGCCTTATCCGAAGGTTCTAAAATACTAAAAAACCCCTTTTCTCGCCATTCCGGTTGCGTGTACGCATCAACAAACAACCGCGTTGTTGGTGCTGCATCGATACGCGAAGCGTTGTAGACCGGCGCTTGTGTAGCACCGCGAATAATCCCCTCCAATGAAGTTAACTTTAATTGGCAAGGCGCATCGTAGCAGGCATGGCAAACAATGCATTTTCTATCCACAATAGGCTTAACATCTTGATAATAATTTAATGACGGTTTGGACTGTGGAGTATTTTGCAAACGAAATAACTCAGCCTGATAAGCCTGTTGTTGGGCGTTACTGATTTGCCCTCCACCCAACCAACTCGCGGTATTACACCCCAACAATGCCAAACCCACGGCTGCCATTAATAACCAAAATAGAAACTTTTTGATATTCAACGTCGCTCCTTACTCATTAATAATTACAAGCACTCCACCACACTATGCCAATAGCACTATCAAACGTCGCAGCAACGAATCGTTAGAGTTAACTAGGGGAACCTCTAAAAATAGTAATTTTTGTGTGAGAGCAAGAAAGCACCGCCCGGAGAGCCGCAGTTTACGTGGTGTAAATGAGGACTCGAGGACGGAGCTGACGCTGCTATCGCGGAAAAAGTGCATTTTTAGAGATGCCCTAGGGCAATAATAAGCGCTCTATGGTTGTTAGCTCTGGATCGCCGCCGCGCTCACCACAACCGGAGGCGATAAAGAGTGTTTTATTAACTACAGCAAAACCCGAGCCATGGCGCCCCTGAAGTAAATTTGGCCAGCGACTCCATTGCTTAAAGTGGGTATTAAATACCTCGACTTCACTGTGTGCCAATTGCTGCGCAATGCTTTCTCCGCCTGCCACAACAAGGCTATCGCGCCACGCGACTGTTGCATTACCGGCACGTTGCGTGGGTAAGCGCGGTGTTTTATCTGCTGGCAACCAGTGCCCTTGACTAAAATCATAAACATCCACATTAGCGACGGTTAAATCAATGCCTTGCCCTGTTTTATGCGATGTTGTTCGCCCACCCGCTGCGTACAATTTGCCGTCAATCACTGCCGCTTGAAAATGGTCTCGCGCATGCGGTGCATCAGGCAATGTACGCCACAAGCCTGTAACAGGATCGAACTCATCAAGCCACGCTTTGGCGCCATCCATATGGCCATCAGTAATACCGCCTAACCAGTATATTTTGTTGTTATAGACTACAGCCCCTGCCCCGCCGCGCCTGCGCGATTCTGGGATTGTTGTACCGTATTCAAATTTATCTTGCTCGGGGTAATAAATAACAACCTTATCCAGCGGTTTTTCATTGGGCCAATCCCCTGTCATCGCCCCAATAATATAAATAGCATTACCCCAAACAACCGGCTGAAAGTGGTGTATCTCTAGCGGGGGCTTCGACTTTTCTTGCCAGCTATTGGTCGCTGGGTTGTATACGTCAGTGGGGTTAACGCGACGCCCACCAATAAGATAAACCTTATCGTCATAGGCAATAACGGCCGCTTCATGGCGCGCCGTAGGTGTACCTAATGGCTGCAATTGCAACCACCCGCCTTTAGGCATACTGGCGCTTGGCTGGTTTGAGCAACTCAGCATAAGAGACAAGCCAGCACAGCAAAAAACAGATTTAAACACTTTATTTTTTAACAATTTCACCACAACCTCACGACATATCATTTTGTCTTATTAAACACTGCTATAGCACGCAAGGGTACGACAATTTGTTAGCATGGCGCTTTTTTACAGGCATTAAGATGAAGTTAAAGGGTAAACGCGTGCTTATTACCGCTGGCGCACAAGGCATAGGCCAAGCAATTAGCCAGCAATTTATAACAGCCGGCGCACATGTGGCCATTCACTATTTTTCCAGCAGTTTTGTAGCGCAAGAATTAGCCGCTAAGGCACAAAAAGAAGGGTTAAAGGCTATCGCCATCCAAGGCGATTTATGCAAAATAGATGACGCGCAAAAAGTTGTTGATACCGCAGTCAATCACCTAGGCGGGCTAGACATATTAATTAATAATGCCGGATCGCTTATCGACAGAAGAACACTTGAAAGCTGTGACTCCAATTTTTGGTACAAAGTCATCGATACCAATATATCCTCTGCGCAATTTGTTACTCAAGCCGCCGCGCCAGTTATGAAGAACAACCCCAACGGCAGTATTGTTAATTTAGCCTCGTTAGCCGGCCGTAAAGGTGGGCATCCGGGGTCGCTGGTATATAGCATGGCCAAAGGCGCAATTCTGACATGGACTCGGGCCCTTGCTAACGAGCTAGGGCCACACGGCATTCGCGTAAATGCCGTAGCGCCGGGCCTTATTTTAGGAACCTCCTTTCACAATACCCATACCACCAAAGATTCCGCCCAAGCTACCATCGCCAGTATTCCATTACAATGCGCCGGTACAGCAGACGACGTTGCTCGGGCGGTTATTTTTTTGGCTAGCGAATACGACGGTTTTATTAATGGCGCCACCCTAGATATTAATGGCGGCGTATACTGTGCCTAAGGGCATCTTTATAAACTAAAACTTATAAATTAGAGCGTCGCTTTGTAAGTTTTACAGAGCAACGCTGATTTTTTGTGTACTTTTCAAACTTCCCCAACGCCGCCTTTATCGATTAGTCAAAGCTTTGTGCAAAGCACTGCTATCGGCAGAACATCATACAGGCAACCCTTAAGGGCATGGTTATTGCTGGTCCCCTATAAATTATCAGCTTCAACCTAGAAACCGCAGTTGAGAGTCAAAAAGGTGCGTATTCCGTTGGTGTGCATGGCGTGTAGTAAAAATGTGTGGTCACCTTATTGGTGATGAATCATTTTTATCACGCGTCAGGTGCACCAAGGGGATGCGTAGACTTTGATGGTTCAACTGCGGTTTTTAGGTTAAAGCAGGCTATAGGGGCAAGATTGCCGTGAATATAAAATGGTTGAAAGATTCAAAACTCTATAGAGCGGCCTTGCCGGCGTGGTATTTTTTAAAACTACTAAAGCAAACCACTGCAGCATGGTGGCTGCGAGACCCTTTTCGCAACAGCTCCGTTATCGCCTACTACACGATATTTTCTCTGCCTGGGCTAATGGTGATTATTGTTAATGTACTGGGGTACGCATTTGGCACTCAACGCGCATCAGATGAGATTTTGAATCAAGTTAAAAGCACCATGGGCGCTCGGGTTGCCGAATCATTTAATACCATTATTAGCAGTACATTAACCAACAATGATTTCACTCTTAGCTCCGCAATAGGTTTAGCGACATTACTGTTTGGCGCAACAGGTGTATTTATTCAGATGCAGGTATCGCTCAACAACATATGGGGAGTCGAACCTCACCCTAAACGCGCATGGCTTAAATTTATTAAGGATAGGTTTTTCTCATTTGGCATTGTGTTAACTGTTGGGTTTCTTTTATTAGTTTCCTTATTGTTATCTACCGCGCTAAGCGCCGTTAGCACATGGTTAAGCTATCGTTTTACGCTACCGTTAAACACAGTATTTTATGCCATTGACGTATGCATATCCCTTAGTGTTGCGACCTTTTTGTTCTCTGCTATTTTTAAATTTTTACCCGATGTCGAAATAGACTGGAAAGATGTTTGGGGTGGCGCACTACTCACTTCAATACTGTTTATTGTTGCTAAGTTTCTGCTCAGTTTTTATCTTGCCCAAAGCGACCCCACATCGGCTTATGGTGCAGCCGGCAGCATAGTACTAACTATGCTGTGGGTGTCTTACTCGACAATGCTGTTACTTTTTGGGGCTGAATTCACAAGGGTCTACGCGCAATTTCGCGGCGAACGAATACAGGCTAGTGAATTTGCAATGCAAGAACAACCTTAAAAACAGAGCAATAAAAAGTGCCCAAGCTTTTACCAAGCTTGGGGACTTTTAGGCAAAACATTAGCTATGTAATAATCGGTTACCGGTTCACCGCATTAAAGCTTGTATTACTCGACCATTCAAAATTACCCGTACCATTAGGCTGGCGGGAATAGCTTTGATCTTCGGGGGCATCAACGTACTCGACATGATCTGCGATATCTAGATTGCCATTGACAAGATACACATTTTCCCCGCCCGCACTCAGCTTAAAGCTAGCATGTAAGCCTCCTAAGGTATCTGTTTCGTCATCGGCCCAAACCACTAAAGTACCGCCTGCAGCAATCACGGTCCCTTGCGGAAACGCCCAACGATCCAGCTTCGTATCTTCGTCGGTTAAATACCACCCCGATAAATCCACTGCTGCATTACCGTTATTGTACAACTCGATCCAATCGGAATAGGCGCCAGTCTCGTCTGCCTGCAGGCTTTCGTTGTCGGCAACCAGCTCGTTAATAACAACTGGGCTATTCACTTGCGACGCAGCCAAAACCTGATAAATGTACACATCGTGCTCGGCACCTACAGGGTTATAACTGGCCGAGCCTTTGCCGTCATTTGCAATAACTTCGATGTAGTAACGAACAAATTCACCTTTGGGCATTGGGGGTATTTCGGCCAACAAGCGGTTACCATTAATGTTCATGGCCACTTTCACAAATTCACCGGCTAACCCCTTACCATAATAAAGATATGCCGCTTGCGCACTGCCATCAACGGTTGCAGCAACGCTAACACTTTGGTCTTCTCTTGGGCGAATTGAAGGCGTACCCTCAACACTATCAACGACATCTCTGATTGCCACAGGATTGCCCGATAACTCAGAATGGGATGACAAATAATTATAACGCCGAGTAATAAAATCTTTTATGCCCTGCACATCTTGTTGATGCTCGCTATACGAATACGCTTTTATTGCATTAGGGTCGGCAATGCCGGGGCCAATTAAACTGGCATAAGTGTCAACAATAGGATGACTCACTTCAGGCTTTAACGATTCCTCCATAACGGTACGGTAATGAGCAAAATAACGTTCGCGAAGCTCTGGAATGCGCAGTAACGTATCAACCAACGGGAAGCGGTCGTCATCCATTCGGTATAGAGGGTTCCATGTTTCCGCAAAAGCGCCATGGAAAGCACTATTACCATCGTATTCAATAGGTAAAATACGGCCGGTAAAGACATCAAAATACACGTAATAATCTAGGCCGCCCTTATTTAAATAGCCATCGTCATCGGCAAAGATATTTTCTGAGGCGATAAACCATAAAGCTTCATCTATATCCATATACTGACCTAGCTCTTGAACAAGGTATTCAGGCGAGGCAACACCCATTGTGTGTGCCGCGTTGGCCAAATCCTGCCACGGGTTAGGCGCTTTTTCGGGATCAGAATATTTTAAATTATAATCGGCTTTATATTGATCGCCGCTTTCGCCCAAATCATTTAGCGTTGATTTACCAGCACCGAACAGGCTGGCAAAATCAAAACCACCGTCACCAAAACCACCGCCGAAACCGCCGCCAAAACCACCACCGAAGCCGCCTCCACCGCCACCCAACACAAAGCCACCAGCAACTTCGGCGCGCCAGCGAGTATTATCTTTATCAAAGAACCAATCATCGACATGGTCTTTTTCTAATTTTTCAAGATTGGTATAAATACCGTAGTCACGCCCATTAATCACAAGCTTCACAAAATTGGCTCGTGCCGCTGGCACGTTAGCGCCAATTAAATTTGAAAATAGCGTTTCTCGCATTGCCGATGGGTCTTCGTGGGCATTATTCAATTTAAGCTCGTCATAACCATTAATATCAACGCCGGTATCATTTGGGTCTAAATCAATAGCAAATGATTTTTTATCTTGATGGGCCGATTGATAACTGGTTGCACCGCGAAAACCTACACCAACACCTTCAATAACCTTATCTTTGTAACGTAAAGTAGCAGATACTTTCTGGCCGTTATTGGATTCTTTATTCGTTACCATTTGAGCCCAATAGTCGCCCTGCGAAAATTCCAGCGTAATCGTTTCTAGAGCAGCCTCGTTATAAAATTTTGACGTATAAAAACCACCGCGCTCAAGCCGCTCACCATCTTCACTAATGCGATATTCTTTAGGCAAATCAACAAACTGGCTAATGCTGCCATCTTGGACCTGCGCACTGGAGGCCGCAGAAGAACTTGCTTCCACCACTGAGCTGGCGCTACTACTAATACTCGCTTGGCTGCTTGTCGAGTCCTCACTAGAGGAGCTTGTAACCGTGCCGCCAGTGCAGGCACTCAACATCAATGCAGAAACCGCTAAGGTTAAAAAAGGATAAGTGTTCATAAAGTCCTCAAGAATAAGCAAAAATGGAAAAAACGAATAGCACCTACAATACGCCACCAAATATGCTCAAAATTGTTCATTTAAGGAAAATAGAGGACTATATCTCGTTTTTGACAGTTTTATGTCAATTTTGTGAACCACTCTAGATAAGGCCCAGAGCCAAGCCAAAAATAGAACTGCCCGCAACCCAAAAAAACAACAAGCTTTTGGGTTCGAAAACTTGACGCAAAGCTCAGTTTTTAAAGCGACACAGCCACGCCAGCTAGCCATAAAAAACTAGGATAAAACAACTTATTAATGGGCTTTCCTAGAGCAAACAGTACGCATGTTAAAAAATGACTAGCCTAAGAATTCAAACACAAAAAAGGCCGCTCTCGAATAAGAGCAGCCTTTAATCACTCAAAGCGCACATTAAACCAGCGCCTTAAAGTTGCAACCTAACAAGCCAAGAAAAAGCCGCTAAGTTGCCAGCCATACTTGGGCGCTAACGCAGCTTATGGCTTAGCCAGTTTACGCCGCACTTTAACGTAATCCACAACATCAATCATAGGGGCTACCCACAGATCACTTTTCTTCTTATCCAAATAAGCAATCAGGGCATCATGCGCCTCTTTCGATACATCAAGGCCATGCTCACCACCAACGCCATGAAAAAGAAAGACCACCAAGGCGCCTTGCTTAATGGCTTCATCAACGCGGCCTATTAGTTTTTCGGCGCTATCGCCCATTACCATAAACGAGCGAATATCACTTAAATCCATCGTCTCAATTTTTTCATAACCGCCTTGTACTCCACGTGCACCAGGAAAGCTCTGCATCACCTGCCCAACAAAAGACTCCCCACCAGCGCTTTTATCACCACACGTATAAGCAAATGTGCGCTTAGATTTACCATCAACAGCTGTCAGCAAGACATTGGTCATTGCAATATTATCGACCATGCGCTGCACGCTCCACGTTGAAAGGTCGGTCGCTTTACTCACCCAATCGCGGCCCGGCTGGCTGCCATCGCATGGATGGAACATCGTGTGATTACCCAGTTCGTGCCCCGCCTTCGCCATTGCGCGCCAATCTGATATCCGCGCTTTAAAAGGCTCGCTACTTACCGTGACATAAAAGGTGCCTTTAAACCGGTACTTATCCAATGTTTGCATAGCGTTATCTAAGTGCACACCTAAAGCATCGTCGTAGGTTAAAACCACCGCCGCCTTTTTGCCCTTCCAATCTCCCGATATCGCCGCAGTAGAACTCAGCAAAAGCAGGAAAACCATCAAAATTTTCATACGCCAACACCCTTAATATTAAAATATTTAGGTAAGTGTAGAGCCCAATAGCACGAGCAGCCAACTGAGACATACATTTCTTTAAAACAAAAAAATCCCGCCCTGTTTCCAAGGCGGGATTTTATTTAGGCTGGCTCATACTGAGCCTTTCAACGCCTACTTAATTACATGCCCCAAACGTCTCGCAGCATGTTCATTTTCACGTTATCAACGCCATCCCAAAGACCCCAGCTCTTACCGTCTCGCGCATAACCGTGCTCAAACACACCGCCAGTATCACTCGACTCAGGGTTAATGCCCCAGTAGCAAGATTCGATATCCTCCTCTTTAAGATACTTAGCAAATTGACGCTGCCATTGGAAATCGATATTAGCTTCACCGGGGCCATTAGTAAGGTGGCTCCAAGCTTCAGCTTCAGATTGACGTGCGCCACCGCCCGTAGGCCAGTAGCGGTTACCGCCCCACTCACCAATAACAGTGGCGTAACCCAAATCGCGCAAGAAGCCGAAATGCTCTTCCCAACCCGGCTTAAGTCGGTCGTACTCCATAATCATATCGCAACCCGACCCATGATTGGCAGCCTCTTCACCGTGCAAGCCCTCGCAGGTTGGGTCTTTATCAAGATTCATGAAGTGCGCTTGCTGATACACAGCAGGGCCATAGGTATGCGGTGAAATCACCAAACGGTCTTGCGGAATATCCAGTGGGCGATTCATGAAACCGTAGAAGTTCTCACCCCAGTTCGGGTTAGTGGCCATTTCGCCATGCGGCTCTTCATCGTTTACACGGTTACCGCCAGAAATACCCTGCACAAAGATCAAAAGGTTAGGGTTATGCTGCTCAATCACCTTATAAGCTTTTTCCGCTAAAGTTGCCCACTGATCCCAAGTGTAATCCCACGGCTCGTTGAAGATATCGATACCTATAACATTGGGGTGATCCATAGCAAGCTTAGCGATAGTCTCAATATCAGCTAACCATTTTGCTTCGTTATAAGCGTGAACAGTTATACCAGCGCCAGCAGGGCCACAACTGTAACCCTCACGAGTAAACTCGTAATCGTCGCCACGGTTCGCATCAACCCAAGGTGGCTGAGCATCCAAGCGGCCTGCACGCCAACCGACATAGTTTGAGCACGAGTGAATATCAATCATCACGTTTACGTTTTCTGACTCTGCTGTTTCCAAGAAGCCAATCATTGCATCATAAGCGTCGGCATAGGGGTAAGCAGAATAGATGTTTTTAAGGTTTTGCCCTTTAAGGTCGGCTGGCGCATTAATGTCGCGATAGCCTTGACCATCTGGATGGCCTTTAACTAACGTCTGCGGCGCAATAGGCAAGCGAATAGTATTGAAGCCCAAGCCCTTAATTTCGGTCATGTCATTTTCCATCGTGCGGCCGGTGTCATCCCACCACATATTGCCGATGTAAAGCTCCATGGGCGCCTCACCACTGGCCTCATGCTGACCTTCTAGACCAAACCAGTTACCACAACGTACCGGCAACTCTTGACCATTCTTAATTACTTTACCGTTTTTAACACGGAAAATACCATTAGTGCCTGATTGCGGTGGCTGATATGAAGCCACAAATTCAGCAATCTGTTCTGCTGGGGTAAGGCTTGCATTTGGCGCCGAAGACACCGAAGCCGCAGAAGATACTGTAGCGACCGAAGAAACTGCAGGCGCGGATGAGGCCACAACAGGCACAGAAGATGCGGTTTGAGCAGTAGAACTATTGCCCACGCCGACAGCCTCACTAGATGAACTCTCACCGCCGGTACCAACACAAGCGGTTAGCGCGGCAATAGATGCGGCTAAGAATGTATGCTTAGCGATTGTTTTACCGCTAAGCCTATTTAAATTATGAATCATTAAACTCTCCAAACGTGGCGATTATTATCGATTAAAAGCTACAAGAAAACGCAGCTATTTTATGAGGTACCATCTGTTGTTTATGTGGATTAAAGACCCTAAAAGCCTGTTAATTCATACGCCGATTAAACACCACAATAATCAAGCCGCAAGCCACGGTAAGTAAAGAGATTTATCCCTCTAAAATGTGATACCACTAACACTTCAAGAAAAGTCTAAGCGTGATATTGTTGAATAGAATAATAACAAGGTAATTAAAGTACATTTTTAAATATCAGCAAAAGGCGCAGCCGTATCTGTGACAAAAATCACACTAAGTAGAAAAAATTTGATTGAGCTAAATTAACAACCACTATTGCCAAATGGCAAAAAAATAACCGATAAAAAATAGCAGCGTGAAAATAGACTCCCAAAAAAAGTTAAAAACAAAACCCTTATAGCTATTAATTATAATTACCTACAGTAGGTAATTTTTGTTTCGTGCTCATATACACTAGGTGCCGCCAAACAAGTATTCAGTGGAAGTACTTTCCAAATTTTTACGAACAACACATCAAGATGCTACATAATGTAAAAACCACCCAACAATAGAAGAGCTCGCTTGTAAGTTACCAAGCAAGGTAATCTCTAAAAATAGTGATTTTTGGTGAGAACGAAGAAATACAGTGCTAGACAGCAGAATGGATTCAGAAGGTAGAGCGACCCATCGATGAAGGATGCCCCTCATTAGACATCACAGGAGAAACACAATGCAAAGGAAGCCAAAATAGAGAACCCCAGCTTACGCAGGGTAATGCACTCAGCGCATCCTTGCGCCTCCCCTTCTAGGCAGCAAGCTGTGCAAGTTGACCCTTCAATTTGCGAGGGCTAGAGAACGGAGCTTATTATGTACGACGCGCGGCATACCGCGTTAGAGAAGTAAAAACAGTGACGGCGCTATCACAGAAAAAACCCTACAACAAGCGCACTACCTCTACATTTCATTCACCGCAGTCAGGGCCATCGGTTGGGATTAAATGCTCATAGCGGGCATCGGTTAATGAGTATAAAAAGCACACCATAGCTTCTACTTTTTCTGGCGTGAGTTTTTTACCATCTTCAAGCTCTGTAAGGCTAATATTTTCTGGCACTTCTGGGGCGGCCCACGTATCACCAGTTTCTGGGTTTATAGTAAATTCGCTATTTGTTAAATAGTGATCATAAAATTGGATAACCGTGCTTAAGCGCTTAAAAACCCCGTTATGCATATAAGGCGCAGTAACCGCAATATTCCGCAAAGTCGGCACTTTAAATTTACCGCGCGCCGACGCATCGGTTACCTGCGGGTTATCCATCAAACCCTGATCGACAAAATCACCACCTTTGCTATTTATGGCCCTAACCGCCTGATTAACCGGAACACCAATATTGTGATATTCGTAACTGGTAAATAATTCTTGCCGATGGCTATTAGGTTTTAATTGGTGACATGTGGCGCAATTAGTAAACTGTTGCGAGAAAAACAACCCCTTTCCTTCTGCCGCTTTTGATAGCGGGTCGTAAAAATATTCACCGCGTAAATAGCGGTCATATTTCGAATCAAAAGGCGCAAACTCAGGCGTTTGCTCAAAGGCTGCAATGCTTTTGAGGACACCCAAACGCTAGAAGCGACAAGATGAAGCTAGCGGAAACCCTCAGCGGATGCTTTGGCAGGGATAGCCAATGATAGAGTTGCAGGAGCATGAACTCCAGATTGCGCTGAGGAGCCTACTGCGCCGGCAGGATAGCGGTGGTAGCCATCGCAGGAGCATGATGTCGAGATGGGTTTACGGCGAGTTTCAGCTGGCTTTACCCTGTCGCACCCCGATTGCTAAAGCGAGTGCCTGCCCTAGCTATTCGTAGGTTGTACTGGTAGCGGTTCAACGGAATCTTCCCAGTGGCTGAGTGCCTGTCCAGCACTACTGCTGCATTATTGTTCTGTCCTGCAATACTGTTCTTCTCGAAACAGATTTAAAGGGCTAGACAGGAATCGGGCCAAAATTGCTTTGGCACGCTGTACTCAACGCACTCCCATTTGAAATCTGCACCGTGTACCTTAGGTTTGAGTAGCAAAACATCGCCTTTTATTGATTCCGGCCATGCAAAAATAATAACTACCGAAGCCTCGCCGTCAATGCCAATTTCTGTACCATCAGCTAATACTTGGGGTATATCAATATCTAGATCACGGTAGCTTTTCGGAAAAGCCCCCCTCTCCTTGAAATAAGTTTCAACGGCAACTTGAACAACTCGAGATTCGCCAATTGCAGTACTTACAGCCGCTCGCGTTGCGTGCTGCTGAAGAGCGGGAACTACTTCTTTTTTAAAAGCAATCGTTAGCACGATTATCACCGCAAGACCGAGAACCGCAGCTATAACTAGCCAAGTAATACCTTCATCCCCATGGCCTCTAGGTTTGTTTTCATTATGCTTGAAATCCCAATTGCGCTGAACAGTGGACAAAAATATCCAAGCTTCGACAAAGGCGATGATTGCTGGAATTAAAGTCCATGATAATAGCACATAGAAAATCCCCCACCATTGCCCTAAGTAGAACCGATGAACACCCACACCACCCAACAATATGGCGAGCACAGCCGCACCTGCACGACTTTTGTATGGCCTTTTGCGCAGGTTTGCACCGCACTTATAACAACGACTGGAGCTCGCATCAAGTATGGTTGAGCAGGATATGCATGGGATTTCTGTGGTGGAAGTCGAACTTATATTGCTGTTATTACTTGCCATAAATATTCTCTCGTTAATCCCTAAAACACATAATTACGGAAGCTATAATAACAATCGCATTCGAGGACATCCACATCACTATCGTTCAGCGTGGGACTAGTAAGCCTTAACTGAAGTTAACGCTCAGAATCAGCTTACATTACAGTAATCCGCTCCCCAAACAATCGCATTCGAGGACATCCACATCACTATCGTTCAGCGTGGGACTAGTAAGCCTTAACTGAAGTTAACGCTCAGAATCAGCTTACATTACAGTAATCCGCTCCCCACAACTGAAAGGCTTAATGGTTCATGAGGCGGTCGGTTCGTAGAGGGCATATTCGGGGACACCCACATCCCCCCCACCTCACAAAACGTTTACAACCACCTGCATATCTAAGCCTGCGCGTAATATGCTTGAACTGCCAGCCGTTTTGCTACGGGTTGAAATCAAAAACAAAGCGCGCCCTTGAAGAGCCTTGATTCCCCCTCCCCGAACTAAACCCTTAACGCACAGCTAAACATAGCCCATGCAGCTATACTCTAAAAAAAGACTAACCTCTAAACTACATGATAATTCCAAAACGCTAATGACAATAAAAAATCAATATCAAAAGCTGGAACAACTCAAGCCCGAGCAACGCCAAGCGCTTGAAGATCAGCTGGGTTCGATGGGTGATTTTTCGCTGGCACGGGCCTTTAATATCAAGCCTTCGGTACTGAAAAGACTCCGTAAAAAGCTGGGTATTAAAGGTATAAGCGAGACATTTCAGACCGGTAGCATTCAATGGACGGCAACTAAAATTAAAAAGCTGGGCTCAACTTTTGATACCCAATTAGCAAGGGAATGGGGCGTAAGGCCTGGGTTGGTCACGGACAAACGCAACAGCCTAGGAATTTCACCTTACCGGCAGCAAGACCTGCCTACTGGCGATAAACGCCATATTAAGCACATTTGGCAACCCGAAGAAATCGCCTTATTGGGTACCGACTTTGACACAGTTATCGCAGATAATGTTGGTTTGAGCCCGTCCACCGTAACCCACTATCGGAATTCGATGGGCATCGACCCCTTTAGCGAGCGCTCGCCTATCGAATGGTCACAAGAAATGCTTGACCGCCTTGGAGAGGTGAGTGATTTAGAATATGCAGAGTATTTTGGTATTAGCTATGTAGCCGCTCGCTCTAAGCGAATACTCATGGACATTCCCAATGCAGTCACAGGCGAATTAACGCCGCTACCTCAACTTTCCAATGCCGTTATAAAAAGGTTGGGTAAAATGACTGACCAAGGCATTAGCCAAAAGCACAACCTTACACGCGCTAAAATCAGACTAGTACGTCAATACCATGGCATTCCACCTTTTAACCCCCCAAAAACGGGCCGCAAGTATGACTGGAATAAAACATTACTCAAAAAGATGGGTAAATCCAGTGATCGCGACCTTGCGATTGAGTTCAATATCCCTAAAGGTCTTATCTCTTCGAAGCGCCGTCAACTTGGCACCCCGTTGTCCGAGGCTGCGGGCAGTTTTGACTGGACACCCATAATGCTTAAGCAATTGCCCTTGATGGCACCACCATATTTTTCCCAATCATTTAAAGTGGACCTATCTGTTGTACGACAAAAACTGGCCGAACTCAACATTACTGCGCATCAAGGCGCTAAGCACTGGTTAGATGAAGAACTAGCATTGATTGGCACCAATACAGATCCTCACATTGCCAAATTACTTGGCTTAAATACTACTCTTGTCAGGCTTAAGCGGCACGAACTCGGCATTGCCAGCTTTCGTAGGAGCGGGCCATTTGACTGGCAACCTCAGGATATTGAGTTGCTGGGAAAATACACCGATGCTGAAATTGGCTATCAACTGGGTTTGCATCCGTCAGCGGTAAGCAAGGCACGCAAGCGCCTAAAAATAGCCCCCTGCAATCGTTTGAGCGGGCAATATGAAAAGTTAGTCGAGTGAAAGCCCCCTCCGTAAATAGGGAGTCTGCAGGGTGAAGATCAATGCCATTAACTTAAGGCTAGTTAAGCGGTAGGCGGTGATTTTTCAGGACCCTCACGCTCCGGGAGCGCGTGCGGAGCGCCCATGGATTGGCTTGAGCGAGTCCAGAAAAATTGTCGGCTGCCGCTAAGTTAATGACATTGGGGTGAAGATAGCAGAATCCACATTACGCTCATCCAGCTTGGGATTGAAAGCACCTTCAATTCAACTAACAGTAAGCTTTAACTAAATTTAACGTTCAGCATCTGAAGCAGCCAAAATCACGGCAACTTGCTCCCTTACAGCTGCAGGGTTCAATGGTTTATTTGGCAAATACTGTTGATCCAACCACGCAAGAATATCGCGCCGAATAACTCCAGTATGTGGCACGCAATAACCTTCATCACGTACGTACACTTGTCTTGCATAAATAGAAGGTGAGGTATATGACTGACAAAAGCTGTAGCCATGGTTTGCCATAAAACTCGACAACATAAACCCGTACACAAGCCTAGCGACCACAGCAGAACCTGCAAAGAATAAACAAATACTCATTGTTTTAGAAATTCGAGCAGAAGTGGCCTTGTTAAAAAGGCGTAAAAAAAGACCATAGATAATACCGAAAAAACAAGGCATTACTACGATAGTGGGCAAGTCCCAGCCAGAAACAGATACATAAGCATTTTCTCGCGCTAGCCGATCTAGGTTGTCTAATAAATCACTAACCTGCACCCACAATATTATTAGCGTAACTGATAGCAAGAGTACAATTGCGCTTTGAATTCTAAGCTGGTAAATGGTGCCCTGCTCTTCAGAGCTCGCCGTAGCTTTATTCATTATCGAGTATTGCCAAAATTGGGTACGCCAAATTGTAATTGATACTGTAAATTCGAAAATGTTTATCGATTTAATATATAACGATATTGCTTAGGTTTACCTCATACTGGACGTAAAAGCTTACGTCAGTCTAGGCAAGAGCGAGGAACATATCCTGGGTCATGGGCCGCGCCATCCATAATAATATCAATCAATTCACCCTGCCGGACCACAACAAAATGTAAAAGCGTTACATCTTTTATCAACTGATAGAGCTCTCTTACCCGCCTGGGCTCACTAATGGATATGCCGTTTATTGATATAATAATGTCACCTTCCAGAAAAAGTAAGTTGTCAACACCCTCCGCTCTTCGTCTCGGTTTTACCCTGTAACCCACCATTTCCCCGTTATCTCGTGCAACCATAAAACGCAAATCCTCCCTAGCGCTATTTGTCACTAATAGCGCCGAATCCTCAGGGCTTAAAGCATTAACTATTGAATTTAAACCTTCTTGATACTCAGCATTTAATATGGCAACGTCTTTATTATATTGCTCTAAACCGAATGACATAGAGTCTCTAAGCAGATCATCAAGCTTATTTAGCTTTTCAATAGCGCTGGCGCCATGGCTAGACTTTAAAAATTCAGTTAAAAGGTCAGACTCTTGTGGCTCCAAATAATTATCCAGCGAAGCCGTCAATTTAAACAGCTCTCGCTCCTTATCTTTTAGCAACGCCTCAATATTTTTAGCCTTCAATACCTCAATGGCTGCTTTCAAGTCCTCGAGTTTCTTTGTAGTTTTTTTGGCTTGCTGTATTTTTTTAAGGGTAGTAGCACCATATTTCGAGCTAATGAATTTATATATGGCATCCACTTCTTCTGGTGTGAAATCATTTTCCAAAAAACTCTTAATTTCTAGAAAACGAACATCCCAATCGAGATGTTGTTTGTAAGCACTAACAACACCATTCCTGCGCTGTTGATGCAATGCGAAAAATTCGGCACGACCCGCTCGCCTATCAACCACCAAGCTAGGAAGCAAGTAGTCAAACCTCTCTTGGAACTCTGCTTGATACCCGAGAACACTTATTATCTTTTCAATTTTGGGGAGCGAAGCATCAGTAGCCGCTAAAGAAAGGAAAAGTACCAGTACAATTATTTTACTCATAAACCCTCTGTAGGGCATCTCTAAAAATGCACTTTTTCCGCGATAGCGGCGTCAGCGCCGTCCTCGAATCCTCATTTACCCCACGTAAACTGCGGTTCTCCGGGCGGCGCTTTCTTGCTCTCACGAAAAAATCACTATTTTTAGAGGCGCCCTGTATTGTACTTTGGCGACACAATCTAACTAAATTGTAGTTATGCACCCTAGAAACATCAATGCTTCAAAGACAAGCCAATAACCCATAGGTTCGGTTCGGGGCGGCCTCAAACTCCAGATTACGCTACAGAACCTGCGGCGCCGGCAGGATAGCCGGTGGTAGACATTGCATTGCTATATGGAAGTTGAGCGTGTCAGAGAAAACTATACTCGGCGGCGTATCGCAACCTTACGCGCCCAAAGTACTTGGTACAGCCCACTGGTGAATTTCAGCAGCCCTTAAAACAAAAAAGGCTTACTAAGTATTACTTAGTAAGCCTTTTTTTATTTACCACTACTGCGGCGTAGCTTAAATTACGCCACCGATTTTTGACTATCCAAATACTCGTTATAGGTCCCCTGGAAGTCGACGACTTGTTGGTTTTTAATTTCAATAACGCGGGTGGCCAATGACGAAACAAACTGGCGGTCGTGGCTTACAAAAATGAGTGTGCCGTCGTACGCTTTTAGCGCGGTATTCAGCGCATCAATGGCTTCTAGATCTAAGTGGTTTGTCGGCTCATCCATAATTAATACATTGGTGTCTTGCATCATCAGTTTGCCAAACAGTAGCCGGTTTTTCTCTCCACCGGAACACACGCGGGCTTGCTTGTTTGCATCGTCGGCGGTGAATAGCAAGCGGCCTAATATACCGCGCACGGCTAAGTCATCATGCTTAGGTGTGCGCCACTGGCTCATCCAATCAAATATGGTTAAGTCGCAATCAAAGTCGGCGGTAGAGTCTTGTGGGCAGTAGCCGACTTGGGCATTTTCTGACCATTTAATTGTCCCGACATTCACCTCTAGCTGATTCATCAGGCAGCGGAGGAAGGTCGATTTGCCCGCGCCATTTTCACCAATAACCGCCAGCTTGGCGCCAGCCTCTAAAATAAGATTCCCCTTACTAAACAAAGTTTCGCCGTCAAACCCGTGGCCTATATTTTCAAGTATTAAAGCTTGGCGGTGGAGTTTTTTATGTTGTTTCATACTGATGGATGGCGTCATGCGGCTTGAGGCTTTAACGTCATCCAGCTTGATTTTATCCAGCTTTTTCGCCCGCGAAGCCGCTTGCTTTGCCTTAGAGGCATTGGCACCAAAGCGGTTAACGAAGTCTTGTAGCTCGGCTATTTCTTCGCTTTTTTTCGCGTTGCCCGAAAGCAACTGCTCGCGGATTAGCGCCGAGGCCTCTTGAAAAGCTTCGTAGTTGCCGGGGTAAATGCGCAGCTCGCCATAATCGATATCGGCCATGTGCGTACACACACTGTTTAGAAAGTGGCGATCGTGGGAGATGATAATCATGGTCGACTTGCGCTGATTGAGCACATCGGCCAACCAATTAATGGTATTGATGTCGAGGTTGTTGGTTGGCTCGTCGAGCAGCAAAATTTCGGGGTCTGCAAACAGCGCCTGCGCCAACAATACCCGCACCTTATAACCAGGCGCCACTTGCGACATCAAACCAAAGTGCAATTCCTCATCAATACCGGCTTCAAGCAAAATATCACCGGCGCGGCTCTCGGCACTGTAGCCGTCCATCTCGGCAAATAGTACTTCTAGCTCGGCTACTTTCATGCCGTCTTCTTCGCTCATTTCTGGCAAGCTATAAATGCGGTCACGCTCTTGTTTGATCTTCCAAAGCTCGACATCTCCCATAATCACGGTGTCTACCACCGAATAGGCCTCGAAGGCGAACTGATTCTGGCTGAGCGTGCCCACTTTATGCCCTGGCGTAAACGATAGGTTGCCCGAAGTCGCCGCCAGTTCACCACTAAGGATCTTCATAAACGTTGACTTGCCGCAACCGTTGGCGCCAATCAAACCATAGCGATTGCCATGACCAAATTGCGCAGAAATATTTTCGAACAACGGCTCGGCGCCAAATTGCATGGTGATGTTTGCGGTAGTAATCAAGGTGGTGGGTTCCTAAATAAAGCATTAAACCTTAGCAATGGGGTTTAATGGTGGGATTAAACCAAGGCGAGCGGTGCCGGCACATCTCACTGGAGGGGTTAGGCTTGCCAGAAAAGCAGGCCCGGGGAACATCCAAAAGCGGCAAAAAACGTCTACAACAAGGCGATAATAAAAAGGGGCTATAAAAGTGCGTGTAATTGGGCCGCACTATAGAGATTTAGCCCACCAATGTCGAGACGCGCGCCAGCAATCGCACAAGCTGATAGCGCAGCCCCTTACACTGCGCCAGTACAGTTCAACAAGTTTTGCACCGCATAATCGAAAGCCGCATACCGCCGCATCACGCAAGCTGTAACACTTGTCGCGCCAGCAGCAACCCTTTACGGCGCATAAGCACCGGCCAGCCAAGTTCAAAACGCGCAAGCAAAGCTTACAAGAAAATAGCGCCTACAGCCCGCAATGCACTGTATACGCACCGAATGATTGATTATGCTATACGCGTTGTAAATAGACGGCGGTACCGATGATTTTGGATTATTCGCGCCCAAACGCTATTTTACTATGGTGCAATCAATAATCCCCCGCCAGCAATTTGATGGTAAGCAGCAAGATCCACTAGCCCGCTTTGGCGGTAAGTTTTAGGCAACCCAGGGGAACTTTTAGTCGCCCAAAGGCCAAATTAGCGGTTACTTGTACTGCATTAGCTACAAATGGCCTTTTATTGCATTGCTGTTTTACCAAGGCCTTTTACGTTTGCATTACCGTCATTAAGCACTGATTCTTGTCATAGTCACTCAGTAAAATTAGCCAGCACAAACCTGCAGCTGTAACGCTTGTTTAATTTTTTAAAAGGGAAACCATTCTTACCATGTCACTTTCAAAAGTATTTAGCCCCGTAAAATTAGCCATTGTACTAGCGCTACTGTTTGCCATTTGGTTGTTAATTGGCGATAAAAAAAGCGCCCAAGACGAGCCGCCCGCCGAGCAGCAAAGTGCGGCGCAAGGCCTGCCAAAGGTCGAGGTTAAAACCTCTAATGCTATTGAATGGCAAAATGAAATTATCACCCAAGGGCAAATTGAACCTTGGCAAGCTGTGACCGTATCGGCGCAAGTGGCCGGCCAAATTGATAAGTTACTGGCTGATCAAGGGCAAAGCGTTAAACAGGGCCAAGCGCTTTTAACATTATCTGACGAGGGCCGAAGCCAGCGCTTAGTGCAATCAAAAGCAGAATTAAATTTGGCCAAAAAGGAACTGGCCAGTGCCAAAACCTTAAAGTCATCGCGCTTAGTTGCAGAAACCGAACTTAGCCGTTTACTCAGCGCGCAAGAACTCGCCAAAGCCAATTTAGTTGCGGCGCAGCTAGCGTTAGATTATGGCCAACCCAAGGCGCCCATTAACGGCGTGATTAATCGCCGTTATGTGGATGCCGGCACTTACGTAAAAATTGGTGACCCGCTAATGGATGTGGTGGATATCGATAAACTCAAAGTTGTTGCCCATATTCCCCAGCAACAAGTTCAACATTTAAAAAACGGCCAAGATGTCGAGCTGCGTTTACTGGATGGCCGTTTAATGGCAGGCCAAATTAGCTTTATTAGTTACGCCGCTAACGCAAGCACCCGCGCTTACACCATTGAAGTTAGCGCGAATAACCCAAGCCGCAGCCGCGTTGCTGGCGCCAGCGCCACCTTGCGTATTCACTTACCCAAAGCCCGCGTACATCGCTTATCCCCTGCGCTGTTAAGCCTAAACGACGAAGGCCAATTGGGCGTAAGCGGTGTAACTGATGACAACACCGTGCGTTTTTATCCGGTAAAAGTGTTAGACCTAGACAACAACGGCGCAAGCCTACAAGGCCTGCCGGATTCGTTCCGGCTAATTACTTTAGGCGCCGGTTTTGTACAGCCTGGGCAAACAGTGGAGCCCGTGGAGGCTAAGCAATGAGAGCGCTGATAGAAGCCGCCATTAGCCGCAGCCGGGCCACGGTAACTTTATTAATATTTTTGTTTTTAAGCGGCATTGGCGCTTATATGGCCATCCCAAAAGAATCCAACCCCGACGTTGCGATTCCTATGATGTATGTCTCCATGACACTCGATGGCGTAAGCCCCGAGGATGGCGAGCGCTTGCTGATTCGGCCCATGGAGCACGAGTTGCGCTCGCTCGAGGGCTTAAAAGAAATGACCTCCACCGCCAGCGAGGGTTACGCCTCGGTGATGCTGGAGTTTGACGCCGGTTTTGATTCAGATACCGCAATTGCCGATGTACGCGAAAAGGTCGATATGGCGCGCAGTAAATTGCCCGGCGAAGCCGACGAGCCTGTGGTTCACGAAATTAACGTGTCGTTATTCCCCGTATTATCCATTGGCTTATCTGGCCCCGTATCGCAGCGCGAATTGGTGGCCATTGCCCGCGAGCTGCGCGATAACATCGAAGCCATCCCCGAGGTATTAGAGGTAGACATCGGCGGCGACCGCGAAGATTTGCTCGAAATTATTGTCGACCCACAGGTACTCGAAACCTATGGCATCGATTACTTACAGCTGTACAACATAGTGTCCAATAACAACCGCCTTGTAGCCGCCGGCAGCTTAGATACAGGCGCCGGTAGAATGTCCATTAAGGTGCCCGGCGTGGTCGAGGACTTAGATGATATTCTGAATATGCCCATCAAAGTCGATGGCGACACAGTAGTGACTTTTGCCGACGTGGCAACGGTGAACCGCAGCTTTAAAGACCCGCACGGTTTTGCCCGTATTAATGGCGAGCCCGCCGTTGTGTTAGAGGTTAAAAAGCGCACCGGCGCCAACATTATTGAAACCATCGAAAAAACCCAAGCGCTAGTCGCCCGCGCTACCGAGTTTTTCCCTGCGGACATTAAAGTCACCTATATCATGGATCAATCCGATCAAGTACGCACCATGTTGTCGGACTTACTCAATAACGTGTTAACGGCCGTGGTATTGGTGCTTATTTTAATTATTGCCAGCATGGGTGTGCGCTCGGCATTATTGGTGGGCATTACCATTCCTGGGGCATTTTTAACGGGGATTTTATTTATTTGGCTAATTGGCTTCACCATGAATATGGTGGTGTTGTTTTCACTGATTTTAGTTGCCGGTATGTTGGTGGACGGCGCCATTGTGGTTAGCGAACTGGCCGATCGCAATTTAGCCGATGGTGAATCCCCAAGGCAAGCTTGGGCCAATGCCGCTAGCCGTATGGCATGGCCCATTATTGCCTCTACCGCCACCACCATTGCCGTATTTGCGCCGCTATTATTTTGGCCCGGCGTTATTGGCCAGTTTATGAAGTACCTTCCGGCCACGGTGATTTTATGTTTAATTTGTTCGCTGGCGATGGCATTGGTTTTTTTGCCCACCTTAGGCGCCATATCCCAGCGTAAAAGCACCCAAAAACACCAAGTCGCCAATGGCAAAGCTAGCAAGCTTTACGCCCGCGTATTAATGGCTTGCCTAAAAAAACCGCGCACCACTTTAATGGGCATGATTGCAGGCATGGTCGTTATTTACACCGCCTACGGGATGTTTAACCACGGGGTCGAATTCTTCCCTGCGGCCGAGCCAGAATCCGCCCAAGTATGGGTGCGCGCGCGCGGTGATTTATCCATTTACGAGCGCGATACTATTTTGCGCAACGTCGAAGACCGTTTGCAGGGTTTGTCAGAGGTAAAAGCGCTCTATGCCCGCTCGATGGTGGGCGCATCTGGCGAAATGCCACCGGATGTTATCGGCACGCTGCAGTTTCAATTTATCGATTGGGATCAACGCCGCCCCGCCAGCAAAATTTTGGACCAAATGCGTAAACTCACTGCTGATATTGCCGGTATTAAGTTGGAATTTCGCCAACAAGAAGAAGGCCCCAGTGGCGGCAAACCTATCGAGCTACACATTAGCGGCATAGACCGCACTAAAATGGATTCCGCTGTTAACGCCATTACCGCCAAAATGGAGGAGCTAGGCGGCTTTGTGGATATTGAAGATAACCGCAGCTTACCGGGCGTAGAATGGCGGGTAGAGGTAGACCGCGCCGCCGCCGCGCGTTTTGGCGCCGATGTATTAACCGTAGGCAACGCCGTGCAAATGGTGACTAATGGTTTAATGCTAGCGCGCTACCGGCCAGAATACGCCAGCGACGAAGTCGACATTCGCGTGCGCTTCCCTAAGGTTTGGCGCTCGCTCGATCAAATGAAACGCCTCACCGTTAAAACATCCCGTGGCCAAGTACCGCTTTCCAATTTTGTGGTTGTGGTACCTAGCAATAAAACCAGCGTGCTTAACCGCATCGATGGCAGCCGCGCGATCACTGTTAAATCGGGCTTAGCACCGGGTGCGCAAGTAGGCGAGCGTTTAAAAGCGTTGTTGGATTCCGGCATTGATATTTCACCAGGCGTAAAAGTCACACCCGCAGGCGAAAGTGAAGATCAACAAGAAGCTGGGCAATTTTTAGGCACCGCCTTTTTAATTGCCATTTTTATGATGCTAATGATTTTATTGGTGCAGTTTAATAGCTGGTATCAATCGCTGTTAATTATTTCGGCCATTGTGTTTTCTACGGCTGGGGTTTTACTAGGGCTATTAGTGAATAGCCAACCCTTTGGCATTGTGATGGTGGGCATGGGCATTATTGGTTTGGCCGGCATTGTGGTAAACAACAATATTGTTTTAATCGATACCTACAATCAAATTCGCGATTCTGGCGTTAGCGCATTAGATGCCGCTTTTCAAACCGGCTGCCTGCGCCTGCGCCCGGTTATGCTAACGTCGGTTACTACTATTTTAGGGCTATTGCCCATGGCCCTTGGGGTTAACGTGAATTTATTAGAACCCAGCCTTGGCTTTGGCGCCCCCTCCACCCAGTGGTGGACGCAACTTTCCAGTGCTATTGCCGGCGGTTTAGCCATTGCTACTTTATTAACATTATTACTTACCCCCTGCATGTTAATAATGGGCGATAAAATTCGCGAGAAACATAAAATAAAACCAGCGCAGCCAGTGGCTAAAACGCCTTAAGATAGTTTTTTATAGCGATGCGGGCAGCGCAGGCTTGCGTCAACCCCTACTGGGGTAAACTTCATTTATTCTTAAGGGGTACCCCGGCCTACGCAAAGTAATAAAGGAGCGTTCTACCTTCTTGGTGTGAGCATTGGCTTGTGTACACCCCTTGCAATTATCATTTACCAAGGCGTTGTTAAAAAACCGTTAACACCGAAGGTAACCAAACTGTTTTCGCAAAGCGCCGCTGCTAGCTTAGCACTCACGTTCACCCTCCCGATTTTAGGCCACCTTTACATTAATCACTGGAGCCAAAATCAGAATTACTTTTTATGCAGCGGAAAAAGTAATATCTGGTTTCATATCGCAGAATTGGTTTATGTAAAAGACACAAATAATTGCTCTCACTCAAAATAGCGAGGCATGCAGTGACAAAAGTTATTAGCATAGCTCCTACGGAGAAACAGCACAGGCCAGCCTTAAGGCACATGTACAGATACTGCGAGCTAATCAATCGAGCGTACCCTAGAAACCGCGGTTGAGAGTCAAAAAGATGCGTATTCCGTTGGTGTGCATGGCGTGTAGTAAAAATGTGTAGTCACCTTATTGGTGATGAATCATTTTTATCACGCGTCAGGTGCACCAAGGGGATGCGTAGACTTTGATGGTTCAACTGCGGTTTTTAGGGTAAACCTTTTACCCGCGAGCGCCTATAACCCAACACAAAAACAATACACGCCGCTAGAACCACAATATCGACTAAACGTACCGCCAACTGCCAATTGGTTGCAAGCTGCAAGCCTTTGGCTCGACAGGAAGAATACACTGCCCAACTTTTACTTCAGTTAACTCGAAGTCACGGGCAATGCCCCATGCCTCGTACCCAGAGGCCCCTCACAACCCGTAAAAGATATTTAGCTCTAAATTTCGGTGATTACTCGTCAATGTCGAACCACACGGGGTATACATTATGCGCGGCCCCTGCAAGCATAAATGATAATTATTAACGTATAATGCCCCGCTTAAAGGCAGTATCGCGCTGCCCCGCTCAGCTTGACCTTAGGACACGCACATGAAGAACTCACACCTAATTGTATTGACCGCCTGTATTGCGGCCGCCGTATTAATCACTCTAGGCTTTAAAGCCACCAGTAATTCCCCTGCCTCGCAAAAAGGTGCCGAGGAGATTAATGTGTACTCCGCTCGCAAAGCAGAGCTCATTTTACCGCTGCTGGATGAATTCTCCCAAGAAACAGGCGTAAAGGTTAATTTGGTGACAGGGAAAGATGACGCTCTCATTAAGCGCTTACAGGTGGAAGGTAAAGGAAGTCCAGCCGATGTACTCATTACCGTCGATGCTGGGCGCCTGCATCGAGCAAAAAGCGTAGGCCTCTTGCAGCCAGTGGATAGCCAAAAACTGAATAGCCTAGTACCCATAAACCTTCGCGATAGCGAGAACCAATGGTTTGGATTATCCCTTCGAGCCAGACCTATTTTTTATGTCAAGGGCAAGGTCGACCCTAGCGAGCTTTCGAGCTATGAGTCCTTAACCGACAGCCAGTGGAAAGGTCGCATTTGTATCCGCTCGTCCAGTAATATTTACAACCAATCTCTCGTTGGTTCCATGATCGAGTCGAAGGGTGAAAACGCAACACTCACGTGGGCAAAAGGGTTGGTCGCTAATTTTGCTAGGCCGCCTGCAGGCGGTGATACTGACCAGCTTAAAGCGGCCGCAGCCGGTGTATGCGATATTGCCATCGCTAACACTTATTATTTTGGCCGCCTATTAAAAAGTGATGACACCGAAAGTAAAAACATAGCCAGCAAGCTGGCGATTTTTTGGCCAAACCAAGAAGACAGAGGCACTCATGTGAATGTGAGCGGCATAGGTATGACTCAATCAGCAAAAAATGAAGAAAACGCCATCAAACTCATGGAGTTTTTGGTTTCTGAGTCTGCCCAAGCGTGGTATGGCGAGAAAAATAATGAATACCCAATAATAGAGGCAGGCACCATCGACCCTGTACTTGCCAGCTGGGGTTCCTTTAAACGCGACGACCTAGCATTAACAAAGCTTGGCGAGAATAACCGTAAAGCTGTTGAACTTATGGATCGCGCAGGCTGGAAATAAGCTATCTATTTCAGGGCACCGTATTAAGCCCCCCCTCAAACTCGTCAATTTTTTTGCGCGGGCAAGAAACTACCGCCCGAACGTCGCAATGAATTTAAGCGGCACTTCGGGCATCGTTGCAGGAAGCACCTTATTAGACATTGCACCGCCACAGAGAGGTGGCTGATTAGAATAACGATCGGGACTGGAATCCCTTATTAGACATTACACCGTCACATGGATTTGATTGATTAGAATAACGCAGGAGCAGTTATCGAGGAGAACAATGTCGAAGAGCCGTTATCGAGGAGCAGCTATTAAGAGGCTCAGAACAGTAACAATGCTATCGCGGAAAAGTGTATTTTTAGACGCGCCCTTAAGTTATGATTTTGACAATTTAAAGGCGCTGCTTAAAGTGCTTTTATTCGCTTTCTTTCAGTGATCCAAAACAGATGCCGCTTACTCCCCAAACAAACAACAACTCCGCAGCTAAAGCACCAAAATTCACACTCATACCCGCGAGCCTACCCCGGCCTCTTACGTTAAGCGCGCTGTGTATTGCCTTGCTCATTATGCTTCCAATTGGAGCCGTTGTATTCGAAGTGTTCACCGGCTCTTTGAATGTCCTTACGCACCTCTATAGTACTGTCTTGGCTGACTATATTGTCAACTCTCTTTTACTGATGCTGGGGGTTGGTTGCGGCGTTACCATTGTGGGTGTACCCAGCGCATGGCTAACAAGTCGTTATGACTTCCCCGGGAAAACAATATTTGTGTGGGCTTTACTACTGCCTTTGGCAATACCTGCATATATTATCGGCTACACCTATACCGGCATGCTTGATTTTGCCGGGCCCGTACAAACACTAATCAGAGATCTAACGGGCTGGAAATATGGCGAGTACTGGTTTTTTAATATTCGCTCGCTTGGCGGCGCAATAGTCATGTTTACTCTAGTCCTATACCCGTATGTCTACCTACTGGCACGCGCGGCCTTTATTGAGCAGTCGCCGAGCATTACCGAAGTCAGTAGAACATTAGGCTGTAGCGCGAAGCGAGCCTTTTTTTTAGTCAATATTCCCATGGCAAGGCCCGCCATTGTTACAGGCTTGACCTTAGCCTTAATGGAAACTTTAGCGGACTACGGAACAGTACAATACTTTGGAGTTAGTACGTTTACCACAGGTATTTTTAGAGTTTTTTATGGTTTTGGGGATACCGCCGCTGCTGCACAGCTTGCTTCATTTTTATTAGGCTTTATTGCCTTACTCATATTCTTAGAGCGGCATTCCAGAAAGCAATCTCGATATCACCATGCGCTCGGTAAACCCGCCAAAGCCAACCGGTTATCGGGAGCAAAAGCCCTTTTGGCCGTCTTGGTATGTGCAGTACCAGTGATATTTGGCTTTATTATTCCCTTCCTACAGCTTTTATTTTGGGCTATTTTAGAGTCTAAAATCGACTACAACTTTATAAGCCTAGCTTGGAACTCACTCTATCTTGCGGCTATGGCCGGCTGCATTGCCGTGGTGCTAGCCTTACTATTAGCCTACGCAAAAAGAGTCCATCAAAGAAGCCGAGCAGTTAAAGTATCGGTGTCCTTAGCCGGTTTAGGCTATGCCCTGCCAGGCACCATTATCGCTATCGGCGTAATCACCCCTCTCGCCTGGTTTGATAATCAGCTGATCGATTTCATTAAATACAGCTTTAATATGGACATTCAGCTATTGCTTTCAAGTACTATTGTTGCACTATTATTTGCTTATACGGTGCGATTTTTAGCGGTATCCCTCGGAGCCATCGAAAGCGGAATGCAACAAATAAAACCCAATATTGATCAAGCAGCCAGATTATTGGGTTATCGCCCCTTAGCGGTCCTCCAGAAAATTCATTTACCACTGTTAAAAGGCTCAATACTCACGGCATTTTTAATTGTGTTTGTGGATACTCTCAAGGAGTTACCCGCAACGTTAATGCTTAGACCCTTTAACTTCGATACCTTAGCCGTTAAAGCCTACGAGCTAGCATCGGATGAACGCTTAATTGATGCAGCGCCCTCTTCTTTACTCATTGTTTTGGTTGGGCTAATTCCTGTCATACTATTAAGCCGCTCAATTAAACTGAGTACTAAACCTTAGCGTTATAAAGCACTAAAAAAGCCACCCTATAGCCAACAATTAATGAATAAAAATGAATAATACACCCGCTGAATTAACCCAGTTCGCGATCAACAATATTACTGTTGGCCATGATGGTATTGCCATTGTAAAAGACGCATCTTTAACACTGAATAACGGTCAAATTGGCTCCTTACTTGGCCCTAGTGGCTGTGGGAAATCAACCTTATTACGTGCTTTGGCAGGCTTCGAGCCCTTAATGTCAGGCGATATCGTAATGGACGGTAATACTTACTCCACCGCTTCATTCACATTAGCGCCAGAGCAGCGTCAAATAGGCATGGTTTTTCAAGACCTCGCTCTATTTCCACACCTAACCATTGAAGAAAATATAGCCTTTGGCTTACACAACTGGCCAAAGGCAAAAATAGAACACCGCGTAGACAAGCTACTGGCCCTCGTAGGCTTGGAGGACATGAAAAAACGCTACCCACATTCTCTATCTGGCGGCCAACAGCAGCGTATCGCTTTAGCCCGAGCCATTGCTCCAAAACCTAAGCTTTTACTCTTAGACGAACCCTTTTCCGGCTTAGATGCAGCTTTACGGGAAGCGCTGGTCCCAGAAGTTAGAGAAATATTACTCAAAGAAAGAATCAGTGCGCTACTCGTTACTCACGATCAAATGGAAGCCTTTGCAATAGCCGATAAAGTCGCTGTAATGTACGGCGGCCAGATCCAGCAATACGATGTTCCCCATACCATTTATCACGAACCGGCCACCCGATTTGTTGCGGACTTTGTCGGTGAGGGCGATTTCTTAAGTGGTATCGTACTCGATAACAACCGAGTGCAATCTTCATTAGGAATACTAAGCATAAACAAACCCCATAACTTTGCTGTTAATCAAGCCGTTGAAATTTTGGTTCGACCTGACGATTTGCTACACGACGACGACAGCGATATCCTCGCAACAATTATAAGCAAACGGTTTCGAGGCTCTCATTTTTTGTATCGGGTTAAATTAGAATCACAACAAGAGCTGTACTGCTTTGCATCATCACACCACAACCATGCCATAGGTGAAGATATAGGGATAAAACTCGATTTGGATCACTTGGTTATATTTGAACAGTAAAAAATACATTAAGATAATTATTCATAACATCTGGTAACTGAGACACAGACCAGCATGTGGATATCCAAGATTAGGATAATGTCTAGAGTCATTTTTTAGGAGTGAACCATCAAAGTCTACGCACCTTTTTGACTCTCAACTGCGGTTTCCAGGTTAAAATACCGTTAAAATAGCCAGGGCACCGCAATGACGCGATGCTTTAAATCTCGGCGTAGCAATACCCAGTACAACCAATAAGGATATTAACCATGTCAACATTTATATTCCCCACTCAAAACACAAAACCAGACTCACTGACCGACGAGTACGGCCGCGAATTAAAGCCCATTTTGGCTCAGCAATGCACAATGCTAACGGCAAATACACCCTACTGCTTGGAGCAAAGCCCTCAAAATCATAGCATCCAGCGCACACTTACTGGACTAAATATCGCCGAGCGCGACAAGCTGATGTGTACAATGGATGTACTCGACCAGCGCTTGCTCGCCATAGCCGAGCTTTACGATAAAGCCCTCTCGACAATAGACCTGCAGCAAACGGGAAGCTTAGTAGGCGCTGGAGCTACCGCTAGCCACGCAAGGCTAACGGGCTTTCAAAAAGCCATTGTCGACTACCAACGCTCACTTCTTGCTTTAAGCGAGCACAGCAAATCAAAAATTAACGGCCGCCCAGCCAACGCCAAAAAGGCATTACTTAAAGCTGCTGTTCAACGCTCCTATAAACATTTACAACAAACCTATCAAACCGAACTCAAAAAAATCGTCACACCCGCCGAATGGGGCAAAAACCGAGGCTCTGCTTTATCCAGCGCCCAACGCGGTATTAACGTCGCCAGCCGCCGAAAATACCGCCAACTGAATATTCAGAACGGCCAGCAAGCAATACAATTGGTTAAGCTGACCAAGGGGATAAACTTTGCGGGTAATGGCTTGATTGCGCTTGATGCTGGGCTTCGCGCAAACAAAGTACACGACAGCTACCAAAACAACGAAAACTGGCAGAGGGAGTTGGCTGTTCAGACAACGGGGTTCGGTGCTGGAGGATCCGCCGGTTTAGCTGCAGGACGATTAACAGCCTCTGCATTAGCAGCTGGAGCAGTCGCAATAGGCTTAAGCGTCACCCCTATAGGCTGGGTAATTATCATTGGAGCAGCTCTTACTGTAGGGTATATCGCTGCGAATGAAGTAGACAAGGCGGCGCAAAAAGCAGCAAGGAATATCTATGATAAAAATCTACTAGAGGCTCTACATTAATGCCTAATTGGTACCTAATCGCATTTGTCATAGCTCTACTTTACTTTGGCGCTAGCACAATACTGTTTCGCTTGCTTACAGTAAAAAGAATTAACAGAGAAGTACGCGCAAACGGCGAGTACTATCTGAGCACAGAAGACTCTGTTGGCTACTCTTTTTTCGACATTGCCTTATCAATATTGTTGCCGTTAAAGTGGGCAAAAATAGTAGCTCCCAAGATAATTATTGATGCTCATAGCATTAAAAAACTCGACATAAAGATAAAAGATATTGTATTGAGTTATTGTTTTATGACATCAACTATTGTTTTTTTAGCGATAGGCCTTTATGGGTCTCGCTACGTGTAACCTATCTAAGCTCCAGTAAAACCGGAAGTTAGATAGGTACCGCTCTCATACCACCTTTTCAGTAAGGCATTCCGTCTTCGAGAAATATTAGACGTAAATACCGCCAAAAAATTTGCAATCAACCCAAGAGATAAAATTCTTGGGTTGATTTTGCTTTTAATGACGGCTGTTTTTTTCATTACCGTATTGATCGACACTGTCATTAAATAATTCTATGTATTAAATACCCTAACGCGACTGTAGCCCAGCACCTAGCGGCACGTCGCTAACAAAAATACCGTCAGCGCCCCATTCCTCAAGCATTTGCCACTGCTGCGCGGTATCTGCAACGTAAGCGTGTACAATAAGCCCCAACTGCTTTGCTTGTCCGACTATCGCTGCTGCGGCGCCGGGCTGAAGTTGCTCCGCTTGCGCAAGAAAAACCCAATCGAGGGCTATGACTGTTACGCCGGCTAGATGCGCAGTAATAAAGTATTGCTCGATGGATTCGTAGCCGGGCAAGCGGAAAAAGCTGCCTATTTCTGCCCACTGCAAACCATAGCCAGCATCTTTATCGATTAAAGTTACTGGCAGCCCTGTTGCAGCTTCTATTTGCGCTTCGCTCAAAAATTGTAGCGCTGTCATAGTTAAATTCCGGGGAAGCTCGGGCGCCAAATTGGCAATTTCATTTAGCACCGCAGGCGAAAAGCTTTCGATAATTACCTGCTGTTCCATACGAGATCGCCGCACAGCTTTAATCACCGACTCTGCCAACGTATTCGCAGTGCTATCAGTAGCATCACATAGCGGCGATGGCGTTTTAATTTCAATAATCACTAAGCCTTGAAGGAATTCATTACGCTGTAATTTTTCCTGCTGTTTTTTTAGATGCCGTTTCGCATAATAACCTGAAGCGCTATAATTACGCGCATAACGCTTGGCTGTTTTAAGTAACGCTTTTAGCGTGGGCACCTCAGGCTTAAGTTCGTGTAACGTTTCATAGCTTAGTGCGTTAACACAGGTTAGATCTTCTAGGTAATCATCGTGCATAACAACCGCTTTGCCGTCTGCCGTGATAGCGACATCCACCTCTACAATACTCACGCCACTTTCAAAGGCAGCCACGACCGACGCTATCGTATTTTCGATAGGTTTATCTGGATTTTCACCTAAATTGATACCAAACCCACGGTGACCAATCGCAAACGTCCCCTGTAGATCAGCAAAAAAATGCTCAATCGTAGCGGGTGAATGGCTCTTTCCTCCTGCTTTACTACCTGCAAAAGCATTGGATACCGATACAAAAAATACTGCAGCATAAACAATTTTAATAAGCCCTTTCATTACATCCCCTTTAATTTTAGAAAAAAATACATTCAATATTTGAACCTCGCCAACGACTTTGGCACACGCCGTAACAACGCTCCCCAAATAATCAAACAACCGTATATTGCACGAACCAACGCAGTAGCTACAACACTTCTAGTGCCAAGTACCAAGCCTTGATGTCATTTACGCCGATAGTCGCGATTTTTCTGTATGGCTAGCTCAAATATAATGAAGTCGCCCCTACTCCCCCGCCGCTAGCGCTAGCCAAAGCATCCCCCGAACGGCATAATCCCACTCTAGTAAAAACCTCGTAGAAATGGCTACAATTAGGTAAGGAAACCCATGCTAAAAATCATTGTTTATTGCTTCTTAGGCTTAACCGCACTTGGTATCGCCGGTTTCGTGGCTGTCTTTTCAAGCATGATTTTTATTGGCCCTATCAGCGATGGAAAACTAAGAGCATTAAGCCCATCCAAAATATTGGTTGACGGTGTTGCCATTAACGAGGTTCCTGAAAACAGCTGAGCAGCTGAAACTTGGAGTGTGTAGTGGCACACTAAATCTGGTCACCCATTAAGAGGTGTTAAAATCACCTCACTACTTAAAAAGGTGCGCCATGAGCAAGCAAACACGACCCAGATATGATGCTGAATTCCGATTGAAAGTCGCTAATTTGGTGTTACAGCAAGATTATAGTATTCGAGAGGCCGCCGAGGCGATGGGTGTCGGAAAATCCACAGTGGACAAATGGGTCCGGCAGTTACGCAATAATCGGCAAAGTAAGCCCGGCGAGCTGAGCGTACCAATCGGGAATGATCAGCAGCGAATCCGTGAGCAGGAAAAAGAAATACGCTGCATTAATGAAGAGAATGATATTTTAAAAAAGGCTTCAGCTCTCTTGCTGTCGGGATCACTGAAAAATTTTCGGTAATCACTGACTTGCAAGAGAGCTATCCGGTTAAAACTCTATGCTCAACCTTTGGTGTGCATCGCAGTAGTTACTCTTACTGGCTGGCTAATACGCGCCATTCGCAAACACTTTGCCCGCAACTTGCGAAAGCCGTATTCACGGCATGCAATGATACAACGAATGCACTGAGGTTTGACACACAAGCACTGCGCTTTAAAAGAAATAGCAAACAGGTAATGACGGTAAAGGTTGGCTGAAAATTACGCTCGTTTGATTCGCACGACTTTCATAACTTCAAAGGAAATTCCAGCAACAACCTCTTCAACTGGGTAGTAGGTTACATTCACACGTGCAGCTTTCAAGCTTTTGTAATTCCCTTGGCGCTTGAATTTGAAGGGGGCATCGCAATTTTCGATCATCAGCGAATGCAAAACCCATTCACCATCATCGCGCTGAGTATGGGATACAACCTTCAGCCCTTCGGAATGTATAAGTTGTTTATTTTTTTCGATAAGTTTATTGGGATCAGATTGCATAGGCCAGCGGATAAGGTATTTTAAGTTTTAGAACCGTTAGGGGCTATTTAGCTCATTCGCACTTGCGCAATAGCTGGAGCGCAATACGATTAATACTAAAGCGTTTACAAGAGTGAGGCTAGCCGAATTGTCGCCCCCCCACACAAAACGCCCCGTTAAGTGAGTACTCGCAAACCATATAACACCACAGTCAAGTCATAATAGCTAATCAACCATACTGATGATCGAAACCTGATATACACTTAGAGCTCGCTCCGCCCATAGCTTGCTCAAAACCCACCATCATCTACACTTTGAGATGCAACGGTAGTTTAAGCGCAAAGGCATAAGGGCATGACGAATACCTCAATAAAGATTCTTATCGTCGACGACAACGAGGATAACTGCGAGCTGCTGGAGGATATCTTCGAGCAATATTATGCCGTTCAAAGCGTTTTCAGTGGTCCAGCATGCCTAGATGCTATGGCAGACGACACCTTTGATTTAGTACTACTCGACATCAATATGCCAAATATGGATGGCTACCAAGTATGCCAAAAAATCAAACAGGACCCTAACACGGCATTAACGCCTGTTATTTTTGTCTCTGCGTTAGCCTCTACAGAAGAGCGCCTTAAAGGTTATGAATTCGGCGCAGAGGACTACATTACTAAGCCCTTTAAAGCCCAACAACTCAAAGACACAGTCACTAAAGTACTTGAGCATCGTCTTCAAACAAAAAATATCGAAAAGCAGGGCCAAGAGGCTATGAGCACTGCGTTTCAAGCGATGAGCACCAGTGCAGAGCTAGGCCAAATTATCCAGTTTATGCAGGCTAGTTACGAATGTAAAAGCGTAGAAAAGCTAGCCCAAAGTTTGTTAAGTACATTAAGTGATTTTGGCTTAAATGGCTGCCTAATGTTTCGAATGCACTACCACACAGGGTTTTACGGCTGCGATAGTAGCTCTATAGAGGCCAAAGTGTTTGCGCGCTGCCATCAAGCAGGGCGCATTCTCGACTTTGGCGCGCGCACGCTAATTAACGACCCGAATATATCCATTTTAGTACGCAACATGCCAGTCGATAAACCAGATGCGTACGGTCGAATTAAAGATAACCTAGTAGCCCTACTCACCGGTACGCAAGCGCGCTGCAGTGCATTAGAAATAGAGCACCAATTAGAATCCGAGCGTAAACGCGCCCTACTTGGCATGCTGCAGAAAAGCCAAGGCAGCCTTAGTAACATAAGCGAGCTGGTACATCATCAAAAGCAAAACACCCAAAATGTTTTACTTTCTATTAACCAGAAGATCGAACATATTATTTTTGGATTAGGGCTGGATGAGGCACAAGAGCAAGCCTTAATGGTGGCTATCGACAAGGGTGTAGAAGAACTTAATCAGCTCACCGAATACAGCGATCAAATCGAAACGACTTTTCACGGCTTCGTGGAAGAACTCGACATTTTGGTTAACCAATAAACCAATGCAAAGTACAAAGTTATTCATCGTTACCAAACTAGCGCAAGAGCACTGCCCGCTTATTCAATCCACGCTGGACCATCAATATATTACCGAATGTTATGAAAGCTGCCAATGCATTCCAGAAAAACAAACCCAGCGACCACTGCTGCAGCCCGCACAGGTTATACTTTTTTTTACCGAAGGATGGCAACCAGAAGAAGTTATTGCAGAGCTTGAGATACTCACACCAAAACCCGACATAACTAGAACATATGCACTGCTTTTTGTCACAACAGAAAATTTTCTACCTAAAATAAGTCAACACTTTTCCGAGGAAGATGATTTTATTTTCGTCGATTACTCAACACAACTATTACATCAAAAAATACAACAGCTTAGTCAGCGCAGTAATCTTCTTAAAAAGCTAAAGCGTGATTTACACGAAGCGAGCGAAATAGCGCTGCTATCTATGTCTAACAGCAGCGAATTAGGCGAGGTTTCTCGTTTTATTTTGGCATCTTATAACTGTAAAAACTACGACGAACTACTGGACGCGTTATTTCAGGCGGTTGAAATTTTTGGTGTGAGCTGTAGTGCCCTAATTGTGGTTGATGATAAAGTTGTGGTTCGCATTGCAAAACATTCAGCCCCCAAGATTCGGCATGTGATGCTAAAGCATCATAATCAGGGCCGCATTCACCACCTTGGCACTGATGTCATCATTTCATTTACCCATGCCACCATGATGGTGCACGATATGCCAGTACAAAACGAGATGCACTTTGGTCGCCTTCTCGACAACCTTACTGTACTGGGCAACTGCTTTGAAGCACGCGCAAAAGGTATTCACACCGAAGAAGAAGCCGATGCCGCTAGTCGCGCAAAAACTATGTTTTTAGCAACGATGTCACACGAACTTCGCACCCCCATGAACTCGGTCATAGGCTTCACAGAACGACTAATAGAAAAGTTGGACGGCCGAATTACAGAGCGCGAACAAAAACATTTACATACAATCAAACGCAATGGTGATCACCTTTTATCAGTAATCAATGACATATTAGATATGTCTAAAATTGAAACTGGAAAAATGGAAATTCATCCAGAAATACACGATGCGGTTACGCTAATTAATGATATTTTCTTGCAGCTGCAGCCCATCGCCAAAAGTAACACGCTAGAATTTAAGCTAAATATTACACAATCCACTGCGCCGGTTTGCATCGATCAAACTCGCTTCACCCAAATGGTTATGAATTTAGTTTCAAATGCAATTAAGTACACCGCAGAAGGTTTTGTCCACATTGAAGTATATACCCAGCAACACGAAACGCTCGGCGAGTGCTTATGTATTGCCGTGCAAGATAGCGGCATTGGTATAAGCGAAGAAGATCAAAAAAGTCTCTTTGGCAACTTTGTGCAAATAGATTCCGAATTGTGCCGTAAAGTGGAAGGCACAGGGTTAGGGTTAGCCATTAGCATGGTATTTGCCGAAATGCATGGAGGCCATATAGACGTGGAAAGCGAGCAAGGGATTGGCAGCTGCTTTTCAATTAACCTGCCACTACCAAACAACCCCCGGTCACCCGCGCCGAATCCAATCGAGCCAACAGATGACAAAGCTCTTAAGCTATTGGCCCAACAACAAAAACCGCCAACGGGCGACACTGGTGTAGAATTATTTTAACCCTTATGATTTAAATTAAAATCGATGCGCATTTTCATTCAAAACAATTCTGGCCCGATCATTCAACCTTAGAAATGAGCGCCATCACAATTTCTTGCAACTTTTCCACCTCACGCGCACTCAGCCCCTTACCCGCTTTTTGTAACAACCGGGTTAAAGATAACTGCTGAGTTTTATCTAGGGTTTGCAACCAATGCTCGTCTTGCTCGTAGCGTAGCTGCAGTACATCGCGATTAGCATGCGAATGCTGCGCTACAGCGCGCTGAAAACTTAACGCACGCCCTAATAATACAAAAGCAAACTGTAAATTCTTAACGGGGCCAGCCATTAGCTGCTGCCCCCCTAAAGGCATTTTCTTTAGGCTAATTTTTTCTGGCTCTGCAGAAAAGTACAGCGATGCGGCACCGCTGGTAATACCTCCAAGTACAGCCCCAGTCATTAAAGAGGCTCCACCAACACCAATATCCAGTAAAGCACCGGCCGCCGCACCGGCGGAAGCCGACAACGCAACTAGTTTTTGCCGCGTAAGACCAAACAAATACCAAGCACTTTGATCAAAAATATCGGGGTAATCCAAAACTAGCTCGTCACCCTCAGCCTGTAAATTTTGATGCTCATAAAGGATCGCAATAGAAGCTTGAAACTGTTCCTCACGCTGCTTAAGCGCATATTTATACTGGCTTTGAAGTTGTTTTTTTAACGTGTTTTTTAACGATTCGTCCGGCAATGGTAAAACTGTGGAATAACGTAAGACCTCAATCAAATATTGTGAAAGCGCAAAAGCGGCCTGCGTTGCATGCTGTTGTTGCTGCTGCAAAATCAGTTGCTGGCTACGCGCCAAACTAGGCTGCCACTGCGTACTTAATTGCGCAAAAGCCGATAAAATCGCGCACTGCTTATCTACCGATGCCGTCATCGGGTTGAATACCCGCACCAAACTAAAAAATTGCCCCAGCGCACTTTCCCATTCGCCCACATATTGCTCGCCGCCAATGGGGTTAATCAATGCCATTCGCGGCTGCCCTGTCCACTGCAGTAGCGTCATTTCTGCTTCGTATTCAGGGGTATAAGGCACAGAACCATCCACCACATAAATAATACCGGCGCCATCTAAAATGGGCGTTAACAGCTCAACCTCATCTTTAAAGCGCGGCGCCGATGATTGCTGTACATTTTTTTGGTGGTATTCGGTAATAAAGCGATGAATCGCAGCCAAGCGCTCAGAGGCATTAGCCGCATGCTGTTCGATGTAGTCCAGCAATTGCCGCGGCCGTTGGAAACCGGGCGTATCAACTAGGTGATATAACGGTTGGCCAGCCAAATAAAAGCTAAAGCTTTGCGCCTGTGTTGTAGTACCCGATAATGCCGATATAGAAACAGAATCGGTATGTGTCAGTGCTGCGACAATACTGGATTTCCCTTTATTGGGGTGGCCTACAACGGCAAACGTTGGTTCATTGTGCATCGCCATTCCCCCGCGCGGTCGTGTCCATTGCGTTATTGCTTTGCCGCTCTATAGCGCGCGTAAAAATAATATTTATCGATTGCTCGGTGGCAAAATAGCGCCACGATTTGAGCTGATGTATTTGGCGCTCAGAATCCGGCTCGTCTATCGTATTAACTTGCACAACTAACTCTATTACACATTGTGAATTTAGCTCGCCCGCAAGCGCGATAATATCGGCAAGCTCGGCGGTAGGCACTTGCTGCTCCTGCACTAATAAATAGGTAATCCCTTGCCAATTCTTCGCATTGTCTTTTAACCATTGTTCGTCGTCTTGCCATTTTTTTAATCCCAATATAGTACTGGGCGCACTGCTAAACTCGCGCTGCCAACTTACAAGCCACTCGGCATTTAAGGTTAACGCGGGCAATATTATTTCATCGGCTGTAGTCTGGGTCGGAACCGGTGGCACCTTAGGCTTTATGGTGCTTTTTTTAGTACAAACCTGAAAAAAATTATCAAGCTCGCAACTATTACGTATTTCACGCGCCAGTACACATCTGGCTTTATAAGATAACCAAACAACCAGTAAACACCGGGGAATTAAGCCATAAACAATCATCGCCATTGCTATGTGCGGCCACCACTGCCCTAATAATGCAGGGTTCGCAGCAACCGCCACGTTTGAATTAGCACGGTAATACTGGCTTTGTTCAACCAGTAATCCTGATGGAGCATCTACTAGCCATTGCCAAGGCCAAGTAAAAATATTTAAAAAATTTGGCAACCAATGCGCTTGTTGAATCAAGGTAGAAGACCAGCCAAAAGCAATATCGTTAAATAGCAATACCAGCATAAAGCTAATAATTAAAGCAAGTTGAAAAACAACCCCAAACCACTGTACCTGCCTAAATAACCACAACCGCCCCGCGGCACTTCTTAATAATTGCGAAGCATTAATACCGGCACTCACTCTTTGCGTTGCACGCGCAAAAAGTTCTAACAAAAAAGGCGGATGTTCGGCTGATAAACGCAACGCGGTAAAGGTGCTGCTTAGCGTCATAAGCAATGGCAACACGCTAAATAAGCCCAACATTAACCAAAGGTTAACCGGTGCAGCGCCCGAATAACTGAGCGCCCCAAACATTGTCGCAACACCCAGCAGGCCCCCAAGCAATAGCAACAAAAAAGACACAGCGCGTGCTTTACTAGCAATAGCGCCCTGTGCCAACCACTGGTTTATCGCTGCCTTACCTACCTGCAAGCTGGCCGCCTTTTGCTGCCAGTCCGGCTGTTTCAACGACGAGCAAAAATACACCCACGCCAAAACCCGGTAGCTTAACCCACCCGTATTAAAAGCCTGTGCCGGCACAGCGCCAAGCTCACTGTATTTAGCGGTAACGTCTGAAGACATAATGAATATTCATGGAGATACAAAAGGCTATGTTAACGTATGCAGGTAGTATTGGGCACAGCCCGCAAGCGCAATAAGCATTCAACAGTCAAACTTCATAACTATTTGGGAGCCTCACCTTGCCCACACAAAAGGAAATGTGCATTAAACACGGTGCCATACCCTACCCCTGCCACGATAACGACTTAATGAACATCGCCAAAGAAACCATTGGCCAGTTACCCATAAATGGGCTGCGCCGCAGTGCTAGTGCAGGCCACTGCGGTTGGTCTATTTGGTGTGGTGCAGAGCAGCCCACTGATAACACGCACTTTTTTAGCGAACTACCGGCCAGTAATATTCAGCGCAGCCTAGCCGAAGCCTACCGTTTTTTGGCGCTGCCGCCTGGCTATCGCTTTTTGATTGCCGGCGCCTATACCAAAGTATGGTTTGATGCCGCGCTGCTAGAAAATAACTCAACAATAAACAGCGCAAACGGCCGTAAACAGCCCTAGCCGCAGGCTTGCCCCCTCGCAAAACGCGCTAAAAGGTTTAGAATAGCGGCCATTTCCCCGTAAAAGTCGAAAGGTATTGTATGAGCGATGTAAAGAAACCCCTTGTCCTGTTGATTCTTGATGGTTTTGGTTATTCAGAAGTGAACAAATACAACGCCATTGCTAACGCTAAGGCCCCTGTATGGAAAGGCGTTTGCGAAAACTCACCCAACACCTTAATTGCAACCTCTGGTTTAGAGGTTGGCCTACCCGAAGGCCAAATGGGTAACTCTGAAGTTGGCCACATGACACTCGGTGCCGGCCGCGTGATATACCAAAACTTTACCCGCATCAACAAAGCCATTAGCGATGGCGATTTCTTCACAAACAGCGCCTATACCAACGCCGTTGATAAGGCCATCGCCAACGATAAAGCCGTGCATATTTTTGGCTTGCTTTCCGATGGTGGCGTGCATAGCCACGAAGATCACATGCTTGCCGCACTTAAGCTTGCCGCAGAGCGTGGCGCTAAAAAGCTGTACTTACACGCCTTTTTAGATGGCCGCGATACACCACCACGCAGCGCCGAAAGCGCACTTAGCAAAGCACAAGCCGCCCTTAAAGAGTTAGGTGTTGGCCGTATTGCCTCGGTTGTGGGCCGCTTTTTCGCACTAGACCGCGACAACCGCTGGGACCGCGTAGAGCAAGCCTATAACGTAATGGTGAATGGCGAAGGCTTACATACTGCAACCAGCGCGCAAGAAGCCCTGGCTGCCGCCTATGCCCGCGATGAAAATGACGAGTTTGTCGGCGCTACAACCATTGTTGGTGAAGGCGAAAGCCCTGTACGCATGGAAGATGGCGACAGCGCTATTTTCATGAACTTCCGCCCAGATCGCGCTCGTGAAATAACTCACGCCATTATCGATGCGGACTTTGACGGCTTTGAGCGCAAGCGCACCGTTAAACTCGCCGATTACGTGATGACAACAGAATACGCCGCCACGATTGATGCACCTTGCGCCTTCCCCCCCGAAGACGTTAAAAACTCCTTTGGCGAAGTATTACAAAACTTGGGCAAAAAGCAGCTTCGCATTGCTGAAACTGAAAAATACGCCCACGTCACCTTCTTCTTTAGTGGCGGGCAAGAAACCCTCTACGATGGCGAAGAGCGCATTTTGGTACCGTCACCTAACGTTGCCACCTACGACTTAAAACCTGAAATGAGCGCCTTTGAGGTTACCGATAAACTCATCGCGGCAATCGAAAGCAACCAATTCGACGCCATCATTTGCAACTACGCCAACTGCGACCAAGTCGGCCACTCAGGTGTTTACGACGCCGCCGTTAAAGCGGTTGAAACCGTTGATGAATGCATGGGCCGCATCTTCGAATGCTTAGAAAAGGTCGGTGGGCACGCACTAGTCACTGCCGACCACGGTAACGTAGAAGAAATGTTTGATGAAGAGTCAAACCAAGTTCACACCCAGCACACCACTCTGCCTGTACCGCTAGCTTATGTTGGCCCGTTAGCATTAACATTAAAAAGTGGTGGCAGCTTGGCCGATATCGCGCCAACCATGCTAGCCTTAATGAACTTGGAACAGCCCGCTGAAATGACGGGTAAAAACCTAACCGACGTGAAATAAGCATTGCCAGCCAAGCGAGCCCCGCCATATGCCACGCGCTATGGCGGGGCTCGCCGCCAGCACAATAATAACGATCCACTCAATTGCCAGCCACTGGCATACCAACAGGAGCCGACATGCGGTTGCACTCGCCCCACGCATTGGTGATTTGGCGCTTTAAAGCACGCGCCTGTACGCGCATTTTACTCGCCATCACACTCGCGGTTATAACGCCCTCACTGTTGGCCCAAGATAAAGACCCGCGCCAAGCCAAGCTAGACGAACTGCGCGCAGTGATTAACCAACTCAAAGGCGAACTCGATGGCGTTAAAGACGAACGCGACGACCTGCTTAAAAACCTCGAGAAAAGTGAAAGTAAAATTGGCGAGCTGAACAAAAAAGCCAAAGAGCTCGAGCAAAAAATCGATAACAACCAAGTGCAACTACTCGATCTACGACGGGAAAAGGAGGCCCTTGCCAGCGTAAAAAAGCAGCAACAGCGCCAAGTCACCGAGCAGGTTAATACCGCTTACCGGCTGGGCCAGCAAAGCCACCTAAAACTCTTGCTTAATCAGCGCGATGCCGCCTTGGTTGCCCGCAATTTAAAGTATTTTGATTACATTGCCGCCGCACGCGCCGAGCAAATTGCCGCCGCCAACCACACCATCGAACGGCTTTCACGCATCGAACCCGAAATGGCCGCTGAGCAAACCAAGCTTGCTCGCAACAGCAAAAGCCTACGCGAACAACAACAAGCCCTCAAAGCACAGTTTAAAGAGCGCAAGCAAACACTTAAAAAACTTGAACAAACCATAGCCACCAAAGACCAGCAGCTTAAGGCCTCTGAAAAAGACCAAAAACGCCTGCAAAACCTTATCGAACGCGTTGTGCGCGTTGCCGGCGATATAGATGCCCCAGTCAATACACAAAAAATTACCAGCCTAAAAGGCCAACTGCCTTGGCCCACAAAGGGGCCGGTAAGGCACAGTTACAACAGCCAGCGCGTTAGCGGCAAAGTACGCTGGCAAGGCATGCTTATTGGCGCACCCGCCGACTCACCCGTAAAAGCGGTACACCACGGCCGCGTCGTCTTTGCCGATTACCTGCGCGGCCACGGACTGCTGGTTATTGTCGATCACGGCCACGGCATGCTTAGCCTGTACGCACATAATAAAACCCTTTATAAAACCTTGGGCGAATGGGTTAACGCCGGCGAAATAATTGCTGCAGTAGGCAACAGCGGCGGTCAAGCTCAAGCAGGGCTGTACTTCGAGCTACGCAAAAATGGGACACCAACCAACCCTCACCACTGGCTCAAAAAGTCGGCGTAACCTACAATGTTAGAATCGCTATGGGCTCTTCTCCGCTTTAGTGAGGTGATCTAGTGGCTTCCATAGAACATGGATTGCTCGTCAGGCATCGATGATTGCCTTATTTTTAGCTTGAAGTACTCGGTATCCTTGATGCCTCTTGCTCGCTTGCGAATCATGCCAATGCTGACATTGCCGGCTTCAATTCTGGCGCTAGTCAGCCCGTGTTTTCCGTAGTTACAAATGCCTACGCTATGCTTCCTTAGTGACTTTGCAAATTTCTTGAGATAGAGCATATTCGTCTGTTCCGCGATGTCGCACCACTGCTCCAATGCATTCATCATGGCGTCATAATTCCCTGCATTCCACAAAGCTTGGAGCTGCTCTTTGAGTATATAAAGTGTATTGATATTGGAATTATTTTCGAGCAATGTCTGGAGTTTATTGGCTTGTTTATCATTTAACTTGTCGGCATTTTTTAACAACAGGTAGTGGGTACCTTTAAGCTGCTCTTTGCCTGCGCGATCCGCCTTTCTGAACTCGATCCTACGCTGATTGCTCATGGCTTTACTGTAGTTTTGCATCACATGAAACCGATCGAAAACAATGTCAGCATTAGGCAAGCATTCGCGTACCGATTTTTGATAGGCTGGCCCCATATCCATGGCTACCGCCTCTATGTTTTCAGCGGTTTGTGCTGGTAAGCGCTTTAGAAACGCTGTCAACACCTCGGCTTTACGGCCTGTCTCAACGCCAATTAAATGACCGGATTCCATGTCATAAATCACCGTCATATAATCATGGCCTTTGGCTCTAGCGACTTCATCGACCCCAAGATATTTTAAGTCAATTAATTTTTCAGGATTAAGTGCAGGCAACGTTTTCTCTAGGTGAAATTTATCCATATTTTTCACCGTTTCCCATCGTAGCTTTAGGTGCCGACTGACCGTGCTGATACTCATATGGCGACACAATCCGCTCACCAACTGGCAAAATCTTTGAGTATAGCGATTGCCTGTATCGACAAATTCGCAAGCCTCCATTAGACGCCTACCGCAAGTCGTCACAACTTGAGCGAGCTCAACTTCCAAATAGCACTCGAAGCCACACAAAGGGACATCACGGATCGTTCTGCGCAAGTATCGGTTGATGTTGGCCGCCTCATTACTTGACGGGTCAATCGCTCTATAACGACGGTCTCGCTTGCAGTGTATAGTCAATCTTTGCAGGGCCAAGTCATGCTGAACTTGTTTGACACGCTGACCAGGAAGGCTCAAAATTTTGCTGGAGATGTTAAGGCTCATATATTCGTTTAAGTGTAGTGGCGTGAGAACCTTACATTTCAACGGATATGGCGGGTCTTAGCATCTCTTTTTACCTCACTAAAGCGGAGAAGACCCTCGCTATGTTCAGATTTACTATAAAAAACAATAACTTTGGAGCTTTTATGATGCCACGCTGTGGATCTTGGCTATTCGCGTGCTGCACCTTGTTTGTTACCGCGCTCCCCTTTAGTGTTAACGCCGAATCGCCAATTTCAGGCGAAACAACCTCTGGCGTAACAACCCCTGGCCTAACAACAGAGCCCCCTGCGCCGGCAAAAGGCGCACTGCCGCTTGAAGATCTACGCGTATTCACGCAAATTTACGAGCAAATTCGCAAAAACTACGTCGAAGAAATCGACGATAAAACACTGCTGGAATATGCCATTCGCGGCATGCTCGACAAACTAGATCCGCACTCGGCCTACCTTGATAAATCCTCTTTCGACGACCTGCAAGTACACACAACCGGTGAATTTGGCGGTATTGGTATTGAGGTCAGCATGGAAGATGGCGTGCTAACCGTAGTCACCCCCATCGACGATACGCCAGCGGTAAAAGCCGGTATAGAAGCCGGCGATAAGATTATCAAACTAGACGACATACTCGTAAAAGGCCTAAGCCTAGAAGAAGCCGTCGATAAAATGCGCGGCATTAAAGGCACCGAAATTGTTTTAACACTGGTGCGCGAAGGCACCGAAGGCCCATTCGAAATTATTATTGTGCGCGACACCATTAAAGTACGCTCTATTCGGCACGAAATTGTAGAAGAACACTATGGCTATATTCGGGTAGCGCAATTTCAAACCCGCACCGGTAGCGACATGATAAACGCCGTAACTACCATGCAAGAAGAGCACGACCTTCACGGCTTGATATTAGATTTGCGCAATAATCCAGGCGGCGTATTGCAAGCCTCGGTAGAAATTGCCGGCGCCTTTTTAGACGGCAAAAAAGTCGTTTATACCGAAGGCCGCAGCCCTGGCATGAACGAAGATTTTTTTGCCGACGAAGGCGACTTAACCCAAGGCTTGCCATTAGTCGTGTTAATTAACGACGGTTCGGCATCGGCCAGCGAAATTGTCGCTGGCGCCTTGCAAGACCATAAGCGTGCCGTACTGCTTGGCACCCGTAGCTTTGGCAAAGGCTCGGTACAAACGGTACAACCCATTACCCAAGATAAAGCCATTAAATTAACCACCGCGCTTTATTACACCCCCAATGGGCGATCGATTCAGGCGCAAGGTATTGTGCCTGATATCCGTGTAGAACGCGTACGCGTTACCGCCATTAAGGGCCGCGCACGCGTTAGCGAAGCCGAACTCAGCGGGCATATTAATAACAGCACCGGCAATGAAGTTAGCCGCAAAGCACGCAACGCAGAACAAGAAGACACAAAACTGAGCCTGCAAAACCAAGACAACCAATTGTACGAAGCCTTAAATTTACTAAAAGGTTTAAGCATTTTTAAGCACGCAGCTAAAAATACCAGCGAAGACACCAGCAGCGCAGCAAGCGAGCAATAATGGTTCAAAAACGCCGTAAAAAAAAGCCGTCGCGCAAGTTATTAAGCCGTAAAAACCTGCCCATACTTGGCGTAACGGTTTTATTTTGCATCGGCATTATGGCCGGTGCATTTTCGCTGGATCACATTTACCAGCGACATATTGAAAATGCCCGCCTTGCCCAAGCCGAGCAGGCTGCTGCCGAGCGCGCGCAAGCCACTCTGGCACAAAAAAAGAGCCGTTTCATCGAGCTAAAAAAGCAGCGTGAAAAACAAGCTGCGCAACAACTGGCGGCCACCCAAAAACACAAAAAAGCCAAAGCAACACCAAAAGAAGCACCCAAAAAAGTCGCGTTTTCGTCGTATATACCAGCTGCTAGCAGCCAAATTGTTGCCATTGTTATTGACGATATTGGCTACCAGCGCCAAGAGGGCGAACGCACACTGGCACTACCGGCCAAGTTAACCGTCGCGGTGCTGCCGTTTACCCCGTTTGCAAAATCGCTGGCCAAGCAAGCCCCAGCAGCTGGTAAGGAAGTTATGCTGCATGCCCCTATGGAACCCAAAAAACTTAGCTACTGGGGTGATGGTTTAAAAGCGAGCATGCCAGAGCAAGCATTGCGCGAAAGCTTTAACAGCATGATTAACGACATCCCAAACCTGGTCGGCATTAATAACCACATGGGCAGCGGCCTTACCGAAAACGCCGAAATTATGGCCTGGTTAATGGCAGAGCTACCCGCACGTGGCCTGTACTTTATTGATAGCCGCACCACCGCCGCCAGCGCAGCTTACGATGCAGCTAAAAAACTGGGCATCCCCACTTACGAGCGCGATATTTTTCTAGACCATAGCCGCAAGCCCAAAGACATAAGCCGCCAACTGGACAAACTCGTTCAAACCGCACAAAAAAACGGAATGGCATTAGGCATTGGCCACCCCTACCCCGAAACCCTGCAAGTTTTAGAACAACGCATACCACAACTGCACGCCCAAGGCATAGAGCTTGTCACGGTTTCTGAGCTACTAAACGCACGCGCTAATCGCGTTCAATTAGCGCTGCAAACCAATAAGCACTCTGGCACGCCGAAAACTTCCGTTTTTTAGGTTTAAGTAATGCGCACGCCCCCTAAAAACCCAGTTATTGCGCAGCCTAAAAACTAAGCACGACTTTCTGCCAATAATTTTCGACTGAAATAACCCAAGTCAGAAAAATTACAAAAGTCGTAGTTAGCACCAGATGCCATTAGTTTACGCAGCAGCAAATTATTTAACGCGTGACCGGTGTACTTACCATTAAAGTAACCAATAATGGGGGCACCGCTTAATGCTAGATCACCTATGGTATCGAGCACTTTATGGCGCACAAACTCATTGTCGTAGCGCAACCCCGAAGAATTAACCACTTTGCCATTATTGACTAAAATAGCATTTTCCAGCGAACCGCCTCGCGCAAAACCCAAGTCTTTTAATGCATTTATGTGCTCCCCAAAACCAAAGGTTCTAGCACACGCTATATCGCGCTTAACCGTTGCGTAATCAATAGCCGTAGAAATGCTTTGCCGCCCAATACAGGGGTCTTCAAAATCAATTTCGACCTTAACCCAAGGTTTATCGTAAGGTAATAAACAGGCAAGCTTATCGCCCTCGCGTACGGACAACGGTTTTTTTACCACTATGGCCCGCCGCTGCCAAGCTTGTTGCTGCAGCCCTACCGAATCAATAAGCTCTACAAATGCCTTGGCACTACCGTCCATAATTGGCACCTCGGGGCCATCTAATACAATAATGGCATTATCAATATCACAAACATGCAGCGCGGCAATAAGGTGCTCGATGGTAGATACCCGCACACCGCATAAATTTGAAATAGTGGTACAAAGGTGCGTGTCGCTCACGGTATACCATGCCGCTAATATTTCGTTACAATCCCCCTTTACGTCGCGGCGAATAAAGCGATAACCGGTATTTGCCGGTGCTGGCAACACACGCATAATCACCTTTAGGCCACTATGCAAACCACGCCCAATACACGAAAATGAATCCCTCAGCGTATGTTGGTAAAAGGCGGATGGGGTAACCTGCTTAATCTTAGACATTTCACTTCACACCTGTTGAATTGAATTGCCATCAGGTTATGCCACAGCCACAAGACTCACTTGGCCAAAGCGGACAACAGCTTGTCTTTACGCCGGTTTATCTAAAAATAACCAATACAAGGAGCCGTTATGCACATTACCTCTATATCCTCTTGGGCTTTAATCATTTGGAAAACACTGGAAAAAGAAGGCTTCGATCCTTCTATAGCATTCAAACGCGCAGGGGCAGATATTCATAAGTTAAGTAACCCAGAGGCGCGCTACCCGCTAGAAACCATGCATAAGCTATGGGGCGCCTTAGCCGAACAAACTCAAGATACAACTATCGGTGTGCGTATCGGCCAGCAATGGGATGTCACAACATTTCATGCGTTAGGCTATGCCTGGTTAGCCAGTAGCAGTTTATTAGAAGCCTTTGAACGCTTTAACCGCTATGCGGCCATTATTAATAACGCATTAGTCACATCCAGCGGCCGCGATGGCTCGCTAATATCGCTGCAACTCGAAAGCCACGCCGACCCAGCGCTAATACACGACTTAGCGGTTGATGCCGGTATTTCCGCCATTATTAAAATGTGCAAAATGTTAGTGGGCGAACATTTTCTGCCCGTAAAATTAGACATTAAACGTTCTTCCCCAGCCCCTATGGGTATATCACAACTTATCGCAGCCCCAATAGAATATAACGCAACGCATACTGCGCTTTGGGTTGATATTCGCACAGCAGAACAAACACTGTTATCGGGTAACGACAAACTCGCTTTTAGTAACGAACAATTAGCCCATAACTACCTTGACCAAGTATTACAGGGCGACATTGAATTGTCGGCATTTAATTTAATTGTAAAAAAACTACCCAGCGGAGAAACATCTGAAGATTGGATTGCAGAACAACTGCATATGAGCGTACGTACCCTACGCAGAAAGCTAAATGCAAGCGGTACCTCTTTTCGCGAATTGCTCAATAGTGTTCGCAAAGAAATTGCCTTGCACCACGTTAACGACACTAATATAAGCTGTATTGAAATTGCCTATTTATTAGGGTTTTCCGACCAAGCCAATTTTACTCGGGCCTTTAAACGCTGGTATAACTGCACACCCACAGAATACCGTGAACAACGAGCACTAAAACGGCAAGCAGTTACGGTGATATAGCAAACACCCTTACACCATTAAAGGCTGTAAGCGATGCCCTAGCACAACACGGCACCATCCTTCTGCGCCCCCCATTAGCAACCTAAAGAACATGCCTTATACCTTAGTAAGTAAGCATTTACAGCTGCTTACTAAAACTCACAAGTAGCAATGAAGAAACACCTAAAAAAAACAAACTTATACCCGTAAAATAATATTTTTTAGAATAATTAAAATTAAATCTCAAAAAGAAACGGTAAAATTAAAATCGTATTTTAATTTTATTGAAAACAATTATATTTTTCGAAACGCCTCACGTTTTTTATGCCGCCATTACTCTAGGGTGGGAGTAACTTTTTTTGATAATTCAAAAACAAACGGAAACTCCCATGAATGTAAGAATAATTGCGGCGCTAGGCTGTACCTTGGCGCTAGCCAGCTGCGACGGCAATGATATTTCAAGCTCTAGCGCACCGTCACCCACTAGCAGCTCACCCAGCAACGTGGCATCAAGCAGCGTATCAGTCGTACCTTCAAGTAGCGCCGTATTTTCTAGCAGTTCCTCTTTAGCGAGCAGCATTTCAAGTGCGTCGTTAAGCAGTGTTGCTTCGAGCAGCCCAGCAGCTCCTCAAAATACAATCACCATCGAGGAAGGCTCTAACGCAATTTGCAGCGCAACTGGCGTGATTGAAAGCAACCACGCTGGGTTTGGTGGGGCCGGTTTTTTTAATGGCGACAATACCGTAGGAGCAGGCATAACCTACAGTGTAAAAACCGCAGATAACGGCAACGCTACCCTTCAAATCCGCTATGCCAATGGCTCGGGTAGTGCGCGCAATGCAACAGTATCGATAAACGACGGGGCCGGTGGTGCAACCGATGTAAGCTTTAGCACTACCGGCGAGTGGTCTAATTGGCAAACCTTGAATACCACTGTATTTTTAAATGCTGGCGACAATACAATCACTATTAACAGCGCCGCAGCTGAAGGTCTTGCAAACATAGACGCCATAACCCTATCAGGCAGCGAAATAGCCGCAGGAAGCTGTGATGGCGTAGAAACTAGCTCTAGCCCAAACACCGCTAGCAGTACTAGTAATAGCTCGTCTGGAGGCGTCATCACGCCTCCCCCTGGCGCCAAAGCAGACCCATCAATGGGTGGCTACGCCAATATAGCTGGCCATGGTTTATCCACCACAACGGGTGGCGACGGAGGAAGAACAGTTAGTGTAAGTAACTATGCAGATTTGGCCCGTTATGCTCTATCGGACGAAGTTTTAATCATAAAAGTCAGCGGCACCATCAAGGCACCAGCAGACGTTAAAATGATGGATGTAAAATCCAATAAAACCATTATTGGCCAAGGATCTGGCGCCACCATTGATGGCTTTGGTTTTGATGTTAACGGCTGGCTACCCGAGCAAATTGCCGCCTTTGGCAAAACATGCTCGCCCGACAAAAAGAATTCGTTCACACCCACCAGTAACGTGATTATTCGCAACCTGATTTTTAAAAATGCAGCCGATGATTCAATTAACATCCAGTGCTATTCGCATCACGTTTGGGTCGATCACAATACTTTTTACGCCGCTTATGATGGCTCGGTAGATACCAAGCGCGGCTCTGATTTGGTGACGATATCTTTTAACAAGTTTAGCCAAACCGGTAAAACCAGCCTTGTGGGCCACAGCGATAACAACGGCGACCAAGATAGCGGCTACCTACGCGTAACCTACCACCACAACTGGTTTGACCGCCCAAACAACCGCACCCCCAGAGTACGTTTTGGCCACGTTCACACATACAACAACTACTACGACAATAACGATTCGTGCATGCGCATTGGCCCAGGCGGAAAAATATATGCCGAGGCAAATTACGTTAAAGATGCTGGCAAAATATTAAAAGCATCAGAAAACGAAGGTAGCCTAACCTGGACTAGCTCGAACATTTGGGATAAAAATGAATTTGGTGATGTCGGCAGCGACAAACTAGACGCCGACCAAAGCGTGCAAAAGCCACCTTATAGCTCAAACGTAGGCCCCGCACCCACCTCACCGCCACCAGCCGGAGCGGGAAGGCTTTAACCACTGCAGCGATACAAAAAAGGGGCTTATTCATCTAGCCCCTTTTTTAATTAAAGCCCGCCTGACTGCTTAATAAATATATAAAGCACAATGGCAGCGCACCGTATTCACTACGACATCTGCAGCAACAACACCTAGCCCCCTAGGCCAACGCCCCTTCGAGTAATATCCGAAACCAAACAAAAACATTAACGAAAGTGTGCGTAACTGCCCATTTTCACAGCTATCATGTGTAGCTAAAGCAAGCTAATAATTGCTATTGTTTACCGCATATGTACCATCTATGCACATACTTGCTAATTTTATGGGAGTTAAACATGAAAATTACCGTAGGCAGCACGCTAAACGTAGCCGCAAAGATATCTCTATTGGCAAGTATTGCAGGCCTTGCGGCGTGTAACGGCGGCAATAATACGCCGACAAGCAGCGTACAAGCCAGCAGCATTACTACCCAAAGCAGCGTGGCCTCATCCGTTGCGCTGCCCGTGGCGTCCAGCAGCTTAATCGCAAGTTCCAGCAGTGCTAGTCAATCGTCGGTTGCGCGCCCAAGTGGCCCGCCGGTAAATGCAGGCCAAGCTAACGCACCCGAGCAAACACCCGCTTTTCCTGAGCAAACACGCGCGCCTGAAGTTAACTCGGATATTGAATACAACGTGCAAGTTCTAGCCACCAACGAAGCCGTACCATGGGGCATAGACTTCCTACCAGACGGCCGCATTTTAATGACTTTACGCAACGGCGGGATGCGCATTGTCTCCACCGATGGCAATATCATTCAAGTCGCAGGAACGCCCGATTTGTATACCAGCTTCCAAGGCGGCTTACTCGATGTAAAACTTGCACCCGATTTTGCTACATCGCGCCTAGTGTATTTTAGCTATGCAGAAAACCGCGAAGCCGGAAAAAATGGCACCACCGTTGCCCACGCTCGCTTATCGGATGACGAATCGCGCCTAGAAAACCTTGAAGTTATTTTCCGCCAGCAGCCTGCTTGGAATTCACAACTGCACTTTGGCTCGCGTTTAGTCTGGTCTAACGATGGCACCCTTTATGTCACCCTCGGCGAAAGGTCACTTGAAGAGCCTAGGCAATATTCACAAACCCTAGACAACACCCTAGGTAAAGTTGTACGCATCAATGCAGATGGCTCTATTCCGGCCGATAACCCCTTTGTAAATACTAACGGTGCGAGCGGTGAGATTTGGTCTTATGGGCACCGCAATGTGCAAGGCGCAGCACTACACCCTGACACCGGCAAACTATGGACCATCGAGCACGGCCCAAAAGGTGGCGATGAAATAAACATCCCGCAAGCAGGGCTAAACTACGGCTGGCCAATTATTACCTACGGCGAGGACTACAACAGCTCTCCCATTGGCGCAGGCATTACTGCCATGGCCACAATGGAACAGCCCACATATTATTGGGACCCAGTCATTGCCCCCTCAGACATGACCTTCTACACCGGTGATTTATTTGCCCAATGGCAAGGCAATATTATTATTGGCTCACTCAACCCCGGTGGCCTAGTACGGTTAATGCTAGACGGCTCTACCGTTATTGGCGAAGAGCGCATTCTTACCTACCTAGGCCGTGTACGCGACGTTGCACAAGGGCCTGACGGCGCAATTTATGCCACATCCGATAACAGTCAATACAGCCTAGTGCGCATCACGCCTCGCTAATTGAGCACTTACCATACCGAGACGAATCAACGGCGCCTAAACAGCGCCGTTTTTTTGCAGCTATTTTATAAACGAATCAAAATAGAAATAACAACAAGCTAGCGCAACACCAAACCCTAAAAGACCAAAAGCCTAAGTGGCGCCAAATCAAACGTCCCCCTTAGGCCTTTAAATTCTATGACAAGATGTAACCTGAAGTATCTTTCTAAACAACATTATCCGCCGCGTTTACGCTCCCTGCGCCTGCGGCATTGTGACCCGCTTCATGTGGCCGTTTTTAGGATTTCATTATCCTCCAAGCCTTTAATCTTAGCTTTTAGCCTCTGGATTTCTTGATGTCTGTAGTTAAGACCTTTGCACCTTTTGGCGTTTGGCCCGATAGCTCATTCATTAGCTGATCAACCCAGTGCCTAACGCACTTTCGCAAACTCGGCCTATTAACCAAAATTCTTGCACTAATTCACTACTGAGGACAATCCTCATCAACAGCCGACCTGACCTTTTTCTTACGCCCATTTAACAACCAGCCTATGGGTGTTCTGCGCACTAGCAAGGCGTAGCTAAGATATCCCGTGCCCAGCGTTACGGCGGAGATAATAAAAAACTCTGAGATTAAGGGTAAATCCTTGTCGTGAAAATAATATTGTAAAGCAAAGACAATCGGCAAGTGCACAATGTAAACCCAGTAGGAACCATCGGATAAGTAACGCAATAAGGCATTATTTTTATTGGCAAACCGGAATGCCGCCCATAAGCATAAAAAACTCAAGTAGCAGGCAAGAACGCCTGCGGACACCGACAATGCAAAGTGAACCGCCGTTAATTCTGGCGCCTTACCCACAAAGGCCATAGCTTGCTCTAACGGAACGGAATTTGGCGGCAACAGGAAGCAAAACAACAATGCAACTATCAACGAAACCACGGCTAAATACGGCCAAAACTTAGCAATCACATCAACCAAGTTCTGCCGGACAAAAAACACCCAGCCTACGAAATAGAATGCACCATAAAATGCTATCGCTTTTAAACTTGGGATAAAGCTTTCTGGCGCAGGGTGTGGGATTGAGTGCTGAGTCATTACCCCGGTGATAAATACCGGCAAGACTAACAACAACACCCAAGGTTGGACTACCCAATCATAAATGCGCTCACCCTTTTTTATCAGCAAACAACACAATGCCGCGAGTAGGCTGAAAATCGACAAGTAGTAAATAAACCAAAGGTGCGTTGTAGACAACGGCGGTTCTTTTCCCTCCATTTGATCGGGGTACTCCATGGCAAACTTCACCATATTAATCACTGGAGTATCTACATTCATGTGCGTAGCCGCATAAAACATTAAGCCCACAAAGGCGGCAAATAGTAGCGGCCAAAAAATAACAAAGGGCAATGCAACGCGAAGCATGCGATTCCTTAAAAACTGCTTAACACCCTTTTTGCTTACAAGATAGTGCGCAAAGAAACCCGCTATTAAAAAGAACAGCGGCATACGAAAAGTATGTAACAACCAAATCCAATAATCGAAAACAATGGACTTTTCGGCGTTGGCGCTTGGCAGTAACTCAGCGGTAATCACACAAAAACTTAATCCGGCATGCAACAGTACACCTGCCAACAAGGCAACCGCCCTCAGGTTGTCTAAATAGTAGTAACGGGTTTGCATCGGCAGCCCTAACGACTCAACTTTTTCACTCATAAAAATATCCTTTTCAATTTACACACAAATAATGGACAAATAAGCGTCGTTAAAATGAGAGAAACGTCGCCGATATTTGCTACGCCCAACTAGACTTTAGGGCACCTCTAAAAATAGTAATTTTTGTGTGATAGCAAGGAAGCACCGCCCGGAGAGCCGCAGTTTACGTGGTGTAAATGAGGACTCGAGGACGGAGCTGACGCCGCTATCGCGGAAAAAGTGCATTTTTAGAGATGCCCTTTAAATAAAAGATAAACCGAACTAAAAGAAATCTTCTTTACCCCAACCTTTCACGATTGAAACCGTAATAACGATCAAAGTAATCACTCCCACCACAACAAAAAATGATTCTGACCAAGATGGCCAAATAAAACCCAGCTGTCTAAATGTACCCGCATTAAAGGCACCGGTAATTTCAGGATTACTGGCTATAAAGTTGAATGCGACGGTACTCACCACATTAGAAAAAACAATAACGATAATACTCCAGCCTTCCGACCCAGTGATAATACTTACCGTTAGAATTATGCAATACGCAGGTACTACGATTGCAAAAATCATCAAGTAAAGCGAAAGCACAACCGCTGGCATGTGGTTACTTACGGTAATCACAACAGCGATTACTGCAACATATAGCAACCACATCATCACAAAGACTAAACCGTTAAAGGCTAACTTAGTGAAAAAAGCTGCCGGGGAGAAACCGGTAAAGTCATGAGAAAAAGGTCATTCTTATCCTTTTTTTCAGCGACAACGGATTTCATAACAACGTGGCAATAGAACACCATAAAAGCAGTAATTGTGAGTATTGAACTGATAAACGAGGCGGGCTGACCAGGTATTAAGTTAATCGAAATACTCAGCAGGCCAACAATTGCATAACCAATTATGTGCGGAGAAAAAAAGCACCATTCTTTGAAAAACAATGCTCGAATTGTAGTGTTAACCCTAACGTTGCATTAGATATTGAGTTCAGGAGCTTGTAGAGTGGTATTTATAGCGTTGAACGGAGATTTTTTGGGATTGATACTAGTCACTCTAGGTGAGATCCAGAAAAATTGAGTACGACGTTAGAAATACTGCTATAGAAGCAGCGAAGCGATCCTGGGCCAAAAGTTAATGCAACGTTAGGGTTAAGCATAAGCTTTCAACTCCGAGCGCTGGCGGCTGTAGCGCACCTGATGAATAAAAATCTCTTCGAGCGTTAGCAGTTGCGTCTGACTGACGGTAAAGCCAAGCTGCGTAAAACGCTCGACAGCCGCATCATCAAACTGGGCATGAGTTAACGAGTAACCACCTGTATACGCCCTACAATCGAGAACCTCATCCATCATTGGTAAGGACCCTCCCCCAGCAAGCTCAACCCGACGCCATTTATCAAGGTAAGTTTCTTTATCTTGATGGGCGATAAGTTTCCCGCGGTCCATAAATGCAATGCTATCCGAAAGGCGCTCCACGTCCTGGGTAAATTGAGATGAAAACACCACACTATTTTCTTCGTTTAACATAATTTCGAACAACTGCGCGGTGAGCTCATAACGCGCAATGGGGTCTAACCCGGTAGAGGGTTCATCAAGTACAAGCAGCTGCGGACGCCGCGCCAATGCAAGTAGCAATGTGGTTTTAATTCGCTGCTCAAGCGACAACTCTTTAATTTTTTGCTGAGAATTTAATTCAAAATTGCGCAGAAGCTTCTGAGCGAAGGCGTCGTCCCAGCGAGAAAATAACTTTTTTATAAAGCCCATGTGCCATTCAATTGTGGTATCCGCAAAAAGCCGCATGTCTTCAGAAACAAATGCCGCCCGCTCTTTCAGCCAAACCGCGTGTTCAGGTATTGCTCGCCCCAGCACATTAACTTCGCCTGAGTCCTGTCGCAACAAGCCCATTATTAGGCGCAAACAGGTCGATTTTCCGGCCCCATTTGGCCCTACAAGCCCTAAGACTTCACCATGAGGCAAACACAAATCCAGGCCATCTAAATCGAAATGACGGTAGTGCTTACTCACATTAGACAATTCAACACTGAAGGCCGTGGCTGACTCACTCATCATTTCGCTCCTCAATTTGAGACTGCATTAACTGCAACAATTTATCCTGAGGCATATCTAAAAATTCCGCTAAAGCGATGACCCTATCGATGGCAGACAACAATTCAGTCCGTTTTAAGTGTGCAACGGACTGACTTTTCTCTGCCACAAACGAGCCTAACCCGTGGCGCGTTAAAATCACATTTTCTCTTTCCAACTCCTGATATGCTCGTTTCACGGTAATCACACTCACGTTAATGGCTACGGCTAACTCCCTAATAGAAGGCAAACCCTCCCCCTCAGCCCACTCGCCTTTGAGAATGAGCTGCTTGATATTGTCCATAATCTGCACGTACATCGGACGCCCGTCCGCCTGCGACAACTGAAATGGTTGATCCATAAATTGGCTAACGCCCAACTGTATATAGAGTATATACACAGTATACTCTTCATCGGGAATCTCAGTAAATAACTTTATGTGATCAACCTAAAAACCGCACCTTACGAAAACCAGAAAAGCCAAAACCCAAAAAGCCCAGCATTGCTGGGCTTAAAGTTTTGAAGCCTCGCTGCAAGTATGGCTAGCTAGCTTCAGGGATAATATGCACATCGCGTTGAGGGAACGGGATGGTTAGGCCGGCCTCTTCGACAGCCGCCTTGAGCAAAGGTCTAGAATCAAAATAGAACGACCAATAATCTTCTGTCTTTACAAATGCACGCACTAAAAAATCAACCGAGCTTGCACCAAGATCAACGACGGCAACTAGGTTATCTTGATCTTGTAAAATACGAGGATCATTTTTTAATACAGCCTCCATGGCCTCTTTACCTTTAGCGATATCATCTGAATAGGATATACCTATCGCGACTTCTACCGCGCGCACTTCGCTGGCAGTGTGATTAATAATATTGCCATTAGCTAGCGGGCCATTAGGGACGATAATTGTGCGCTTATCAAAAGTTTTAAGCGTAGTAACAAAAATACCTATATCAATCACTACTCCTTCTAAACCCTGCGCTTCAACATAATCCCCCACTTTAAACGGGCGGAAAATCAGCACCATCACACCACCGGCAAAGTTTGACAAACTACCTTGCAATGCCAAGCCTACTGCCAAACCCGCAGCACCCAGCACCGCTACAAAAGAGGTTGTTTCAATCCCCACCATAGAGGCCACACTAATAACCAACAATACCTTTAGAATAATTTCAAAGATATTGGCAAGAAACTTAGCAAGGGTTTCATCGGGTAAGCCTTTTACGGTAGATTTGCGCACCAGATCGCTCATCCGGCCAATAATCCATAGCCCAAGCACCAAAACCACAATCGCCAAAACAAAACGACCGCCATAAATTGTGACTAGCTCCCACAACTTTTCCGCATGTGTTTGCATTTGTATCTGAACATCTTCCATTATTTTCTCCTCATTTGATTGATTTATTCTGTAACTATTTAGCCATAAAAAATTATTGCCGACTCGGGGGCTGATTGATTATTTTCTAAGTATTCACGCGCCGGGAGCGCATGCATAGCACCCATGGATGGCTTGAGCGGCCTAGAAAATGATCGATTAGCACTCAATTGTGCAGATGGCTGAATATTTTATTTATTGGCAGGTATAGCCGCCATCAACCGGCACCAAGGCGCCCGTCATAAAGCTATTTTCATCAGATAACAAAAAACACGCGACTCGCGCGATTTCAGCAGGTTCAGCTATACGCTTAATGGGCTGAGCATCTTCTAGAATTGCCATTACCTCGCCATCGCTCGCGCCAGTAATAGACTTAAATTTATCGACCGCCTTATGGAGCAAAGGCGTATCAATAGTGCCAGGGCAAATGCAATTGATGCTGATATTGAATTCGGCATAATCAATAGCGGTACTTTTAGTCAGCTGTGCAACGGCGCCTTTAGTCATGCCATAAGCCGCACTCATCCCCTTACCCACAAAGGATTGATCCGACCCCATAATCAAAACCTTACCCTGTCGCTGTTCTTTCATAATGGGCAATACAGCTTTAAGCGTAAAGAATACACCCTTGCAATTTACCGCCAATACTCGCTCAAACTCATCCACACTGGTTTGCTCGATATTCGCAAATAGATGTATGCCGGCATTCGCAAACAGCAGATCAACCCGGCCGCTTTCATCCAACACCTGAGCAACCGCCTTTTCTACTTGCTCGTAATTACTTACATCGCACGCGATATAACTGCAAGCATCACTTTCAACATCAACAATATCCAAGTTATAGACTTTCGCGCCTTGCGCGCAGAGCTTTAAAACTACCTCTCTGCCTATCCCTGTGGAGCCACCGGTCACTATGGCCACTTTCTTACTGAAGCTCATTACCACCCCCGTTATTAAACACATTAATAAAGCAATATATTAACACTGCTTTATTAAGCTTTTTACAAAGGCTTACGATAAGACGTTAACTTTAATTGCTGTAAATAGGCTGAGTGTGCACACTCGCAAGGCGTCATAAACAAATCATCCTCAGCGGCATGCATTTTCGTTACTCGGGATTCCAATGCGCACTGCGACTCTAGCTCTCCATCATGCAAAATATGCCCAAGTGGCACATTTGGGTAGCTCCGCGCCCAATAATGCCCGATTAGTAAACTGCGATGGCACGTAGCTGGATCTTTTTCTGCACACATCAGCGCAATACTCAGCGGTTTATTTAAACCGTTATTTAGACGATTAATACCTGCCTTGAATAAGGCCGAGGCCATTAGACGGTCGAATTGTACTTGGCCTAGCTCGTCATAATGCGCATCATCTTTTGAGCGCGGGCCCAGCTCGTCACCAAGGTATACATAATAAATACCCTCGGTTTTTAAACGCGCTTCAATCGCTTCTTTGTGATAATCAAAAAATGCTTTGCTATAAGGTACCGAACGTACATCGGCAACCGCTTGAATATTGTGGCGCTGCAATTGTGCAACGAAGGTATCTATCGGCTTAGTGGCATAACCAATGGTAAACAAAGACATAAATTCTACGCTCCAAAAACAAAAAAACCGGCCATTGGCCGGTTTTAAATTATTGCGTATTAATGCTTATAGTAATAAACGGCGAACATCGCCAAGCACTGTACTTAAGTAAGTCAGGAAGCGCCCGGCATCACTACCGTTAACTGCACGGTGATCGTAAGAAAGACTTAGCGGCAACATCATACGCGGCTGGAAGGCTGCGCCATCCCACACCGGCTGCATGCTTGCTTTAGAGACACCCAGAATGCCTGCTTCAGTTGTGCTCACCATAGGTGTAAAACCGGTACCGCCAAATGGGCCCAAGCTAGAAATAGTAAAGCAACCGCCTTGCATTTCGGCCGGCTTCAATTTGCCGTCACGCGCCTTACCGGCCAACTCCACAACTTCGCGAGCAATATCGTAAATGCCTTTTTGATCGACATTTTTAATCACTGGCACCATCAAGCCACGCGGGGTATCCACCGCAACAGCAATATGGATAAACTTCTTCTGAATAATGTGCTCACCGTCATTATGCATTGCCACATTAAAACTTGGCTCTGCCTGTAAAGCAGCGGCAGCCGCTTTAATAATGAACGGTAGCGGCGTTAACTTAACGCCTGATTTTTCAGCTTCGGCTTTCATGCCTTTGCGGAAACTTTCGATATCGGTAATATCGGCATCATCAAATTGCGTGACACGCGGAATATTTAGCCAGTTACGCGTCATAGCTTCTGCGGTTAGCTGCTTGATCTTGCTCATTTTCACAAGTTCAACTTCACCAAACTGGGCATAATCCACGTCGGGCACGGCTGGAATACCAGCGCCGCTAGTCACACCGCCGCCGGAAGCACGCTTTTGCATCACGTTTTTGACAAAGCCATGAACATCGTCAAACGAAACACGGCCGCGCGTACCCGTACCTTTGACCTCGGCAAGGTTAACGCCAAGCTGGCGAGCTAGTTTGCGTACCGCAGGACCGGCATAGACTTCGCTAGAGGAAACGACTATTTCAGCGCCAACCGACGACGCAGGTACTGGTTCGGCTTTAGCCGGAGCAGACGTGACAGCGGGAGCTGGTGCTGCCGCTTTTGGGGCCTCTGGTGCAGGGGCAGCTGCTGGCGCAGCACCCTCGACTTCCATTTGACCAATCACATCACCCTGGCTAGCTTTATCACCCACTTTAATCGTGAATGCGGTTATTTTACCGCTCGCAGGTGCGGGGATTTCCATACTGGCTTTATCGGATTCTAAAACAATAAGGCTATCGCCTTCGCTTACGGTATCGCCCACCGCGACAAAAACTTCTATAACCTCTACGCCTTCTGCACCACCGATATCCGGTACCGGAATATCTGTAACACTCGCCTCTGGTGCACTCGCTGCTGCCGGAGCCGGCTCAGCGGCTGGCTCTGGAGCGGCAGCTGGCTCTGGAGCAGCGGCATCGCCTTCCACTTCAAGCTCAAGCATTGGCGTGCCTTCCGCGACTTTATCGCCCTCTTTAACCAATATGGCTTTTACCACGCCGCCTTTTGGCGAAGGGATATCCATACTGGCTTTATCGGACTCTAGCATCAGCACTTCTTGATCGGCGGCTATCGTATCGCCAACCGCAACGCTAATCTCAATGACATCAACGCCTTCTGCGCCGCCAACATCAGGGATGTTAATTATTTCAATCGCCACAATAGACTCCTATACCGTCAAGGGCTCGGCTTTTTCAGCATCGATGCCATATTTTGCCATGGCTTCTACAACCACTTTCGCGTCAATTTTGCCTTGGTCTGCCAACGCCTTAAGCGCCGTCACGGCAACGTAGTTACGATCCACCTCGAAGAACTCGCGCAACTTACTGCGTGAATCACTGCGACCAAAACCATCTGTACCCAACACGTAGTAATCGCCAGGGATGTAATTGCGCAATTGCTCAGAATAATTTTTGATGTAATCCGTCGAGATAATGAACGGGCCGTCTTGTTTTTCAAGCGTTTGGGTCACGTAAGCTTTTTTGGCCGGTTGATCGGGGTGGAAGCGATTCCAGCGCTCAACTGTTTGCGCTTCACGTGTTAGCTCGTTGGTGCTTGTGACACTCCAGATGTCTGATTCCACACCAAAGTCTTTGCGTAACAATTCGGCTGCCGCTTCAACTTCGCGCAAAATAGAACCCGCCCCCATCAACTGTACGCGGTGCTTGCCTTTAGGCGTTTTCTTGCCTGCGGCCAATTGATAAATACCTTTAATAATGCCTTCTTCGGCACCTTCTGGCATATCTGGGTGGGTATATTCTTCGGTCATGGTGGTGATGTAGTAAAAGACATTCTCTTTTTCAGCATACATACGGCGCAAACCGTCTGTAATAATCACCGCCAACTCAAAGCCATAAGTGGGGTCGTAGCTGCGACAGTTAGGAATGGTATTTGCCATCACATGACTGTGACCATCTTGGTGCTGCAAGCCTTCGCCGTTAAGCGTGGTGCGCCCTGCGGTGGCACCAATTAAAAAGCCACGCGCTTGAGCGTCGCCCGCTAACCAGGCTAAATCACCAATGCGCTGGAAGCCAAACATCGAGTAGTACACGTAAAACGGCACCATCGGCATTTTGTAGTTGCTATAGGCCGTAGCAGCAGCAACCCAAGCCGACATAGCGCCTGCTTCGTTGATGCCTTCTTCCATGATCTGGCCTTTTTTATCTTCTTTGTAGTACATGATCTGCTCGTGATCATGCGGGGTATATTGCTGGCCAGCCGAGCTATAAATACCTAACTGGCGGAACATACCTTCCATACCAAAAGTACGGGCTTCGTCAGGCACAATAGGCACTAGATTTTTGCCCATGTTTTTGTCTTTCGCCAACGCCGACAAGTATTGTACAAACGCCTTAGTCGTCGACATTGTTCGCTCGCCCGTCGTCTTTAAAAGACGCGGGAATTTATCGAGCCCGGGGGTTTCGAGCGGCGTAAAGTCACTGACGCGCGATGGTAAATAACCATTCAACGCTTCACGGCGAGACTTTAGGTACTTAATTTCAGGCGAGTCTTCTGCGGGGCGATAAAACGGAACATCTTTAACCTGCTCGTCCGTTAGCGGAATATTAAAGCGGTCGCGAATACGCAATAAATCTTCGGCGCCCAGCTTTTTAACGTTGTGCGCAATATTGACAGACTCGCCACCGGCCGCACCCAAACCATAACCTTTAACAGTTTGTGCCAGAATAACCGTTGGCTGCCCTTTGTGGTTTGTCGCTTCGTGATATGCGGCATACACCTTTTGAGGGTCGTGACCACCACGGCTTAAATGCATAATGTCGTCATCGCTCATATCTTCTACAAGCGAGAGTAACTCTGGGTATTTACCGAAGAAGTGCTTACGGGTGTAAGCGCCGCCGTTGGCCTTGTAGTTTTGCAACTCGCCATCAACCACTTCGTTCATGCGTTGCTGCAATAAACCAGTGGTGTCTTTTTCAAGCAAGCGGTCCCAGCCTTTACCCCAAACCACTTTAAGCACATTCCAGCCTGCGCCACGGAACATACCTTCAAGTTCTTGAATAATCTTACCGTTACCGCGCACAGGGCCATCAAGACGCTGCAAGTTACAGTTAATCACAAAAATAAGGTTATCTAAGCCTTCACGGCCTGCTAACGATATTGCGCCTAAGCTTTCTGGCTCGTCACACTCACCATCGCCCAAAAACGCCCATACTTTACGATCACCGCGCGGCACCAATTCGCGAGCCGACATGTAACGCATAAAGTTAGCTTGGTAAATAGCCGTGATGGGACCAAGGCCCATAGATACCGTTGGGAACTGCCAGTAATCAGGCATTAACCAAGGATGCGGATAAGACGACAAACCCTTGCCATCAACTTCACGACGAAAGTTATTAAGCTGATCTTCGTTGATACGACCTTCTAGGTACGAGCGGGCGTAAATACCCGGAGCGATATGGCCCTGAAAGTAAACGCAATCGCCCATTTGCTCGCCGTTATTACCGCGAAAGAAGTGGTTAAAAGCTACATCGTATAAAGTCGCAGAAGAGGAGAAAGACGATATATGACCACCGAGGCCATCATCGTTATTCGCATTAGCACGAACAACCGTAGCAATTGCATTCCACCGAATTAATGAGCGAATTTTACGCTCTAACGCTAAATCACCAGGAATTTGTGCTTCCGCTGAAACGGGAATGGTATTGCTGTAGGGTGTAGTAATCGCGGACGGCAGGCGGACACCGGCCTGTGTCGCAGCGTTCGACAAGTTTGCCAGCAATTGTCCAGCACGCTCAGAACCGCTGTGTTTAATGACAGATTCTAGTGCGTCTAGCCACTCTTGTGTTTCAAGAGTATCGTTTTCCTCAAGCATCAAAGCCTCCTCATCCACTGCGCCTTACACAAAGTACGCAAGTTTCAGTAATAACAGGAACAAGCTGGCTCTTCCCTTTTCAGCTCGTCGTTTTTTAATATCAATTGCACTACTGAGTGCGCCGCCTAGTCTTAGGGGGCCACGCGGTAGCGGTGTGTTCATCTATACGCCATACCAACGAAGCGGTAGGTGTGAGCCAGTCGCAACCAAAAGACCCTGCTACCGCGCCTTCTTAGTAGCCGCAGCAAAGCTGTGAAAGTAGAAATAAGGTGTTACGCAACTGCCCCAATAACGATGAACTACAGATTAAGGCGCCACGATTCTACACAGATCAAATTCACATTTCTAGCTGTGCGTCGGGCCCGCCCATAGATAGGCGGGCCTATTGCGCAGTGTTACAGCTGTCACATTGCGCAATAGTCGTACCATCTGCTCAATTTACAGCTCGGCAAATACCGAGCGCATAATAAACAACTTAGGGGTACAGCAAGGAGGGAGCCTTGCCCTTAAAGGCCGCGTAATCAGTGATGTGAGGAATTAACGAGAATACCGTTTTAGGCTTATCTACCGTGGCATTTTGGGAATATAAAATCAGCTGACGCTTTTGGCTATCCGTTAAAAACTGGTTGTACCAAGCCTTGAAATCATCAAGCTGGTAATTTTCAACTGCGGCAATCAACGCCTCGTCGCGACTGAACGCCGTATCGCCACTGTTTAAACTTTGCCAGTATTGGCTTACCAGCGCATTCAAGTTTTTGGGTTTCTCGGATAACTGCCCTACCAACGCCAATTGATGGACATGAAACTGGGTGTCGAAGTCGGGTTTATAATCGGCTAAAAATGTCGATATCGCTCGCTCTAATGCCACAACATCCGCCTGCGGTGATTGCACAACAAAAACCGCACCTGGCACCTCCCGCACAGGGTAGTAACTGCCAAATACAATGTAACCTAGCTGCTGCTGGGTGCGCAGCTGGTGATAAAATGGCGTGCTCAAAGTTTGCGCAAACAACTGTAATGCGGCTTGTTCCTGCAGCGAATCATCGCTGCCCTGCAGGTAAAGCATCGTGGCGTTGTCTTGGTGCTCGGCTGCAATATCAATAGCGTTAGCCTGCACAAGCTGAGTCACCCTTGCTCCCACTTTCGATTTAAATGAGCGCCCATCGACCAATACGCGCTTTAGCTTTTTCGCCAGCTTTTTCGCATGCCGAGTATTAATATTGCCCGCGGTTAGCACCGTGACTTCACTTTGACGCAATAAATTCTCAGTAAAACCCGGCAAGGCTGTAGGCTCTAGCGCGGCTAGCGCATCAGCCATATCTGGTGCAGACCAATACGGCTGATAAAGCGTTGCCGCAAGGTGGCTCATCATTTGTCGGTAAGGCGTTTCTTTTTTGTCATTGCGATAACGTCGCACCAAAGCCTCTTGCATGCTTTTAAGGCGAGGCAACTCGGCAACAATCCCCTTACCTTTTTTGTAATTATTAAGCTGTTTTACCGTGTAATTTAGTAGCGGCTCAATGCTATCTGAATAACCACTAAAAACAAAATCGATGCCTCTCGAGGTGGCATTAATACTAAAGTTTGCGCCGGCCATTGCCGCTTGATATGTCACCGGATTGAGATCGGCTTCGATAGCGTCGGCCAGTAATTTCACCATCGCAGCATGTTCTGCAGATTGCTCTACTAACACTGATTTTAAGCGCACCCGCACTGTTGCTCGCGGTACAGAAAATTCGGTATTACTGACATGCCATGCATTAAAGCGAGCATGTTTTACAATTTGCTTGGGCTTATCGTGCGCCTCTTTTATCAACGCTAAGCTTTCTGGCACAAAGGGATTTTTAGCGGGTAGTGCGCTTTTATCTAATAGTACTTTATACGCTTCGTTTTTAGCCGGGTCGATATGCGCGGGCTTATAAGTTTGGTTAACCGCATAAGGCACTTCGTACAGCGCGGTTTTATCCGTGGTTTGCAATGATGGCGCAGTAACAATTCGCAAAACATTATCGGCATTTAAGTGGCCGGCAAAATTTTGAATCAATGCTTTGTCAAACTGCCCTAAACGATAATCCATTGAAAACAAAATGGGGCTATCAACTAGCTGCATTTTACTGGCGAGATGGCTTGCTTCCATCATGGCTTCGCCACGCTCTTTAAAATTAAAGTCTATTTCGCCTAAACGTTTTATTTCGTTAAAACGCCACTCGTTAATGCCCTCGCGCTGCAGGGTTTTAATGTAACTAAACAGCAAGCTATCAATGGTATCGACATGCTTCAAGCCTTCGGGTGTTAAGCTGATAGAAACACCAAACGTATCGCCTTGGCGCCAGCCCACCCCCCGCCCCGCAGAAAGGCTTTCTATCCAGCCTTGCTCTTTTAGCAACCATGCCAAACTACCTTCACCTTCATGCCCCAACACAAAGCCTAAATAGCTCAGCGGTTTTTTCATCCAATAGTCATTTTTAGGGATTGGGAAAAGGTAGCTGACCGAGCGCACTTCGGTATTGGGGGTAATATTGATTGAAGCTGGCAAAAATGACGCATTAAATAGCGGTGTGCTCGCTTCTTCGTGGGCGACGGGGAAATCTTTTATGGCTGAGAACAAAGGTTTTACCATCGCCCGTAGCTGTGGAAGTGTTTCTTTGCCCACCACCACCAAACGCATATTATTAGCCGCGTAGTAACGGTTATAGAAGCTGACTAACGCTTTGCGCAGCTCACCGTCTTCATTATGTAAGGAATCTAAATTACCCGTTCGAAAGCGCGACAAGGCGTGGCCCGGCGTAATCACCTGCCGCAGGACATCTTCTTGACGGCGGTACTCAGTCGAAAACTTAGAGCGAAACTCCGAATGCACCGCATTGCGTTCTCTGTCGACATACTCTTCGTTAAATAGTGGCCCTATAAAAAACTGCGCAAAACGATCCAGCGCCCCCGCCAAGTGATCAGCATTAACATCAAAGAAATAGTTGGTATGCATTAAGCTCGTATAGGCATTATGGCTACCGCCATGCTTTTGAATATAGGCTTGATACTCTTCGGAATCTGGGTATTTTTGTGTTCCCAAAAACAACATATGCTCTAAAAAGTGTGCCAAACCAGCACGCTCTAGTGGATCTTCTCCGCTGCCAACATTCACATCTAGCGCGGCCGCAGCCTTTTCAGCGTTGGGGTCAGAAATCAACAATACGGGTAGATTATTATTCAGCACAAAGTAATCAACTTGGCGAGCATCGTTAGGGCTAAGCTCTGGCTGCAGCCATTGTGGTTGCAAGCGCTGTGGCGCATTCACTGCCAGCGCCTCGGCACCGGGTGTTTCATGCACCGGCGCTTGCGAAGCTGTAACTTGAGCCTGAGCCACACACATAGAGGACAACCAGCTACATGCCAGCCCCAGGCCCACAGCACATACTTTATTATGTAACTTACCGATAATGCCCACACAGGCCAAGCGATGTCGTTTACAGACTGAATTCATTGTGTCCTCTTTATTTAAAAAAAACCGCGATAGTTTAGGACATATCGCGGTCTATTCGGTTCACCCACATTGTGCGTACGCTAGAACCTAGAGCTAACAGCTACACGATAACCACTACCCTTTTGCAGCAGCTTCTTCCATGCCGGCTTTTGCCGTAGGCCAAGCGGTTAATATCGCCTTAACTAAGGTTGCGAGCGGGATGGCAAAAAAGACCCCCCAAAAACCCCATAAACCACCAAAAACTAGTACAGCCAACACGATGGCTACGGGGTGCATTTTAACGGCCTCGGAAAACAGCAGAGGAACGAGAACGTTACCATCTAGCCCCTGAATAACACCATACGCCAACATAAGGTACATGAATTCGCTGCCCCAGCCCCACTGAAAAAAGCCAATAAGCGCAACGGGGATTGTTGCAACGGCAGCACCGATATAAGGAATAAGAACCGAAAGACCCACAATAACGGCCAACAAAAGGGCGTAATTGACCCCCAGCAGCGTAAACGTAATGACAGAAACCCCAGCAACAATGATAATTTCTACCACTTTACCTCGGACGTAATTAGCTATTTGCTGATTCATCTCGTGCCAAATTTGGCGCATAAGCGGGCGCCGGTTAGGTAACTTATTGCCCAACCAATCCACCATAGCGGCGCCATCTTTTAAAAAGAAAAACACCAAAATTGGTACTAATACTAAATAGATCAATACACCAAAGAGTATGGGTAGCTGCGCAATAGAGAAGGTTAAAATCTGCTGCGCCGTTTGCCCAAGTTCAGCGCTCGCTGCCGTAATTAACTGTGTCATTTGTTCTTTGGAGAGTAAATCTGGGTAGCTTTCGGGCAAAACCAATAACAGCTTTTGCGCTTGCTTTAGCATTTTGGGCGCTTCACCAGCTAGGTTTAACGTTTGCGACCAGATCGAAGGCAATAGCACCAACAGGATTAACACAATGGCACTAACGAGCAGTAAAAAAGCCATGGTGACCGCCGCGATATGCGGCACCCCCCAGTGCTCTAACCGCGCCACTACCCCCTGCAGTAAAAAAGCAATAATAATCGCAGCGATCATGGGTGCCAATACAACCCCCATAGTCACCAAAACCGCCACACTAACAACCAACAATACCGCAATTAAAATAGCTTCTTCGTCGGCAAAGTAACGTTCGATCCAGCGCTCAAAAACCTTAATCATGCGACACCTTCCGGTTTGTATTCACCTTTTTGCACATGGTATTCAAAAAAGCTTTCATGCTCATTAAATCGTAACAGTGTATGCGCAGAAAGCTCAGCAAATGCATGAAAATCGCGTACTGAGCCAGCATCTGTTGCCAGTACCCGCACCACATCGCCACTATTGCACCCATTAAGCGCAAGCTTGGCCTTAAGTAATGGCATGGGGCAATCTAACCCTCGCGCATCAACCTCAACGGTCGTTTTTATCGATTCATTAGACATAATTGTTATCAGCAGTAAGGGGAGTCATTGAGCACACATGGAATTATTTGCCGCATTGTAACTCTTATTACGGCATGATCGTATCAGCCTTAAGAGGCATAGCGCCCCTCAAGGCAGGATGTGATCCACTAAGATTTCACAATAGCGCTTGATGACACCCGTTTTTTTAGGCACTGTGCCATTTAATATGAAGAACCCGAGCTTTTGCATGACCTTTATCCGCACCCTTTGCGCCCTTGCACTTTGTGTCACTACATCAAAAAGCCTAGCTGCAGTTGAGCTTCCCAGTATTGGTGATAACAGCGCTGGGTTAATTTCCCCGTCTGTTGAATATGCCCTTGGTCGCAAGGCCCTGCGCCAATACCGTGCCTATTTCCCACAAGCGCAAGACCCTTACTTTGAGGCTTACCTTGATAGCCTGCTCGATAACATGGTGGTCCACAGCGGTTTGCCTGATAAGCCGTTATCTTTATTAGTTATTGACGACATGAGCTTAAATGCCTTTGCGGCGCCCGGCGGTATTGTTGGCGTTAATACTGGTACCTTTCTGATGGCACAAACTGAGCAGCAGCTTGCCTCTATTCTCGCGCACGAGCTAGCCCACCTTAGCCAACGCCACTACGCACGACGAGTTGCCTATCAAAAAAGTAAGGCACCATTAAACTGGGCCACCATGCTAGGTAGCATTTTAATTATGGCCGCCGGAGAGGCTGACGCCGGCATTGTCGCGATGACCGCAGCACAAGCCCAACAAATGAGTAGCTCTTTAGCCTTTAGCCGAGACATGGAGCGCGAAGCCGACCGAGTGGGGCTAGATACTATGATTAACGCGGGCTACGACCCACACGCCATGCCGCAAATGTTTGAACAGCTGCTGCGCGCCAGCCGCTACCGTGCCAAGGTACCTGAATTTTTACTGACCCACCCGGTTACCGAAAGTCGCATTAGCGATGCCAAGAACCGCAGTCAAAATTACCCTAAGCGCCACTACCCGAGCGATGAAAACTTTCAAATTCTAAAAGCACGCGCCATTTTACGCCATGAATCGAGCACCCAGTTTGCGGTAAAGCGGTTCACTAACGAGCTTAACGGCATTAGCTTATCGCCATTAACCGCACGCTACGGCTTAGTAACAGCACTAATCGAAAGCCGCCGCACAGAAGATGCACTGCGAGAATACGAAATTTTAGCCAAGGAGTACGGTCATTTATTGCCCGTGCGCATCGCTAGGGCCGACATCTATGCCGCCGAAGACCGCTTGGACTTGGCGATAGATATACTAAAGCGGGAACTCGCTATAACGCCAACCAACCATATTTTAAACGTGCGTTACGCCGAAATATTGATGCAGGCCTCACGCTATGAACTGGGTCAATCGGTGCTAACCGAGCACGTAAAACGCCACCCAGAAAACGCTTACGTGTGGTATTTACTGGCAGAGACACACGGCCTTGCAGGGCATATTCTCGAGGTGCATAAGGCACGTGCCGAGTACTTTATTTTGCTTGGTATTTACGAAAAAGCTGAAATTCAACTGCGCAATGCCCTTAAGCTCACTGAAGACACCAAATACGAAAAACCTAGGCTAGAGCAGCGCTTAGCGTATGTTCGCAAATTACAAAACGAGAAACTGTAATACGCAATGAATTTAAAATGCCCCGCTTGCCAGCAAGTCCTTAACGCATTCCCCGAAAATACACCGCACAGCTTACGTTGCGAGAATAACCACAGTTACGACTTTGCCAAAGAAGGTTATGTAAACTTACTTTTAGCGCAAAAAAAACGCAGTAAAAACCCTGGCGACGACAACGCCATGATGCAATGCCGTCAGCACTTCCTCAACAAAGGTTATTATCAATTCCTGGTTGATACATTAGTGCAGTTACTCAAGCAGCATGCACCGGGTACAGTATTAGATGTTGGCTGCGGCGAAGGCTATTACGGCCACGCCTTCAAGCAACAAATGCCCCAGTTATCACTCTCTGGCTTCGACATTGCTAAGGGCGGCATAAAGCTAGCAGCTAAACGCCGCGTGTACGACCAATTAGCCGTAGCCAGCGCTTACGATATTCCTGTAATGCAAAGTAGCGTCGATTTAGCGCTGAGCATTTTCTCGCCGTTGGACGACAAGGAGCTTGCCAGAGTACTCACCACAAAAGGCATCCTCATCGCAGTTGGACCTGCCAGTAACCATCTACAAACTCTCGCAGAGCAGGTATATACGCAATTCAAGCCCCACCAAAATGGTTTTGCACTGTTAGATAATAGCCCGTACTTCAACAGCATTGAAACACTTCAAGTTGAACAAAAAACAACCATTACAGGGGCGGATATTTTCAACCTACTAACAATGACGCCCTACTACTGGAGTGCCAGCGAAGAAAAACAGCAGGCGATAAAAAAGCTAGAGGCGCTGACCACACCGCTAGCTTTTCAAATCAAACTCTATTGCCGCGCTTAAGGGTTATTTCTTTGCGCTGGGAATATCCTTTAGCAATGCATTAAAGGCATTGTTTAAACCCGTTTCAATTTCAGCATTGTTCAGCTGGTGATCAATACGCTTGGTTGCAACACCACGCCAAACCAGCTTATCTGATGTCGCATTCACAAAATCAAAGATTAAGGTGCCCTTTTTAAAGGTATCAATGTTGTACTCTTTACTTTGAACATACACCTCATTGCTTACACCTTCACCATGGCGCCAAACAAATCCATCTCCCATACCGGAATAAACATTCATGGCCGTTACATCAACAAGGTCCTGAGCCGTAAGTTCATAATTCACTAGAAAGTCGGCCTTAGCCGCGGCCACTAGCGCGTAGCCTTTTGCTGCCAACTGCTTATTAACAATCGCCTTTACCAAGCTGTCGACCTTTTTCTCTGCTGGATTTAAGCCTTGCTTGCTTTGAATGTGCCAGCTGTACGTGGCAAAGTCTTTGAATTCGTCAGTCACAACGTCAGTTTTTACATTCAAAGGGTTCGTTGAACAAGCGGTTATTGCGCACAGCAATAGCGCGATAATGGGCGTAATAAATACTAATTTCATGGTATTGATCCAACTGTTGTATCAAAAAATCACAGGATATAATGGCGCCCCATATAATGTTAAACGCCGGCGTTATGTTAAGCTTGCGCAGTATAACAACGACCTAGGCTTGTGCAATACAACAAAGCTTGAGCCCGTTCGCGCCGCCCAAATGCCTGATCACAATGACGAGTAGCAAATGATCATGAAACCCTCTTTTTTACGACTGCGTGCACCTATAGTTGCCAGCGCCATACTCACTAGCAGCCTCTTTGGTGCGCAAGCGGCCCACGCTCTCAACGTAAGTTTTTTGAAAAATTCTATTCTAGGGGACTTTTCTCACGAGGAAATTGCTGAATTTAAAAAATTTATCCGCGATGGACTAGACACCCTTGAGGACCACAAAGAAGTCACTTGGCGCAGCTCAACCAGTGATTTAGCCGGCAAGTACAAGGTGAAGTTCACTTATACCAGCGGCAATCATACCTGCCGCCGCTCTTTATTCTTGCTAGCCAACGGCGAAGCGCGCGAAGCCTACCGCTTTGACATTTGTAAAGTGGACAACCAGTGGCAAGTTAAAGATACGCCCGCTCGCCGCTTCACTGAGGACGACTGGGCAAAACTAAGCAATTCTGCAGAGCTGGCACTGGAGTCGGCAAATATTGGTCACCCGTACTCGTGGTACAACCCAGAAACTCAGCACTCAGGCGTCAATGTTGTCACGGCTAACTACCGTCAAAACAGCAAAAAATGCCGAGATATTGCGATATCTATTTCTGACAGCAAAGGCGAATCCTCCAACGGCAACTACAGTTTTTGCTTGGCTAAGGATAAAACGTGGCAACGAAACTTTTCGAACCACTAAATGCTCCAGCCCTTGCATCGTTTAGAAGCTTAACGCCGCGCATCAAGCCGGCGTTTAACTCGCAACCATTATCAATCTGCCACGGTCACGGCTAACTGCATTTTTAAGTCATTGCTAGAATTCACATCAAGCGCTAAAGGCTCAACCACTATTAACCGTTTAACGTCGATTGCGGATGCCGACAGCAATGTTTTCACATTATCCGCGCGCTGATTAGCTAGCGCCCTCAATGCTTCATTTGGAATCACTTCCTTCTCGACCAAGCGCTGTTTGACGGCTTTGGCATACGCTAGCTTATCGAGTGTTTTTTTATCCTCTGGCGATATAAATTGCTGTTCCAGCTGCGATAGCGCTGGGGTTAACAATAGCGTCTCGTAACGAGACTCTAAGTATTTAAGGTAATCTTTAGAGCTAAGCGACAAACTATCAAACTGCTCACCAAAGTACGCCTTTACTTGGCCGTTAAATTGCTGTTGCTGCAATGTAGCAAGATCCCACTGTTCATCAAAAACACCCGCAATATTGAGCGCCAATTCCGGCCTTGCCTTCATCGCTTTTGCCAAGCCATCAAGCTTTTCTCTTTCTGGCGGTGTAATGTCTGCGCGCCCAGGGGAGAATACCACCTGGCCAAAATTATCCGCATCGCCCCCAACAATACCAGCCAACAATCGAAAAGGAGACGTGATGGCACTTTTTAAAATTTTCACCAACGCCTGCCCAACCACATCACCCACTGAGAACTCGGGGCTATTCACATCACCCTTAACGGGAATGTTCATGGTAATTTTGCCGTCACCATCTTTTAACAAGGCAATGGCTAAATCCAAAGGTAAGTCCATAGCACCAGGCTGCTCAATAGACTCACCTAAATCAAACGACCTCAACACCACATTGTTATCGCCGATCATTTGCCCCTTATCAAGCGTGTACTTTAAATTGAGATCTAAACGCCCATCGGTAATTTTCCGCCCTGCAAACTTGACAGAGTAAGGCGTAAAATTAGGCACATTGACATTTTTAAAGCTCAAGGCAATATCAGAGGCCTGATCAAAAGCAAACGGACTTAAGCGCCCCTTCACACTCAACAAGCCGTATTCATCTAACTGCCCCTCCATTGTTAAGTCAGAGGCCGCTTGGCTTTGACTATCCAATGATTCAATACCGCCATTTAGGTGATGTATTTTGGTGGCAAAAGGCAAGGGTAAAGAGGCATCGGCAAAATAACCCCCGCCATCCACAATTTGAACACTGCCAATACTAAAATGAAAATTGGTTTCTGGATCTGCAGTATTTAGCGCCTCATCTTTAGGTTTTTTTACCGCTTGCGGTTCTTCTGGCGGAGGCGCCTGAGCAATTAAAATTTTATCAATCGTTGTTGTACCATCTTGCTCAATAGCAAAATCAGCAAATGGTTTATCCAATACTATACGATGAATACTCACAGCCTTATCTTGTGTTGCTGCCTGCACATTATCAAAGGTGAGTTTTTTCCAGCTCAAAATATCTTGAGAGGGGCCTGCTGCACCGTCAAAGTCATTCAGTATTTTAAGATCGGTAATCGCAAAAGTGCTTTCTATAGAGAAACCCTCCGATTGCGACTCGATTAATGCATTACCATTAAAAGCACCGTCACTCATCGAGACTTTTGCCACGCTCGCAATATAAGGTTGCAAGTGAGTTAACAAGAGCTGTTCGATATTAACGCTGGACTTTAAGCTTCCGAATGGCATGGGCACCACACTCCCCTGCCCCGATATATGCCCACCCAGCAAAGACAGGCCATAATCAAACGAAAGCGGGGCGTGATCTTTAAATACGTAATCGCGCAATGCTAGAGAAATATTCGAAATTTCGTATTCTGGGGAAGTTGCAATCGTTTTATCTAACCAGTGCAAAGCCCAACCATCCAATTCAAACAAAGTATTTTGCACAGACCACGGCATAGACTCTGCCACTTTAGCAGAGCCAAGTGCAGGAGCATTCTGCGTCGGCGCTACTGAGCCAGATGATGTTATTGCACTATTTGGACTAGAGCTTTTAGGGCCGGCATTAAACGACGCTAACAGATGCTCAACGTTAGTAATGCCCTCGGCATCGCGCTGCAACCAAATCTCCCCGCCGCGCATTGCAATATGAGGCAACAATACGGTTTGCTCTGGCCACTGCACGCTAGCATTAGCCAATGCGAACCGCTCTAAATAATATAGCGGTTCCAAGCTTGCCTTGTTTTTGACGCTAAGGTTATCTAGAGAAACATCGATATTATCCATAGAAACAGACAGCGGCTTTGAAGGCTCTGTGAACGCCTGCAGCTGATAGCTCAAAGACATTGAAAAATCGCCACTATCAATAACTATAGGCAACGAGTCCTGTAGATAATCAGACGCAATCACAGGGTATGGCCCCTTTACAGTAATCTCACCTCGACTACTCATCGGCGTAAGATCAATATCACCCTGCCAACTGACAGCTATACCACGATCGCCTTTGATCAATATGCGATGGACGCCGACGCGATCCGGCAGAGATGTTAGTTCGTCGATGCCAATATTAATCGGCCCAATAATGTTGCTAAATGGTGTTAGGGGCACGTTATCGACTAGCGTGGCCGATTCGACCTCTAAGCGGATATTGCGCACCAAAAAGCGAGGAAGCTCGGGGGAACCAGCATCACTATTGCGCTCTTCAGTATTGGATAGAACCGGCTCGCCGGGTGACACAGAAGACAACCATTTGTCCTGTAAGCGCGATAGCGTATTTTCAGCTTTACTATATCGCTCAAGGTGCGTAGTTAAACCGGTTAGCTCTAGGTGTTTTAATGTCCACGCCCAACGGAACAAACTTGACGCCTCAAAATCGATCAAAAAACGATCAAAACCAAAAACCTTCTCACCTTGCGGCTGATGCAACGCCAATTGCCGGATATCTACGGTAAAAATAAAAGGGTTTAGCCGTAAGCGCTCAACCTCTAAAGTTAACCCCAACCTCTGCTCGGCAAGTTTTTTAGCCTGAATAAGAGCCACCTTAGGCACGACAACACCCAAAAGAACTCCATACACCAGCACGGTACCCAAACACCACGCAATGCGCTTTTTGTGGGTTTTGAGTAAAACCAACATAACTGCCCCTTTAGAGATACTCATAGCATTACACCTCCCAAAAACTTAAAACGGCGCCACCATAAAGACACCGGCGTCAACACATACCCAAAATGCAGTTTAACAAGACTAACAGGCAATGGGCATGCTCTCGCTATACCCGCTTAAGGTTACAACCTCATTAATGAATACACATAACAACTACGACAGATGCAGCCTGTACACAACACTAGGATCCAAATTGAGAAACGCAAAGGACACCGGAGTCAAAGTAAAATGTTATGACAAACTGCAGCCTTAAGCCGGTAAGAAAATTTCTAGCCTTTCGCAAAGCTTGCAGCAATAACTGCATACAAAATAGATAATTAATCACCAGAAAACTTACAAAATGGGAAATCAAATATTTATAACCGTGACTTTTAGCTGGGCATCAAGGCTCAACTCCAGCGCCAAACCAACTACTCCTAACACCCAACAGCGAGGTTTTTAATAACAACCAAAACACAAGGAATATATTACACCTTTGAGAACTGACTTCTATTTTTAAAGAAATTACGTTTTAGCATTAAGACTAGCTGCCAATTCATTCCGGCTGAATCATAAAAAATACGAATTGCAACGAACACGGGTATACAAGTTATGCCACAAAGTATCAAAATTACTTAATGAATCCATAGCTAACACCCAGAGAATACAAGAAGAAATCTATTTATTTCATTTTGCTATATACGCAATTAAAAAACTTACAGCCGAACCTAGCGCTAAAAAACGCTTTTTGTAAGACAGAAGCCCTTCGGTAATAAGATCCAAAAGAAAAGCAGAGCCCCTATAAAAATAATTCAAACCCATAAAAATCAATATTACTGGGGTATTAAAAACCAAAAATGGCCAATAAAACACAAAACCAACACGTTGAAATTTACTAAAAATATTTAACGCACCCCAAAAATATCCAGAGTGTTTAACGCATCACGGTTTACTTTTAAAAAAATCAGCCTAAATCAACTCAGGTAGAGATCAAAAATTTCATTAGCATCTGTAGCTTCAAATTAATAATCACCAGCACTCATTTTTCTTTTTCATCCCAAATGTTGAAAAAAAATACGCACGACATCACGAATTAGAGGTATCGGCCATGGCTTACCGCGATTACTTATATATTATCGCGCTTACCTGATTGTCTTAGACCACCCCTCAGTGAGAAAAACTATGAAAATTTTATCAATACCAACCCTCGGTATATTATCGCTTACCCTAGCCGGCTGTATCGGCAAGAATAATTATGAACTTGATCCCGCAATCTGCGACCACCACCCTGGCGAATACGGCTGCCCTGCCGCCGATAGCTCTGATAGCTCTGCTCCTGACATTGTATCTTCAAGCGATACATCTGTAATTGTGTCTTCAAGCTCTGTGCCTGTAGTTGTTTCTTCTAGTTCTGCGCCTGTAATTGTGTCTTCAAGCTCTGCGCCTGTAGTTGTTTCTTCAAGCTCTGCACCTATAGTTGTTATATCATCAAGTTCGGCACCTGAAGCCTCTTCAAGCTCGGCTCCTGTCGCTAGCAGCTCTTCTGCTCCCACCGTAAATATCGAAGATTTAAGCTTTACTGAAGCATTGAGCGAAGACCAAAGCATTGAGGTAGACGCTGTTGCAAACTTAGGCGAGGCATTCATTAACCTTGTTGATAAAGACGCCTTCGACGCATTTTACTTAGACCTTGTCGCACAAGGCCTAGACGAAGCGGCAATTGCTAAAGCAGTGGCTGCGTTAACGCCTGTAGGTACAGCGATTGGTGCTGAGCTTATTTATGATATAGCCGCTCAATACGTAATACCGAAGTCCGAAGACATTAATGTTATTAAAACCAAAGAACGTTTGAACTTTTCCGGACAAACTTTGAGATATTCAGTTAATCAAGAAATTGATGATGTTGTTGTTGCTCTCGATATAGAATTACAGTTCCCTATTTCGGAGGCTGGGGCCAACATAGTGCTAGATAATGCGACAGGCATCACAACCTACAGCTTAACAGGTCTAACCATGTTAGAGGTGGTGGTTAACGAGCTTAAATTAACCACAACCGATGTAACAATTGCACTCGATACGACTAACCCAATACTGGCCTTTAAGGGAGGCATTAACTTAAAAGCAGTTACAGATTCTGATGGCGGCATTACATCGATAGAATTTGCGAGCCAACCTGTAGCCGTTCACTTAGAAGGCTCCGTTGTTAACGGCATTATCGGCGTAGATGGTGCTGCTATCGGTACTATTGGCACTAGTGATACCCCTATCGCATTGGATGTTCAAATTGATATGGCTGCCGACACAGCAACTATTGATGTAATACAACCTGATGTTACTGTTGAAATGCAAGGTGTTGACACCTCAAACTAAAATCGTAACACGCTTATCGGCAGTCACCATGATGTAATGCCAGTGAGCCGGAGAGGCCTTGCGAAGGTCTCCGTTAAATAGAGTAAATAGCCCAAGGGCGCTCTCCGCTAATATGGAGAGCGCCTTTTTTACGTTCTATTTTTCAGTAATTACATTGCCCCACGCAAAGAATTCTAACGCTGCGAACCAAAATACCAATGGGACGCCAACCTCCATTGGGTTTTGGAATATCGATGCGTCTTACAAGCTGCGGCTGGTATTTTAGGGAAGGAATACGATGGTATAACGCAGGGAAATACTCAGAAAAAATTAATGCCGTAGCTTTTCGTGTTTATACCATCACACATTCAGCCGATTGTTATTTCAATTGTTGGCACGCATGAAGGAACCGCCTTAACGTGATGTAGCGCAGCAAGTAATAAACTGACAATATCGGCGCCACCTTGCGGCTTCCTATGCTCGTGCTAGCCCCAATAATATTGATACCGTGCCCACGCACTCCCCTGTCAACGCTTAGCCATAATGGTTACCTATTACCGCCCATGGCTCGGCAATGCTCTAAATCTTACCGAGCAGAGAAGATACGCCTCTTGATCTATTCGCTAGCTTTACTTGGCGCACTACAGGCCCCCGCTACTTGTGTTTAATTATTTCATTAAACTTGCTGTTTGTTCGATTTTTGAAGCCATTCTTTCAGTAACCCGCAATTTTATTACCTAATATGAGACCTTGGTGTCTCGTGCCGGTAAATTTTGTGAGCAGCTTATTAGTTTTGATCATGCATCTTTCGCGGTTTTTATTTTGTCTTGTATTATTTTTTGACGGAACTAGCGCTGCAGCGCACAAAGATACCGATAGCACTCCATGCGCTTAAATAGTGATACAAATAAGGTGCGGTACGTCTCACAATAATTTCTCAAAACAGTTAGAGTAGCTATTAGCTTAAGTCTCAATCACTCGATAATAAAAATGACGTCGCCTCCTGTAGCGCTTACGCCGAAGACTCAATAATGATAATAAATGATGACTGCTATGTATAAAATACCTTTTGCCCTAGGGCTTAGTTTAATCGGCCTGGTCGGGTGTGTAGGCAATGACTATGTTTGGCTGTCAGACCCCGATATTGAGCTTTATGAAAATCATCGCGGCGCTGCTTATCGAGCCGAGCTAGCAGGCACCATTGGGGCAGAGGTATCTTTTCGAGTTGAAGGCGAAGATGCTGAGTTGTTTACCACTAATACACAGACAGGGGAAATACAATTTAAACAGTCCCCTAATTATGAAGCTCCCAAAGATTTTATGCGGGATAATCGCTACCGAATCACCGTTATTGGTGAAGATGCAAATAGTGGCGAGAGGTTATCCGCCTTGAATGTGAGCATTACCATCATTGATGCCGAGCAAATAAAAGCAGCGCAGTTATTCCCGCTACCGAACAGTTATGTTGAATCCAATAGTCAAGGTGTAGTACCGCTGACAGTAGTATTTGACGGCAACGATGCACTGACTTTAAACCCAGACTATTGGCAGATTTTTGATCCAGATATCACGCATTTATTCGAATACAATTTTTTTGGTATTAACCCTAGCTATAATGAGGATGCACTATCAGTTTATTTAGATGCTAACCAGTACGATCATATAGATTATCAGTGGGTCCCAGCCTATTATGAGTCGGTTCAAGCCTACTTTGAGCGAAGCTTTAGCAATAATTTTCATCAAACCTCTTTGTTGCAATACGGTTATACGGTCAACCCTAGCAATAACATAACAGCGACCTACTCTAATAATGCATCGGAACAGGTTTCACCGCTTGAGATGGAGTGGCAGCTGAAAGATCAGTTAAACGACCAAGTGACCAGCTTTAATGATCGCCCTCAACAAATTGCACTCAGTGAAAGTATGGTATACCTCGCGAGTGACAATGTACTGTGGCAGATGACTCGCGAGGGTAAGCAGCTAGCCCCAGTATATAACGAGCAAAATTCCGCGATAGTGAAACTCTCAGTACTCAGCGAGCGAGTGTTTATGGTAGTGCATGAACAATTATCGCAGCGTTGGTACCTCAAGGAATTACTGGGCAATGGCGAAATCATCGATGTATATGAATTAGTGGGGTTTAACGCGCTAATGATTGGCGCTGATTTCGATATTGAAATCCTGTATGAAAACTCTGGGTATGTCGTTATTTTTCTACCCAAGGATTTATGTGCAACAAATAGTGAGGGAGCAATTGAGCCTGCCTTATATCGCTTTGATACAACGGGTTTCACTTTGGATAAGTCGCTACTAACCAATTCAAGCGAGGCCTTATTTAATTGCCAAAATGGATATATTGTCGATCAAAATTTATCGGTTGACCTAGAATATTCCTCGCCAAAACTAAGCTATAACTACAAAGAAAACACGGTTTACTACTGGGGGCGAAGTTATTCCGAAGACGATATAAACGGCCTCGCATTCACTGGAGCCTCATCATCGATTACGATAGGCACCGAATATTGGTTTGATGAGTCAGCGGACAGTGTCAGTGAGTTTCAGCACTTTTCGAAACACTTTGAACAGAGAAAATCGTTTTATGTTAAAGGCGGTGGTTTGTATGTGGTGAACGGTCATATAAACGGCGATGCGACGCGCATTTCCAGCGAGAATTATCAGGTACAAACCTATGCAGTAGATGCCTCTGCCAATCTCATTTACAGCATCGGCTTATGGGGGGATACCCAAACCCCTGCGATGGCTGCACACCATTTTTACAGTGGTGCTGCGAGCTATATACCCTTAATCAGCACCCATTAACAAAAAGAAGGGCGCACCATTTTTATTGAGACAAAGAAACGCCAGACATCAGTGTATTTGGGGCCGATGTCGTGGTTGAAATGCAAGGTGTTGATACCAGCAATTAACAGCTAAAACCCTGCCGGTACTTTTGTATTGCCGGCAGGGTTAGGTAAAGCCAATATACCCAAATAAAAGAAGGCAAGCTCCCTGCACGATTGGAGAACTCGCCTTTTTCTATTAAATAAAAATTTAGGAAATCCTTCACGGCGATATTGGCAGTTTTAACCCTTCTTACAAGACCTAATTTTAAAGATTCCTATTTCGTTTTTTGACCAATCGCCGCATAACCTAGAAGCTACCCAATGTCATTAACTTAGCGGCAGCCGACAATTTTTCAGGACTCGCTCAAGCCAATCCATGGGCGCTCCGCAGCGCTCCCGGCGCGTGAGGGTCCTGAAAAATCACCGCCTACGCTTCACTTGCCTTAAGTTAATGGCATTGAGAAGCCCCCCCCTACCCCAAACTTAAACCACATTACCACCCAGCAGCTTTTGCCCACTCGCGATGCATTTTATTATGCGCTGCGATATCTTTGGGTTTCCCACCGGGGTTTGACTGTAGCTCTTTTAGGTGCGCTTGCACGGCTTCTTGAATAGAAGGAAACCCAAGTTCCTTTCTTTTAATATTTGCTTGATCAACACAGACAACATTCGCATACAATTCACCACTGAGCGCCCACTCGAGAAACAGGCCGCATATTTGTGGCTTTCCTTCATAGTATTTAACACAATCCGCAAACGCTGCAAGGTTAGCTGGGTTTGATTCTTGTTTATCCACTGATGCAGATAATTTAGCTAAGAAATACTTCATTTTTTGGGGGTGCTGAATGGACGCACGTGCGACAAGATAGGCAGCCTCATTGATTTCAGTACCGAATTTAGAAATACAAGGCCACCCAGTGGCCTCTACGCATTGATATAAATACACAGTATTTTCTGCTCGTAGGTCCTTAAATCGAGATTCAGCGCCCTCATATCGTTTACCGCTTTCTGTAATTTCGTGCCAAAACTGCTTCTCCCTCTGAACCCTTGAAGTTATTTCTTCCCACATACTGCTATTCCTATAGATGCTATTCATGCGTACGATATTTAAAATAAACAGGGTAAACATACATAATTTCCCCGTAATTTAAACCTAAAAACCGCAGTTGAACCATCAAAGTCTACGCATCTTTTTGACTCTCAACTGCGGTTTCTAGGTTAAACTTAAGTTAATCGATGTAATCAGAGAAAAGACCAATATCAAGGATCACTAATCACCGAAAATACTGGGCTAATGGCGTAAGTGTAGCGGCGAGTCGCTACTGGCTATACGGTTACTGATTAAGGTGACTTTATTATTATCGATAAACTCATCAAGGCGCTGCATAAAATCGGTGGCATCAGCATGCAATGGTTGATTGAGCATTAACCCTGCCCAGCCATTACGGCCGCTATTTTTCACTTTGTACAAACACCAGTCGGCAATATCAATTGTTTGTTCCATCGTAACAGCCTTAACGTCATAAGCATCAAAGGGGTAGCAGGCATAACCAATGGAGCAGCTGCGCTGAATGACCAATTCATCATCTAACTCGAAGGAGATATTATCGATAGCTTTACGCAGCCGTTCTGCCATGACATCGGCAGATTTTCGCGAAACATAGCGGCACACAATTAAAAACTCTTCACCACCCCAACGAATCACCATATCGGAATCACGGCAAGTATCACTTAAAACTTCAGCTATTTTCTTTAGAACGCTATCGCCATGTGCGTGACCATAGCGATCATTCACGCTTTTAAAATGATCAATATCAACAAGATAAAAAATTAAACTATCCGCAGCCAAAGCCGCTTCTTGCGAGTCATCAAAACCATAATAGTTACGCGCCACTTTTGCTACATCGATCGCTATAGCGTCGTAAAAATAACGTCGATTACGCAACCCTGTTAGCTGATCGGAATAACTGGCATCCTCCATATTCTTATAGGCAACCTCTAACTCTTGGTTTTTCGCCTTAAGCTCTTTAGTGCGCTCTATAATTTTATCTTCTAACAATTTATTCTGGGCTTCAACAAACTGCCGCCTAGCATACTGAGAATAGATAATCCCCAAAAAAAACGACATAAATGCCATACAGTAGATAAGGTAGGCCCACCAAGTTTGCCACCAAGGAGGCAATATGAATAAAGCCACACTGAGCTCTTGATCCATCCAAATACCTTCATTGTTACTCGCACGGACACGAAAGGTATACTCCCCCGAATCAAGGTTGGTGTAGGTTGCAGCACGGTTAGTCTTTGCATAAGTCCAGTGTTCGTCAAAGCCTTCCAATTTATAAGCGTAATGATTTTTCTCTGTTATATCGAAATTTAGGAGCGAAAATTCAAACGTAAATACCGATTGATCATGGCGTAAAGTAATCTCTTCGGTATAACTAATGGATTGCGCTAAGGTGAAATCGGAAGTGGGGCTTTCACTATAAGCCAACGATTTTTCTAAAAATTTAGCTTCGCCGGCATTGGTGTTAGAGTAAAACGGATTATCCACCTTCACAGGTAAATTAAATAGATAAAATGCCGTCATCCTCAACGGTGCTTGATAATGATTGGTAAATATCAATGTTGGATCGACGATAGTCAGCCCACCAACACCACCAAAGGCGATCTGTCCAGCTGCTGTTTTTAATCCGGCGGGATGGTTGAAAATATTACTTTTTAAACCATTTTCTTTAGTAAAGGTTTTAAAGTTTTTGGTTATAGGGTCGAAACGAGAAATACCGCCACCTGTACTCATCCAAATAAAGCCATCATCATCTTCAACAATGGACGATACCGAATCGTGCGCCAACCCCTCTTGCATCCCATACACATGGAAAGTATTTTCTGCACGATACCAAACGTTCACTCCCCCACCTTCTGTTCCAAGCCAGATATTCCCGTGTGAATCTTGGAATGTATCGCGAATAACCGGAATACTCGGCTTGATAACATGATCACCAAGCTGTGCAAAGTACTCGAAGTAAGACTCTGTTGGCGCTTGATTATTGGCAGAATCGCTACCGAGGTTTTGATGCTCTCTGGCCAAACGAAAAAGGCCATCATCAGTCGACAGCCAAAATGCACCTCTGTCATCCTCTTCTATATCCAAAGCCCGACCGGATGTTGACTTGCCAGGTTCTCGAAAATGATACCGCACAAAATCATCACTCTGAGGGCGGTAGCGATGCAGCCCCCCCATGTTGGAGCCTACCCATAAGCGATCTAAACTATCAATTGAAAGCGACCAAGCCTCGCGATTAACAAGACTATTCGGGTTGTCATTTTCAGGCATATAGCGTCGAAACTTTTGCGTAACCGGATCTAAACGCCCAACTCCCCCCCACGCGGTACCTACCCAAACTGACTTATCTTTATCTAAAGCCACCGCACTTACCATCGATGAGGGCAAAGATGACGGGTCTTCATCATCATGCATATAGCGGGTAATCTTATCGAGACTAAAATCCAAATAATTAAGGCATTTACGTGTGCCCACCCAAAGATTGCGCTCTTCATCTTCAGCCAATGACAATACATCGGTATAGCTTAAGCTATTTGGGTTGGCCGGCTCGTGCTGGTAAATTTGAAAAGCTGCCGAGTAGCGATCGGCACGCGCCACCCCTGCGGGGCTAAACGCAATCCATAAGCCACCGCTGGCATCGTAAAACAAAGCTGACAAACTTGTGCTTTTGGCATCACTCCCAGAAAAGTATTGATCAAAGTCATTAGTGTCGGGCTGATATAACATCAAGCCTTTATCGCCAGTACCAATCCATATGTTCTCAGCAGACGCCAAGATCCGGTTAACATTGGAGGAGCCTAAAGCATTAGGGTTATTGTAATCGGCAAAAAAACTATCGAACTTACCGTCACCTAAATAGCGGTTCAAACCATAATAGGTTCCAACCCACATATCTCCGCTCGGCGCTCTTGCAATCGACGTTGCATGATTCTGGCTTAAACTTTGTGGGTCGTTATCCGCATGCCGTAAGCGCCTCACTACTTGTCGAGTTTTAGGGTTAAGAATATCAATACCCCCGTCCTTTATACCCACCCATAAAAGCCCATCAGGCCCCTCTTCAATCGAAGATATAATATTACCGCTCAGGCTAAACTCATCGTTGATATCATAAACAAAGCGATCAAAGTCATTGCCGGCAGGGTTAAACCGTAAAAGACCACCACCTTCAGTACCAACCCAAAGCTCCCCTGCTTCGGTATATTTTAAATTCAATACGCTATTGTGGCTCAGGCCGCGAGGGTCTTCGGGATCAAACATAAAGCGCTCAAAGCGTTCAAGGGCGGGATCAAAACGATTTAACCCCCAGTAGGTTGCCACCCAAAGGTCACCATTGTTATCAACCGCCAAGTCATTCACGGTATTGGTAGAAATGCTTGTTTGATCAAGATTGCTGTGTTGAAACAACTGAATGCTGTAGCCATCTAATCGAGCTAAACCATTTTTACCACCAAACCACATAAACCCCTGCCTATCTTGCGCCATAGCAAGCACTTGCCCTAGGGTACCCAGTGCTGGGTCTTCGTAAAAATGCAGGTCCATATTTAGCGGTTTGCGCTGCGTTTTGCGGCTTTGCTCAGCAACAGCAGAATCAACAGGCGCACTTTCAGCAATTGCCGGCGCACCTATTAAAGCTAGGCAGGTAACAGTTATTAGCCTAAAAGCAATGGCACGGGCCGGCCATAAAATGACGATCCCCGTAACCAACCATGTCAACGAAGAAAGCACACGCAAACCTAATGTTAGTTATTTAGCTAAGTATAGGAAAAGCCTGCCTATAAGCACGCCTTTAATGCAACCAATATCCCGTCAAAGGTACAAATTACCGGGCGCTGCAAAACGCACCCTTTTTTGCAACGCTAGCGACTTACTCTTTAAGCCTCCAAATTTAGCCCCCAAAGCCAACTTTCCTTAATTTCACTCTGGTATTCCACTGTTGAACTTTCATCACCGGAGTACAAACTGCAATAAATTATTGACGGTAAAAGCTCACAAACGCAGTGCTTTTTTACAATGACAATATCTTGTCGCTGTTAATAGTTTTAATAACCAAAAAAAAGCACCGCTCCGAAACACAGCATTATTAAGTCTATTTAAGTGTCACCAAAGGTAACGCCAGGCGTGCACAATAATCACACAAAACGAACACATCATAAACTACTGAGATTTAACCATGCTTTTACAAAAAACTTTTTATGTCGCCGCGACTTTTTCTGCAGCTTTACTTTTTAGCGCATCAACTTTGGCTGCGCCATCAACAAAAGGCGTTATTACCAGCGTAGATACACTTAATAACATTATTAATGTTGAAGCGAGAGGCGGGCAGCAAAAAAGCTTTGCGCTAAACCCACAAAGCCGCGTAATTATTGAGGGAGCAGCGGCAGGAATTAGTGACTTGCGCACCGGCCACACAGTAAAAATATCCACCGTTAAGCCACCTCAAGAACCCACCATCAGCGGAGAAATTATCGCGATAAACCACGATGATTCCACCGCCAAAATTAAAGACAAAAAAACACGTAAGGTGGTGACCGTCTCTTTAGATTCATCGGTTAATGTATTAGGCGAAGTAAATACTGTCGCGGCCTTAACAAAGGGCCATTTAGTGACAGTCCGTTTAAAATAATTACCGCATCGGGCGGGTAATTTAACGCATTAAATCAGCCTTCATTCGCCTGATTTAATGCGCGCACTGTTTCCCTGCCATTTAGTAACTCATCAAGCGTCAGTTTATAGCTTGGCGCAAAAAGGCCCAGAAACGTATCAACTTCTGGCATATTGAAAGCCGCTAAGCGTGCGGCGATATCTTGTGCAGCTTTGGAAAATTCACTGTTACCTGCTTTAAGTTCTTCTTGGCATTTCAAAAACGCCGCTAATGTATCGGCGCCTTTAATTAGCCGCTTAACCTCAGCAGGCACTTCAGACGAAACAACCAACGGGGTAAATGCGGCTTTCATGTCTTCAGGCAATAGCGCAATTAACTCACGCTCAGCTTGTATTTCGACCTCTTTAAACGCCTTTTGCATACCCTTTGAATGATATTTAATGGGCGTGGGCATATCGCCGGTAATCACTTCAGACACATCGTGATATAGCGCCGTTGTCGCCACCAAATTAGCGTCATATTGGCCGCCAAAGCGGCTGTTGCTTAATACCGCCAAGGCATGCGCTATTGTTGCTACCTCCCAGCTATGCTCCATCACATTTTCAGGAATGGCATTGCGCTTTAAGCCCCAGCGAATAACCCACCGAATCTTGCTGATGTAAGCAAAAAAGTGGCTTTGCATTTTGGTAGTACTTATTGGTGCTTTCGACATGAGAATCCCCTTTGGCGTTACACAATAAACACAGCCATTTTGCGCCTAATAAGGCGGTAAAATAAAGGGGGGGATAAAGTGAATACTGAGGGCGCGCATAACGCGCAAACAGCGGCGCCAGAATAGGCGCCGCCATAACAACACTTAAGCGGTTTTAGGCTTAGAACCAAGCAAACCGTAATAGGCAATAAAGCCGTAGCACAAAATGGGCAAGAAGAAGGCGATTTGCAGGCCAAGGCTATCGGCTAATGCGCCTTGCGCCAATGGCACAATAGCGCCACCAACAATGGCCATACACAAAATGCCAGAACCTTGGCTGGTGTGCTCACCTAAACCACGAAGCGCCAAACTAAAAATCGTTGGGAACATAATCGAGTTACACAAACCTACCGCCAAAATAGCCACCATCGCTAGCTTACCTGACGTTACCATTGCAATGGCCACCAAAATACACGCCATAACAGCGTTAAAGGCCAATACACGGCCAGCCGGTAAATAACGCATTACCGCAGCACCAATAAAGCGGCCTACCATAGCGCCCATCCAATAGTAAGTGAGCATTGCACCTGCAGCGAGCTCGGTCATACCCACAATGTTTGGGTCGCCCAAGAAGTTAACAATAAAGCTACCAATCGATACTTCTGCGCCCACATATACAAAAATACCTACAGCCCCTAATACCAAGTGCCGATATGCCCAAGCAGAAGAGCCGCTAGTTTGCCCTTTAACATCAGGGCTAGAGACAATTTTAGGCAGCTTGATAAAAGCAAAAATCACCGCCAGTAATATCAATGCGCCAAACAGCATAATGTAAGGCCCCTGTACCGACGCCGCTTCATGGGCTTGGGTTTCGGCAATAGTCGCGCCTTCAGGTGCTGACGATAAAATAAGGAAAGCACCAAATACCGGCGCAATAGTGGTACCCAGCGAGTTAAAAGCCTGCGTTAACGTTAAGCGGCTAGAGGCTGTTTCTGGCGATCCTAAAACAGTCACAAACGGGTTAGCAGCCACCTGTAAAATAGTAATGCCCGATGCCAATACAAACAGCGCCGCTAAAAATAAACCGTATACACGCATGCCGGCAGCGGGGTAAAACATTAAGCACCCTACACCAGCAATGACCAAACCCAACACAATACCACGCTGAAAACCAATGCGTTTAACCAAAGAGCCAGCAGGAATAGAGACAATAAAATAAGCCCCAAAGAAGCAAAATTGCACCAGCATCGCCTGAGTGTAATTCAGATCAAAGACACCCTTTAAATGCGGAATCAAGATATCATTTAAGCAGGTTAGAAAACCCCACATAAAGAATAGCGATGTTAACCAAACCAGTGGCAGTAGATAACTCTTACCGGGCACGTAGCCCTCACTGTTGACGGGGCTTTCATTGACACTAGGCGTTACAGCCATACGACCTCCTACATAGTTCTCGCGGTGCGAGGTGAATTAAAAACAGGAATACCCTACTCGGGAAATCGCGATACCCGCCGATTTCTAAAATCATGCGCATACTACCGCATTGACGATTAATCAGTGCAAATAAATAGGCGAAAAATGGAGGCGCATTTTGCCCTAAGTTATGGGCTTAGGTAACAACTAAACGCCATTTGACAGCAAAAAAACAATACCTGTTACTCTTTCAACGGGTACCGCCGCATGGTTTTACCCGCTATAGAAGCGACTTTCGATACTCTGACGGCGTACTGCCGGTGATTTTTTTGAAAAAGCGATTGAATGCCGATTTACTATTAAAACCAGACATCTCTGATATGTCGATAATCGAGTGGCCATGCCCGTCGGCCAGCAGTGTTTTAGCATGCTCGATACGGTAGTTATTGACGTACTCAAAAAAGTTAACGCCAAAGTGCCGGTTAATAATATTAGATGTTTGCCTGGCTGGTATGCGCGCCGCACGCGCGAGTTGATCCACCGTAAGCTCTGGCTCTAAGTACAAACGCTCTTGCTCCATCAGTGCCACTAAACGGTTGACCAATACTAACGGCACCTCTTGCGTTTCGTCGCCATGTACTTCGGTCGGCTCGCTAGGCAATTCAACTACGCGGCGAGGTGCGAGCGAAGCAGCCGGCTGTACCAACGGCAGCTGCGATGCGATAACGGGCGCACTGTTTTCTACAGGAGTAGAAGCCTGGCTTTCTTGTATTGGCTGCTCGGTAGGCTGTAGTTCCTCGCGGCCTACACTATTGGGGGGCGTACGCCCTAAAGCCATACGCGAATACAATAAATTGTAGAACGCGAGTGCTTTTACAAAAATTAAATCGTAGTAGTTACCCGTTAAGCCAAACAAAGCCGATAAAGACGTTAGGCCAACAGTCGCAAAAATGATATTGGCAAAATTCCAACACCAGGTGAATAAAAAGCCATAAATAAGCAGCTTCAACCAATTGCGATCAATTTTATCGACATTGGAATAAGTGTCTTTTAAGCCCTCTACATAAACACGAATACTTTTTACACTTGCCAACGCATACACCAAAGTCAGTGCGCTAGGGCCGTAAACAATCCAGTTAAAAGCCCAGCTATCCAAGAGCAAGCCATAATGAAAAACCCCCTCAACGACCTTATCGTGGCCGAGCTCTGCCATCATTACCGCAAAGTACACAGGAAATAAAAGCGCAGGAATTGCATGCAGAGCAACGGATTTAACAGGCCCAACAGTACCGTAAAGTACAGAGCGCGTATAAAAAAGCAGCAGTGGCCCCTGTAAAAAAGCAGCAATTTTAAAAACAAAAAACAAATACACGTAATCGGCTAAGTAGCCATTTTTTAAAGGCGCGCACCAATACATTAAGGTATCCAAGGCTTCACAGCCTGTGGCCAATAAAAACAGAGACAATAGCCGGCAACTTAACACCCGCCCTTCTCGCACAGCTAAAAGCAATACCGAAAAAGAGATACTTTCAAAAATCACCAAAATTAAGGTGATGTCATTAATATTGAAAATTGAGTCAGAAAAAAACATAAGCCGTCTTTTATATTATTATCATTAAGGTGCGCAGGATATTCGCTAGCGAAAACATATTACTCGAGCAAAACTACATCAGTTGTTAATCCACCGGCCTCTACCGTGAACACGCCAGGCTCTGCTGTTAGCGCTAGGGCACCGTTGACGAATGCAAAATCATCGACCGTTAACGTAAAAGCAACCGTGCGCTGCTCGCCTGCAGCCAAAGCAATGCGAGTAAAACGCTTTAAGCGTTTATTGGCGGGGGTTAAGGAAGCAAAGTGATCTTTAATATAAAGCTCGATTACTTTTTCACCGGCGTGCTGGCCAGTATTTTTCACCTGCACGCTCACAGTTAAGGTATCGCCCGCTTTAAATTCTGACTGCGCAAGCCCATCCTCACCACTTACCGATAAGTTCGAAATAGCAAAGTCGGTATAACTCAAGCCAAAACCAAACGGCCACTGCGGGGCATAGCCATCCATGCCAGCGCTACTTTTGGGCCGCTGGCGAATCGCTGCACTTATGGGGTGATCATAAGTCAGCAGGTTACCGGTATATTGGGGGTAGCTAAACGGTAAAACGCCTGCTGGGTTGTTCAAGCCGAGCAACGTTTGGGCGATAGCTTGTGCACCTTGGCTACCCGGCCTGTAGGCATAAAGAATAGCGGCTAAACCATCGACTATAGGTGCAATAATACGCGGGCGCCCCATTGTAAATAATGCTATTACTGGCTTGCCGGTAGCAATGGCTGCTTGTGCCAACTGCAGCTGATCTTTGGCGAGTGTTAGATCATCAATCGACCCCATTTGCTCGGCGTAAGCGCCCTCGCCTAGCGCTAATACAATGTAATCCACCTTGGGGGCAAAACGCTTCACACTGGCAACATCTACATTTGCCGGCGCGTAAAAGTCTGCTTCACCTTGATGAATGACATTGCCTGCACCAAGGTGCTGCTGTAAAGCTTGATGCAGTGTTTGCGTTTCACTGGGGTATAAACTGTCATCATCGCCCTGCCAACTAAAAGACCAACTACCATTTAGCGCATGTAAACTTTTAGCCGCGGGGCCGGCCAATAACACTTTGGCACCGGCGGGTAACGGCAAGGTGCGCTTATCGTTTTTAAGCAATGTCATACTTTTATTGGCTAAAGCTAATGCATGCTGCTTATGTGCTGCTTTTTCAGCCCGTAAAGTGGCCGCTGACGATTGCTGCTGCACCCAGTGAGCAGGCATTAATTGATTAAATAAGCCCAGCTTTATTTTTAAGGCCAATATGCGCCTTACCGAATCATCTATACGTCGCTCACTAATACGACCTTCTTTGACTAAAGCTACAAGCAACTCAGGAAAGCTAAACTCAGTAGCAACCATGCTCATATCTATACCGGCATTAACCGCCATTTCTACTGCGTGCTTTTTGGATGGCGCCACCTTGTGGCGGGTATGTAAATAATTAATATCGGCCCAGTCAGATACGATTAACCCGCGATACCCTAATTGCTCGCGAAGTACGCCTTGCAGTAACGCCGCATTGGCGTGCGTTGGCATACCGTTAATGGAGGCCGAATTAACCATCGCTGTCGAGGCGCCAGCAGCAATAGCGGCCTTGAATGGCGGTATGTGATCTTGCCAAAGCTGCACATCAGGCAAGTATGCCGGCGCGCGATCCTTGCCATCGAGCGGAACGGAATAACCAATAAAATGCTTCATCGTTGAGGCCATTCCCATCGCTTCAAACACCTGAATCATAGTGGCGCCGTATTGGCTCACAAGGTATGGGTCTTCACCGAAGGTTTCTTCTAGCCTTGGCCATAGTGGGTGGCGTCCCACATCGAGTACAGGGCCAAAATTCCATAAAATACCGGCTGCGGCGGTTTCCTTTGCTGTAATGCTGGCGGCTATTTGCGCCGCCTGTGTATCGCGTATTGCAGCTAGGCTAATGTTCTGGGGCAGTAAAACGGCGTCTTTTACAAAAGAGGCACCGTGCATGGAATCGGTACCTATAAGCACCGGAATCTGGTGACTACTATTAGCCTGATTAAGCGTGTCAATCCACCTCTGCCACTGGCTTGTACTGTATAAATTTGCCGGTGAATTAATGAACGTGCCGACATGATATTGATTTAGCGCTTTATCTAACTTGGCGGCATTAAGCACTGGCTGGCCGTTAGCGTCGGTATCAAAAAAGATATAAGCCGCCAACATTGTCATTTGTCCAACTTTTTGCTCTAGCGACAAGCCTTGTAATATTCGCTCTATTTGCGCTTGCTCACTCGGAATTTGGGGTGCTGGAGGCTGATTCTTATAGTCTGCGCCAACACACGCCGCTAGCGTAAAAGCCGCTAATGCGCAGGTTATGCAGCACCTTAAAAGACGCAACGTCACCATGGCCTTTAAACTAAACCTCATAAGCGCAAACCTTTAACTTGGTGGTACTGCAAAGTGCACATCAGATGCATTCGAATATACAGGGTGTTGTATTAAGAATAGAGGGTTTCTGGCGGTCAAGCTCAGCCAGTGCCACTTTTAGTGCAGTGCTTAGACTTGGATGTCTAAGCACTGCAACCAAACTGGCCCCACTGTATCGCCGCGAAGGGTGACACCACACCCAACCGCCGTCGACTCAACTTGTGCATACTCAAAACTAAGCCTTAGTACCAGCCCTAGTAGCACGTGCCACTTAACGTTAAATGCGCCGGCGGCTACGCGCAAAGCCAGTAAAATCAGCGAGTGCCGTAAGTACCTTACGGGTTTAGGTACTGCTTTTTTATAGCAACAGTGGCGAGACACGCTGTGTCCTTATCGCGGCTAAACGCGAATCAGTACGCCTAGTATGTTTGTACCCAACCACAAAACTGATTATTTTTTATACAGAAAAGAGAAAATATGCGAGAATGTCGCGACTTTCCACATCGCGTCACATAAAGAATACTTTAATCAGGATTTTGTATAAATGGATAAGCGTTTTACTGGCTCCAGCACCTTTTTAGCTTTACCCAACACCACAACAAAAACACGACGCTATCGCCGGGCAAGCTTGATGGTAGCTCTGTTTAGTAGCCTGCTGCTAGGCGGCTGTAATGAGTTTGAACCGGCTGCGAATAATAGCCAAACAAGCTCAGCAGCCGCCGCATCTATTGCAACAACGGTACAAACACTGATTGATGCAGGCAACCAGGCGTTAACCGCCAATAATGCCAAACACGTTAGCGCCGCACCAACCGGCGAAGGCTTTACCCTCGCTATTGCCGGCGCCGATATTACTGATAGCCGGCTTGTCGCCGCGTTAACAGGCAATATTACCCTGCATGGTGACAACACCATTACCCAGCAAATGTGGTTACAACGCCAAGGCCCCGCCGCTTTTATTTTAAATGCCAATACCGCCCAAGCTACCGCGCTTTTACCTCAAGTAAAAACGACCACTACCCTAAGCTTTGGCTGGCTCGCCGTTGATTCTGAGTTTTATGTAGATGAACAATTAACGTCTGTGGAGCTATTGGCTAATAAGGCTCCGTTTTCGGTAACCACCCGCGCGCAAAGTGAACGCTATTCGCAACTGACTTTAGAAATAGCTTTAGACGCACCGGCCAGCCAAATCACCCAGCTGCACTATCAAACACAAAACGGGACGGCTCTGGCTAATGAGGACTACCTCGCCACAAGCGGTAGCGTAGTGTTTGAGGCGGGGCAACGCAGCAAACTGATTACAGTTCCCCTATTAAGCGACCCGTTCAATACTAATGCCAACAACGAAGGCGACGAATATTTTAAGGTGTTACTCAGTGGCAGTGCCCACAACTTTACCGGCACAGTGCACGGCTACGGCGTTATTTATAACAGCAGCGTACAAGATGCCAACGCCCCCACAATCGCCGGCAGCACCGTCACGCAAAACAGCCTAATGGGAAGCGCAGGCCTGCAACGCGCTTATTTAGAATACGCAAGTACAGGCCTTATATTGTCTGTAACCAATAGTTGTAGCCTTGGGCAAAGCGCTAACTGTAGCCAAATGCCACTAGAAGAAAACGGCGAAGGTTGGGCAAATATTGCTTGGCCCAATACACCGGCCGCAGTACAAAGCTACAGCGTTACCAATATCACCAGCGCTCCTATCAATTATGCCGTTACTATTTTTGATGGTGAACAAACGTTGCTAATTACGGGCACGGCGCCGGCAAATCAACGCATAAATGTTTATACCGCCGGCAGCGACGCTAGCAATAGCTCGAGTAGCACAAGAAGTAATAGCAGCTCATCCAGCGCGGCAATAATCCCAACACAGCTAGAAGCCCAAGTACAAACCAATGGCATAGCCGCTACATCACTCGCCCTAGCTTTTAGCTTTGACAATACAATCGCCATCAATACCCTAACGGCCGATTTAAACGGTAGCCGCCTTACCGCTAACGCACTATTGGATATTCCTTTTGCACAGCTTGTAAGCGGCCTTAACCAACTGCAGGTTCACGCCAGCGATGCACAAGGCAATAGCCTAAGCCGCGCCTTCCATATCTATTTTGCCGATGGCGAAAGCAATACTTTTATTGGCGATGGCGATAGCAATATTTTTATTGGTCGCGAAGGCGTAGATACTTTTACCGGAGGTGAAGGCACCAACATTTATATAGCCGGCAGCAATGCCACAACACTGATAAACGGCGCAGGGCAAAATATTTTTATTCTTCAAAATGGTGCAGCAGTAGGAACACTCGAAGCACAAGGCAACTTCACCGATAGCATTGTTATGCCAGATATTTCCATAGACGCTTTACGCATTCGGCAATTCGACGAAAACAGCTTTTATTTAACCACTGAAGAGCAAGGTGTATCGCTACCTCACTTTTTCACCGCCGAGGGAGATATTCAATCATCGATCCAACGTTTTATTTTTGCCGACGGCGAATTAAACGCGACGGACATCCGGCAAAGAGTCCACGCGCCCAGTATTGAAGATGACAACTACTGGGGTTTTAACAGCGACGACATCATTACAGACACCGAAGGCAAAGATAACGCCTTTGGCGGTGGCGGCAACGATACCCTTACGGTAAATGGCCGTGCCGAAGGCGGTGACGGTGACGACATTATCAATGCAGGTACTGCCTACGGTGGTAATGGCAACGATACCATTATTGCCAGCGATTACGCAGACGGTGGCGAAGGCAACGACACCATTCAAGCAAACACCGCAGAAGGTGGTGACGGCGACGATACCTTAAGCACTACCGGTTACGCCAATGGCGGTGCGGGCAACGACCTCATTACACAAGCTAGCACAGGTGAAGGTGGCGATGGTGACGATGAAGTTCACGCTAACTCCCCTTTTGGTAACGCTGGCAACGATATTTTGTACACCTCGGGCACCAACGCTTTTGGTGGCGACGGTGACGATATTATTTATGGCAACGACCTAGATAACAGCCTTTTTGGCGATTTAGGCAACGACGTTTTATATGGCTATGCTGGCGACGATGGTTTATTTTCCGGCGAAGGCAACAGCACCATGGATGGCGGTGACGGCGACGACGAACTGTTTGCTGCCCAAGGGGATTTTGACGATATTTTAATTGGTGGCAATGGCAACGATATGATGTGGGGTTACGACGGTAACAATACCTTCGATGGCGGCCCTGGCGACGAAACCTTTTTTGCCGGTAACGGTAATAACAGCATTGACTGCGGCGAAGGCATCCACAACATATTCGGGAACGGTGCCGGCAACGACACCATCGTGTGCGGCAGCGGTGACGACACAATACACCTTGCCCAAGGCAATGATGATGTAATAGCTGGTGCCGGCAATGACCAAATATACGCTAGCGGGTCTTCCTCAAGCGCCATGTCTGCAGAAGACACTCATGTCGGTAATAAAAATATTTTACTGGAAGACGGCGACGACGAACTGCGTTTATCCGACGGTTTAAGCTGTTATGCCGATGGTGGTGACGGTAACGACCTTTTTTATGCCGATTGCCAACAATTTACAGTGAACGGCGGCAGCGGTAATGACACCCTATACTTCAGCGCTTTTTTTCAGCTATCGGTTACCGGCGGTACTGGCGACGACGAGTTTAATATTCGCCAAAGCAGCGCAATCCCGCACCCTACTCTAGCGGGAGATACTGCGTTTTTACACTATTACTGGGCACCCGGCGATGGTAACGACACCTATCAATTAGACAATATGCTACCCGACGAAACCAGCGAGGGCGTCGCTTACGAACGTGCCAGCGAACGTTTTGATAATAGTCATTTTTACTTGGGTGGCGATATCACCGTCGACACAATCACACTGACGCAAAGCGAGTATTCATTACTGGTTATGCATTACCGCAATCCCGAAAACGGCGCAGCTGAAATGCTAACGTTTAACAATTGGTTTAATTGGCAAACCGGGCAAGCTAACGGCGAAAAATTTAAAGATTTCCGATTCCAAGACAATGCCGTGTTAAATACCCAAACCATTAACGACTATTTTAACCAGTTTTACCACAGGAACTTCGATGCAGACAGAAGCACAGGTTTAAGCGCCGAAGGTACGCCCATGCCAGCAGACCAAGTGGTCGTCAGCGAGCAGAGTGTATTAATCGACAACGAAAACTACCTTGTGAAAAAAGACCACTCATTCACAGCCAGTAACTGGACTCTGGAATTTTGGCTATTGCCGCCACCATCAGCGCCGGCCACCACACCAATACTACAATGGGGCGAAATGCCGGAAGGCACTGACGGCTTTGGCTTGGCGCTCCACAATAACGGCGAAGGCCACGAATGGCGGCTGCAAATAGGCAGCGAAAATAGCGTGAGCGTTTACGGTGCCGGCACTCTTGATACCCCCGTACATATCGCAATTACACTAGAAGACCAGCAGTTACAGCTATTTGTAAATGGGCAACCTTCGAACAACACTTTAGCCACTTTACTGACCACCGAAACCATTGCCCCTTTAAGCCTAGGTTTTTTTGATATCAGCAATGCCGAAACAGCCGCTTGGTATTTAGATGAGCTATTAATTACCCAAGGGCAAAGTAAATACAGCGCACCTTTTACACCGGAAAAAACACCTACCGTGGTAGAGCTTGATTATTAAGATCCGTAACTATTCAACCATGCTCAAATAGGTCGGCAAACTGAGCATTTCGCACCCACCTGAATAGTTACCAAGATCCTCGGCGTGCTGCATTTTGTGAAAACGGGTGTAACCCGCCATCCAGCGGCAATAGCTTTTTTCTGTAGTGTAAGCCACCTGCTTGCTGCGGATAAAAGCTATTGCCTGATCAATATTTAGCCAACAAACAACAAAATATCTTAATATCCCGTCTGATCGAATATTGGGATATTTTGGTTGAGCAATTTCAAAAAAACATAAAAATCAGATGGTTGTGGCGCTTTATTATTGCACGGATATTATAATATTCGGTTTTGGTGTGACGGTATATTTCTGGGGTTTGATGGGGTAATATCGCTGTAAGCTACGGAGGGCTGGGTTTTGACCTGTTTTCTCGTGAAAATGTCGGCCAGGAAAAGCGTCTAACGGAAATGCAAATGTTATATTCCACCCAATTTTATACCTGCTTCTCGCCTGCAAGCTGCTAGTAAACTTTCAATCGAATCTTGGTTCTGAAGCGTTCTAGCTATGGCGACAGCGCCAATCATCATTGCTGTAACTGACAAAATATCTTGTTCGTCGCAGTCGCAATAACTACTTGCGTACTCCATAATTGCTGTATTCATGCCATAGTAAACGTCAGCATAAGCTGTCTTTATTGCATTATCCTGCATGTTGATATCTGTGGCCAGGAAGGCTAACGGACAAGTCAACGAGCGCTCTCCTTTCACATGTTCCAAGCTCAGGTATGTATTTAGAAGCAAAGACAACCACTGTTTATTGGTGGTGTCCTCTGGTTTAAGGCCGGCAAGTTTAGTGCTGCAGGCTCTAAATTTTAGTGCCTCACGGTAAAGCTCTGCTTTGCTCGTGAAATGCGCATAAAATCCGCCTCTGGTAAGCCCGCAATTACTCATCAAATCATCGATTGTAACGCCCTCAAAACCTTTTATTGCAAATAGTCTGAAAGAGCTATCAAGAATTTTCTCTCGGGTTTTGTTTTTGTGCGTCTCTGTATATGGCATAGGGCTATCTCTGACTATTATTATATATGTTCTTTATCATATATAAAATCCACTCTAAGATGAAGTCGCATCTTTGGCAATTAAATTAAAGATGTATATTTATTACTATATTGTCGTCGGACATTATCGATACCGGAGATTACATGGAAAAGCATATTGGAAGTTGTCGCTGCGGCGACATTGAATTTTACTTTTATAACGACCCGATTAATTCTATTTTTTGCTATTGCAAGGAGTGCCAAGCGCTCACTGGGTCGGACAAATGGTTTGGGCTGTGGGTGCCAAAAGATAAATTTAAATTTACTAAAGGAACGCCTTCAACGTATACGCGGGCTGGTGATTCAGGTAAAGGCGTAAATTATAAGTTCTGCGCTACTTGTAGCTCTGCTTTGTGTGCTGAGGTAACTGCGGGTAATTTTTACTCTGTATCAGCAACTTCATTGAAAAACAATAAGTTCAATCCTAAAATGTCAATCTACGCATCATCAGCACCATCATGGGCGATCTTCCCCACCGATGTACCAAAATTTGATACTCTACCGCCAGGAATGGGAGGCTAAATCCCAAACAAAAACAGACGGCAGTAAACTTACGAGCGCAAATATAAATCGGGTAAGAGCTGGTTTCTAGCCAGCTCTCCCCACACCACCCGGCATGCGGATCCGCTATGGGCGGTTCCCTACTGGTAATGAATTTCTACCCAACGATCACGTAGCGAAATTAACCCTAAGTCGGCGAAGAATTCGTTGTTAAGCGCGGCATGAATACCTTCGGTTTTAGAGCTTCGCCAATAACCTTAACTGATAAACCGCTCCTTCGTTATCAGTATGACCACCATCCATGGCGGCCTTATTGGTGGAGCCGCATTGAACGGCCAAGTCTATTTTCACACCTAGACGTAATAAATTACGAACTTTAGTCCTCACTTTTCGCCAGTTTTGTATGAAATACCTCCTTGTATTTCAGCCTTCGGCCAGCAGAGCTGTGCTAAATTGATCCGGTCAATTTAGTCCAATAACTCATTCGTAGCCTTCGGCGTATCCAGTGGTCCAGCTCAATGCATTTCTGATAGCCTTGGGCTATACCGAAGCTTCCGCGTCCTGCTCACGCACCTTACCTAAATCCCTTTAGGCAAAATAATTAATCCAACCGCGAAGATACCGCGTTAGTTCGAGGATTTTACGTTCCATCGAAATACCTCGTGATCAGCCAGTGATTTCTCTGACGCGACATTTAAATTGGTCTAGCACTTTATTGTGCCAGACCAACTTTTTACCGAGAAAGGAAAATCCCAGAAATTTACACTGGTTAATAGGCGCCACTTGGCTTTTCGTCGTATTTACTTTGAGTTTAAGCTTGCGCTCAATAAAGTCGGTAATACTGGCCATGACGCGCTCGCCAGCTCGTTTAGAGTTAACAATAATCATAAAATCATCCGCATAGCGAACAAAGTCATGGTTACGCTTTTCTAACTCTTTATCGAGCAGGTCTAAAACAACGTTGGACAAGAGCGGAGAAAGAGGGCCACCTTGCGGAACCCCTTCGCGACACTCAAGCCAGCAGCCGTTTTCTATCGCACCTGCACGTATATATGTCCCGGTGAGTTTAAGGAGTGATTTATCGTTTATCTTGCGGCCGAGTAATGTCATTAATAGATCATGATTTACGCGGTAACCGCCACGGATGGTGGAAATGCAGATATTGCAGAGAGCAAATATCTGCCCTCCCCACAAGGCCTCGCGGACTTGCAGTTGCCATTCGCTAGTAGTTAGCGTTTAATAAACGGCATTAAACGGTGATTTCACTGGTAACTACGCCATGCATTATCATCAGACCCCATCCTTGGCGGCCTTCCTACAGAGGACTTTGATGCGCAGGACGCGCGAATGCAGTGAAGCATAGGGATATGGGAGAGCGTCACCTCATTAGTTCACGCCCATGCTGGGCGTACTAAGGCGCTTATACCGACAGTTTTCCCATCACTTGAATTTATGGCGAAGAAGACTGCCATAAATCAACCAATTACAAAGCTGCGGTATGGCGCGGCGTTAAGTGCAAGGAGCCCCAATGAGAAAGTGTCTTTTGTTTGATTGTGACGGTACTCTTGTGGATAGCGAACGACTCTGTAATATTGGACTTGTAATCAAGTTTAGAGAATACGGTATTGAGTTAGATGCCGATGAGCTGGGCATAAGATTTAGAGGCTGGAAGTTGGCTAAAATTATTGAAACTCTAGAGCAGGAGTCCCAATTAAAATTAGCTGAAGACTTTGTTGATAGCTATAGAGCTATAGTAACCAACCTATTTGAAACTGAATTAAAACCAATTCAGTATATTGGTGAGACCCTAAAGAATTTAGATCACCCAAAAGCTGTAGTATCAAGTGGCCCTGCTCATAAAATTCAACAAGCACTTAGGGTCTGCGGTTTAACCAAGTATTTTGGGGCTAATATTTACAGCTCCTATGAGGTTGGAATATGGAAACCAGACCCTGGTATTTATATATATGCTGCGAAAGATATGGGGTTTTCCGCAGAAGATTGCATTGTAATTGATGATAGTCCAGTAGGTATCGAGGCTGGTTATAGAGCGGGAATGAAAACGCTATTTTATAATAGGTTTAATGAGAAATGTGAATTTGAACCGGTAGTAAGCTTTTGTACAATGAAAGAGCTTCCTCAGTTGATTCACACTTAATAATAACAGGCAAGACGACGCCAAAAACCGGCGCACTTGCTGTTGGCGTTAGCTGTAAGCAGAGAGAACGATGAGAATATTGACGAATATATGCTCCGATGACTTACAAAAAAGTAAAGAATTTTATGTGAGCCTTCTAGGTTTTCAGGTTAAGTATGATAGTGATTGGTACGTACAGCTTTGCTCTCCAGAGGATTCTGAAATTGAATATGGCATTATTCAAAGAGATCACGCACTAGTACCCATAGAGTATCAGAACATACCCAATGGAATGTATGTAACATTCGTTGTCGAAGATGTTGATATTATCTATAAGAAGGCATTAGGTATGGAAATCCCTATTCTGCAAGAACCACGTAATGAGTTTTATGGTCAACGTAGGTTTTTGATTAAAGATCCTAATGGTTGTTTAGTTGATGTTTGTTCGCCATGGGAACCAAAATAATACACTAGGCCCCTAACCCGATAATGCAGCAAGCGTTTTCGTAACTATTCAGTCATGCTCAAATAGGTCGGCAAACTGATCATTTTCTGGGCCGCTCAAGCCGTCCTTGGTCACTATACAAGCGTTCCAGACACTTAAATGCCCAAAAAATAATCAATTCGCCTTTGGGGTGGCCATCATTTCGCACCCACCTGAACAGTTAAGCGTTTTCTAATAGCTGCGCGATGATAAATCACTGTACAAAGTGATTTATCATCGCCCTTAGGCGGGCAGGTTTTATGGGCTTTTTCAAGGAGGTAAAACCCATCGATTTAATGCGCTCCCAAGCGGCATCAGATTCCGTACCCGAGATAATAAACGCCGGGATTTCATACTGAAAAATGTCGCGGACAACGGCTATCGCTTGATCGCCTGTCACATTATCTGCCAATTCGTAATCGGAAATAATTAAAAACGGTATTTTACTTCCCCTCCGACCATCACTGCCATTACCGCTATCAGTATAGAATGCGCGCATACTGTCAATATCCGCAAAATCGTCGACGCTATAGCCCCAGTTTTCCAGTGTTTCTTTAAGGGCTTCGCGTACAACATCCATATCGTCGATCAATAAAATATGGGACTGGGCTTGTTCTTGCAGGCTGTCAAAGGTGGCTTTCTTTAAAGACGATTGCCTGCGCTCTACCCGTTGATCGCTGATTTCCCTTGCCAAGTTTTTATTGGCAACCGTATTCGGCGCTAAAGGCACCGTCAACCGAAACACAGTACCTCGACCAACAACCGACTGCACGCTTAGCTCATAACCTAAACTATCAACAAATTGTTTAACAATCGCCAAGCCCAAGCCAAAGCCACCGCGCTCGGTACGATCCTTTTCGTCAACTTGCACATACTTACTAAAAATAGAGGCTTTATTGTGCTCGGGAATACCACGCCCGGTATCCCAAACCTCAATAACCAATAAGTCGCCGCGCCGGCGACACCCCAATAAAACGCCACCCTTATCGGTATAGCGAATAGCATTACTGAGTAAGTTGCGAATAATGCGCTCTAACAAAGCCCCATGGGTAAGCACTTTGTAATCTGGAGTATAAAAACGTAGCTTTAAATGCTTTTGCGCCGCTAAGGCCTCGAACTCCAAATAAACTTTCGATAGCAGGTTTTTAATAGAAGTGGGCTGACTCGTCGCCTTTGCCACATCAAATTCGTAACGCGATACGTCTAGAATCTCAGTAAATAAATGATTGAGATTAAGCATGGCCTGCTTTAGTTTATCCAGAATACTCAGCTGATCTGGATCATCGACCTGGTTACATAGAGTATCAACAAAAATAGCCATTGCTTGCAGTGGTTGCCGTAAATCGTGTGCGGCGCTGCCAAATTGGTCTTTAACATGCGCGTTACGTAGCTCTAGGGATGCGGCGGTTGCTTCCGCTTCGGCGCTTTTCTCTACCAAGCCCCGGTACAATACCTCTAAGTCATCGTTGTGGTTTTCGACAATTTGCAACATTTCATTAAATGAATTCACTAACAAGCCCACTTCGTCACGCCCTTTAGCCTGCGCCCGCAAGCTTAAATCATTGCTTTTGCGCACTTGATCCATAACCGAAGACAAACCAATAATTGGTTGCACCACGGGCCGCAACAGGCGACGAGTAATTAAATAGGCGATAAATAAAGCCGCTAGCGTGACGTAAAAACTAATCGACACCCATTTTTTTGTCCGCACGGAAATAGGCGACAAATCGGAACCAACTAAAACAAAACCCAAGGGTTTCCCTTTGCGGATCATCGGTTCGACCACCTCCAGAAGCTGGACACTACGATTAGCCAAAATGCCATCGGCATAATCATAATCTAAAACTTCTGGGCAACCGGAAAATAGGGAATCTTTACGCAGATAGGCGGCGAATAGCTGTTGCTCTTGAGTATAAATACAAGCATGCTGAATTGTAGAGCGCAACGCCAAAGCCGATACATTTTCAAGCGCATTGGCCTTATCGCCAAAGGCGACAGCAACGGCACTTCTGGCTGCGGTAATGCGCGCTAGCACACGCATTTCCTCTACGAGGTCTCGCTTTACGTTATCGCGATCAAAAGAAATAAAGTTTGCAACCGTTACAATAATTGCACTAAGTATCCCAATAACAACCACTATAGAAAGCTTGCGCTGTATCGGTAAATCTTGATAGCGCAAAAAAGCTAACATTAGTCGGCCTTTTGGGTATTGCGCTTAATTAAGCGCGCTAACGCGAGTAAATCGGAATCTAAAAATAAGCCATTAGTTAATGCGTTTTCAATATTAACATCAAACTGAACACGGTCTTGTGTTCGCAAAATATTAATAATTCCGCCTTTATCAGCAAAACCTTGCCGCTCACCAATACTCAATACATAAATGTAGCGTATCTGCCCCCAGAAGGTCGGCAAACGAACGCGTTCGTCTTCGCCAACATACAGAATATGGCACCCCGCTCGAATATCGTCCATATTATCTGCCTTGGAAACCTCTAGAGCGCGATTGCCAATTAACGAGCCATTAAATGAATATAAATAGGGTGCAAAAAAAACACGGCCAAATAAACACACTTTAATCGGCGAGTTGGGTTTAATAAATGCGTCATCTGGCCATTCAACAAAATTGGCGAAGTTATACACAAACTGAGCGCGAACTTGTTTCTCGGCTTCGCTTTTAGGCGCCGCCCAAGCGGTAGAAACCCCAAAAGATAAAATAAGGGTTACACATAAATGAATAAGATATCGACTAAGCAACATAACTACATCTCAGATGTGGGTGGTAGCTCGCCACCCACAAGCCAGTGGGACAAAAAAGCCTTTAATGCAGTATCAATACGGCAGCGCTTAACACTATCATCGTCAATATCGGTGCAACTGCCGCCAAAGACTGCATCAAATTGATGAGCCACATTTTCGCCACTCGCTTGAATCTCCTCTTCAACTATCACGCTATCGTCAGCATCGGGCATTTCGGCCAATACATCGTCTATATCGTAAAGTTTAGCCGGTTTATCCGTCGTTATTGTTAAAGTTCTCCCCTCCCTTATTTGCTGCCAAGGTTGTGCGGCTACAACCACACCGTTCACAAGCACCTGCCCCGTCTGACTATCAGTCGGGTTATTATAGGCCTCTATTTGCACACCCTGTGCCTGCACTACATGACGAACCGCATCCTCGGAAGTATCAACCGGCCAAGCATTAAGTGCAATGTCACTACCCACTGCTTGTAAAGCCACTGCAGTACTGCCATTGCCTAAAACAATTTGTCGCTCGTTTGCGGTATTATCGGTTAGACGCAAGCTAATGCCATCTTCAGCACCGCTGTCTCGTCTATTGGTGCTACCCAACCCATTAATGTTATAGCGCGAAGTGATTGCCGCGTTATCCGATTGGCCGACTAATATGTTGCCGTTATCTGCGACTAAATCAATAATACCGTTGCGCAAGCCATCGTTGGCAATATCACTGGCTGTGATATTGCCATCTACGCTTAAATCGCCATCATTCACGTAAAGGCTAAAATTACCATCGGCAATATGTATTGCCTGTGCATCGCCGTTTAAATCTTGCACCCCTAAAGCGCCATTGCTGAATATCTGTAAACTTGCAGCACCGTTTATTTGTGCATCAACAATTCCGCCATCAAGCTGCCACGTATTTTCGCCCTGGGCATTACTTAAATTCACCAGAAGTTCTGGTGCCGAAAAATTTAATGTCCTATCGCTATCGGTAAAATCTGATGCCGACACACTTAAACGTGAATTAGCCGCTAAACCGCTTTCAGGAATTCGCAAAACACCAGTAGCTGCTAAAGCAGTATTCGTTGCATTAGCGGCTTGCCAATCAGTAAGCCACAAATCGCCCGTATTGTTTATTGACAAGGCATTTTCGGCCGCATAATCCAGCGCCAAAGTCGCCAGTTGGGTTTCTAAAGCTAAAGCCTGTTCACCACCTAATGTTAGTGCAGCACTATCACCAATCAAACGTATTACGCCGCCTCCGGTAGAGGTTAAATTGTTAGCCTCCATTGAAACATTGGCAACATTTAAACCCGCTTCTAATAATTCAATACTGCCTAAGGCTTGCACATCAAGTAAACCATTTACCGAGGTAGCCGTTGTTAAAAACTGTAAATCTGACGCGCCAATTAAAGAGGTATCAGCCGCTGATGTTAGCGCCGAAATAGCCGTTGCACTCGGCAAATTTACGCTTAACGCATTAATGCCACCGTAGGTAATATTCACGTCGTTAGCCGCTAAGATAAGGGCATTACTTTGAATATTATTAGCATTAAAATTAATAGTATCAGCCTGCCATCGCGTAATGCCCACACCTGCCGCGTTAGCAACTGTATTAGCATCAAGCGTTAAATTGGCAACAAGGTTAAGGCCAGCATTCGAAACCGTTAGCGTATCGGCCACCTGCAGCAATAAATCGCCAGTTAAAACCGGGTTACTTTGATTAAACGTTATAGAGCTATCTGCAACAATATCGACATTACCACCGGTATCTAAGCGGTTAACCGTTAAGTCCCCGCTTTGTTGTAACACAAGAGCACTGCCGGTTGTTTGCGAATAGCGTAATTGCGATAAGTCTGAATTTAACGTAAGTGCCTGCAACTGGTTACGAAGGGTAATATCCGCAGAATTTGCAGACAATATAATATCTTGATCGCCATCTTGTAATGAGGCCACATCCAAGCGTACATCGCCTTCAACATTCAAACCGGTATCTGCAATTTGCAACAAGCCGGTGCCGGTGGTTTGTACATCCAGCAAGCCAGGTACAGTAACATTCTGCCCTAAGGTTATATCTCCAGCCGATGTTAAAGTCGCATCGCCAGCCACCGCGAGATCACTAACTAAGATATTATTTTGCGCATTAATTACAACTGGGTTAAGGCCTGAAGAAGCGAAGCTTAATGTATCGGCATCGATATTGAGTATCGCATCGGCTGCGGCAGAATCTTGGCTAATACTCAAGTTGTTGGCTGTAATGCTAACAGTATTGTCATCATCCAAAATTTGCGCTGCTTGCAAAGTTAAATTATCACTATGATTTAACCCCGCCGTAGGAATCACTAAATTTTCGTTAGCCACCAGCTGTAAATCACCCGCTACCGCAGGGTTGACCACTAGCGTTAAATCACCCGCCGCTGTAGCGACACTAGCTGCTCCACCTGTGGTTAAAGTATTTAAAACCAAGGCATTACTATTATTAATAGCTAAACCACCGGCGCCGGCAACATTGGTTCCTAAGCTATTAAAGCTCGTATTCCAAATTTTATCGGCAGCGCCATCGCGCAAAATTATATTGGCATTCGGTGCAGCCAGGGTAATGTCGTTATCGGTATCGCGTAGGTTATCAGCCGTAAGGTTGAAGGTGCTTGCATGAGAAAAGCCAGCATCACCAATAATGACATCACCACTACCTATAGTGCTTAGCGCTAAATCCCCAGCTATATCTAACGTTGTTGGCGCTACAGTTAAGTTAGCGGCAACTGTACTTATATTGGCTGCGCCGTTGGTGCTTACTCCATTTAGGGTTAAGGCCCTGCTATTCGTTAGCGTCAGTCTATTAGTCGATGCTTGGGCATCTAAATTCAGCTGATTAAAGCCACTACTAATTGTTAAATCATCAGCCATTGCGGTCAAAGTAATGTCCGCTTGATCCGCATCAATCGCTACCGCACGATCACTATCAACAAGGTCTTGCGCCGTTAACATTAAGTTGCCGGATGTTGTCCAGCCTGCATCGGGAATAATCAGGTCGCCGGCCACTACATTAAATGTGCTACTGCCAGTAATTGTTGGCAGCGAATCTAATAAGGTTAAATCGCCGGCTGCCAATGTCACATTAATATTATCGACAGCTGCAATGGTTAAAGCCAAAGCGCCATCGTTATGAATAAATGCATTGCCAGCTGTCAGCGTTAATGCACTGCTGCTGTTCTCTATTGCATCGGTATTGGTGCCCACATTGCCGCCAGCAACAAGGTTAATGCTAGGCGCTGTTATATTCAGCGCCGCGGTATTAGCATCAGTAATATCGCCTGCAGCGGTAATATCAACCGCTGCGCCGATAACGCTCGCTAAATTAATATTATCGCCAGCATTTAATGCCATATTACCCGCACCGGCATTACTGGTCGTTAATGCCGACTGCAAAATATTGCCATCCGCCAATAACGATAACTGCGTGCTGTTATCAACAGCACCAGTAACATCAGCGATATCAGCATTAATAAAAAGATCATTCCCTGCATTTAACGTTAGAGCTGCCGCATTCCCTTCTAAATTAATGGCATTGGCTACAGTTAAATCAAAACCGCTTGCCGTTTGAATAACAGATGACCCAGTTGTTGCCTCATATTGCGTAAGTGATAGGTCTGAGCTATTAATAACCGTTACCGTATCTGCGCCGGTATTACGCAATTCTAAAAATTGCGCATCTGCATTAATCGTCGCATCACCACCTTCAAAATCACTATTAAGCACTAATGTATTCGCGGCAAGGTCCACTTCCCGCAAACCGTCTTGCTGTCGAATATCACTACCATTTAGCGTCATTGTGCCCGTAACGCGCAGCTCAGTATTTGGCAAACGAATTAATTGGCTAGCATTTACCGTCAAATCGGTTGCATTCACAATGGCAGAATTACGAATGGCAAAACCATTCGTGGCATTAATGGTTACAGCCCCGCCCGCCTCTAATCGCTCAGCGGCAAAACTTGCTACGTCACTTAATTCTATATTTCCTGCGGTAGAAATCGCATCAAAAGTATTGGTTTCTGATTCTAGTCCAACGATATCCCCCATCGAGCGCAAAAAGAAGCCGCCATCAGGTGCGTATAAATCGGTGCGGGTATCACCGCCATCAAGAATTTGGCCATTAAGTGCAGATACCGTAATGGCGTTATTAACCATCGCCTGCGTATTCAGGCCAGTAACTGTTGCATCGCCATTCAACGCTTGAACATCGAACACCCCAAAGCCAGAACTTAAAATCGAGCCGTCCAACATCGATAAATCGGTACCGGCCACAAGATTAATATCCAGCTCGTGATCAGAAGATCCCGTTTCATCAACTATGCGGCCATTAATGACCATTTCGGTACCCGATGTAAGGTTCAGCGTAGAAGCCGTTGCACCATCAAAATCGTTGCCGGCATCCCCAACATAAGTAAGGCTACCACCCGCCGAAATAGACATGGTCATGTTAGCGCCCAAACCCAACCGGTTTAACGAAAGGTCACCGCTAGTGCTCAAAGCGACATCACCTGAACTATTGCGAACTCCGAGCTGGGTCGTTTCTAAGGCTATGCTATCAATGCCGTTAACCGCCTGTAAAAAGATGCCGCCGCTGTTTGCATGCAAACCATTGGCCGCATTCGTATCGTCTAAAATTTCCCCCGCTGTCGCAGTAATACTTATCGCGTTTTCGGTCGTATTCAGGCTGACAATATCGGCAACAGTTACATGGTTACCACCGGTTAAATTAACCGGAAAAGCACCTGCATTTAGCTGGCTATCGGCGCCCATTACTATATCGTGGCCGGCATTTATATTAATAGCGCCGTCACCAGAGATAGAAGCATCGCCTAATAATGAAAAGTCGTTTACTGCCGTGGCATTAACACTGCCATTGCGAAAAGCCACAACAGAACCACTTTCAAAAGTGATTGAGTCGCCGGCATTCATATCAAGATTAAGGCTCCAATTGCCATTATTGGTATGGGTAAAGCCAGCGCCATCGCGAAAGATAATATCGTTGTCGGCACGCAAGCTCATTACCCGCCCTGCCGGAGCACCAATAAAATCCACTGTCGCTTCGAAAATAATATCGCCTGTACCGGCAGCATCAGAGGCGGTATCCAAATAGACACTGCCAAAATTAACCAAGGTGTTTTGCAAAGCCATACGGTTAGCAATGGACGTTGCTTGCGCAGGTAGGGTTAAGTTAAAAATATACCCATCCCCCCCCATAGTAAAAGCGCCATTGGTATTACCCGTGGCATCTGTAACGGTAATATCGGTAGGGTCGATGTACCATAAGCCGCCTTTGCCGTTGGTTGCGCCAATATCAACAGGGCTTTCTACAGCAACCACATTGCGGCCAGAAACCTCTACAAAACCGCCATCGCCAAGCACATCGCCACCGCGTGCCGAAATTTGACTACCCTCGCGATACCAAGTGGCGTTATCTGCGTACGCGATCATTTCGCCGCCGTTGCCTTCGGCGCCGCCATCAACGCGGGATTCACTATCTGCATGAAACACAATGGTATCGGCCGCATGAATATTAACAGCGCCGCCATCACCGATATTGGCGCCGCTGGCATTAAGCTCACCGGTTTGCGCATAGCGATGCGCCTCGATATTTACCGCGCCCCCTTGACCGTCGGTAGCGCTAGCATCTAAGCGCCCGGTATTCACAACATCGCTACTGCCCGCAAGCAATTCTATGCTGCCACCTTCACCGGCCACACTGACCGCACGCACTAAACCATGATTATTAATGGCGCTATCGTAAACATCGCGGCCTTGTTGGCCATCCAATACTAAAGCAACGCGGTTGGCACTAAGGGAGCCAACGTTCGAAACATGCCCGTCAAGCTGTGGGTCTTCAACCAGAATAGGGATTTCACTTCCTGCTGTGTGCAGCAACACACTGTTGCCACTTCGTAGCATAATTTCGCCAGCTGGGACTTGAATATCACCACTATTAAGTACCTCGGGCGCCATTAAGACCACGCGATCACGCGCGTTAATATTGCCCTGATTATCCACCGAGCCCGCTTGCTCACCACTAAAGTGCTCGCGCTGCTGCATAAAGTCTTGGTTGTCGATATCCAGCGTTGTAGCAACAAGGCCGGTAACATTCACCTGCGCGCCTTCACCAAATAAAACGCCGTTGGGGTTAATTAAATAAACGTGGCCATTGGCGTTAATAGAGCCGTGTATTTCAGATAACTCAGAGCCTAGCACTCGGTTTAGCGCCACCGAGTCACTGTTAGGTTGCTGGTAATTAACGGTTTCACCGGCCGCCACGTTATAGCTATCAAAATCTAGCACTACACGCTGCGAATCCTGATGAATATTCATTGTGTCGCCAGCATTTTCGATGCTTGCATCGCCGGCGCTCACCTGCCCCCCCTGTGGCAATGCAAAAGCACTACCCGATGAAGCAGCCAATACCGCCAAATAAAGCCGGCGGCGAAGCTTAATACCAGCGGATTTCGAACAAAACTTGCCCATCGCCCTCTACCTCTGTACCGTTTAACTCCCCTTTTAGGGCGCTAGACGCAGTCACTTGGGCCGTAAGATGACGACCCCAGTCTAAACGCATACCCACGCCAGCACTGGCATAAGTGGCTTGTGTTTCCAGGCCATCACCTAAACCTTCTTTATCGCCTGTTGCCCAGTCCCCCATCACAAATGGCTCCAACCGCCAACGCTGCTCGGCAGAAAAATACAGCAACGACGGAAAGCGCCACTCTAACGATGCCAGCACCGCGTTATCGGCATTAAAGCCTCCAGCTTCGTATCCGCGCACACCGTCGGCGCCGGTTAAAGAAACACCCTCCACGCTTGGCAAACCAGCATCACTCGCCTGCCCGCGTAAATTGAGTTGCAATACATTGCGGGCATGACCACCGGCCATACCTTTTAACCAAAAAGTGCTGATATTCAATTTATTAAATTGGCCATCAGCGGCAGCTTCTACGCTATATTTACCGTGGCTTAGGCCCACAACCCAATTCATTAACGCACTGCTTTTTTGCCACTGCTTATCTTTAAACCACTGTAACGACAAGCCTTGGCTTAGCTCTTCTTGCACGCCACTATCATCGTCTGCATCTAAACTATTGTGTTTGCTATACAGCCCTAAACGCATGCGCGAGCGATGCTTAGCATGAAAGCCGAAGTGTTTAGTAATGCCGGTACGCACGGTTGTGGCATCGCCCTCTAAACCCAACGAGGCAAAACGCGCACCGACTTCAAATTGATTATTACTAGCGCTTATATCCCAAGCATACTGCAAGCCTGCAAACGGTAAGCTGTACGATAAGCTACCGTAAGTATTCGCAACATCGTCCACAGAGCGCAATACCGCCAGCGATAAACGGTCATGGTGACCGGTTAATTGAAATTCAGAATATTGAGCGATTAAACGCTGCTGGCCGCTGCTTTCGCTGCCATAGTTATCGCTCTTAAGCGAAAAAGAGCGCTGTCGCGACTTCTCAACTTTTAAATTTAAACGGGCTTCTCCGGCTTTAACGCCACGCGAATAAAACGCAAAGACCTCAAAGCCACCTTGCATCTTTAACGCTTGCACTCGGTCTTCTATTGCTGGGGCATATAGAATATCACCCACAAGGTCTTTAAAAACCCGACTAAAACGAGCATCGGGTAGCGTGGTGTTATTAATGACATGAACAGAGCTAAGCGTGCCTTTTTGTAAGTTTAAGGCGACAAAACCATCCTCAATTTTTTGGGGCGGTAAAAAGACTGAATGAAAAACATAACCTTTAGAGCGAACGTACGCAGTCAAAGCATCGGCCACCTGATGAAGCTCATCCACAGTCATCATTTCACCAAAGCGCGCACGTTCTAACGTTAGCTGTTTTAGCAAAGACTCGCGTGGCAATTTTGCCGATGTCTCACTGTCCAATTCAACCAAGGTAAAGGTATTAACCTTAAGGCGCGCATCGTCGGACATTGGGTTTATCGCTTGCGCCCAAACGGGCAGGCACAGCGTAGCCCATAAAATGGTTAAAAGAATATGGTTATAAATCCGTTTCATCCTCGTTCTTAGCATAAAGTGATTATTGTATTTTTTGAGCACCAAAAACCTAAAAACAACGGTAAATACACTCGATAAGTTCAACAGTTACCTTGCTCTAAGGCGAAACAACCTGCCTGCAGTCAATTCACTCATTGCACACTAAAAATACAAACGCTAATACGCCTAACTTTTGACAGGATTTCTACGTTTTAGGCGTAAACTTAAATAGTGCCAAAATTAAGTTACAGTACTTGCGTTAATAAATATTTAATAAAATAGATTTGCGCTTATTAATGATAGTTTAGCCCCAGAAAACAGCGAAGCCACCTTGCTTTAGGCAACTGCGCCAACACTTTTAATAGGTTAAGAACACACAAAGAATGTTACAGTATACACTTCGCGAACCTCCCGTCAGCACAGCGCCGACAGCGGTTGCCAATAGGCAAAGCATCAGCCATTCTTAATGGGTAGGAATTCACCAGAAACAGAATACATGAGACCACAAACCGTTGAGCATTAAAGTACTCATTGTTGATGACCACGGGCTTTTTCGGCAAGGTTTAGAAATGCTGCTGATGGCGCAACTAAGCTGTAGCACCGTTTTACATGCCGCCACCGGCCAAGAAGCACTGGACTACCAAGCGCAAGATCAAGACATCGACCTAGTTTTGCTGGATTACAACCTTGGTGCCGACCACGGTTTAGACATCCTGCAAAAACTTAAAAAATGCGACCCCGCCTTGCCCGTTGCCATGGTATCGGGCCGCGATGAACCCCAAGTTATTTTGAGCGCGCTCGGCAGCGGTGCCAGTGGCTTTGTGCCTAAAAGCCTAGCCCCTGAAGATATTGTTTTTGCGATTCAACAAGTCATTGAGGGCGGCATTTATGTGCCCTCATCACTATTGGACACCAACCCGCGCACAACACCGGTCGAAGACACCCAGTCTATTCAAAAACAGCTGCAACACTTGGCCGATATTGCAAGGCGGGTAATACGCGAAAAGAACCTTGATATTTGTGATCAAGCCGATGTTGAAAGCGAAATGACATCAACACTCAATCGCTTGGTTCGAGAGCTCCAAGAAGACCGCGATTATTTAGAATTGCTCGCATTTCAAGATGACCTAACGGGTGTGGCCAACCGCCGTCTGTTCGATGAACGGCTAGATCAAGCACTGCGCAATAGTCGGCGCAACTGCACTTTTATTTCATTGATTTACTTGGACCTAGACCATTTTAAACGCATTAACGACACCCTAGGACACCCCGCAGGCGATGCTTTACTTAAAAAAGTTGCCCAGCGATTAGTAACGTCTGTACGTGAAGTCGATACTGTTGCCCGCCTGGGTGGCGACGAATTTACGGTTATTTTAGTGGATGTCGATTCTATCGACGGCCTTGAAGGCCACCTTACGCGCTTACGCAATACCATCAAGCAAGTGATCACCCTCGAAAACGGTAAGCAATGTACGCCCTCTGTCAGCATTGGCGCTGCCTTAAGTGACGGTGACGAAACAGCCGAATCCTTAATGAAACGTGCCGACAACGCCCTTTACCAAGTCAAAGAACACGGTCGCGATCATTTTCGCATCGCCCCGATTAACCAATAGCACTTTATTCGCTACTAAAAAGCCTACTTGCGGCCATCTTGCCCGCAAGTAAGCTGACTAGCCTGTACATAGCTCAACGCCTACCGTACCGCTGAACAGCTTCACGCTCCATGTGACGGATAGTTTTTATCAACACGATTGCGTAACATGCCCCCTACACGGGGACTGCAGCCACAAGGACGCGCCCTAGCCAGCCAACAACTTCAAAAAGGTGCCCCTTGCCAGAGCTCAATGTGCAATCCAATATCACTCACCCTCAAACCAATGCAACTGCACTTGCCCCCAAAGGCAGCGGCGCATGGAAGATCGCTATAATCGGCAACTTCAGCGGCCTAGCTTGCAGCGATGGGGCGACTTCGCTGTTAAAGCGCAAACATCACCGCGTTACCAAAGACAATTTCGACGAAGTCTTTGAGCGCTTGAATGTGCAACTTAAACTCCCCATTTGCGACAACACCATTAGCTTTGACGATATAGACGATCTTAACCCCGATCACCTGTATCAAAACGTTGCAGCTTTTAGCCAATATCGCGAATTAATCCAAAAGCTGCAATCTAAAGCACACTTCCAAGACGCCGTGGACCAACTACAAGCAAAAGGGTTAATTGAGCAAACACAAACTGCGGCGCAAGTGCGCGGTATACCCCCAGAAAACCTATTAGATTCTGTTCTGAGCAGTGCAACACAACAAAGCAATGCCGAGTTTTCTGTCGAGGCTTTAATTCGCCAAACTATTGCCCCCCATATAGAGGCACAACTAGACCCGCGAGCCGAACAATACGTTGGTGCCGTAGAGGCCGCAGCCACTGACCTGCTGCGCAGCATTATGCACGCCAGTGAATTCAAACAATTAGAAGCCAGCTGGCGCTGCCTCGACTTTATTAATCGCAAACTCGACACCGATCGCGCCTGCCACCTGCACCTTATTGATGCCAACCTAGAGGCCATCAAAAAAGACGCTTTGGAGCACGCCGCCAATGTTGAGGCATCCGAGTTATACCGCAATGTCATTGCGGACAAAGCCATTGCAGGCAATGCGCCCTACGATGCAATATTGCTCGACATTAACGCAACACCAAACGACGCACAATTGCTGCAGTTTTTTGCCCGCTTTGCTCAAGCGGCCAACGTACGCTTACTGACTGGCGCCAGCCTTGACACCGCAGGCTATACCAGTGCAAACGCATTATTAGATAACCAAGCAGCCACCGCTCAAAGCGATGCTTGGCTGCAAGCGCGCAGTACCGCTGGCGCACAAAATCTATTTGCCTGCACCCCGCCGTTTATGGTCCGCCTGCCCTATGGCGCTAAAACAAAACCTATTGAAAGCCTGCGCTTTGAAGAATTGCCCAGCACCAGCAATAAAGCATCTTTTTACTTGTGGGGTAATAGTGCTTATTTAACGCTTATGAGCCTAGTTAATAAGAATAACAGTATCGACAGCCTTCCTTTTCATGTCACTTATGATGACGATGGCGATGAATTATTGATACCTACGACTGGCGCTTACCTGCCAGCCAGTGCAATAGAAAAACTAGAACACGCAGGCCTTAGCGTCGTACAGTCTGTTAAAAATAGTGATAGCGTTTTAATTCAGCGCTGGGTGAGTTTCCAAAACCACCCCTAAAAAGTAAACGCCCAAGAATGTAACAGCGCCAGCTGTTACATTCTTATATGCTATACAACAGCAACCGTTATCCCCTTCCTGCAACCCTACAAATCGTCAACCACTGCTGACCTTCTTTTTCAAAAAAACATAGCTCTTTTACCCACCGCTATTTTGCACCTAATTTGCTGCCATTTTTACCAGAATCTAATTTTTGAAAAAAATACTGAATTGAAGCCGAAAAATAAGCATTTGGGCACCTCTAAAAATAGTAATTTTTGTGTGAGAGCAAGGAAGCGCCGCCCGGAGAGCCGCAGTTTACATGGTGTAAATGAGGACTCGAGGACGGAGCTGACGCCGCTATCGCGGAAAAAGTGCATTTTTAGAGATGCCCATTTGGCGACATTAACCCCAAAAGCACTTACATTTAAAAAACAAAAATAAACGTTACGCCACAAAATCACTTTTTGCGACAAAGCTAAAATCTAATATTTAAATAAATACTGCAATATTAATGAATGACACCGCTAAACCCCTGCTAAATAAGATTAATTACAATACTCGAAAACTATCGCGCTCTATTTTTTATTTCCTCACTACTACAATATGCATGAATGTCTTATTTAGTATTTAAGCAAGCAAAATAATCATGCGATATGTGAAGCATCTAAAATATTCATGTGCGGTATGTAGCAAAAAACACACAATACTAATCAGCTTTGGAACTCTCATAGAGTATGTATACGCCGTTAACATTTTTCTGCCTGTAAAACTTCTATAGTGCGGTCACTAAAAATATAAAGCGGCAAAGAAACCAAGGTTATTTTCTAATGAGTTTATTTTCGAGATGTATCCTGATAGCGATTGCTGTCATGACAAATAATTGCTTAGCGGCGGAGCGTGACGGGATATATGTGGGAGGGAGTATTCTACAGTCAAATATCGACACCTCTGATGACGAGGTGGGTATTTATGATGATTACGTTTATATTGATGAATATACCACTGGCTTCAAATTTTTAGCCGGCTATTTCTATGGGCTTACCGATAAAATTGATATTGGCATTGAAGTTGACTACCGTGAGTTTGGCATTGTTGACAGCTATGCCAGCCAATACTACGAAGAAGGTGGCGAAGGCGATGTTGTTATCGCCGCTAACGCCTATCAAGAATACGCCACCACCACGCGATACCGTCAAGATGTCTCCGCTATCAATTTTTATGGTCTATTGGGGATTAACCTAGGGAAGATGGGATTTTTCGCTAAATACGGATCCAGCTTTAACGATTCAGACGTAGAAAACTCCGAAGGTAACCTTTTTCATTCTGATTACAGTAGCACTTATGGTATAGGTGCTAAATTTCAGCTTGGGTCTGTTGCGGTAAGATCCGAATACGAAGTCATCGATTTTAAACCCACCGGCGGAAACTACATGTATATGTTTTCTGTTGGGGGAACCGTCACCTTTTAAAACCCATTAGTATTCCTAACATTAAAGGATCCATGCACACTCAGTTATTAAGCCAACCCCGGAACGTATGGCATGCACGGATGCACTCCTCCATCACTACAATGTTAATAACCTTAAAATGTTAAGGAAAAAAGTAAACACCAACGCTTGGCGCGGGTTCACCATCTTCGTTATCGCTAGGGATATAAACTCGGCCATTATAAATAGCAATATCACTGGCCTCTTCAACATCTTCCCGATTAAAACCCAGCGTGTATTCAACCTCGCCCTGCAGATTTAAAACCAGCACTTGCGTAAATGCTTCTGACACAATAAAAAGTTGATCATTTTCAAAACTAATACCTTGTGCGTCATAAGGGGAAACATTAGCTGCACCACCATTCACGAACACACGACTCACAAGGCTAAAGCCATCGCTGTAATCGAAAGTGTATAGTGCATCTTGAGTATTTTCGTTGTCGTCATCATTAATGACATAAATAAACTGCCGAATGGGATCAAATGCAATGCCAGAAAAACGATCACCCACGCTAATCTCAAGCGCGAATTGCGACTCGCGCTGATACCCTTGCGCCTGCACACTAAAATAACCCACGGTCGCTGAATCGGTAATCACAAGAAAATGGTTATCGTCTACGGTAGCAATGCCTTCAGTACAACCTTGAATACATGCAATGCCATCAAAGCTAACATGACCTTGATGCTCAATAACACTAAAGTCTGATTTTACAATAAAAACCTCGCGCTGATCGGTTAATACAAACCAAGAACCATCAGACCTAGGAGCAAAGCCCGAGGGTTGTGTGATTGCAGTATTAAAATCCAAAAAATGATCAAGCGTTAATTCCCCTACGGGCGCCAAGGGCGAAACACTTGGCTCTGGTTCATGCTTTGCAACAAGGTATAAGTTTTCCTCAAGCCCCTCAAAAGACACAAGCATTCGCCCATCAGGAAGAAAACTGGCATCCGTGGCAACTTTATTGGGGTAACCGACAATTTCCCAGCTTTCGATAACCTGCAAGCCATCACCAGCAGCGTCAAAAACATTAACCCGCAGGCTTCCTTGATAGTGGTAGGTCACCATTAAATGACTACCCTCAACGGTTAAATCAACAATATCAATGTCATCGTCTAGGACATAAAAGCGCCAATGCTCGGCATCGACTTCGCTATTAGGCATTAACGCGCCAAGCGTATGATCCGCTTCATTGTAGAGCCACACTTGGTTAGCATTGCTACCGTAAGCGATTTCGGTAAACACCGCGCCTTGCCGCCGATAACTCGCATCTAAAGAAAAACCTGAGCCATCAAATGTAGCGCGATTTAAATAGACACTTTCGTCCGCTTCAACACTCCATACCCTATCTTCAATATGAGTAAAGTCGTGGGCATGCAAAATGCCTGCGGCAATATGGCGCGCATAAGGTAAGTCTTCTTGCCCCGCATCAATAACACCAAAACTTGTGCCTTTTTGCAAAACCATGGCATGCGGAAATTCAATATCTATCGCCGATATATTGGCCAAATTATAGCCATCGCCATCAACCACAAAGCGCCACAAGGGGAAGTCTTCGGTGTAGATATTATCCGGTTCATGAAGGAAATTGATAGAAGCTGGCGCTTCGTCAAATGTAGAATTAGCGTTCTTATCGTCGCTGCTGCACGCGTGTAAAAATAAAGTACTTGCGCATATCAGCAGTAAAGAATAAGTCGCTTTTGGGTTTATTTTGGGGTTCATAGCCTTCCTCATCGTTATGTAAACTAAAATATCGAGAGGAAAACCATAAACAAACAGAAAAGAAAAACACCGAATAATGTCTGAGATTACATTTTAATTCATAAAGCCAACACCAATATCATCAACGGTACCTGCAGCTTGTACAAAAAGGCGCTCTAAGTTGCTGCCCGTGAACTTGGTTGGCGAGCGTGATCATAAACATTCCTGTGATAAGCAATAACCAGCATTGCTGCCCCCGCAAAAATCATGGGCACTGACAATGTCATGCCTCTGGTTATCCAATCGGTACCGTACAAAAAACCATTAACCCCTAACTGCGCATCCGGTTGGCGAAAGAACTCTACAGCTGTGCGGAAAAAACCATACCCCATAACAAACAAGCCAGAAGCTGCCATGCGCGGTCGTGGCTTGCGGATAAACCATTGCATCACAATAAACATCACGACGCCTTCTAGTACCATTTCGTAAATCGTTGAAGGATGCCGAGCCACCACAGCGCCCATTGCGTTTTCCGGTAATGCCATAAAATACACCCCCAAAGGCGATTCAGTAACGCGCCCCCACAATTCACCATTAATGGTATTACCCATGCGCACAAAGACAATCCCCATCGGTATTATCGGCACAACCCAATCGGCAATGGTAAAAGGGTTAACTCTATGCTTGCGCGCAAACAAGATATAAGCCACGCAAACCCCTAGAAAGCCGCCATGGAAAGACAAACCGCCTTCATGGATCTTAAAAATAAAGAGGAAATCAACTGTTCTAGAGCTTATGACATCCCCCGCTGCGTTCAGCGTTTCACGAAAGGGCAATAGTTGATCTAAACCATAAAACAATACATAGCCCAGCCTTGCACCAACAATGACACCCACAATCATGTAAAGCAGTAAGTCACTATTCATTTCTCGTGTTATGCCCCAAGCAGGTGCGCGATCGCTGCGACGATTTGCGTACCAAATACCAAAGAGGAATGTCGCGGCGAAGGTAAGGCCGTACCAATTTATTGAAAGTGGTGTACCTGGAACTGTGAAAATCACAGCATCCATAAAGGGGGATTCAAACATACAAGACTCACAAGCCAGTTAAATCAGGGGTGCCAGTAGTGAGGCTATCACCACTACAAGCTGCCAAGACATAAAAATTACCGCTTGGTTCACGGGTATTAGCCCGCCAGCATCAGCAAACCAAGGTTATGCAGACCTGTTAGGCCTGCGAGCATTCGCCAAAAATTTTGCGCCAACCACAGCGCCGTGGCGGGAAGCGCCGTATATTAGCCTTCTTACCAGTGCAATATCGCTTTATTAATACACAACCCAACTATTTTCGCTTAACATTGCCCCCACCTACCCTTCTCACCCGTTTTCACTTAAGGGGACCTCTAAAAATAGTAATTTTTGTGTGAGAGCAAGGAAGCACCGCCCGGAGAGCCGCAGTTTACGTGGTGTAAATGAGGACTCGAGGACGGAGCTGACGCCGCTATCGCGGAAAAAGTGCATTTTTAGAGATGCCCTTAATACATTTTGGATTTAGCGCCTTAGGAGCCTTGTATGCACTTACGTGTTTTATGTTTATCTTTATTATTAGCCGCTTGCGGCGACAACAATACAGCGGTTAAAGAACAGCCGTTGCCTGAAGTATTTGTTGTAGAGGCCACCGAGCAACCCTACCGCCCATCTAAAGGCTTCAATGCAAGGATACAATCGCGTAGCGACGTTGATATTAGCGCCCAGGTTAGCGGTCGATTAATCGCCATTCACTTTAAAGAAGGCGACCAAGTGCAGCTTGGGGCACCGCTATTTGATATTGACCCAGCCCCTTTTAAAGCCGCGCTAGCGCGTGCCAATGCCGAGTTATCACGTGCTGAAGCCAACCAAAAAATCGCTGCTAAGAATTTCACACGCGGTGAAAAGCTCGTCAAAGATGGTTTTATCTCAGAGTCCGAGTTCGATAGCTTAGAAGCGAAGAAGTTAGAGTCTGCTGCCCAGCAAGAATCAGCCAAAGCTGCCGTTGAAAGCGCTAAAGTTGACTTAGCTTACACAACGATTAAAGCGCCGTTAGAAGGACGAATCGGACGCTCAGCCCCTGCGATTGGCGACATCGTCGGCCCGCAATACGGTGCCCTGACCACACTCGTTGGGCAAGATGATATGGATATCGTTTTTCAAATTCCTGAAAAGCTAATCCTTTCCGCGCAAAGGCCAGACTCCAGGATTACCATCAACGATATTGAGGTATTGCTGGAGCTACAAGGCGGTACCGTCTACGAGCAAACAGGAAAAATCAATTATTTTTCTAACCGCGTCGATGCAACCACGGGCACCGTTGAAGTTCGATCTAACATTGCCAACCCCAACGATACTCTGCGCCCAGGTATGTTCGCACACGCCATACTGCGTTTAACCCACCCATTGCAAAGCTTAATGCTCCCGCAAGCAAGCATTCAGGTCGATCAGCGAGGGACTTATGTATTAACAGTAGACAGCAGCAACGTTGTCACCCGTAAAGACATTATTACTGGAGAGCGCATTAATGAAAATGTGCTGATTAACTCAGGCATTGATGCCGGTGAAAAAGTGATTATTCGCGGCGTTCAAAAAGCACGCCCGGGCGATAAAGTGACGCCAACGGCCTTTGTGCCAGCGACATCGACCTCGACAACAGAGGAATAACTACTGTGATCAGTAAAACGTTTATTCAGCGCCCCAAATTCGCGATCGTCATCGCTTTAGTAATTAGCTTGGCGGGCTTAATTGCCAATAAATTGCTACCTGTTTCTGAGTACCCCGAAGTGGCTCCCCCGCAGGTTAAAGTTCAAGCCAAATGGCCTGGTGCATCCGCTGCAGCTATGGAAGAAAGCGTTGGCCAGGTTATTGAAGATGTGGTTAATGGTGTTGAAGGCATGGCGTATATGTCTTCAAATTCTGCCAACGATGGCACCTACAACTTAACCATTACTTTCAATGTCGGCGATGACCCAGATATGGCCCTAGTTCGGGTTCAAAACCGCGTTAAGCTTGCGGAACCTTCGCTGCCCTCAGAAGTTCGAGCACAAGGCCTTACAATCGATAAAATATCGCCCGATATTTTATTTACCGTGAACTTATACTCACCCGACGGAAGCCTTGACGAACTATTTATTGCTAACTACAGCTTAATTAATATCCAAAGTAGTCTAAAACGAATTGCGGGTGTTTCAGATGCCGTAGTATTCAGTACCGCCGACTACTCCATGCGACTATGGCTTAACCCGCCAGAAATGACAGCACTAGGCATTACAACTGCCGATATTAACAATGCGCTTGCCGAACAGAATATTCAGGCCCCAGCCGGTAAAATAGGTGCGCCACCTTATGCTGGCAACCTCACTACCGAATACACCCTACAACTTAAAGGCAGGCTCCAAACGGCCGAAGAGTTCGAAAATATTGTATTACGCGTCTCGGAAGGCGGAGCCATCGTACGACTAAAAGACGTCGCCACCATTGAAATAGGACAATTAGATTATAAAGTCAGCGGTAGCTATAAAAATCACCCCGCAACAGTTATGGCGCTATACCTACTACCGGGTGCAAACTCACTAATTACTGGCGGTGAAGTTAAAAAAGCGCTTCAAGAAATGAAGAAGGCTTTTCCTGCTGGCTTAGATTACGACATTGGATACGATACCACCCGCTATGTTGATGTTTCTATTCAGCAAGTGACTACATCGCTGTTTCAAGCCGTGGCCTTAGTAATATTAATTACATTTATCTTCCTTGGTGATTGGCGCCCTACTTTAGTACCCACCGTTGCTATACCCGTGTCATTAATCGGCACTTTTGCCGTTTTGTTAATGGCCGACATGACAATTAATACAGTGACCTTATTTGGTTTAATTTTGGCCATTGGTATTGTGGTAGACGACGCTATTTTGGTCGTTGAAAATACCGACCGTCACCTGCGTGAAGACCCAAGCATGACGACCAAAGAAGCGGTTACAAAAACAATGGAGGAAGTCAGTGGCCCCATTGTTGCCACTACACTTGTACTACTAGCCGTATTTGTACCTGTCGCAATGCTGCCGGGCATTACGGGTGTTATGTACAATCAGTTTGCCGTAACTATTTGTGTCGCCGTGGTTTTATCCTCAATTTGTGCACTGACACTCAGCCCCGCAGTTGCCAGTTTAGTCATTAAGCGTTCAGAAAAAGAGGCCAAGTGGTTTCAAATATTTAATCGCTTTTTTGGTGGCGTGACCGGTAAGTTTACCTCCGTTGTTGCGGCATTACTTGCACGAAGAGCGATGGTTAGCGGCCTATTTGTAGTATTAATGGTTGGGCTGATATGGGGAACCAAGAGCATTCCAACCGGCTTTGTACCCGTTGAAGATAAAGGTGTACTCATCCTCAACGTGCAATTGCCCGATGCATCATCTATCACTCGAACTCAGGCGGTGATGGCAAAGTTGCAAACACTTATCGAAAGTGACCCCGCGGTTGAATCAGCAACTTTCTTATCGGGTTATTCCGTTTTAGCCGGCGCTGCACAAAGTAACGGCGGCGCGGGTTTTATTGTACTAAAGCACTGGAACGATCGCCCAGGATTTAAAGATCTATCATTTGCAGTGGCTGCCAGAATCAATGCTAAAGCTTACAAAGAAATCCCCGAAGCGCTAGTTCAAGCATTTCCCCCCCCTTCTATTCCTGGCATGGGTTTAGTTGGAGGGTTAGAAGTTGCCGTTGAAGATACCCAAGGCAGATCGCATGAAGAACTGGCCGGGGCCATCCAAGCACTGGCAGCAGAAGCAAATAAATCAGCATTAATTACGAATGCATCAACAACATTTCGAGCCAATGTACCGCAATATTTTATTGATATTAATCGAGAAAAAGCCAAAACACTCGACATACCATTAACGAATATTTTTAGTACATTACAAACACAGCTAGGCTCTGCGTATGTCAACGATTTTTCAATGTTTGGACAGACCTATCGCGTCATGATGCAAGCAGCACCAGAATACCGCTCGCAGCTGGATGATATTCAATCGTTGCATGTGCGCTCATCAAGCGGAAAAATGATCCCTCTATCAACGCTTATCGACATTGAACCCATTCTGGGCGCTGATGTTGGCACCCGCTACAATTTATACCGCTCAGCCATTTTAAGGGCTAATCCATCACAAGGTGTTTCTAGTGGTGAAGCCATGAAAGAAATGGAGCGCTTAGCAGCTGAACACCTACCAGAAGGCTATAAAATAGAATATACCGGCATGACCTACCAAGAAGCAAAAGCCGGCAACCAAGCAGCAATTGCCTTTTTATTGGCATTGGTTTTTGTATATTTATTTCTAGTGGCTCAATATGAAAGCTGGTCAATACCCGCAGCCATTATTCTCGTCGTACCTATTGCTGTTGCCGGTGCCATCGGCGGTTTGTTGCTGGCGGGATTAATTGGCATCCCTCAGCTGGGGGCCTTGGATTTATTTGCTCAGGTTGGGCTAGTACTACTTATTGGCTTGGCGGCAAAAAATGCGATTCTTATCGTGGAGTTTGCAAAAGAGCTACGCGAAAACGAAGGACTAAGTATTATTGAATCTGCACAAAAAGCCGCTGCACTGCGCTTTAGAGCTGTGTGCATGACGGCCTTATCATTTGTTCTGGGCATTCTTCCTTTGGTATTTGCCTCCGGTGCAGGCATGTTCAGCCAGATGTCCCTTGGGCATACTGTTATGTGGGGCATGCTCGCAGCACTTATCGTCGGCACACCTTTTATCCCCGTCTTTTTTGCAATTATTCAGTCAACACGGGAAGCCTTTAAGCAGAAATTTTTAAACTAAATATCCAATTAATTTAAGCCGGCGCCTTAGGCGCTGGCTTTTTTAACACCACCTCTAAAGGCGCTGCAAAATCGACGTGTAAATCGCGCTGAGGGAATGCAATTGAAATAGCCGCGGCCATATATTTATCGTTAATGGCTCGATGTAAATCAGTAACAACACTTAAACGATCATCCACAGAACCAATTCTGCAACGTAAATATAAAGATAATGCGTTATCGCCAAACGCTTCAAACGTGACAACCGGCGCCGGTGTACTCAATACCAAAGGATGCTCAAGTGCAGCTTCTTCGAGCAAGGCCAATGCTTTATCAACATCACTGCCATAAGCAATACCTACGGGTATTAGCACTCGCACTTCTTTATCACTTAATGTCCAATTCAGCAAAGAGCTAGTAATAAACTCTTTATTGGGCACTAGTAGTTCTTTGTTATCAAAATCTCTTAATGTGGTTGCTCGAATTTGAATGCGGTGAACAACACCCGTCTGACCGTTAATCGTCACTAAATCGCCAACACGGATAGGCCGCTCAAATAGAATAATAATGCCACTAATAAAATTAGCGACAATTTCCTGCAAACCAAAACCAATACCCACACTCAAGGCCGCAACAGCCCACTGTATTTTATCCCAGCCAAAACCTATTGAATTCCCAATAAAACTAACCGCTAACCCAAGCAGTGCATAAGACATCAAAGTTGTGATTGCGTAGCGGCTGCCATTGCTCATGTTTATCCGGTTAAGCAGCACCATTTCGATAAAAGCCGGTAATCGGCGCGCGGTAATATAAGCCACAAAGGCTCCCACCAAAATAAACAGCAAGCTTTTAAGGGTTACGGCAACAGCAGTTTCTTCACCGGCAACGACAGATGTTGTATTCCATAAAACCACCTCTTCAAAAATAGCCAATGCCGGCAACACCTTCAACCAAATAACAGAAACAGTGGTTATTGTAAGCAAGAGAAAAACAGACTTTAATAGCTTTTGCGTTTCAATAGCCAGCTCATCAACGCTACGCGTTTTCTGCTCTTCAACCGGAGGAATGCTTTCGTCATTAACTTTAGGGCTAGCAGTCATAGCCGCTGCATTATCATCAGCAGTAGCTTGATGGTATTTAACCCGAGATTGAAACTCCATTAATCCTCGCTCAGCAAGTTGATAAGCAAAGACAATAAAAGGGAGTACTAAAATCGTTTCAAATACGCGACCGCACAATACAATAGAGGCGTAACGATACCCTGCCAGCAAACTTATAGCCCAAACAATTGGCCCCCCGACCATAATTAAGCGCGCAATAATCTGCAGTTTTGACGCAGGCCTAACCAGCCTTCGCTGCTGAATACTGCCAACCAACGAATACTGAACAGACAAAAAGCAGTTAATACTGTAAGCCAGAAAGCACATTATTAAACTCAATAGGACGGTCCCCATAAAACCAGTCCCTTTGCTTGCAAAAAGATGCCACGGTATAATTGAAACCACTAACAAGGGAATAACAACCGTATTCCTCAAGCGTTTGAAACCTTTAAATAAATCGTGAATTAGCTCCTGAGGCCAGCGAAAATAACTGCTAACAAAACCGTTTGAGTGCAGCAACCTAGCCGTGAAATCTGCACAGAAAAGGTAAACCCACAATAAGCTAATTAATTTTTCATGCGCCTTAGGGATAACCGCTGCATCGACAGTACGCGATAAAACAAAAGCCAGAAGCGCTAGCGGCGCAGACCGCACCAGCACCCCAAAAACATACTGCAACGCCGGCACTAACGAGGCATGCGGCGCTTGAGCAATAGCTTGTTCGAGCTGTTTTTGGCGCGACTTCAACCAACTTTGACCAATAACTATTGCTGATATAACGAACAATATTAGCCACACCCAAAGCCTACCAAAAACATTGGCAACCGCCGCTTTATAATCAACATTGCCCAAGTAATCTATTAACAACACACCTTCGTTTAGAATATCAGTAGTGGTATACGATATTATTGAAGGTGATGTTCGAACCCACATTAACTGACGAACCAAAAATTCATCAAAACGATTAGTAACATCAATAAGCTCTAATAAATCGAAATCCACATCAGACAATACTCTCATGTAAGCAGCATATTCTGACTCAAGTTTTTCTAGCAGAGATAGACGGTTGGCAACAACATCACTAATCCATTGTTTATTTTCACCCGTAGCCGTGGAATTCAAACTGGCTAGCAAGCGCTTTTTGTCCTGCTCCAGATGATGCTGGAGGCTTACATCATTTTGTAATTCGAGCTTGCGTAGTGCGGTTTTAGAAATCTCCTCAAGCAATTCGTCATGTTCTTTATGGTAGCCCGCAATTTGCGGAAGGTCGTTACTGCGCTCGGTCAAAACGCTCCCCAAAGCATGAGAAAGCCCTGTGATTTCTAGTTTTTTCTTAATCATTCGGTAGCGATTATTAATAAGTTCCAGCTGATCTTTCGCTAGTTGGCTACGTTGAGTTTTATCATTTAATTTCTGAGCCAACTCGGTTAGCTCTAGGCTTAACGCCTTATTCCCTTTAACGTACTGTTCAACGTCATCACTTAATCCCACAGCGCTTGCTGATAGCGCCTGTGTTGCCTCACGTGAAACTTGCGCCTCAGTACTGCGTTTTTCATTTAACTCACGCTGCAACCGCTCGATGTTTCGCGCTAATTCACGCTGTATTTCAAGCTGTAGCGCATGATCCGCAGCTAACAACCGCGTTTGCATTGGCGCACTCGCAAGCTTTAACTCAAGCATTTTTTCTTCGGCATCCAACACTGCTTTTTTACTCAGAAGTAGCCACTGCTCTGCCTGCTGCAAGTTTGATGTTACACCTACCGAAATCTTGGCCAACTCGCCCTGTAACTTTTCCTGCGCCAAATTAATATTACTTAAACGCTGGCGGGCAGCCGATACGGTATTGGCCGGATTAGCTTGCTCTTTTTCTATAGCTAACAAACGCCCCTTAACCGCCAACAACTTGGCCTCTTCTCGAGACAACTGCTTTTGCGTTTCTGCGACCGACGCGTTTTCTGGTATCCGCAGTTGTGGCCGGTCTCCTTGACGCTGTTTGAGCTCTTCAGTTAGCTGGTCGGCATGCTCGTCAGCTTGCAATTGTATTTTGCGATATTCACTTGCCTTGTTTAAAAAACCACTCTGCTTAGCCAAATTTTCGAGAACAGCTTTGTATTGTACTTTTAATTTTTCAATGAACTCGGGAGAGAGATCAGCATTATCTTCTAGCCGGGCCAACTGCGATTCCACCTCAGAAGCATTAACTGAAGCATGCCCTTGAAACTCGATATCGTCGGCAACCGAGGCAGCAGGGAATACACTTAGCCACGTCACCCCACAAAATATCAACACAGTAATTGCTCTCGTAGAGGCCTTTTGAATATTAATCATCGATTACCTTCCATCATTAACTGCATTCAGCATTTAGGTGCCATTAGAATTTGGAATACGCCCAAAATAGAAATATAGAAACAGCAAACAGTGAGCACTTTCTTTATTTCCACCTTCTATTTTTGCATCGGTTCTAAAACCCGTATTGCACTGCTATATTGCTACCCCCGCACGCAGGCTTATAGCCTACTCGGTAGAATATTACAGAATGATTTTAGAGGTAACCATGTCAATCCATCGAGCCACCTTGGTGCTATTTCTCGTCTCTAACTGGGCCCTCTTTGGGCTGCCCAAGCAGGCAAACAGCGCACCAGTTATTCCAGACGCCGTGGCTAACGACGTACTTCAACAGCGCACGGATAACGCCTTTAATGACGAATGGGACTGGCTACAGTTAACATCAGGTGAATGGTTAAAGGGCAAAATAAAAGTAGTCTATAACGGGGAAATGGAGTTTAACAGCGCAAAGTTGGGGCTTCGGAAATTTAAATTAGACGATATTGAGCAAGTGCATACCCTAAGGCCACAAGCCGTTAGAATTTTTGGTGTCGATAAGCCACAGGTGGGCACAATTACACTTTCCGAGCGCACGATTGAAATTAAAAATGACAGCTTGAGCTACAACTTTGACCGCGAGCGTTTAATTGCACTGGTTTCTGGCCAACTCAAAGAGCTTAACTTTTGGAGCGCACGCTTTGGCCTAGGCACGAATATCCGATCAGGCAACTCACCGCAAACGGAATACAACGGTAACTTTTCAACAAAGCGTCGAACAGCTTTGTCACGCTTTACGGTCGATTACCTCGGTTTATACACCTACAGCGACGATAAAGAGACCGCCAACAATCATCGCTTGCGCAGCAATTTCGATATTTTTGCCAACCAGCGATTATTCTACCGCCCGTTATTTTTAGATATTTTTAGCGACCGCTTTCAAAATATTGATGCCCGAGGCACCCTTGGGGCAGGCCTAGGTTTACAGGCCATCGACAGAGATAATAAACAATGGGATTTATTTATCGGACCAGGTATACAGTTTACTCAATTCAACGAAGTCGAAGAAGCGAGCGAAAAGCGAGAGCAATCGGCAGTGCTAATTGCCTCTACGCACTACAACATGAATGTGACGAGCGCCATGGGCTTTATTCTCGATTATCAAATTCTCTGGGCAAATGAAGCATCAGGTGGTTACACTCACCACGTCATATCTACTTTGAGTTACGACCTAACCCGCAGCATTGACTTCAATACCTCCATTGTATGGGATTATATTGAGAGCCCAACACCCGATGATTTAGGCACAACACCAAAAAACGACGACTATCGCTTTATTTTTAGCATTAGCTATTCTTTCAACTAAATTAGCTGGAGGCCCAGCTCCTAGGGCTGAAACTGAAAAAGCGATATACCGGCAATGCCTTGCGCATAACAGTTTTGTGCAAACGGCAAGTCCGCAAGCGCCATACCACCTAATGCATATACTGGGACTTTGGCTTTCGCTACAAGCTGTGAAAAAGCATCCCAGCCTAAGCCGTTAGCATCTGGATGTGACGGCGTTGCTGACACTGGCGATAAATAAACGGCTTTAATTCCAGCCGCTTCTGCAGCCCTTATTTCTTCCAAGTTATGGCATGATGCCGTTGCATTCGCGATGCACGAACCGACTTTTTTTGCCTGCACCAAATGGCGGGAAGTAAAATGGACATGGGCAGCTAGCGAAAGTAGCGCTTGATTGATAACGCCTGAATTATCAAATAAATGCGCACTGTTTATCCAAATCGGCACACCGCAGAGCTCAGTCAATTTACTATGCAGCCAGTTGATATCTTCGGGCCCTAGTTGTAGTGAGCGCAATTGAAAACCAGCAGCGCCTAGAGCCAATGCCTTTTGGCAAAAAGCCAAAACTTCATCTTTTGCGCCACTAGAAGGCGTTACGGCAATGAGGCGCGGCAGGGTAAGAGCAGAAACAATTGGCCGGTTTGCCGCCGGAAAATCGTAATGGATTAATTGATTAAGATCAGCCCAAACCAAAGGCTGCCCTTCTTGGCCACTCGGTTCGCCGTCAAAAGCAGTTACCGTCCATACATCTAGCAAAACAACCTTATCGCCATAATCATGTCGAATTTGGATTAACGGCTGCATTTGTGTTGCATTAATAGCAAGCTCTTCTTTAAGCTCACGATTAAGTGCAGCCGTAACATGCTCACCGGCCTCAACCTTACCGCCAGGAAATTCCCATAAGCCACCTTGATGCTGATGCTGTGCACGTTTAGCTAAAAGCACCTTTTTCTGAGTTAAGATAACGCCTACAGCGACATGAACAGACGACATACTTAACTACGATATTCCGCATTAATTGTGACGTAGTCATGCGAAAGATCTGTTGTCCAAACCTCATCAGAACTATGACCACGGCCAAGTTCTACACGCACACTAAATTCGGCCTGATCAACAACTGCCTGACCTTGCTCTTCGGTGTACTCTTGTGCCCGCTGGCCAGCACGCACAATGCAAACATCATCCAAATAAACATTTACTTTTTGAGTGTCTAGTGCACGCACACCAGCATAACCAACAGCACAGATAATACGCCCCCAGTTCGGGTCTGATGCAAAAAGCGCTGTTTTCACTAGCGGTGAGTGCGCAATGGCATAGGCCACCTTTAAGCACTCTTCTTTGTTTCCACCTTGAGTGACGGCTACGCTAATACATTTACTAGCCCCTTCACCGTCTCGCACAATACCTAGCGCCAGCTGCCGGTGAACATCAGTAACTGCAGCCATTAGCTTATCGTACAATTCGCCAGCTGGATCACTCAACATAGGTAAGCCTGCTTGGCCTGTTGCCACTAACAAGCAAGAGTCATTCGTTGATGTGTCGCCATCAATGCTAATACGGTTAAACGACTGATCTGCAGCACGCTTTACCATATCATCCAGCAGCGGCTGGGCCACCACCGCATCTGTTGCTATATACGCCAGCATAGTCGCCATATTTGGCCTAATCATGCCCGCGCCCTTAGCGATGCCGGTAACAGAAATCACTTCGCCATCATGCTCGAACTGAACACTTGCGCCTTTTGGGCGAGTGTCTGTTGTCATAATTGCTTTGGCCGCCGCATCCCAACCATTAACAGACAACGACGACATGGCAGCCGGTAGCGCATTAACAATTTTAGGGACAGGCAAATATTCACCAATCACACCCGTCGAAAATGGAACCACTTGCCGCGCTTCAATATCGCCAAGTGTTGCCACCGCTTGGCAGCAGGACTCTGCATCGGCAAGGCCGCGCTCACCAGTACACGCATTCGCATTGCCAGAATTAATTAAAAAATAACGAATATCGCCAGCAGACAAGTGATTTCGCCCAACGATAACAGGAGCGGCGCAAAATGCATTTTGCGTAAAAACACCCGAAACCGCGGCACCCTCGGCAATAGCCATTACAACAATATCGGTTCGTCCCGCATATTTAACACCCGCACTTGCAGTGCCTAAAGTTAAACCTGCAATAGGATGCATTACCGGCCAAATGTGCTCACCCACTGCCATAACAATACCTCTTTACGCTAATTTACCGTGGCATGCTTTATATTTTTTACCCGAGCCACATGGGCACGGATCATTGCGCCCTACTTTGGGTGCTGCACGCTGCAAAGGCTGCTGCAAAGGCGGAGCTTCAGACTCTGGCGCTTGCGGCGCTGTTAACGCCGATGCGTCTTCATGCTTTAATTGCTGGTTACGCATCGCTGCTTCTGCTTCCATTCTGCGCTGGGCTTCCATCATATGCATTTGCTCTTCGGTCATCGGCTCGACTTTAAACAATACACGCGCAACATCGTGCTTTAAGCTATTCAATAATTCTTGGAACAACTCAAAAGCTTCTCTTTTATATTCTTGCTTGGGGTTTTTCTGCGCATAAGCGCGCAAGCCAATACCTTGGCGTAACTGGTCCATGCTCTGCAGATGCTCTTTCCACAATGTATCTAGAACATGCAGCATTAATTGCTTTTCCAGACCTCGCATAACACCGCCAAGGCGCTCGCACTTCTGCTGGTAGAACTCATCCATTGCAGCAATAATTTTTTCGCGCAACGGTTCTTCATACAGTTTTTTATCGTCTTCAAGCCACTGGGCAATGGGTAGATCCACACCGAAATCAACCTTAATAACTTCCTCCAGCCCCGATACGTCCCATTGCTCAGCCAATGATTGAGGAGGAATATGGTTAGAGATAATATCGTTCATGACCTCTTCGCGCATACCCGTAATGGCATCTTCAATGCTGTCCATTTCTAATAAATCATTGCGCTGGGTATAAATTACCTGCCTTTGATCGTTGGCGACATCATCGTATTCAAGTAGCTGCTTACGGAAGTCAAAGTTGCGACCCTCAACTTTTCGCTGCGCTTTTTCAATAGCCCGAGAAACCATTTTTGCTTCGATCGCTTCGCCTTTCTCCATGCCTAGCGCACTCATCATATTGCGCACACGATCAGAGGCGAAAATACGCATCAAGCTATCTTCCAGTGAAAGATAAAAGCGCGATACACCAGGGTCACCTTGGCGCCCCGCACGACCGCGAAGCTGATTGTCTATTCGGCGAGATTCGTGGCGTTCTGTACCAACAATATGCAGACCGCCATTGGCTTTAACTTGCTCGTTACGCTCCTTCCATTGCGCCTTGAGCTCGTCGATTTGGGCTTGTGTTGGGTTATCAAGCTTTTCGACATCAGCTTCCCAGCTTCCACCCAACTTAATGTCCGTACCACGGCCCGCCATATTAGTAGCGACTGTAATTGCACCAGGGCGCCCAGCTTGAGCAATAATATCGGCCTCGCGGTCATGCTGCTTAGCGTTAAGCACTTCGTGACGAACCCCCGCAGCCTTAAAGCGACGAGAGACTTCTTCAGAGCTTTCTACCGATGCAGTCCCCACCAAAATAGGGACGTTTTTGCTTTGCAGCTCTTGAACCTGTTTAACAATTGCATCGTATTTTTCGTCAATGGTTAAAAATACAAGGTCGTTCAAATCTTGCCGTGCAATGGGTTTATTCGTAGGGATAACAACAACATCTAAACCATAGATTTGACGAAATTCAACAGCCTCGGTATCGGCAGTACCCGTCATACCCGATAATTTTTTGTACAACCGAAAGTAGTTCTGGAAAGTAGTTGAAGCCAAGGTTTGACTTTCATTTTGAATTGCCAGTCCTTCTTTGGCTTCAATCGCCTGATGCAACCCCTCTGATAAACGACGCCCAGGCATTGTGCGGCCCGTGTGTTCATCAATTAAAAGTACCTGGCTATCTTGCACAATGTATTCGACATCATTGTGATAAAGCTTGTGGGCCTTCAACGATGTATGAACGTGGTGCAATAGATTTAGGTTGCCGGCAGAATAAAGGCTGTCGTTTTCCTTCATAAGCTTATTTTTGACTAACCACTGCTCAACCAGCTCGTGACCATCTTCAGTCAGCTCGATTTGGCGGCCTTTTTCATCGAGCATAAAATGCCCTTTTTCGGCCAACCGGCAAACTGGCGGTTTAGCACTGGCATCCGCAATCACCAAATCTTTATTAGCTTTATCAGCTTCAGTTAAAGCTGCAGTAATTGAACAGGGCTTTTCTTGCCCTTCGAGCAGCACCTTTTGAAATTGAATTTTCTCATTGCGCTCGCCATCAGAATCGGCCACGGGGCGCAAGGTGGGCGTTAGGAGGTTCATCACCCGATAAAGCTCAGAGCTATCTTCAGCTGCGCCGGAGATGATGAGCGGTGTGCGCGCCTCATCGATTAGGATCGAATCCACCTCATCCACAACGGCAAATGTCAGCGGCCGCTGCATGCGATCTTCTTTGCGCAAAACCATATTATCGCGCAAGTAATCGAACCCAAATTCATTATTTGTGCCGTAGGTAATATCAGAGTTATAAGCTTCGCGCTTTTCATCTTGCGGCTGCATTGAAGCAATAACGCCAACCGTTAAACCCAGAGCCTCATAAAGTGGGCGCATCCATTCAGCATCGCGGCGGGCCAAATAGTCATTCACAGTTACAAGGTGCGAGCCATTACCGGGAATCGCATTTAAATAGACAGCCAGCGTCGCCATGAGTGTTTTACCTTCGCCGGTACGCATCTCTGCGATGCGCCCCTCGTGCAAGGCGATACCACCAATCAGCTGAACATCGTAATGGCGCATTCCCATAACGCGCGAGCTGGCCTCTCTACAAACTGCAAAGGCCTCTGGCAATAATGCATCAAGGGTTTCACCATTTTGGTGGCGCGAACGAAACTCTTGTGTTTTTTCTTTTAGCGCAGTGTCTTCCAGCCCCTTGATAGACTCTTCTAAGGCATTAATTTTTTTAACGAGCTTGCGCATACGCTTTAATTCGCGATCGTTTTTAGAGCCAAATAACAATTTAATAATATTCAGAGTCATAACGGTATCTTAATTGTGTTGCCGTAACGGCGGTAAAAAGTGAGTTGGCTAAAAAGCCGAAACTGTTCGATATAAAAACAAATAGGACGGGGCTTTAAAGGTTCAGCGGCTGGCTCGACGAATGTAAGAGGCGGGATCGACAGCGCGACCATGCTTATAAACCTCAAAATGTACGTGTGGGCCTGTGGAGCGGCCACTTGAGCCCATCAGCGCTATAAGTTGGCCTTTTTTCACTACATCGCCTATTTTAACGAGGTTTTCTTTGCAGTGAGCATAGCGGGTTGTGAAACCGTTGCCATGATTAATTTCAACCAAATTACCATAGCCGTAACGCTCTGCAGACCAAGTAACGACACCCGCAGCAACTGCGACAATATCGCTGCCATCTTTGCCAGCAAAATCAACGCCCGCATGCCAAGCAACGCGCCCGCTGAACGGATCAGTTCTGCGGCCATAGCGCGACGACAAATAACCTTTTGTGATTGGACGCCCAGCCACAAAAATAGACTCTTCTACTTTTTGGTTGGCCATCAAGGCTTCTAGTGTTTGCAGCTGATGCTGTCGATCCTCAATCTTGAAGGACAGCTCATCAATCATATCCATGAATGTGGCAACTTCAAAGTTGTGGTTGTCTAGCTCCTCAGAGGGGCCACCCAAAGCTGGCGGCTGGCTAAAATCGAACTCGCCATGCTCTAGCTTTGCAGCCACTGTCATGCGCTCACCGAGCGCATCTAAGCGAACTAAGCGGGCCTGCAGCTCAGCCACTCGTAGTGTGAGTGCCTCAAGCTTACTTTGCGCTTCATTGCGGGTATTTTCGATTTCTAGCTGCTGGGCGGTGAGCGTTTGCTCCCACGTTTTTGAAACGTCCTGGGTTAACAGACTATGACCACTTTTTACACTCCATTGCAGCGCAATTAACGTTACCGCGGCTAACGGTAAAGCCAACATACCGGCGATCAAAAACGTCTTAGACCAAAAGCCTAAGGTAATTGTTTTTGTGCCACCATGGCGTTTGCTAATGAATATAATCTTCACTGACTTTTGTCTTTAGCTACCCGAAATACGCGCAATACTTTGAGCTTGCGCATATTTAAAAGTGTTTGATATCGACGGTAATTTAGACCTGATGCTGGGACGCCAGCAAGATGAATAAATAACGGTCGCCTCGCTTAAAGTTTAATCAAAAAAATGACAAAACCTAGTCGATTTGGCTATATAGCTTAATCGGCGCCAGAATATGGCATATAAAACACAAAAAGCCAACTGTTCGAAAGTTGGCTTTTTGTAAGCAGGCAAGCGCCAAGGCCTCGCCAGAAAAAACATAACCTATGGTTTATGCAGCAGCCAATGGCTTGTGATAGGCAATTGGCGACTCTTCATCATCCTCAAAAGTCACAACTTCCCAAGCATCTGGCTGACGAATAAGTTCGCGCAGCGATTGGTTATTTAAGCCGTGACCAGACTTATAAGCACGGAATTCACCAATTAAGGTGTTACCTAAGAGATATAAATCTCCGATGGCATCAAGGATCTTATGCTTTACAAATTCGTCTTCATAACGCAAACCGTCTTCATTCAATATGCGGTATTTATCAACCACAATGGCGTTATCAACACTGCCGCCCTTGGCTAAGCCTTTCGAGCGAAGGTATTCTATTTCATGCATAAAGCCGAAAGTCCGCGCTCGCGAAATCTCTTTCACAAACGAGGTACTTGAAAAATCCACCACGGCATCGAGTTTGCGCCCTTTAAATACGGGGTGATCAAAATCGATAGTAAAAGACACCTTAAAGCCGTCAAAAGGTACAAAAGTCGCCATTTTATCGCCGTCGGTAACCGTTACTTCTTTCTTGATGCGAATAAATTTCTTCGCAGCTGGCTGCTCTTGGATGCCTGCAGACTGAATCAGGAAAACAAACGGGCCTGCACTGCCATCCATAATGGGTACTTCATCGGCGCTTACATCAATAATGGCATTATCAATACCCAAGCCTGCCATCGCTGACAACAAGTGCTCTACAGTAGAAACCCGTACATCGCCATTTATTAGCGTTGTAGATAGCGTTGTATCACCAACGTTTTCAGCCTTTGCCTGTATTTCAACAACAGGGTTTAGGTCTACACGTCGAAAAACGATACCGCCATCTATTGGGCCAGGCCTTAGGGTTAGATAGATCTTTTGCCCTGTATGCAGCCCCACACCGGTGGCGCGAATCTCGTTTTTGAGCGTGCGTTGTTTGATCATTACTTTATGTCTCTATAGATAAGCGGCCAAAAATGTAAATTTTTAGCCGCGTGTCATACTGTTGTTATCAATTGGCCGGAGAATCATAGCCAATTCAATGAGTGCCACTGATGCTGCAAAGCAAAAATAGTAAATATTAAGGTGACTAATACTAACGCCACACAACTGAATTCAACCTGAACGCTCGATTCAGCAACCATAATGTACGCAAAAAGCACGCCGGTATTCGACGTGCTTTTTGCGTCAGCATACGCCCGCTATAACGCGGGGAACAGCATCCATGCAACGGTATCTCAGGCGTAGCTGCCAGAAACTGCGCGCAATAATCGAGCAAGCGGCCTGCGGTTAGTCCGCTTGACGGCGCAGGAACGCCGGAATATCAAGATATTCCATGTCCCGAGCCTTTTCATCAAGCTTTGGCGCTGCACTAGAGTTTTGGTTACGCATAACTGTTGGTTTATCCAACACAGCATAATTCAAACCACCGTCGGCGTGGCGCGTATTATCTACAACTTTTTCAGGTTTTGCAGGTGTTTCTTCTTGCGCCTGAACAGCACCCAAGCCAGTAGCAACCACAGTCACCTTAAGGGTGTCGGCCATATCAGGGTCAATCACTGTACCTACAACCACAGTAGCATCACCAGAGGCGAACTCTTCGATGGTGTCACCGACTTCATTGAACTCACCCAAAGATAAGTCCATTCCAGCAGTAATGTTAACCAAAATGCCACGCGCACCGTGAAGGTTCACATCTTCAAGAAGTGGGCTGCGAATAGCGGCTTCCGCAGCTTCACGTGCGCGATTCTCGCCTTTACCTGAACCGCTACCCATCATCGCCATGCCCATTTCACTCATCACAGTGCGAACATCAGCAAAGTCGACGTTGATCATGCCTGGGCGAATAATAAGATCCGCGATACCCTGCACCGCACCCAACAATACGTCGTTAGCGGCTTTAAAAGCATCGATTAAGCTGGTGGATTTACCCAGCACAGCCAATAGTTTTTCATTTGGGATAGTAATCAAAGAATCAACGCGATCTTTTAATTGCTTAATACCCTCTTCCGCAATCGCCATGCGCTTGCGGCCTTCAAAAGGAAATGGGCGGGTCACAACAGCGACAGTAAGAATACCCAGCTCGCGAGCAACCTCAGCCACTACGGGTGCAGCGCCTGTACCAGTACCGCCCCCCATACCCGCGGTGATAAATACCATATCGGCACCTTGCAGAGTTTCTGCAATACGCTCACGGTCTTCCATTGCAGCCTCGCGGCCCACGTTAGGGTTGGCGCCAGCACCTAAACCTTTGGTTAGATGGCCACCAAGTTGCAACACGGTTTGCGCACTAACATTTTTCAACGCCTGCGCATCGGTGTTAGCGCAGATAAAGTCCACACCATCAACTTGTTGCTCAATCATATGACGCACAGCGTTACCGCCACCGCCACCTACACCTACAACTTTAATTACCGCATTTTGCGGAATATTATCTACAAGCTCAAACATGGTTTTCCCCTTTCGTTCCCCTGCTTAAAAATATGTATACGCTAGGTATTGTTGCCATAGCGTCAATTCAAGTGTTTCGCGTAACTTATCAATAGCTAACAGTGCCTATGCACTAACTTTACAAGTTGCGCTGAAACCAATTCTTTATTCGTCCCCAAGTATTATCTGTAGGCTCAAATGACTCTGTACCCTGCCCACCTTGCTGCTTCAGGCCGTAGTGCAATAAGCCAACACCCGTGGAATAAATTGGGTTATTGACGATATCACGCAAACCAGAAACATTTTGCGGTGCACCTAAACGTACAGGCATATGGAATATTTCTTCGGCCAACTCTACAACACCTTCCATTTTTGATGTGCCACCGGTTAATACAATGCCCGCCGGTAGCATATCTTCGAAACCACTACGCCTTAGTTCGGCCAACACCAAAGTGAATAACTCTTCGTAACGTGGCTCCACTACTTCAGCCAACGCTTGACGAGAAAGGTCTCTTGGTGGGCGCTCGCCTACACTTGGAACCTTTATTGTTTCTTCCGCGCCGGCTAGCTTGGCCAAGGCACAGGCATATTTAATTTTGATATCTTCAGCGTGCTGCGTCGGTGTTCTTAACGCCATTGCAATATCATTAGTCACTTGATCACCAGCAATAGGGATTACTCCCGTATGGCGAATAGAGCCTTCGGTGAAAATAGCGATATCGGTTGTTCCACCACCAATATCCACCATGCATACACCCAGCTCTTTTTCATCCTCTGTTAACACGGCATAGCTCGATGCCAATTGCTCTAGAATAATATCGTCGACATCTAAGCCGCAGCGACGAATGCACTTCTCAATATTTTGCGCAGCATTTACAGCGCAAGTCACCAAATGCACTTTGGCTTCTAAGCGTACACCAGACATACCTAACGGCTCTTTTACACCGTCTTGATCATCGATGCGGTACTCCTGTGGCAAGATATGCAAAATGCGTTGATCCGCTGGTATAGCAACCGCTTGGGCAGCATCAATAACGCGCTCTATATCTTGAGCAAAGACTTCTCGGTCTTTAATCGCCACAATACCGTGCGAGTTCAAACTGCGAATATGACTACCGGCAATACCCGCATACACCGAATGTATTTGGCAACCGGCCATTAGCTCGGCCTCTTCTACTGCGCGCTGTATCGATTGCACCGTTGAATCAATATTGACGACCACGCCTTTTTTTAAACCACTAGAGCTATGAGAACCAATACCTACTACCGACAGTTCACCTTCAGGCGATAACTCCCCAACGATCGCAACAACCTTAGATGTTCCAATATCTAAACCCACGATCATTTTATTTCCACTGGACTGCGCCATTGCCTGTGCCCCGATAAATCAATTTGGCTTTTAAGCCCTAGTCGTATTACTGTTTCGCGATACCTACAAGGGTTCGCACTTTTATCGCTCAGAACATTTTAACTAATGAACTGCAGCTTCGGCTTTACTTGTCTCTGGCGGTTCTATCCAGTTAATGGCAAAGCCTTGTTTATAGCGCATATCGATCGCATCGATATTGCTTACTTGGTCATTCAACTCTGCGGTCAACACGTCCATGAGGCGCTGTAACTTTTTGAGTGAATCTTCTCTGCCAAGCTTAATTTCTATTTCTGGCGAGATCTTTAAGGACCAGGCTAGGGTATTATCCAGTTCTAGCACTAAAGGTGCAAATTTATAATTAGCCAACAACTTCGCAACTAAGACATATTGCTGCATGACTTTTTCTGCATACCTATCATTGGCTCTCAATAAAGGTAGATGATTTAATTCAGTTTTGTTGTCTAAATTAACAATTTCACCCCGTAAATTTAAAAAATCATGCGAATTCCAGCGCGCTATTGGCTGTTGCTCCGATATTTTTATCAATAACGTATCTGGCCACTGCCGAGTCACTATTGCACGATCAATCCAAGGGTGCTTTTCCAAGTGACTTTTTAAAGCAACAATGTCCAGCTCTAAAAAAGTTTCCGTCAATTTTGTTGCCACTAACGCTTCAATATTTACCTGTGATACATACTTAAAATCCCCCTGCACACTGACATGCGCAATAGGCTTATTCGTGTATTGCTGAATAATGGCTAATGGCTCTAACCGATAAATACTCCAAACCAACAATACAGCGACGGCAACCGCCAAAAAAGCATTCAGTAAAAAGCGCCAGGGTATCTGGCTTGCTTCACTTTTCTTCGCTGCCAGGCTTCGCCGCCGGCTAGCGCCACCACTTTTTTTCGCCTTTGCCACAAACTAATTCGCCGTAACCTGCGCGGCAATGCGCAAAATCAACGTTTCAAAATCAATATCTGCAGCTTGCGCGGCCATTGGCACTAATGAATGGCCCGTTAAACCCGGCACAGTATTGACTTCCAGCAAATAAAATTCACCCGCTGCATTTGCCATAATATCAACACGCCCCCAGCCCTCAGCCCCAACAGCCGTAAAGGCAGCCTTTGCTAATTGCTTTAGCTCAGTTTCCTTTGCTTGCGCCAAACCACAAGGGCACAAGTATTGAGTATCATCGGCTAAATACTTTGCATTGAAGTCATAAAAGTCACTATTGGGTTGAAGCCGTATAGGTGGCAGCGCTTCACCATTTAAAATAGCCACCGTGTACTCCGCGCCGACAATGAACTGCTCGGCCAATACGCTAGTATCGTATTGCGCAGCCTCTTCGTAAGCTTTTTTAAGCGCTTGCGGCGTATTCACGCGGCTCATTCCAATACTCGAACCTTCGTGCGCAGGCTTTACCATTGCCTCGCCACCCAAATAGGCAAGCGCTTGTACCCAGTCGGTAGACTTCTCGAGCGCTAAATATTGCGCAGAAGGTAAATTTACGCCGGACCACAATTGCTTTGTACGCAACTTATCCATACATAACGAGGATGCCAACACACCACTGCCGGTGTAAGGGATATTTAAAAATTCCAACAAACCTTGGATTTTGCCATCTTCACCACCCACGCCATGCAAGGCAATAAAAGCACCCGATAGTTCCTGCTGTTGCAACTGTGCAACAGCATTTTCTTGTGTATCAATAGCCACTACATCAACACCGAAGCTTTGCAGTGCTTCAATCGCAGCAGCGCCACTTTGTAATGAGATTTCGCGCTCGGCAGAGTTCCCACCAAATAACACCGCAATACGACCTATTTTTTGCGCTACGGCTTTGGCATCAAAAGCTGTTTGTTTAAGCGTCATGCGAAACCGCCTCCGACCATTGACCAAACACATCAGCCAAGCTAATCGCTAAAGCGCCGACATTACCGGCACCTTGAGTAATAACAATATCGCCGGGTTGAATTAAATTCTTTAAAACCCCAGCCACTTGATCTAGCGCTTCCACAAACACCGGCTCAACAAAACCACGCGTACGAATACCTCGACTAAGATGCCGACCGTCAGCGCCAGTGATTACCGCTTCGCCAGCGCTGTATACTTCTAGCAAAACTAATTGATCTACTGTCGATAATACTTCTACGAAATCTTCAAATAAATCACGCGTGCGGGTATACCGATGCGGCTGGTAAACCATCACTAGACGGCGCTCTGGCCAACCCTCTCTTATTGCGGCGATAGTGGCGGCAACCTCCCTTGGGTGGTGGCCATAATCGTCAACTAACATAACGCTTTGCTCACCAGCTAAAGCGTATTCACCATAAATTTCAAAGCGACGGCCAACACCTGAAAATTCTTTTAGCCCTTTCGCTATTGCATCAACACTTAAACCTTCCTCTAAGCTTACCGCTAATGCCGCCGTAGCATTTAGCACGTTATGCCGCCCGGGCAGGTTAACGTGCAGTTCTAAGGGCTCCTCGTGGTGAGGCGTTTTAACTTTGAAAACCTGAGACTTTTCTGTTTGGACAACATCAAACGCTTGGTAATCACAACTTTCACTAAATCCGTAGGTTTGAACAGAGCGCGATACTTTGGGCAAAATGCTGCGAACAACCTCATCATCACCGCACACGACAGCCAAACCATAAAAAGGAAGGTTATGTAAAAACTCAATAAACGTTTGCTTGAGTTTTTCAAAGTCACCGCCATAGGTTTCCATATGATCAGCGTCAATGTTTGTCACAATGGAAACCATCGGCTGGAGGTGCAAAAACGACGCATCACTCTCATCGGCTTCCGCCACTAAATAACGGCTGGCACCTAACTGCGCATTACAGCCGGCACTATTTAATAAGCCGCCAATAACAAAGGTGGGGTCTTGCCCTGCAGCAGCAAAAATGGCAGCCAATAAGCTGGTGGTAGTGGTTTTGCCATGCGTACCAGCAACTGCAATGCCGTGACGATAGCGCATTAGCTCGGCGAGCATTTCTGCTCGGCGAACAACGGGGATGCGATGTTCACGTGCTGCGTGTATTTCTGGGTTGCTTTCGTCAATCGCACTAGAGTTCACAACCACATCCACATTGATCACATTAGTGGCATCGTGACCAATAAAAACAGTGACGCCCATATTAGCCAAGCGCTGGGTCGTCTTAGACGCCTTAGCATCCGAGCCCGATATTTCGTAACCCTGATTCAGTAAGACCTCTGCAATGCCGCTCATACCAGCACCGCCAATACCAATAAAATGTATGCGGCGAATTCTGCGCATTTCTGGCGTTTGATAAACGCTGATATCAGACATGTAAATACTCCAAACAATAATCTGCTACATTCGCCGTGGGTGTTTTTTCATCCCGCATAAAAGCGGTTACAGCCATTTTGTGCAAACGAGAACGGTCTTGGTAAAGCTGTGTAATGTGATCGGCCAACAGTGCTGCAGTTAAAGTAGCTTCAGGGCATAAAATTGCCGCACCTTTTTCACTTAACCATCGGGCATTGGCCGTTTGGTGATCATCAATAGCATATGGGAATGGAACCAATAAAGAAGCCGCCCCCACCGCCGCTAGCTCTGCCACGGTTAACGCACCTGCGCGACAAATAATTAAATCGGCATCCGCCATAGCCTTAGCAACGTCTACAATAAATTCCGGCAATTCAATGTGATATTCAGGCTTTTGCTCTTTAAGAGCGCTATACGCTTCTTGCGCTACCGCTTTTGTTCTAGCACCCGATTGATGAACCACTTGAACATTGAGGTCGGCCGGTAACAAAGCCAATGCCTCTGGCACCTTTTGATTAAGCGCTTTTGCGCCTAGGCTTCCACCTAAAACCAGCACTTTAAAAGGTAACCCCTTCTGCGTGTTAACGCGCTCACTAGGTTGAAGCTGATGATAAAAGCCGTTGCGCACAGGGTTACCAACAAAAATGCCTTTTGGCAGCGCATTAGGAAAACCACACAACACATGCTTAGCAAGCCTTGCCAATATCTTATTCGTGCTGCCTGCTATTGCATTTTGCTCATGCACAATCAAGGGAATTCCACAAAGGCGTGCAGCAATGCCACCTGGACCAGAAGCATACCCCCCCATCCCTAAAACAACATTTGGCTTTATTTCCCGAATAATACTTTTCGCTTGAGCAATCGCTTTAGCTATAGCTATGGGGCCGGTGATAAACTTAGTTAAAGACTTACCACGAATACCTGCAATGTTAATGGTATGTAAAGGAATGTTATTTTCGGGGACCACTTTTGCCTCAATACCTTTATCGGTACCTATCCAATGCACCTGAATACCGAGATCGCGCAAGTAATCGGCAACGGCCAATGCGGGAAACACATGCCCCCCAGTACCGCCCGCCATAATTAAGATGGTACCTACTGCCTTTTGAGACTTGGGAGCGTTAGGCTGTGTCATCGTTAACCTCCCAGCCCAACCGCAAAACCAACGCTATTAATGCCGTACAAACAATCAAGCTGCTGCCGCCAGAGCTCACAAAAGGCAGAGTTAAACCTTTTGTGGGTAACAAGCCAGAGGCTACCCCCATGTTTATAAAAGCTTGAGCACTAAAAAGCATCCCGATACCAACTGCACAATAGCTAGCAAAAAAACGCTCTTGCTTAAATGCTTTAGAGGCTAAAAGTAGTATTCGCCATACCACAACAACAAAACCTACCACTAAAACCAAAGCGCCGATAAGGCCAAATTCCTCAGCTACAATCGAAAAAATAAAATCTGTGTGTGCCTCTGGTAAAAAGAACAATTTTTGTAAGCTATTCCCTAACCCTAATCCCATCCATTCACCGCGCCCAAACGCGATTAAAGATTGCACCAGCTGATAACCACTCGAAAACTGATCAGCCCAAGGGTCAAGAAATGTCACTAAGCGCTGCCAGCGATAAGGCGAAGCCACGGCCATAAAGACCAAACCGGCAATACCAACTAACGCCAATAAAATAAAACGCAATATTGGCACACCGGCCATAAACATCATTGCTCCAGCAGTAATACACAATACAACCGAGCTTCCAAAGTCAGGCTCAAGTAGTAACAAAGCAACAAACGCGCCCAATATCGCTAGCAATTTGAAAAATGCACTCCAACCTTCACGGAACTCGACACTTCTGCGGGCTAAAAAGCTGGCAAAAAAAACAATAAAGCAAAACTTAGCCGCTTCAGATGCCTGAATAGTAAAAGGGCCAACCCCTAACCAGCGGCGGCTGCCATTAACAACCTTCCCCACACCCGGAATTAATACGGCCACTAACAAGGCAATGCCAACAATAAGAAATACAATACCAAAACGATTCCATATTTCGCTCGGCAAACTAAAAATAACCACGCCGGCAGCTAGGGCCAAGCACAAAAACACACAATGGCGCTTTACAAAAAACCAAGGGTCATTATAACTATGGGCTGCAAGGTCGATAGAAGCAGACAGCACCATCACCAAGCCGAACGACATTAGAGCCAACACTGTCGTCAGCAATACCAAATCAAGACGCGAGCTTTTAGCAACAAGGTCACTAACGCTTTGCTCAAAATTTAACGATGCCGTCGTCACGCGAGCAACTCCCTAGCCGCAAGACTAAATACCTCGCCACGCTGCTCAAAACTGCTGAACATGTCTAAGCTGGCACAAGCTGGCGACAGCAACACACAATCGCCAGTGGTCGCCTGTTTAAATGCAGAAGCAACCGCTTGCTCTAATGAACTCTCGTTTGCAACAGGAAGCTCCGGTGCCAACTGCGCTATCAGCGCTGCAAGCGCGGGGGCATCTTTACCGATTAAAGTAACTGTCTTAGCGGTACGCTTTAAGGCTGGAATTAACGGCGAGAAATCTGCCCCCTTACCATCGCCGCCAAGAATAATGTGTAAATTCTGAGGACCATCGGCAAAACCATTTAATGCCGCAACTGTTGCCCCGACATTAGTGGCTTTGGAGTCGTTGATAAAATCAACGCCATTCACTGTGACGACAAATTCGCAACGATGCGGTAGTCCACCATACTCAGCTAAGGCACGTAGACAAGCCTCCATAGGAATATTAGCGGCTTCAGCCAACGCCAAAGCCGCTGCCGCATTAGCATAATTATGCGAGCCCACAATTTTCAAATCGCAGCCTGCAATTAGCGGTTTAAAGCCCTTGGCTATATGACCATCATAAAAGCCAAAATCTTTTAAATCTGGCTGGCTTGCGCTAAAGCATACGCGCTTAACACCTTCAGCAAACGGGGGCTCTGTTAATGGGTCTTGTTTATTAACGACAATAGTTTTGGCGCCAAAGGCAATGCGTTGTTTAGTTAAGGCATATTCCATAAAACTATTGTAACGATCCATGTGATCTGCTGACACATTCAAAACAGTTGCCGCGATAGGCTTGAGCGATTGAGTACTTTCTAATTGAAAGCTCGATAACTCCAAGACATAAAGATCAATAGCCGCATCGAGAGTATCCAATACAGGCAAGCCGATATTGCCAGCAACCACTACATTAATACCTGCAGCTTTTGCCATTTCACCCACAAGGCTTGTAACCGTCGACTTGCCATTGGAGCCTGTAATAGCAATAACCGGTGCCGTAACCGCCCGTGCAAATAATTCTACATCTCCAACAACTGATACTCCCGCCGCTATTGCTTGTTCAATAATAGGATTTTTGCGTGACAAACCTGGGCTGATAACAATTTCATGCGCACTACACAACAACTCGCCATCGAAAGCGCCCAACTGAATATTCAGCGCTGGAAACCGCTGTTGTACGGCTGCTAAATTTGGTGGTGTCTCGCGGCTATCACACGCGACAACCCGAACACCTTGCGCCAATAAATACCGTATAACCGACAAGCCGGTAACGCCAAGGCCAATCACAACGGTGTATTTATTGGAGCTGATTAAATTCACAAAAAATCTCTTTAAATACCAAAATTAATACAAGTAACGTTAAAGCTGCACTAGCGCAGTTTTAACGTAGCTAAACCAAAAAGTACTAGCATCACGGTTACAATCCAAAAACGCACAATCACGCGAGGCTCTGGCCAACCTTTAAGTTCAAAATGATGGTGCAGTGGTGCCATGCGGAAAATACGCCGCCCAGTCAGCTTGAAGCTTGCGACCTGCAAAATCACAGACACCGTCTCCATCACAAACACACCAGACATGACAAAAAATACAATTTCATGACGAACAATTACCGCCACAACACCCAGCGCGCCGCCAAGAGCCAAAGCACCAACATCACCCATAAACACTTGAGCAGGGTAAGTGTTAAACCATAAAAAGCCTAAACCGGCACCGGCAAGCGCCGCACAAAAAACAACCAGCTCGCCAGTACCTGCGATATAAGGGATGTGAAGGTAAGCTGCAAACTTTGCATTACCCACGAGGTAAGCAATAATGCCCAGTGCCGCCCCGACCATGACAGTCGGCATAATAGCGAGTCCATCAAGGCCATCAGTAAGGTTTACTGCATTAGAGCTTCCCACAACAACAAAATACACAAGCAACAAATACAACGGACCTAAATCGAGCGCTATATTCTTAAAGAAAGGAATAAATAACTGCGTTTCTGCCGGTGCCTGTGCCGTACTATATAAAAAGACAGCAACGGCAAAGCCTGCTGTTGATTGCCAAAAATATTTCCACTTTGCAGGTAATCCTTTTGAATTTTTTTCTACCACTTTGCGGTAATCATCTACCCAACCAATAGCGCCGTAAGCAAACATAATGAACATAACCGCCCAAACAAAACGGTTACTTAAATCAGACCACAGTAAAACGCTTGTTCCAATGGCAAATAAAATGAGAGCACCACCCATGGTCGGTGTGCCCTGCTTGCTTAGGTGGCTTTGCGGACCGTCCGTACGAACCGCTTGACCAATTTGTAGCTCTACTAATTTGCGGATAAACACAGGGCCTAAAAATAAACACATACCCAACGCCGTTAACACACCCAAAATGGCTCGTAATGTTAAATAACGGAAGACATCCAAAGCACTATAGTGCGGCTGCAATAATTCAGCCAACCAAACTAACATGGGCTAAGCCCCTTACCTGTTTTTGAAAGAATTGGAAGCACATCATCAACGGCTGCAGTGTGCGAACCCTTAAGTAAAATCGTTGCATCTTGATGTAAATACGGGGCAATAATTTCTGCGGCTTCCATAGTGTTGGCTACAGCAATCGCCCCATTACCAAAAGCCTCTGCAGCCAAACGCGGTAAGTTGCCAATGGCCAACAAATGCGTTACGCCCATTTCCTGCGCATATAAACCAACCGAAGTATGTTCAATGGTTTCGCCCTCGCCCAGCTCGCCCATATAACCTAATACCAATAAACGAATTGGCGTTGACTGCGCAGCCAAAAAGTCGATAGCCGCTCTTACTGAGCCTGGGTTTGCATTGTAAGCATCGTGAATAATCACCGCTTTTTGGCCACGAACAACAGAATCCAGACGCTGCATTCTTCCGTTGTCGCCTTGGTACTGCTGTAACCCGCTTGCGATAACACCCAAAGAAAGCCCTGCAGCAATCGCGCAAGCACTGGCTGCCAGCGCATTATTAACAAAATGTAGCCCTAACACATTTAATGCAACCGGTACTTTTTCGCTTTGATAATGCATAACAAAAGCAGGGAAACCCTCAGCGTTAATTGAAATATTTTTTGCCGATAAACACGGAAATGAGAAATTGCTGACATCACTCTTGCCGGCACTGAACCCCAGTTGCTTCAAGTGCTCGGTCTGCTTGATATACTGGCTCGAAAAGGCATCATCTAAATTAATTACAGCAGTACCTGTAACGCGATGTTTAATGTGGCTATGCTCTAAAGCCGTATAAATAGTACCTTTTTCCTGCGCGATCGCATCAATACTACCGAAACCACCGATATGTGCCGCGCGAATATTGTTAACCAACGCAATAGATGGCTCGGCTAAGTTTGCCAAGTAAGCTATTTCGTTTTTCCCACTGGTACCCATTTCAATAACAGCAAAGTCATGCTCCGCGGTAAGACCGTTAAGCGTTAAAGGAACACCAATGTGATTATTAAAGTTGCCTTGGGTTGCTAGCGTTTTACCGGCTTGCTCAAATATGCTTTTTGTTAATCCTTTAACAGAGGTTTTGCCACAGCTACCAGTAATAGCAACCAAAGGGCCTTTATATTTTTGACGAATGCCATTTGCAATTGACCCTAGCGCCAATGTTGTATCTTTCACAATTAACTGGGCCAGCGTACAACCCTCTACACGGTGCTCAACCACTACTGCAGCTGCGCCACTTTGTTGCGCCTGCAAAACAAAGGAGTGGCCATCAAAATTTTCACCTCGTAAGGCAACAAAAAGATCAGCATTTTTTATGTTTCGTGTATCTGTCGTAATGGCAGAGAATTCACAATCTTCTCCCACCAACTCGCCATCGGTTAGCGTTACACACTGAGAAAGCCTCATTGACGCCCCCCTTGCTCCAGTGAAGCTGACGACGAGAAATTTACAGCATGCTTTTGCGCTAACGCTTGCTCCGCAATGGAAATATCGGAAAAAGGAATTTTTTTCTCCTTAACTATTTGGTAGGTCTCGTGACCTTTACCAGCAATAAGGATGCAGTCACCCGCCGCCGCATTAGTAATGCTATATTCAATGGCTTCTTTTCGATCAACAATAATGCGTGCCGCCTTTTTACAACCTGCAGCAATATCATTTAGGATGCTATCGGGGTTTTCGTTTCTGGGGTTATCACTGGTTAAAACCAATTCATCCGCAAGATCTTCCGCTATAGCGCCCATCAAAGCGCGCTTTTGCTTATCTCTGTTGCCGCCACAACCAAACACCACCCAAATTCTGCCAACCGTATGCGCTTTTAATGCGATTAACGCTTGCTCTAAGCCATCTGGAGTGTGAGCAAAATCAACAACCACTTGAACCCCCCCGACAGGCGTCAATTGTTGCATGCGGCCCGTAATAGAGGTTAACGCAGGTATCGCTTGGACAACCTGTTTAAAATCTGCACCTTGCACCATTACCGCAGCAATTGCTGCTAGAAGGTTATAAACATTAAAGACACCATAAAAAGGCGATATCACCTCAGTATTACCCCAAGGCGAACGCAACGTAAAAGCCGTGCCCGTTTGGCGCGTATAAATATTTTCTGCTAACACCTCTCCGTTATGAATACCATAGCGAATCACCGCTGCAGATGGCTGCGCACTGGCCATTAGTTGAGCTTGTTCATCGTCCGCATTCACAATGGCATACTGCACAGAAGGCATAGCAAAAAGTTTTTGTTTTGCTTTCGCGTAGCTTGTTAAATCGCCATGGTAATCGAGATGGTCTTGCGTGAGGTTGGTAAAAACAGCCGTCGTAATCGGCAAGCCTGTAACGCGCCCTTGACTTAAACCATGGGAGGAAACCTCCATGGCAACGCAGTCGACGCCGGCTGACGAAAATTCGGCGAGGGTTTTGTAATTACTAAAAACATCGGGCGTGGTCATTCCTGTTTCAACAAGCGGTTCACCAAGAATTCCAACCCCCAAGGTGCCCACCGTCGCTGTTTTAGGCACACCCGCAGGCTTTACTGGGCCCGCCTTTTGAAAAAGCTGAGCAATCAAAGAAACCAGTGTGCTTTTACCGTTTGTGCCAGTAACGCCAACGATTGCGGGCATTGCCAGCGCCGATGTGAAATATCTTTTGTGTGCAAGCTCAGGAAGAATTGCGGCTAGGTTGGGTACTTTAATAATTGCGGTATCGCTATTCTTTGCAACCGCAATACCTTCGTCGCCCTCGATTAAAATCGCAATAGCGTTTGCATTTACCGCATCTGCAATAAAAGCTTCGCCACCAATACAAATAAAAACATCACCGCTTTTAAGCAAACGAGTATCTAAACGCAAATCACCAACGGGAAGGTTGGCGATTTTTGATGGCAATGTCAGCTGAGGCAAAAGCTGGGCAAGCGTTATCACATTCATCGCCGCGCCACCCTTGCGCCAATAGTTTGCTGGCTATTATTGGGAGGAATATTTAATAACCGTAACGAACTATCTGTAACGCTTGCAAACACAGGTGCCGCCGCTTCACCGCCATAATAATGCCCGCTACTGGGTTCATTAATAACAACAACTGTCACCACCTTAGGGTTATCTGCCGGCGCCATGCCAGCAAAAGTCGCTACATACTTATCGTCGGCATAACCGTGTTTACCCACCTTGTGGGCGGTGCCGGTTTTGCCCGCGGTGAGGTAAGCACTTGTTTGCGCGCGTGTTGCCGTACCACCACGCTCGGTTACCCGCTTTAACATAACCGCTATTTGGTCAGCAATTTTAGCATCGACCACTTGCGTCGCAGGTGGTAGCTCGTCTTGTTTAAGTAGTGAAACCGGACGCGATTGCCCTGAATTTGCAACTGTTACATACGATTGCGCCAACTGTAGCGGTGTAACAGAAAGACCATAACCAAAAGCTAAAGTGGCGGTTTCTATGGGGTGCCACTTTCGTCGATTAGGTAAAACACCCAAGCTTTCGCCAGGGAACCCTGTACCGGTACTTTGGCCGAACCCTAAACGCGAAAACATATTGCGCACCACATCTTGCGGAAGATCTAGCGCGAGCTTACTAATACCAACCTGACTGGATTTTTGAATTACTGTACCCAAGTCAATTTCGCCATAATTTTTAGGGTCTAAAAATGTTTTTCGCCCTACGCGAACATAGCCTGGGTTGGTATTAATTGTGGAATCTGGCGTATAACGGCCTGTCTCCAGTGCAGCCATAACAGTAAACGGCTTAACCGTTGAGCCAGGTTCAATCACATCTGTCATTGCGCGATTGCGTGTTTCAGAAGCATTAATTTTTTTGCGGTCATTAGGGTTGTACGACGGTTGATTGACCATCGCTAGTATTTCACCGCTTTCAACATCCAGCATTACAATCGAGCCAGACTTTGCTTTTTGGCTAGCCATTGCGCTTTTTAGCTCTCTGTAAGCTAAATATTGCAAGCGCAAGTCTATGCTCAGCTGCACATCACCACCGGGGCTAGCCGCTTGAATAATTCCTAGATCTTTAACGATATTCCCTTTTAAATCTTTGATCACTCGCTGAACACCAGCCGTACCGGCTAAATAGTCATCCAGAGCCAGCTCCATACCCTCTTGGCCTTGATCATCAATATCGGTAAAACCAACAACATGCGCAGCCACCTCGCCCGCGGGATAAAAGCGCTGATATTCACGCTCTGCAATAACACCGCGAATATTCAACGACGTTGCTGGCGACGCCTCATGAGGGGGTAATTGCCTAGCAACATACATAAATTGTTTGTTAGCGTAGTGTTGTAACTTTTTATTGAGGTCATTTATAGAAAGGTTAAGTGCCCGAGCTAAATCTGTAACGCCTTGCGGCGAAATGACTTGCGGGTTTACCGCTATCGATATAACAGGCGTACTAACCGCAAGCAACTCGCCATTGCGATCAGAAATAACGCCGCGATAAGCATTAATTTTTTGCTCGCGCAATGTCCGCGCTTGCCCTTGCGCCTGAAGAAAATCGTGCCCCTTTTCTTGCCCAGGCATCACCTGCAAATAAGACAAATGCCAAACCAATGCAGCGGGTAACACTGCAATGATTAAGCAAATTGCGGCAAATCGCCAATGGGCAGCTATGCGGCTCATCGTGTTTCTACCACCACAACTTCATGCCCTGTAGGTACCCGCATACTCAATTCTTGCGTGGCAATTTTTTCTACCCGCGCATAAGACGCTAAGGCACTTTTCTCTAGTAATAGCTGTCCAGTTTCCACCTGCAAGGTTTGGGTTTGATTATTTAACACCGCGAGGGCTTGGGTATGGCGCCGCACATCAAACGTGATATAAACCACAGAAATGGCCGATACCACAACACCGACCCACAAAATACCAACCAACGATAATTTAGATTTTGAAATGACCATTATTCGTGATCCTTCGCGGGCAGCTTTTCGGCAATGCGCATAATGGCACTGCGTGAACGAATGTTTTCACCCAATTCTTCAGAGGTCGCTTTAATGGGCTTAGTAATAATGCGCAGCGTTTTCTCAAGCTCTATATCAGGAATTGGCAGGTTAGCCGGCAAAGCTTTTCCTTTCGCACCCTCTTTAAAAAAGCGCTTCACAATACGGTCTTCAAGGCTATGGAAACTAATAACAACTAAACGCCCACCTGGACGCAAAATATTTAAAGCGGCCGGCAATGCGGCACTGAGGTCATCCAGTTCACCATTAACATGAATACGGATACCCTGAAACCCTCGCGTTGCAGGGTTTTTATCGCGTTCCCAACGCGGGTTAGCCTTCGTAATTACATCAGCCAAATCCAGCGTACGCTCGAAGGGTTTCTCGGCGCGGCGGCGTACAATAGCGCCGGCAATACGGCGCGAAAAGCGCTCCTCGCCGTACTCTTTCATAACCCGTGCAATTTCTTCTTCTTTGGCGCGATTGACAAAATCGGCAGCACTTTGCCCTTTGCTAGTATCCATTCGCATATCTAATGGACCATCTTTAATAAAGCTAAAGCCCCGCTCGGCTTTATCTAACTGCGGAGAAGACACCCCCAAGTCCAAAAGAATGCCATCTACCTGCCCAACTAAACCACACTCCTCAGCCACCTGCTGCATACTGGCAAACGAATCGTGAACAATAGAAAAACGCGTGTCCTCTGCATGCAAAGCATTGCCCACTGCAATCGCTTCTGGGTCTTTATCAAAGGCTATTAACTGAGCTTGCTCGGACAAGCTTTGCAGAATGGCTCGGCTGTGGCCGCCTCTTCCAAAGGTGCCATCAATGTACACGCCGCCCTCATTGCCAACCAATGAGGAAACGGACTCTGCGAGTAATACTGAATAATGCGCTTGTGCTGTCATAACGTCGCTAAGTTAGAGTTATAAAGAAAGCGACAGCATTTCTGCTGGCATTTCGTCATCTTCGGTGGCAGCTACAGTTTGCAGCCAATCGTCTTCGTTCCAGAGTTCAAACTTTTTGCCCAAGCCAACTAACATCAGCTTTTTGCCAAGATTGCCGTAATCGCGCAATGTCGGCGGCACTAATACACGGCCATTACCATCGAGTTCCAAGGTGGTCGCATAGCCAATCAATAACCGCTGCGCCCGTAGAGCTGCACGATTAAAGGTCGGTAATGCTTCGATCTTCGGTAAAATGGCTTGCCATTCAGTTTCTGGGTACAGTAATACGCAGCGATCTTGGGTATGGGCCGTCATAACAATACGCGACTCACTAACAGTCGCGAGCAGATCCCGGTGTTTAGCCGGAATCGCTAGGCGCCCTTTAGCGTCCATATTAATGTTATGACTGCCCTGAAACACGATTCCCCACCAAGAGTAGCGATTGAGCCACTAAAAACCACAATTAACCACATTTAACCACTTATGCACACTATATGTGCGATCAAAGTAAAGTCAAGCAAGGTGGCATCAAAGTTGGACAGATGGCAGCTTATTAATGCCTGATACGTGCACAATAAAGGACGTTCATGTTAATAAAGGGGGTAGTTAGTTAAGCTAAAGCAAGGCGTTACAAGCAACTCTTAAGAAAGAACTTTAAGAAAAAGAACAAATAGAGGTTATCGAGTTTTTTTGAAATAGCCGCTAGCTATAAAGGGCTGAACGAGATCAGTAGTTAAAGGGTAGGAAATCACTGCCACGAGCAAATTAGAGGGAGTCAGCCGGTAAGCCGGGTTCTGTCGTGGACAATCATTCATCTGGGATATGTGTCGCCACACACCTCAAGCAACCTACCCGAACCCAACGCGGGCCACGCCATACGGGTTCCTATTTGGTCTTGCTCCGAACGGGGTTTACCATCGCCGTGAACTGTTGCCAGTCACGCGGTGCGCTCTTACCGCACCTTTTCAACCTTACCGGCGCTTGCGCGCTTAGGCGGTACACTTTCTGCTGCACTTTCCGTAGGCTCGCGCCCCCCAGGCGTTACCTGGCGTTCTGCCCTATGGAGCCCGGACTTTCCTCCCCTGCTAAGCAGAAGCGATTGCCTGGCTGACTCCGGTGCGCACTTTAGCGGGTTGGCAGAATTTACTCAAGCGAGAAATACCGAAATGCTCGGCTTTATAGAGCTGAGCCAAAATGACAAATACAAACTCCTATTTAGACTCGGCAAATACACTATTAATCCACCGCCCAATGTCCACTAACTGCTCAGGTATTACACTGTGCTCCATGGCATAGTCCTGCCATTGCAAAGGGTAACCGAGCTTGGTCATTTCATCGGCACTGGCTTTACCCATACCGTAAGGCACAACCGCATCAGCGCGCCCGTGCATGGCCATTACGGGCGTCTTTAAGTTAATACCCGTGTGCTGCGCCTGTGCATTCTGGGCAAACGGCAAGTAAGTTGAAAGCGCCAAAATTCCCGCCACCTTGTGCTTTAGACGTATCCCCGTGTAATACGCGACTGCCCCGCCCTGCGAAAACCCGGCAATAATGATATTTTCACTCGCAATGCCTTTAGCTATTTGTTGCTCTATAAGCGCTTCTAACGTTTTTTGTGACTCGGAGATGCCGGGCAAATCTTCTTTGTCACTAATATCGCTGCCTTTAATATCGTACCAACCCGGCATTACATAACCGCCATTAACCGTAATGGGCCTATCTGGCGCTTGCGGGAACACCAAACGTACCGTAGGTACCTGCGCGAGCTTCAAATAAGGGAGGACAGGCACAAAGTCATCGGCTGTCGCACCTAGGCCGTGCAACCAAATAATGGCATGTGTCGGATTCCCGGTGCCGTGTATTTTTTCAATTGTTGATGTCATTGTAATAATCCAATCAAGAAGAATAAGAAGGACGACTATCGGCCATCATTTTATCAAGCTTGGCTTGCGCCTCGCTGGGCTTTTCCAAGTCGATTAATTCGATCATCTCACATTCATCCCTCACCATCTCATCGATATGGGTTGGATAGTGCCGGCAGTCTTCCGGGCGATCGTCGTAAATGCTGCAGGTGTATTTGGGCTGATTAGACTCCAACACCAAAAATGGACATCGCTGCAAAGGCATGCCCGTTTCTGGGTCTACCCAGATTTGACCATTGCGTACAAAGGCGAAAATTTCTGGTTTAAATAGCTCCCACATTTCAATCTCGCTCGCAGAAGCGGATAACCCACCATCACTATATTTTATGCAGCACTTACCACATTGGTTGCATGATTTCATTTTGTGAAGACTCAAATTATGGCGGCAAAAAGGCGATCTTATAGATCGCCCCACAGGAAGTACAAGCTCTTAACTGCGCAGCTTACATCGCTTTGGCCATCATCGCTTTACGCACTAGCTGTACAAACTCGGTGCGGTAACCGAATAAGTCCGCGCCTTTATTGGCCTGCGCCAATTCCAACGCGTGCTGAAAGCTCCAATCCCCTTGATATTGCCCACCCTTAAGCAATTCAGCAAAGCCCGCTACCGCCATCGCAAAATTTACATCAAGCATGAGCTGTTCATTCGGGTTTTGCGCATCGCTGGTAATGGCCTGCTCAATAAGCTTAGAGGTGTTTTCTTCTGGCAGTTTGTAGCGCAATTTTAAAAACCCATACTCACTCGCATTCGTTTTTCTAACCGCACGCTGTGATGCATAGCGCAAGCTATCGATTTGTTGATGCGCGGATTCAGCAGGCACAAATTCATAAATCGCCGTAACCGTGTGGCCGGCACCAATATCGCCAGCATCAACTTTATCATTGTTAAAATCTTCACGTTTTAAGGCGCGCGTTTCGTAACCTAGCAATCGATACTCACTGACTTTATCGGGGTTAAATTCCAACTGAATTTTTACATCTTTAGCGATGGGAAATAATGACGAGGTGGCTTCATGTACCAACACTTTTTGCGCTTCACTAAGGGTATCGATGTAGGCCGCTACGCCGTTGCCGTTTTGCGCCAACTCTTGCATTAAGTGGTCATTATAATTACCTCGGCCAAAACCCAATACCGACAGAAATATTCCCTTTTCACGCTTGCGCTCTACAAAGCCTTTTAGCGTATCGGGCTGGGAAATACCGACATTAAAATCACCATCGGTGGCTAAAATAATTCGGTTAACTGCATTTTGCTTAAAGTTGCGCTCTGCCAACGCATAAGCAAGCTCAATACCTTGCGCCCCCGCTGTACCGCCACCGGCGCTTAAACGGTTTAAAGCCTCTAATATTTTGCCCTTTTCCTTTACTGCCGTTGGTTCTAGTACCGTACCCGCTGCACCGGCATAAACCGCTATTGCAACAGTATCTGTTGGCTTTAGCTGCTCTAAGAGTAAATGCATTGACTGTTTTACCAATGGCAGCTTGTCGTCACTATTCATAGAGCCAGACACATCCAGCAAAAACACGATATTACTATCTGGCTGTTCACCAGCGACAATATCGTAGCCTTTAATGCCAATATGCAGCAGTTTTTTATTTTCACCGGGTTTAGACCAAGGCGCATCGGCAATCACAACTGTTGGCTTAAAGGGCTGCGCTTTGCTTTCTGCCTGGGGGTAGCTGTAATCAAAATAATTGAGCATTTCCTCGGTACGTACGGCTGCCATCTGCGGCATGTGCCCACCATTTAAGCTGCGCCGAACAAAACTGTACGAAGCCGTATCAACATCGATCGAAAATGTCGACACAGGGTGCTCAGTCACTTTTTTTACGCTATTGGATTCAACCGTTTTAAACTGGTCGCGATGTTCCGCTTCTACCGGCATACTGGCGAAATCTGCCACAGGTTTGCTTTTAGCTAGGCGTTGCGGCGCGGCCGCCAGCTTAGCGGACTCCTTAGTTCGCATTAATGCAGACGCATTGGCGGTGCTAGGCACAACACCCGCATCCTCTGCCGATATTGCATCTACCACCCCACTGGCCTCGCGCTTAATCGCTCTCGATTCTGATAGTGTCTGGCGGACACCTGTAACAATTACCTCTTCAATAGCTGCTTCTTTGGCAGGCAATGGCCGGGGTAGCTTTTCGCCTGTTGCGGCTAAGTCCGCCGGCTCATGCACTTCGCCATCTGGCGCTTTTAGCGTTGACGGCCCAATAAGCATAAAGGCCGTAACCACCGCCGCTGTTGAACCTAAACCACCTAACAACCAATTTTTAGTGAACGTTTTCATCAAGCTTGCCTCGCGTTTTTGACTATGTGTACGCGTAGGACGCAAGCGCTTTAAAAATCCTTGGAAAATATTTTCAGTTTTTTTATGCTCCGCTTGAACGGCCGTCGAAGATTCAAATTCAGCCATGGCCGCCGCAAGCGTATTGGCTTTCGCTTTAGGGTCTATATCGGGATTTTCTGACTGTAACAAAGCAATAAGCTCTGATTCTTTCATGATGATGCCCCCGTCGCTTCGTCGATAATTTTTAATTGCTTGCGAATTTCATGCATGCGCCAAGACACCGTGCTTTCTTTAATTTCTAGGATACTCGCCGCTTCCGCATGAGTCATACCCTCGGCCAATACCAACAACAAGGTGTCTTTAAACCCTCGCCCCATTGAATCAACCTGTTTTAACACGCTGGCAAGCTCCGTAGATGCTTGTGTCGCACCACCAGAATCCGGCTGCTCGGGCGGTATTACTCCAGAGCTACCTTGCGATGAACAATGCCGTTTTTCCGCGCGCCCCCAGTCGTTTGCACAATTTAATACCAGCCGGTATAGCCAGGTAGTAAAAGCCGATTCAAATCGAAATTGCTTAATCACTTTCGCAAGCTTAATGCAGGCCTGCTGAGTAATATCCTCAGCGTTATGTTTATTGCCCGCCCACTTAAAGGCAAAGCGGTAAATTACGTCGTACACAAGCGACAACAACGCCGAAAACGCTTTAGCATTGCCACTTTGTGCCGCACGAATCAGTTTATCTTCCACCATAAGGCCGACCTTATTAGAAGGTGTAATGTGAAGGTTATCGGTTAGACGTCGCAACGGCTGTTTTCCTTGGTCGCCATTCTAACCTTTGACCCAACGGGTATGCAGCTGGAGCACCGGGTAGGCGCTAAGCCCTAGCTGTGCAAGTTGATCCTCCGATTTGTAAGGGTTTATTGAAGCACCCCTTGGCTTCAACCCGACGGATTGCCCTGCGGCAAACCAAAACGCTTCAGGCGTTTTAGTCGAGAACGAAACAAATGTCCATGGGTGGACCGAATATAGGTTTTGCATCAGTACAAGAACGCACCCTATTAGAACGGCGCAGCTCGCCGTGGAGTAAACCAAAGTCGAGGAGCCATTATAGAGGAGCGAAAACCTGTAAGTAGCTATCGCGAGGAAAATGTATTTTTAGGGGAAACCTAGAGGGCCTTTAATTTTTATTCAGCTCTAGGTACACGAAACTAGGCAGCTAGTACCTCAAGCTATGTACATACTCCACAACATCCTTAATTTGCTGTTCACTAAGTTCCCCACCCCAAGCAGGCATTTGAGGGGAGCGGCATTAATACCACAGGGAAGTGGCTGATTAGAATAACGCAGGGAGCAGTTACCGAGGTAACACTATGTAGAGGAGCAAAAACCTGTAAGCCGCTATCGCAGAAAAAGAGCATTTTTAAAGCTGCCCCAATACAAGATTTTCGGTGATAACATTGGCAGGAATGATATAGGGCAGATGGATAAGAATTTATTCGTTAGCCGTTTATACCCCACTTTCAAGTGAGGATTAGTGGAAGCTAATTTAAGCAAAGTCCAGTGTCAGTACCAAGCGTGGCGCTGAGTCGCTCGCCGCTGGAGAGCGATGCACCAACCCGCGCCCTTCGTTGCCTTCCCAAGCCTCGCCTTTTAATAATGCTACATCGCCAAGCCCGAGCGTTTTAGCTGCGGCTTCTGGTCGCGGGTTTATGCCGCCGTTATCTAAGCGCTCTACGTGTTCGGGCGGAAGCCATTCGGTGCTTGCGCCAGCGTAAGTGCAGATCAAACGGCAAGGTACGCGATCCACATGAAACCTTGGGCACATGGCTTTACTTAATACCGCCATGCGAAACCCAACGTGATCCAACTCGAATAAACAACTAAACATGTCCACGACCTGCACAAGATCATCAATAAATACCTGTCGATGGCCCGATAGTGGAAGCTCCGTTTCTAACTGTTTTGCAACATTACCTGGTTGTTGAATAAATCGCGTTTGCCAGTGTGGCGACACAGCCATAAGGTGCTCGGCATAGCGATTTATGCTGTCGCTTAACTGGCGCTGCCAAATTGCAATCGTGACTTCAGGTTGATAGATATCCGCTAATGCGCTGGGGTGCATGTCTGACGCTATGGAATGTGCTGCACTCATGTTATAAAACTCCGATTAATATTAAGCGACAGAATGTTCATTATTGGACTGCTCTTCCATAGCTTCTTCTTGCCACTGGGGGAACGGGTCCGCCAGTGTTAGCCAGTATTCCTTACCGGCTAGCACCTCGTCATCAGTTAAAAGGCATTGGTCGAGCCTTTGAATGATGTGTTGTTGATTGAGGCCTTGCCCAATAAATACCAATTCCTGGCGCATATCACCAAATGGCTCCACCCAATTTTTTTCGATAGAACTAAGGTAGTCTGGATCATCTGGCCAGCGATCTTTTGGTATGGCTTTCCAAAACATACCGGCAAAACCATAACGGGCAATACCACCGGCCTGATTCCATTGACCGGCAAACTCCGGACGAGTTGCCAACCAAAAATACCCTTTAGAGCGAATCAATTTTCCTTCTAGGTTTTTACTGTGCAAAAAATCAAAGAATTTTTGAGGATGAAAGGGGCTACGTGCGCGATATACAAAGCTACTAATACCGTATTCTTCGGTTTCTGGCACATGCTCGCCTCGCATTTCCTTAAGCCATCCTGGCGATTGTTGCGCTTTTTCAAAACTGAATTTTCCAGTGCCCAGCACCTCGCCTAATTCAATCTTGCCTTCACTAATTGGTAATACGGTTGCATCAGTATTCAGCGTGCGAAGTACAGCCATGACTTTCTGCGTATGCGCCGGCGTCACCAAGTCAGTTTTACTGACCAAAATGACATCGGCAAACTCAATTTGGTCGACCAACAGATCGGCAACAGTGCGTTCGTCATCATCACCAAGGTGCTCGTCTCCGTCCTGCAAATAGTCTGCTTTGTTAAAGTCGACCAAAAAATTAGCGGCATCAACCACCGTCACCATGGTATCCAATTGCGCCACCTCGCCCAAACTCTGACCCTGCTCATCAGCAAAGGTAAAGGTTTCTGCCACGGGTAAAGGTTCGCTGATACCCGTCGATTCAATCACCAAATAATCAAAGCGCCCTTCTTCCGCGAGTTTCCTAACCTCAATTAACAAGTCCTCACGAAGCGTGCAGCAAATACAGCCGTTGCTCATTTCCACCAGCTTTTCTTCGCTGCGATTTAGCGCGACTTCATTTTTTACCGTCGCCGCATCTATGTTTACTTCGCTCATGTCATTAACAATGACAGCCACCCGGCGATTATCTCGGTTGTTGAGTATTTGATTAAGTACCGTTGTTTTGCCGGCTCCGAGAAACCCAGACAGAACGGTGACGGGTAACCGGGCAACACCACTTTCCCCGATATCACTTGGTTTATTTTCGAAAGCTTTCATATTTCTCTCACCGACTAAAGGCGCCCAATTGACTACAACTTATTAGATATCTGGCCTACATCAGATATGATATATCATATCACATTTAAGTCACAGCTAATGCTTTGTCAAGGCTTAGATATACCTGTTACTTTGGCTCATATGCGTATGCGCTTCCCAGCCGGAAAATGCCAAGCACTTTTGGGCATCCTGCAAGGACTACACATTTTTATTACTCACCATGCGCACTAAGGGAATACGCATCTTTTCGGCTCTCTAGCGCGGCTTCTAGCTTTAATTTTTTGCCCACCATGCCCGCAGACGCAACCCAGGGTAACCGCTAGCACCGATCGTGTGGCCCGCGATAGCGCCATTTTTCACAAATAATACTGTGGGTGTAACCTGCACACCCCACTGCTTTGCAATGGTTTGGCTATTATCGTTAACCATCACCAAACTTGGCGCGGCATTAGAAAAATAGCGTTTCAATTTATCATCCCCACCCGACGCCATCGCTATAGTGACCACAGGGTAATGCTTGGCCAGCTGTTTTATGGACGGCGAAGTTACTTTACAAGGCCCACACCATGTGGCCCAAAAATACACAACCACAAGCCCTTCGCGAGACAAAGCTAAAAGATCAACACTGTTACCCTCAACATCAAAGTAAACAGTTTTAGGGATGCTTGCTAATGGCAACGCCCTACCGCGCCATTCGTCCAAAGCCACTGATAGCACTAAAAACACCAGCACAAACGCGCCACCTTGCAACAAGGCTTTACGCAGCCAAAGCCATACGCTAGATTTCTGTAACATTAAGACACCGATGATTAACGAAAACCGCAGCTAGAAAAACACAGCGCACACACGTTCCACACGAAATATTCAAGAGACAAACCCTACAACGGATTTTAAACCGAAATATTGTACTAATGGGGCGCTAAAATAACAGCGCGTAGACCCTGTGGCAATTGGTAGCTAACCGGCGACAGCCAAACTGCCGCCGGTTAGTAGTAGAAGGGTTTTAAAGCTGTTTTTAGCAAACTTGTTTTTAGCGTAAATACTCGAACGGCGCGCCAACCGTTTCGCCTTGATGCATTGCTAATGGCGATGGTGTTTTCATTAGTGCAATAGCTTGATATTTTAATTCCCACATCACTGTTACAGCTTTGCGCATACCGGCTGGTTCACTTTGTGCAACATCACTTTTTTCGCCGTTAAACGCCGCATAGATATTATCGATTAGTTGCGTATAAGTCCCATTAAAATTATCCACTGCAGGCTCGATATCAGTACCTTTGTAATCTGCCGCTTGCGGATTGGTAACAGTGGGGTAAACCTCGCTCCAGTCGATAGGAATAATATCCCCTGCTGGAGTGTCGGTAATTTTTTGTGTCGGCAAGTAACGGCGTCCAAATTGGATCTCACGAAAACGCACATAATGGGAATACATTTTCCAACCATCAGCTAACGTATCACCATCATCAATAGACTCCGGTTCCAGCGTTTTATCTGCATGCTCACAAACCGTTTCATTTAAAATATTCTCAGAAACGCCTTCGCCTTGGTGCACAATTTCTTCGATGGCTTTAAGCGCCGATGCTTTATCTGTTACAGCAAACAATTTGCCAGCACCACCGTAGTATTCCTCCCCCGATATTTGGCAATGCCCCCGCGTTTTACGCGCTTGCTCAAACACGCTATCATCACACAATGTTTTTATCCCTTGCGATATGGCTGCGTAAAAACACCCTATCGACCTATACCCCTGCTCGGGCTGTTTATCACAGGTATTGGGGCGCTCGATATCAATAAAGGTTTCTACTGCTGGGCGAGAAAACCGCCTAAGGGGCATCTCTAAAAATGCACTTTTTCCGCGATAGCGGCATCAGCTCCGTCCTCGAGTCCTCATTTACACCACGTAAACTGCGGCTCTCCGGGCGGTGCTTCTTTGCTCTCACAAAAAAATTACTATTTTTAGAGGTGCCTCAAAGCAACCTATATTAACCTGTAAAAACTAAAGAAGACTCAAACAGCCTTCACCCATAGCACACCAACTTCAGCCTTAATAACCTCGACTTCGCATCCTGCCGCTATTTCGATATCACTTTTTAACTTCCACTGTATACCAGAATAGGTGTAAAGCGCAGAGCCGCTTTTATTGACCGTTTCCGATGTCACGAAAATGTGCCCTTCAAAATCACTTTTTACACGCTTATCATCGGTATGGCTTTGCATGCGTAATAGAGGGCGCCATAAAACACCCGCAAGTACTGTAGTTAAAATAGCATTTGCTAGGAGAATCACAGGCCAAGTTGCCGGCATTAGCCCTACCCAACAAATGGCACCGGTAATAATCAGCGAAAGACCTAAGAAAAATAATATAAAGGTCGCAAACCCCAATACGGCCACCTCGATGGCCAGTATGATAATACCGGCCGTAATCATTAGCTGGGGAATGTAATGCGCCAGCGATTCCATCACGCCTTTCCTCCTGCATTTAAGGCATTAATAATACTGGTCGCTTGCGCCACAAGCGCCGAAGCTTCAGTACTGCCATCGGGTAGTAATACCACGCTCGATTCTTTTGCAATGGCACGCTTGGCTTCAATAGCTTTGGTCGCCAAATCAAGCTGTACGGCTTTCTGCCCTTCGTCTGTTGCTGCTGCATCACCAACGACTTTAAGCGCTTGTGCTTGCGCATCGGCGACAGCTTTAATGGCTTCGGCTTCACCTTGAGCGGCAAAAACCTGCTCGGTACGTTCCGCTTCAGCCGCTAACACACGGGATTGCTTTTCACCTTCGGCGATATTAATCGCTGCCTGTCGCTCACCTTCTGATTCCAAAATTTTAGCGCGTCGTTCTCGCTCCGCGCGCATTTGTGATTCCATTGCATCCATAATTGATGCAGGTGGAACAATATCTTTAATTTCGTAACGCAGCACGGCAACGCCCCAGGTTTCTGCTGCAGAATTGATTGCCGATACAATTTGAGCATTCAGCGCATCGCGGTCTTCAAAGGTTTTATCCAGCTCGATTTTACCCAGCTCCGAGCGCATGGTCGTTTGGGCTAACTGGGTTACCGCAAAGGTATAGTCTTCTACGCCGTAGGTGGCTTTATAAGGGTCAAGCACACGAAAATACAACACGCCATCTACCGTCAACGAAATATTATCTTTGGTAATAGCCGCCTGGCTTGGAATATCGTAGGCCTGCTCTTTCAGTGAGCGATCGGCGGCGATCTTATCAATAAAAGGGAAAATAAAATTAAGCCCAGCTTCTTTGGTGGATTGATACTTACCAAAGCGCTCTACAATCCAAGCACGATTTTGTGGCACAAATTTAATCGATGATTTAAGAACAACAATAATGAAAACAAAAAAGGCAAATTGAAACGTTAAAACATAATCAAGAATAATATTCATAACTCAATCCTTAGTGATGGAGGCACCCATTAGTAAAGTGCTGCACCGATATTACATGTAACACAATAGAAAATGCAAGCACATCGCGTACAGCTGGCAGAGGACTACTAGCTTTGGCACCCTACGGCTTGTAGCCTTTGATGTACGCGCCGCAACAAGCTGGTTTGCGGATCTAGGCTGTCGCCTGTTAACTCAAAGACCATAGCGCCAGCGTAATCGCCTTGCTGTATTAACTGAGCTTTTTTAGCAATAAGTGAAGGCGTTTCAAAATAAAGGTCTTGATCACGTCCGCGCTTAAGTACATCACTTTTACCATTAGCTTGCGATAACCGCTTAAGGGCATCTCTAAAAATGCACTTTTTCCGCGATAGCGGCGTCAGCTCCGTCCTCGAGTCCTCATTTACACCACGTAAACTGCGGCTCTCCTGGCGGTGCTTCCTTGCTCTCACACAAAAATTACTATTTTTAGAGGTGCCCTTAAGAATATCGCGAAATGGTTAGTGCTTAATCGCTTTATTACCACTCTCATGAAACTCAATACCGTAAGTTGGTAGCCCTACAAGTAGCTTTTCGGGATTAAAGCCTTGTGAACGTGTAAAAGCTAACGCACGTTTAAAGGTGGAAAAATCAGCATGATGGCCCACGGGGGATTCTGGCCAAGCACCGGTAAAGTCGTAAGCCATAACATTGATATAATCCACATATTGCTCGATCTCCGGTAAATACTGCTGCCCGACCCAATCACCTACAAAAATATCTACGGTCAGTAATTTATCGGCAGGCAGATCCGTGCGTAATGCCTTGAGTAAATTCACTAAACGGCGGCTTTCATCTGGGTCGTTGCCGCCCTTGCCCAACACATTTTGATAAGTCCAATATTCCCAATCAATATCCACGCCGGCTAAGTCGTAACGCTGTACATATTCAACAACCCTACGAACAAATATTTGCTGGGTTTGCGCGCTTTTTGTTAACGCTAAAAAACCTTTTCCCGCTTCGCCGCTACCACCAATAGAGATAATGATTTTTTTATTATTTTTTTTAGCTGCCGCGAGCAATGCCGGTAATACGCTATCGGCATCCTGAGTGTTTAGCGTACCGTCGGCCAAAGGGTAAATCGCAACAACTCCAAGGTGGGTAAAATAATCCCAGCGAATATCCTCAATGGAAAAGTCTACAATCGGCCACGTTGGGTAAGCCGCAATGATGGGTTTACACCTCAAAGTATCGTTATCGCAACCTGCAAACAACATCATTAAGGCCATGAAAAAAAACTTTCTGTTTAGTTTTAGCATGCGTCCATTTTCCTTTTTTCTTAACACTAAAGGGCATCTCTAACGTTTTTCAAGAGCTTTTAGCGTATGCAGTATATGCTCGAATTTTAGTCATCACATTAGTGTCGTCTGAATGCCACAAAACTATCACCTAATTGCCCCAAAACAGTCAGCCATTTGTCACAGGCAGCCTCTAGCCTGCAGCACCACAAGTTTGAGTTGGCGCCAAATGCTAACGACTGGCTTGCACAATTCCATATGGGAAGTGATTTTCAGACATCCATTAGTTAGGTGATACATTATGAAACGCAAAACGCTCAGCGTACTTATTGCTGCTATGTCAGCAGTGGCTTTAGGTCTTACCGGTTGCAGTGACGGCGATGACGGTACACAAGGCAAAACCGGCGAGCAAGGAGCCGCAGGTACAAACGGGGCAGCAGGCACCGACGGCGCGACAGGAGAACAGGGCGAACCCGGCGTTACCGGAGCCAGCCTTATACGCTTAGCTAGCGCGCCTTTGGGTGCCGAGTTTACAGGCATGTACCTAAACAGCGATGGTACGTTCTTTTTAAACGTGCAACACCCTAACTCGGCAAACGATACCCTCGATAGCGATGGGATGGCTTTTGCCAAAGGTACCGTAGGTGTTGTTGTTGGCGCCGACTTTAATAATTTAGGCCAAGTAGCTGAACTGCCCGCCCCTATTCTTGAAAGCGAAAAAGAAGTGGTGAACACCGCAGTAGGTCGTTACCAGGTTTTAACTCAGCAAGATGTCGCCCTAGCTGATAATAAAACCATGGGTGATATTATTGCTTCAAACGGCACAACATTGCTTAAGAATTCTAACGACCCCGATTTTAACGGTGTAATTCCTGATGGCGACACAGGCTTTTATGTTTTTACCAACTGGGAAGATCGGCCAGGCGGCATGAGCCGAATTCATGTTGATGATTTAAATTCTTCTGGTTATCAATCCGTTACTCAAGAAGGCATGTTAGATTTTTCTAGCGTTAAGGGGACTTGGGTTAACTGCTTTGGCAGCGTAAGCCCTTGGAACACACCACTTACAGCAGAAGAACTCTATTTTGATAATACCGCCGACTGGTTTGATACCGACAATGGCAACGCCGTATCGGTAACGAGCTACCTTGGTCTGCCAGTCGATGGCTCTGGCGCATGGGCTAACCCGTACGATTACGGCTACATAGTAGAAATCGGCACTAACGATACCGCCACGGCTGCCAATGTTGCGAATATCGAAATGGAAAAACGCTTTGTTATGGGCCGCTTTTCGCACGAAAACCCCGTGGTAATGCCCGACAATAAAACCGTATTTTTAAGTGACGATGGCGGCGGTGTTGTTTTCTTTAAATTTGTTGCTGATACCGCAGGTGATTTAAGCGCTGGTACTTTATATGCGGCTAAAGTCACGCAAACCAGTGGCGTAACAGACCCTGCCGAAGCCGCGTTTGCGATTGAGTGGGTAGAGCTCGGGCACGGTAGCGATGCCGAACTCCTCACTATTGTGCGGTCTTACGATGGCACAATAGCTGAAGCAAAATATATTACTGATGCCAATATCAACGCTTGGGCTGAAGCTAAAACCCAAACCGATTTAGATACCGACGGCACTATTGCCACAAGTCCATTTAGCGACGATCGCCCAGCCTTTTTAGAATCGCGTAAAGCGGCTGTTGCCTTAGGCGCAACCGGTGAATTTAATAAAATGGAAGGCGTGAATATCAACTTCGATCTCGCAAGCGCTTGGTGGAATAACGGCGCAGCAGATGGCGCGCAAGCTTATATGTATATGGCCATGTCTTCCTTTACTGGCGCTATGGCTGACGATGTTGGCAGCATTCAACTCGATGGTACTCACGGTAGCTGCGGCTTGGTGTACAGAATGAAGTTGGTTAAAGATAGCGATGGCAATGTTGATGCGACGCATATGATCCCAGCGATTGTTGGCGGCCCCTACTATCCAGACCGCACCGCTAACCGCTGCAATATTAATAACATTTCTAACCCCGACAACCTCGTCATTTTAAACGACGGTCGTGTATTAATTGGTGAAGATACCGGAAATCACCAAAATAATATGGTTTGGGTATTTGACGACCCCGCTATTTAATGAGTAATTGCTGAAGCCTACGCTTCACTAATTAATGTACGTAAAAAGGTGGTTTCGGCCACCTTTTTTTATAACCAACTTTATGTTTGTAATACCAACGGTACCACAATGAAAACGCTTTTTATCCTTAGCGCCTGCTTACTTTTTTCTGCCTGCAATAGTGATTCCTCATTAAACGAAAAAAAAGATAATGCCACTGCGGCGAATGCATTATTAAGCAATACTAAAACCAGCGATATTCGCCCCAAAACCCGCACAACCACATACAACCCTGAAGCCGTTATTCCGCCCCAGTGCTATACAAAACACGAAGCCAACTACAACCCATGTATTACGTGCCATCAAAGCTATCCCTTTCTCTCGCGCCCTAACGCGATGAATGATTTGGGCCTGCAGATGGAATACGCCTTTTCAGATCCTGGGCTTACAAATCACTGGAAAAACTTATTTGAAGATCGTCGCGAACGCATTAGCCAAATCGGTGATAACGAAATCCTTAATTACATCAATACCGATAACTATTCACCACTCATTCGCCAACTAAAAGATATGGCCGACTGGCAAGGCCCTATTCCAGAACTTAACAACTTAGCTTTAGGTAAAGAGGCTTTCGATAATTTAGGTTTTGCGAAAGATGGTAGCCACTGGGTAGCATTTAACTACAAACCACTGCCCAGTACCTTTTGGCCAACTAATGGTTCTACAGACGACGTAATGATTCGCTTACCTCAAGCCTTTAGAGCATCCGCCTGCACCGATACAAACAACCGTGACGATAATGCTTATTCACAAGACGCCTATTTAGCGAACCTTGCTATTTTAGAAATGGCGATTAAAGATTTAAGCACTATATCTACCCCGCCTATTAACGAAAAATTGCTGTGCCAGGACCTCAACCAAAACGGAATTTTAGAAGAGCGCATTACAGAAATACCCCAGCAAGTCACTTATGCCGGCGGCGCGAATCACACCCCCGTAAACATTATGCTGTACCCGCAAGGCACGGAATTTTTACACACTGTGCGTTATGTGGGCGTAGATAACAATGGCAACATTACCGTACCGGCGCGCATGAAAGAGCTGCGCTATATGCGTAAACACCAGTTTTTATCAGCAGCCAGTTTGTTATCCGCATACGGTAACGAGCAACAAGAAAAAACAGAGGGCCGACTGCCAAAATATGATTACCGCGAAGATAGAGGTATTAGCAATAATTTTGGCTGGACACTAATGGGGTTTATCGAAGCCAAAGATGGACACTTACGCATACAAGACAGCGAAGAAACACTTTTTTGCATGGGCTGCCACAGCACTATCGGTACAACTATTGACCAAACATTTGCTTTTGCCCGCAAAATTACAGGTGCAAACGGCTGGGGTTACATCGATTTAAAAGGCATGGTTGATGCGCCAACAATGGGCAGCAAGCAAGGTGAAATTGCTCATTACCTAGCTACTGTGGGCGGCGGTAATGAATTTCGCCAAAACAGCGAAATGACCGAGAAATGGTTTAATGCCGATGGCACGCTACGCAAAAACGCCGTCGAAAACGCCGATGTTTACACACTCATTACCCCATCACCGGCGCGTGCATTGAGCTTGAATAAAGCGTACCTAACCATCGTGCATGATCAAGACTACATTTATGGCCGCGATGCCAACATCACACCCGCAATCAATGTGCATCGCGCCATAACGAGCGATACCCCCGTGCTCGACCCAAGTAAAGTACACACTTGGGACATGCGCCTTGACTGGAGTGGCGAAAAATAATCAAACCTAGGGCAATTAAAGTACTCATCAGTCATGAATACTCTTTTTTATTATGTTTCGTCTGGTAACTCCAGTAGGCACAACTACACTTAGCTGTGATTTTTAAGCTATGCGCAGGCTTAACAGCCGCGCATTCTATCCCTCACTGGAGACACCTATGCTTTCACTGATAAACACATCCTCTAGAAACAAAGGTAAAAGCCTTATCGCTATTGCGACCTTAAGCTTAGCGCTGGGTGGTTGCAAAGATGATGAAGACGATGACGCTGCCAGCAGCTCAAGTATTGCTAGCTCTGAAATGGCCATAAGTTCCGAAGCGGCTTCTAGCTCTGAGATGACCATGAGTTCCGAAGAGGCCTCGAGCTCTGAGATGACCATGAGTTCTGAAGCGGCCTCTAGCTCCGAAATGGCCATGAGTTCTGAAGCGGCCTCTAGTTCTGAAATGGCCATGAGTTCTGAAGCGACCTCTAGTTCTGAGATGGCCACCGCATGCGCCGCTGTCACAGATAATTTAGCGGTTAACGGCGGCGCTGAAGACGGCTTAACTCCTTGGGGGGCACAAGGCGCCACAGCGGAGCAAAGCGACGCAGAGGCTCATTGCGGCTCATTTAGCATTCTTGTTAGCGGTCGTACCGATTCTTGGAACGCACCTTTAATTAATCTAAGCAACTTTGCTACAGGCGAAACTTACTCTTTCGAAGTGTGGGTCAAAATGGCCGCGGGTGAAGGCACCGAAACCGTTAGCCTTACCGTTAACTATACCGATGACGACGGCAATGCAAATTACACCGGCATCACCAGCGAAAGCGTAACAGCCGACGACTGGGTCAAACTGAGCGGCTCTTACACTCACACCCCCACAGGCACTTCAACAGGTGTTTATGCCTATATCGAGTCTGCGAGCGAAACCGCTTCTTATTATGTTGATGACATGGTGATTTTAGGGGCAGCAGGCGACGACTCCATTGTTTACCCAGAACCCGACGCGACCGCCACTGGTGGGCTAGCCGCCGGTGCAACCAAATTCTTGGGTAACATTATTGCCAGCTCTATTCCAACCAGTTTTGGCAGTTACTGGAATCAAGTAACACCTGAAAACTCTGGCAAGTGGGATGCCGTTGAAGGCAGCCGCGACTTTATGAACTGGGGCAACTTAGACCGCGCCTACGCCTACGCCAAAGTTAATGGCATGCCATTTAAAGGCCATACCTTTGTCTGGGGCAGCCAAGAGCCTAGCTGGATTGGCAGCCTAACCGAAGCTGAGCAATTAGCCGAAGTAGAAGAATGGATTCAAGCCTATTGCGAGCGCTACGATGCACCAGCAGAAAATGGCTTTAAGCATATGATCGACGTTGTGAACGAACCCACCAATGCGCCCGCATCTTATCGCGATGCCATAGGCGGTGCCGGCACTACAGGCTGGGATTGGGTCATTTGGAGCTACGAAAAAGCCAGGCAATACTGCCCCAATGCCACTTTGTTAATTAATGATTACAACATTATTAACGATGCTGTAAATGGCTCTAATACTAACTCTACCGACTACGAAACCATTATTGGCTTACTTAACGACCGCGACTTAATTGATGGGGTTGGCTTCCAAACACATGCCTTTAGTATTAATGGCGTGGATTCTTGGAATAGTGTCACTGCCGCACAAATAGATGCCGAACTCGACCGCTTTGCCGTATTTAATATTCCGCTGTATATTTCTGAGCTGGATATTGACGATGAAGGCATGGACCAGTGCGCGCGCTACAAAGCACTCTTCCCAACGATGTGGGAACACCCAAGCATCCAGGGCGTAACATTGTGGGGCTATATCGAAGGTCAAACATGGCGCAACACCGAACGCTCTGGCATTGTGACCGCAGAAGGTACAGAGAAAGCCGCGATTATATGGCTGCGCGAATACCTTGACGGTAACGGTTCAGCCGAGTGCGGTAGCGATACCTAATTAGCCAAGGCTAATCCTTAAATGGGCCGCCATAGCGCAGCGGCCTTTTAAACCTAAAACCACCGCCTAGCCGGTGGTTTTTTTATGGGCATAAAAAAAGGCTTTGGGGTAATCCCCCAAAGCCTTTTGGTTACTTTTTAGTGATTATTCAGATTCTATTATTGCTTCTTTCACACCGTAAAAAGCTGGCTTTTCTTTAAGGTTTCCATCCCACAACAAGGGCCAATCGGGTTGCGATGGTTTTTCTACTGGCCCGTACCAACTGTCAGTATCAGACACACCCCAAATCGTAATACCACCACGCAGTTTAGCTGGCACCACCTCATAGTAAGCTTTAACAATTTCCTTGTAGCGCGCTTTTTGTTTCTCAAGGCCTGGGCAATTGTTGCAAGTTTCGTAGTCGTTATCGGGATTACCATCGTAGCGATTATTCACACGCACATCTAATTCGGTAATCTTAATTTTAAGATTATGGTTTAAATCAAGAATGCGACGCCACGACGCTTTAATATTATCGAGCGATGGGTAATCTGATATCACATGCATCTGAAAACCGACGCCATCAATCGGTACGCCCTGCTTAACCAAACCATCAATTAAATTAACCAAGGAATCAGTTTTTGGGCCGCCATCTTCAGTATTAAAATCGTTGTAATACAAGTCGGCATTGGGCTCGGCTTTATCGGCCGCTTTAAACGCTTGGGCAATATAATCTGGGCCTAAAGCGCGATAAAAAACTGACTTTCGATACTTCACCCCCCCGTTTACGTCGCCACCTTTACCGTTAGGGCCGTTGTCGCCATCATCGTATTTATCGTAAAGGGCTTCATTTACCACATCCCAACTCGCCATGATGCCTGTTGATGCATTTTTTCCTGCCACACCAGCAACGTGCCGAGTAAAGTCAGTAAGGAAATTAGGGTTATCGTCATATGCCCAGCTTGGTAGCTGGTACGAGCGATGCCATACCAACACATGACCATGCATCTTAAGGTTGTTAGCAACAGCAAAGGCCGTTAGCTCGTCAACCCTAGGGTTGGAGAAATCCTTGCTATCCCAGTATTTCATTTTCATTGTGTTTTCGACGGACATTTGGTCAAAGTGCGTCGTTACAATAGCGCGGCGAACGGCGCTATTTAAGGTATCACGCGCTTTACCTTCGATATTCACCGCAATACCAATAGGCATATCGGCTAAATCGGCCAGGCCTTTTTCTGCTGGTGTTTTCGATTCGCTCGAAGAGAACGCTGAGCAACCGGCTAGTAACGCCGATAGCAGGCATATTTGAGACTTCATAAAAGCAACCGTTGGTTATACCAATGTACGAGGTAAAAAATTCACAAGCCAATACGCAACAAAATATCAGCCACCCCATTGATTGTAGTCACGATTTAAGAGTTGAAGCGTTGATAATGGGTAGAATATTCACGCGAACAAGTGATTGCGACATGATGAATACCCCAATGCGGTGCGCAGGAGCGATCGCACACCGCAATAAGCTGCTCAAAATTAACGGTAAACAACCTCTACCGCTTGTGAGCCAAAGCTGCTGCGCAAGCTTTGCAGTAAATCATCGGCGGCACGTACTCGCCACTCTTGGCCTAGTGCCAACTGTGCGGTGGCATAATCGGTATTCAAACTCACCATAACGGGGCACTGGCCACCCGAGAAGGCCGTTAAACTTTGCTTTAGTTGCTTCACGGTATCTACCGATAATTCATTGTTATCTAGGCGTAAACGTAAGCCTGCCACCCTTGCCTCGCGCGCTTGATCAAAGCCTTTAATGGTATCGGCACGCATTTTAAGGCCACCACTGTAATCATCGTTACTGACCTGCCCTTCAACAACCAGCAGAGCATCTTTCACAATAATTTCACGGTGATCATTATAGGTGTCGGCAAAGATAGCTAAATCAATTCGGCCGGTCCGATCATCAAGGGTAATAAAGGCCATGGTATCGCCGCGCTTGGTCTTCATTACCCGAAACGCCACCACCATGCCCGCAATCGTTTGTTTATTTTTATCGGGTACTAAACTAGAAATACGCGACGACACTAAGTGCTTTAGCTCTGCGTCATATTCATCAATAGGGTGCCCGGTTAAATACAGGCCCAAGGTTTCTTTTTCGCCATTTAAGCGCTCTTTAATTGACTGGCGCCTTATGTGGCGAAAATCTTGGTATACATCAGCGCGATTATCGGATTCGGGCACCACAGAACCAAACAAGTCGACCATACCTGCACTGGCGTTTTTGGCGCTTTGCTCGGCGGTTTTAACGGCTTCGGCAATGGCCGCCCACAATACTGCGCGGTCGTAATCGTAATCTACACCGGGGCCAATATTATCCATAGCCCCAGAGCGCACCAACGCCTCCAAGGCGCGCTTATTTACTTTGCGTGCATCAACGCGATCACAAAAATCGAAGAGATCTTTAAACGGCCCAGCCTTTCTTGCCTCAATAATGGCTTCAACCGGTCCTTCACCTAAGCCTTTAATAGCCCCTAAGCCATAAATAATATTGTCGTCATCATCCACTGTAAAATGAAAGTCGCCATTATTAACATCTGGCGGCAACAGGTTAATTCCCATGTTGCGCACCTCTTCAATAAAGGTAACGACTTTGTCGGTTTTATCCATATCCGACGACATGGTCGCCGCCATAAATTGCGAGGGGTAATGCGCCTTTAACCAAGCAGTTTGATAACTGACTAAAGCGTAAGCCGCCGAGTGCGATTTGTTAAAACCATAACCGGCAAACTTTTCCACCAAGTCAAAAATTTTGATCGCAAGGTCTGGATCTATGCCGTTATCTTTGGCACCGTCTTGGAAGGTAGAACGCTGCTTAGCCATTTCTTCAGGCTTTTTCTTACCCATTGCACGGCGCAGCATATCGGCGCCACCGAGCGAATAACCCGCCAGCACCTGTGCAATTTGCATCACCTGTTCCTGATAAACAATTACGCCATAGGTAGGCTCAAGAATAGGCTTAAGGCTTTCGTGCTGGTATTTTGCATCTGGGTAAGCAACTGGCGCACGACCGTGCTTACGGTTAATGAAGTCATCAACCATGCCCGATTGCAAAGGCCCCGGCCGGAAAAGTGCAACCAAGGCAATAATTTCTTCGAGGTTTTCAGGCTGCAAGCGTTTGATAAGGTCTTTCATACCACGCGATTCCAGCTGGAATACGGCGGTGGTTTCGGCCCGCTTAAGTAGCTTAAAGGTGGGCTCGTCTTGAAGATCGATAGCACTGATATCTAATAGCGGTTCGCCTTTGGCGATTAACCGCTGGTCGATCATTTTTTTGGCCCAGTCGATGATTGTCAGCGTGCGCAAGCCCAAGAAGTCAAACTTCACAAGGCCGGCATCTTCCACATCGTTTTTATCGTATTGCGTCACCAGCCCTGCGCCAGTTTCATCGCAATATAACGGGGCAAAGTCCACCAGTTTTGTCGGTGCAATCACAACTCCACCGGCGTGTTTACCGACGTTTCGGGTAACGCCTTCGAGCTGCAAGGCCATATCCCAAATTTCTTGGGCTTCCTCGTCAATGGCTAAAAATTCTCGCAACGGCTCTTCTTGCTCAAACGCTTTGTTTAGCGTTGTACCAGGATCGGCAGGAATCATCTTCGAAAGCTTATCGGCAAGGCCATAAGACTTACCCTGCGCGCGCGCCACATCGCGCACCACAGCCTTTGCCGCCATGGTACCAAAGGTAATAATTTGGCTTACGGCATCGCGGCCATAGTTATCGGCTACGTAACCGATCACCTTGTCGCGGTTATCCATGCAAAAATCGACATCGAAATCCGGCATCGATACCCGCTCGGGGTTCAAAAATCGCTCAAAGAGCAAATCGTATTCGAGCGGATCAAGATCGGTAATATCTAACACATAGGCCACTAATGAGCCCGCACCCGAGCCACGGCCAGGCCCAACGGGGATATCGTGCTCTTTCGCCCAGCGAATAAAGTCCATTACGATAAGAAAGTAACCTGGGAACCCCATCTGAATAATAATATCCAGCTCGAAATTGAGACGCTCATCATAAGGAATACGCTTTTGCGGGAAGTCTGGCAAGCTAACATCCATTAGCTTGCTCAAGCGGTTATCCAGGCCTTTAACGCACAACTCTCTAAAGAACTCAGCTTCAGTCATGCCCTCTGGGATGGGGTATTCTGGCAAGAAGTATTTGCCCAATTGAATATCCAGCGTACAACGCTTGGCTATTTCGACTGTATTTTCGATGGCTTCTGGAATGTCGCTAAATAGCTCGACCATTTCTTCGGGGCTACGCAGATATTGCTGAGGGCAATAGCGTTTTTCTCTGCGTGGATCGTCCAGAGCCCGCCCTTCGCCAATACACACCCTCGCTTCGTGAACGTCGAACTGATCAGCCGTTAAAAAGCGCACATCATTTGTCGCCACTACCGGCACTTGTAACTCACCCGCTAACGCAACCGCCGCATGCAAATAGAACTCTTCGTTGGGGCGGCCTGTGCGTTGTAACTCTAAGTAGAACCGGTCAGGGAATGTTTTTTGCCACCAAGCACACATTTCACGCGCTTGGGCGGTGCGATCGGCCACCAAAGCCATGCCAACTTCGCCATCGCGCCCACCGGATAACGCGATAACATCGCCGCTGCACTCCTCTACCCACTCACGGCGTACGAGCGCTTGGCCACCATACTGGCCTTTTTGGTATGCCCGCGAGATCAGCTCTAAAATGTTTTTATAGCCTTGGTTATTCATCGCAAAAAGCGTAAATAGCGTGGGCGGCGTTTCGTCATCAATACGCAATAAAAAGTCGCAGCCACCCAAGGGCTTCACCCCTGCGCCCTGCGCCGCTTTATAAAATTTAACCAAACCGAAATAGTTGGTTAAATCACTAATGCCGCAGGCCGGCATGTTCATATCCACTACCGTTTTTATCAGCGGCTTAATGCGAACGATGCTATCAACCAAAGAAAATTCAGTGCGTACTCGAAGGTGAACAAAAGGGGCTGTCATAGATGTGCATATATACAATTACTGTGGCTTGGCATTGTAACGGCATAAACCCGCAAGCGACATAAAAGAAGCCAGCCTTGGCACGATCAAGTTATAGGCCGCGAGTACTGGGGTAATGTATTAACTACAAGAGCATCAACAGAAAAGCGGTAGCACAAAATATTAAACAATCAAGTTTTTTGCGATTAGAGGTGGATTTAATACCAAACAAGTGGAACAATCGGTCTTAATGGCACGAAAAACAACCAGCGAGTGCAGCGCCGCAAGCTGAGTACGCTCTTGGTAAGAGTCGTTACACCTGTTTACTTGCCGATTAAGCAAAGGATTGTTGATGCCCCAGCCTTGTGCTCACAACAATCTATGGCCCATACAACTATGCAATTCACCAAACCCATGATCGAGCTAGTCTATGAGATTCGCAGACTAGTACCATCAGACATGAAGCCCGCCATAAAGCTTGCCAACCCTGAGCTTTTCTCCGATTTACAACACCACTACCACCACGGCGCTAACGCTGTGAATAAAGCACTGATCAAAGAACTGTTTCATCTAGCCGGTGCGCCATGGCCCGCCAGGCTAGAAAACCCAGCGGCGCCGGTAAGCAGCCAAACAATTAAGGTGTACCGCGGGCAGGTTCAAGCAGAAGACCGCCCCTTAGTCGGCGACAAACACTCCACTCAAAAAGACGCACAAGAGAAGCAACGTAAAAAACGTATTTATCGCGGCCGTGTTATCGAGTATTAATGCGCGCTGGAGCGCACACACAACCACAAAAAGCACTTAGGTGCAGGGCTTGTAGCAACTTGCGTTGAAGTGGCGCTAGTATCGCTATTGATTTCATCCGAAGTAATTTTGCCATTACCGTCTAAATCAAATGCTCCAAAAGAGCCATAGTATTCAATGTACTCTTCATCGGTCAGTATGCCATCAGCATTGGCATCTAACTTGGTGAAGCGAGCGCGCACAATAAGCGCACGTTTTTTCGCATCCAATAAAGCATATTCATCAATGCTCACTCGGCCATCGCCGTTGTCATCCATGTAACTGAACATTTTTTCACGCTTCTGGCTGATTTCATCCACCGAAATAATACTATCGCCATTAGTATCGTATTTTGCCATTAGCCACTGCTGCGTTTGTTTTGCTACTAGGTCGCGCTCGTCAGCAGAAGATGCCGTGCTCCAAGCCATAACAAGTATAAGCGACACTAATACACAGAATTTAAACAGCAAAGCTAAACCACGTTGACGCTGTGCAGCCCTAGGCAACGGCATGCTCCACTCTGGCGATAGGGTATCCCGCGAAAGCGCTGTAACGGCTAGCGAACTGCGCACTGGGGTTAATAGAAGAAGAGACTTTAATGTGTAACGAAAAGAAGAACGCAAAGGAGACATCAGCACAACCCACCACAATGAACTACCATTCGATTGTAATGGGTTACGGCAATGAAAACACAAACAAAATCATACTTTTTGCTTAAATGTAAATAAAACTGTCACTTAAGTATTAAAAAGGGCGTACTTTACCACTCTGGCTCTGCGTCAATTGAACTATAAGCCGCTTAATACAAGGCCTTATAGCAATGAGCGCCGATGATACCAACCCACAGGCTTCGCATGCTTTTCAACATCGTTTTCGACGCCGAGAATCAGTGCAAACAATGCCATCCTAACCAGCACGCCATTATCGGCTTGCCTAAAAATCGCTAAATTAGGGTTTTGATTCAGGTCATTATCTAATTCATTAGCATCGGCGCGTGAATCCCGCGGCAATGGATGCATAATGACGGTATTAGGTTCGCAATACTGAGTGTAAATGGCCTGATTTAAACGAAAGCGCCCACGGTACATATCGGCTTCGGCTTTGCTACTGAAGCGCTCTTCTTGAATACGCGTTGAATAAACAATATCCACATCGCGAATGCCGTCGGATAAGTCAGATGAAATGGTCACTCGGTGGCCAGCTTGGCGCAGATGCTCTACGTATTTTTCTGGCATTGCGAGTTCATCCGGCGATACCAGCACAACCTGAACACCTTTAAATAAAGCTAACATGCGGCACAATGAGTGCACCGTTCGGCCATGCTTCAAATCGCCAATCATGGCAATACGCAAGCTATCGAGCGAACGCCCCTTATCTTCCAGCTCTTTGCGAATGGTGTATAGATCCAACAATGCTTGACTTGGATGCTCGTTAGCGCCGTCACCGCCATTAATCACCGGCACGCGACTCGCTTCGGCAAACTCAGCCACCGAGCCAGGCTCTGGATGGCGCATACAAATCACATCACTGTAACCAGACAGCACCCGCGCGGTATCGTACAACGACTCCCCTTTTGCAATGGCCGAGCTTTGAAACCCTGTAGTCTCGCGCACATTGCCGCCCAGCAAGTTAAAGGCGCAACCAAAGCTTACCCGCGTACGGGTACTCGGCTCAAAAAACATGTTGCCCAAAATAGCGCCTTCAAGCACTCGCGTTACCTTGGCCCGCGAAGCATAGGGCACCATAGAATCGGCAACACCAAAAACATGCTCAATATCGCACCGCTCAAACTGATCAACCGATAAAACATGAGAACCTAAAAACTGCATGGCAAACCCCTTAATAGAACAGTAATAGCGAAGATGCTGAGCGCAAACTCGGCGTATTTTAGCTGCGGCATTGTCTAGCGCAAGTGGAAACATAGAATTTCGAGCGCAGCCTCGACCTGGTTACAGCCAAGAATTACTTATAGACTCGCCCCAAACGCTGACGCTAACGACACAATCAACGAGCAGGCGTATTAAGTAACGGCTGTTTTCACAAGAAAGCAGCAAAAAGCAAACACGATTGCGCAACAGCAACTACCCTTAAGATGGACACCAACACATTGACGCACTAATAACGAGACTGACAGTGACCGCCGAGCGCCCCAAACAACTTATTAAATACGTCAGCGCTGACGCAGGCCTCGCCATACTTCGCTCACAAAGCCTGCTATGGAGTAGCCCTAATTTATATTCATCGCCCTTTGAGATGAATGGCAAATGCGCTATCCCCTTCAGTAGCCAAGAACTTCTTGAAGCAACCGTTAAGCTTTCGACGACGCTTATCTTTAATGATGATAGGCCTCAGGGGGATACACCATTGATGACTGCCATTAACCGGTGGCGCGATGAAGAGCGTTTTAACTCCCCGCAGGAAGCTGAATCCGTACTCAAAGATTTACTGAGCCGAATGGTTGCACAAAAAGAAGAGCAGCTACACGCGTCTTTACAAAAATGGCAGATGTTTGTTGAATCTGTGCGCACTTGCTGCTTTTGTGCCTCAAGCGACCTGCCGCAAGCGTGGGAAAAGTTTGCCGATAACCATCGCGGCATCGCAATTGGTATTGCACCAGATACCGACAACGGGTTAGAGCAGGTTCAACCCGTTATTTATACAAACGAGCGCCCACAGCTCACAACCCTAAAAGAGCAAATTAACCAACTGCTGTATAACTTAGCGGTAAACCCAAACCAGCGGTTCCCAAAAAACTTATTATCAAAACCCAGCTTTTTATCGGAAGAGCGCGAATGGCGAGCGCTTGTGCCAAGGAACGGAAGCTTCAGAAAAACAGACCATCCCAACCGAGACGAAAGGATGCTAACCCCAGGCAGTATTCGCGCAGTTTATCTTGGCATCGATTGTGACGAAAGCACCCGCCAATCAGTAAAAAAAGCGTGTGCAGACATGAAGAAACAACCCAAATTAATTCAGCTTAATATTGCCAAGAATCATTTCAAATTCGACGCGACACCCGTTGTGTAAAATTTGGACCTGCTTTAAACCCCTTCTTCTGTTTTCGAGCCGGCCACCGCCTCTAGTTTAGCTTGCCAGCCCTCGGTTGAATTGCGATAAATAACCTCGCATGCGATATTTTGAGGGTAATCGGTGTTATCTATTTTTTCGATTTTATCAATGAGCTTATTCGCGGCAATTTCCGCCATACGACGATTGGGTTGTTTTACGGATGTTAACCCAGGCCACGATTGTTTTGCTAAAGGCGAGTCATCATAACCGGCAACAGCAAGCGCTTGAGGCACGGCAATATTAAGTTCGTGAGCAACAGACAATACCCCCGCAGCCATATCGTCATTACTGCAAAAAATTGCTGTCGGTCTAACTGGGCGCTGCAATAACGTTTTAGCAGCAACCACCCCAGAACTAAATTCATAAGTTCCTGCAACCACATATTGTTCATCAACAGGTAAACCGTGACTGAGCAACGCTCGCTTATACCCTTCATAGCGCGTGATTGTCGAAAGGCACTCGGGGTTGCCGCGAACAAAGGCAATCGTTTTATGGCCTTGCTGTATTAAATGCGTTGTGAGTTCATACGACGCTTGCTCGTCGTCACACAAAACCTCAGAAAAGCCGTCGTATTCTTCGCGCGGCGTAATGCGAATATAAGGCTTACCCAACCGCTTTAACAACGACGTTAGTGGTGACATACATACCAATGGCGGAACCAGCACAAAACCATCAATGTTCATATAACGCGCTTTATGCTCTACCAACGCCAATATTTGTTCAGGAGAACCCTCGCAAGGTTGCATCAGTAAAGAATAATTGCGCATAGAAAAGTGATCTAACATGCCACCTTGCAATTGGTGTAAATAATAAGCGCCAACATCAAAATACAACATTGCCACTAAATAAGAACGCTTAGAAGCCAAACTACGGGCAGACAAATTGGGGTAATAATTTAGCTCTGCCATTGCCTTTTGAACCCGCTCGCGAGTTTCAGGGCGAACATTTAACTCATTATTAATTACTCGAGATACTGTTTTTTTAGACACCCCAGCATGGCTGGCAACATCATTAATGGTCGCCTTAGCAGACTCAAATTCCGTCATAAATGTCAAACCCCTAATAATACCGATATCGTTTTAATATTTTTTGTTCTAATGGGCGGCTAGTACAAGCCACAACTCCACGCCTAAAGAAAGCCCGGGGAGTCACGTATTGTTCCCAGCGCAAGGCCACGTAGCAGCCGGCCATTCTAATCAGTCGCGCTTCAAGTCAAATAAATAAAGTGGATCTTTGCGATCTACTCGTAATTATTTCAGCAATATTCGTGACCATATTCACAGCGGTGAAATTTACCTCCTTGAATGACACCCTTGTCAGTGATTCGGGTAATTCCACTTCTCGAAAGTCAATAAGGTCGCTTAAATAACAACACTACAAATGACGCCATAACGCAAAAACAAAACACCCACCAAATGCCCAGCAGAGCACAACACAACTAATACGCCAATCTTTTGGCACGCACTGAGAAAAAGTCGAATAGAAATTAACTTTCAAACATAAACTCACCTTCGTTTATGGTGAAAATAGCTATAGTTAAAGAAGGAATTAGCGAAGCGAAGAGTCTGCTGCAGGATACTTACCGAGCCTGCATGCACTTACACGTATCGAGCAATGGCAGGGGTCAGCATCTTGTAATGTCGCGTTTAATCAACCGGTCGGCACCCATTATTAATCAGCCCATACTCCCACTTTTAGTGGGCATGGTCGCGTGCACCCTCAGCTTATTGCTTTACAGTTTAGTGTCCGAGCAAAGCAGTAAAGAGCAAGAAAAGTTACTTAATTATTATGCTCAGGGCCTCAGTAACGACATCTACAAAGATTTGCACCAACGCGCGCGCGCACTACAACGCCTAACTTACCGGTGGCCCATTCACAATGGTTTAAGCCAAGAAGAGTTTGAAGCTGATGCTTTAAATATGGTCAACGACGAACCGGGCTATCACGCAATTGAATGGGTCGATTCCAACTTAGTAGTTCGCTGGGCAGTACCTTTAGAAGGCAACCGTTCGATTTTAGGCCTTAACCTTTCAGAAGAACCCGAGCGCAAAGCCTCGCTGGAAAAAGCCTACAAACACGCCATCACAACAATGACGCCCCCTATCGCTTTAGCTCAAGGCGGTACTGGTGTATTGATGTACTTCCCGATTTTGACTAACAATGATTTTGAAGGTTTTATTGTTGCCGTTTTTAAAACACAAACGTGGCTGCAGTCTGTTATTGAAGAATCCATAGAAGAGCTTCAACTCAAAAAATTCAACATCCATATATCGCTGGCTAACCAAAGTATTTATGGCGATGAGGCAGCAATTAACGAAGGGCTAACCGCCAAGACAAGTCGCCACATTTACAACCACGAACTTATTATTGCGCTATCAACCCAAACCCAAAGCATAGATGCCAGCGCTAACCGAATGCCAATTATGCTGCTCGCCACAGGGCTGGTGTTTTCACTCCTTCTCGCCGGTATCGCCTACCTATTGCAACGCACCTCGCTACATGTCGTGCGCATAAAGAAATCTAAATCTGAATTGCAAAAAGAAAAACAGCGACTCGCGAGCATCATCCAAGGCATTAATGCCGGCACATGGGAGTGGAACTTACAAACCGGCGAAGCCATTGTTAACGAAACTTGGGCGCAGCTTATTGGCTACACATTAGAAGAGCTTCAACCCATAACCATTAAAACGTGGGAAGATCTAATCCACCCAGAAGACTACCCCATTTCGTCCGAAAAGCTCGTCGCGCATATTAGTGGCCAAACACCACTTTACGACGTTGAAATTCGCATGCGCCACAAAAATGGAGATTGGGTATGGATACAAGATACCGGACAAGTCATCACCCGCTCCAAAGATGGCCGAGCACTAATGATGTACGGCACCCATACCGATATTACCGCCAGTAAAAAAACAGCCTACGAGCTGTTGATGACCAACCAAGAATTGCAAAAAACATTAACAAAGGCCAATACCATGGCCACCGAAGCAGCTATAGCCAATAAAGCCAAAAGCGAGTTTCTTGCCAGTATGAGCCACGAAATTCGCACCCCAATGAATGGCATCATAGGTATGCTTAGCTTACTTATGCGCGAGCAGCTTAACCAAAAACAAGACCATTTTGCGACCTTAGCGCTAAATAGTGCAAAATCGTTATTAACGCTGATTAATGACATTCTCGATTTCTCGAAAATTGAAGCGGGAAAAATGGAGTTAGAATCCATTAGCTTTGATATTCACAAATTCTTTGCAGAAACAACAGCGCCCTTAGCATTGCGCGCACAAGAAAAAGGGCTTGAATTAGTCGTAGACTACAGCAGCATCCCAAGCTGCAAGGTCATTGGGGACCCAGGCCGCCTTCGCCAAGTTATTATTAACCTAGTCGGCAATGCTATTAAATTTACCGAAACAGGCTTCATTAAAATTTGCCCAATTCTAACCCTAGAGGGCGATACCGCCGAGCTTAAATGCAGTGTTATCGATACCGGTATTGGCATACCGAACAATAAGCTTTCATCACTCTTTGAAAGCTTTACCCAAGTGGATACCAGCACTACCCGCAAATATGGCGGTACAGGGCTGGGCTTGGCAATATGCCTTAAGTTATGCCACTTAATGAGCGGTAGAATTGTTGTTTCAAGTGAAATAGACCAAGGCTCTAACTTCACCTTTTATGCTCAATTAAAAAGTAGCGAAGAAAAAGTACAAGGGCTTCCGTGGTTAGACCTAAGCGCTCACAATATTCTAGTCGTCGATGGCTGCGCACCACAGCGCAAACAAATTATCTCTATCCTTCATAGCTGGCGCGCAAAAACGTACGAAGCTGAAAATAGCGAATCAGCTTTAAAAATTCTTAATGCGCAGCGCGGCTCTATTGATTTCGCCATCATTAACAATCAACTGCCCTACAACACCGGCACCCAACTTAGCCTGCAAATAGCCCAAATGCCAGACCACCAAAAGCAATTAAGGATATTGCTGACCGGGCAAGGCGACCGCGCCACACATCAAGATTTCGCCAACCTTGGTTTTCATGCGAGCTTAACCAAACCTATATCACCATCAGACTTATTTAATACCCTGATGCAATTATTGACCGGCAACAATAGCAACGAAGGTTTGATTGCCATCAGCAATAAAAAAACCAGCGAAAGCAGCAGCCGCATTACAGAGCAAACTTGCCGCGTGCTTTTAGTCGAAGATAATCCCATTAACCAAGAGGTGGCTCAGGGCTTACTGCAAGATTTAGGCTTAACCGTTACCTTAGCGAATAATGGCAACGAAGCTATACGCGCACTGGCGACGGCACCGGCAGATATTCCACCATTTGAAGCTATTTTAATGGACTGCCAAATGCCTGTAATGGACGGTTACGAAGCCACGCGCCAAATCAGAGACAACGCGGCAGGTAAAAAATATCAAAATGTTCCCATTATTGCCATGACAGCAAACGCCATGACCGGCGATAGGGAAAAATGCTTACAATCAGGGATGAATGATTACATTAGTAAACCTATAGACCCAGACACCCTAGAGGAAGTATTACGAGCCAACCTCAATCTTGAGGCAGTTTCAGCGCCACAAGCACTACCTTCACAAGCGCAGCCCTCACAAGCAGCCGAGCTACAAAGCAGTGCTTCAGAAAATTTACCCGAACCGCCAACACCCCAAGCACCGAGTACCGAGGAAAAAGCAGAGACCAGTAGTGAAGAAGAACCCGTTTGGGATAAAGAAGCCATATTAAAGCGAGTAAAACACCGTAACGATCGCCTAATGCAGCTCATTACAATGTTTATGGAAGACATGCCGCAAAAAATTGCAGAGGTTAAAGAAGCCGTAGCCAAAGAAAATTTCGAAGAAGCCAAAGCTTTCACGCACAATATTAAAGGCGTATCGGCGAATTTAGGCGGCGTGCAATTACAAAAAAAATGTGCTGAATTTGAAGGTTATTTGATGGCTAATGACAAAGTCGCCATTGAAGGATTTTTACCCGTTTTACTGGAAACTTTCGATGCGTTTACCGCAGCACTCGAAAGCCACGAAGCCGGCTAAGCTTTTATTGCTTGGGTGTCATATCCAATAAAATGCTGGATATCTTATACTTCGAATCCACTATTTTTTTATCGGCTAGCAACGCTTTTTTATCGAGTTTGGGGCCGATATAAACGCGGTGATGCAAGCCCTTCGAGGTTTTTGCATCGCGTAAAAATGCATGGTAACCGTCTTCAATAAGACGATCCCGAAAAGAAATAGCTTTCGCTTTTTCGCTGTAACTAATAACTTGCAACACCCAACCATTAGGCACGCCGTTATCATTTAATGTTGGTGCAGCGGGTGTTTCGGGCTCTGGTTTAGTCTCATCCGGAATAAACATTTGCTCAGGTTCTGGCGCTGGCGAGGGCACCTCTGGCGCTTGAGCCACAACAATAGGCTCAATTTCAATAGTCGGCATTGGTGGTACTTGCGTGGTAATACTCACAGGCGTGATTGTTTGACGATCGAACAATACCGGAATAAAAATTACCGCTATCGCCAATAGCACAATGGCACCAATGAGCCGCTGCTTTAAACCATCATCCATATTAATAACCCACTTACCGCTTTTACTTTGTATGCCTTAGCACAACAAAATTAACAACGCCTTTCAAAAAAGCGCCAATAAAAAAGCATAACGCCCACAAACATATCCGCTCGCGGCTTAACTTTCGCAACAACTCAACGCTTCGGCAACCGTAAAGAAAGAGCCAAAAACCAATGCTTGTTGGGCCGCAAAATCCTGTTGTTGTAAACCGTCTATTGCGTTGGTCACTGTCCTTCCAACGGTAATAGCATCGCCACTTACCTGCAATTGCTGTAAAACAGCAGCCACGGCCTCAGGTTGCGCTGCCCGAGGGTTGTCTGCAAGAAGTACACAATGCCAGTGGCTCACCCACGGTATTAAAGGGGCCAATACACCATTTAAGTCTTTATCTGCCATAACAGCGACAATGGCAGGCATTGGCTTGAAGCTACGCCGCTTTAACTCGGCGGCTAACAGCTCTGCTGCCGCGGGGTTGTGCGCAACATCCAGCAGCAAAGATACATCTCCAACCGGTAATAACTGCATTCGCCCAGTTAACTGCACAGCCTCAATAGCTTTCACAAGCTGGGCTTGGGGTAAACACCCTTCCAACTCGCACACCTGTATAGCCGCTGCAACACTCGGCAATGGCAAACGCACTTCGGCAGCACTGAGTTTTAAACCTGCGCTTGTCCACAGCGTATTATCTTTAACACCAAAATCTTTGCCCCACCACAACGCAGGGCACCCTAGCTGCTCAACCTGGTTGCGCACAGATTCTGGCGGAGCACTATCGGCACAAATCAAGGGAGCATCAGCGCGGCAAATGCCGGCTTTTTCCGCCCCTATAACTTCGCGGGTAGATCCTAACCAAGCCTCGTGATCTATAGCGACCGATGTAATTACTGCGACACTAGGCGCAACAATATTGACGGCATCCAAGCGCCCACCTAAACCAACCTCTAATAACCAGTAGTCCAGCGGCTCGCGATTAAATATGTCCATCGCGGCCAAGGTGCCAAACTCAAAATACGTTAGAGAAATATCACCACGGGCCTCGTCTATGCGAGCAAAGGTATCGCATAGCTGTGCATCGCTAACAGGCTGGCCCTGCAAGCGAACGCGTTCGTTGTAGCGTATAAAGTGCGGAGAAGTATAGGCCCCAAAGCGCTTACCGGCAGCACTTAACAATGCCTCAAGCGTAGCAACACAGCTACCCTTACCGTTAGTGCCCGCGACAGTAATAACCCGGGCTTTAGGCGAAAGCACACCTAAACGCTCCGCCACTATACGAACACGCTCTAAACCTAAATCGATGGCCGACGGGTGGTGGCTTTCTTGCCAAGCCAACCACTCAGCGAGCGTATTAAAACGTGCTGTCATTAGGCGGCAGGTTGCTCTTGGTTTGTCATTTTCGCTAATAGGCGCGCTAATGTGTCACGCATTTCACTGCGGTGAATAATCATATCGATAGCACCGTGCTCTAACAAAAACTCTGCACGCTGAAACCCTTTAGGTAATTTTTGACGAATCGTTTGCTCAATAATATTAGGGCCAGCAAAACCAGCGCGTGAACCTGGCTCTGCCGCGTTAATATCACCTAACAACGCCAAACTAGCAGAAACGCCACCATAAACAGGGTCTGTCATTACCGAGATGTAAGGCACGCCTTGCTGCTTCATGCGCTCTATCACTGCACTGGTTTTTGCCATCTGCATCAAAGAAATTAAAGCTTCCTGCATACGGGCACCGCCGGTAGCCGGAAAACACACCAAGGGAATGCCCTCTTCCAACGCGCGGTTCGCAGCGCGGGTAAAACGCTCGCCCACAACATAGCCCATCGAACCACCGTGAAAATCAAACTCAAACGCTACAGCAACAACGGGCATACCTTTTAACTGTCCGCGCATCGCGATTAAGGCATCTTTTTCGCCAGTTTTTTTCTGCGCTGTACTTAAGCGGTCTTTGTATTTTTTCACGTCTTTAAATTTAAGACGATCAACGGGTAAAACGTCTGTTGCAAGCTCTTCTCGTTCGCCACTGTCTAAAAATAAATCCAAGCGCTTGCGAGCACCTATACGCATATGGTGGTCGCATTTAGGACACACACCTAAATTTTTCTCTAATTCGGGGCGATACAAAACAGCAGCGCATTTTTTACAGTTTTGCCACAAGCCTTCAGGAATGTTGCTTGCGCTTTTTCGCTCATCTGAGCGGACAACTTTGGGGACAATTTTATCAAACCAACTCATTCTACTTGCCTCTTGCTTCCCCTGTGGGGCCTGCGTTTACTGTGTATCGATTTTAGCGCCGCTGTGATTTAAGCGCGCATACTTAGTCGTATATTTAGCCGTGAATTTTGCAACGTCTAAACATCTAAACCTTGTCGAATTTCACTGACTTTTTCGCCCACGCGCTGTGCAATTTCTTCTGCAGAGCCTTCAGCCATTAGTGCCACCAACGCACTACCCACTACGGCGCCATCAGCACTTTGGCTAGCCGCTTTGGCGCTAGCACCATCTTTAATACCAAAGCCCACCATCACAGGTAAACCCGTAGTGCTTCGTATAGCTGCGACTTTTTGCGCTACAGAATCCACATCCAAATGACCAGCTCCGGTAACCCCTTTTAAGGACACATAATAAATAAAGCCTGTTGCAGACGCGGTGATGTGCGCAATGCGCTCGTCAGCAGTAGTTGGGGCGACAAGGAAAATATTTTGAATACCTACCGCTTTAAGCTCAACATCTAAATCGGAAGATTCTTCTGGCGGTAAGTCCACGGTTAATAAACCATCAACACCTGCGGCGGCGGCTTTTTTAGCAAAATTCGCATAGCCCATGCGCTCAACAGGGTTGGCGTAACCCATCAGCACTATAGGCGTTGTGGTATTGGTCTTGCGGAATTGCGCAATAATATCCAACGTGCTTGTTAAGCTAATGCCATGAACTAATGCTCTTTCATGGGCGCGCTGAATAGTTGGGCCTTCTGCCATAGGGTCCGAAAAAGGCACACCCACCTCGATAATATCAGCACCGTTTGCAACCATGCTGTGCAAGCTTAGCAATGTTGTATCGGGCGTAGGGTCGCCATTTACAATATAGGTGACTAGTGCTTTTCGGCCTTCGGTTTTTAGTGCATCCAAAGTTGTTGTTATTCGATTCATCTTAAACCTTAATTCCATCAATTTCGGCAACGGTCAGAATATCTTTATCACCACGCCCAGAAAGGTTAACAATAATAATGTCGTCTTTGCTCAGTTCGCCGGCGAGCTTTTCGGCATAAGCAATAGCGTGTGACGATTCCAGTGCAGGCATAATGCCCTCTACCCGCGTTAGGCTGCGAAAACCGTTCATGGCTTCATCATCGTTAATGGGAACATAGCTTACGCGCCCCACATCTTTTAACCATGCGTGCTCTGGGCCCACGCCTGGGTAATCTAAGCCTGCCGATATTGAGTGAGTTTCAATAATTTGGCCGTTTTCGTCTTCCATTAAATAGGTGCGGTTACCGTGCAAAACTCCCGGCACGCCATCGTTTAACGGGGCTGCATGCTTACCCGTTTCAACGCCGTGACCACCAGCTTCTACGCCATACATTGCAACGTCTTTATCATTCAAAAACGGGTGAAATAAACCAATAGCATTAGAGCCACCACCCACACAAGCAACTAAGGCATTCGGTAAACGCCCCGTTTGCGCTAGGCATTGCTGACGGGCCTCGCGCCCAATAACGCATTGAAAGTCACGCACTAACTGCGGGTATGGGTGTGGCCCCGCAGCAGTACCGATAATATAAAAGGTATCGTCAACATTCGTAACCCAGTCGCGCATGGCTTCATTCATGGCGTCTTTTAAGGTTTTAGAGCCAGACTCAACCGGCACCACAGTGGCACCTAAAAGTTTCATACGATAAACATTAAGAGACTGACGCTTAACATCCTCTGCCCCCATGTACACCACGCACTCCAAACCTAAACGTGCTGCTACCGTCGCTGTTGCCACCCCGTGCTGGCCAGCACCGGTTTCGGCAATAACGCGCTTTTTGCCCGAATGCTTTGCCAACAACGCTTGCCCAATGGTGTTATTAACCTTGTGCGCACCCGTGTGATTAAGGTCTTCACGCTTTAAAAACAGTTGCGCACCACCAATTTTTTTTGTCCAACGCTCAGCAAAATATAACGGCGACGGACGCCCAACGTAATGAGCCAAGTCATGATCGAATTCTCGGCAGAACTCCTCGTCATCCTTTAAGCGGTTATACATTTCGCTAAGCTCGTCTAGAGCATGGATCAACGTTTCAGAAACAAAACGCCCGCCAAACTGACCGAAGTGGCCCTTCGCATCAGGCAGCTGATTAAAATCTGTGGGTTGCTCAATAATACTCACGGTATCCCTCAATTGGGTGTGCTTAGGGTGCAAAGCACACAATATTTAGTTAGCGACATTCGCCATAAATTGTTTGATTAGGCTTTCGTCTTTTTTGCCGGGGCTGGCTTCTACACCGCCGCTCACATCGACTGCCCAAGGCGCGACACTCGCAATCGCATCAGCCACATTCGCAGGGGCCAAGCCGCCCGCCAATATCAACGGCTTTACAATATCCCGAGGAATAGCGTTCCAATCGAACGTTTCCCCCGTCCCGCCAGGCACCCCTTTACGGTATGCATCCAGCAGTATGCCTCGCGCACCAACATATTGATTGGCAAGCCCTGCAATATCGGTTTCGGGTTTCATACGTAGCGCTTTAATATATGGACGGGCGTAACGCTCGCAAGTTTCAGGCGTTTCATCACCGTGAAACTGCAGTAAATTTAATGGCACTTCTCGCAATACTTGCTCTATGTACTTAGGATCTGGATTTACAAAAAGACCCACTACCGATACAAATGGCCCGGCCGCCTGCGCAATGTCGCGCGCAACCGCTAGGTCAGCCACATAACGCGGACTTGGCGGGTAAAACACAATCCCTAACGCCTGCGCTCCTGCATCACAAACCACTTGCGCATCGGCAACCGAGGTAATACCGCAGATTTTCACTCGTACTGTGCGCGCCATGGTTAAACCACCTTCACCTAAAAGGGGCGCAATATTACCAGATTTACCGTAATGAAGGGAGACTTGTCCATAGCCCATTAACGCCCTAATGTGAAGGGAAATCGCCACAGAGCAAGTCTGCGAAAGTGATACCAAAAAGAACAACTTAGCCTCCAAAACTATTTTGCGTATTTTTAAGAGCTGGCGCTTGACTTTACATAACCAAGTAGTGAAAATGTGCGCCCTTCGCGGGGTCAACCCGATGAAGAACTTGATGGCTAGGTAGCTCAGTTGGTTAGAGCACAGCACTCATAATGCTGGGGTCGGGAGTTCAAGTCTCCCCCTAGCCACCATCATGTTTTAAGGCTGTAATTTTGAAGTTGCTACTATGGTGACTCCGGTCTCTTTGCAACGACTCGCTGTGAACTCCGCCAGGCCCGGAAGGGAGCAACGGTAACAGTTTTGTCGTGTGCTAAGATGCGCTGGAGTTGCCACCCAAAATAGCTTAGGAAATTAGGTCTTTTTTCTCACGCTCGTTTAGTTTTGTTATGGCTGGCCGATCTTATGATCGACACTCCCCTATAATGGTTTCCATTTTTTAGCGCGTCAAGACCTTCTGAGCTAAATTTGGTAAATTCATTTCCCCCAGAACCTTTGTTAAACGCCCCGATGACATCGAAACATACCGACGCGTCGTCGAAATCATTGTGTGTCCCAATATCTGCTGTACAGCAAAAATATCAGGCGCACCTTCGGCGGGATTGCACAGTCGCGTAGCGACAGTATGCCGAAACTTGTGCGCACCGATGTTCAACCCAGTATTTTTATTAACTCTCTTAAAGAAATCCGTGATCGCTCGGGCTCTCATTTGCCCCGCCACTTGCTCACACGGCTTATAGCGGCCGTTGTGCCAGCACACGTTAAAAAGAGGATCGCTTGGAGCAAGGGGGCGATCCAAGACTGATGAGGATTTCGTCATCACTTCCTGAAACACGCCCACTAAGACTGAATGCATTGGTATTGACCACTCCCGATACGTCTTAGAGCCTTGATGAGATAGCTTGATAACCATAAGTTCAAAATCAAGGTCACTTACACGGAGACTGACGAGCTGTCGGCGCCTCATGCCAGTGAAATATAAGGTCTTAATAACCGCGAGCCAAAACCACACAGGGTCATACCGCTGCTTATTATCATCTAGATGACTAAGGAGCTGCCAAAGGTCGTTATCTGACAAAGATTTGGATACACCGGCGGGCACCGGTCCGGTCTTAACAGTACGGAAATGGTTACTCTCGGCATAGCCTTGCGCGACGGCATAGTCGCCAATAATGCGCAGATAACGCAAATAACCGTTATATGTCACGGTTTTAGCGTTAGCCAATGTGATCCGCTTAAATTGAGCAATATCACGAACCGAGTATTCCTCAACTGAGCACATCGCCCTGATATCAAACAATCGCCCAATTCGGATTATGGTAATGCGTGTTTCTTCATTGAATACGTTTAAATCGCAGTATTCAGCTGCAAGCTCTTCAAAATACATATTAATACCCCTTTTACTTGCTCACAAACCTCCTCAAATGCAACGTTAATGACGTCAGTGTCCTATTGCATCGAGTCATGAGCTAGGGATATTTTGCCATGAATTCTTTGTATGCATTAAGTGCTTTGTGGAATTGTTTTGTAAATGAATGTATTAGGCTTTGGGATGGGGTAGTCATCACCATATATTACAGAGAAAGGTATTAGCCGCCCCTGTATCTTTGAGTGTCGTGACTTACCCACCACCCAGTACGCATGGATATTTAATCCCTTATCAGCCTTAATGTGGTAACTCTTGCGATCAAACTTTTTACTAATTTTCGCGTGGGCGTCCTCAGGCAATCCATGCTTGGTGCAAAACATCTTGAAAACCGATGGAGCCAAAATAAACACGCCCTCAGGGACAATATGCACTACCGCCTTAACATCATTAATGATGATTGTCTTTTCAATTAAATTCGTTCGAAGCCAATTCACGAATTTGCTAGCTATTTGTGGGTCACTCGAATCTAAACCTTGGTAAACAGCGTGCCCATCACGTGAACGATCAACAACTGAGCTAATAACATCACTTCCCTCAGCCTTACCTTGCGGTGCCTCCACGTCTTTTTGCTCTGAAAACAGTTTTGCTTCAGTCGTCGGCGCTTGCCCAACGGAGTCCATTACCTCAAGTTCCAACTGCTCTTCCGTCGGCTTCGTAACAACTTCTGAAACCTCATTTACAGTATCACTCGCAGTTTCTACCACCTCTGGCTCAGCTTCATTGCTTGCAGCTTCTAATATTTTCTTTTCAGCTGCAGGAGCAGCTTCAGGTGGTTTCTTGCCTTCGGCTTTTCTTTCAGCCTCTGGCTCGGGCGGCTGACGCCGCTTATTCGCTGCAGCGAATACCAAGCTTGGTTTGGGGGGGGGATTGTCTTTTTCGTCAGCTGCAGGTGCAGCTTCTTCTGCCATTGTTTCAGGTTCAATGGCAGTTTCTTGTGTTTCTTTTTCAGCTTCCGTGCCTACAGCTTCACTGCGGCCTGAAGCCGCATTACTATTTTCTGCCGATGATGTTTTATTTTCAGCGTCCTCGCTGATTTTATCTGTGCCTACAGCTTCATCCGCGCTCTGCGCGGCTTGTTTATTTTCAGCTCCGCTGGCCGCTATATTTTCATTTTCAGTTGCTGGTGCAACCTCTGCCGGTTTGACCGGTGGAGGAATTTTGCCTATCAGTATTTCACCCGAAAACGGTTTAATTGGACGGGTCGGCACAGTAAGCCTCCGCGCTTCAAATTTTAGGCATGTAAATGCGTGCCTAAAATCACTGCCAACAGCTGTAATCGTCCATACCGCCTTGCCATCCGATGTTGGCAAGGCGTAGCCATGCTCTTGGAGGATGTCATAAATCCTTACCACTTCACGCGGAGTATCATTTATCCCCAATTCGTCACACTTGCTAATGATTTTTTCCGCAAGCGAGCGGCACACAAAATAGATATGACCTTCCTGATCACACCAACCCATTCCACCATTCACATTCATGCGAATTGAACCATCGGCGACCCAGTCGCGAATAAAACCCAAATAACGATCGATAAGCGGTAAAGCACGACTAAAGCGCTTGCTTGGCATAGGAAGCTGTAAGTTCGCACGCGTGGACTCCATATCTGCACGCTCAGCGAGGTCACCAATAATGCCAGACTCATAGCGATCACCGCGCAGATGCGCGCAAATCTGCTTCATGAGCTCTGCTTCATTCGCCAACCAAGCCCGCGCCATACGCGGCAAAATATCAAATAGCGTTGGGCCAATGTAGGTGTGCATGTGGTACTGAACCTTCACAAATTTGATGCTGTAAGACTTCGCATCTGTAAATGCCGTCAACGCTTTATCGTGCGGAGTCCACCAGCGTTGAGTGCCATTTTCGAGGTTAAGCTGAATGCGTATCGAGGTGAGTAACTTGCCGATATCGTGAAGAAGGCAGCCGGCAAAAACACCATAAGTCCAAAGGTGCTGCTTATGCTCAATCTCACTAATGCTGGCCCCGATCGGTAATTTAATTCCGGATCGCATTTTGAGGGCTAGTGTGATGACCTCATAAGTATGGGTTAACAAGCCACCAGGGCCACAATGGTGGTGAGACTCAGAAGCTGGGGCTAGCTGGATGGATTCAGCATACTGAGAGAATGCCGCTTTAATTAAGTGATCAAAAACATTCGAATCGAGTCCAACTAATGAGCGCCACTCATGTAGCTCAGGATTGATCGATAACCGCTGGCAAAGATCAGCGTATTTGAGAATCGGTAATGCCGATATATCAAGTGTCAAAGGGAGCTCGCTTATTTTAGGTTGTCGCGAGACCAGCGCTTAATAATATCTTCAGCGGGGTGAGCGGAAGTAGCTTGGGTTGTATGTGTTGAGCTGTCTTTAAATTCAATGAACGGCTGACTGAGCGGGTCCCATGTTTTGTGCTGATCTCCTGCAATATTGGTGGCACGTAATGTCCAAGACGTTAATTTGGGTAAACGAATCGCCACGAAAGTTGAAAGCGGAATTTGAGGATCAGCCTCGTGAGCCTCAGTAAAACCCCAGAGCATGCTGAGAAGCTCTTCGCGTATATCGAACTCTGGCGTGGGATAGTGATCGAAATTATTGGCAAGATTTTGAAGGGGTTCTTGCCAACAACCCTTTTGCAATTTATCGAGAACGGTAGTGAGTGATGCATTGAAATCGGACATGTGAGTACCTTTTTGCTTTTGAATTTAGCTTTTTTGGGGTTTAGCCTTTTTCCCTTAAAAGCCCTTTCCCCATTATGTTTTTTATTAACTCTTAAAAACCCATTAACTGTTAACCTTTTTGCTGGTGGCCAAAAATCCCGTCTTTTAGGGATTGAAGGCCACCATTTCCGAAGGGTAAGCCCATTAGCTTTCTTTAGTATCTAGCCTATTTTCTTTCATTACAGCAATTTAATTGTACAGACCGTGTACGGTTTGATTGCTGCACAAAATATTGCGCTCTTTATGATCTCGGGTCATGAGCATGAGCAAATACCCCATTCAGCAGTTATTACGTCCAGCACACGAAATCCCCGTGGGCATAGCGTACCTGTTGGCCGCAACTCTGAGTGTCCTATCCAGCTCTGTATTGCTGGGGGCTGTCAGCACACCGGCCGTATCATGGGCACTCGCCCTCGCATTTTCAGCGAGAGGAATCTATAGGCTCTATTGGGGATGTCGTTTATTAAAATATCAATATGAGCTGCGCGTACTACCGCCATTTGAGATTGCGAGCAGTGATATACCGGTCTCGAAAAAGGAACTCTACCTAGGAAAAGGGTTCGAGTGGCGCGCCCGACACACGCAACGACGAACAGACGTTGACCGCATCGAGTTTGATTATCATAAAGACCGAAATAGTAAGATCGCCTATAAAATAGCCCGAGGGTTTGAAGCCTGGGTAGCGAAAACCGGAATTAATAAACGCGTTAAGCAGCTGTTATTGTTAACGCAATTGGCGGCACTGACAAGCATTAAAAGCTGGGCAAACCCAGTCGCGCCAATACCATATGTGGAAGGGGTTCCCGAAATTCACGCGGTCGGACTCTGGGAAAAAGAGGGTATAGTCACCGTTAAACAGGGCGAGCGCGTAGCTCACATGTTTGTGGTTGGGACGACCCGCGTCGGAAAGACCCGACTTGCGGAAGTTCTCGTTACACAAGATATACATAACGACGAAGTCGTAATTGTGTTTGACCCCAAAGGGGACGCGGACCTTCTAAAACGCATGTATGTCGAAGCCAAAAAAGCGGGTCGGCTCCATCAATTCTACTGCTTCCACCTCGGTTTTCCCGAATTTTCAGCACGATACAATCCAGTCGGCACGTTTGGTCGAATCACCGAGCCGGCAAGTCGAATTGCGAGCCAATTACCAGGCGAAGGCGCATCAGCAGCTTTCCGAGAATTTACGTGGCGTTATGTCAATGTAATGTCAAAAGCCTTAACGAGCCTGGGCAAAACAATCACATACGATAATTTGCTGCTGTACGGCGCCGACATTGATCCACTACTGAAAGAATATCTGGAGTACTTACTCGATAAGCCCGAAGCGCAAGTTACTCTTAATGCTCGCAATATTGCGGATTGGCGAATCGCGGTTCAAAACATCGTAGACAACCCAGAAATTAAACAAGGAAGAGAGTCAGCATCACGCGATCGCAAAGCTTGGGCGACAGCACGACTCTACAAAGAATCCGGTCTTGTGGACGCCACTGCGCACGCACTAATTAAAACGTTTGAATACGAAAAGTCCTTCTATGACAAGTTAGTCGCCAGCCTATTCCCGCTACTAGAAAAATTAACCTCTGGCCCCACCGCCGAATTACTCTCACCGAACTACACCGACACCAATGATCCACGCAAAATTTTCGATTGGGATTCGATTATTCGCACCGGCGGCATTGTGTATGTCGGGCTCGACGCATTGAGCGACGCCGAAGTCGCCCAAGCCGTTGGCAACTCCATGTTCTCAGACCTGACCAGTCGCGCCGGCTCCATCTATAAAGGCGGGCTAACTAAAGGCCTACCCGAAGACATGGTTTCACTTATCAAGAAACGAAAAATCTGCGTGCATGCCGATGAGTTCAATGAGCTTGTGGGTAAAGAGTTTATTCCACTGGCTAACAAAGGTGGTGGCGCAAACTTCCAGCTCACGGTGTACACGCAAACACTCAGCGACATTAAAGCGCGCTTTGGTGACGATGCGAAAGCCGGCCAGGTCATTGGTAACTTGGGTAGCCTAGTCATGCTTCGCGTGAAAGAAGAAGCGACAGCCGAACTGCTCACAAGTCAGCTCCGCGATGTGGAAGTCAATCAGCTAACGAATGTATCTGGCGTAACAGATGACACCAACCCCGATAGCGAGACTGATTTCACATCACGAAACGAGCAACGCATTACATCGCAGTACGTCAAAACAATTACGACAGCAGACCTGATGGATTTACCGAAAGGGCAAGCCTTCGCGCGGCTTGGCGGAAAACTCCACAAAATACGCTTGCCACTGTTCAACGATGAATCTGAGTTGCCCGAAGGCCTTAGCTTTATGTATGAACAAATGAATAACAACAGAAAAGTCGTCGAGGATTTGAAGTGGGCAGAGTTGCCGGACATTGATTTAAGGATGGCCGCGTAATGGCACAACGAAAGCAACCAAGAGAAGTAAAACGTCGCGGGGTTATAGAAAGGCTCTTTGGGGCCACTGTGGGTCGAGCGTGGAGTATGTCGATGTGGGCGCTTTACGCCGTAATTGGATCAATCCTTATCGAGTGGGTTGGCATAGTTTTTTGGTGGGACCTCGATCATTCACAGTTAGTACTGAATAAAGAAATCGAATACTTATCGGACTTCAATAAGAACTTTTTTCTCAATATTTATCCCGGTGATCTCGCCGCGCAATTAGCGAGCTATACACGAGACTTTATGACGTGGAGCGGAATTGGTGGATTGGCCTATTCAGCGGCCAACTCAAGCTCGTCGGTGATGAATGTCATAGGGTCGTTACTGCAATCGATGATCAATGTGTTTTTCATATTCTCAGTGCGCCTTGCCATGTGTATTAGCTCGATAAGTGGATTCATTTTAGTGTCATTGCTCGCTGGAATGGATGGACTAACAGAGAGAGAAATACGCAAAAGCTGCGGTGGCAAAGAATCAGCAACAATCTATCACCACGCTAAACGATGGGTAGGACCATCGATGATATTGGCGTTTGTCTTGTATTTAACAATACCGATCTCGATACACCCTACTGTGATTTTTTTACCAGCCATGTTCATCACCGGACTAGCGATATTTATCACTGCATCAACGTTCAAGAAATTTTTGTAGGAAACGGCTATGGAATCAACCACTTTACCACCTGAACTCACCCAGCAGTACGAGCAAGAGGTGTCCGACGAATCAGAAACTATTGGCGAATATAAAGCGAATAAAAAACGACACCTTGAAACAGCTTTTAAAGGGTTTTTTGTAATCACCAATATAACGCTAATGGTTTTTGTGGGTTACACGGTATTTAAGCCCGAGGACGATCGCTTCAAAGGTATCGAAGATGCTGTTGCGCTCAACACAAATAGTATTTCCGAGGTGACAGGGAGTGTAAAAACAAATGAGGAAACAGCGAAAAGTTTTGAAGACAGCCTTCATAACTTGAAAATGTATATCGAGGAGCGTAGTGACCAAAACAACGGGAAGATCACACTCTCGAGCGAGCGCGTCGACCAACTCGAATTGAGACTCATAGAAATTGAAAAGCAATGGATCGCAATAAAAGAAAGCAAGAAAAAATCGGTAGTCAAAACAAAACCAGTAGCACAGAGACGGGCTGTCATTCAGCCAATGAGTCTCGTATCGATACGCTCCCAAGGTGATTACGGTTTGGTTAACCTCGCTTCAACTAAAGGAGAAGTATCACCATTACTACGCAACGGTGATGAATGGAATGGCTGGAAGTTTATTCGACTCGATGGTCGCAGCGCTATTTTTGAAGTCGCTGGCCGTGAACGCCAACTCGCTTTATGAGCCTACCAATGAAAGCTTTATTAATGATCATCGCGTGCCTATCCGGCCTAGCGCAAGCTGAGGGTACAGCTGTCGCGCGCCTAAAGGTTCAGGAGTTTAACCAACTATTTAACGGGCTTGATGAAGTCAAAACAAACACTTGGGAGAACTGGGGCCTCACGGAACAAGAATGGACTACATACGAAACAATTAAAGCTAAAACGGCATGGGGATCATGGGGAAACGAAGCCACTCCCCTACAGCTGCTGTCAATTTATGCCACGAATATCGAAGAGAAGCGTCGCTATGCGCGATTGGAGGCAAAGCTCGATCAGTGGAGAGAAGATGCGGTACTCAATTATCAGCAGATTTATAACAATGAGCGAGAAGTTATTCATGCGAAATATGCTGCATTTATCAAAGGGCGTCGACCAGTAGCCGATAACCTAGGACCAAAAGATGCAGTGGCATTTTTCACGTATGCCAAGGCCTGTGATGCACGCTGTAAATCCATGATGAATCGCCTATTAAGTTCAGGAACAAAAATCGATGTGTACGTGATGGATGACGTGAGCCAAGAACAGGTTTTTGAATGGGCAAGTAACGCGAACATTCCGGTTGACCGAGTACAAGCAAAACAGATAACACTCAATTATGACAAAGGTAACTTTAATCAACTGAGTACGATACCGGTCGCATTTGCCAGCATTCCAGTGGCGTATGTTAAAACCGAAGAAGGCTTTGTGAGGTTAGCCTTGTGATTAAGTTTTTTGTAATCGCGATATTAAGTGCGTCGGCATATGGCGAAATACCAAGAGCCTATGGGGTCGTCGCCGAAAAATATGGTGTTCCTGTCGAAGTATTTTATAGCGTAATTCTTCAAGAAAGCGGTGAGTCGAGAAACGGAACCTATCACCCATGGCCATGGACACTGAATGTCGCACACAAAGCGTATCGATACCGCAGTAAGGCAGAAGCCAAAGCGGCGTTAATCGAATTCATGAATTATGAAAATCGTATCGCAGTAGGTTTAGGGCAAATTTACTTACCGGCACATGGCCACAAATTCAGTGACCCAACGGCATTGTTAAATCCAAGAGTCAATTTGGAGTATGCGGCTCAAATTCTATCTAGTGAGTTTGATGTCACATCCCGTAATGGGCGCCCCAACTGGTGGGTGGCCGCAGGCCGATACCACCACCCCTCCAAAGAAGAGTATGCCGCCCCGTACCGCGCCCTGGTGTTTATGAAGTGTCGGGAGATTTCAGCGCAATGCACGATGTATGGAGATATTTTATGAAAATCATGGCCTTTGCATTGATTCTAATTTTGATCGCAGATGTTACTAAAGCAGAACCCATTGTCATTAAAGACTTCGGCAATACACGCCCAAGCGGAATCCCAAGCGGAGAGGATATTAGAAAGCTCGCAAAATCAATGCGAGTACCTACGAAAGAGCTCATTGCATTTGATGCTTATGTTTTTCCAATGGTATCCGAAAGAATGAGTGTAGGAAAACTTGCTGCACCAATTAAGCACGGCAAGCAAGGCATCAACCCCTTCTTTGTATTAGGAGCCGACACAGCATCAAAAGGATGGATTATTAAAAACAAAGCCGTCCTCCAAGAGCAAGGCATTGTCCGTGGATTACTGACAAATGTTCCCAATGGCGACGCGTTCCGAGAAATGTCAATTGCCGCTAAACCGCTAAAACTCTACGTCTTAAATACCGATGATATCGCAGAGATATTCGGCGTATCTGTCTACCCCATTGTTATCACTAAAGAGGAAATACAGCAGTGAAAATTCTAATAGCGGCGTGTATCGCCATCCCCCTGTCACTAGGCGTTCCCTCGGCAATCGCGAGTGATAACGCTTCTGAGTCTGAGCGCGCATTGCTCATAAAAGCGGCCTCTGAATTGGAATACATCAAATCACTTTTAGCAAAAGCAGAACAAGCGAGGAACAAAAAGTCACGAATCCGCGCTGACTACGCAAACATTGACGCAGATCTAACCGAGATACAAACGGCAATCGAACGTCACGCGAATACACCTAAGCGCTCGCCGCGCCGAGTAAACCCCCTCAAGAAACATTACACGCGCTAAGCGAGATGTTATGAACGACAACACGATAGAAGCCTTCAAGTTGTATTTCGGTTCACCCACAAAACTGGCTGGCGTGTTCGTGATTATGATTGTCTGCCTCATGGCGATCGTTATTTTTAAAGCAGTAAATAATGGGATCAAAGAATCTCAAAAAGACGGAGCGGACTACACACCACAAGACCTGATCATGCATATCCTCCGACTATTCGCGGTATTGCTGATACTAGGTATTTTTTTAGGATTCTAGGAGCAAAAAAAATGAAAACACTTACTTCACTTTATTCAAACCTTAAAGACAAGGTCAACACGGCAACACTAAAGCCATTCGTGATGCTAAATATGACCGCGCTATCTACTTCGGCCGCAGCGCAGGACGCAGAAAATGGATTTAAAGTACCAAAGGTCACACTACCAGGCGTCAATGAGAGCTCGTCACCGCTAGATATGTTTTTAGCCATCATCAAATATTTATTCTTATTCGCCTCATGGATTTTTGTGATTTTCATGGCCTTTACAGTGTTAAAAACTGTCATAAAAGAATTCAACAAGGTACGACGCGATGAAGAAACAGCCATTGGCGATATTGTCGGTAAAGTGGTGGCATCCATTGGCGGGCTCTTATTCGTCGTTGTCTTTGTCGGCTGGTTGACTGCTTACTTAGCATAAGGAGAGGACTATGGATTCCAATGACCGTTTGGCAGAGGCCATCAATTCTGAGCCCGTTGTTTTCATGGATTGCACAATGCGTGAGATCACGGTAAGCGCCCTATTTTCTTCGGTCATTGGAATCGCAATTTTTATATTTCTAATGATTATTTTCGGTTTCTTTGTGGGTGCCGTGCTGGGTCTAATTTCAATCGTAGGAGTTACTTACCTAGCATTGAATATGATCCAGGGACTCAGGCAAAAATATTATGAAGGATGGTTAGCCGAAAAACTATTTCTAACAAAATTAAGTGCCGGTTTATCGAGCAAGCCATTCCTGCTCGATTCAAAACGCTACGGCAGAGGAGCTCGACGTGGCTGATCAACGTAATGGTATCTCATCGCGCGATTCGCACATTTGGACATTGCGAATGGGCGGCCTTGTTTTAGTTGCAATTATTGCAGGGCTGCTGACTTTAATAGGTCTCAAGCAAAACATGTTTACAGTTCAAGTGCCACCCGACCTATCGCATGGCGCGCGCGTTAAGCCTGGTGAATATCAATCATCATCAAGTTATGTATTTGCACATCACATTTGGCGTGAAGTGAATGATTGGAAAGTGAGTGGAAAGGTAGACCTGCCTGCAAGGATAAAAACCTATGAGTGCTATTTCACGCCGGCATTCAAAAAACAGTTAGACAAGATTAAAGCAGAAAAATCGGCTAATGGAGAATTAGACCGAACACGAACAATGACATCAGATGTTGCATTTAAAGAGTCTTTTGTCAAAGAGCTAGGCGGCAGCACATTCGTGACTTACTTATACATGCATATCGTCGAGCGAATTGATAGCTCAGAAGTGAAAAACGTGCATATCAAATATCCACTTCGAGTAGTACCGGACAATCGAAATTGCAATCATTTTGGCCAAGCGCTTGATGGTTTCTACAGTGAGCCAGAACGGATCACAGAGAATGAGGTAAAGACACTATGAAAATAACTCACTTTGTAGCCGTGCTAATAATTGGTCTTGGGCTAGGTTCAGTAGCTAAGGCCGAGACAGAAACGGTCAAGGTTTGGGACAATAAGCCGCTGACAATAAACATTAAAGTGAATGAAGAAGTTAGAGTCATATTTCCAACAGCGGTAAATATCCAAGTGCCACTGGCAACGACTCAAAAGCTGCAAGCACTAGCACCAAATAGGCAAATCATTTATTGGAAAGCAACAGCGCCTTTCGAGAAATCACGGATTATCGTCACGACCGATGATGGTCAGGATGTTTATGTCATTGACTTGATGGCATCGGAAAAAGGATTGACCAACGACATCATCATTGAAGACCCACGGCGCGTGCTGTTAAACAATAGCAATAAACCTAAAGATGTAATACCCGAACTTAGTGACCCTGCAGAGCTTGTGCTGACACGTTATGTCGCGCAATCACTATATGCCCCAGATAGATTATTGCCGAGTGACAGCAATATCGGACTCTTAGAAACGCCCGAGCTCCCAGAGGATTTTCCACTGCTCCAAAGCGCACTCGGTGAAACCTATGGCGTTGAAGTTATCGGGCAATGGAATGGCTATGGACATTACATCACAGCGGTACTCATCATCAATAAAAGCGCCATGGTCGTGCCAGTGAACCCTGAGCGAGTGCGCGGAAACTTTACACACATTACGCCGCAACACCAGTATTTGTCAGAGGCCGGCACTTTTGACGATAGAACGACGCTTTATCTCGTATCAGACATCCCATTTAGCGAGGCGGTAATGGAGGATGGTTATGCGTACTAATAAACTGGTATGGGGTGGCCTAGGCCTAATCATAGTGTTTGTCGTTATTGTCGTGATCAATAAATTCAACGAGCCCGCCCCCAAAACTCAAAACACCGTTACCCAACAGGAAGACTCAAAACAGGAAGACCCAAAAACGAAAGTCACACCTGTCGCCATCGAGGGCGACACGATTGTCGAAACGATGAAACAAACCAATGCTCGCTATGAAGCCTCACAAAAAAGGGTGAAAGAATTACAAACACAAAACGCATTGATTAATGATCGTTTAGAAAGTTTAGAGCGCAGTAACGGCACGGCCAAAGGCGACAACCGGATTGATCTAGCCATGAATAAATTCGGCGAGATGTCAGGTGAGCTTAAAAACCTAACCTCGCAATTCATCCAACAACAACAAAAGTTTGAAACCACGTCGGCCAACGGTTATGAGTTTACCGATGGAGATTTAGGCTGGGATGGTAGTACCGGCTCAGCGGGGAAGAGTAAGGGATATGGGAAAGCTCAAGATCATGCCCCGAGTTACCGGAAATTAAGCGGGTACGCCAGCGTACCGGTAATATCCAACACTGCCTCTCCGTCTATTAACTTCGAGTCACCGGAGCCAACGGCAGACGAGCCGTCGAAATCGGGACTCAGTGGACTAGACGAAATCATCGAAGTGGATGAGATCACCCCACACTATACGATACCCGCACGCTCAACTTTACTCGATGCCGTAGCAATGACGGCGATGATTGGTCGAGTGCCGATCGGCGATAAACTGAAAGATCCCTTCCCGGTAAAAATCATTGTTGGAAATAATAACCTGGCAACTAATGGCCTCAATATTCCAGGATTAGACGGCATTGTATTTGAGGGAATTGCGACCGGTAACTGGAATCTTTCATGCGCGTCAGTGGCACTGACGGCCGCAACCTTCACATTTCAAGATGGGCGCGTTCAGCACCTAGAGTCGAGCAACGGAAAAACGTCAGCGATTAGCTCATTAAACCCTATCGGGGGGTCGAAAAATAAGAACTCTATTGGCTACATCAGCAACAAAATGGGCGTTCCGTGCATCACAGGACAGCGCGTTACCGATGCACCTCAGAAAATTACAACAGTCGGAATATTAGGTCTCGCAGGAAGCTACTTTAACGCAAGAGCCGAATCGGAAGTGACCAATAGAAGAGATATCGCCGGTGGTAGCAATAGTACGGTAACCGGCGATGTAGGGAAGTTCGAAGCCAATCGTATGGCCGCAGACGCTGTAGGGACCGTTAATGAATTTTACATGTCACGTAACCGCGACACCTTTGACGCAATTGTCGTCCAGCCTGGGGCAGAAGTAGTACTCCACATAACATCAGATCTCCTTATCGACTATCACAGCAATGCGAGAAAGCTGGTCTATTCACATAACAATCGGGGCTCACATGAAAAATTATTGGATTAAAGCAAGCGCAATACTTGCGTCGATACTTGCAATGTCGCTGACAGCAGGGTGTGCATCTTCAATCGATAAAGTCGTAGAGGACCGCGGACAAGATATGGAAAGCATTTACGCCCACTACGCCGGTGGTGACAAAGCAAATAATTACGAGCGAAGAAAACGAACGCTCAACATGCGGGACGCAGAAAGTCGAAGCGCGATGACGGGATTTCCACCGCACCCAGAGCGTGTAAGGCATTTATTCCCTAAGCTACCGAACCCCGAATTGTTTATGTTCGTACGCCCACATGCGGTCGGCGCCTCGGGCGCGCCCATCCCTGCCTACATTACACGCTTCACGATGTATGAAAAAACGCACTACGCATTACCAGGGGAAACAGTGGATACCATTCGCCGAAATGCAGTTATTGATGAAGCTCTAGACCAGCAAGATCGTGAACGCGCTGCCCAGCTAGAGGATGAGCAATTAAAGGCACAGCGCAAACGTGAGCAAGATGCCCGAACCCAAGCGTTTCGCGCATCGGCTCATAAAAAACGGTAGGACACTAAGCTCGGTCGGGCCAAGCTTATTGTACACAGCAACAACAATTAAACGGTATTCAGCGTTTCCGTAATTAAGCATCATTGATGCAAGTTGAAAACGCCGCATTTCGGTGAACAACGGATAGCTGGAAAATGAACGCCTTTCTTTATTGGGAGGCAAAAGGTTTGGGGAGCAGCCCGCAAACGTTGCTTGTTCTGAGACTGTCAGACAACAGCCGGTGTGATCAGGACACCGATAAAAGGTGCTACTTAGGGGACTGCGTAGCTACAGCATGGCCAAGAGCCACCCGACAGCTGATCACTGTCGACATAAGGGTAAAAGCTGTGTCAAACAACCCTACTCGCCTCCGCTTTTCCGAAGCAATAGGGCGGGCTGCTTCCCAATTTTATGACACATAACGGTGCGGATCAATGACACACAATGAATGCAAAGAGGTGCTTAGGTTTTGCGTTGCCAAGGGCATTGGGCTTCACCACGTCGTTACCATGCTAAGCCAGGCTCTCGATGTATCGCTTGGCGACGTGGCGCGTAAAAGCGGCCATAACAGAAATACACTCTATAACGCGTTAAAAGGCGTTCAAAATCCCTCTGAGTCACTTAAGCGTCACGTATCCGAGGCTTTAGGAATAGACCCGTGGGACGCGACTCGTGACCTGCTCGTTGCCGATACGGCGGCATGGACTCCCTCGCAACTGGAGAGCCTGTACACACTGCATGAAAAGCATCGCGTGCCGTCGCGTATTACGTTCATGCTCGCTTTACGACTCGTCAATAAAACCAAGGGTGATTGCGCACAACACGTGAATTATGAGAGATACCCGTTCAATGGCCTTATCAGTGGAAGCGATGCGCCGACTACAACACAACGTAAAAAACTGTGTGCTTTTACGGGGTTTGACCACTTTGCATTTGCGGCACAAGCAGGCAACCAAAATCCTACAAAAGCCACGTTAAAAGCGCTTTTTGAGGCCCATCGGTCCTTGCACGTTCCGACCACTTATACCACGTCAATGATGGGACAGTGGATCGGCACAACGCTCAGCACCATCGCCACGACGATCGGCTGTCCTAGCGCCGAAGTTCAAAGAGCGATTGCCAATAAAACACGCGCCTCCAGCGCATTGCGTGATTACTTTAAAACAACCTTTCACTTTGATCCTTGGGAGCAATAATGGGTATCAACGCTGTATTAAGTGATTTTTTCTTAAAAGGATCGCCCTTAACGGGAGATAAGCCCTACACGAATGACGATGCTAAAAAGGGCTACAAAAAGAAACCGTCAATCACCGGTAAATTACCGTGGCTCGATATCGTCGATAACAATAAAATTTTACTCGAAGACGGCAAAAGCGTGGCTGCCGTTTTTGACGTTACGCCGGTGGCCACAGAAGCACGCTCGGAGGCACATTTAAAATCCATCCGAGATGGTATCAATCGGTTTGTAACGGGCACCTTTGAAGAGCTAGGGGTTTCGCCCTGGACCGTACAAATATTTTCGTGGTGCGACACCGCAATTTTTCGGGAGCTGCCTGATGAAATGCTCGCGTATGCGAAAAAAGTTCACGCAGACAGAGATGCGGAAATTGAGCCCTACACAGAACACTTCATTAACAATGTCTACCGGCCTCACGTCGAGCAGATGTCGAGTGGTCAAGGGATATTTATTGATGACCTAACAAAGCGGCCCTGGGGAGGTTCAAAGCGAAAGGTCCACATCGTGTTCTATCGCCGCTTTACTCACGCCATTAAACGCCGAAAAAAGATGACTGCCGAAACGGAGCTCGATACGCAGTGTAAAAGATTGAGCGAAATGATGATGGCTGCGAATATGCGCTGTGAACGACTAGACGGTGAGAATATTTGGAATTTCCTGTTCCGGTGGATGAACCCCAACCCCAAAATCACCAACGGCGACCGCGATGCGTGGTTAAAGCAAAACCCGTACATTAAACCGGAAGAGCGCACTGCAGAATTCGATCTAAGCGCTGCGCTATGCAGTGGCAATATTGAATCCAATAAAGAGACTCAGAATTGGTACTTCGATGGCATGCCGCACACCGTGGTATCCATTGAGCGTATGGATCGAATTCCAGAGATCGGGCAGCTGACAGCTGAACACTACGCTAGCCGTGAAGAGATGACCGGTGCGAACGCGCAAACAAGTTGCTTTATTGATGACTTGCCTGAAGGCTCAATTATCTGCATTACCTATGTAATTAAACCCCAGTCTGAAATCCGTACGCATTTATCAAAGCTCAAGAAAAATGCAACGGGAGACTCAGCAGAAGCGAGAAAAACGCGAGACGAGATTAAACTTGCTGAGCGAAAGCTACTCAACAACCACAAGCTGTACCCCTATGCCATGTGCATCGCGCTGCGCGGACGAGACGATGAAGATATGGATGATCGAATTGTTTCTGCCGACTTACTTCTGCAGAAGAATCACCTCAAAGTCATCGACCCCGAGTATGACCACTTCCGGCTAGATCGTTATATTCGCATGCTGCCGTGCGCTTATGATGTTTCGCTCGATCAAGTGGAGCTTCGCCAACGCATTATCTACACCGATCATCTTGCCAACTTATTACCCTTCTACGGGCGCAGCACTGGATCAGGAAACCCCTGTATTGTCGCCTCAAACCGTGGCGGTGAGGGCTTTTGCTTTGACCCCCTCGGGCCTGACCGCCTTAAGAACGCACACTTATTTTTACTCGGCCCTACTGGAGCCGGTAAATCAGCAACATTAGTGCTGCTACAGATGATTATCACTGCAATCCATAACCCACGGTGGGTTGTCGTTGAAGCTGGTAACTCTTTTGGACTCCTTAGCAATTGGCTCAAGGCCTGGGGAAAAACGACTGTTGATATTGTTTTCAGGCCTGGCGTTGCCCCATCGATCGCGCCGTACAAGCCCGCCCTATCCCTCGTTGATAAACACGGCAACATTCTTCAATACGATTCGACTATCGAAGAGGTTTTGATCGGAGAAGAAGAGATCGACGAAGCCGATGACGGTTCGATTGAGCTTGATGATGTGAAGCGCGATATTCTCGGCGAGATGTTGATTATTGCTCGACTGATGGTCACCGGTGGGGAAGCAAAAGAAGAGCAATTCATGCGTCGTTCAGAAATTAGCTTTTTAAAATCGGCTATTCTCAATGCCGCTAGCGAAGCGCGACGAAACGATAAAGAAGATTTATTAACCGAAGATGTAATTCGTAATTTACGAGAACTAACTAAACAGTATCCAAGCCAAGCGCAAAGAATTAATGAAATGGCGCAGGCAATGGATTTGTTTACAGATGGTTTTGCTGGGGAGTTATTTAACCGCCCGGGGGAAACACTACCGGACGCGGACTATATCCGTATCGAGATGGGCCAATTAGCCAGCAGCAATGACACTAACGATAAACTATCCGTTGCCTATATCTCAATCATTAACCAAGTGATCGATCGCGCACAGCGAACACAACGTGATGGGCGCCCGACAATCAATTTAACCGACGAAGCACACGTCATTACGTGTAACCCACTGCTCGCGAAATACCTCATTGTGGTTTCGAAGCTGCTCGGCCGGCGCATGGGGTTGTGGCTCTGGCAAGCCACGCAAAACATGGAAGATTACGTCGGCGAGTCCAAGAAAATGCTCGCGATGTTCGAGTGGTGGATGTGCCTAAAAATCGAGAACGAGGACTTAACGAATATCGAGGCTACGCGATCGATCACTGAGGATCAGCGAACCATGATGCTCAGTACCCGCAAACAGTCACGTGCGTACACGGAGGGCGTTGTCATGAGTGATAACGTTCAGGGCTTATTCCGCATTGTGCAACCTGCACTATGCCTGGCTCTCGCCATGACCAACAAAGATGAAAAACAAGATCGCTATCGCATGGTTAAAAAACACGGCGTCACTGAGACCCGTGCAGCGGAAATGATCGGCGAAATGCTATTTGAGGAACGGCGTAAGCACGCAGAAAAAATGCTCTCAAACTCACTTTAAAAGGAGCGAGGTTATGGCGGTTGTAGCAATTATTAAACGCGGAGAAAACAACGTACCAGCGCTAGTGGAGCGAATTAATAAAGGGGAGGAGTTCTGCTTTGTGGTTAACCAGAAGGTGCTCCCTTGGCATATAGCGCCGGCAACAGGCAGAGAAAACCTTAAGTATTTTGAACCCGAAATCCGTGCAGCCGGCGGTGACCCAAATGCAGCGCCATTGCGCAAGAAACATAAGAAAAAAGTGGTAATGGAGGTTTTCGAATAAATGAAAGTATTTAGCGCAATCATGGCCTTACTCTTAACCTCAAGAGTCGCAACGGCCGAGCCAATGAGCGTTGAAATATTTGCGGATGGTGAAGTTTTAACACCACTCATTACAAATATGAAAATCATCGCGTATGACCTAGACGAAATCACCTATATGAGGCAGAACGCACCAACTTTCAAACGCGGTAGCGTAGAAGCATCGAAAGATGCCGCTTATGAATGGCTCAATTCAAAAGATTTTCAAAGCTATAAACAGCAGGTTATGAGAGTAAGGTATCCACTAATGCTCGTCTCGAAATATCAACTGTCAAAAATTCCAGCAATTGTTTTCGATAAAGGGAGTTACGTGATTTACGGTACGACAGATATTGAGCTTGCGTTACAGGAGTGGAGCCGTTTTATGGAGAATACAAAATGATACGTATTATCACCATAGTAATTTTTCTATTTATCTCGCCTCAAATATTCGCGTTTGATACACATGCTGAGTGGGTAGCAAATGAATTAGCGCAAGAAGCGAACTGTGAACAGCAAGGGGGTACGTATACTAGAGGAAGACGAACAATATTAACTGGAAAGATAATACAACATGGGCATTGTGAATTGCCTGATGAAGATGAGGATACTTGGAGCATTATAGAAGAAACATTGAAGTGTGATGATTGCTTCGATTGGTCTTTAATGGGCGTTTGTTTCTGGCTCGATATTGAAGTAATACCACCTAGCGCAACGGTTAGAACCTCTGCACTCGTTAAAAACTTCTTACCCGATTTCGTCGTCACTGCTTATAGCAATCAATCGCCCTATCCCGAAATGGGCGGAATAGTGAAGCGGGAAAATGGCGCAATACAGACAGAGAAAAATGATACCTATGTTGGTACGAACGAAATTGATACCAATTTGGATTTTAAACACGTTGATATTATCACCAACCCAGCAATCCCCATTTATAACCAAATAGGGGATTCATTTTCGTGGTCCTGTAAATCGGTAGAAAAGATTCCGTATTTTCCTCATTACGTGAGCGACAAAGACCCTGCATGGGAAGCACCAATTGTAGAGCAGCTTTATCCGCAAGCTTTACTGGGTTTCCCCCGCATGAGTCGCCTACCCCATTACTGGGGGCCGATATACCCGCGTACAGGATGGACAAGCCTCCCTCATGACGCCATGTCCGCGCTGGTAGTTGCTGAACGAGCATCAGAAATTGTGACTGGCGGATTTAGTGTCCATGTATTCTTTCCCCCTGGTAACGACTGCGGAAACAAATGCTGGCCACCAGATCCCGTTAAGGTCGATGACTGGGAAAATCGATTTCAACAAATTTACCCATCGGAACATGTCGATACAGACGCGGCTCCACTACCCCGTAACGCATCATGGATTAACGGTCGCGAATACCCAAATCAAAAATATGCGTGGGTACTCTGGCGGCGCTATGAATGCTGCAAAGAAGAAGGCGAAATTTTTATTGAACGCGTAGTTATCGATGGTGATTACGGCGGCAATGGTCGTGGCCATGAAGCCGGCAGACATTAATCATTAATTGAACGGAAATTAAAGAATGAAAACATTAACCAAACTATGCTCTATCGCTGTGCTAACCGCTCAATTGGGCGCAGTATCACAGGCATACAGCCAAGAAGTATTACGCCCCATCGGCGCTGATAATTGGTTTTACGAGATGGGCGGTGGTGATAGTTATCTCGCATACCGCCAAACAAATCGCACGAATTTTAATTTTGGCGTTGGAGCAGACTGGCGGCTGTTTAGGGGATGTAGTTTTGATCCTAGAGGGTCAATTAGCGATTCTTTCAGTGATATTCAAGAAAACATTTACGGCCTCGCGGATAACTTAGTAGATTCAGCTCCGAGTATGCTGCAAAGCTGGGGGCTATCAAAGGTACAGGAGGCTTATCCAACATTATACGATTTTGTAATGAATGGAGCTAAAGATTTGCAGCAAAAATTCCAAGTTGCAATGAAATCGTGCCGCGACTATCAGAATGATCTCAACGCTAAGCGTGACCCCTCCTCTGGCTGGATTTCATATGGGAAGTCTGGCGCATGGGCAAGAGCATCTGATGATGGTGACAACCCCATCAAAGCCGACCAGATCATTGATGAAGAAGCTGGCGAGCACGGAATCACATGGATAGATGGCGAACAGCGTGCAGGCAAAGATACAGATCCAATACAAGTCATTTCAGAAGTTACTACTAAGGGCTACACCCATATTACCGATCCTGGCAGCGGCGCGATCGTCGGTGGTGGTAACCCCCTCGGAGCAGGAATGGATAATCCCTCGATGGTTTTTCAGAATGTGGAATCGGCTAGAGACTGGACGGTATCGGTAGTCGGGGAGCGAGAAGTGTCAATGTGTAAAGAGTGTGATCGATTAAAGACAACAATGGGTCAAGGGCTTCGTCTGAAACTTGTTGAAGAGAAAGACGAAATCAGCTCTAAGATGAATAGTGTCTTAAATAGTGCCAACCCCTCGCTTGAAGAACTTAATTCCGTAAGCGTGCCATCTATGGGCTTTGTGATGACAGATTACATGGTTCGATCAATCAAACGCTTAGAAGATTACGAGCGCGAAATATTTACACAAAAGTTGATTAGTGACATTTCAATGATGTCAGTTATCTCAAAAGCATTGACCGCAAGAGATATTCTAAAAGTAGGAATGCAGGAGCCTAACGTTATGGCCAACGAAGAAGCGATGACTAGCCTGCGAGATGCCAAAGGTGTACTCGATGATGAAATTAATAACATCATGTTCGAAAGCGAGGTCCGTAAAAAGCTAATGAGCCAAACCGCGCTCAATCTTAATCAGCTCACAAGCGCAAGGAAAAGCACCCCAGAGCTTCATGAAATTCGAAATCCCACGACGGAGTTAAATGGACTTAAAGCTGGAGCAATGAAAGATGAATAACGTACGGCGCTTAAAAAGCATAAAGTGGTTGATATATGGGATTATTGCGCTACTGACGGCATTAGTTATTTCATTCGGCATTGTAGCTCCAGAGAGCGTAAAAGCCATCTCTGCATTCAACGCCAACCAGTCACTTGCTTTCGTGTTACTACGCCTAGGGCTTTATATTGGGCTTTATGTTAAATGGAAAAGCATTGTGAAATCATTTAAAACTGATGTACCAGAGCATCGAATTGTGCAATCAAGAAAGTCGATGCTAAGTATCATTGTGATCTATGAAATATTGGTTGGGTTCAATATCTTTAAATTGATGGGAGCCTAACAATGCCCGTTGGAAGCATAATTGAGCTGTATACCACAATGCTCGGATGGTATATGTACGATGCACTGTGGGGACTGTTAACCGGCACAGGATTGGTATTAGCGCCGTTCGCCGTTGCTATCATTCAAACACTGATTAAAGGGTCAGAACGGGAAGAGCATAAAACCGGTGATTTTGTTAAAGCGCTCGAAATCCGCATCTACACAATGCTGGCAGTGATGATTATTGCCGCTCAGCCACTGGTAACCCTACAACCGACAAAAATGGTATTTAATGATGTTTACTGCGAGCCTGCCGGAACAGACATTAACCTCATCGATAAAAAGACAGAAGAAACCATCTTTGATGATGCAGGCAACACAGCAGGTAACGCATCAAACCGTTTCATGAGCACAATCAACGGCAGTGTTATTAATATTCCATTATGGTGGTACGTGGTTTCCAATCTATCAAATGCCGTGGCCTACAGTTTAAAGATGGAACTTCCCTGCAATCCCGACTTTAGATTGATGACTTCAGGAATATCAAACGCAAAAATCAAAGACCCCAAGCTTCTACGTGAATTAGAACAGTTTCAGGATGACTGCTGGAAAAAAGCGGTCGTCACGTATTTGAAGGACAGCAAGGACCCAAGCTTCACGATACCTAACACCATCAGTAACGTTGAGCAGGACATAAGCTGGCTAGGCTCTAGGTTATTTTTAACGCAGGCGCAGTATTATCCCAGTGAGCGTTCATCGACACCCAACGAGCATCTCTTTTGGAGGGAGACAGTTGATGGACCAGCGGCTTCCAAAGAGCAAACCGGAGACCGCTGGATTCCTTTCTGTCACGAATGGTGGTCAGAGCAGTACTCAGCTAGTGGTATTGAGAACGGGCTTCGTGAGCGAACTCTTGATCACATCAAAACGGAAGAAAATAGCGATTGGCTTAAATGGCTAGAATACTGGGCTGCGAACGCGACAGGAATGACCTCTACCGCAAGTCTTGATGACTACATACTCCTGCTAGCCTTAAAGAACGATGCCAAGCTCACAAATGGACTCAGTAAAAATTACGAACAACAGAAAAGCTTTATGAATCAAAGCCTTGATACGCTCTCAGACATCGTCGCCTATGGGGGAATCTTCTTCAAGTCTATACCGAACAGAGCCGAGGCCAATACCTATCGCGCAGCAGCACCCGTAATCCAGGCATTGATCATCATGTTATTTGTCATGTTCTTGCCATTACTCATGAACTTTATGCTTTTTGATATTGGAAAGGTACTGGGAATAACGGTGATACTTTTTTCAGTGATTTTTTGGGGCTACTTATTTGAGTTAGCAGAGTACATCGACAACTACTTGATAAGCTCGTTAATCTCTGGGTTTTCCGACACAAGCTTAAACGAAGATGCGCTAGCAGCTGCAAATGGGATCAGCAGCTTAGGAAGTAATATGTCGAGTGATGATAGTCTTGCATTAAGTGTTTTGAAATGGATTTCAAGGATGAGCTACATACTAATCCCTGCTGTATTTACTGGCCTTTTGGGAATGGTAGGGTTCAATTTTTCATCAGCGATCACTGGGGCAATTGGCAACATGGGCAGAGGGAGCGCTAACGCAGCCTCGAGCGGCGCAAGCCAGGCTCAATCGATAGTATCAGGAGGAGTTAGGAAAGCGGGGCGTCGTTGAAGTGAGCATGCCAAAGAGCCCATTAAAAGTGGCTCTTTGGTATAAATATAGTGTAGCTTAAAGCTTATCGTAAGAGTCAAATTTCATGGGGGACTTTTCGCCTGTACGCATATTAACAAAAAGCGTACCGTCCTCATCCGACTCATCGTCGCTAGACTCTTCATTTTCAGAAGCTGCCCCCAAAGATAATACTTTTCCAACAACAATTACCGCAGAGAAAGTCACCGCTATAGCTCCCCAGATAATCCTGAGGGATAACATGGAATATTTATCCCAATCAATGCGTTTCAATAAAGTATATAGACTCAAAAATCTTGAGGTTACAGCCGAAAGCAGAGCTGCAGACGTTTTCATAGTCCCCGTCCTTTCTTTAATTACTAAAAGAATCAAATCCCAAAGCCCAGATTAGCTGCAAATGACATTAATGACAACAACATGATCAAATTTCACCCAAAACAACACCAAAGAGCCTTGCCGTGCATTAATTTATCTCCATAGCGATTTCGACAGAAATCGTATCGAGCTGACTTAAATAAGGCGCTAGAAGGTCTAAAGTGGCCAAGTGTTCGCTTGCGTCAGGATACGAGTAGAACCTTGGCTCAATGAACATATCGTACTGCTCAATAAAACGCTGCCTGATAGATTCGACTTCGGATAATGCATTCTCTAGATAACGATCAGCAACTGTGGAGGCGCCGTAGTCATTATGTATATTGATTATGACCGGCTTCACTTGAACAATAAAAGAGTCCATTTTCTCTATATAATATTTAGCCCACAAATCAACGAGTTCTAGCTCGGTTCGATCTGGAGAATCAGGGATTCTATTAGCATGATCCTCGAAAGATTGAAGGTAAAAGACGTGGCTTTTTTCAAGCGTTACGGCCATCTGCTGGTGCGCAAATGAATCGTAATTTTCCTCATCCCAAACCCAAACTTGTGGGTTTTCACCCACACACTCTTCGTAAGTACCGCCGCAGGACTTCAACGCATCATCAACTGTTCCTGGCACTCCACCTGCACTATCGCCCCCACCGCTACCACAAGCTGTTAATGAACCCGCAATTAAAGCTAGAGCTATCAAATTAACCTTTTTCATGTTTATATCCAAATAATAGAGTGTCAGAATAAAATCTACTTAATTAACGAATTTAACCGGAGCATACCCCGTATCCATAGGGCCAACCAGAGCCCCTGGTGCCACTATCCTCCAGAGAGCGCCGCTTATTGTAACGACCAATACAATATGTCACGAAGCACTCTCAACAAGTTCTTGATCACAGCTTAAACAGGCCAACCTTAACCCTGGCTTACCCCATACATTCGAACTACAACCTTCACAAGAGTACCTTGACTTAACCTTGCCTTTTGCGGGCTTAACATCAGCAAAGACTTCTTCACCAACAACCTGATCAAGTGACGACGAAAGGCGATCCAATGATTCAGGCTCCAACTCCAAAGAATTGATGTAAGACGCGCCCTCCTCGCTCAAAACTGGCGTATAGCTTTCCGCCTGCCGATCTACCCAGGGCAAACCAAAGCCACCTTTCACCAAGACGTCGCACTCACGAATAAAGGCGCCTCCTTTCAGAGGGTAATCATTCATCTTTTGTCCCGTCCGAGCGCCACCGGGCAAGCCTGTAGTAGAGGGCATTAACCCTATGGACTCCATATGATCTGCCCACTCTTTATTGTGATACGCAGTTCTACTGGGGTTGCCATAGCAATGCTGAAAACAGTGCGCCATCTCGTGACAAAGGGTTTGAAACACCTCTAATAGCGCCGCCCTGGCGATATACGCGGGATTGATAGCAATTTCATGGCATCGATCACCGCCAACTGAGGTCCAACGCTCGAGACTAAAATATCCCATTACATTTTTTTGGCGCTGAACAGTAAAAAGTACCTTGGGTAACTTACCCTCAAACAATGTTGCATTAAAATGGTTGTACGCGTGCTCAATAGCACCATATAACGCACTTGTAGGACCTTCATTCATTTCGACACCAACGATCTAGTTAACACAGTAATTATTGTATCGTACGATACAATTTGCAACAACAAAACAAGGCAAATTTGAGAAAGCCGCACGATAAAGGCATTTCAGCCTTACCAGCAGACTCAACTGAATTACCACTAAAAATGAAATATTTACCAGCAAATAGGGCTGCATTACCAGAGATTTCGAGAGCATTACCAAAGAAATCAACAGGATGGTAAGGCTACAGTAAAAACAATTGCTTTTGACCACTACAAAATATGTATCGTACGATACAAATAGAATATAAAAAGAAGCGCTCAACATGAGCGCTTAAAAGTTGAAACCCGAGCAAAGAAACATCACATTGAACTACCTGTCGCAGAAGCAATCGTTGCACAGAAGCTTTCAATGACCGCCTTCTTCGGCGAAGACACACCACCGGATAGCGCGTAACTTAGAGATATCCTTGTACCAGTCTCGGCATTAGGCTCAAAGATGATATTGAGCGGGGCTGTCTTACCCTTACCGTACGATACCGTTTGCGACGCGGTGAGAACACCAGCCTCTTTGTCAGATGAAACAATATTCCATCCATCTTTAGCAATGTGTCGATAGACGCTAGAGTGCGCATCACCTACGGTCACGCCCTCAATATTTGCCCAGGTCTTGAAGGTAGTCCCCTTAAAGAACCCTCCCTCCTTGGTGAAGTTAGTCTCGCATTGGTCAGCGGCGAATACTGGTAACGCCGTGACAACCAAACCCACCATCATCACTATATTTTTCATAACACTTCCTTTTTGTATTTTGGGTATCCAGACAAAGAAAATAAGGCCCTAGAAGCCTCTTCAATGCTATCTGGAAGCTTCTCGAACTCATCCTGCCCATAATCTATATAAACGATGTCAATCAATTCATTCTTAAATAAAGGCTCAATCAGGCCGCCAACAATTTCATCGGCACGGGTATCTTTATAAGAGCACCACTGAGGTACAACTCTAAATAAACCATCACTTAGAAATAACGAACAGTCTAGCGTCGCTTTTACCGCTGAATTCTGATCTGTACGCCTGCCTATATAGATACAATCAATGTCCGCTTTAGAAAGCTTGTCCAAGATAACGTAAAAATCAGGATCTGAAGTATGTTCAATGGCCTCGACACTACCTCCACTCTCCCTAAGCAATCGATTTATTTGATTCGCGAAACCTCTAGGCTGTAGACGCCTTGCAACACTGACTACACCTGCAAACTCTAGACTACAAGACTCCCCTCGAGTATCTATCTCACCAAACAAAACATCTTTTTTTACACCTTTCATAGACTTTCCTTACTTTGTGGAATTATTTTCTTTCAAGCGTTGCTCCGCTCATATTTCAATTTTTTTCAGACACAGACCGCTTTTACCAGCATACCTAGACAGTTCGTTTGGCGCTGTTGTCCCCATCATTGACAATTCAGAGTCTTTAACGAAATCAAAAGACCCATTAAAAGATGAATTGCTAGGTGAGGAAAATGCCACAGGCCAACTCTCCAAATATAGGTGATCAGAATCTTTTGGCTTGATCTTTATTTTCATATCAACTCCAGGTTGACCTGAAAAAAGACCGGACTTCCCCTCTTTGAAAAACATAAAAGTTATTGAGCCATCTTCACTGACATTAGATGGCTTGCTCTCCAAGGGGAACACCCCGCCACCAGACATTTTTGAATTTAATCTTGCCGTATAACTACTGGCGCCATCAGCGCTTGGAAATATAGTAATTATTTCGTTATCCCCATCGAGAACCTCGCAACCCTCTCCTTTTGTTGCCTCAAAAGAACCCGAGTAATCGTACGTTTTTGAGCAGGATGGCAGAGCCATCACCGATATTGCAGCAAGGATTAACTTAAATTTCATTGGATTCTCCTGATTTTACGTGAATATGAATGCCTGCCCATCAAGCTAATTGTGATATTGCGCTAACGATCAGCCTCTCTTTATTCGTTAGCGGCCTGCCTCATTCTTTCAGCTCGTAGCTGAAGCTGCATATCCGCCAAACCATCAAGCGTACTGATAAAACCCTCGCTTATATATATTTTGCTATAGCTCCTTCCATGTCCACCTGCTCCGAGGAAGGGTTTTTGATTGCGTCTAGCGCACGCTCTAGAGTTGCAACAACATGCGCAATATCTTTCTTTATTATCTCTTCGGCCTGCTCGGTTGATATCGGCAACTTCATAGTTTTCCCCTGGTAGCTCGCATCACCTACTTATTTAACACAGGCAACACCTTCAAGCCTTGCCATTGCTGATTGAACGGACTCGAATATATCCCTGTCAAATGATTTACGATCTTGAAACCGCTTAGCAGCAGCGAATGCTTTGCCCTCCTCAAGCTCAAAAGCAACTGACTTCACACCTTCTCCATCCGAACTCCAAGACAATTCGATTGGAAAAAAACCATCTTTCAAACTAAGAACAGTGACTTGCGGAAATCCAGGAAGCGACGAGAGGTTAACTTGAAGGTCGTGGATTATGGCTAACGATACCGCCCCGCCAATTTGGCAGCTAGAGAGACCTTGCTTGGCATAAAAAATAGACATACGACTTATTCTCCTTAATTTAAAAATGACCCATAACTTCGATCGCTTTCTTAAGGTCCAACACGTCAACCCCGACGACGTCAGCGACTTTTCTTTGGATGTCGGCGTCACAGTTATGTAAAAATAGAATGGCTTGGAATTTATCGCAGTCTAATAACGTATCAAGTTTTTCATCAAGATAAGCTTCCGCATACCCCTTACTCACAAAGGCTTCATAAATATGGTAAGCAGCGTAATTTAGGTTTTCTATTTTCCTTTCCTTGTTCATGACTTTTCACCCAAAGAAATAGCGCCTACAATATTTTTCAGAGCGCTTGGGTTATCGCAAAGAAAGTCTGCAACCGTCTGCCTGCGAGCGCCAATTGGAATCTTACTCTCATGCGAGAAATAGAATTCGTGCGCTTTAACTAAGGCAATAGCATCAGCCCTCATAACATCAAGGCCTTTTAGCGTTTCGAGCTCAGGCTTTACAGCAAGGGCGCGAGTGATCCCGCCGTCAATAATAGATTCATCCACAGTATCAACCATCAATATTTGCTCCTAACAATAATAATGAAATTTCACCCATTTTTACTTGCAAGACTTTACACCTGCTTGCGCAATCTCTTAGCTTCTTTAGAAGCCCGCCATGTAGGCTTGGCGAACCCACCTCAAACCGCGCCGCCTACTCACTCTCCTAGCACCTGTTTACCGTACCCCCTTAACTCGCCGTCTGGCCCAACATAGCGATACAGCGTCTGCCTAGAAACACCAAGCTCTCGACATAACTCGCTAGCATTGGTGTTACTGCTACGCATTGAGGCCTGGGCCAAGCGAACCTGGCTCTTAGATAGTTGAAATTTTCGACCACCTTTCCGCCCCCTGGCTCTCGCCGATTTTAATCCAGCGATCGTTCTTTCTCGAATAAGCTCTCTTTCAAATTCGGCCAAAGCCGCAAAGATTCCAAAAACCAATTTGCCGGAGGCTGTCGATGTATCGATATCGGCGCCCTGCCCTGCAATCACTTTAAAGCCTATATTACGCTCAGCTAAATTCTGCACTGTATTAATCAAATGCCTTAAGTCTCGCCCCAAGCGGTCAAGCTTCCAGACCAGCAATGTATCGCCGTCACGTAAAGCCTTCAAGCAAGAGTCAAGACCTGGCCTATCATCTTTCTTACCGGAAGCCCGATCTTGATAAATACTACCCTTATCAACACCAGCCTCAACAAGTGCATCCACCTGCAAATCGAGAAGCTGACTACCGTCAGCCTTAGATACCCGCGCATAGCCTAGCTTCATTATTTAATATTACCCACCATACCTTTACAGCTCCACAGCTCCACAAACGTTCGTTTATGGAGCGGCTGACAACTTTACATAATAAATTCTAAATTGCGCTCCTTAATCCGTAAACTATTCAATGATCCACAAATGTCAGTAATGGCACTTATGGAACCCTATTGACACCAAGAGCCAAGAGATTGACAAAGGTTGAATCAATTGATTGAATTACCTAGTGCTCTTTGCTTTGCAAAAGCCTTTAAAAAAGCTGATCAATAAACCTGAAATTCAGCGCAGTGAAAACTGGGTTTACACATTTTCTACCCATCGGGGCATTTCCCCGACGGGGCTAGTGCCCTCCTTAAATACGGAATTATCTGGAGGCTCTATGCTCACCTTTCAATCACATGATGAAGTTGTTGCCGAAGCGATACGTTTTATTGAACAATCACTTCGACAAAAAACCCAATCAATCACCTGTCACACAAGCGCAAAAAGACTTTTTTTCCAGCTTTTCAATTTAACACTAGGAAGTCTTGAGCATGAGGAAATGCATGTTGCGCTATTGGATGGCCAAAACAAGCTAATAGATACCGTCTGCGTTGGCCGAGGGACCCTTGACCACTGCGCAGTCTACACGCGAGAAATAGCAAAATTGGTTCTAATGAGCAATGCAAAAGGAATCATACTTGCTCATAACCATCCTTCAGGCTTTGAAAAACCAAGCCCTGAAGATATTGCGGTGACAAAACGGATTCAGGAAGCGCTGTCACTTATTGATGCTTATGTATGCGACCACATTATTGTGACTCGCTCGTTTGCAACAACATACAGCATGACTGAAAACGCTGACTTTTAATTCAAGCAATGCGTTCACTAGTAAAACCTTGCGATCAACAGCAGCAAGGTTTTAACCTGAAATTCTCTGCTTACTATTACCGATCTGCAGGAGCTCGCTTGCTTGCTCACCAACTAAAGCAAGGATGCAACTGGGCAGCAAAATGTATGGCCAATGAAATGGTCAAACTTTTGCCCGAGAACGGCATACTTATACCGATCCCGAGTCGAACCGGTAAAGCAACGTCGAACTTGCTTATCGCAAGGCACCTATCAAGCCAAACCGGCCTTCCAGTGTGCAATGTGATAACAGGGAACTCAAGAGAGTCAATCTACCAATTGAAAAAGCAAGGCACTGCCGTGCAGCGCGACTTCTTCGGTTACAGATTAAGCTCAAGGGCAGCAGGTAATATCATCCTGATTGATGGTGTTTGCGCAACAGGAATAACCGCTGGCGCAGCAGCATCTTTGTTTTCAGTACGCCCAACACTGGTCGTTCATTCAATATTATGAAACACCGAGAAAGCGTGCGCACACTGGTCCTGAGAGATTTCCCTCTAGGGCCAGCCTTACCTCAAGCTTCGACTAATAACCTACTTTTTAATCAAGCTGTAAACGACCACGCCCAAAATTCATCAGATATTTCGTTACGATTATAAGAGGATGCAATCGGCGCTTCGCTGGCTTTAAGATCAAATCAATATTCCTATTTTTTACAGGAGTTTAATTGCTTACGGAATACCCTTTCTTCGGTAGAGTTCATCTTTAGCGATGGGTATTCCTTTAAAACTGTTTGCCACAATTCCAAATATTCGCAACGAAATGACTGATTTGGAGGCATCCATTCATTTGGCCCTTTCGCCCCTTTCGCTTGGTTTAATCCGTCGTCCACAGCAAGTAAATTCCTAGGATCGTTGGCAAACCGCTCCTTTTTATTGCGCGGCCAGTCGGCGCCGCCGTGATCATGAGCCCACTTCAATGGGACGATATGGTCAACGTCGAGATCACTGGCGCGATGCAGTGTTTTACCGCTAAATGGGTCTAACCACGTTCCGACAGAGACATAACAACCATCAGGCGATTTTTTTACCTGTCCATCAGCCTGTGCTAAGAGGATTTCGTGACGGGTGTTCATGCAATCACCATCGAAATCAGACCAATGTTGCCAATCGTCTCGATTATAAATATACGAGAATTCTAGCTTTTGGTTTACGGCCTCCTCCACTGCTTCAGTTGATTTATTTTGAACGCTAAAACAAGGCTCCCGGTGGCAATGATAGCCGCCGTTCTTGCGGTCGTTGTGCCCACCATTTGAATCTAGTCCACCACCATGACCAAAAGCAGTAGAAGACAAAATCAGCAGGAGCAATAAACTAACTTTCATTTCCAACCTCGTATTTTCCTATCTATGCATTTTCTCTATAAAATCCACGAAGCAGTGGCTGTGATTCGTAATCTAAATCCAAAACTGATTCATCAACATCAACCACATATTGACCATTAATAACCCCTAGTGCCCGAGAATCAATGACATATTCTGAGCCAGATTCTTCGCGCAAGAGTCGAACCAAGTCTGGTAAAACGGCTAATTTCCAAAGAACTCTGGAAGGAGGACCACTTCCATATTTTTTTCCTTCGCCGTTTAGTGCTGGGCGACCCTCTGCATTAGCTGTGAACATGTGCTGCTTCAAAGTCTTTGCTACGAGGCCCCTGGGTGGTTTTGGGCTAAGGTAATCACCTAGGCGACCAGGGCCGTTGTTATCGAAGCTTTCTGGGCACATGGCGGTATCGGTAGTACTTCCATCTCGAATGATCGACCCACACTCTCTGACAACTACTTTATACAATTTGGTCATTTCCAATGTTCCCCTCTAAGCTTCTGGTTGCTTTTGTAACCACTTCCTCGCAAATAGCGGCGCGAAACCGTAAGAAAGTCCGGCTAGGATGCAAAAGCTCATCGATATTATAAGGAAGGTTGTACCGTGCGTTTTGAAAAAATAGATACTGGTAATCAAAGCTATGCCAGCAAAGATCCACCATAAATTCAGCAATAGCTTACTCATAATTTTTTCCTTTAGTATTTTTGGTATCCAGACATTTTCCATATTCCAATCATCAACTATAAATACGTAAAAAGTCCATCCACAATTGAGTAGACTTTTCGAGGAGATAGCCACAATGCCCCAAAGACGATGTCAACTTAATCGTTCGAAAGTGAACCCCCAAAACCTTTAACTGAATCGACACTGAGATGAGGATGGATACTTTCGAGGAACACCGATAGGGAATACCGTCGCTATGTCACTATCAAAAGTTAAAGACTATTTTGGCAGGCAGATAGCGTAACTCATTTCAAAAAGATATATCGCAGGCACAACAAAAACTGAACGAGTTCTATACTCATTGGTAGCCTTCGCGCTTCAATCCTATTAGCGCGTCGATAATAAAAACCGCTCGAAGTGACATCTGGGAGTAAATGCCACCAAATAACCTTTGAGCCGTGAACCAAAAATGGAACGAGTATGACTATAAATCTTGGGGCGCTTACTCTGCCTCGAAAAGCGCTTCCCCTATTTTTTCGCCCCGCAGTTTGCCTGAGCATAGCAATTACGCCGTGGGCTAATGCAGGCCTTACAGAAGGTAAATATAGCGCCAATCAGAGATCCGGCCGGTAAAAGCGCTGGATTTAGCCACTTCAAGCATAAGTGGTTGATATAATTTAACATTATGGCACTTTTGCTTAACCGGCCGTTGGCTGTATAACGATGATGGTAACCCCTACCAATGCGACCAAAGCCCCCGCCATGTCCCAACGGGTGAGCGCCACTCCGTCAACAATACACAACCAGAAGAGAGCAGCGACCAGATATATGCCCGCATAAGCAGCATAAGTGCGACCTGCCGCCGTTGGGTGAAGCGTCAACAGCCATGCAAATAACGCCAACGAGAGCGCAGCTGGAATTAACAACCACACCGACTTGTTCTGTTTCAGTACTAGCCACGGCAGGTAACAACCTACAATTTCAGCAACCGCAGTAATTACAAATAATGCGAAAATTGACAGCAGATTCATTGGCAAAAGATCCTTGATGTGAAGAAGCACAGAAGCTTCAAGTGGAAGAAATGACAAATTTGATGAGATTCCTCCATTAAGCTGCCGGCTACAGCGAACCCTGGAGCTGTTTAAATTGACCTTGGATCACGGCTTTTTCCTGAAGAATGACCTTATTCTCGTCGGTCAGAAGCGCTGCTTTATCCTGGGTGGTTTTCAATTCGGTTTTTGTGGTCTCCAGAGTTTGGGATAAGACGGCCACTTGCTTATCGACATCAGCTTTCTGAGTGGTAAGCACGGCCATGTTTTCCGCCAATTGATCATTTCTATGCTGGTATTCCCGGCACCTTGTCACGATTTCTTCAAGCTCGTGTTTCAGGTTCTGGATATCTTCTATCTTTCCCTTCAGGTCGCTGTTTAGCGCCGCATTGGCCTGTTTTAATTCATCGGCATGTCGTTGTAACTGCACATTGGCGTCAAACAGCTCTGACGCTCTCGACTCAGCATGGGTTAGCCGGTGTTGCAGATCCTGGATCTGATCCTTCAGCCCCTGGTTAACTGAACGGAATTGTTCGCGCTCCTGCTGGCGATCTTCGGCGGTGCGCTGCTGGTAATGTTCGAAATGATCGCGAATATCCCGGTTTTCTTGCTTGAGTTCACTGACACTCTCCTTCAAGTCGTTGGCTCGCGTAAGAGCGTCGTCCCGCTGAAACTCGGCCTTTGCCAGGCTGACACGTGCGCCTTCCAGGGACTTATCTTGCAGGCTTTTTTCCTCGGTAATTCTTGCTATCTGGTCGTCCAGATCCTGTTGGCGGGAAGTAAGTTGTGCGATGGTGTTGTTGGCATGGGTCAACTCTTTGCGGAGCTCTTCATTTAAAGTATCGAATTCCTGGCGAGCCTGTTCGATACGGTGGTCGGCCATCTGCTGTACCCGCTCATGCAGGGACATTACCATCTCGACGAGGTCGTTCGGCAGTCCACTGACATCGGCCGCCTCCCCATTGTCTGACCGCCAACGCTTGAGCAATGGCGCGATGGTGCTTTTGCTGCCGGTACCCAGGTGTTCGCGCACCCGATCCACCGTGGGTTCCTGGCCGTGTGTTTTAATGGCTTCAGCGGCTTTAGCGATATCGTGATAAGTGACTCCGGCACGGGCCATGGTGATTCCTCTCGGATTATTTAATACCGTATTACATAATACGTAATATAACATTATGTTAGTGTTTTTCAAGATTGTTTGAATTTAAATATCTAACCTACGATAATCATTGTTATCGTAGGTTAATGAATTGAGCCTTAAATTTTCGACCCGTAACATCGGTACATAGCTGCCTTTCCAGCGATTCCAATAGGATTCTTATTTATGAACAGTAAATCGCCAATAATGGTCACTGAACTATCGTTACGTAATGAGGACTCGAACCAGGTTACAGGCCAGGAAGCCGAGTCATTGCAGCAATACCTCCAGGCAGCCACCTCAGACAATACTCGCAAAGCGTATCAATCCGCCATCCGGCAGTTTGAAAAATGGGGTGGCCGCCTGCCCACGGATCGGGATACGGTGGTGCGTTACCTGCTGGCCAGAGCCGAATCACTTAACCCCCGAACCCTGGATCTGCACCTTACCGCAATTAGCCAATGGCATCATTACCAAAGGATCATCGATCCGGTAAGTAATCCGTTTGTGCGCAAAACCATGGAAGGCATTCGTCGTACCCATGGCCAACCCAAGCGCAAAGCCAAGGCATTGCGCTTGGAGCACGTCGCCCAAATGGTGAATCATTTGCGGCAATTGCCAGACACCAAAAAGAAACTGAGGGATATCGCGCTAGTGTTGACCGGTTTTTTTGGCGCCTTTCGTCGTAGCGAATTGGTGGCCATTAAAATTAGTGATCTAGTGTGGGAACCTGAAGGACTTCTCATACGGCTGCCTTGTTCGAAGACTGATCAACACGCCACCGGCTTAGTGCGAGCATTACCTTTCGGTGCACCAAACTGCTGTCCTGCTACGGCCATGAAGAACTGGATAGAATTGGCTGACATCAATGAAGGTCCGGTTTTTCGCCCCATTAATCGCTGGGATAAGATTCAGCCTAAAACGTTGAATCCCGGTGCCGTTAATGAATTACTCAAGACTCTGGGAAGCGCCTGTCAGTTCAATTTCGTACCGGACTTGAGTAGCCATAGCTTTCGGCGTGGTTTATCCACATCGGCAGCCCGAGAGCGAGTCGATTTTGAGTTGATCAAAAAACAAGGTGGATGGAAGAGCGATGCCACCGTCTGGGAGTATATTGAGGAAGGACAGCAACTCTCCAATAACGCTACCCATATATTGATGGAGAAAATGGCGGTTCTTATAGATACCGTTAGGGTAAAAGAGGTATGAACATGACAAGAACTATCAGTAACGTTGCCAAAGAACTGGCTATCAATATAGAAACGGTTCGCTTTTATGAGCGTCGTGGATTAATAGAGCAACCGCCAAAACCCGAGTTGGGCTACCGCCATTATCCCGATGAAACGGTTAATCGCATTCGCTTCATAAAGCGGGCGCAAGAGTTGGGGTTTACCCTGGAAGAGATCGCCAACCTGTTAAGCTTGAATGACCGCCCATGTGCTCAGGTTCAGGAATTGGCTGAATATAAACTTAGCTCCGTCATGGAAAAAATTGACGATCTGACGCGACTCGAAAGTGCACTTAGGGCATTACTGACGCAATGTAAGAGTAATAACGATGACGGACATTGTCCCATTATTGACTCCCTGCAACCTTAATTAGTTTTACACGGATATCACAAAAACGCTTGACTCCGTACATCGGTACGGAGTTTACACTTGCTCCATACGCTGAAATAAGAGGAGTAAGTCGTGTCCCAGAAAGAAACCAATCTACCCCTTATTGGCGGCGTGATTGCCGCTGTTGGCGCTGGCCTGTGCTGCGCTGGTCCTTTCGTCTTGTTGCTGTTAGGAGTGAGTGGCTCCTGGATTGGTAATTTAACCTTGTTAGAACCGTACCGCCCCATTTTTATCCTGCTGGTTTTAGCCTTATTTGGATTTGCTGGCTGGAAGGTCTATCGCCCCGTTGAGCCGTGCGAGCCAGGCACCGCCTGTGCAGTTCCTCAAGTGAGAAAACGACGGCAGGTGATCTTTTGGTTAACGGCGCTGACTGCGTTGGTGTTAGTCACCAGTAATTATTGGATTGTTTGGTTTACCTGAACACTTTCTTACCGCTCACTTTTATTAATGACTTATTACGTTACTGGAGAAAATTATGAAGAAAATTGCCTTGTTGTTTTTGCTAGCTCTGACCAGCCTGACCGCTTTTGCTGCGCCGAAAACAGTTACTTTGGAAGTCCCAACCATGAACTGTGTGACCTGCCCATTTACGGTCAAAAAGGCCTTAAAAAAAGTTGAGGGTGTGAGTAAAGCTGAAGTCACCTTTGAAACAAAATTGGCAGTAGTCACTTTTGACGACGAAAAAACCACGGTAAAAGCACTGACCGAAGCCACCACTAACGCGGGTTATCCGTCAACGCTCAAAGAGTAAAACATGGAAATGCTAATACAGTTACTGACCCGTTTCGGCGATAAAATTAGCTCATTGGGCGCGCTGGTTTCTGCTATGGGATGCGCCATGTGTTTCCCGGCCATCGCCAGCCTGGGCGCTGCGGTCGGGTTGGGTTTTCTGAGCCAATGGGAAGGTTTGTTTGTTAACACACTACTACCACTGTTTGCCTGGATAGCCCTGGTACTCAATGGGCTTGGCTGGTTCAGCCACCGGCAATGGCACCGCAGTGTGCTCGGTATGATCGGCCCGATATTACTACTTCTGTCGCTTTACCCCTGGTTTCAATACGGTTGGAGCAGCTATGTCACCTATTCAGCATTAGGCCTGATGGTTGCCGTATCGATTTGGGATATTTTTTCACCGGCGAATAAACGCTGTGATGATGACAGCTGTGCGGTTTAACACGACGCAATGCCTGACTACTATTTGAGGAAAACGAATGATCTTACTATCGATAGAAGGGATGACCTGTCCAAGTTGCGTCGCCCACGTTAAAGAAGCTCTCGATGCGATCGAAGGCGTGATTAAGGTTGAAATATCTTATGAAAACGCCAGCGCAGCGATCACCGCAAAGGATGGGGTCAGTGTAACCGATCTCATCCGAGCAATTGAATATCTCGGTTATATCGCAAAAGAATCCGCTGACATTGCAAAAGAAAATACTTCACCGAACGACTGCTGTGACAACGAAAATGCAAGCAACACTGAAAGCAACCAAACTCAACACGTGGCGATTATCGGTACGGGTTCCGGCGCTTTTGCCTGTGCTATCAAAGCCGCTGAAGGTGGTGCCAAGGTCACCCTCATCGAAGGCGCCGATGTCATTGGTGGTTGTTGTGTCAATGTCGGCTGCGTGCCCTCAAAAATTCTCATCCGCGCCGCTCAATTGGCTCAGCAGCAACGCATTAATCCTTTTGCCGGACTGGAAAATCATGCGCCCCAATTGAGTCGAGCCTTGTTGACTCAGCAGCAGACCGCTCGGGTCGAAGAGCTGCGCGCGGCAAAGTACCAGAATATTCTGGAGACAAATCCTGCGCTTAGTTTACTTAAAGGTTGGGCGCAATTTAAAAATGCCAGCACCTTGATAGTCAGAAAAAATGATGGAACCGAGCAGGAAGTTCACGCCGATAAAATCCTGATCGCTACGGGCTCCACGCCAACTATTCCTCCTATTGATGGTTTAACTGAAACTCCTTATTGGACGTCTACCGAATCTCTGTTTGCTCAGGAATTGCCGCAGCACTTGGTGGTGATTGGCTCGTCGGTCGTTGCGCTGGAAATTGCCCAGGCTTATCGGCGTTTAGGCAGCGAAGTGACCGTATTGGCAAGGCATACCTTGCTTTATCGGGAAGATCCCTTGCTCGGTGAAAAGCTCACTGGCTGTTTTGAAAAAGAAGGCATTCGAGTATTAAACAATACGCAAGCTACCAAGGTGACCCACGATGGAAGCCAATTTACATTGGAAACTAACGCTGGCGATCTACGCTGCGATCGTTTGCTGGTAAGCACCGGGCGACACGCCAATACCCGCCAACTCAATCTGGACGCGGTGGGTGTCACGACCAACAAAAAGGGAGAAATCGTTGTTAACGAACGCATGGAAACGAATGTGCCCGGTATTTTCGCCGCCGGAGACTGCTGCAACATGTCACAATTCGTCTATGTCGCCGCGGCCGCCGGAAGCCGTGCCGGTATTAATATGACGGGTGGAGACGCCAAACTGGACTTGTCCACCATGCCGGCAGTGATCTTTACCGATCCTCAAGTGGCCACCGTTGGACTCACGGAAGAACAAGCGAAAGCTCAAGGCATTGCAACTGACAGCCGCGTGTTGGAGATGGAAAATGTACCGCGCGCCTTGGCCAATTTCGAAACCGATGGTTTTATCAAACTGGTGGTTGAAAAGGCTAGTGGGCGCCTGATCGGTGCACGGATCCTGGCCCACGAAGGCGGCGAACTGATCCAGAGTGCAGCTTTAGCCATCGGGAACCGTATGACGGTGACCGAATTAGCCGACCAACTTTTCCCTTACCTGACCATGGTGGAAGGCTTAAAACTCTGCGCGCAAACCTTTAACAAGGATGTTAAAGAGTTGTCCTGCTGCGCCGGATAAGTGAGTAAACCATGGGAACGTTACCCGCCGTGCATTCACTGAAAGCCCCAACGGTCATTGCGTTGGCGGATGGATTGAGCAAGGTTGAAATCGTTCCTTCGGCGTGGCCAGCCGATGCAAAAATGACGGAAGCGCTGCGACCAAGCCGCAGTGTATGAAACGAACGGAGACAAACCCATGTCAAAAGCCGCCGTGTCAAAAGATGTGTCACGATACTTTGAGGTGATCCCCGACTTAGCGGCATTCATGGATGCCGATGGGCTGGCACTTGAATTTCCCCTGACGATCTCGCAACTGGCGAAAGCCGCGCTAACCACAGTGCATACCGTCAGGAATTACGTCTTGGAAAATTTGGTACTTTGCCCCGAGCATTCCGCCGGTGGTTTCGGTTTATACGATCAATGCGCTTTAAACCGGCTGCGCTTCATTCGCGCAGCGCGTGCGGCGGGCCTTCTGATCCTAGATATAAAACCCTTGCTCTACGCCATCAACGAAGGCGACCAGCAAGCCTGTAAAGCGGCCATGCGCGAACTGCAATCCAAAATTGATGAACGCCAGGCTTACTTGCAGGCATTGGATTCACAGCTATCGGAGCTGCGTCAACTGGCCTGATCGCCATAACAAAGGAGTATACGATGTCAGAAAAATGTGAAACCGACCCCCACGACTGGGTAGCCAATAAAGGCCGATTTATTCTCACCTGGGTATTGCCAGCGATACTCATAGTGATTACCGGCGTGATGCAACTTGCACCGTGGATAACCGGCAGTATCTGGGCGATCGCTTTAAGTTGGATGGGATATGCCTGTTTAAGAAATGCGCGTCAATGTGGCCGAATGCATTGTTTTTTCAGCGGGCCATTTTTTCTGGGTTCCGCCATGTTGGCATTGGGTGTTGGGATGCAGTGGATACACTGGCCCACCTTTAACGGACTAGGACTCTTTTTACTGATCGGTACACCTCTGGTTTGCGTGTTACCGGAGATGTTCTGGGGAACTTACAAAGTTGCGACACACGGCAAAGAAGAATGAATGCGATAGCGGAGCGCGCGACAAACTCTATAAAACGCCTCTGGTCACTTGTGGTGTATGCATTTCAATCGCCTGCTCAGGATTCTCACTCAAAACGGCGTACCGCGATCCTCTTTAGTCTAGCACTGGTCGTCCACTTGATTGTCCTACCAGCGCATGTTCTGGGTTCCGATATTGGTTTGCGTTCTTTTGCACATCTTAATCTGAGTATTGCACTATTTGCGTTTCTGTTCGCAACACTGGAGAGCGTGCTCATCAATTTATGGGTTCAACTGATAAGCCAGAAGACCCATTGCAGAACGGCACCAGCGGCGGGCGGCATGTTGATCGGGCTCGTGAGCCCACTCTTGTGTTGTACTCCGCTGCTGCCGACCATATTAAGTTTTGTCGCCATACTGTTTCCTTCTGCTGTTTCTGGTATGGGTCTCAAAATTCAGTATGCTGTCAATGTGTATCAAACGGAACTGTTGCTGCTGGCGTTGGTATTACTGCTGTTTGCGATTGCTCAAAATGCTTGGTATCTCAAATCAAGCCACACGATGGCAGGCCATCACAAGGAATAAAGCGATGAAAGCTTGTTGCGGCCAATCCTGGAATACCCAAATGACGACTAAAAACCTGATAACTATAAGGCGATGCTTTTGCCCAATAATGCATCTGTCAGAGAAGATTTAAGTCGATGGCCGCTATCTATCAGACAGCTTATCCACGAATTAAATCTGATATCACGGAAGATGAGTTAGGGGATGTCTATACACCTACGTCGGAAGATAAAAAGTTTGCACTGCGTCACTGTAAACGAACCAGCGCATCCTTTTTGGGGCTCCTGATTCAGCTAAAAATCACACAGCGATTGGGCCGGTTTGTGAACCTGGGTGAAATACCAAAGGTGATCATCACGCACATTAAAAATCAGTGCCGTTCGCGGGTGACACTGAAGGATCTCCAAACCTATTACACATCGGGCGCGAAGGATCGTCACGTAAAGCTGATTCGACGCCATCTTAATATAAAAGCCTACGATGCGGCCAAGACCTCCGAGTTGGCGCAGATTTGGGCATTGGAGGCAGCGACTACCAAAGAAGCATTACCGGATATCGTCAATGTCACGTTGGAATATTTGGTCAAAGAGCGATACGAGTTACCGGCGTTCAGCGTACTTGAGCGGATATGTCAGGCGGCCAGGGCCGAAGTCAACACTCGGTATTACGATCAATTGTGTGGCTTTTTAGAGTCTGAAAGTCGCCAATGTATCAACGACATTCTTCGATCCAGCACAGGGCTGAATGGTTTTGGTTGGAGCACGCTGAAAAATGAACCCAAACGCCCGACCCCTCGTAATATCCACGCGTATATCCAATACCTGGAATGGCTGACGTCCCTGCAAGCACTTTTGCCCACGGATTTGGGTTTGCCTCCAATAAAACACCAGCAGTTTATCAACGAGGCCAAGGCCCTGGATTACGCCGAATTGATGAAACTAAAGCTGAGCAAGCGACTCGCACTCGTCATCGTTTTAATCCGGCACCAATACGCACAAACACTGGATAACGCCGCCGATATTTTTATCAAGTTGCTGTTAAAAATGGATCGCTCGGCGCAGAAGCTGCTGGAGAAATACCTGGCAGACCATCAAAAGCAAACCGATCATTTGATTTCTGTCTTATCTGGGACGGTCAAGGTGTATCTGGATAAACCGGATTCGGTGACGGCTTTTGATCCGGTACTGGGAAAGAACAGTGATCAGTTGCTGCAAATGTGCGAAAAATATATGGCCTTCGCAGGCAATAACTATTTGCCTTTCATGGTACAACTCTACAAAAAGCAACGATCCACTTTATTCCGCACGATTGAAATACTCAACCTGGCATCGGCCACGGAAGACAAGGACTTGCTCAATGCGTTCCAGTTTATTTTGAAGCACAAAAAGCGTCGCACGGAGTTCCTGTCCATTCAAAGCGAACCGGACGATCCATCTTCCAGAAATGTCATTAATATTCGCTGGATTCGCGAAAGCTGGTGGAAATTAGTTACGGGAAAATCAACCAAATCAGCACAGGTGACGGAGGTTAATAAAACCTGTTTTGAGCTGTGTGTGTTTGAACGGATCGCTGAAGAGCTAAGTACCGGTGACTTGTTCATTCCCTACAGTGAAACCTTCGATGATTACCGGGAGCAGATGATCACCTGGGAAGAATACGAAGCGCAGTTGCCTACCTATTGCGAGGAGGTAGGACTCGTCGCAGGTGATACTGAATTTACAACAACGCTGAAGAAGTCCATGGAAACGAGCTGCCGGAAAGCTGACAGCCAATTCCCGGAGGACGAACTGGTTCGTATTGAAAACGGGAATCTGATTATCGGTAAACCAAAGCCTGATCAACCCTTACCTGAAGTCGAAGAAATTGGAGCGCTTTTGCGCGATCGGTTGGACAAAATCAACCTGCTTGATGTGATTATCAATGTCGAAAAGTGGCTGAACCTGAATAAACATTTTGGCCCGTTGTCGGGCTTCGAATCACGTATCAGCGACCCGGAGTTACGTTTTGTCCTGACCGTGTTTTGTTACGGTACCAACATTGGCCCCACCGAAACCGTGCGATCTGTGCAGGGCGTTTCTCGCAAGCAAGTCGCCTGGCTTAACTTAAAACGCACGACCGAAGCCCGTCTCGATAAAGCTATTGCGAAGATTAATAGCGAGTACAAGAAATACCGGCTCATTGAGTGTTGGGGGTCGGGCAACAGTGTGTCCGCTGATGGAAAACTTTGGGATCTCTACGAAGATAATTTGCTATCTGAATACCATATTCGGTATGGCAGCTATGGCGGCATTGCCTATTACCACGTCTCGGACACCTATATTGCATTGTTCAGCCGGTTTATTCCCTGCGGTGTCTACGAGGCGATTTATATCTTGGACGGCCTACTCAACGATGAATCTGATTTTAATCCGGACACCGTTCACGGCGATACACAGGCGCAATCCACACCCGTCTTTGGGCTGGCGTACTTGCTGGGCATAAAGCTCATGCCCCGTATCCGAAATATCAAAGATCTCAGCTTTTATAAGCCTGATCGGTCCATGGTACTCAAGCATATTCAGTCCTTGTTCAAGGAGCCGATCAAGTGGAATCTCATTGAAAAGCACTATGCGGATATGATGCGAACGGCCATGTCAGTTAAAGCAGGGAAAATCACCGCTTCGACAATCCTGCGCCGGTTCGGCACCAAGAACCGGAAAAACAAGCTGTACTTTGCGTTCCGTGAACTCGGGCGAGTGGTCAGAACCATGTTCCTGCTCGAATACATCACCGACGTTGATCTGCGCAAAACAATCCAGGCAGCGACCTGTAAGAGCGAAGAGTTCAATGAGTTTGCCCGGTGGTTGTTTTTTGCTAATGGCGGGAAAATTCCTGCAAACTTGAGACACGAACAAAGCAAAATCGTTAAATACAATCATTTGCTGGCCAACTTCGCTATCTTATACAACGTAAACGCGATGACCGAAGTGTTCAATCAATTGAAGTCGGAAGGGTACAATATTACCCGCGACATTATGGCCGAATTCTCACCGTATCATTCCGAGCATTTGGGGCGGCTAGGAAGTTTTGAGCTGGATCTAACCAAGCAGGTTAAGCCCATGACTTTTGAATTGCTGGTTGATTAATCCATAATATTCAATCGGTTACGTTAGAAGTGGCTAAATTCAACGCTTTTACCGGCCGGACCTCGTCTACCCTTATGAAAGAGACAAGGAAAAGAGTATTTCTATTCTAACCCCTGCAGGATCAGCATTGATTGGATTATCCGTAGGCCAACGTATCGAGTGGTCACTCACACAAAACAGTGCCCCCACCACAGTCACCGTCAAATCGGTCAGCAACTAAGCTGGTGTCGTGCAATAAGCTGAATAATAGAGTGCAGGCCCCTTTTTAACTCAGGGCAGGCAGGGCTATCTATTTTGGTTACCCTGCCTGCTCCGACCCTATGTACATATTTTGAGACCTGAAAATTATGGTTCTGCGGCCTTCGCAATGTTAAAACCCTGTTCGGTGACTATTGCCACGGCTTCATTCTCAAATTTGCGAGTCACAGATTCGAATTGTTCGGCTCGCAGTCATTTCAACACCTGAATAAAGCGAGAGCATTACCTATCATCGACGCCTCCGCTCGCATTAAACACCCCACACAAGCACGCTTTATCATTTCACCCTAGTGGTAGTAAGCCGCCGTAGTGTCGAGCTTCTCATGGCCCGCAAAGCGCTGGACATCCAAAAGCCCTAAGCTCCTTTTAACAAGGTGAGTGATCCGAGTATGCCTGAGACTGTGGGGCGTTAAATGAGACCATTCAGAATAGAATACCTCACCTGCAAGAAGTTCATCACCATCACTTTGCAGTGACACGACAATATCGCGAACGAATCTCTTAAACTGTTCTTGCCAAGTCGAATCAGCGATCGATGACTCGTTAATAGTGCATGCCTTTTTGCTACCTCGGCCACGATAGTTTCCAAAGGGTGCGTGAGGGCGGGCCTACACCAAAGTTCTTTCCTTCTTCGTTTAATATGGCTTCACCTTCTTCATTTGTGGTGTACATGTATCTCTTAAGCGTCTTTGCAACTTTTCCACGCTTTGGTAGCGGAGTAAGATACTCCCCCAAAAGGCCGTACCCATTATCATCAAAGTCGTCTGGAGACATCGCCGTGTTGAAGTTGTCACCGCAGCGAATTATTTTTCCATCTAGATTAGTAACGACCCTATAGCCGTTCTCTAAAGTATCCGCCATATTCCAACCTCAGTTTGTACTAGCTAGCGACTCTGACTTCCCCGCAAAAAATTTAGTCTTTATTCGCAAAATAAATCACGGCGCCCAGAAAAGAGCACCACAAGCGAACCTATAGCAATTTTATAATCACTGGGGATGAATTGGAGCGGCTCTGAAGCCTCGATAACAGTCACGGGTCATTTTACAAGCTCACAATGATGGTGTATTACTAGGCGAACGAGACGGCTTCGCCTTTTGCTTTTCGTAATCATCTTGCCATGCGCTGGCGCGCTTGGAAAATGCAATTAACTTATCACGCTGTTTCTCTAGGTCAGTTATTTCAACTGCCAATGAGAATATTTCTTGTCGATCATTAGACGCTACTTTGCGAAGCTTTTTGTCTTCGATAAGCGTATTGATTTCATCTATTGTCATTTTCAATGATCCTCTATCTGTGAGTCCGATGTGTTCATCTTAGGCGATTGAATGTTCTGGCGTTTATATACCAACCCCCTGCGAGGGTCATGTGAGGGGTTAGGTATTGGCTTCTTAGTCACTAGTTTTGCATTGCACAACTTGGATAGCACTGGCTTGGAAGTACCTAGGGATAATTGATTAACCCATCTATCAGATGGGATCTTCTCCAACACCTCTCTTTCACGTATTGTTAATTCAATCATAGTGGTCTAATTTTTTCGCTTTTTATAACAAATGCCAGTATTTACATCGGGTCATATTCAACCACGATGTTCGTGAGCTACATATTACGGCTTGCTAATTCGATGAGGTATTCAAGGGCGGTTTCAGCGCGTAGCTTGTTTTGATCAAATAGACCATACACAGCACCATATCCGTTTAAATATTTTCCAATTGTGCATAGGCTCCCACCTTTGTAACCATAGTTTCTTAAATACCCAGTACACTCATCTGACCATTTTTCAATCCAAATGGATGGAAGGCCATAGCCATCTTCGTCAGACACGACTCCGAATTTATCCAAGTGGCATGCTACTTTTCGAATCTGATCAATATCCCAGTTGGACAAATACTCTAATGTAGTCATATTCTATTCTCGGAGGCGTTGTCGTTCACCGCTATTAGCGCATTATATTCGGGCGATATTCTAATCTTGCCTCAGGGGAGAGGCTCAATCAATCCGTTGGTTATGTGGCTTCTATTATGGCTGTCTATTAAAAACTTTCACGCCGGAAGGTATTTGATACCAATTTTGCTTTTCACTTACCCAGATGTGAATCGTCGGATTTATGATGCTTGTATCTGATAGATTGCTAGGTTTGAGCTTCAGTGTATCGGGCTCACTTGGATCAAAGTGATAGATTCTGTTACCACAGGTTGGGCAAAACATTGCTCCACTCGTATTGCCGCTGTCGGCAACTCTGCTCCAGCTCTTCATTTTACCCTGAAATTTAACGCTATCCGTTTTAACCATAGCAGTTATGCTAAATGCACTGGTAGATAATTTCTGACACTCTTTACAGTGGCAGGCAGCAAAGAAAAGCGGTGGTTCAAGCAACTCATACTTTATGTTTCCGCACTGGCATGATCCAGTAATTGGGTATTTCGCTTCACTCACGATATTCACCTAATATTCTTGAATAGTTTAACGCAGGTAGAATGCAACACTTTGGCATCTGGCTCCATTGCTTCGGCCTTTTTAGCCATATTCCAATCACTCTCCAAAGCTGGTTTGATAGTAGTATCTGAGCTTAACTCTATCCAGCATACGCAGCGGATCTTTAGGGGAATGCGCTAACAAGCTGTACCAAGTATTTATATTGGCTGTGTTGTTTGGAAAACTACTGAATAATGCATACATGGATTCATTAGGGATAGACTTTGGATGGTGAATATTTTGAATTATATAGTTAAGATTTTCTGTAAGATTCAATCGTGACATAACATGACCATCGATATTGCGCAGATGGTCATAAGCCATGGAGGATAGGATTATCCCATGAATATTTTTGTGATTTTTAAGAACTCCTTCCTTCTCAAATTTAATTCTCCATTCATCAAGCTCTTCTAAAGAACTCAATGAGAATAAGATAACATTCAAGTCACCAACAGTAGACACTTCATTAAACTTATCGGAGCAGCCTTTAAGAAATCCATCATCACCCGATATCTTTGCGATATCGTTTCCAGCCACACCAACATCAAGTCCTTCTGCAACCTTAGCTATAACATTATCAGCTTCTTTTTTACTCGGAAAAGTATCCTGAGTATATAAATTAAATTCACTTTCCTTTAGCCTTTGCAGCCTCTTGCTCGAATCAGGACACTTAATCTCAATGTTTATTTGTTGTTCGTTATATAGATATGAAATGTCAATATCTTTGCTATACTTGCCTTTTCTCCGAGGAAACCTTGGACTTGAAACTTGGCTTTCGGCGAAGTAGATAATCGGAGATAGCTCCGATACTCCTTGCAAATATTCCGAAATATTGGTGTTTTTTTTGGAAATCCTTAAGGAAATTCCTTTGAACTCCTGAGCGTCGACATGCTCTCGCAATTTCTCCAGTGCACTAGAAACCCACTGATCATATGTAGTGATTTCTTGGTTTATTTCCATGGTCAAAAATCCTAATTGAGAGAGCCAACAGAGCCTGTGCACAGCCGTTGTTTTTCGTAATCACTGCATTCAGCTTTCGATTTATTATCCATGATTGTCACCTTTGAAGCTCATAAAGATCCCACGCCATTCCTCATTCTCCAATACCCATTTTAATACCCAGTCGGATTCGCTATCTTTACGACCGACAGTAATTCCACCGAACTCAGGCTCAGGGAATGGAACGGTCATGACCTGCTCGACCTCATCATCAACAACGATCTTTGGAGGTATACCCCAATCAAATCCTTACCAGATTTCAGCTTCTTCCAAACCGCATTTAAGTTTTCTTGAGCAACTTTCACTTCCAATCACCTTATTAATTTTTCTCGGGTTTAAAACACAGCAACTAAAACTTACCGGTTACTCGTACGCCAAGACTGATCTACACCTCGGAAATGTTGAGCATCCCCAAAACTTTCGCCCCACATTAGCGCCTCTTTTTGACTCTCGAACCACCATCTCTGACCCGCACTTAGGGCAGCTATTTGTAAGTGTTGCCGTTGACTTCTCTTTAGACTGGACGATAGCGCTAACGTGGGCAACATGCTCTCTATTGGTGGTGATCCCGCGCTTAAGTCTTCCAGACTCAATTTCCTTAACAATCTCAATCACTAGCGATGGTTCTAACAGTTTAATGTTTTTCGACTTAATAAACGCTATACAACCCCGAGCAAAGGTGACATTTTCAGGCATCTCAGTTTTGAAGGTACTATCGCCAATAAAAACAATAACAGAGTGAATGTGTTCAGGGTCAAGCTTAAGGATGTCTTCAAGCGTTTTGGTGTGTTTATAGTTCTGATGCAGCGGGTTCTGGAACTTGCTAGTATGCTTGTATATCTTCTGCGTCCACATTTTTTGATTAATTGAGCCGAAAATCCACCCCTTCATGTTTTTAGTCTCAAGGACAAAAACCCCATATTTTGAAACTAGAATATGGTCAATTTGAGTTGTGCCGTCTTCAGTCCGCAACGTAACATCCTTCATCAGATGATAATCATCTTTAGGTAAGAATAGTTTAAGTAACAGATTGACTTGAAATTCACCAAAAAACCCCTTAAACCAAGCGCTTTTCACTACCCCAACTAAAATATAGATAGGGATTAAATACCAAAGTGAACTGTAAATCTGACTCAATATTGGTGATAAGTCCATACGGTTACTTTCTCATGCTTATTGTTTTAAAGCGCCCGTTTTCCGTTATTGGCACCATTTTCCAACCACACCTTATTTTCCCTGGGCAAATCTGACATTGTTCAATATTGAACAGCCGCCCATGGCGTACAGCCAATGGCTACGTAAGCTTAAAGAGTTTGTTGAAGCATGCGACCACATCGTTATAACCATGATCAGATGATTTGATTTTAGGGCCCGCTTTTTGCCCGTCTGGAAATACTGTAGTAATAGCAGCATCAGTATTTGCACTAAAAATCATGCCTGTTTCTAAACTATTGGAAGTCCAGACACCAATGTTTGAACCAAAAGATTCACTATTTACTTCTGCAGCAATAAAGTATAGGTTTTTAAAATTATCTGATTTAAAGGCTACTGATTTCTTCGCGTTGACTGTCGCATCAGGAAATCTTAAGCTAGAAGCTATAATTCCAGCAACTTCAGGCGCATAAATACACTCACTGGCTTGAGCCGAAGGTAAAGCATAAAATCCTAGCGTAGTGACTGCCATGGCATTTCGAATGATTTTATGCACGTTATATTTTTTCATAAAATGTCTTCCTACCTATTAGGATCAGAAAAGTTATCGTATTAAAATTTACTAATTATTTTCAAGAATTGTAACTTTTGTCACCACGTTTTTGGAGCAGTCATTTCCAACCTCGCATATTCCAATGTTGCCTGTGACTCACTTTTCAATAACCGCCGCTGGTTAAACTGTTGTACTCATCAGTTTGGAACTACCTGAAAAGCCAAAATGTTCATATAAGGCATGTGCATCATCGGTAGCTAAGAATTGAAATTTAGAGCACCAACGTGGATCATTATGAATTAGTTCGAACATCCATTTACCTATACCCTTATCGCGATGATCTGGATGGATTATTAGATCGGCGATGTAGGCTACAGTTGCAAAATCAGTTACTACTCTGGCAAACCCAACTTGCAACTCATCTGAGAATAGCGAAAAGCATATACTGTTCTCAATTGATACTTTTATAGTTTCAAGAGGCCTGTCACCGGCCCAGTACGACAGCCTCAAAAGCGACTCAACCTTATCCAGCTGAACATCATTTCGATCATCACTTACTCTGTAGCTTTTGCATTCGTAGATCATAACAGCATTAAAAAATTCGTTTAGTTGGATAGTTAATAGTCAACCATTTCTAGCCTTTCCCAATCACCCAAAGCTGGAGCACATTATATTTCTCGTTGGCGACTCAATCTCTTTTAGCCTCCGCCTTTTCTGGAGGATTAATTTGTCTAATTTGATGTAAATCATGCACTGCCAACATAAACCTGCTGCCCATCGACAAAGGCCCATTTGTACTCCATCGAACGGAAATTCCTTGGGATCGAAATGACCCCACTCTCAAGGTGAACAATAGGATCCCCGTGTACTCCTGTAGCATTCGCAGCAGGAAAGATACGCCAATTCTCATATCTACCCACATCCTTTTTTAGGTATGGTGGATGATATTTAAAGACTAACACATGCACTTTGGACTCACATTCTAACGACTCAATTACGCCAAAAACTATTTCATCTAGACCGTCATCATCCAAATCAACCTGAGCCAGAATGTATTGGTTTGATTCCTTTGGGAGACAAACCTCGCTGTCGGTGTCACTCCCAATATCAAAACTCGGGCTGAGATCAACCTTCTCTCCGTCGCTAAAATATACTTCAAGACGCAAGTTTGTTTGCTCGAAAAAAACACGAGCATATACCGGATAATTTGGCACTTTTTGACTTTTAAGCCTAAAACTCAATCCACTTGAGAACTTTGCAAAATCTCCCTCAATCGCATTCATTGGTCCCGAGCCACGGAGGTACTTAAAGCCCTGCTTTTGTAACCGATAGCTGTCCCACCACGGATGTATTTGATGCTGATAGATCGGTACAAAGCCTATAACAAGAAGTAAAAGAACTATGACCGGTTCGAAGTTCGCATCTGGAAAAATCACCCAGCCAATTGCTAAAAAAATTGCTAATGCTGAGAGTGTTGTTTCAATTGCTTCTTTCGTAAATTTCACCATGCCGACTCCGAGGGTAAAGTCCCAGCGATAACTCCAAAAGCCATCACTCAATGCGTTACTCTTATAATTTCAACTTCTATAGTGTAGAGGAGCGTCTTACGAGCCATAGACTTTTTACAAATAAATAAATATAATTCTCGGCCTATGACTTTGTTTCTATATTTTGATATTATTTAGAGCAAGGCAGGCCCTATTACCTTTGCTAATTAGGTACAAATTTTTGAATTGACACTTATCTTTCCAATTTGAAATATTCCCGCTGTCAGTGATAGTTTCAAAGTACTCTAACTTCACGCTACTCGAATCTTCGAATTGATAGACCTCAACTATTTCACCTTCCCATATTCCGGACCAACCGTCGATAGCCCCAACCATTTGGTACAGCTGTTGGTTTTCCTTTTTAAAACCATTTTTTTCTACATCGCTAATACTTAACCCCCCATCAGTGTTTGAACATGCTGCTGTTAGAGACATCAACAATACTGGCCCAATTAATTTCATATCATTTCCCTCAAAGATAATTTAAACGCTCCCGAATCATCTAAACGTTTCCGATTAGCCAGAAAATTTCTCACATTCCAACCTAACCCTCTGCAACAGCTCTCCGCCAGTAACTCTTCGACAATGTAGTCAAATCACGATCATAAACGCTCGGCTTTGCAATATTTTAGATATTCAGCAAGCCCGACCCAAGTACAGGGACAATGTTCTTCTGCTGCGCCCATAACGCCTTCACAAAATCCAGATTGACTGATCAGCTTCAATCGACTCTCGCTAAGCAAGGGGGCAAAAACGTAATGCTTTTCCGTCGGCTTACTATTTATATTTTTGTATGTCTTCTCGGTATGAAAAATAAATGAAAGGCCTGATCCGACATCGATTGTTTTTGGAAGAGTACTGATAGCCTTTTTTATCTCAGACTCACTTAGCTGCAACAACTTCGACGCCTCTCTTGCAATCTGCGCTTTATCTAGCCCCAAGAAAACCACCTCGTCGAAGCCGAGTTTGGCGCGACCTTCATTAATAATGGCGGCTAGCAACTCCCCGCTAACGACATGATCCTTATAATGATCGAATACTTTGTATAGTATTTGCATGTTCTAATATTCCTCGAGTTCAAAAATTCAGATCAAATAGTATGTTATCGCCCGACAATCTCTTCTTATGGCGAATACTTAGTTTACGTGCCACAGAATTATCCATGTAATCTATCCCCAGAGGAATTAGGCTGACATTCTGGATGCGTTCTATTTCATAAAGAGTTGAAGCTAACGTGAGATCGATTAAATGATCATCACTTTGCAACCAGCAATGCACCATATTTGTTGGTCGAACGACTCCTGACTTCCATTTTTTGATATCATCATCTGAAAAGTACCACTTCCGCTCCCCCTTGTATTCAATCCACCCAACACATAGCTCGATATCTTTACCGAGCGCCTCTCTTGCGGAATTAAGCATAGAATAACTAACAGTGGTGCAATTACCAGCCAACTTTCGACCGACTTGAGGTGTGTTTTCCGCTAATGACTTTGCTTGGAGATATAACGCTTTGTATTTATCGGCCACTGTTGTCATTTCCAATGATCCTCACTCTGTGAGTCCGATGTGTTCATCTTAGGCGATTGAGTGTTCTGGCGTTTATATACCAACCCCCTGCGAGGGTCATGTGAGGGGTTAGGTATTGGCTTCTTAGTCACTAGTTTTGCATTGCACAGCTTAGATAGTACTGGCTTGGAGGTGCCTAAGGATAACTGATTAACCCATCTGTCAGATGGAATCTTCTCCAGCACCTCTTTTTCACGCATTGTCAATTCAATCATGTTAGTCTCTTGGGGCCGGCATTTTTCTATATCGCACTCCAGCGCTTTAAGTCACACACTAGGCATTTCTATTACAGAAGATTGCGAGCATGGCAGTTAATTTCATTTGCTAACATCAACTGCTATCTCTTTCTTTTTGCCATCTTTATGATATCCAATGAAATATGTATCGTAGATTGGGCTGGTGCGAAATGCATTTGTTTTAGGGAAAGATAGCAGCATGAATTCAAAGCGGGCGCATTGACTCTCAAGTAATTTAATTTTATAGAAATCATACATTACTTGTTTATCCTTCTCGCTTCCAAGCCCTCTCTGAGGCACATCAGAATGAGATTCAAGAGTGCTGTGATCAGTCACTTCATACTTGCTTTTGCACTCTGGGCTAGAAGCTCTATGTCCGCCCCAAGAAATATGCTCTTCGTCGATGCGGAACGCATGAAATACGGCCATGCTATAAGTACTCGTTGCGGCCCACCTTCCAATATATCTTTTCACTTCTTCGGCAGTACATGCCGAAGAAAAATGACAAATCGAAGTAATCATGATAATTTTAAATGATATTTTCATCTAATTTCCTAGTAAGCTGAATACATCTTTGTCTAGGTACGCATATTCACTAAACACTCTTTGCTTGAGACTGTTTGCGCCTTATCGTCATATCCCAATACTCTTATTTCTGCCGGCAGTGATGATATCAATTGTGAACACTCTCGCTACGAGACAATGCATCGTCCTGCGCCCGCTTACCCAAGCCTGCTAATAATCTCCATTCTTATCAGCATGATCAGGAAAATAAGAAACCTTCAGTTCGCCCATGTGCGTTCCGTAATAACCCCTTCAGAACCTTTATATTCAACCTTTCGATGCTTGCGGACGTCCTAATTGACGCGACTTTCGAATTTTGGCTTTCTAGCTTCCAGGCTTCGGCAAAGTTTTACAGAGTACCTATGATTCATTACATCCTGAACGTTTATTTTTTCAGCTTCATTTATAAGTTCATTAACTCTTTGTATATATTGTTCAGCCATCATGCTTCCAATGCTGTCTGCATACAGGTATAACTTTTTGATATTTTCAGGATCAATATTGGAGGCCAAAGCTGACTGGAGATAATTCCAATAAACGAGTTTATCTCCTTTTTCATACCTACTTTGATACCGATCAAAGTGAGCTCTTCTTCTATTGTCTTCTTCGGAGAATCTAATTTCAATAAGCTTTTTTGATAGCTCGTTAAACATCAGCTCTAAAGACGCCTCTTCGAACTCCATCTTCTTGTAAAAGCTCTGCACTCGACTTTCATTTGCTAGATCTTTTATTTCCTCTTTTTGTAGCTCAAGCTGCTCCCTCTGAAGCTTCAATTCATTTCCTTGTTGCCTGTAGGTAAGAATCAACCAAAAGAAGGCCATTGGGGCACAAGCGCCAGCCAAGAAATCCCCTAGAGAGTTAAGGTCCAGCGTGCCAATATCTTTGATTATTGCATACACGGTTAATACAAAGAGCCATCCAGCCGTGACTATCATTCCATAAAAATTTGTCATAACTCCTCGTAACATTTCAATTTCCAACCTTTAAAACTTTAACTGCATACAGTTAATAGCACTTCTCGAAGGACGCTTATTTACCGATGGTTGCAGCTTGACTATCAGTAACATCTCAAGTGCTAGGCGATCGGCTGAGTTCCCTAGCTGACAAATTCGAATCCTGTCCACCTTTTTCCACCAATCTTTTTCGATATGCTTGCTGGTTGCATACCTAGCCCTCTTCCGCAAGCTTGTTCCAGTTTGCCCTACATATAAAACATCTGTATTGGATTCAAAAACATAAACACAGCCTGCGCCGGTGTCGTACTGCTTACTCTCCTTTTCAGCTTCATTGGTTTCAATAATTCTCTTGGGAACTTCAACTGCCTTATCATCAAAGAAAGAACTCGATTTGGAAAGACATCTTATTAAGGTATCACTCATTTTCCTGCCATTCCCATTTATACATTTATGCCCGCCTTATGAATTTTTAACCCTCTACTTCACTATATTCTATGAGACTAGCTGTTGATTTTTTATTGGCATTCTCGTCATTAGTTTAGAGCCTCGAATTCCACTCACCTTAAATCTAAACCTTTGGCAAAATAGGCGAAGTTCAGCAGGTGGTATGTTAGCAATCTCGCCTAACTCTCCTTACTATATGGCTGCAATATTAAAATTAACAATAGACTTAACCAGCTCACTTTTTTCTAGTATGTTGTCTGCACTTTTACTCCCAACCCCATCGAGATCAACTAATTGTTTTTTTGTTAGAAGGGCAACGTCCTCAGCTGCTTTATAACCCGACGCTATTAATGATTTTTCGATTCTAGCATTAACATCAAAAATCTGTTTTAAATACCCCTCGTCTCGATAGTGAAAAATCACGACATCCTCGAATGAATAACTAACATCGAGCATGAGAATGTCAATTATGGAAACATAATTACTGTAATATTGTAGTAGTTTATCTTCTATATATTTTAACTGTGGATGCTCTTTCTTGAAATCATCAATCAACTTTACACGCTCAAAAATATTGGTGCTCAGAGAATAAAGATCCTTTATCTCGCTTACAAATTTAATATAATCATCGCGATCAGCGCCATATGCATCTGATGCGCCAACATCATTTCTATCATCAAATAAATATTTACTATTTACTTTGGGTAGCCAAACCCCATGTTGTTGATCTTTGAGAAATTCAGGTATGTTTTCTTCTGCGTCTACACACATACCATTTGCTTTGAGTATTTCAGAGGGGGTTCTAAACAAAAACGTTGGTGAGAATTGTAACCCTTCAGTAATATCCTCGAATCCAGAAGCACTATATGAATTGCTAGCCTCACTCGGTTTAATAGATAACTCCTGAGTTTCGTTGTTACTCGAAGACCGATTACCATCAAATAGGCTTAAAATTTTTCTGAACATATTACCTCCAGTGTGAATCATTAAAAGAAGTCATTTTCCAACATTCTCCTTTCGGCCAAAAGCGGACATTAGACCTATAGTTTAACACCATGTAAAAACCAATTATTTCTTCGTTGCTCGCCCTCGCTACTAACGACATTAAAAAATCCTCTGCTAACATCATCAGAAAGATCAATGATGTCTTTTAACGCTGTAAGCGTCTTGAGTTGCTTGCTAGTTAAACCAGCTTTATCAAGCGATAATTGCTCGTCATTTACATCCTTTAAATAGGAACAATACTTTCCTAAAAAACCAGCAATAACATCGGATATTTGAACCGCCTCACAGTCATGGGATCTAACAAATACATGATTCTGAATTGGTACACCATTTTCTGAAAATAGAAATCCATTAACGTCTTCCTGAATACTCTTTTCTTCATCAAAGATATGCTTGGAGTTTTTAAATAGATACAGATTTCTTAAATAAAAAACCATAAAGCTGGAGATCAATTCTCGACCATGAAATCCTGATATGAACGGTAAGTCTTCGATTTTCAGGGATTCTTTAATCAGATCTTCGAGTACATTCGCTCGAAGATCAGGCAATATGCAACCGTGTATGCGTGTAAAATCGATAAGCCATAGGCAAAACTCATGAGCTTTTTCTTCTGGAACATCAGGATAGTTAAATTCGTGTAGAGCATTTAGGAAGACGCTAGGATTGCTATTTGCAAGCTCATAAAAATCGCTCTTAAGTGACATGTGATTTATGATATAAAAGGGATGATGCAGCTCCCCTATAATTGAATCAATAATGTCAATAACAGACCAGTATATGATATTGAGATTAAAATAATGGATGTAGAATTTGTTTTCGATGAGCCAGCTTAGAATAGTGAAAAGCTTATCAGATTTAAGCATATTCAAAAAATCACCCTTAGCAATATGCTTGAGCTTTAGCTCACGGGCACTTTTTTGAAGATTAAGATTTTTAAAGAGAGCTGAATAATCACTATCGGTACTTAACCCTTTATGTAGTATTCCCGCGAGAATGAAGTTATCTGTCTTGTCAACATTAAGGCCCGTATCTTTCAGATATAATTTTCGGATGTTATTCGTTTCATCATAATAAAATGTATAGACATCACCAGTATTTTTAAGACCATGATGCTGGATGAGAATATCTCTACTTTCATTGACATCCATTTAATTCCCCTTATTTAATTCTCAAAAGAAAGTCAATTTTAGCAATCCCCATAAAAATCACCAATTTCTAAAGTCGGTTCTGACTCATCCTGAATGATGGTTTTCGAACATAAAATAGCCATCTCGTAAAATGAGCTGCAAACAATCTCTCCATTCTTTTCAAACCAATGTGTTGTTTCTGGCAGCAGTTCCCGCTTTACAGGATACTTTGCATACGGGTTATGGAAGACTTCAAGTTCAGCACACCATGGCTCATAACCTAGAGGCCATAATGTCCGGTATTCTTGACTTGTAACATCAAGACAAAAAGGTATGCCTTTCAGAGCATTCGGTCTACGATCAAAAAACTCCCCAATACGAGTGTATTTTAAACTCTTTGTTAATGCACCTGCTGACACCCCAACACGATTGAACTTTGCTATTGAACAAGCATTGGTAAAAAGAATTGCTGATAATTCGCTATGTCGATTATCAGCAAACAGTCCTGCTGGGAATGCAGATTCCCCCAGCAAATTTTTTACAAATTCAGCACAGGCAAACTGTACGCCCGCTTCCGTCTTAACAACAGGGTATGCGCCATACAAATAGCAAATCAGTGCCTCACGGCTCCATGTCATTGAGGAAGGGGCATGAAAATCTGCTAAAGCAATAAGAAAAGGCTTCCCATTAACATGCTCCTGCTCGTGATAATTTCTTTTCAGTTTGTTCCCGATAGTTTTTGCAAACCTTTCTGCCGCGCTTCCCAATAGCCGTTCTTTCCGGTCTTTAGGTGGATCAATTGGAGTACTGTTTACATGGTTATAGCGTTTTTGAGGATTGGCTGTTACAGCCTCAACCCATACTTCACCACCATGCCTATTCTCTATAAAAAAGTCTGGTGATGGATAAGACTGGGAAACCATCAAGCCTTGCTCTCTAAAGCTAGCCAGTAGTTGCGCCTCCCATAAACGGGTATGGAAGTTTTCGGTCTGACAATCGCTAACCCAGTTTGCATCTGGGTTTGGCAGTGAAAGATACAATTGATTCAGCATCCATGCAGCCACATGATGAGTTGGCTGTAATAGAAGCCTAAAAATATCAGATGGTTTTCGGTTTCCTACATCATGTAAAAATGGTCGGGGTGCCGTATTAGGTAGAAGCGGCTCAGGAGGAGCTCCCTCTTTTAACAAAGCAGGAATATGAGTGTAAGCCTCCTCATATGAACAAAAGCTATCGTCACAAGATACTATTGCCCATGTTTGATCTATGCGACGCCTAGCTGCTAACAGACCAAATATTACTCTTGAATCATCATGAGTAATAACAGCATATGCCAAGCCATCATCACTTTGCCATGCCCTAATGGGTGGTGCGCTCCCAAAACCATGACCACGGGGTAAGGCAAGAGCATATACGTCAAATAGAGATTGCGGCAATTCTTTCATACACTAAAGACTTTCAATAAAAATAGACATTTACCTACGCTTTCCGAATATTTCATATTTCAGTAACTTGTACGGTGGCCCCACTGGATGAAATATGCTTTGTTAGTCGTTTCGACTGACTTTTGGGACACGCAAATACAAGTAGCTTTTGGGCACGAGAGGCCGCGACATAAAGCTCCCGAGCATCTTCCGCCATGCGATTATCTAGCTCCTCTTCCAAGTGCGTTAATATTCCTTTTGCTGTGGCTGTGGTTAAAACTACACAAACTCCTTGATACTGCTTCCCTTTGACTTCATGGATCGTCCGAGCACTAATGCCGGGAGCAGGCACTGCCCCAAGAATATCATCGAGTTTTGCTTGATTTTGAAGTTTTTGTGCGATGCTGCTTTCTCCTGTAGGCAGAAAAATACCCAATGAGTTTCGTGCACGAGTAATCCACTCAGCTCGTGTGTCTCCTGCTGCGGCATCAAAGCGAAGCTCCCGGATTATTTTTACGACTTGCCCACGCCAACTTAAGATGTCGATATTTTCTTCTGAAATGACTTGATGATAACTTCGGCCATTCAATTTTTCAGAAATCGCCATGGTTATTAGATGCACATCTGTTACCGCATAAAATTGATCCTTTGGATTATCAGAATAATGAAATTTCATGACCGAGTTAGCGAGTTTCAAACTCAGAGATTGTCCAATATTTCCAGTATATGCTCCAATTGCATTCAATCCGCTACTACGTGTTTTGGCAGTAACTCGGCAGTCTTTTGCGGCAATGCCGTTCTTGTTTGCAATATTTGTAAAAGCTGCGCCTATTTTTTTCGATACACCTTTTCCACCGTAGCTAAGAACATGAACATCTAAATCGTAGTCTTTCAACAAACCTAGAGCTTCGTCTTCAACGCCTCGCTGACGTGGTGCTCGAAGTGTATGCACCACCTTACAAATATTTTGAGATGACCTAAAGTTTCCCGTCAATGGTAACCTCTGATCTTCTGTAAAAGTATCAGCATACTTAAATAGTTCGTCAGATACACCGCCACGAAAACCATAGATAGATTGGTGAGGATCACACACGACCTTGATTGGAATCTTTGCCACATCCTTTAACCAATCGATGATCGACAAATCATCTGGGTTACAATCCTGCGCCTCATCTACAACAATCTCCCCGAAACGTGCACTCAAAATGTCACCTAGACGAGTACTGAACGCCTTGTCCGCAAGATTACTATTTGCTATCCGTCTAACATCGTCAAAATCCAATTGCCCATTTTCGAGCAACTGCGCCCGCAAACTCTGTGCAGCCGCTTCGTGTCGGGCAGGATCACGATTGAAACCCACTTTTCTAGCTTCTTCTGGAATAATTTTTCCGTTAGACCGTTCAAAGCAATCTAGTCGAAGACCTTGTGCTCCAGGAAAGGGAGTTACTATAAGTCCACCAGTGTCGGGAATAATCTTGAGAGATTTATCACATCCATCTAATCCGAATGGCTCCACCATATAGTGCCAAATGAAGCTATCAAATGTTCCAACAAAATGTGGAAAGACGTTAGATGAGAGAAGCCGGTCTTCTGTTAAACGTTCTTGTAACTCTGATATAGCAGCATTTGTAAAAGACAAAAAAGAGAGTCCCAGACAAGCACTTGGTTTTGAAAGCACTGCTCGCGCACGCTCTACAATACAGCGGGTTTTGCCAGCTCCTGGGCACGCAGAGATAAATGCTGAGCCTTCATGCCTAACAATAGCGAGTTGTTCATCTGTAAGTGACAATTCAGCCATCTATTTCTATTCCGCTGAAATCGACTTGATCGCATCTGAAAGATATTTCGGCACTTTGAAGTCTTTACCATCTTCGATTAGCTCGGCAAGGACTTGAGCAAAATCACCTTTTCGTGTTTCCTTAAAAAGAGCATGCATGCTTTCTGCAAGCTTATCGCCCTTATAGGAGACAGCGGTGTCCCATTTCTCTTCTGATTGCGGATGGCACACGATATATGCATCTTTGAGTACATCCTGATTCCCCACAGTCAATAGCTCCGTTTCGAGTGAATAATCATTGATGTAGGTTTCGCAAATTGTTGCGGCATTTGCACCTTTTGCGATTCCATCATAGATGCGTTTTCGGTTCTTGCCAGCAGTTAAACCACTATCAAGAGTCTTCGGTCCATCACCATCAGTAACAATCACAATCTTGTCTGCAATTCGAATGTCGTTTTGAGGTGTAATTAGAAGCTTTACATAAGGTTGAAAATCGACACCATCAATCGGCACAAATGTTGTTGATCTGAATCGGCGAAGAGCAGCCTCATCACCCTTCAACACAATTTTTTCGGCAAGAACCGGAAGGAGCAATGCTTCTGCGATTCCCTCAACAAGAAATATTCGTCCGCCAAACATGAAAGATGCCTTCGTCACATCTATGTATCTGTCGATCTTTCGCCGTTCTTTGTCATTTGTCAGAAGCTCAGCGAGAGAAATCGAGCGTGTTTCTCGACGCGATATTGGCGTTATGTTATCAGCTTCCTTTTCTTTCTCAGTAGCTTCAGTCTTGATGGTTGTGACTTCGTCTATGGTTGCAATATCACTCTTATCCCTAGCACCTAAATCAGCAACAGCGTCCGCTTCGAAAGTAACAGCGCGTAAAAAAACCATATTCTTACTTGGTACGCTAGCGGTCAAATTTGGCGAATGTGTCGCTACTACGACTTGAATTTCACCTCCAGGGGAACCGTCTTCTTTTGGAGTTTTTCTTGATTTGACCGCTTGCCCCTTCAAAAAGGCAAGTACAGCAGCCTGTAATTGCGGATGTAGGTGCGCCTCTGGTTCCTCCACTAGGAAAAGTGTTAAATCGGCGTTGCTGACATTTTCTAGTTCGACCGCAATCGTTGCCATATAAAGAAGATTGGCATAGCCATGACCTGAGTAACTGAGGTCTTCTGGTTCAATGCCGTGGTCAGCGAGACTAAATTTTAGGTCTCTTGCTATGTCGATTAGCTTCTCATCCTTTGAAAATCCTAATGATGCTGTTTGTTGCCGGACACCAGCAGTTAAAGCTTCAAGCCCAACATCAACAGAACCGCCTATCGTTTCCAAAATTTTATGATTAGTAGTGCGGGACAATGCCTTGATAAGGTCGGCAGGATCAGTGTCCTTTAGAAAGTGCCTCAGAAGTGCATAAATCCGCGTTGGATTTCCGGAAGCAAGTGCATATTTAGCATCTCGCAAAGCTGGAAGATAGACATGACGGATCATTTCATGGCTTCCTGCCTCGGGCGTCCGTCCCTCTCTGCCAGCCCAGAGTGCAGGGCGAGGAGGAAAACCACCCTTTGTTTCGTCATATGCTAGGCCAAATATGGCATCTGTCATCGTTTTATCAGAGGTAGCAGATACCAAGCGCCCCTGTTGAGCCTCATTTAAATCAGCGTATCGGGCAGACAACTCAAAGCCGGTTCCCGTATCAAAACGGATATCAGTGAGTTGACAGTAAATATCTCTACGACCGCTTAATGGTGGCGTAATAAGTCGTAGAGCATCTATTGCGTTACTCTTTCCGCTATTATTCTCGCCAACGAGAATTGTCAAATCGGATTGAAGCGAAACCATACTTGATTTGAATGAGCGGAAATTATTTAGCGTTAGTTCTTTCAAATACACGTCACGCTCTCCATTTTTTAGTTATGTTTCTCATCACAGAAAATATCTTTGATATTATTTTAATAGTTGGCAAAAATCTTTTTTCGAAAGGTTTGCTAATGTCTGCTTTGGGTCGAATGCAGACAAAATTATTTCAAGTTCTCAGGCATTTTTATGCCTTTCAAAATTGTTTGGTAAGCTTGCTCTATTCGCTTTTGCGAAGGATCAATATATTCAATCGTCATTTCAGGATCTTCATGGTTTAAAATGTACCGAATCAACTCCAAATCACAACCCTTTCTGTCAAGCCAAGTTGCAAGAGTGCGTCGTCCAGAGTGGCTGGACCCGCCCTGAATTCCAGCACCTTTCATAATTTCGCGCATTAGGTTTTCTAATGAACTGCATACCAATACCTCCTTGTCCTCTCCACTTTTCGTTTTGTACTTTTTCGCATTGAACGCGAATTTACGCCACGTTCCTTTTTTAGAAAGAAAAAGCGGGCTATCGCCCCTGAGATTTCCGTAGCTACCATCATCACTTAGCATGGCTTTTTCGTGAACTCGCTGCGCCATCCACTCGTTCAACGCTTGGCGCTGTTGAGCGGCCACAATGTAAGCCACCCGAGACTTGTTTGTCTTGGTGTACTTAGCTGGAATAATGAACGTCTTTTTCAACTCTCCATCAGGTCGGTAAACGTCCTTAACCCTTAGCTGGGCAACTTCATTTATTCGCATTCCAGCACCAAAAAGCATCCAAGTTATCGCGACATTCCTCCGCCCGAGCTCTCCTCTTGATGCGCGCCAAAGAACGTTTGTTAGCTCGCTCGGGCTTTCAACGACCTGTGCCTTTCCTTCGCCAGGCTCATACACATCAATAAGCCGCCTGACAGGCCTGCTTTTCGAAACCATTGGTTATGCGTTACTCTAGTGTTAGTGCCAAATTCCAATATAGCACTGAGCTGGACGCCAACTCTACCGAAAAGCGCGCCAATATTGACTTCATTGGAATGTTCCTCACGGCACCTCCATCACCCGTCTCCCAGACCTCAAACGAAGGCAATTGATCGGATACACCTTACCCGCAATGAAATAATGAACTACTATAGGCTGTACAAATAAACAGTACCAATATAGACCGATCACCCTATGATTATTCAGCCGCTCAACATCAACACTATCGAATCCAGCTTTACACTCCCGCTGGCACTAACGCGTTTGCGCTGCGGCTTCCCGAGCCCCGCCGACGATCATCTGGATGCCCCGCTAGACCTAATTGAGCACCTGATACAACACCCAGCGGCCACCTACTTTGCCCGCGCCGAAGGCGATTCCATGTCCGGCGTAGGGATTATGGATGGTGACCTGCTGATTGTTGATCGCTCGATAACCCCAAAGCACAAGGATATTGTCGTCGCGGCCGTTGATGGGCAACTGACCTGCAAAATACTGGACACCGCCCAACACCAATTATTAAGCGCCAATAACGCCTACCCGCCGATCCACATCGATACTGAACATGCCGACCTGATTATTGAAGGGGTCGTTATTCACGCGATTCATCACCTGCGCAACCAATGATTGCCCTGTGCGACCAGCGCGCTTTTTATGCCAGCTGTGAAAGCGTTTTTCGCCCGGATTTGCGCAGCAAACCTATTGCCGTGCTGAGCAACAACGACGGCTGTATTGTTGCGCTCAATAATGAAGCGAAAACCATCGGGCTACAAAAGTTTGCGCCCTACTTTCAACAACGGGCGATCGCAGAACAAGCCAACGCGCATATATTTTCAAGCAACTACGCGCTCTATGGCGAAATCTCTAAACGCATAATGGCAACCCTTAAAGCACTAACCCCGTGCATTGAGGTGTATTCCATTGACGAATGTTTTTGCGACCTCAGCGGCATACCGGTTAACCAACTAAAAGATTTAGGGCAAAGCTTGCGCTCAACCATCTGGCAACAACAACGCATCCAAATGGGCGTATCGATAGGGGCAACAAAAACGCTGGCTAAACTGGGGCAATTTGCGACCAAGATGCTCCCCTCGATTAATGGCGTTTGCATTCTGGAAAATGACCATCAAATTAGCTGGCTGGCAAAAAGAACGCCGGTGAGTGAAGTGTGGGGCGTGGGCCGCCGCCTAACCGAAACCCTACAAGCCCAAGGCATTACGCATGCCGAAGCACTGCGAAGGCTGCCACTGGGCCTGGCGCGAAAGCTTGGTCATCGGCCCCTGGAGCAAACAGTACGTGAGTTAAACGGCGAGCGGTGCATCCCGTTTGAGTCAACATCAGCCGATAGGCAATCCATTGTTTGCAGTCGCAGCTTTGGCGTAAAAATAGAAACACGCGAAGCCTTGGAGCAAGCATTATGTGAATTTGCCGCACGCGCCTGCGAGAAGCTGCGCAAACAGGGCAGCGTCTGCCGTGCAATCACTGTTTTTATTATGACCAGCCAGCATACAGAACACCGGCGAACAGCCATTGAATCGACACGCCTGCCCTGCCCTAGCGCGTGCTCGTCGACGATGATGAGTAGCGCCAAAGCCCTACTTCGCACACTGTATCGTTCAGGCTATCAATATGCGAAAGCCGGCATTGAACTCAAAGAGATATCACCTGCGGACACTTACCAAAGTGATTTTTGGGCTGGCGACAATACGCAAGTAAATGCACTCATGAAAACAATCGATACCATCAACCATAAGTTCGGAAAAGGCGCTGTCTTTTTGGCCGCACAAGGGGCAACAAAAACACACGCCATGAAACAGGCGCACCTAAGCCCCAAATATTTATCGCTATGGTCAGAAATCCCGCGTATTAAATGTTGATTTACACAAAACCTAAGGCCATCAATATTGAAATGCAAGGTGTCGATATTTGTACTTTTGACTCTCGTTGACGACAACTTACGCATCCATTACCAACGCTTTTAACCCGCTGAAGATTGATTTCACGATCCCAAAATTTACGGTAAGATGGAGTGTAATCCGCCCCGTAAACTTAAGGAATATCCATGAAACTGGAGTATCACAACGGCGTCAGAACAACCAAAATGTATCATGAACTATCACCTTTCGAGGCTGCAATTGCCAGATACGAGGAGATGGCCGAAAAGCACTTTGATAAAATCAAGATCAAAGGGAAATTGAATGCGAAGCAGGCCTCCGAGAAAGCGGAAGCTCTTGCATTTCTGGCCGAAGAACGGCGCAAGCTGGATACGATAGCATCGGTTCAGGGACAGCTGGAGGAGTATCGCGAACGCGGCCTCGATGCAACCAGAGGATATGGAGCAGAAAGAGTTAAGGCGGTGAGACTACTGCGTGAAGAAAAGCATCACCCAACGAAAGTTCTTGAGAAGCACATGTTCGCAGAAGGCCAAATAAAACCGAGTTCACTTCACACGGCACACCACATCGTTCCGGGAACAGGTAAGACAAAAGAGGTAAATGCGAGAACTCGCGCTTACCTCCACAGCTTCGGAATTCGCATTAATGACCCTGCCAATGGCGTCTTTTTACTCCATAAAGACGAATACGCCCCACACTGGTCAATGCCCGAATCGCGCGGACACCTGAAATACCACACGAAAGATTATGAACGCTGGGTTAGTCGCTCCATCAGAGTGTTAAGTCATATTGATACGATAAAAACGCAACTTCAAATCATTGGTAGACTCTTACAACAACATGAACCCAAAACAGTAATCCCAAAAGCCACCGGTGTTAAATAATGTCAAATGTCTACGCTATTCGCGATAATCTTGATGGCCTTAAGTCACTCAATCTCGACATTCTTGACGTTGTTGAGTCAGCGCCACGCGATGCAGACTTCGATCAACTTATGGCGTTTGAGCGCCACAACTTATCGATGAAAGCGTGGTGGCCAGGGTTTGATGTGGAACTATACAGTTCAGATGATTGTGATGATGATGCTAGCCCAGATATTCGAACCTGGGTTGGCCCTTCACTTTGTTTATCGCCGAAAGCGCTTCGACTACTGGCCCCGTCGCTTGAGGGACTTGGTGAGATCCTTCCAATTACTGTTAATGGTGAAGCTTGGGGAATCTTCAACTGCCTTACGATGGTGAATGCCGATCCGTCAAAAACCTATCGACCCCAAATCCTTCATGAGCTGGGCGCCGCTGAGAAAATTGGATTTTTTGATGATGCCGCTGAAAACCGGGTATTTAAATCACCCGACGAACCCTGCTTAACATTATTTTGTAATGATTGGTTCAAGGAGGTTGTTGAATCCAATGACTTAACGGGTATTAGCTTTAGTACAGAGCTGGTTGAGTTTCATAACTAATTGGACCGATGGCAGCAATGATACCTTTCCTTAGGTATCTCTAAGAGCCTTTGCCCTAGTTATCTAGCTTGCAACGCTCAGTCATTATTTTGTTTTTGTTGCCTTGAGTTTTTTCAATGCGGCTAGCTCTTTCGCACTCCCATTCACTTACAGGGTACATTTTGTCCCATCCAGCCATTAACTTTGCCTGTGAGCTACTTATCTTGAAACGCTCGTAAGCGTCCTGCATATATAAATATGTTCTCGCTATTCGACCCCGAGCATCAACAGGCGGCTCTAGTTTACGGTCTGAGATCTTCATATTACAACTGCCAGCCTTACCCCAACCAAGCTCTGATCATTAAGTGTGGAATACACTGCACACGCGCTTCAAGACAGAAAGACTAGCAGTTAAAAGTTAGTCTTTAATTTTAAATAAGTACTCATTTAAGAGCAGTTTACTATCATCTTCTCGAGCTATACCTATCATGAGCTGCGGCATGTCGGGTAGATTGCAACGCGAGATGTCTCTCGGCAGTGCAATAAGCTGACCTTCGCGCTCAACAGTGAGGCAGCCAAAAGACATAAATTTCACTCTATCGCTTTTGATCATATCTGCGCTGTTTCCTAGGTGATCAGTAACGACTACTTTCATGGAGTAAGTACTCCCCCGTTCCAACTGGGGTAACGCCTTTTCCAAAATAGCGCTTTCAATTAGGGGGTTGTCGTTCACCTGTTCGGCTATCTCAACTTCACCGTCAATTGGCTTGTTGTTGAGAAACAATGTCAGTTGGTATTCCTGTGCTGGGCCAGACAGGTCGAGGGTGCTCTCCCCATTACAGCCAATCAAAGCGTAAGTTACAATTAAAAGTCCTATAATACGAAACATTGTCTTCCCTCCAGTCCTAAATCTATCTCGATCGGCTTCATTTGAGCTTCTCTGCTTTTTATGCAGTCGTCTCTGACCGCATTTCTATACATTTTAACCGCTAAGTTGGCAAATCTTGATTCTAAATTGGATAAATTTTCTCTATTGCAGGATTTTATGACATCAAAGACTTGAGACCAGTCACTATCGGTTCCACAGCCGTTCTTGCTTAGTGCAGCGATCAAGTCCTCAGATATGTGGTATCGAGCCATAGCGTTCGCGCACACTTTTTCACTTGCCCAGCCCCAAAAATCAAGACTGGAATCTCTGCAGTCGCTTTCAATCTGCTCCCAGCTTCCATTTTTTTGTATATACGGATCAATGAAGTCTGGAATTACTAGATCGAGCCACTTGCAATTTTCCATTTCACATTTTAAATCGCAAGATTTTTCGGCGATGCATATTTGGTTTTCATGGAAGAGTCTAGTTGGATCGCCGGGCGACTTTTTAGGAAGGCTTTTGATTTCTTTAACGCTTTTACCGCAACCAAAAGTATCACTGTGCTGACACCGCTTAGTCATGATCGGATTGGGTGGCCATGGCGCCCAAACTTCGTTAACGGACCAGTGCTCATAAAAACACTGGGCTAAGCTTCCATTACCAATCAATTCATACTTAACATAACGAAATGTTTCGCTCGGAGCATCATCCCCAAAAACGACATCAGCATGTCCGGACCAAAAAAAATGTTGCTGCTCAATGGCTCCGTACCACTGGCAAAGCTCATCAGGATTGGAGCCTGCGTTTGAATAAGGGCCAAACCATCCTTCCTTTTCAAAGTCGTACCAAGCCCCATATATCGGAGGTGGCGCGTCGTAACTCTCATAGAACTCGGGATATGAAAAATTGTAAGCCATCTTCCATTGTTCCTCTTCTGCCGAAGTTGTCGTAACGATTAGTGACTGGAAAAGTAAAAATATGAGCGTGAGCCTGTAAAAGTTACTTCCGAACATCATAGAAACCTCCTGTTGTGATTCAATCCATTAACGATATTCTAAATTTTCTGTACACCTGAATTTCGTGAAACTTTTTCAAGCACGAGTTTTTGGGGGATAAATATTGGTGTCAGAAATGATAATTTGATGTGGGGCGGGGTTTTTCATCGTTCTGTCATCCTTTGACGTCCTGAAAGTAATATTTTACTTTTAATGAAAGTGGTGCTGACTGCGAGTCGATCAAAACAAAGGGATCTTAATGTAAAGAGTTAATGAGTTTTTTTCAAGGCGCATGTAAAGTTGGCGCTATAAGCCTGTCGGCTTTTTCGTTATGGTGACATATAGGGTTTTACTTTATCAATATTTATGCCTCTACTGAGTCGAACATTAGCCCGCCAAAACCATTTTTTAATACTTCGTTTTTGAAATGCTCGTTGCAATATAAATTCGAGCAGCTATCAAAGTTAGTCTTGCATACCGGGATTGAAAGTTCAGAGCTTGCTTCAAAGCAATCGAGGCGATGATCAGGTATTCGTCGTTAATCGACTTTTGCTCACGATTATCATTATCTACACCAACCATTCTTCAGCAATTGAACATATAATACTGGTCGTCTTCAATTGTAATTGGTAAAAACTCTCCAGCGTTCGAGAGCGGTTTCTTGAGCACACCATGAACTTTCTTCGAAGGTATTAAATAAAAACCGTTCCAAATTGTGATCTCAGGACGTGATGTACGATTCGTAAGTCATATATCGCTGAATTTTCCTTCCACATCAGTCCAGCCTGTTGATTATCGCCAAGCTTCCACTCATGTTTTGGGTCAGGCAGGAAAGTTAGGCGGACGAAAAAAATTACTTTATAGGGTTTATGAAGGGGTGAGTAATCATGAATTTGAATGGAGCGGCCCTGAAGCCTCGATAACGATCATATTACAACTTCAACCCCGTTTGGCTCGCAGTAGTTATTAATGCCGACTTCTCAACGCTGAGGTCAAGATTGAAACGCAATGGCACGGTTAATCTGCCCTCCTCACTGATAATGGCCGAGTAAATATCCCGACTCTCGCGCATGCTAATCGCGTTATCCGACAAGGCGAGCTTTATCATGTTCGTAGTATTATTGCTGGCGCCTGAACTCAAGATATAATTAAGTTGCGCATAGCTTTCAGCGCTGATCTCATCAAAATACATCACCTTAAAGTACCATACGGCGCAGATAGCGCACCCAACAATGAGCCCTAAGGGGAAGGAGAATTGACGGAGGAAAGTGGATCGTTTAAAGCTGTAGTCAGCCTTATCGAGTATTGTAACTGACATAGCTTAGCGTCCTTTTATTCTGCAGTCGGGTTTACTGCCCGCAAAAAACGAGCAAAGCGATAAACAAATTTTTTTCAGCTTGGTCGGGAGCGGTTAATGGTAATCCCATACATTGGAAATCCAAGCCCCTAATTTTTAGTTACGGTTTTTGTGTTTGCAGTGAAAAGAGCGTCATATAAAGCAATTATTACGCTTAAGACGGTTAAGCCCGCGAAACCTAGCACCCCAACGACAACAACCCAAAAAGCGGCCCCAGAGGTCCCAACGCCATCACCTCCAGAGGCTATTGTCGTAAGCAAGGAGACCACTAAAAGTAGCGCAGATATACGTGAAACCCAAGCCCTTCGATGGTTAGAAAAGCAATGAATGAGCGTAATAAATGCAACGACCAGGGCGATTACTGGATACGGCGTTTCAGACCAATTCATAGGATTTACCTTTAAGGTCGGGTGTCAATTCCATTAACGAATGCTCTACTTTTTCTTGCTCGGCAAGCCTGTAACGGCGTCTAAGTCTTTAGGTTTCGGGTTGTTTGCGACCCGACTCATTTGCCGCACGCTAATCTCCCAGCGAGACGCTATTTCTTCTAATAACCAGCCTCTATCCTTGGCCTTTTTATGGAACTCACTGTCTTTACCACTAGCCATATATGTCTAGTCCTTAAATTACACCAACAGGTCAAATATGTCTAGTAGAGTATCGCTTACCGCGCGCGATGTCACCCAAAAAAAAAGCGCTTCTATGAAGGCCTCAGCGCCAACCGCCGCCATTCAGCGCATGCACCCTGCCCTAACTTTTCCCCTAAGTCCTTATCTCACGCGGGCTGGTTGTAAGCAGCCTTCAATCGGTGTAACTTAGGGGAAATTGACCAGCAAGTGAGATTGAATGCCTACAGCTAGGGCCGTGCGCCGATATAGGGAGTCTTCAAAGAAGAAGGCTCCAGCGCTGACACCTAAACAGCTCAAACGATTACTCTATGTTGCCGGAGACACCAGAAACCCCGAAAGAAACCAATTGATTGTATGGCTGTTATTTGGCGCTGGACTGAGAATCAGTGAGGTGGCAGTCATTGAAATAAAAGATGTTCTATGGAAAAGCGGAAAGCTAAAAAATGAAATTATAATTCCTGCAAAATACTGCAAAAATAACAAAGCTGGCCATGTGTTTTTCTATCATAAAAAACTGCTTGAAGCATTAGAGCAATACATTGAGCATAGGGTTAGCAATAAACTTATGATGGGAGAGAACAGCGAGTTTCGCGGCTTGCGCAAAGACTCGAAACTTATTTTGAGTGAGAACAGGCGACCTTACTCACTAAAGAAAAAAGTTAGAGTTAATAAAGACAAGCAGGAAGAAATTTATTGGGCTTGTGACACCTTACAGAGTGTAGTCACCAAGTGGGGTAGAGAAGCTGGGATTGAGCGATTTACCACGCACAGCGGGAGAAGAACCTTAGCGACTCGAGCAGCAAGACGTGGCGCTAGCGAAAGCGAGTTGTGCGCCCTATTGCGTCATGAAACTGACGACCAACCATATGAATATATAGAGCCTGATCATGCAGGCATACGAGCCACCTTAGACGCACTGTATACGTCAGCTAAAGAAAGTATGAATAACGAGATACTATGACCAAAGATCCAAAACAAGACGCTCTGCGAACGCCACTTATGCGCGCTACTCTTACTGACACTGATCAGTGGGAGGGCTATTGATGGCAAAAGATGAAACCGATAAAGCTACGATAGATTTTCTTGCCAAACCCTCAAGGGGTGGATATAGGCCAGGTGCGGGGCGAAAAAAAGGCGACGCAAAGCCGAGAAAGCAGCCTGCATGGCGCGTTTCTGAAGAAGCTATCGAGACCATAAGGAATGCTGCTGAAGAATCAGGACACAAAGCCGGCGACGTACTTGATTGGGTAATGAAAAATCACAAAGAAATCCCCAAAGACATTTGATTTGCGCTTGCGCAAATCAATAATATGTTCGACAATATAAACCACATCAGTAAGGACGGATAACGGTATGAGTAGTGAAATTAGTTTATGGGCTAGAAGCTCGCTATCTGCGCTCATATTAATACTTAAAATATTGCCGATACTATTAGGACTATTTACCCTCTTTGTCACCAGTGCACACTGGGCCATTGATCAAGCGTTCGAGGGGAATACGACTTATGCTCTTTTGGTGCCTACCGCATGGATTTCATTTGGTATATTTTTGAATTTATTACGTCACTTTCGAGAGCAGCAATAGTAAGTAGTTTGAAAACTGTGTTCATTAAGGGGCAAATTATGTCAGAGGTAGTTAAGTATTTTTCTTGCGAAGACAGAGAGTCACGCACAGAGATTTTGTGGTCACTGGGTGCCGCCGAGGCTAACCCAAAACGCTCTCACGCTGGGTCTGTAGAGGCAAGCTTCACTAATGAATATGCATTGGTTGCCTGGGCTGGCACCCATAGAAAATTGTTTGGCTATGTTCCAAGCGAAGTTTAGGAGAAAGTTTATGAGTAAGTTATTGTTGAATTTATGGTGGATCTTTGCTGGCATAGCTTTGATTACCAATATCTATTTTTTCAAAACGGACGGTACAACCTTTCTTATTATATCGATTAGCTTTTGCATCCTAGCCGGACTTTCTTACGGTTTCGCGCCGCTATTTGCGAGAAAGTTGTAGTGGTCAACCCATCTGGTCACGAGTTTAGAGTTTTTTTGTAAATATTTTCTTTTTTAGCCGGTGTCAGGCCATCATTATGCTGGTGAGGTCTGACGCTATTGTAATAACGTAAAATATAATTGTTAACGGCATGCTTCGTCGACAAGAAGTCGGGCCATCCTTTCTTTGGCATGCACTCAGATTTTAAACTACGAAAGAATCGCTCCATAGGGGCATTGTCCCAGCAGTTTCCACGCCGACTCATGCTGTGCTTAATGCCGTAAGCCTTTAATTTTTTGCAGTAGGCTTTACTCGTAAAATGACACCCTTGGTCTGAATGCAGCATAAGATTGCGCGGTTTGCCACGAGCCGTATAAGCCATATTAAGTGCCTTGATCGTCAGGGCTGAATCTGGGCTGCTCGACAGTGCCCAGCCTACAGGTCGGCGCGCAAACAAATCTAAAACGACGGCTAAATAAGACCACCCATCCCCCGTCCAAATATAGGTCACATCTGTGCACCAAACCTTATCGGGTGCATCTACATCAAACTCACGATTAAGGTGGTTGCCCACTGTAACGTGCTCTTTCTTGCCCATCTTCCGTGGAGTCTTGGGTGGCTGACGGCTTTTTAATGACAGCTTATTCATGACTTTAGCGGCTCGATAACGCGATAAATCAAGCTCATCATTACTGACAATCCTAGCAATCGTGCGCGCGCCTGCAGAGCCATAACTCAGGTCAAAGGCTTCCTGAACAGCTTTCGCAAGTTGCGGGCAAAGTGTTTGCGAATGGCGCGTATTAGCCAGCCAGTAAGAGTAACTACTGCGATGCACACCAAAGGTTGAGCATAAAGTTTTAACCGGATAGCTCTCTTGCAAGTCAGTGATTACCGAAAATTTTTCAGTGATCCCGACAGCAAGAGAGCTGAAGCCTTTTTTAAAATTTCATTCTCTTCATTAATGCGGCGTATTTCTTTTTCCAGCTCACGGATTCGCTGCTGATCATTCCCGATTGGTACGCTCAGCTCGCCGGGCTTACTTTGCCGATTATTGCGTAACTGCCGGACCCATTTATCCACTGTGGATTTCCCCACACCCATCGCCTCGGCGGCCTCTCGAATACTATAATCTTGCTGTAACACCAAATTAGCGACTTTCAATCGGAATTCAGCATCATATCGGGGTCGTGTTTGCTTGCTCATGGCGCACCTTTTTAAGTAGTGAGGTGATTTTAACACCTCTTAATGGGTGACCAGATTTAGTGTGCCACTACAAGTGGCGACAAAAGCAACCAGAAACCTAGAAAGGAAAATCGTTCGATGTTGAGGAGTTAAACTAATGGAAGAGCAATTTATATATTCAGCTGGCGGACATAGGAGCCTTGAGGATTTCATTTTGAATTCAGCTAAAACGCTGATTGAAGATATGGGAAGCTATATCCTTGATGACGAATGCTCTATATCCGACGTTCACTCGGCGCTAGATCGCCTTATGGCATTAACAGATATTGGAGCAGCTGAAAATTCGTATTTGTCCGAGTCTGCGAAAAGGCAGTTAAGCATAATCAACCAAGATTCTATGGTGATGATTCGGAACTACAACGACAAGAACAATATATAAGGGGAATAATTAATGTCCCCAAATTTAATTTGTGTTGATTTATCCCATTACGAAGATTTTGATGTGAACGATGAAGATCAAATACTTGAAGTCCTTAATGAAAACATAGAAATAACAAGGGATGCTATAGATTTTAGCGTGATTGATGATAGAGGGTCACGCCATGAAGACACTGAAAGCTTTACAGGCATTGATCATGTTGGCGATAGAGTGCTTGCACGCTGGTCATTTGATTGGTCTGTGTACTCTCCTTGCCAGGATCATTGTTTCGACGGTATTTCTGAAGGTTCAGCTGAGATATGGATACGTAACACTAAACTACTCTTAAAGTCGTTTATATATCCAGAAAAACCATCCACATTTGATGAACTTTAAGTTAGGGGGAAAAAATTATGGACCATATAGAAAATGCTGAATTCAGCAGCAGTGATGCCAAACGATTGACTCACGCAATTGAGTCCGGCGTGTATATCGATGCAATGGGCGATAAGGAATTGATTAAGCCCCTACTGAGGCATCCCGATGTCGCTAAAGCGCTAGAATGCAAAGGCAATAGCTGAGGGAAAAAATGAATTATAAGCCACTCAAAGTATTCATCACCCCTATTCTAACACTGATGGCTGCCTTTATCATTGCGGGAGCGCTGGCAACACTCATTGGTAATTTATTAGCGACGAACCACAAAGAGATTTTGAGCGTTTTGGGAGAGCTAACCGGAATTGGCGCTGGCATTGCTACGATCATAGTTGCGATTTACGCAGGCAGCGCCATTAAACGATGGAAGCAGAAAAGCAACGAGAACTGCCTTCAGTTAATTTGGAGTGCGCGAAAAAATGTCGCCGCAATAAGAGATTACGCTCGGAGGGATATATGCCCAAATGATAATAATGATGTACCTGAGCGAGCTGAAGCATCGGACATTTTATTTGATAGAAAGGGTGGATTTCGCAACAACAGAATTTCCCGTGCAGTAAAGAATGTGATAGAGCTTGAAGACAATTTGATGATGCTTCAGGCCGGAGCAAACACCCCTGAAATACCAAAGGACTGGAACGATCTACATCCTGGGCGCCACCTATTAGATGAGATGATCATTGTAATAGAGATACAGGCTAAAGTTAACGAATATGATCTTTCTGAAATAGTCAAAAGACTAGGCGTGGAAGGTGACAAGGATCAACGATATTATAAGGGTAGCTCGGCCGGAAAAATTAATAAGATCATAGATAAAGTTGATACATTTCTTAATGACTATGAGAAGAATTTATTTTAGGGGAAAATTGTAATGAAAGATCTCTCGTTTGAACCAAAATATTTCGTCAAGTGTGACAACTCCGTTTGGACGTTCAACCAGGGCCAGAAGATTCCTTCAAGCAAGAGTAGTATTGGATCTGAGCTAGTGATCGCAGAAGCAAAACGCATCGAAATTGAAGGGCATTCAATACAGGTCGTCGATCACTGGCTTGAAGGTGGTCATAATGATTCGTTTTTAGAAAAGCTGAAAGAAAAACACTTGTAGGGGAAAAAATCGTGACCGAGACTACTGATGCACTACCTTTCGATGAAGGCGCTAAAGCGTACAAAGATCGGGAGAATCCAGAGTCAAACCCCTACCCAGAAGATGACCAGCGCAGAAAATCGGGTATTCAACCGGCAGCTTAGCGCTTGTGGATCATGAGGGGAAATGTATCATTGCTGCTCGAGAGTTTCGAATTGAAGCCCATATAGCTTTAGGTTTTCTAGTTTCTTTTTGAAGTTTTCGCTGCAGTAAAGGCTCGAGCAGTTGTCGAACTTTGTCTTGCAGACAGTATTTGTGAGCTCTGCGCTGCTCTCAAACCGAATTGACTTCAGTCCCAGATATTCACCATTAATTGTTTCTGTCTCGCTAGCGTTTTCGTCAACATTGACGATACGCCGGCAGTTGAACAGTTGGTATGTTGATCCCGCTAGTGTGATAGGCATAAATTCGCCAGCATCAGCGAGTATTGGATTCAGCTGACCAAAGGCTTCTGCTGACAGAATCAAGTAAATACCATTCCATATCGAAATGTCTGGAGCGCGTGCGCCTTTTGCAAGGCCGGTGTCGTTAAGCGTACCGCCGACGTCGGACCATGCAGAAGTCAGCTCAATATTACTTAACGCAGCGTTGTAAAAAGTATCCTCCCCCAGCTGTGTATCGATGGCATCTTCAACGGCGTATATGTCGATGTCTATATCGTAATAATGCTCAAAATCAGAAGTTAACCTATACATTGTCTTTACCATTCCAATTAGGGTCGGGCTTTTTGAGGACTTTTTCAGGCTGCAGGCCGTGCTTAAGCATCGTTCGAAAGAACGTCAACTTCGCACGTATCGTGAGCTCAGATCTTAGGCCTCGTAGGCCGAGAGAAACCCAACGCTCATAATTATGAGTATGTATTCGGCTGTGAGGGACAGCCTTTGGCATTGCCCAATGCCCTCTATCCGCCTCAGACATTGGCATCCAAACGCCATTGTCTGAATCGTTGATCCTGACGTCATGTCGAAACAGTTGAGCTCGAGCTAGCTTTGTTTCCGCGAGCTTACCTTGACCCTCTACGATATGATGAGCGGTATACCTTGGGCTGGGTTGTGCTCGCCCGGATGCTCGTAGGTTAGACTCTAACACTTCGGTTGGGTGGTGCCCTTCTCGCTCGTATTCGCGTTGGCGCTCTCGGCGTTGAAGGTGTTTAAACTCGTCGCGGTAGGCTTGGAGTTTTCCGTCTACCTGGGCCATTGTGTATAGCTTAAGATATTCTGTATCTAGGTGGGCTTTGGCCTTGCTGAGCTCAAGCAAGCGTTGGTCGCGCTCGGACGGCGTTTCGTTGGTTTTCTTGAGCTTACGGTAGTGATAGTCCTTACACTTGCGCTCATACTCTTGAATAGATAAGTCGAGAGGGCTGAGCTCCCATGTTAGCGGCGTCTGGCGCTCGCCTCTGAATACATCTACCATGTCAGGTAGCTCCTTGTATTACGGTAATCTGTAGCGCAAATATACCGCTCGGTTGCGTGAGTTGCAATTTTTTGCTTTTGAAGGGGCGTCTCAGTCTTTGTTGTTGGGACTATTTTTGAAACTCAATAAGTCCGGAGCTGAAGGTGACCCCTGTTAAGCCATGTGATTCAACCACTTATTTGAACCAATTTGCACAACAAGTAAAAACCTAAAGGAAAGTGCTAAGTAAGTACCCTGCCCTGAAGATGACTAGCGCAGAAAATAGAATATTCAACCGGCAGCTTAGAGCTTGTTGGGTCATACGGGGAAAAATCGTGACCGAAACCACTGATCCACTGCCTTTCGATGAAGGGGCTAAAGCGTACAAAGAACGGAAGACTCCAGAGTCAAACCCCTACCCAGAAGATCACTGGAAGCATAAAGAGTGGCACCTCGGCTGGTCTGATGCGGAAGAATGCGACGGCGAATCCTGGGACTGGACAAGACAAAGCTTCAAGGCTAATTAACGAGGAATAAAGCATGTCAATAAATATTGGGGAAGTAGTCTTCAGGAGTAATGGGTACTCTGTAAAAGAGATCTTTGATGTAGACCCTCAAGGTGAAGAAAAATTAAGCGGGTTCATCGTTACTGGACCTGACGGATATGAAGTGAAGTTCACGACTAAAGAAGAAGCCTGGTGTCATATTGAAAAAATTCTAGGAGACGACAACGATTCGTCCCCAGGGCCTTTTTGAAGGTGTTAGCGACTCTCTTATTATTGGCTTAGGCTTTATCGTGACATGCGTAACCAACTTCTAATTGCTAAGAAGTTGGTTAGAACTAAATCATAAGGGGAATAACCCATGCTTGACGATACGGACATAGATGATACAAGTCATCTTCCACCTAGTGATGAAATTATTGTCCAAGCTGCTAAAGATTTATGTGTTGGTAAGTATAACTGTGACCTAGAAAAACACGTATGGAGACCTGTATTTAACAAAATAATTTCGTCACATATGAAGCTTACAGTTAATCAAAATAAAGTTCACAAATTATGGCATGTTTCAGGTGGTCATCTGCGCAATAAGACCCGTGATGATGCTCTTCTAGCTAGTGTTCTCAGAATTTTATTACCAGGGTATACAGGAGATGGTTTGACCTTATTCAGAGGGGAGTGCCGATCCCTTTATGACTCAGGCCAAATTGGTTTCTGTTGGACGCCTGATATTGAGATCGCCAGATCATTTGCTTCAGGTGTTAACGCTATCAAATCTGGCGGTGGCGTACTATTAAAGGCATTTGCCCCCGGAAATTCTATTCTAGCGCCCCCAAATTCAAGCGGTAGAAGACGTAATGTTGCACAAGAGAATGAATACACTTGTGATCCAGCAGCGCTCGATAACATCACTGTGGTTTCTTATCATCCACATTCAGCTCGACAAGAGAAATAATAATGTCCGAAAATTTAATTTGTGTTGAATCCGGTTGCCCCTAAGGCGACCACAATGTTTGTTGCTATTCTGCCATGTCGGTGGAATAAGGCTTTATATAGACGTAAAAAAAGGGATCTAATAGATCCCTTTTGCGTCATGAAAATTTAATTGCTAGGCACTTGACCGTTATACACAACATCAAATGAATATGCCCAAGAGTCTGTACATCTATCATCATAATCAAGAGGATCAAGCCAAATAACAAGGGGAAGAATAAAAGATACGCTGAAGCGCTCATAAGCGCTGGCACCCAACACCTCTATTTCTTCTTCGTTTTCTGGATTATCGTAATAATTAATAATTTTAAGTGATACTCGTTTAGCGATAAATAGCGAAAACTTAAATGCAGTTAAACGCATCAACGCTATTACATTTGAGTACTTACTGCTCTTAAATTCAATTTCCATCGTATTCCTCCTAACCAAAAAATTATTTGGAATACGCCCCGTAGGGAGTGTATCCCACGGGTGACTTAAAGGTGCCATTTAAGCTTGGCGAGCTACAACTTAAGCGTAACCCAATATCCCTATCGTGACAATTAAAGAAGTAGTTTTCTCAAATGAAATGGCGCTTAATGCGTTCTCGCGTTAATTTCTAGCGATCCCTGGAGCTACCTCAGAATATTCAAATTTCATATAGTCAGGCCTGAAGCCAAAATTGTTAGTAAAGAAGTGGGGGATAGAATTTGACGAAGTGAATCCACCAAAGCCTTATGGCTTCGGTGGTTTTTTTGATTGGCGCCGTCCTGAGCACCAAAAACCAACTAATTGTCCTTGCCAAAACAATTACAGCCGGTGTCCATAACGTGCACAGTCAATTCTGCACAACGAGTCCACGTATTTGACAGCGCGCGCGGTCGCGCCAGGAAGAAAAGTGGCTCAAGAGCCTTACCAAAAACGACTAACTCAATCGATTTTAGTAAGGCGCTTAGTACAATGAGGCCACTTAACGAGAAAAGATTGAGCGAGCCTATAAATAGACTCACTCGCTCATTTGACTGCTTGCGCAGAGGACAAAGTTTCCAACTTTGGGGGAGCCAACAGCAAGAGATCTGAGGAGATCATGAACTAAACGAAAGAACTTGCTGACTACTCCGAGGAGCACTTGAGTAGCTGTTACGCTGCGTCAGTTTAAACTCAATCGAGACGCCAAACCCACAAGGGGCTTAAAGGTTCGCAGAGACAGCTGCGAGACTGGGAACCGTTTTAAAGCTAGACACCCCTTGAGATAACTAGATTTAAAGCGGCTCAAAGATAGGAAAACCTATCTTTGAGCGCCAATTATACACTATGCCGCTTGAACGCTGTTTTGTTTGCTCTTTTGGTACGCTGAGCGCCCAAAAGCCACATTCCAAACACCATTACCACGATCAACATAGCCTAAATGCGCCAAATCACGCTCTTTAACCGCGCGATTTGGGTCATCCTTAGCAACAGAGTACGTCGGCAACTGCCAACACTCTTCGTCACCGTTCCACTTATAACCATCATCTTTAAGATTTTGCTTAATCATCTCAAAATTAGGGTCATCCTTACGTAGCTCAACACGAATCGGCAAGTCCGTAGATTCTCCAGGAACCTCAATAGTAGGACCCTGACCGCTTTGATTGTTCACCGCCACCGTGCCGGCTGGAAGCTCCCAACAAAACTCATCTTTATTCCACTTATAACCATCATCTTTCAGTCTTTGCTTGATCACCTCAAAATGAGGATCACTTTTGCTCAACTTGATTTGACGAGGGCGCTCAGCGGACGATGGAACATGCTTAGCCTTGGATTGCGCTGGTATACCGTAATCCGTCGTTACCTGTGATTCCGACTTAGGCAATTTAATCTCACGATCTGCGACCTTAAGATACATAACCCGAATCAAATTCGACGAGTAATTAACACCCAGTTGACCAGCTTTGGGGCTAGTTTCTGGATACATAAAAGGCTCTGCTCGATACTTCGCAATACGAAGACCACAAAACACTTTTATGTCACGATTGTTAATCTCGTTCCCAAAGGGTTCTAGTATTTCTAACGCTTTGGGACAGCTAATTGTGCAGCTTACGTACAGACTATCGGCATTTGAGGCTTTACCCTCGATCATGCAAAATGTCACAACAGTAAAAGCACCGTTACGACCGTTGCGCTTTTCAAAACCACTCAAATAGCCCATGGCTTCTGTGTGAACATTGAAAAAACGGTCAATATTATTTGAAGTTGTCATAGTGAAGTCCTCTAATTTATAAAAAAAGGGGACGCACTAACCCCATTGGGATAGTTTGTCCCAATGGGTTAACAAGATAGGCACGCGCCTTACGGCGGATTATCAAATGTGCCTTTGGATAATCAATTTATAAAAGTCAGCGTAGAAAGACGCTGGGCTTACAGTGCCATTGTAGCAAAAGTGAACACTTAGAACATTATTTGCGGCGTAAATAGGTTTAAAATGGCGACGAGACTACAGGAATAACAGATGACAATAGAAAAGACCAAGATTGAAAAACGAGGCGGCGCAAGACCAGGGGCGGGTCGCCCACTCACCGGACGCGAACCCAAAAAACCGCTTCCGGCCAAAGTCACAGAGGAGTGCCGAAGCGACGTCAAAGCGTTATCCAAGAAATTAGGCACCTCTCAAGCTGAAGTCATTCAGCGTGCGGTCAAAATATATAAGGATCACATCGATTCAAACCCCTCAGGAAATGATTAAGTATTGCATATATTCAAAAAACGCCTACACTGACCAACACACGCTTTAAATTGAAATTAGCTGTCGTTCTATCGAGAGGAAGAGAAAATGGCTTACAGAGCTTTAGCGGTGGCAGAAAGTGCCGCGATCAATAAGTGGCTTGATCAGCAAGGCCTTTCATCAATTGTTCGATGCCAGATTTGGGAGGCATTTGAGTTCTTCGCAAAAAAAGAACGCAAAGCCGTAATCGATGTTTTCAACGAACGCTCACCAGCCATGTCGCGCAACAACGAAGAAAAAGTGGTCGCAAACGACCCCGATCACAATCTTGGACTCACGTACCTGGGCAGTTTAGAAAACGATGAGAGTAAAGGATTTATGGCCACGGTGTTTGACGGGGCCACAGAAAACGGAACACTTACAGCCATCGATGGCTATGCGCTGTATTTTGGTCCGTTTGAGGCCATCCCAACACACCTGCGCAGCGAACGCATAGAGTTCTTAAACTCATCAGTACGCCGAAAAGAGCTTCTTGCTTACCATCTCGAAAATGGTAGTTTAAAGGACTCTAACGACCTAGAAGAAGTCGCAAGCTTTCTTAAATCACAAGCAAAAAAAACCCAGTTAAGCATCGCTCAGCTGGGTCAACATTTTTAAAATGGGTATTTTTGATTAAGTAAATTAACCACGTTACCGTGATCATTTTCCTTCACAAAATCCACAGCCTCATTGTATTTTTCTAGTGTCAAAGCACAAGAAAAGACTGCATTAGTCCTGAGGTCTGTAACAGTCAAATGACAAGCAATATCAAATTTAACTTTTACTTCGTGGTATGTATTTGCCATAAATGTAACGTTCATTGCGATCTCCAAAATAAAAAAGGAGATCACAACCCAAAGGGAGGATTCTCCCAATGGGTTTCTAGACCAGGCTTAAACGCCTTACTGCGTTAAAGGTCTATCGAGCAGCCTAAATAAAAGGTCAGTGTAGAAAGACACTGGGCTTTGAACTGACAATAATAGCAGGAAAAGAATTGTTTAGTTAGTTCGACCAGTGTCGGGGATGGCGCAAAAAAACTATTGAACGAGAGAGACAAGCCATCCACTCGTATTGAAGATAAACAACCCCGCCAACCCCCCAATAGCCGAAACCACAATGAGTGCACGGATTCTGTCAGGCTCTTCGTGGCTGACCATAGAATCAAGTACACACGCGAGACAATACACACCGATTCCCAAAAAAACGGACAATGTAAAAATCAAAAGAGGCAACTGCCCTCCCCCGCTCGCTATAAACAGGCAAAATCGCATAGGGCCGCGCAGCGCCTAAAAAAACAGTGGCAGTTAAGAAAGTTAGTATGGACAACCATAAGCAAATATTTTCATGTCATATCCACTTCAAAGAGGTTGACGCTCAGAAGTAGAGCATTGCGCGGACCAAGCATCTGCAGCAAAGAACAAAGACTCTAGCTTAAGCTTAAATATCATTAATTGATTTGGCGGCATGCACACGTCGGCCGCCAGTAAACGATGGATATTATCACGAAGCCTGCCCATCTTATCAGCCTGCAGCTGCGCATCACTCTCTTCCAGGTAGCGCGTGAAGGCGATTTTTAATGCGTTCATGCGACGGACAGCGTGTGAAGCAGTCATTGGCACTCTCGGGACCACTGGGCACGCACAACCACGTGCACAGCTTTCTAAAATGTTCGACACGTGGGGCCGAATTAATGACTGCTTAATGTGCGCTGGGGAACCGACATTAAAACCCGCGAGATTAAGATTGTTCACCACATCATCGATGGATAGCGAAAAGAGAAAATCAAATACCTGGGAAGAACGGCCTTTGGCGTAACGTATTTTTTTGACGAGTGGATTAGTTACTATTGCTTGCTGGCTCATCATGGTCACCTAATTCAACGTTATTTTGAAGAACGATAAAGTCGACTTAACCCACGATTTAATCAGTGATGATAGCTTCTCAAGCTTATGCTTCAAGGCACCAATCATGCGGAAGTTTTTTACCCTCTGCCACACCGATTGAGATAGTTGAGAAAGTTCACGTTGAGCAGCATTAGCTTGACGCTGATAAATATCAAGCTGCACTAACGTAGACTTTGCAAGATTCGGTTTACAATATTTCGTAATGACATCGCGATATTGAGCCAAGCCAAATTCAAGGGTAAAAGTGTTTAGTGTACAATGTGAGTTAGCCATGTTCCGTCTCCAAAAGGTTGTATATGGTTAGTGCGAAAAGCGGTGTTCGAGCACCGTTTTTCGTACGCATTGCTTTATATGCCATGTCATCAGTGCGTCATGGTTCTTATTAAAAGCAGCGAGCCCAGTTTAATTAACACTTTGAATAAATGCAATACTTTTTCAAATAGGACATTATTAACTTTTATTTAACAACACTAGGGCGAAAAAAAGCCGGAGAAACCGGCTTGAGATGGGCAATAGTTATGACTTAGCCATCAATCTATTGCAGCGAGAATTAACGCTGCTTCGGCATGACCGAGCGCAAAATCACGCAACTTATGGTAATGATTGACACAACGCTGATCAGTATTTCCCATATGGCAATATACAAATAAGCATGCCACTATCGATAAAGCATCAGCACTGAGTTCAGCGCTAAAGTGATTTCCAAAAGGGACCTCTACTTTAAACACCTCATCTGTGCGTAACGATAAGTAAAAACCACCGCCTTCTATTTCATAAAAATCAAAAAAACCGCCACTGTAAGCTGACGCTATCGTATCGAGATATCGATAAACTAAACTCTCGACCTCAATAAAAGCGCTGCCGAAATGCCTATACAAAGCATTAGAGCGACGCCTTCCATCAACAAGCTTTGCTGCTGGGGCTTTCTGGATTTCTACTGATTCTGCAATACTCATATGTGACTCCTTAGATAATATGCAGGAGCCACATCCCTATGGATATGACTCCAAAGGGAAGTGAAAAAAACCAAATTTAGCTCACGGAGAACAGCCCTGTAGGCACACTAGGTGGCATTACAGGCTTGCGAACTAATGAAGACAAAGCCAAAACACATGCTTCGCGTGGCGTTAATAAGCAGTATTTAGCGTAAATATCGGCACCGGTAAAACCACCAAGCTCGAGCTCGGCGATCGTGGCTGAACGATTTTTAAGTTCTGTCGCAAAACACCCCAGCCACAGCACTTGCTCCATAACCTCATGCCAAAATTTAGCGGTTTGATGGATAAAGCTAAACTCCGCTTCGTATTGAGCAATCTCTGCAACCCAACGCTCAACCAAACTATCAAGGTCATAACCGTGATCTGGATATTGAACACGGTGTTTCTCATACGCTGATAGGAAGCTTGGTAAAACGAGCTGTACTCCACGATCGTTTTCGGTAGCGGGGAGATGCTGCATTAAACAATGCTCCACATCGCTCTCGGGCCACGACCATGACGGGGTATCGTAAGACGGTGAAGATTCACCGAAGAGCCATTGTTGCAGAACAACGATAGACTTTTGTAAGACAGTCACTGGATTTTTCATAGTTGATCTCCTCAGATCTTGAGCAAAAAAAAAGCCCAAGGAGATCGACTATCCCAATGGGAAAGTAAATCCCATTGGGCAGTGAGTGGTACGGCATTAACGCCTGTCGCTTAAAGTACCTTGGCGACATTTAAAGGTATTGAGCAGGGCTCAAAACGCGATAAAAGTTTAGCATAACGAAAATATTATCGGGCAGATTTATCAATCATCATCCCGCTTTTCGTTGAGGGTTTTTATGAAAATGGCGCACATCGTCGTCCCCCTCTATCCAATGACGATATTCGTCACCTGTAGCTTGAACATACTCGACAACAGGATTTTCGTAACCATTAACACCAAGTACTAATGCGCCATCTATTTCATCATGAATCACTCCACAAAAAGCCTCGGTAAAACCAAGCCGTTTCCAAAAAGACAGTGCGTCACTGCCACCTAACGTTACAGCTTTAAGCCGCACTCGTTTAATGTTTGAAGGCAGGCCGATCACCCACTTTCGAAACAGCTCACCACCGATGCCCCTACCGCGCTTATGCGGCGGCACGTACAACATATACACGTGCGCGACTTCACCGGTGGTAGGCTCGTCTGCATCGATGTAGGGCTCATCCTTATGAATGTCTTCATACCCTGCGATTGAATCAAACATACTGACCTCCTCATAAAGCAAAGAAAAACCTCCTTTTGGAGGTTTGAATAAAATGACTTCACACAAGATTTCGCGCTAATGCCATTTCAATACTGTCAGTTCGCTGATTGACCGCGTCCAAGCCCGACTCGGGTATATCACCTGATGTGGACTGAGAAACCGCAATCTTTTCAGACATCAATGCTAAGCACTGGCTCTGAGCTGATTTTTCATAACCAAGAAAAAGCACCTCAACATCGAGCTTTTGACCGATCCTCCATGACCGACGTGCCGCTTGCATAAGTGTGTAAACGTTGTAACCCGTTTGCATAAAAACAATCGAAGGAAACTCCAATAAATCCAAGCCCGTTTTAACCAGCTCGGGATTACAGATTAATACCTCGACGCCCTTATCCACCTGATCAGCAACCCACTCTTCACGTTTGCCAGTGGCCACCGTTGAACGCATAACAGCAACCTTCAGCCCTGCATTGACAAGCAGTTGCTTTAACCTGGCGCAAGTGTCGCGTTTACCGGTGTAGCTGGTATAAACGAGCACTCGACGATCAAGCTTTTGCTGTTCAATACAGTAATCTTTCAACCATGCCTCTTTTGGCATGACATCAGATTCTTCGTATAACGACGGCGTAAACGCCAACGTTGAACCACTGCGCGGATGCACAACGTTCTCCGGCCTAAAACACGTATCCGGCCACGCGAGAAGCGTGTTCAGCACAACCCCCATCAAACTATTATCTCCCCGCGCTAAAGACTCCCTAAGCTCTTTAGACAGGTTATGGCTCAGGCTGTCGTAGTGTTCACGCTGATGGGCATCCATAGCGATTTCAACATAACGTTCCTCATACGGGGGCAGTACTTTTTGCCCTATATCCTTAAGTTTTAAAAATACCGTAAAAGGCAAAATACACTGCGCGATCCCCAATGGACCAAAGCCTGGGGCCTTGGTTGTACTGACGGCCGCACGCTTGCCTTTGGACGTTCGGTGATTACCACCAGTTGTCACTTTATAAGTATCTTTAAGCACTCCGTGCTCGCGCATAAAGCTCATCGATGCCGAGGACATAGAACCACGTTCACTACAACGGTATCCCAGCTCAATCATTCGATTGGGCATGATCCTCCAGAGCAGAAAAAACAAATCCGACGCATAGCCCCCCATCAACGTACCGGTCAGCAACAGCGTTTTCTTAGCTTTTGCCGCTAGTACCCCCATGGCTTGTCCCTGGGCGCTGCCTTCGTTTTTGTACTCATGGCCCTCATCAACAATCAACAAATCGATAAAACCATTGGGTAAATAGCGTTTGATGAACTCCGTTGGCTGATAGCCGCCCTGACCAAAACCAAACTCAGTTACCGCCATCGCACGTTCAAGCCGTGTAGCTTGCCGATCCGAGAAAAACAAATCGCCCTGCTCATCCATAATATTAATAAACTCATAGATGTTATCGGCCAACATGTCCTCAAGCATTTTTGCCCCAAATAATGCGATTAAACGCTCCGCAGTCTTCGGGCCAATTGTGGGCAACTGACATAAGGCTTTTTTTACAACGCCGGAATAATCAGTCACTTTGCTTTTAGGTTTCATCAGCGTCCACAAGGGAGAGTCACATGCCTTACAGACCATTTGACGGGTTTCGCTGAGAAGTGCAGGCTCGGTTAAAAGCTCGCCATCAGGATCACGAACCCACTCACCACAATGACTACAAGACGGATGCCCCGTTGAAATTGCAATGCGCGGTGAATCACCATCCGTTTGATCTTCAAGCGCTAAACGACGGCGCTTGCGAATGCTGTATGCATGACGCCAGTGGTAACCCAATCGCATGCGAACACGACCAATAATGAAAAACTCCGGAACATTACCGGGCTCGATACGAAGTGCCTCTCGAATTTTTAATAGCTTTAATAAACTATCAGGACCATTGAGAACCCACACTCGAGCACCAGGTATCGTTTCTTGAATTTCACGACGCCATTTGTAAACCAAATGTGGCGGACTGATGACCATGCAGTGCTTCATCCCTTCCGCTTTAGCGATCGCAGCAAGAGATATGGACATCATGGTTTTACCGGTACCCATTTCTGCATTCAATACCGCAGCGCGCTCATTCTCATCGAATAACAACGCAGACAATGCTTGAACCGCGTCAGCTTGGGCGGGGAAAGGTTTTCGTATCAATCCGTCTAATACACGTCCACGCAGAGCATTTGGCGTATCGTTGTAAACAGGCGGGTTGTCACGTTCAACGGCAGCTAATAAATCACTGCCAAAATTACTGATAAAGTCATGCAAAGAAATAACGTTCGTTAAATCCTCGGCAATTTCTATTGCGTGATTTTCATCAGTTGGGTCTTGAGGTAATGTCGCTAAGGTATTCATATTTGCTCCTTAAAAAAACAGAAAGAAGCCCACGGAATACCCCAATGGGATAATCCCACTGGGCGAGTTTGATAAAATAAACAACAGCTTTCGCTGCGCTTCCTTGCATTGCTATGGGAAGCTTTTCTAAAGGTGCTATTACTAGCGGTGCCTTTCTTAATGCGCCTCAGCAAAGTCCATTAAGAAAGACCCCGAAGGGTCTAGAATAAAGCCAGCGATTCCTTAGGTTGATTATTAACAGCCTGATTAACCAAGGGCGTCAACGACAACTTTCCACTTCGTAAGCCATCAGTAATCAGCTGTTCAAACAACTCTATACACAGTGAGATCTTAAATGCTGTTACTGCAAAGCATTCAATTTCTACAACCCATTCTCGTTCCAATAAAATTGGCATGAGATAATCGCGCCAGTGTTCAAGCACAGGAACTTGACTCAAGTCCTGCACCTGGTTCCACATGCGATTCATTGTTTCCATTCGACTCTGATCAGGCAAACCAAAAACATATGCCTCACCTGTGGTTCGATTGGGTGAATGTAAAACTGCGTCAAAAATAAACACATGACACAACGGACCTAGAATCGTATTTGGTGGCGTTCGAGCCGTGATTTTTTTTAAATCAGCCGATTTAGGAATAGAAAGCCTGAAGCGCTCCCTACTATTACTCGATAGATTGAGCTCACGGATACCGAACTCACTGGCGGGCAACGTTAAGCGAGCAAAAAACTCTAGTAGCACAGTTTCATTACCCCAAAAGCTACCAAAAACAAAATCGCCTTCATCACCGATAAATGCATCGCAAAACATCGGTGCCGAAGCCTCATCTACTTTCAACAATGTCGTTTCAACCATAAAAAACACCTCATATAAATTATTAAAAAGGCCCCCGATTGGAGGCCAATCGGGAAATGGTTAAAAACCATCATTTAATAGTAAAGATTTCGCCATAGCTTTCGGTTCCCTCAGTAACATCAATCCCCTTAATAACTGGGACAAACCGATCAGTCGCACTATGGGTTTCGATAACTGCACCGTCGTCACCTTCCTGAAACGATGAACTCATCTCCTTGACCTTATGCGTTGAACCTTTCACCAACAGCTTCCTGCCATCGTTAGACGTCACCGTACCGGATAAATGGCCTGCGGCTAACATCAAGGCAAGGTGCCAATCTGAAAGCTTTCTGGCCGGCCTCCTGCGCTCACAAGACTTCTGTGAGAAATGGTTATTAAAGTCTGGCCAAAGGCATCCATGACGCTGTTTAACTTCAAGAACCGATTCAACCGTTGGCTTAACAGACCTAACTTCCAACGGTTTTACCTGTGGCAGTCCTTTTACAGTGTAAAACTGCTCGGGGACTTCCGGTAACTCAGGCGCTAATGAACGGTCCTCACCGACAGCTAACAAATGATTAACGACAGAGCTCATCCCCACCGTGTCACTTCTCCGCCGATAACCTGTGATCACAACTTGCTTAAACCTATCTTCGGGGAGTCGATAGATCGACAACGAATCAAGACTTCTGGCCAGCTGCTTTGACAGATTTTTATCCAAAATGGTATTTGGAATGATGTAGATTAAAAGGCCGCCGTAACACAACATCGGCATAGATCGGGTTAAAAAGTACTTTTCTAACCGATCCCTACCTTGCCTGTTGGCTTCCATATTGGTTTGATCAGTTACTCGATCACCATAAGGGGGATTTAAAAACAGAACATTGAATTGACCCGTTCCAACAACACAATCTTGCATATCAGCATGAACCACATGATCCAGTAATTTTTTTGAGTGCGCTGCGCGCTCCGCATCAAATTCAATACCGGCCGTATTCACCGCCATGCCAGATTCCCTAAAATAGTGAGCCAGCTCAGCTAACGCCGTGCCTTCACCACAACAAGGATCGATCATCTGAACAGTACCCTGTGTGGGTTCTAGCATATGCAAGATGCGCTCAATAGAAAGCTCATCCGTGGGAAAGTAACCATTTTTAATAAAGTTACGAGCCAACCGTGGAAATATTAATGCCATCAGTAGACCCTCCTAGTCTTTAACCCAATGTTGTTGAGCCACCCGAAAGCTGTAGCCATTGTCCTGCAAAAATTTCTTTTGCTGGCGTAAGCGTAAGCGTTCGATAGTTGAGTCCAACCTGACAACAGAACCAAGGGGCCAAAGTACACCAAATAAACAACCGCCATCATTTTCATCAGCGGCAGGTGTTAGGTTTGACGTCTCAGCTTTTGAGTCAACTTTTGCCGACGCCGCTGGAGCTTGAACATCTTTTACTGACTGACATTCCTGCTCTAGTGGGTCTTGTTCATAAGATTCGGGCTCTGAGGGCAAGCTCAATTCATCATCGAGCATAATGCCTTTAAGGCGAGCACGAACCTCCACAACCATGCGACCAGAGGCCACATACGAATCAGGCTTTATGGATTCGATGACAAAAGAACCGGTGTAAACCCCTTCCGAAAACTCATCAATGGCAGGGTCTTTAACCGAAAAAGAACCGATAGAACATTCCAATGTTCCAACGTTAAAGTCGCCAAAGCGACCAGAAATAGTCCGTATATTAATTTTACCAGGGACAGTGATCATAAGGATTCCTCGCAAGAAAAAGAAAACCAGCGAGGACCTATCCCAGCGGGTAGATTCCCGCTGGGTGAATGGATATGTAGACTAAAAGAAACCTATCCCAGACGGGTAGCTCCCTTCTGGGTGGATAATATAAAGATAAACCCGGCGATAGCCGTACTGACTTTCAGGTTTAGTGATCAGTTTTTTTAAAGGCCTTTGCTAAGCAAAGTACTTATTTAAAATTCAACCAGCAATGGATCAATCTGTCAACAAATAGTCGAAGGCCAATGTGTATGGTTTATGGCCGGATTTCGCCTTTCAAGATGCTCATCACTTGATCCAACAAAGCGACTTCCTCAATACCGAGGGCAGCAATTCCATGATCGTGCGCCTTTAAGACAGCTGCAGCTTGATCTTGTGAAAGCATTGCAAGATAAGACCCTCCGGACGTTAAACCACGGTAATAGTCTATGGGCTTAGGACTCATCATTGTAAACACCATTGCTAGCTCCAGAAGAGTTGTGAGCAGTAATATTAATGCAGCGCTCTGATGCGAAGACAAAGCTTTCACCATCATCAATACGTTCATTAACGCATAACCAGAAGGTCGCTGGCCTAACATTGTACTCGCACAGCGCCGGCTGAATGGCAAGCCGATCAACAACGACCATGCAAGCATTCTTTGCCTTTACCTCCTCATTTTCAGCTGCATGACTGGAAAACGGTAGAGCAGACATAATTAGGATCAATGGAAAATTAACTTTCACCGCAACGCCCTCATATTTACAGCATCGATAATTGAATCACTAGCATAGCGACCAGCGACAGCGCGCTAGCCCCCAAAGAAAAAGTGATGACCTTCTTTTTAAGCATAAACAACATCGCAGAGGGTCGGGAGCCTTCAGGCAGATTGTTCCCTAACCCATGATAAAATATGAGAGCAACTACAAAAAATCCCGTAGCTAGACAATTAATGACTAATAAACCTGTATTCATTTCAACTCCCCTTCCCAAACTCTTTGGCCATTTTCATAAAATAATTCAGAAATCACATTGATTCCCATTAGGACACGTTTACGCTCCTCGGCGCTTAAACCTTTATTTTCCCAGGCAAGCACATTAGAGTGCCTTAATAGAGCATCAACGTTTTGATGATGATGTACATCGACCAAGCCTCTCAATGGCAGCGGTCTAGATTGAACATTCTTACGTACGGCCATCATCACGATAACATTAACAGCAACAATGAACGGGAAAACCAAAGCAATACCCACAAGCATTCCCAACACCCTGTTGCCACGTATTGACTCTTCAATAACAAAAACGGCACCATTAATATAGAGCCAGACACATGAAACAGCGCCGACACCGATCAAAAGGTGCTTAACACTACGAATAAAAACACTTAACGAAGTTTTCGGATTAACCAGCATAAATTCTTCCAGTAATAGATTAGTCTTGAGCATTGTATTTTGAGACCATTACCGCAAACGCATGCTTTGCCTGTTCCCAATTTTCTTTGCTGCTAAAATTCAAGTAATAATCCTTAGTGGACTCTTTTTGGTCAGCAGTCAACGATATTCCCCAAAGCCCGTCCTTATAACGCTCTTCAAAACGAATATTTCTTATCGAAGAAGGATCAAGCATTACGCCATAGTCCTCCAAAACAAGTAACTTAACTTCTTCATCAGGGAGTCTAAAATTTGAATTCACTTTCTTGAATTCTGGCATTAACCCCTCGTGACAGAAATCAATGACCCATAAAGGTAAATCCCAATCGTTATCGTGGTAATTTAAAAAACTATCCAATCCCTTATCAATGAATTTTTCGCACCACTGATTCACCAATGGATCGATATCTTCTCGACACTGTTTAAACTGATATCGAGTCGTTTTAACATAATCCTGAAGGTGTGCTGTATACCGCTCATATTGATTAGCATAGGAGTTATACTGGTAATAATCTCGCTCCACCTCAGTGCTCAACAGGGCCGAACAATCAACTGGTTCCCCCTTTCGATCTTTATCTGCCCATGTCTCGAACTCACCCCATCCCGTATAAGGGTCTTCATCAAATACAAAAAGAGCAACCAAGAAGACTAGAAATAACGTAACTAGGATTGCGTGAAACGAGATAAAACCAAACTCTTTAGTATTCATCGAACTGAAACTCCAAAACGAGAGAGGGTTAAACTTGCAAAAAGAATGGATAATGCCAAGCCCTCAAATCCGTTTTTTTGATAAATCCTTTTCCAACAGTGATTGTGCGCTCTTCCTCACTACACGTTATCGGATTCGGGTTTTGCAAGGGGCTAACCATGGTCACAATCAAGTCGCCTTAGAGCTTTCAACAGGCTGCATTAAACCAACCGAAAAAGTACGCTTTTGTTTAACCACACCGGATAGCACTTTAAGCTCATTCAACTCAGTCGTGAGCTCGGCGATACTATCAGACAAAAGCCATTCCCGCTCAAACAGCTGCGCGATATTAAGTCGCTTCAATCTCCGTATTTTTCGTTCAAGTGATTTTTGCTCAGCAACAAGGGACTTTCTTTTGGCAGGCTTAGGTTTGGAATACTCAAGCTCCCCCAAGACTCTACCCAGTGCATGACTCAATTTATTACATTGGCGATGAAACTCGGCAACATCCATCACCAATGCGATATCACTTTTAACATCAGTGAGATCTTGTTGTTTATTCGCGATCGTTTTTTCAACTGACTTTATTGAGCACTCGAAGGGTACTTTATCCATTTTTAACCCGCCCACTTTTGTCGTTATCCAATGCGTATACCTCGCCCTCACTATCCGAAAGTTCCATCAAACCGGCTCCGAGGGCAATGTGGGCATTCGCAACATCTATCACTTGGTCACAGTCCTCTTTTTCGATCCTATGCTCCGTCCCTGCAGAGTCGATAAATTTCAGGATATAGGTAAATGGTTGATTTATAGCGTTCACTTGGATTGCTCTTCAGCCAAGTGCTTTCTTAGGATACGCTCAACACCCAAAGCTGTTGCATACCGGTCTTCGATATTTAGTTGCTGATTAGCTTCGGACTCGATGAGTTCCAGAATGTCATCAACAATTAAACTTAGCTCAACGGTATGGTTTTTTAAGCAAATTACTTGACTGTTTTGTTGCGGCGAATTAGACATAGGGCGAGCTCACTGTGGATTAGTCATAAAAAGTCTAGTGACCTACCGCAGTAATTTAAACGATTAAACCGTTATTGCCCCGCCCATAAAGGATTTAAAGATTTACTGAATTGTCGGCAATAACCGATCACCAAAACCTATCCATTGAAACAGGTCCTTCAAAAATATCGTTATCACTGTATTGATCAAAAAAGGCTTGGTACTTCTCGATATTGTCTTTACAAAACAACTCGAGTTCTGGCTTTGTAAGCCTTGGTGAATATACATGCGTATTGCCACTTTCAAACTCACACAGCATCATCGTTCCGTCCCCGAAATCGCGCAACGATGTGCCAGCCAAATCCATGGCCATAGTGATGTATTTATCATTGCTATTACCAAGCTGGATAATAATAGGCGCAGGCTCTGGCAATACACACGGCACTTCAAGTTTACCGTTTTCGTTTTCAAACGGCATATCGCAGACTAAATACGTCGCATGACCGTTAGAGATGTAATCCCCTTGGCTCAGGTTTTCAAGCGTAGCCTCAATCCACTCATCATGCTTAAAGACTTTAACCGTCATGGTTAGATCTCCCTAGGCTCAAACCATACTTCACGCGTGAGCTCATTCACTTGTAAATTCCACGCCTCACCTACAACAGTGATCAGTGCATCACGTAAACGTACAGGGCCAATATCGCGAACGACAACCGGCAATGACAATCTATTAAGTCGATCATTCTCAGCCATTTCTTTGTTCCACGTGTAACCTGATCCGACCAACAACTCATCGAGTGCTCGACCCACCGAATTTATGTGCTGTGAAAAACTAATTTCAACAATGCTTAACAACGGTGATATTTGCTCCGGTTGAGTCTCAATACTGACTAATGTGTATCGGTCAGTGCGAACATACGGCTCATCATCAATTTGCAATGTTTCCCCTATTGCCATTGCTGGTAACAACATGGCAACACCTAATACTCTTAATTTATACATAACGGTTCTAATCCTAATTAGTTAACCCACTGAAAATGTTTACACGTTGGAAAGGCACTGCATCCAACAAATTCTTTGCCGATAATATCACCGCCTTTCAACGCTTTAATGCTCAGAGTGCCTGACCGACAAGTCGTACATTGAGTCCCAGCTACAAAGCTCGACTTATCCATACCACTGTTCTTTTTCGCTGAACTGAACGCAACAACAGTACCCATCTTTTTTGCTCCACTTTTTTTCGATTTAGATTTAGGCTTTGCTTTCGGTTTTACCTGCCTCATTTTCTCACAGATCACCGTCGGCAACGCCAACGCTTCTAACGTAGAACTATCAAATTCAAGACTTGAATAAACAGCATCCACAACAGGCAGATAACTCATCTCGTGTTTGCGATCTGCAATTTGATCAAACAGTGATTCTAATTCAGCCGTGTATTCGTAATTTAAAAATGAATACTGCCCGTCAAGTACATCGATGACACATTCTCCTAGCGCAGTACTAGTGAGGTTTAATTTAGTATCACGTTCGATATAGCCTTGCTCATTGATTCGCTCAATGATTTGCGCGTAGGTCGCTGGGCGACCGATATTAAGTTTGTCCAGTTTCTCGACTAATGTTTTTTCGCTGAAGACACTGGGTGGCTTCGTGTGTTTTATTTCCAGCGTCGTTGATTCGACGATGGCGGCTTCGCCTTCGGCGAGCATTGGCAGCTTCGCTATTTTTTCTTCCCCCCCTCTTATTTTTTCAGATTCAATGCTGTCATCCTTTGACAGTTTCAGGCTGGCCCTCCAGCCTAATTCTTTTTGTACAGAGCCTTTGGCGATGAATACATCCTCAGTCCCATTTTTCAGAATCACTGTAGTCCGGTCATCAATTGCATTTGCCAGCTGCGACTGCAGCGTTGTAAGCCAGACCAATTGATAAACTTTCATTAACGACTGATCGACGAGCTCTGGTCGCGTATTCGCAATATCCGTCACACGAAGGCATTCATGCCCTTCTTGCGAACCTTGTTTCGCTTTAACCGTTCTTGCGGCTTCTGGCACTGGCAGCCCTTGCTGCCGCGCAAAGGCTCTCACAGCCTCCTGTGCGTCTTTTGACATAACAGGGCTATCAGTGCGATGGTAAGTAATTAAACCTTGCTCAAACAGCTTCTGAGCAGCGTCCATTGAAGCTTTTGTTGTAAGCCTTAGCTTTCCAGACATTAGCCTTACAAAGCTACTCGTTGTCAGCGGTTTGGGTGGCGCTATGGCCACCGCTTTTTTCTGCACCTGAAACACGGTTAACGTATCAGTTCTCGCGTTCACCGCTTCAGCTAATGCTCTGTCAGTGACAAGCCCAGATCCTTGTTTTTTTTCACCATCCTCTGTGCTCGCACAGCCATCATCATTGATGCCAGTTGCAGCCCACTGCGCTTTATAATCGACCCCGTCTTTCAAGCAATGCGCCGTCACACCGTAGTGCTCGACAGGCTTAAAATTTTTGATCGTTCGCTGACGCTCAACAATGAGCTTTAACGCAATCGTTTGAACGCGACCCGCGCTCAAAAAGTGAATTGCACTGACATGCTCTTTAAATTTGTTTGTCAGCACAGGAGACACGATGTAACCGACATAACGGTCAATAACCCGTCGAGCTTCTTGCGCGCGAACCAGCGCCCAATCAATTTGTCTTTTTTGTTTTATTGCATGCTCAATCGATTTTTTATTGACTTCGACATAGGTCACGCGATGAATCTTTGCCTTGTGTTTTTGCCCGAGCAAATTCGCAACATGTGCTGCGATCGCTTCGCCCTCACGGTCGGGATCGGTCGCCAGATAAATCACTGAAGCTTTATTCGCGGCAGCACGGAGATTTTTCTCAACATCCGCTTTGCCCTCCATCGTTACATACTCTGGCTCATGCTTTGGCGGCTCAGCGCCAATTCGATCAACAGGCAGATCACGAAAGTGACCCACCGTTGCGACGACTTTAAAATCAGGGAAATAGTTACGAATGCTCTTAGCTTTATTCGGTGATTCGACAACAAATAAAATGGACATTGGTCACTCCTTAATTGCCACCACTTCCTGGATTCTGACTTTCGCCGGCACTGGGGTGAATCATATCTTGATCAGGATAAGGTGCCTGGCTTGGCGCTACATACTCAGGTTGATTTTGTACTGGTGCCGGTTGATTAACTGGCTGATTCTCACCATTCGGTGCCGCACCATTGTCGCCACGGCCGCCGCTATTGCTGCCGCCCATCATTTGCATTTCATTACCAATGATTTCAGTTGTGTATCGATCAGCCCCGGCTTGATCTTGCCACTTACGGGTTCGCAATGGCCCCTCAATGTAGACTTGGCTGCCTTTGCGTAAATACTCCCCAGCGATTTCCGCAAGGCGATTAAAGAACACAACTCGATGCCACTCGGTACGCTCTTGTTGCTGCCCGCTTTGCTTATCTGTCCAAGTATCACTTGTAGCAACACTGATTGTTGTGACTGCATTGCCACCTTGAGTGTATTTAACGTCTGGGTCCTGACCTAGAAACCCAACTAGCGTCATTTTGTTTATTCCACGTGCCATTACAATTCTCCGGTATTTATGAGTGATGTGTGAATTCACCGGCAGCATGCACGCAGAGAAATATATCGGCGACAATCAAATGAATATTGATCGTGCATAAAAAAAGGGGCGCATGGCGCCCCTAAGGATTGGAAATCTAAACGGAACTTCCTGTGAGCGAAAAACCTGAGGAGATTCACTGCTCATTGCCTATTCTACGGAAAGTTCGTTTACGCTAAAGCGTTTAATCGTACTTAGCCTGAGCAACTTAAAATGTATTTTCAGACTCAATTTCATGCCAAATTTTACCGAGCACATCTTCAGAAATCTTTTGCGCTCGCGGTGAAATTTCACTTTGTTTTTCTGTGCGCTGGACGTGGTGATTCATATAACGCATTGCATTGGTCAATATGATGTGACGAATCGTCAGCTCCTGCGTCACATTATCAATCGCGCGATAGAATGCTCGAGCCTCGGCGCCCAGGCTCCTTAGTACTTGATCGATCACAATGTACTCGTCAGCATCAACACTAAACGGACGAAGACTGGCGGTACGTTTAATTGTGCCATTACTCAGCGCAGCTAAACGGCCGTTTGCTCGCCACTGGAACGAGCTTCCTCGGTTGTGTTTGAGATTAAACAGACCACCACCGTACTCATCGTTTTTTTCTCTCACGAGTTCGACAAGCGCGTCACCGGCTTTTTCAATTTTAAGCGCGGCCCGCTTATGCAACCGGATCATTTCTTCAATTGTCGAACTGCTCCGCCCCTTATCCCTTAAAAGGCCTTTTAAAGGATGATCCATTTTGGACAATTTTTGATCGTGGTTACGCGACAGTATCCCGCGTGGTATGGAGTCAGTGCCACTCACAATTTGTTGAATATCAATCGGGGTTATTATTGTCATCAGTCTCTACTCTCTGTGATCGTTTTCTTGCCTCAGCTTTGTATCTTTCTTTGCGCGCTTTCTTCGCTTCATCAGCTCGTATAGTCATTGGTTTAACAAGTTCTGACATATCCTTATTGGTAAAAGGTCCATTTGCATCCCAAATCTTCTGGCGCTCTGCTTCATTTTTGATGGGCGGGCAAACTTTGGGGCGTCGCTCACCGCTCATAATATCGTCTGGCACATTGGGCATCTCTCGATTGGCAAACCCGTAATGCTTGTACACCTTGGCAATCTTATGTGTCATACCTCTTTCAAACCAGTTGCGATCCATAGGCACAGGGATAAATGCATCCAATGATTGCAGGAATCCGCGAAAGGCCTTACCCACATCGTTAACCAGAATCTTCCAATCTTGATCACCGAGAAAGCCGATGTGTTTGGCCGTCAACGCTAAGCGAATTAGGTCATCGTATTTTTTCAGTAAAGCGCATGCTAGGTATCCCCAAGGGCACGAGAACCTGAGCTCATACGAAAACGGCTTATTGTTGTTCATTACGCCGATGCCATCGAATACGTTTTGGACATCGAGCAATTCTTTAAGAATGGCCGTAGATTCTTCTATCTTTCGGCTCGCCTTCTCGTAACGCTCCTCGACCAATATCAAATACATATCGGCCACTGGATTACTCATTGTTGCCTCGTTCCATGCCTTGCTTGCTTCTTTGGCAAAACGTAAGACACCAGGAATACCATCACGCACTTTTGCAGATGTTGGCTTACGTCCCTTCCACAAATTAACGGCTAGTTTGGTGTGAAGCGTTAATGATGCCTCCATAGACATGCTGGGTCCCACTCGAGCGCCACTACCACTCGCAGCCCAAGGGATAGCTGCACTGTCGAGCATCATTGTGGGGCGTCTAAACGAACTCCCAAACGAACTCCCAAACGAACTCCCAAACCCACTGGTGTTTAGATTCTTCGGTGAAGACTCAGCGCTTTTAACTTGCTCATCATTCGTATTTTTTATGTCGGTCATATTTCCGCCCTTAGTCAATTTGCTAATCCCTTTGCTTTAATAGTAACAATTGTTATCAAATCTGATAATCATCAAGTTGTAGCCAACCTGTTCGCTTAACTCTCGAAGTGCAATCACTGATTGCACCTTGCCACTGGCAGTGACTTAATTTTTGGTCTGTCACCAGTGGTGACAGGCTTACTGTCGAGGCCGATTTAACTCTCGAAGTGCAATCACTGATTGCACCTTGCCACTGGCAGTGACTTAATTTTTGGTCTGTCACCAGTGGTGACAGGCTTACTGTCGGGGCCTATTTAACTCTGGAAGTGTAATCAGTGATTACACTCTGCCATCGGATTCACTCAATTATGCAATTCTTTCCAACGCTCAAACTCAGCGCCGTAATTCTCGATCTCTTGTTTTTTCGCTCGAATCTCATGAGTATCGCAAATCATGGGGGGCGTCTTTTCGTGCAGTGACCGTATCAATTCACCGCAAAACGAGTCTGGAATAAACTCGCCGCTTTTAATTCGAGTACAAAGCTTCTTGATGTAACCAATAGGATTACTGACGTCCTCATGGTGCCAACCGTGGACATAAGCGGCCTTTCTCGCCATGTATTGCAGCAAAACATCTCGCCTTTCTAGGGGTTCAAGACCACCTATGGCGCGCGCGATCACCGGCATTTGAGGCTGTATTCCGAAAAAACCTATGCTCGAATACCGCGATAGAACGGGGTCGGATATTTCAGGAAAAAAGTAATCTAGCTGCGCCTGGAAGCCTCCAGAGTTGTGCGCGTTATCTGGGTCAATGCTCTGGTATTTCCGTACCCCACCGCCATGAGCCTGCGATGGTGCCGACAGTGATTTAATTTTTGTTGATTGGATTTCAAGGTGGCCGCTCTCCGATGTAACGATAGGTTCTACACCGGTTTCAAGCTGCTCAATTTCAACGTCGCTTAACATCCAGTCTGGTTTCTGCTTGGGCTGAGGGTCACCACGTTCGGAATAGCGCGGTAGCTGATCACTGGTGTAATCCTGCTTGTCGTGCAAGTTTTCGATCCAGTCGTCTATGTCAGCGGGTGTTGCTTCTGATATCGCGCGCGCATGTGTACGCGTTTTTATTACTTTGTTATTAATACTCCTACTCCAAAAACTACTACAAAAAACACCATCAGAAACCAGAGCAAAATTTTTGCTCTGGTTAGAATTGGTTATTTTTTGATCCGGAGCAAAATTTTTGCTCTGGTTAAAATCCGCTGTTTTGGCATCATTTGATGAATTAATAACCGCATTGGTTAAAAAGCCATCCGGAGCAAAATTCTTTCTCTGGTTGAAACCCTCGGGGTCAAGGCGTTCCTCTACACCGTAATTGTCGAGCCCTTGCTCGATACGCTCGCCCAAAGCCTGCGATTTAGTTGGTGGTGTTTGACGAACACCGAGGTGATCAATATCTCGCAACACCCGCCCAGCTTCCTTGCGAAGTCGTGATGACTTGTTACCTGACTTGGCCAACGCAACACAAAACTCCAAATAAGTGGAGTCCAGAGATAAAGTGTCTTCTATGCTGAGGGGCTCTTCATGAAGCAGGTACACTTCACCGAGAAACTTACCCTTGTGCCTGACAACGCTACAGAAAGTCATGTAGCGACTCAGACGCAACATTTGTCGAGCGGTTGTTATTGTCGGCGCTGAGCAATTGACCATAACGGCAAGCTCATCGCGGGTGGGGGCTGTTCCAGGTTGCTGGGGACTATTGATCGTTAATCGAATAGCTTGCCAACACACTTTATCAACAGGTGACAAAGTGTTGTTGAGGATCAAATTACGTGGAATAGAGTCATGCCAATTACCGGTGAACAGCACAGCGAAGTCATCCTGCGCTGCACCGGTCTCTTTGGCAAAAACGAGCTCTTGTTCGGCACGTTTAATTTGCCGCTGGAGGAGATCGATTGATGGAACATTCGACATGTTTAATTATCCGAATGTTGGTTCAGTGCAACCCAAGCGCTGTCTATCCTGACTTGCGTCCGATCATGCAGCTCCACTAATTTTGCCAGCGGATCACTGATGTCCTTCAACTTTTCCCACTCACGAATAACGAGGAATTCATCTTCCTCGTTCAACTGTTCAATGCGTCCTTTGGTATGCTCTTGCAACCCCAGACGCTTGCGTCGTTCGTCATACTCACGGCGAGAGGTTCCTTTGAGGGTTTCCAACTGCGATTGACGAATTCCGCCTTTAATGGCCTTGGACACCAGTGCATCCTCTGCGGTTTTTCCAGCAGCGTAATTGATAAATAACTCGATGTTACGCCGATCAATACTGATGCGAGCGAGGGGCGCTCTAAATTCGCCCGTACACGTAATCTCTTGCAACGTGAGTTGCTTAAGTTTCATTGCAAGTGCGTCAGTAAGACCATCTAAACCTAGCTCATTAAGTGTGTTGACGTCATCAGAACGCAGAGCCTCTGCAGCAACGATCAGCGCTTGTTGATTGATACTCGAAAATACATTGTTCATTGTTATCTCCTCAGGTTTTTAGGTGGCTGCTACTTTGGAAGTAGGCCTGCGTGATCGTTGATAACCAGCGCTGTATATTCGATTATTGCCTCGTTCCATCGCACTGCTGCTTCCGCATACTGTGTTAATTCCTCAAACGTCATGCCGTTAATGGTTGCCTTTCGGTTGCCTGTACGCTTAAGCGCTAATCCATACTGCACAGTGACCCGCGCATTCATGATCTTGCCTTGGACCGCCTGATATATCGGCATAAACTCGTCAGCACCTTCGTGAATCAAACACTCGCCAATATTCTTTTCCACTAATGGATTAATCACCCCGAAGTACTCTAGTGCCAACTCAAATGGGATTAAGTAGTAAAGCGTGTCTGGAGTAATGCGATGATAGTATTTGGTACTAAACTGAAAACACATCACGGGATCGTCTGTCGCTTCAACGACATCGTCGTCAAACCCAAAGACACGAAAAATGGCACGTAACCCTTCGATAACCTTCACCCGTTGAGCCTCTAAGGCTTCTTCGATGCCGCCATGCGAGTAATCGCGAGTCGAAGGGTATGCAGCCTGGTTCTGCTGAAGGACGGTTTCTGGCGCGGTAGTTAGTGCTGGCGATGGCGCTTGCTTTGCTGCGAGCTCATTGTGATGCTCAACCTGCGCGTCAAATCCGCCAGTGATTTGCGGCTCTTCCGCATAAGGATTGCCGGAGGGGGTATTGTTTCCTTCTGGTGTGGTTGTTTCAGCATATGAGACCGGCATTGGAGTTTCAGGCCTAGGCGGTGCTACTGGAGTCTGTGGCTCTTGGTCAGGATGTTGAGTAAACGCGTCTTTTGATGGACGCTGAGCTTCAATAGAACTGCCTGATTCGAGTCCTTGAACTTCCGCACGTACAGATGAAAGAGGAATACTCAGCCTCTCAGCCATGGCTTCCTCAAGGCGGTTACGCGCGATGTCAGGAGAAAAAGCTTCTTCTTCATCGAGCTCAACAAAAACTAACTGCCAAACTTCGTCAAAGTTTCCTTCGTCTGGTGTGGCAACGGCATCCCAATACTGCCTGCAAATATTGAGTAGACGTTTGGTACTATTAATGGCTGGACGCCCCATACCGTAATCCAGCGTGCTGGGTAGCCACGGGAGCAATGTTTCAAAGGCATAAATCATCAAAGAAAGATGCTGGTGTTTAAGTGACCAGCCAAGCTTAGTAATTTTTTCAGCGAGAACCCTAGAGCTAAGTGCCTCACCTCCTTCGTGTTCAAGATCCTCTTTAAGCCGCATAGCAGCCCTAGCTCGATCAATGAATGTCATCTTGCCGCGCATTTCGTTTTCGATAATGTGAGCGAGCAATACATCCCGTTCTGACACCCAAGGGTGGAACATGCAATCGATCGTGAAATAGCGAGGATCTTGTGTTTCCTGCCACAACTCCTTCAATGCCATCAGTCGCGTGTTCCCCCCATCTTTAATCATGTAGGGCTTGTCGGGGGACTCCCGCGTTACATTTGGCGGGTGATCAAGCCCGCGATACCGAATCGACTCTTTGATCGCGTCGTACTCGGGGTTCGCGGTTGTACGCGGGTTACCCGCGTAAGGCACCAAGTTATCAATGGTGACAGGTAAGCGAGTTGCTACCCGAGGGTCTGGTGGCAATGTATGGTCGCTCGCAACGATTGGCGCTGTATTGTCACCAAACAAAGCGTTTTCATAATCAATTTTTTTAGACATAGCTATTTCTTCCAGCTTGGCGATACGTCAATCAGTTTGGGTTCGAGTTCATGCACTAGCTTTTTCATAATCTGGAGTGCCGAAAGCGTTGGCCCACCACGGTGCCGCTCGTAACGATGTACAGGTGACTGCGCTGAAAAGGCTTCTTTGTAGCTTTTCAAGTCGGGAATTTGGGTATTGAGGACGGTTATGTGGTGGTCTGCTTCGGCATCGAACCGCTTCCGCAACTGCTTCACGACCCCTTCAGTCATGGTCGTTCTATCAGCCATGTTTATCAGTACCCGAAGTGGCGGTGGCGCAACACGCCCCGTCATATTTGGATATCCTGGCTTTGGAATCAGTTGGTTATAGGAAGCTAAGGTGCCATTTATGAATTCCCTTGCATCCAACCCATTCGGCTGTACAGGGCTCAAAACAACATCGGATGCGATTAAAACGGTCTCTTGTATGATCCCTTTAGAGCCCTGAGTATCAATAATTACGTAATCGTACTGATCACCCAGATTCTCAATCGCTTTTTTTAAGTTGAACGAGTTGTAAAAGCTCTCGCGTAAGAAGGTCGCGATAGCCGGGTCTTTGGAGGGGTCGTCATTTAGGACGATATCTAACCCATCGATCACAGTGCTACTGATACAACCTTCAGCACTTGCTGACTTGTACAGCTGCGTCAATCCAAATGGGGCGGTTTTAGATAGTGGGTACCAGCGGGATAGCGATTGCTGTGGATCACCGTCGATGAGTAATACTTTTTGGTGCATATCCGCAAGAATTGCACCTAAGTTAGCTGCTGTAGTAGACTTCCCGACCCCACCCTTTGTGCAGAATACACCGTATGTTTTTGACATTTTTATCTCCTCATACGGAGAAAAAACGACCTATTTTCCAATCAAAAATGATCCACTACACTCATAATGCTGGGGTCGGGAGTTCAAGTCTCCCCCTAGCCACCATCATGTTTCAAGGCTATATGTTTCGGGGTCAGTTTATCGATACCCGCTCTATGGCGGTTTGGTCCCTTCGCAACAGTTCGCTGCAAACCCCGCCAGGCCCGGAAGGGAGCAACGGTAGTAGTATGACTGTGTGCCGAGGTGCGGCTGAACCGCCACCCAATCTCTGTAATGTATTTTTGCGCTTTAGCAAGCAATCTTATTGTCCACATTTTTTATACATTATTGACCTATTATTTTTCATCCAAAACTAGACACCCACTTTTTAGCGACACTCAACTCAAACCGCAAACGCTCGCAACTATCTATGCTGACTATTCCCAGCGTATTCATTAGCTGTGGCGCGACGTTCTTGCTAGAATTCCCCAGCACAATACAGGAGGTGTACCTTGTCTGATTTTTCTATTCCCAGCGGCATTTGGGTTTTATTGTTGTTTGCAATGGGCGGCTGCTATGTTCATTTTCGCGGCAAAGTCCGCCACCGTTTTTCGCGACAGCTGTTTGATCACTCCACGATTATGTCGCCCATTAATTGCCTGCTATATGCGTTTTCTAAAGCGCCATCTACGCCCTACCACGACCCAAAAGATTACCCGGCACTCAAACTGCTGGAAGACAACTGGGAAATCATTCGCGATGAAGCTCTTGCTCTGCAATCGCAGCAGCGCATTGTTGCCTCACAAAATTTAGATGACGTAGGATTTAACTCGTTTTTCCGCACCGGCTGGAAACGTTTTTATTTAAAGTGGTACGGCAACGACTTAAATTCTGCCAACGATATGTGCCCTAAAACCGTAGCTTTACTCAAACAAGTGCCATCCATTAAAGCCGCAATGTTTGCATCGCTACCACCTGGAGCCAAACTGCAACAACACCGCGACCCTTATGCCGGCTCGCTGCGCTACCACTTAGCGTTAACCGCCCCAGGCGACGAAAAGTGCGCTATTTATGTCGATGGCGAACCTTACGTTTGGCACAATGGTGAATCTGTTATGTTTGATGAAACCTTCATTCACTACGCCAAAAACGATACCGAACAACAGCGCATTGTTTTATTTTGCGATGTCGTTCGCCCCATGTGGTTTGCACCTGCGTCTTGGATCAACGCGCTGTTTTCGCGAGTAGTGATGGGCGCAGCAGTTTCAAAAAATCAGCCGGGCGACAAGGTAGGTGCAATCAATAAGCTATTTGGTTATGTTTACGGGGTGCGTCTGCTAGGTAAAAAAATTAAGGCGAAAAACAAGCCTTTGTATTATCTGCTTAAGTATGTGCTTTTTGCTTTGATTATTTGGGCTTTATTCTTCTAAGATGGCTTGCCGTAATGCAGGCGCATTTTGCGTTTACATTACGGCAGCAATCAAAGCACGCAACCCTAAGAAGGCCCCGCCATTTTCGGCAATCTACTTTTCGCGATTAACAATGTAATGCGCAATAGCCGCCAATAGGTGTGCATCTGGGAATATCTCTAACGCTACCAAAGCCTGCGCGACCAGCTGCTTCGCCTTTTGCTGCGCCCCCTCCAAACCCAACAAACTGACATATGTGGGCTTATTATTTGCCGCATCGGCGCCTTGCTGCTTGCCAAGAACTTGGGTGTCTGCTGTTACATCAAGAATATCGTCCTGCACCTGAAACGCCAAACCGATAGCATTAGCGTATTCAGCCAAGGCATTCAATTGTGCGGGCGAAGCACCCGCCGACATGGCGCCCAGCTGCACACTTACCTCGATGAGCGCACCCGTTTTATGTTTGTGCATATGGCTCAACTGCTCAAGGCTCAGCTGCTGCGCCACTGCAGCAAGGTCAACAGCCTGACCAACAACCATACCGCGCGCACCAGCAGCCTTGGCAAGTGGCGCCACCATGGTTAGCGTTTCGGCCTGCTTGGATAAGCACTCAAAAGCAGAGCATTGAAGCGCATCGCCGGCCAATATGGCCGTAGCCTCATCAAAGGCAATGTGGCAAGTCGGTTTGCCACGACGTAAATCATCGTCATCCATCGCAGGCAAATCGTCGTGAATCAAGCTGTAGGCGTGTATATACTCTACCGCCACCACCGCTGGCCAAGTCGCGCTGCCAATGCCACCGCACGCTTGCGCTGCAGCCAAGGTTAAAATAGGCCGAATACGCTTGCCGCCATTAAGCAGGCTATAGGCCATGGCCTCGCGCAAACGCTCCCCCCCGTTTATAGGCGCAGGCAAGGCGGCCGCGAGATGCTGCTCAATTTCAGGCAGATAGCGGTCCACAAATAGTGTTAATGAGTCATTCACAAAAGCATTCTTTATTCAAAGGTTAAAAACCGCTTTAAGCGTCTGCAGGGCCAGCATCAAAGGGGACAGGTTCAGCAGCAGGACTATCACCGAGCAAAATAGAGACTTTTTGCTCAGCCTCATCCAGCGCCTGCTGGCACTCTTGCGTTAATTTGACACCCTTTTCGAAGGCTTTCAGTGCGTCATCTAAGCTAAGTTCGCCACTTTCCATATCATCAACAACTGACTCTAGGGCCTCCAAAGACTTCTCGAAATGTGCTGTTTTTTTACGCGCGACCATGCCGTCAACCTCGACCATTATAGAAGCGCGCACATTACCCAACTTACACAGACCGGTCAAACCACAAAGCAGCCACATGGTCACCGCTACCCGTAAACCCAACGGTTAAAACCAATAGTAAGTCGACTCCCATCAATTTCACGGAAGACCGGCTAAAACCATCTACACTCAAAGAATGAATAACTTATAACGCTGCAGTTGGAAAATTCAATCTTTAAGAGCACCGGCCGATAACCTAAAAAGCAGGTTTTAAGCGCCGACATTGCCAATTGAAAGCAGTACAGCAGCCGAAACAAGGGAGCACAGTGTGGATTTAGCATCGTTAGTCGGGATTGTGGGTGCGCTCGCCCTTATCGTCATCTCTATGTTGATGAGTGGCCAGTTAGGCATGTTCGTCAACATACCCTCAGTCGTTATCGTAGTTGGGGGTACCATTTTTGCGGTTATGGCCAAGTATGGGCTTGGGCAGTTTTTGGGCGCTATTAAGGTTGCAGGCAAAAGCTTTAAATTCAGCAGCACCGACCCTGTTGAGCTTATTAACGAAGTTGTTGGCCTAGCTGACGAAGCTCGCAAAGGCGGCCTTCTGTCACTAGAAGGCAAAGAAGTCAGTAATGACTTTTTAAAGCGTGGCATTCAGTTATTAGTCGACGGCCACGAACCCGACGTTGTTAAAACATTGCTGTCCAAAGACAAAAGTAAAGCCGAAGAACGCCACGCCGTTGGCGCCTCTATTTTTGCCAACATGGCGGAAATGGCACCAGCGATGGGAATGATAGGCACACTCATTGGCCTTGTGGCCATGCTGGCCAACATGGACGACCCTAAAGCCATCGGCCCTGCAATGGCCGTTGCCCTTCTTACAACGCTGTACGGCGCCATTATTGCCAACGCCATTTGCCAACCCATGGCCGATAAACTTGCCCTGCGCGCCGCGGAGGAAGCCATGATTAAAAGCTTAGTTATCGACGCGCTCATCGCTATTCAGAATGGGCAAAACCCTCGCGTAATCGACGGCATGTTGCGCAACTACCTTCCGGAGGGCAAGCGCGATCCCGGTGAAGAGTAATTCACCAGCGCTAACTCGCTATGAGTGATGAAGATGAGGATAAGTGCAAATGTAAGGCAGGCCTGCCGGCTTGGATGGGCACGTTTGCAGATTTGATGTCTTTGCTAATGTGCTTTTTCGTTTTGCTGTTGTCGTTCTCTGAAATGGACGCGATGAAGTTTAAGCGCTTAGCCGGCTCGATGGCGCAGGCTTTTGGCGTTCAAAACAAAGTGAATGTCACCGACCCACCAAAAGGCACCAGCATTATTGCACAAGAATTTAGCCCAGGAAGGCCAGAGCCAACCCCTATCAACGAGATATTCCAAACCACACAAGATGTGACCGAAATGTCACTCAAGGTTGAATGCTCTGAAGACTTTGATGTTGAACAAGGTGAAGAAGGCTACGATGCCGGCGTAAAAGCGCGTGTAAAAGAAGTGCTAGAAGAACTCGAAAAACAAACCGAGCAAATAGCCTACGAGCTAGCCGATGCGCTAAGCGCACAGATTTTAGCCGGTCAAATTGAAATTGAAACCGAAGGCCGAAAAATAATTATTCGCATTCGGGAAAAAGGCTCGTTCGGCTCTGGATCGGCCACACTCAAACCAGAATACCGCGACGTACTGCAAGAAGTGCAAGCAGTTTTAGCCCTTAAGCCCGGTCACGTTAAGGTCGAAGGGCATACAGACAACATCCCCATAAATACCGCACGTTTTCGCTCAAACTGGGAATTATCTTCCGCGCGGGCAGTATCCGTTGCTCACGAATTAATGCGTGGCAATGTTATTAATTCACGTCGTTTTGAGGTAAGCGGCATGGCAGATACCAAACCTCTAGCCAGCAACAACAGCGCTGATGATCGAGCGAAAAACCGCCGCGTAGAAATTTTAATTTTACAAAGCTTAGACGACGATTTATCCGAAGATGATAAAGCGGTTTTGCAGTCACCCGATGGCGCCGATATTTTGCGCGACTTAAAACTCGAACCCGACTACCTCTTTGAACTACAACCCGAAGAAATATTTTAGGAGCTTATAATGTCATCGGAACGTCGCCGCTATTTTCGTATTAACGATACCGTTAAATTAAGCTACCAAGTCGTTCACTCTAAACAAGAAAGTAGCGCAGACGACACCTTTGAATTAATTGCAGACCAAGACCGGCGCATGGAAATTTTAATTGCCGAGCAAAAGCATGTACATCCAGAGCTTATTGAATTAATCGCATTATTAAACCAAAAGATCGAACGTTTAACCCAAGTCGATAAACACACCAAAACAACACTCGCCTACCGCGCTCGCAAAGTGAATATGAGCGCTTGCGGGTTAGCTTTCGCCGAGGATTCCCCGCTAGATATTGGCGCCCACTTACGCCTATTTTTAGTATTAGACGACGAAGAAAAACTAGAAGTGGATGGCTTGCTTGTAGACTGCCATCAAGGCGAAAGTGATGAGTTTATTTGGCGAGTCGACTTTTTAAATTTACGCGAAGCTGTACAAGAAAAACTTATCCAACATGTGGTACGCCGCCAAAGTACATTATTAGCCGAGCGCCGCAACCAGCCAGCACCTTAATGTTTTGCGAAGCTATAAACCAAAAAAAACATTGCGTTGGCGCAGCTGTTCAATAGCCTGCATGCGTGAAATAGCAACAAAGCTAACCCTTTCACCGGGCCTGCATTGCGCTAAACGCCCGCCCCCAAAACGCGACAAACAACCCAACAACAGGTACCCCCCCATTGTTTGCCTGTCCTTCAATAACGCAATGGGTTGGCCATCAGGTGGCAATTGAATTGCACCATAGGGCATGCCTTGGCTAACGCATTGCGTACCGCCCTCGCCCACCCACTCAATGGCCTGCCCCTCTAGGCGGCAGCCCATGCGATTGGTCGCTGGGGTTACGGTGAAGTACGCGCCCGATAAGCACTTACTCACAGCAACCTTTTCCGCCGGCATAAAAGGAATGTTTTGGCCATGATATTCGGGAATGTAGTGCGCAGGGACAGATCGAATAGGATTAGTTTGATTAGGCACAGAGTAACCAATGCACTGCTTTACTTGCAGTTGACGACCATTAAAAGGGCCAAGCCCTTCGCGTTCACAAATGCTTGTACTGCCGCAAACCCGCTGTACTTTAAAGCCATTTTGAACGGCTAAATAATTAATCAAGCCAAATTTAGGTAACGATAAACGCAAAACATCGCCCGCGGCCACCCGAAAACTTTGCCAGCACGGAATAGGTTTGTCGTTTAAAAAAGCAGGTGTGCTTGCCCCGGTTAAAGCCGCCGTGGTTGCCGCAGTAAAAATTAAGCTTACCTGCCCCAAGGTAATCTCTAAGGTTGTGCTATTGGCCAAGCGATTTGCGACATTACCGACTAAAAAATTCGCCCATAAAAAGGCCATTTCATCAGCGGCGCCACTTTCACAAATACCTAAGTGCAACCAACCTTTGCGACCCAAATCTTGGGTTGTGATTTTACCGCTAGCTTTTAGTATTTGTAATAAACCAAACCCCGACACTACGCGCAGCCCCGCCTGCTAAATTTGTTATTCAAAGCAGCATAATCGCTGCGTGATACCGGCTCAAAACGCACCTTTTGCCCTACCGAAAAAATGCTCGCCTGTGATACTGGCCGCTGAATATCAAAACACACCAGCGGCGTACGACCAATAATATTCCAGCCACCAGGCGATGCGCTCGGATAAACCCCCGTTTGATTATCCGCTATACCAATTGAACCGGCCGCGACATTTTGCCTTGGTGTCGCTAAACGAGGCTTCGCAATGCGCGCATCAACAAAACCTAAATAAGGAAAGCCCGGCGCAAAACCCAAGGCACATACGGTATAAGTCGCTTGGCTGTGTACTGCAATAACCTCATCAATACCCAAGCCTGCGCAACTGGCTAACGCCGGTAAATCAGGCGCCATATCTCGGTGGTAACACACTGGAATAGTTAAAATATCGGTATCATTACTCGCTTTTTCAATAGACCCTAACGCACTATTTTTTAGGCTGTCTAAAATAGCCTTAGCCAGCAACTCAGGGGATTCTACTGAAAAATCAAAGACCAACATCAAGCCGTTATAGGCAGGAATAGTATCGATAACAGCGGCAGCAAACTGCTGCGATATAAGCTGTTGCGCGTAACCTATAACATCCGTTAACGCTATGCTTGGCACTACATTAAAAATAACACTAACTGTATTTTCATTATGCCAAACCAGTTCCAGACTTTGCTGATAAACCGCATAGGTTTGGTTAGTTTTTGGCGCTGTCATTAGTACTATTTTTTGTAGGCTCGGGCGGTGGATATAACTGCTCTAATTCGAGAGGAACTTGTTTATTTTCCGCACGCCCACTGGCATGCGCCTCAAATATTTTATCAACTTCCAACTTAGGTTCTTCCCAACTGCCCGTGACGTTGTAGCGCACGCTGGCTAGCTCATCGACCTGCTCTTTAAACAGTTTACCCACCACGTAAACCCCCACAGCGGCAGGCAAACCCGCAGTAAGTGCTGCTGCAACGGCAAGGTTACCTGCAATAGGTAGCGTCGCAACTAGCTGGCTATCAATCGTTTGCGAAGCTAAACCAATATCGCCCACCAACTGTAAATCGGCTGATGTCGTATCCACAATCAACGGTGTTTGCGCTTTAATTTTTACGGTTTCTTTTTCAAAATACAGTTTACCGCTAACGGAATCGTAACTAAGCCCTTCGGGGCGCAAGTCGGAAAAATCCAACCTCAGCCTGCGCACTAAAGTATCGAAATTTAATAGTGAAATAAGCTTTAATAACGAGCGATCGTCACCGGTTTCGCCCTGAATAAAATGGCCATTATTCAATTGCAATTCGACTGTGCCGGCAAGGCTGTTAAGATTTAACTGATCTGGGTGGCCGGGCCAATTTAAACTAACATCAAAAGTGGCTGTATCACTCACTAACGCGCGCGGGTAATCGAAGTTTTCCAGTACATCGCCAACATTGGCAGTATTAATAGCGCCGCTAAAACTACTTTCCCACTCATTTTCACTACGCTTATATATTGCGAGCGTACCATCGGTTGTTTTTAACCCTCGAATGTTACCGCGTATACGCTTGGCTACAAGGCCTCGGCGCTCTGGGCGATAATCAAATGCAATATGCCCCCAACCTTCCCCCCCAAAAGCTAGTTCATCAATACGTACATCCATCGGCTCTAAATGTTCGAGCGCAACATTCGCCAAAAAGCTTTGTTTTTCACGTTGTGGGTCAGTTTCTTCGCCGGTGCTCGGCAAATGTAAATACTCAAAATGCAACTGATCTGGGCGATCATCATTAAAACGCTGATAATTTGCCACCGCTTTTGGCGTTTCTAAATCGAAGTACCAAGAATCTTCTAACTCTCGCCCCCACAACGCAACATGGTCGACGACCAGCTCGCCCAAGGTCACTGTATTTGCGCGCAAGGCCATGGAGAAAATTGGCGCTTTAGCAGCCTTTGTATTTACCTGCGTTGCTGTGTCTGCTAATACTCCGCCAGGCGGCGATTGAGTTAAGGCATCGATGTATTCCAGTACAAAATCACTCCACGGGCCGGCATCTATATCACCTACATTACCGTGCAACCGAATACTGCCTTCACGCAAGCGATTTGGCTCAGAAAAACTAACATCCATAGCTTTAATAGCACCGCCTTCCATCATCATTTGTGACGATATATCAAAAGCAGAGCGAACAGAGATATAACTTAATGGCGAATGCCTAGGCGCTTCATACTCAACGGTTAATTCATGCGCTTGATGTGCAGGTTTGCTATAAGGTGCGGGGAAGTTAAGCTCGACCCCCTCTAATTGCGATGTTAACTCCAGTGCAACCCCTTGTGTCGGGTGATCAAATGGCAGTGTTAATTCGCCGCTTACATTCGCTTGACCGTGTATATAATTAAAAATGGGACGATTGAGCCAACCCTTTAAATCCACTACATCAGCAACACCTGAGAAAGCCAAATTGAGTACTCGCCCAGCCTCATCACTTTCGGTAATTAAATGCCCCTGTACCGGCTGCTGCCATAAAGTTGCCGTAATATCTTTTGCCGTGAGACCTTCCTTTGTATGGTAACGAATATCACCTTTAACAGCGTTAAAGGTTAAATCTAGCGCGGGCAATTGAAAAACGCCATCATCCAAACTCGCTTGAATATCTTGCCAGCCGTCATTTAAGCCGCCATCTAAAGGTATAAATAATTCCACACTTCCGTTGTACGAACCTGCGGCCTGAAACTGCGCTAAGGCTTCACCGGCGATATCCTGTACAGGGCTAGAGCGCAATAACGCCAAAGCACTTTTTGCATCGCCAGATGCATTACCGGTTATAGAAAGCGCCATTTTGTTATCATCCGATTCGACTAAGGCCACCCGGCCTCCGGTAAGGGTATTGCCTAGCAACTCTCCTTTATCAATGGTGACCGCCAAGCCTAAGTCGTCCACCAGCAATGAGGCATCAGCATTTTTTAGCACGGGCCACGCTGGGTCAAAGGCAAGCTCGCCGCTGTGAATTTTCATGCTCAACTGCAAACTGCGCGGGCGCATTGGTGCACCCAAAAGAGACCCCCGATAAATAAAACCGCCGTCGGTTAAATCGCCATCTTTAATACTTTGCCCTAACCAGTTATACAACGAATCGGGAATGGTGTAAGGCACATAAGCCTCATGATAACGGGCAACGCTTTCGCGCATGCCCACCACAAGCGTCATTTCTGGCTCGATATTATCTAAACGTTTTGTTGGCAAACTTAAATACAAATAACCAGCGCCTTCACCGCTTTCGCCTTTAAGGTTCAATAAGCCCGATGTGACATAAACCATCGACGACTCTAAATTAACAAACCAAGCAACCTCACCAGAGGCCTGATAAAAATCGAGCGGCTTTTTATACACAATGGGATAATGCATCACGAAGCCATCATTCGCATCAATCACCATTCGGCCCTTAAAGGCCGTTGATTCAACAAAGCCTGTGGCATGGCGTACTTGCGGCGCCCCTTGCCAGCTTTCTACTGCGGCATCAAAAACATTAGCCTGCAAATGAAAATAACCCTGCTCTGCAGTTGTTACCGTAACGCCTATATCGCGCAGCGTGCCGCCGGGTTTTAATAAGTCTTGTAATTTAGCAACAACATTATTCAGTTTTAAAGCGCCAACCGCTTGGCTCCATGCAGTAACATCAAGCTCTCGAATACGCAATTGCGCCGGCGTATTTAAACCTGCGCGCAATTCAATATCTAAAGGGGGAATTTCGGCCTGTGGCCACGTTAAGCCTAAATTAGCAATTTGCGCGAATAAGCCATTTTGTTTATCCCAGCGGCCCGTAAATTTAAATTGTGGAATAGCCGGTGCTTCGGCTTCACCAGGCAATTTAAACGGTAAGCCAGAAGCTTTTCCGCCACCACTAAAATCCATACCTTTCGCAGTAGAGCCTTCAAACCACAGCTGGAAATCCATTCGGCTACCGTCACTCCACAAGCCTGGCTCAATATCCAAACCTTTGTGTAGGCCCGTTGCTGCCACAACTTTTTGTAGTGGAAACTGCTGCAACTGCAAATAACCGCGTGCTTCAAAGTTTTTATCATCGCGGGGGTCGCCTTGCCCCTCCACAACCAAATAAAAAGCATTCGAGTCTTTATCAACATCCACCTTGGCTTTTAACCGGTGAAAATTAGCATCATTTTCTAAGGATACAGAAGGAATCGTCATTTCGGCCGTATGGCCTGTGCGAAAGCGCATAACCAATGAGGTTTCGTTTAGCTCTAAGCGGCGGCCAAACAAGAAAATATCCAACGGATCATCGATGGTAAAATTGCTATCGCCGGCAGATGATTGCGGCAAACCCACCACAGCCCAAGAGCCATCTTCCGACTGCACCATCTCGGCACGCAAGCCTTCAAAATCTAATTTACCTAGCGCTAAACGCCAATCTTTAAAGGTTGCCAGCAAATTAATTTGCGCCGACAATTGTTCGGCGTGCAACTGCCCCTCGTAAGGTCCCCCGCTTACGCGAACATTAAGCAATGTAATCGCGGGGCGCAAACCATCCCAACTGGCTTGAATTTCCCCTACTGTGATGGTGGAGTTTAGCCGTAAAGAAAGTTGATCTTCGAGCAACGATTTATAATCGTTTAAATAAGGAAAAGCAGTACGCCCCAGCTGCACACAAACGGCCAGTAAAATAACAAGAAAAACCGTAGTGCCCCAAACAATGCGCACAAACGTTTGCAGCGAGCGGCGCGATACTAACTTCAACGCAGCCCCCTATTGGTAAGTGTTTTCTGTATAGCCGTTTTTATTTTGTACATCACATCAACACTACACCAATACAATATCGTACTGTTCTTGGTTATAAAGCGCCTCGACTTGAAACTGAATTGCGCGCTCAATAAACAGCTCTAAATCAGCAACATTGTCGGACTCTTCATCCAGCAGGCGGTCAATAACAACCTGCGAGGCCAATACTAATAATTTTGTGTCGTCGTAATTACGCGCTTCGCGCAATATTTCTCGAAAAATCTCATAACACACAGTTTCTGCTGATTTCAAAACGCCACGACCATTGCAAACAGCGCAAGGCACACATAGCATTTGCCCTAGCGATTCACTTGTGCGCTTGCGCGTCATTTCAACTAAACCTAGCTGTGAGACCCCCATAACATTGGTTTTTGCACGATCGCGCTCTAGGTGCTTTTCTAGCGTTCTTAAAACTTGGCGCTGGTGCTCGGCATCTGTCATATCAATAAAATCAAGAATGATAATGCCACCTAAATTGCGTAAACGTAGCTGACGCGCAATAGCAGAAGCCGCTTCCAAATTGGTTTTAAAAATGGTTTCTTCTAAGTTTCGATGCCCAACAAAAGCGCCAGTGTTTACATCAATAGTAGACATAGCCTCGGTTTGCTCAACAATAAGATAACCGCCAGACTTTAAAGGCACGCGGGTTTCGAGCGCTTTTTTAAGTTCGTCTTCAACACCGTACAAATCGAAAATGGGGCGAGGCCCTGGGTAATGCTCTATTCGGCCGCCAATTTCTGGCGCGTAGTACTGGGCAAAGTTCTCCATTTTTTGCAGTGATTCACGCGAATCGATACGAACCTTTTCTATAGAGGGTTGCATTAAATCGCGCACAGTGCGCATGTACAGCGGCAAATCTTCGTAGACAAGTTTAGGCGCTTTGGTGGTTTTTATTTTCTCTGCCAAGTTATGCCAAAGCTTATATACAAAAGGGATATCGGCTTTTAGCTCTTCGGTAGAGGCACCCTCAGCAGCAGTGCGCACAATAAAGCCACCGCCGTATTGCTCTTTGTACTCTGAAGTAATTTCGCTAACCGCCGCTTTTAATCGCTCGCGCTCGGCCGCATCCTCAATTCGATTAGAGATACCAATATGTTCACTGCTGGGCATATACACCAAATAACGCGCCGAAACAGAGATATGTGTTGTAAGCCTTGCGCCTTTTGTACTGATAGGGTCTTTTGTAACCTGTACCAACACTTGCTGGCCTTCGCGTAATAAGGTGCGGATATCAGCAGGCTCACTGTTTTTAGTATCTGCGCTGTCGCTGGCAGGGTCGGTATTTTGAGAAGAGATATCGCCAGCATGAATAAAGCCCGCGCGTTCTAAGCCAATATCAACAAAAGCAGCTTGCATACCCGGTAAAACCCGTACAACTTTACCCTTGTAAATGTTGCCAACAATGCCTCGCTTTTGTGTGCGCTCAATGTAAATTTCCTGCACCACACCATTTTCAACTAACGCCGCGCGCGTTTCTGTTGGGCCAAAATTGACTAATATTTCATCTCTCATTGCGGCTCTCCTATTAATTTGGCAGTGCGTTTTTACAGTGCATCGCTATTTTTGATACTTTATACAAGGCAATGTTCACATTAACGCAGTGCTAGCATCCGGTTGCCAGCACGTTATATTTAACGATGCCAACAGCTGCTGAGTTTGAGCGATGGGCAAACCCATTACCCCTGAATAACTTCCAGCTAAGTGCTGAACAAAAACAGCCCCTAAACCTTGAATACCGTAACCGCCGGCTTTATCAGCAGGCTCGCCGGTAAGCCAATAACGGGCTATTTCATCACTCGATAACGCTCGAAAAGTCACTTTGCTGGTGACTAAATCGGTATATAGCTGCTCATTGCAACAAAGAGCAACAGCCGTATGCACAAGGTGCGTTTGATCGCTCAATAAATGTAACATCTCAGCGGCATGGGCTTGATCGCGGGGTTTTTCCAACACGTGGCCTGCGCACTCTACAATGGTATCGGCACCTAACACAGCGCACCCATTTACTAGCGCTGCACCAGCGCGGGCCTTTTCGCGCGCTAAACGCGCAACATAGGTTGCCGGCGCCTCACCTTCTTGGCGATGCTCTGGCACATCAATACTCAAGACCTCAAAAGGAACCCCTATTTGCTGCAGCAACTCGGCGCGACGCGGCGATTTTGAGGCTAAGAATAATTTGGGCTTGGCAGCACCATTCGCTTGCATAAAACGTTCTCTTATTTTTATCGCGTTAAGGCTCGCATGCACAGGCTGTAAGCCACTACCCCTGCCAGATATTACGCGTGGGCTTAAGTAAACCAACCACCAACGGCCAACACAATGCTGTAATGAGTGTCGGTAATATAATCATGACCACTGGCGCAGCATAACCATTTAACCCCTGAACCCAATTAACAAACACTTCGTGAATGCCAACCAATACAAATACCCATAGCATTTGCTGGCCTCGTCGATAACTGCGTAAACGCTGGTAGGAACACAAACATAAGTACGCAATAAAAGCTAACGACAAAGCATGTGCACCCCACACATCGCCCACAACAATATCCTGCAGAAGGCCAATGCACCAAGCCATCACAACCCCAAAACGATACGGGCAAAAGACAGCCCAAAAGATGCACACCAACGCCAGAAACTCTGGGCGAAACCAAGCATAATGGGCGGGTAACGGGTAAATGCTTAGCATCAAGCCTACAAATACCGTCACCGCCAACCAAGGAAGGTAGCCAATGTTGTCACTCATGGCGGCGTTTGCACTTCGGATGAAACATCAGCATCGCCGGCACCAAAAGACACTTTAGAAGATTGCGCAAAAACAAGCAGTACATGGCGGTTTCGGTTGAGTTGGGCCATAGGCACAGCAACAACATCGGCAAACGGCCTACCAGGGTCGTAGACGATTTTTTCAACGGTAGCGACAGGATAACCAGCGGGGTAAATATCCCCCAAGCCAGAGCTGACCAATAAGTCGCCTTCTTTAATATCTAGCGTACTAGAAACATGCCGCAAGCCTAGCTCAAAGACGCTGCCACGCCCTTCTGCTATCAAGCGCACGCCGTTGCGATTAATTTGCACTGGAATGGCGTGGCTAGTATCAGATATCAACAACACGCTGCTATTAGAAGACGATACATTCACCACTTGGCCAATCAAGCCAGAAGCATCAACAACAGGCTGGCCGACATAAACGCCATCCCGCGTGCCGCGATTAATAAAGACTTTATGAATGTTAGGGTCAGGTGCCACCCCTATAAGATCAGCCACCAAGACTCGCTGATTAAGCGTATCGGCTGAATTTAGCAGTTGGCGAAGGCGGGTGTTTTCTGCTGCGAGGAATGCAAGCTGCTGTAATTTGCGCTGATGAACTAACAATTCACTGCGCAGCGATTCATTCTCTTGAATCAGTTTATCGCGACCAATTAAGCGTGTTCGACTCCATTCACTTAAGTTATGCGGCAAGTCGGCTAAATGATAAAGGGGGGCTGCCAAGCCCACCGCTTTATTACGCGCCCCTTCCAAAAACGGCGTGGTGACAAACAGTGCAACAAGCACAGCAGAAACCACAAAGAGCGCAGCCATTTTGGCGCCCAATGATGGTCCTTTGGTAAACAGCAGCTTGATGGTACCGCCCTCTTTAACTTAGCAGCTTAGAAATAGGCCTTAACAAATCCCAGCCTCGCCGCCAAAAGGCAAAGACTGAAGGTATTAACAACATTCATTATCATTAACACCATAGCTCAGGTGCTCGAAAATAGCACACTTAGCGACTGTTATTGGCTTTTCGCGTTTTTTATCAACAGGATTCGCGAATTACGCCACTCTTAAGATAGGGTGATAGTTCGACTGTCCATAAGTTCCATGGCTTTACCGCCACCGCGAGCCACACATGTGAGCGGGTCTTCAGCAATAACTACAGGCAAGCCAGTTTCTTCCATCAACAAATGATCAATGCTACGCAATAGCGCGCCGCCGCCGGTAATCACGATGCCGCTTTCGGCAATATCACTGGCCAATTCGGGTGGGCACTGTTCTAAGGCGCTTTTAACCGCTTGAACAATTCCCGCCAACGGCTCCTGTAAAGACTCTAGCACCTCGTCACTGTTTAACGTAAAGCTACGCGGTACACCTTCGGCAAGATTGCGGCCGCGAACATCAATTTCGAGCACTTCGCTACCTGCAAAGGCGCAGCCAATTTCTTTTTTGATGCGCTCCGCCGTTGCCTCACCAATCACGCTACCGTATTTACGACGCACAAAATTAATGATGGCTTCATCAAAACGGTCACCACCAATGCGTACAGAATCAGAATGAACAACACCATTAAGTGAAATAATCGCGATCTCTGTTGTACCGCCACCAATATCAACAACCATCGAGCCCGTTGCTTCTTCTACATTTAAGCCGGCACCTATTGCTGCAGCCATAGGTTCTTCGATCAAGTGTACTTCGCGCGCGCCAGCACCAATGGCCGACTCGCGAATTGCGCGTTTTTCAACTTCTGTTGATAAACACGGTACGCACACCAATACTCGTGGTGAAGGCTGCAACCAAGCGTGCTCGTGGACCTTTTTAATAAAGTGCTGAAGCATTTTTTCGGTCACTTGGAAGTCGGCAATAACGCCATCTTTTAGGGGGCGGATAGCCATAATATTACCGGGCGTGCGGCCAAGCATGCGTTTTGCAGCCATGCCTACCGCCTCTACGCGCTTTTGGCCATTGTGGTTGCGAATAGCAACCACAGAAGGTTCATTTAAAACAATGCCGCGTTCGCGGACAAAAATAAGTGTATTTGCCGTACCCAAATCGATGGATAGGTCATTTGAAAACAGCCCGCGTAAACGCTTAAACATGTGGACGAAAACCTTTTTAAGAAAGTCTCATATACTGAGAATACTGTAATGTGCGCAATGCAGCCCTTTAGACATGCATCTACTCAAACGCCCGTACATACAACCTCGGACACGCTATAAATTTTTGCGGTACCCATTTGCGCCGCGTTGTGTGCAAGCCTTCACATCCAAAAAGCCGTATCAAGACCTTACTGTCTTATTTGCCAACCCACCACAAAGAACAAAATATAGACAGCCTGCTTATATAGTAGGCCTTAGTTTTGCGCTCGTGTTAAAACTTTTGAATATATGAAGAAACTTTATCACTTGCCGCTTCAGTGCAACACTAAAGTACTGCACAAAAAACATTCAATTGTGATTGCACTCTTAGCAATATGGCTGCACAACAACATTAAAAAGCCGCTTTATTGAGCCCCTTTTAAGTTGGATGGCACTCTAGCAACGCAAGGGATTTAGGGCAAGGCGCAAATGTGGTAACTTAGCGCGCCTATTTTTAACGGTTAGGTTTTAACGGTTAGGGCAGCAATGGCGAGCATTTTACGCCAATGCGGCTCACCATGCCTTTTTATTTATTCCGTAAGCGGAGATCCTCGTGAACCGAGAAGACATTCAACAACTGGCAAAGCTAGCGCGCTTGCAAATTGCCGACGATAAAGCCGACGAAGTGGCCACCAGCATTAGCAATGTTTTGGCATTAGTCGACCAACTAGCTGCCGCCGATACCAACGACGTAAAACCTATGGCGCACCCATTAGATGCCGTACAAATTTTACGCGCCGATGAGGTCAGCGAGCCCAATGTGCGCGAACAAATGCAAGCTATTGCGCCTGCCACCGAAAATGGCCTTTACCTTGTCCCCAAAGTCATCGACTAACTTACAACGGATACCCGCATGCATAACCAAACTGTTGCTCAACTGGTAAAGCAGCTGCAAAGCAAAGCTGTATCCAGTGTCGAGCTTACGCAATTTTTTCTCGACAGAATAAAAAGCCACGATGGCGAGCTAAATAGCTTTATTACCGTCACTGAAGAACAAGCCCTAGCCCAAGCCAAAGCCGCTGATGCCCGCATTGCACAAGGCGATGCCCCCGCGCTGTGTGGTTTACCCATCGCGCACAAAGATATTTTCTGTACGCAAGGCGTGCGCACAAGCTGCGGCTCGAAAATGTTGGATAATTTTATATCCCCTTACGACGCAACCATTGTGGCCAACTACCAACAGCAAGGCGTTGTTTGTTTAGGTAAAACAAACATGGACGAGTTCGCTATGGGCTCCTCCAACGAAACCAGCTACTACGGCCCCGTTAAAAACCCCTGGGCCACTAACTGCGTACCAGGTGGGTCATCAGGTGGCTCTGCCGCTGCGGTAGCAGCACGTTTGGCTCCAGCAGCCACGGCAACAGATACTGGGGGGTCTATTAGGCAACCGGCCGCACTGTGCGGCATCACAGGCCTTAAACCCACTTATGGCCGCGCCTCGCGCTACGGCATGATCGCGTTTGCTAGCAGCTTAGATCAAGCCGGCTTAATGGCTCGCAGCGCAGAAGATGTTGCATTGTTGCTTGGCACTATGTCTGGCTACGACGCCAAAGACTCCACCAGCGTTAACGAGCCGGTAGATGATTACACCCGTTTACTGAACCAACCACTCGCAGGCCTTCGCATTGGTATTCCCGATGAGTATTTCGGTGAAGGCTTAAACCCCGAAACTGAAAAATGTGTACGCGAAGCTATTGCACAGTTCGAAAAGCTGGGCGCAACGACCAAATCCATCAAGCTGCCGCACACTGGGTTATCAGTGCCGGCTTACTATGTGATTGCTCCGGCCGAATGCTCTGCAAACTTGTCCCGTTTTGATGGCGTGCGCTACGGCTACCGCTGTGAAAATCCACAAGACTTAGACGACCTTTATTGTCGCTCGCGCAGCGAAGCCTTTGGCGACGAAGTTAAGCGCCGCATATTGGTCGGTGCCTATGCTCTAAGCGCCGGCTATTACGACGCCTACTTCGCCAAAGCACAAAAAGCCCGCCGCTTAATACAACAAGATTTTGTTGCTGCATTTAACGATGTCGATCTCATTATTGGCCCCACTTCTCCAACACCGGCCTTTGAGTTTGGCAGCAAAGGTGCAGATCCTGTAGCTATGTACCTTGAAGACATCTACACCATTGCAACCAACCTTGCTGGCCTACCCGGTATGTCCGTGCCTTGCGGCTTAGTCGACGGAAAACCCGTGGGCTTGCAGATTATTGGCAATTATTTTGCCGAAGCAAAAATGCTAGGCGCTGCGCATCAATTCCAGCAAGCGACTAACTTCCATACACTGGCACCGGCCAACTACGAATAAGGCAAAGCACTATGGAATGGGAAACCGTTATCGGCCTTGAAATTCACGTTCAATTGGCCACCAAAACCAAAATATTTTCAGGTTCTAGCACCGAATTCGGCGCCGAGCCCAACACCCAAGCTTGCGCGATTGATTTAGCCATGCCCGGCACACTGCCAGTACCCAACCGCCAAGCGTTTAAGTACGCCGCAATGTTTGGCTTAGCTATTGATGCTGAAATTGGCCGCACCTCTGTTTTTGAACGCAAAAACTACTTCTACCCCGACCTACCCAAGGGCTATCAAACCACACAGCTAGACGCCCCTATTGTTGGCGCAGGTAAAATGGAAATCGCGCTCGACGACGGTAGCACTCACACTGTGCGCATTCACCACGCACACTTAGAGGAAGACGCCGGGAAGTCGCTACACGAAGATTTCCACGGCATGAGCGGTATCGACCTTAACCGCGCCGGCACGCCCTTAATCGAAATTGTTACCGAACCCGATATGCGCAATGCTGACCAAGCCGTTGCCTTTGCAAAGAAGCTGCACGGTTTAGTAGTGGCACTAGGGATTTGTGACGGCGAAATGTCGCAAGGCTCTTTGCGTTTTGATGTCAATATTTCCATTCGCCCTAAAGGTGAAGAAAAACTGGGCACCCGAACCGAAACCAAAAACCTTAACTCATTTAAGTTTATGGAAGAGGCCATCGAGCTAGAAGTTGAGCGTCAAATCAGCGTGCTTGAAAGCGGCGGCGAAATTCGTCAAGAAACACGGCTTTACAATGGCGATACTAAAAAAGCCCGCGCCATGCGCAGCAAAGAAGACTCCAACGATTACCGCTACTTCCCTTGTCCCGATTTATTGCCAGTAGAGCTTAGTGATGAGTTCTTAGCTGAAGTAAAAGCGGCTATGCCCGAGCTACCCGAAGATAAGCGCGTACGCTACACCCGAGACATGGGGTTATCCGATTACGATGCACAGGTGCTAACAAGTGATGTAGCAACAGCAGTTTATTTTGATGCTGCGGTAGCCGCTGGCGCGCAACCAAAACTAGCCGCTAACTGGGTAATGGGTGAAATTGCCGCTTTGCTAAATCGCGAAGAGATTACCATTGCTAGCTGTCCTGTATCAGCACAAGCTTTAGCCGGCCTCACTGTTCGCATCGACGATGGCACCATCAACAGTAAAATGGCTAAAACCGTATTTGAAGCGATGGCCGCCGGCGAAGGTGATGCCGATACTATTATCGAGGCTAAAGGCTTAAAGCAAGTCAGCGATAGCGGCGCACTCGAAAAGATTATTGACGAAGTGCTCGCCAACAATCAAAAGCAAGTTGATAACTACCGTGCAGCTGCCGACGATAAGCGCCCCAAAATGCTCGGATTTTTTGTCGGACAATGCATGAAGGCCAGCAAAGGCCAAGCAAACCCCAAACAATTGAACGAACTACTGGTCAACAAGCTTAACGGCTAATAACCAAAGCTTAACGCACAAACGGCGAGTATTTACGAGAGAAGATTATGAGCTTAAAAAAAGATAAACAAAAAGTCTTAGGTGAAACGTTTGATGACGAACGCATCAAATCGTTTCTAGATGTACAAGCACCAGCTGGCATAGATGCTGACTATCACTGCATAGAGGTTGCCTACCGGGGCATGCACCAGGAAAACTTTGCAACCTTCGTACAATTTTTTGTAGCTGCAGGGCGCAACATAAACGCTGTAGGTCCTACAGGCAAAACAATGCCACAGATTATTGCTGGCCACCGTCAGGGCAGCGACTACCTTGCAGCCTTAAATGCAGCAGGCGCAAAGTGATCACGGGCAATTAATTCAAGCGCTAACCGCTCGCAAGATAAAGGCGTTAATATCACTACGAACTTAATGATAGCGTAGAGGTATTAACGCCTTTTTTGTAGCGTATTTTACGGAGTACCCCATGATAAAAACGTTGCCAAATAACAACCTTGCCACTGGTGTCAACTACTATATAGAAGGTGTTAACCTGCTGTGGCGCAAAGAGCTAAGGCTTTACATCCTCGTACCTTTAATCATTAACCTGATTATTTTCTTTACCCTTACGGCAACCATGTTCCACTACTTTAATAGTGGCATGGAATGGATGCTTGATAAGGTTCCCAGCTTTTTGCACTTTTTAAAATGGTTAATGTGGATATTGGTCGGGGCGATACTATTGCTGTGCTACGGCTACCTATTTAATGCCATCACCAATATTGTGGCCGCCCCCTTTTATGGTCTGCTAGCACAAAAAACCGAAGAGCTAGTCACAGGTAAAAAAATGGCCGACGAGCCCATCGGCCAGATGATACCGCGTGTTATTGGCCGAGAATTACGCAAAATATTCTATTTTATTGGGCGAGGTATTTTTGTCTTTTTCGTGCTGATATTGCTAGGCCTTGTTGGCATTACAAGCCCCCTCGTGCCCGTGGTTGCAGCCTTATGGGGATCTTGGTGCATGGCTATTCAATATGTTGACTACGCCTGCGATAACAACCAGCTCGATTTTGGCCCAATGCGCAAGCGCATGCGCGCCAATATATATAGCAGTACTGGTTTTGGTGGAATGGTGATGATTGCCAGCATGGTACCCATTATCAATATCTTTGCCATGCCAGCCGCCGTTACTGGCGGCACAGCCTTTTGGATTAAAGAGCTAAAGTGGCAGCAATAGCAGACAAAAAAATGGCCGCTTAATAGCGGCCATTTTTATCTTACCGGACACCTCTAAAAATGCACTTTTTCCGCGATAACGGCGTCAGCTCCGTCCTCGAGTCCTCACAAATTGGAGGACCAATTTGCACAGTTTGCTGCCCGAAGGGTGAAGCGCAAGGATGCGTTGAATGATTTACACCACGTAAACTGCGGCTCTCGGCTTTGGCTTCCTGCGTCGCTCTACCTCCTGAATCCATTCAGTCGTCCGGGCGGTGCCTCCTTGCTCTCACAAAACAATCACTATTTTTAGAGATGCCCTTACATTTAAATCCAATATGCTATGAAAAATACCGTTGACTAACCTTACCCCACACTTTAGTTAAGGTGCTCTCTACCGCAACAGACACCGAAAGCCCTAACTTTTCAGGCAGTGTTTTCTTTTGCTCAAAGCTAACCTCGAATAAATCAGATTCAGCCGACAAACCATACAAATACTCATCTGATGTACTAATCGCATCAATAAGCTTTTTATCCAATGCACGCGAACCGAACCAAATCTCACCCGTTGCCACATCTTCCACATCGACTTGCTCGCGATGGCTAGATACAAAATCTTTAAACAGAACATGCGTATCTTCTAAGTCTTCAACAAACTTTTTGCGGCCTTCATCCGTATTTTCACCAAGCATTGTTAACGTGCGCTTGTATTTACCTGCCGTTAGCATTTCATAGTCGACATCATGCTTTTTTAACACTTTGTGAAAATTAGGAATTTGAGCAACAACACCAATAGAGCCAATAATTGCAAATGGCGCGGCCAATATTTTATCGGCTACACAGGCCATCATATAACCACCACTGGCCGCCACCTTATCGACACACACGGTTAATGGAATAGACTTATCAGCAATACGCGCCAATTGGCTAGAAGCCAAACCGTAGCTATGAACCATACCACCGCCACTTTCCAACTTAACGACAACCTCGTCTTGCGGCTCGGCAATGGTTAATACCGCTGTCACGGTTTCGCGTAGCTCGTCCGCTGCGGACGCCTTAATATCACCATCAAAATCCAGCACATACACACGCTTTCGGCGTGCTACTTCATCGCCCTTTTTTTCGGCTTTTTCTTTTTGCTTGGCTTCTTTTTTTTCTGTTTTCTCTAATTGTTTAAGTGCCTTTTCAGATAACACAGCATGCTGCAAGGCCTCGCGCATAGAATCATAGCGCTCATTTAAGCGCGCAATGGCTATCTGCCCTTTGTCGCTAGCAGCGCCCTTTACGCTTGATGCGACAATCAAACCAATCACCACGGCTATCGCTACCACCAGCGTAATCGCTTTTGCTAAAAACAGCCCATATTCAAATAAAAATTCCAACAGATAATCTCCAAATACACGTTTAAATATCAACAAAGAAACAACTTAACAAAGCCACCGTAAATACGCTTAAGCATTTACTGGCATAAACTAGAAGTCGAGCTAACTCGTTACTCAACAGACGATTGAAAAAAACTATCAATCAGTTGGCGAGAAATGGTGCCTACTGGCGGCAGCTCCGGCAAGTTATCCATCGAGAACCAAGCCGCATGCTCTATTTCAACACCATCAACACTAATATCGCCGCCAGCATAATCGGCAATATAACCCAGCATCAGCTGCGACGGATATGGCCAGTTTTGGCTGGTCACGTAACGTAAATTTGCAACGTCAAGATCAACCTCCTCTTTCACCTCGCGAATAAATGCCTGCTCTGCCGACTCACCAACTTCTATGAAGCCCGCTAAACAACTATAACGCTGACTTTTTGAACGAGCATGCTTAGCCAATAAGCAACGAGAGCCATCAACAATTAGCCCTATAACACAAGGCGATATGCGAGGGTAAAATAAGGCACGGCAAGCCGTGCACTCTAAAGCAAGGTCAACCGTATGCTGCTCGGTAGCGCTGCCGCAACGACCGCAAAACTGATGATGCAACCACCAGTGTTCCAATTGTGCAGCGCGCGACAATAACGCAAAAGTATCGGCATCCACGACTGCCATTAACTGGCGCAGCGAAATAAGCGCTTGCTGAGGTGCCTGTGCAACAACAGCAACCCCCCAAGACTCGCCACTTAGGTTTCCAACACGCAAAAAAACAGCCGCATTAGGCGGCTGTTCAGTATGACGGTAATCACCATTTTCTTTTGGTAAAAAGTGACCGTTACATGCCACTAACCAAACATCAAAAAGCATATTGATAATCCTTTGATGCCAAAGCCCAAAGCTCTAACTGCTAAGCCGTATGCGCTGATGCAAAGCCAAGCGCGGCAAGGCTATCTTCCGCTAATTTAAGCACAGACTCGTCCGCACGATTGCCGTGCACCGCCGTATCAATGTAATACTCGATACTGATAATGGCATCGGCGAAGGTCTCTAACAACTCTTTTAAGGCTGCCGGCAAGTCGGGCTGCATTAAAACTTCATCGACAAAATCGACACAACTTTGCAAAGCTGCCGCTGCGCGTTTGTGCTCTAGCAAAATCATACCGCCGCGAACGCCCGTTAACGTTTTGGCAATATTACGAATATGGCCTGAGTCGTAGTCAGACTCAGAGTACGAGTTGAGCGCACGCTTAGATAAGCTCAAGCCAGCTTCGGATTCTTTAAGTACAATTCTTTCTGCTTGCGCGAGCTCACTAAGCGCAACAACCTCGCGCTGAACGACCTCATTGGCCATAGCCAATCGGTCGCTCGACAACTTGGCATACTCTAAGCTAAGCGTGGCACTCTCGATGAATAGCAACGTTTTTGCGGCCTCATCTAAATCATCTTCGCTCATCTCGCCATCGTTGTCAGCCCAAGCACGAACCCGGACAATTTCATTTTTAAGGATGGTCGACGGCCCCTTAAGCCCAACAATGCTTAAAATTTCAGCGATTTTACTGAGGGTTTCAGCCAAACCTTCAACATCATCAACCTTGTAAGCACCTTGAGAGGCAATCTCTAATACCTTTTTGGTATTGTTGATTTCGTCTTGCAGAACCTTAACCAAAGAGGCAACCGTGCTGGCACTTGGGCCTTGTAATATTTGGCGCTCCTCTGCAAGTTCTTGGTCTGTATAACCTAAGTCAGGAATAGAATAGAGTGCGCGCAGCTTTTTAAAGGTTTCGCTATCGATACCAGATAACATCAACAAATACAGCAACTCTTTAACCAAGCCTTTGGGCGGCACCGCTTGGTAGGCAATGCTACCGCTTTGCTGCACTTGCCGAATCACCCGATCCAATCGGCTAAAAAGCATTTTGCGAGATTCTAGTAACTCCATATTCTGCTTAACTACCGCCACAATGGCTAAATTACCTAACCACCACAACAATGTTAGAGGCTTATCACTACCGCCCAAACGCTGCAGCCGAATTAATGCTCGGCGCATCAAACCAAGCGCAGGAATAGATTGATCACCGCGCAACACGCCAATCAAACCCATTTGATACATATGGCGCAGGCGAGCCATCAGGGGTTTAAACTCTTCATCGCTAACAACAATTGGCTCGACAGGAGGTATCACCGGAGCATCGCGGAAGGTAATTTTGAAAAAGTGGCTTTCTGGTAGAACAGCTTCTTTGCGCAGTTTGCGCAGCTCGTTAATTTGAGGAATCAACAGTACAGGCAAACGCTTCTCTGCCCGCTGAACATACTCGACATAAGCCGCCATAACCACAAACGCGGAGCTTATTTGCTCTAGCTTTTTAGCGCTGGCCGTTGCTGCCTCTGCAGGCTTAATAGTTGCTGTCGTCAGGTACAGTTCTTCAGCTAATAGGCTTGCACCTTTGAGCTCTAGCAATCGAAAAATGCCAAGTATTTGTTTAATGCCTGCAATGCAGGCCTCTAGTGGTTTGCCATCATCTTTGTCTGAAACGAAAGATTCAAGGTCGTGGCCTGCCTGCTCAATTGTGGCAAGCAACTCCTCTCGAACCATTGACAAGGACTGAACATTGACTGAGTCCGTCGTATTCACTCTGTATTCCTGTTTGCTGATTGTCTGCATATAGCGTTTATATTTATGGTTGTCTGCTTGAAGAATGTCAAAGCGACACTGCAAAAATCGTCGGTTGTTAACTCATTATAACGCCCACGACCATAATCCATTAAGTCGTGAGCTCACTGCAAACGTCCAACAAGATCGAGGCCGCTCAAACAGCAAAACGTAAACTATCTCTGCGAGTGTAACAAAACCTAATGCACTCGCACAGAGGTACATCCCAAATAGGACATTATGTGCCAAATCAAGGTAATTGTGCTGCTTTTTTATGCTTACGCGCCTCTAACGCAACTCGTTGATCCCTCAAAGAATAAAAATTTAAAAAGTACGTTGACGAGTTAAAAACGGTTGCTATAATGCGCGCCTCACTCTGCCAGAGTGGTGAAATTGGTAGACACAGGGGATTCAAAATCCCCCGCCCTTAAAAGCGTGCCGGTTCGAGTCCGGCCTCTGGTACCAAACATAAAAAAACCCGAACGCTTGCGTTCGGGTTTTTTTATGTCTTTCGATTGAGCCGCTGCACGCTAAGCTGGCTCCATCTCAACCTCTGGCTCAGCCTCACCGTCCAACTGAATTAACGTAATATTCTTAAGTGCCGCTAATTGCGAGCACCAGGCTGAATTAGCGCTAATAGGCATGTCAATCATAACAACCTGTGATACTGAAGCGCGATCATTCATGTCGCGCAACGCCGATAGCAAGTCGCCGTCTTTTAATAACATCATGCCTCCGCGCACGCCAAAAGCAGCCCAGCCAGCCCAACTACCGCTGCCGTCGGGCTTTTGCACCACAACCCGCGTAAGGCTTAACCGCTCTGCACGCTTGCGGCGAACTAGCTCTTGTACATCTAAGCGCCCTTGACGCTGCCAGCTGCCAGCGATATAACTTTGGTATACGCCTTCATGCTTCGGAGCACTTAAGCCACACGCCGCAAACAATCGACCAAGCGTTGTCGCGCTACAGGTAACTTCGAAAGTATTCTCGATTTGTTGCAAAAGCTCAGCGCGTGACCACATTTTGGCAGGCTGATCTATAATCCAGCCAAGCACTTCGGCCAGTTGCGACTCGGATAACTGCCGACGACGCCCCTGCTTAGCACTCTGCGCCAAGGCTGTAGCGCCCTCATCTTTATATGTTCGCAGCCATTTGTAGAGCGTTTTATCGCCAAGGCCATAGGCCCTAGTGACTCGCGACACTGGCTCGCCAGAGATAACTCGCGATACAGCCATTTGCCTTAGTAGTGCCTGTTCGTCAGCATTCAGCTTACGCGCATCGTACTTTATTTTTGTTGCCGCAGGTGCTTGCATAGAACTACCTCTTGATCATTCGTTGTGTCGGCTAGACTAATGTGCAATGGTGTTTAGTTCGTACCACTTTTAGCAAAACGCCAACATCGGGTATATATCAATTCAAGGAACCGCTTTTTAAACGTCCCACTTTCTGCAATACTTAAAGTGGGCATACCAAAAAGTCATTAGAATCAGAGCGTTGCATAAACGATGAGCGACCCATTCAAAATCCCGCTATTCAACCTACACGACCTCATCGTTATCACTACTGCTATTGCAGCGGTTTTAATGTTGGTGATGCTGGCGGTTTCGCCGACTAAAAATGCGCGCGCCAATCACTGTTTAACCGTATTTTTTGGCTGTTTATTGGCCCATTCTGCTTGCATTATACTCATGTGGAATGCGCAAATAGCACCAAAATTGAATACCTTTTCTGCAGCCATCGTTGTCACTACCTGCCTGGCAAACCTACTCAAAGGCCCATCGCTATTGCTTTATGTTACCGCTATTACCCAAGCGGGCTTTAGCTTCAACCGAAAACAGTTGATACACCTTGTGCCGGCAATCGCGGTTGTCACCCTTATGCTGGCGCTGAATATTCAGCTTGATGACTTAAAAGGTATTACTCAAACTCAACATCAACGGCTGATTCACGATATGTGGCTGCTAATGAAAGGGCTGCCAGCGGTTTATGCCCTAGCCTGTATTCCCATAGCATTATCGACCTCACACCTAATGCAAAGCTTTTACTCTAGCGACAGTGAAATGGGGAAAAACTGGCTCAGCCTTTTGTGCATCGGCTACGCCGCATACTGGGGGCTAACCTTTTTCAGCCAGCTATTTGGCAACACCCTAACCAAACTTTGGTTAGATAACGGTAGCATGGCCGACATCTTGGGCATCGCGAGCAACTATTTAGCTTTTGGCCTATTACTTACTTTATTTAGCTACAGCGTATCCCTAACACAACAACAACTCGGCCGCGCCCTTACTGCCGCCAAGCCCAAAAGCGCAGCAAAAACTACGCCGCTAAAAGTAGACTCTTTAGCGAACACCATTGAATCCTGCATGAAAAACGAGAAGCTATTTCTTCAAAGTAATCTAACGGCAGAGCAATTTGCAGAGCATGTAGGGCACGCAACACGCGACATATCAACAGTGCTAAACCAGCATTTTGGCAAGAACTTCTTTGAATTTATTAACACTTATCGCGTGGAAGAGGCCCAACGTCTACTAATATCACCCGAACATATCGACACATCAATCACTGACATCCTGTACATGGCAGGCTTTAACAGTAAATCTGCCTTTCAGCGCTTTTTCAAACGCATTACCGAGATGTCACCCAGCGAGTACCGCGCACTACACAAAAAAAACAGCTCAGTTAGCGACTAGGACTACGCTAGGTATGCTCGAGCTTTTTGCTGCAGCTGCAAATATTGCTCACCATCTACGCCTGAGTTATCGCATACGGTTAACAGATCTTCAATAAAAAAGCCCAATGCTCGCCGCTCGATTCGCAGGATACCTCCACGAACAGAATCCGTTAGCCCCCCATAAAACGAAGCAGCACCAAAATCACCAAACAGCACGTGACCAGAACCTTCACTCAACAGCATATTGTGGGCATAAATATCCCCATGGCACAGGTTTCGACTATGCAAATGCTCAACTACCGATTCAATTTGAGCCACCATCGACACAACCAACGCTAGCGGTAATTTAAGTTCAGCAGGGAATCGATCGCGAGTACAACTAGCAAAACTTGGTGGCCCCGCCAGGTTTGTATATTCACCCGGAATTAAACGCATGACCAACCCTTTACCTGCAATACTCGCCAACGGCGACACCAAGTTGTGATGTTGCCCTGCCAACAAGGTGGCACGCAACTCGTCCTGAACATAGCCATCACTGGTGACACCGGATTTAAAACACTTCACTGCAACACCTGCAGGAAAGTTAAACAGGTTCTTTTTCCAGTGTGCGCGCGAAATTACGCCAGAGGCACCACTCCCCAGAACATCGCTTAAGACCAAGTCATCAAACTCAACCTCCGGCAACTCCTGCGGCGGTTCAGTACTTTGGCAAAAAGGGTTTCCCGCGAAAGCCAACCAAGCCAAGCGCGGCAGCTCTAGCAGTTGCTCAGGGAAGTGCTGCAAGCGGTTAGCCGATATACGGACTAATTGTAAGTTTTTACATCGCTTAATCGAGGTGGGTAATTGCTGCAGCTGGTTGCCAGCAAGCATCAATTTTTGCAGCCGCACAAGGCTACCTATGCCTTCGGGTAACGCCGTAATACAGTTGTCCGTTAAAATCAGCCAGCGTGTTTGCTGCGGCAAAGCCCCTTCCGGCACAGACACTATGCGGTTAGATTTAAAGCCAATCATCTCCAAACGCTCACACCGACCAAGTACAGAAGGGAAAACCTCAAATACGTTATTCGATAGAAACAAAACCTTCAGATGCCTAAGCCGATGAAAATCATCCGGCAGCGATGACAACTGGTTCCCCGACAGATCTAAAACCTCTAGAGACTCGGCCAAATTATATATTTCTGTCGGGAATTCACTTAAATCTTCCGATAACGTTAACCGGCTCTCTCCCGCTAACTCGCCAGCCTTAAGCTGTACTAATGTTTGCAACACCTACTCCTTAAAAAACACTTTGCTAAATTTTAGCTCGGCATTGTACGTGACATTTCAACACCCGCTCGGCCCCAAGGAGCCAACAAGCCTAAATTAACGCTCGGCATTTTATCAAAGGTAACCCATAATCTAAGAAGACATCATGCGGCAACAGCTTATAACTTACTGTATGATTCGCCCGTTAGTTAATTCGAGAGGAATTCAGTGTGATCTCTACATCTGCGCTTATTGCTACCAGTATTATTTGCCTTATTGCTGGCGCGGGACTAGGCGCATTAGCTATGCGCATATATAGCAGCGCTCGCCAGCCCAAGGATTTAGAAGCAAGGCATAACACCCTGCAAAACGAGTACAATCAATATCAACAGAATGTTGCTCAACACTTTGTTGATACCTCGCGCCTTATCGCCGAAACACAGCAGCGACAACAACAGTTGCGAGAGCATTTAGTTAAAGGCGCGCTACACCTAACCAGCGCCGATATCAGCCGCGCGATTTTAGCCCAGGGCGATGAAGAGCAACCTCTAACCGAAGGCGCGGCACTCGAAAACCTTGACCCTGCAGACCTTACCCCACCCAAAGACTGGGCCCCTAAAATACCCGGTGAAGGCGGCGTACTTAGTGAAGAGTTCGGCTTAAAAGAAGAGAGCGAAGAAACCGACAGCATTGAAGTGCGCACCGCAACGAAGTCTACCAAAGCGTAATAGTCCGTGCTTTATCAAGCATTTCTTTACGCTCGCTGGCCGCTTGTTATTGGCTTGCTAGCAGCCCTTATCGCCCTTGTTGTTATGCCGCAAATGAACCCTCGCAGCAGCGGAGGGTTTACGCCTAGTAACAGCTGGGGGCAACCCACCTCCTACGCGCAGGCCGTACAAAGAGCTGCGCCAGCGGTGGTTAACATTTATACCCGCAAAAAATTAAAGCGCGCACGCCACCCACTCTTTGACGACCCGTTGTTTCGCCACTTTTTCAATAACGCAGACACATCACGCCAAGAAAGAATGCAATCGGCGTTGGGGTCTGGCGTCATTGTGACCGAGACAGGCTACCTGCTTACCAATAATCACGTTATTCAAGGCGCCGATGAGATTGTTGTACAACTGCAAGACGGCCGAGATGCTCAAGCTGACCTTATAGGTATCGACAAAGAAAACGACCTTGCTGTACTTAAAATCGAGTTAGACCAGCTTACAGCCATTAATATTTCGACTGAGCAAGGCATGTTAGTGGGTGATGTTGTACTGGCCATTGGCAACCCTTTTGGCATGGGCCAAACCGTAACCCAAGGTATTATTTCTGCCGTGGGCCGCTATGGTTTAGGCATCAATACCTTCGAAAACTTTATACAAACAGACGCAGCCATCAACCCTGGCAATAGCGGCGGCGCTCTAATTGATGCCTTCGGCAACCTTGTCGGCATCAATACCGCCATGCTTGATCGCATTGGCGATAACGACCTTAATGGAGTGGGCCTCGCTATCCCAGCAGAAACCGCCCTGCAAAGCCTAAGCGACATCATAGAATTTGGCCGCGTTGTGCGCGGCTGGCTAGGTGTCACCGCGCAACCCATTTCCCCGCAAATTGCTAGCCGCTACCGACTACCATCTCCCCACGGACTGCTCGTCACGGGAGTTTACAGCAATGGGCCAGCCCACATCGCAGGGTTACAACCCGGTGACATTATCGTGAAAGTGAATAATCAGAAGGTCAGCAACGGCTTAAACGGCGGCCTGCGCAGCATGCAAGAGGTTAAAGAGTCTCGCCCTGGCGAAGAAATATTATTGGAAGTTTACCGCGACGGGCAGCGCCACGTTATTAACGCCGTACTGGCTATAAATCCTATTGCCGGTTAACGCTCGCTATGCCCGAAATCATTCTCGCCTCATCATCGCAGTATCGTAAAAAACTGCTCGAGAGCCTCAATATAACGGCTCGCTGCATTGCGCCAAATATTGACGAGGCAGCGCTTGCTGATGAATCACCCAAAGCCACAGCCCTCAGGCTTGCCAAAGCAAAAGCCGCCGCCATCGCCATACAACTACCAAGCGACGAAAAAACTAATAGTATTATTATTGGTAGCGATCAAGTGGCCTGGCTTGACGGTGCGCAGCTAGGCAAGCCCGGAACCCGCGAAAAAGCCATTGCCCAACTCAAACAACAATCTGGTAAGACGGTACGTTTCTATACCGCGCTATGCGTTCAAATGAATTCGCAGCAGTGCAGCGATGTTATTACCACCGAGGTCGCCTTTCGCGATCTTAGCGAACAAGAAATCGCCCACTATATCGAAAAAGACAACCCTATTGACTGCGCAGGCAGCTTTAAAAGTGAAGGCGCCGGCTGCATGTTACTTACCCGCGTTACCAGTGATGATCCTAGCGCGCTTATCGGTTTACCCTTAATTCGAACTACTGAGTATTTGCGCCGCTTTGGGGTAAACCCATTATTGCGCATCAACTAACCCAGCACCTCTCTTTGCTGACACAACCACGGCAGCATTAGCGTTAGGTTATCCACGCACAATTTAGGCTCGTAAGCTTTTAAGCGGTCAATATGGTGAGCGCCATAACTCACCGCCACACGCGGCATGGCAATCGCTTTCGCCATCGCCATATCAAACTCAGTATCGCCAACCATTACAGCACGGCTATGACAGCGATTACTGACCGCTAAAATCTCGTTAAGCATAAGCGGATCGGGCTTGGAAGCCGTTTCGTCTGCGCATCGCGAAAACGAAAACAGCGACGCAACCCCCAACTGAGCCAATACTCGGTCCAACCCTTTGCGGCTTTTACCCGTAGCAATCGCCAGCGAAAAGCCCTCATCATGCAACTGCTCCAACGCTTCTAAAGCACCCTCGTAAAAACCGGGGGTTTCATTGTCGGCAACGTAATGGCGACTATAGGCAGCAGCCAATGCTTCTACCTCAGCCGTATCTAATTGAGGGTATAGCTGAGCCATAGCATTAACTAAGCTCAAGCCAATAATTTCCCTTATGGCCTCAGGTGCTAAAGCTGGCAAAGCCATGTCTTTAGCTGCCGATTGCACACAGCGAACAATTTTGGCCGTCGAATCGCTTACCGTGCCATCCCAATCAAAAATGATCAGCATTTAAAGCCTCCAAGCCAGCAGCCTGCAAGGGCTGTAATAACTCTGCCGGCAGAGGCGCGCGCACAGATAATGGCGCACCATCAGCAAAACGCAGCTGCAAACCGTGCGCATGTAAGCATAAGCGCTTAAAGCCTTTTGCTTTCATACGTTTATTGTCTTCGAGGGCCGTGTATTTTTCGTCCCCTACCAGCGAACAACCAACATGCTGCGCATGCACGCGTATTTGATGGGTCCTGCCGGTTAAGGGTTTAGCCGCAACCAATGTAAAACCATCAAAATACTGCAGCACTTTAAACTCGGTAACCGATGCCTTACCTTCCGAATGAACCCGCACAATGCGCTCGCCGTTGGGATACTCACACCGCTTTAGCGGAGCATCTACTCGCGCGATATGTTTGGGCCAACGACCCACAACCACCGCCACATAATGCTTTTGAATCACACCTTTGTGTCGCAAGGCATCTTGCAAATGCTTTAGTACACTGCGCTTTTTGGCTACCATCACGCAACCCGAGGTATCGCGATCCAAACGGTGCACCAACTCAAGAAACGGCGCACCATACGCCTGCCTTAAAGCCTCGATCAAGCCAACATTAATACCACTGCCGCCATGGACGGCCAACCCCGAAGGCTTGTTAATAATCAGCAAGCCATTGTCGTCATACAGAACTGCATCGCTAAGTGTTTGTATTAACCCCTGCGAAGGTGTAACAACTTCAACTTCCTTTGTTTTAATGGGCGGCACCCTAACAACATCCCCGCCCAACAACTTGCGATCAGGTTTTGCACGGCCTTTATTAACTCGCACCTCACCTTTTCGAATGACCCGATAAATCATCGATTTAGGTACACCCTTTAGGCGTGCTAGCAAAAAGTTATCTAAGCGCTGGCCCTCGTACTCTTCAGGGACTTCTATAAACTTAACTTCACTCATGACGTAACCTAGCGCATAAAACGCGCAATTCTACACGCCCCCTTCGGGCAGCTCTATAAAAGCACCCGAATTAATAACTGCCGAATGTTTGAAAGCCTCATACCTAAGTGCTACACTCCAGCAGCTGTCACACCGCACTAGGCTTATTTACTGCATGCCTACTAGCGAGCGAGCGCTCACCTAGTTCGGACCGATTGAGTGACTGCACCACGGATATAATTAGCGCTTTTAATAAATCTTTATTAGGCGCAACTGGGATGGTGCGTTTACCTGGCAACTTAAAATCCCGCCGAAAAGCCCACCTCCCGCTCGAAATGAGCAAATTGAAAACTAACTTAAACTATAGATAAAAAGCCAACGCGCATCCTACGATGTGCTTGCAGTTTTGGCAGCATAGCGAGCATTAACCGCCATGCGCCATTCCTTCGCTTTCGCAATTGCAACGAAGACCCTGAAGACGCTTCATTTTGCGGCAAAGGCCCAAAAGTACAGCGCTCACGGCATTCAAAAGCCAAGGATACGATAGACGAATTAACAGCAGTGGTTGAGCTAAACTCAACCACTGAAACACAAGTCGCAAGGGTGGCCACATACGCCACTCAACGGAAACCCGCAGGCTCACCTGCGACGTCCTGAGTACTTGATACTGTATGAGTGCACCACAAGGCCTAGCCGTAAATGGCCTTAAGGCGAGCAAACTGAACATCTATTTGCCGCACATATTTGGCAGCACTCATTAAAGCCGCTATCGGCTGTATGCACTTTTTAGGCTTGTGCTTTGCATAATTGCTAAACGCAAAGAGAACACAAATAATGAAAAGAATGCTCATCAATGCCAGCCAGCCAGAAGAAGTCCGCGTGGCGCTTGTCGACGGACAATGGCTATACGATCTTGATATTGAAAACCAACAACGCGAACAAAAAAAATCCAACATCTATAAGGGCAAAATTACCCGCGTAGAGCCCAGCCTAGAAGCTGCCTTTGTCGATTACGGCGCAGAGCGCCACGGCTTCCTTCCCCTTAAAGAAATTTCGCGCGAATACTTTGTCAAACAAGATGGCAAAAGTGATCGCGGGCGCATCAAAGACCTTGTCAAAGAAGGCACCGAAGTTATTGTTCAGGTCGACAAAGAAGAGCGCGGCAACAAAGGTGCCGCACTAACAACCTTTATTAGTCTGGCCGGCCGCTACCTCGTCTTAATGCCCAACAACCCACGCGGCGGCGGCATTTCCCGCCGTATCGACGGTGAAGATCGCTCACAATTAAAAGAAGCCTTAAGCTCTTTGGATATGCCAAAAGGCATGAGCATTATTGTACGCACCGCAGGTGTCGGGCGCAGCGCCATAGACCTGCAAAACGATTTCAACTACCTCGTGCGCGTTTGGCAGTCCATTATTGATGCCTCTAGCGGCGTCAGTGCCCCCAAGTTTTTATTCCAAGAAAGCAACGTTATCATTCGCGCCATTCGCGATTACCTGCGCCCAGATATCGGCGAAGTTATTGTGGATACCAACGAGTCGTTCTCGCGAGCACTGCAATTTGTTCAGCAGGTGATGCCGCAAGAAAAGCACAAAATCAAACACTACAACGATGAAGTCCCCCTTTTTAACCGCTACCAAATCGAAGGCCAAATCGAAACCGCCTTTGAGCGTGAGGTTAAACTCCCATCTGGCGGCTCGATTGTTATTGACCCGACTGAAGCACTGGTCTCTATTGATATTAACTCGGCGCGCGCAACCAAGGGCGGCGACATCGAAGAAACTGCACTCGCAACCAACCTAGAAGCGGCAGATGAAATCGCACGCCAAATGCGCTTGCGCGATATTGGTGGCCTAGTCGTAATCGACTTTATCGATATGCACCCCGACCGCAACCGCCGCGAAGTAGAAAACCGCATGCGCGATGCGTTAGGCATGGACAGAGCTCGCGTGCAAATCGGCAAAATTTCTCGCTTTGGCTTGCTTGAAATGTCTCGCCAACGCTTGCGCCCATCACTAGAAGAAACCACATCAAAAATGTGCCCTCGCTGTACCGGCCAAGGCACCATTCGCAGCACCCGCTCACTAGCACTTTCTATTTTGCGCATTGTGGAAGAGGAAGCTAAAAAAGAGCGCAGCGCTGAGATCCGTACGGTTGTACCTGTACCGGTTGCCACCTACCTACTCAACGAAAAGCGCACCGCGATTAGCAATATCGAGTCTCGCCACTCTACGCGCGTAGTCATTCTGCCAAACGAGCACATGGTTACACCGCACTACGAAGTCACTCGCTTACGCGATGACGAGGTTGAAGGCGCAGATCAAAGCTACAAGATAGAAGTCTCGGACCCGCATGCCAGTGAGCTCGAAGAAGAGAAAAAAGCCGAGAACTTTGTGCCAGCAAAACCACTGGTATCTCAGGTTTCACCGCCGCCGCCAGTAACAACCGTAGCAGACAACAAAGCCCCGGAAGCCAGTAGCGAAAAATCTGAACCAGGGCTTATCGCCAAGCTGCTCGAGCTTGTTATCGGGTTTTTCAAAAGCAAGCCAGAAGAACCAGCGCCAAAAGCCAGCGAAAACCGCGGCCATCAAAAGCGTCGCGGAGGCAATAACCAGCGACGTTCGCGCAACGGTAATCGCAACCAGCGACACAACAACCGTCGCGACCACCGTCAAAACCAAAACGATTCTGATGAAATTGTTGATAACCTCAGCGGCGAAAACATTTATCAAGACACCGAGAAGCAGCAAGATCGCGAGCGCCCACAAAACAAAAACCGCCGCAATCGTCGCCGTGGCGGACAAAACCGTAGCGATAACAACGAGGGCGCAACAAGCGAAACAAACAACACAGAAGGCAACACTAGCGAAAACGAAAACCAACCACCCAAGCGCCCAAGCAATCGACGCGGCCGCACGCAAGAACGCCAGCGCGGGGCAGCCAGCGAAGCCCAAGAAACAGAAACGGCAACGCAAGCGCCCGCAGCTAAAGCGCCAGCCAAGGCGGCCGAGTCGAATAACGATGAAGCCCAAACTGAGCGCCCAGCGCGCCGTCGTCGCAGCCGCGGTAATGGCAACAAGCGCAAAGATGCAGAAACAACATCAAACGACAATGCTGGCAACGATAATCAAAATACTGCCACGCAGGACGACAGCACCACAAAACCTGTTGAGGCTTCCGCCAAAGCAGAAAAAGCGCATGTCGATACTGCTGCGACTAAAGAAGAAGCTAAAAACCTGGAGCCAAAAGCATCAACGCCAGAAAAAGCAGCAGATGCCGTTGCGACACCCGCAGCCGCTCAAGCTGAGGCCGCATTAAAAGAAGCATTAGCTGCCACGCCAAAGGAGAAGGTAAAGGAGCAGGAGCCGGCAGCCAAGGCCACAGAAGAGGTGCAAACAGCTTCAACACCGGAACCTGAAGCAACGACGCCCCCGGAAGAAAAGCCTGCGCCAAAAGCTGAAGAGCCTGAAACAAAAGCAGAGCCCACTGCAACCGCAAAGGAAAGTAGCGAAGCAACAACTTACGTTCGTGCCAATAACGACCCTAGAACTAACCCCAAGCCGGTAGCTAACTTAGCGATTACCACGCTAGAAAGCCAAATCACTAAAGGGTTGCCGCTAGATACCGCTCTCGCCGCTGATATTAAGCGCTCGCCTCGCGCGCTTGGACGCGCAAGCAACGATCCTCGCGGGCCGCTAGCAACAAAAATTAATGAGGAAGAAACAAAAGAAAGCCAGGTTTAAATTTTTTGTAATAAAGGGGTTGCCAGTTATATAAACAAATGTATAATTTGCGCCTCTTCTGGAGGGGTGGCTGAGTGGTCGAAAGCGGCGGTCTTGAAAACCGTTGAGTGTCAAAGCTCCCAGGGTTCGAATCCCTGCCCCTCCGCCACTATATAAGGACTAGCTCCTTATGAAAGGCTCATCGAAAGATGGGCCTTTTTTATGCCTACCTATCCAGCATCAAGACAACAATTCAAGACTTACGTATAAAACGCAAGTACAGCAAAATAGCCACAAAATACTCACTGCACTTACTTGATTTTTCACTGTCTCACCACCAAGATGTGTATTGATATTGGTTACACACATTGTATGATGCAACTTATTGACTCACCCTAGGAGATTCACCATGCAACAGGTTTATTCTGCAAGTTCGATTCAAAATGCAGAGACCCACAAAGTCTTACGCAATACTTACAGTTTATTGGCTGTAACGATGCTAGTGAGTGCTATCTCAGCATTCGTTGGCATGGCTATTGGGTTATCCCACATTATCTCTATTGCATTCTCATTTGGTGCTATAGGCTTGATTTGGTTTGTTTTACCCAAGGTTGCCAACTCACCCAAAGGTATTTTAGTGGTCTTTGCTGTAGCCGCACTAATGGGCGCAGGCCTAGCGCCCACCATTAGTTACTACCTACAGTCTGCCAATGGTGGAATGATCGTAATGCAAGCCCTTGGCGGAACCGCTTTGGTATTCTTTGCGCTATCGGGCTACGTACTAACTACCCGTAAAGACTTCAGCTTTATGGGCGGCTTCTTGATGGTAGGCTTAATCACCGTTGTTGTTGCTGGCCTTGCCTTCATGGTGCTTGGCATGTTTGGCATTCACATGCCAGCGATGAGCCTTGCTTTAAGCGCTGTAGTTGTACTATTAATGTCTGGCTTTATTTTGTACGATACCAGCGCCATTATTCACGGCGGCGAAACCAACTACATCATGGCCACCATAAGACTGTACCTAGACATATTGAATCTATTTACAGCCTTGCTACACATTCTTGGCGTAATGAACGACGACTAAGCTGCAGCAAATTATTAACACCTAAACCGCCAGCCCAGCTGGCGGTTTTTATTTAAGCCCTAGCACTATGCTTTTTTCCCTCGTTATTAACAGCGGCCCGCACTCACTTCACGGTGGCACTAGCTACAACGCCCTTCAGTACGCCCAAGCCTTGGTACGCAACCAACACAAAATACACCGCCTATTTTTTTACGGGGACGGTGTGTACAACCTAAATGCACAAGCCATTACCCCCCAAGGAGAATTCGACCTTGCAGCTGCTTGGAGCACCTTTATTAACGAAAACAACATTGATAGCGTAGTGTGTATTGCAGCAGCGGCGCGACGCGGTGTACTGGACGAAAGCGAAAGCAAGCGACACAACAAAGCCGCACCCAATTTACTGGGCAACTCCGAACTTAGCGGATTAGGGCAATTGATAGAAGCCGCAGCGACCAGCGACCGAGTAATCACCTTTGGATAACGCAACGATGCAGCCTTGCGATCTACTTTTTATTTTTCGCCACTCCCCTTACGGCAGCAGCTTAGGACGAGAAGGCCTTGAAGCAGCACTCGCTGCAGGCGCCTTTGAGCAAAACATGGCCATCCTCTTTTTAGATGACGGCGTATTCCAGCTAATCAGCAACCAAGCAGCCGAAGCCATTCAGCGCAAAAGCCATCAAAAGATGAGCGCCGCCCTACCACTATTTGGCATAGACACCCTATACGCGGCATCCGATAGCTTAAAAGCTCGAAACTTAGATGCCGATGCCACCACGTTAGATGTGCAACTATTATCGACCGATGAAATACGCACCCTAATGAATAGCGCCAAAACCGTATTGAGCTTTTAAAGCCATGACATTACACATTTTAAGCCAACCTCCGTCGCACAGCGCTTATCAAAGTTGCTTACAGCACCTCTCACCGCAAGACACATTAATATTAATTAATGACGGCGTTTACGCATTGCAAGATCCATTATTTTCAGCCGCATGCAAAAGCCAGCAAGTATTCGCCATTGCCGCCGACACCCAAGCTCGCGGCGTTGCCACCAAGCGCAAGCAAACCATTGATTACGATGCCTTTGTCGCCCTAAGCTGCCAGCATTCGCCAATACAAAGCTGGTACTGAGCAATGGATATGAAGTTACCCGCACTGGATGCCGAAGGTTTTTTAATCAATCTTAGTGACTGGAGTGAACCGGTAGCTAATGCACTAGCCAAGAACGAAGGCATCGAACTCACCAACGCTCACTGGGAAATCATTCACTGTTTACAGCAGTTCTATCGCGAGTTTGATTTATCCCCCGCGATGCGCCCACTCATTAAATATATTGGCATTCAGCTGGGCAAAGAAAAGGCGAATAGCATTTATTTACTACAACTGTTCCCTGGTAGCCCAGCAAAAGTTGCTGCAAAAGTTGCGGGGCTACCCAAGCCCGAGAACTGCCTTTAACCTAAAAACCGCAGTTGAACCATCAAAGTCTACGCATCCCCTTGGTGCACCTGACATGTGATAAAAATGATTCATCACCAATAAGGTGACTACACATTTTTACTACACGCCATGCACACCAACGGAATACGCATCTTTTTGACTCTCAACTGCGGTTTCTAGGTTTAACACCAAGTAATAACCTTAGCTACTCGCCATTCAACGTCAATACCAAGCGCCTAGCGCCGCCATAATTTCTGTGTTCACACAAATAAATCCCTTGCCAAGTCCCCACATTCAAGCGGCCGTTTTTAATGGGCAGCGAAACGCTAGCACCCAAAATACTGGCTTTTAAATGGGCTGGCATGTCGTCACTACCTTCATCATCATGCAAGTAGTAGGGCTCGTTTTCTGGCACCGTGCGGTTAAAATAACTTTCAAAATCCTGCCTAACTGTTGGGTCAGCATTTTCATTTACCGTTAAAGAGGCAGATGTATGCTGAATATGGACATGCAACAACCCGACAGCCAAATTGGATATTTCCGGAATTGCATCAAGTACCTCACTCGTCACCAAATGAAACCCTCTATTTCGAGCGCGAAGCTGAATATCTCGCTGTAACCACATACACCACCCCAACTTAATTAGAATTTTAGTAACTATTCAGCCATGCTCAAATAGGCCGGCAAACTGATCATTTTTGGGTGACCATCATGTCGCACCCACCTGAATAATTGCGAATTTTATAACAATAAATAACCAAGGCTAGCCTTTAAACTCGCAACACCTAACAAACCTTAGCGCTGTGCACTCACGACTTTTTGACATAACAGCTTAAAATAACAATTCTCTGCCCTTCTACACGCCCCTCAATATGCTCAGGGTTACTTGTCAAAGAAATACCTCGCACGGCAGTCCCTCGCTTAGCCACTAAACTCGAACCTTTAACGGGCAAATCTTTGATAATAACAACATTGTCACCTGCAGATAAACGCACGCCATTACTGTCACGGCAATCGACGGCATCTTCGTCCTCCTCTTCCAGGCCCGCCGCAGCCCAAGCCTTCAGGTCATCATCTAAATACAGCATGTCTAATAAATCGTGCGCCCAACTTTCACCCTCAAGGCGCGCCAACAAGCGCCACGCCATCACCTGAACCGCAGGCGTTGGGCTCCACATGGTATCGTTTAAGCAGCGCCAGTGATTTGGCTCCAAGGTATTGCCTTCAGGTAATTGTTGTCGGCATTTTTCACAGGCCAAGATAGCACTATCACTTCGCCCTTCAGAGTGCGGCAACTCGTAAGCCTGAAAATTTTCAGTACTACCACACAACTCACACTTGTGATCGGCACGCATCAGCAAACTGCTATCAATACTCATAATTTCTCACTATTGCACATAAAAAATCCCCGCTACGAAGGCGGGGATTAATATCAATATTAAATCAAATACACTTAAGCAATATTTTTTACTTATGTGTCACTAAGCCCGCTATTTACAGACCAGCTAAAGCCGCATTAAACGTTGCACTTGGGCGCATTGCCTTGCTGACTTTATCGGCATCTAAACGATAATAACCACCAAGCTCTTGCTCACTACCTTGCGCAGCGACTAGCTCAGCAACAATGTCATTTTCTTTTTCAATCAGCAGTTGGGCCAAGGGTATAAATTTAGCTTTTAAGCCAGCATCTTCATCTTGCGCCGCCAAAGCCTCTGCCCAATACATGGCCAGATAAAAATGACTGCCACGGTTATCAATGGAGCCCAGTTTGCGCGCAGGCGATTTATTGTTATCAAGAAATTTAGCTGTTGCGACATCTAGCGCTTTTGCAATAACTTTTGCCTGAGCATTCCCGGCCACTTGGCTAAAATGCTCTAGCGAAGGCGATAATGCCAAAAATTCGCCCAGCGAATCCCAACGCAAGTACCCTTCTTTTTCAAATTGCTGCACATGCTTAGGCGCTGAACCACCCGCCCCTGTTTCAAACAAGCCGCCGCCATTCATTAGCGGAACAATCGATAACATCTTCGCCGATGTACCTAGCTCCAAAATCGGAAACAAATCGGTTAAGTAATCGCGCAATACATTGCCCGTAACAGAAATAGTTTCTAAACCCTGCTTAACACGCGCCAAGCTGTAAAGAGTCGCCTCTACCGGCGCAAGCGTTAAGATTTCGAGGCCGCTTGTATCGTGCTCTGGCAAATAAGCCTTCACCTTTTTAATTAATTCAGCATCGTGCGCACGGTTTTCGTCCAACCAGAATACCGCTGGCGAGCCAGTAGCGCGCGCACGGTTAACCGCTAATTTCACCCAATCTTTAATCGGGGCGTCTTTGGTTTGGCACATGCGGAAGATATCGCCGGCCTCTACCGTTTGCTGCAATAAGACTTCGCCACTTTCATTAACCGCGCGAATAACGCCCGCCGCTGGAGCTTCGAATGTTTTATCGTGCGAACCATACTCTTCTGCTTTTTGAGCCATCAAACCAACATTGGGCACAGTGCCCATGGTGGTAGGGTCAAAGGCGCCATGCTCTTTACAAAAGTCAAATACCGCCTGATAAACACCGGCATAACAACGATCTGGGATGATGCACTTGGTATCTTTTTGTTGCCCATCGGCGCCCCACATTTGCCCCGAAGAACGCAACATAGCAGGCATAGAAGCATCAATAATAACATCGCTGGGTACATGCAAGTTGGTGATACCTTTATCGGAATCCACCATTGCTTGTTCGGGCTGCAGACTGTAAACAGCAGTTATATCGGCTTCGATTTCAGCGCGCTGTGCCTCTGGTAGGCTTTGAATTTTTGCGTAAACATCGCCAATACCATTATTCGGCGATACACCTAAATCGGCAAAAATCTGACCATGCTTTTCAAATACGGATTTGTAATACACCGAAACCGCGTGACCAAAAATAATCGGGTCCGACACTTTCATCATTGTTGCTTTCAAATGCAGCGAGAAAAGTACACCCTCTGCTTTTGCTGCAACAATCTGCTCTTCTAAAAAAGCGACTAGGGCTTTTTTACTCATTACACTCGCATCAAGTACTTCACCGACCTGCAAAGGTGCGAAACCTTTAAGTTCGGTGGAAGCGCCAGCGGTATCGACAAACTCAATTTTAAATTTATCAGCTTGCGCCAAAGTGATCGATTTTTCACTCGCGTAAAAATCACCGCCCGTCATTGACGAAACATGAGACCGTGAGTTCGCATCCCATGCACCCATCGAGTGTGGGTTTTTGCGGGCATAGGCTTTAACCGGTACTGGTGCACGACGATCAGAGTTACCTTCGCGCAGCACAGGGTTTACTGCGCTGCCTTTAATTTTGTCGTAGCGCGACTGCACAGATTTTTCTTCATCTGTTTTTGGCTCTTCTGGGTAGTTAGGTAGTGCATACCCTTTAGCCTGCAATTCTTTAATAGCCGCTTTTAACTGCGGTACTGAAGCCGAAATGTTCGGCAATTTGATAATATTCGCTTCAGGCGTTTTCGCCAGTTCGCCTAGCTCAGCCAAGGCATCCGGTTGACGCTGCTCTTCACTCAAGTACTCAGGGAATACCGCCAAGATGCGACCAGCAAGGGAAATATCTTTTAGCTCTACCTCTACTCCTGCCGCCCCTGTAAATGCTTTTACAATGGGCAAGAAGGAATAGGTTGCGAGCGCTGGGGCTTCATCGGTTTCGGTATATATAATTTTGTAATCTGACATCGAGGTAACCTGCCTTGAGAGGAATGTCGTCAATATAAAGAAGGTAAGTAGGCAGTTATACTGCTTAAACTCACCTCCTCTCGTAAGAATCGGCGGCAATTATAGCAGCATGCCCTTGCCGATAACAGGTGATAGAAATCGAGCCATTTGGAAGCACTTTTTACCGAAAATGTCGGACGTTGAACGCTTTTAGGGCACTTTTAGCTGCTAATTTAAGCTTCCCCAGACTACAATACTTTGCCCGCACCCTATAGCTACCCAATACCGCAGGAAAATCATGCCCTCACTATCATTACCCCTAAACTGCGACCTTGGCGAAGGCCTAAGCGCTATTGATGCCGCCATAATGCCGTACATAGACTGGGCCAATATTGCCTGCGGCGGGCATGCCGGCAACGACAGCACGATGATGAAAACACTCACACTGGCCAAACAGCACAACGTTACCATTGGCGCCCACCCGTCGTATCCTGACCGTGAAAACTTTGGCCGCATCAGCATGGATATTTCCGCCAGAGCTCTTGCGCTGAGTCTACTCGAACAAGTCAAAGCGCTGACCCTTAATGCAAGCAAGTTAAACATCCCCATAGGCTACATCAAGCCCCATGGCGCCCTGTATAACGACTGCACAAAGCCACAAGTACTAGAAACAGTCATTAGCGTTGCAAAGCAGCTTGATTTGCCACTAATGCTATTAGCCGGACAAGAAGAAATAAGTAACGCCTGCAAACAAGCCGGCGTAAAGTTAATTCGCGAAGCCTTTGCCGATAGGCGTTATGACGAAAATGGGCGATTAGTCGCGCGCGCGCAGCCAGATGCATTACTCGATTACAACGAAAGCTTACAGCAGGTACGCCAACTGCAATCCCGCCAAGTTGCCACGCCAAGCGGAAAACTACGCCCTTTAATATGCGATACGCTCTGCATTCACAGTGATACCTCTGGTGCCATAGGCACAGCAAAAGCCATCAAACAACAGCTCAGCCTATAGCCGCTGCCGCTATTCAGCGGCAACTCAAGCTTATTTTATTTTCAGGTTTACAAAAGGTGTGATATCGAAGGAATGTTACGGAGCCTTCCTTGGGCTCCACTGGGCTATTAAGCCCACAATTTAATCACCCAACTGCCAGCCATTCGTTACGGGGTAACGACGGTCGCGACCAAAGCCTCGCTGGCTAATGCGAGGACCAATGGCGGCTTGGCGGCGCTTATATTCATTAATATCAACAAGCCGCACAACGCGCTTAACGTCTGCCTCATTAAAACCCTCAGCAATGATGGCCTCTGCACTTTGGTCATGCTCGACATACAAGCGCAGTATTTCATCCAGAATATCGTACGCGGGCAAGGAATCTGAATCGATTTGATCCGGCGCTAGCTCAGCTGACGGTGGCCTTGTGATCACGCGCTCAGGAATGACCGGTGCAATAGTATTGCGGTACCGAGACAACTCAAATACCAGCGTCTTTGGCACATCCTTTAGAACATCAAAACCACCAGCCATATCGCCATATAAGGTGGCGTAACCTACCGCCATTTCACTTTTATTACCGGTTGTTAAGACCAGCGCGCCTTTTTTGTTGGAGATGGCCATCAGCAAGACGCCACGGCTACGAGCCTGTAAATTCTCCTCCGTGGTGTCTGCCGCTAGCCCTTCAAACTCGCCAGCTAAGGCTGCATTAAAAGCATTGAAAATAGCCTCTATACCAATGGAGCGGTAAGTCACTCCCATGCGCTGAGCCTGCTCGGCGGCATCGCTTTGGCTCATTTCCGATGTATATTTAAAGGGCATCATAACCGCCTCTACGCGGCCTGCACCTAAGGCATCTACGGCAATAGCCAAAGTCAAGGCCGAGTCTATACCGCCAGACAAACCGAGCACAACACCTTTAAAGCCATTTTTATTCACATAATCACGCACTCCCGTTACCAAAGCTTGGTAAACACTCGGTAAGTGGCTAGGGTTATCTGCCAGCTCGGCGGTGTCGTAAGCTAGGGGTTGGCGGCTATTGGCAACCACAGCCGTTAGCGATTCTGCAAATAAAGGCGCCCTATGGACCAGTTCACCATCGGCATTAACCACCATTGAGCCGCCATCAAATACAAGCTCGTCTTGGCCGCCCACTTGGTTAACGTAAACTATAGGCATGCCAGCTTGGCGTGCGCGCGCTTTAAGTATGTCTTCGCGCTCACTTTGCTTATTAGCATGAAACGGCGATGCGTTTAGGCTTACCAACATATCGGCGCCTGCTGCTTTTGCTTGCTCAGCAGGCTCGGCATGCCAAATATCTTCACATACAGTTAAAGCAATACGCACGCCTTCGATATCTGCGCAAACCATGCTTTCACCTTCGACGAAATAACGCTTTTCATCAAATACCTGGTAGTTAGGCAAATGCTGTTTGGCATATTCGGCAATTATTTCCCCTTTAAATACCACCCCCGCCATATTCACAAGGCCCTGAGCGGTGTGCTTGGGGTAGCCCACTACAAGGGCAATGTCATGGCTATTTGCACAGAGCGTTTCGAGGGCGCGCTCGATGCGCAGCGTTAAACTTGGCCGCATCAATAAATCTTCCGGCGGGTAACCGGTTAAAGATAATTCAGGAAATACAATAATATTGGCATTTAAGTCTATCCTAGCTCGCTCGGCAGCCTGCAATATCAAACGTGTATTGCCGGGAATATCACCCACTAAAGGGTTGATTTGCGCTAAAGCGGTAACAAGCGTTGACATCTATACTTAAACCTCGAGTATTCTTAGGGCCATCGCCCAAGTATATTAAGTGTTTGCCTCCAGTGTTCTGCAGCCCTTAACAAGCCGCGCGATACTGAAGCCATTGATACAAAGTGGGCGCTATTTTGGTTGAATTACCCAAACAACGCAAAGTGAATAGGTCGCGAACTTACACCGACACTTTTAGCATATCAACAAATGCCAGCCGCTTAATGATTAAAGGCCTGCAACTAGGTACCAGCAACCCTTAGCGCCTCCACCCAATATGCCAAAAAGCAGATTAGCGCAACAGCCATAGGATATACCGTGCTCGAGACCCAACACCCGCCGCATAACACCCGCCTACTTGGCGCTTACCAAGTTATTCGAGTACTTATCGGCCTTTTATTACTCGCCTTACAGCTAACAAGTAATGCCCACTCGGTACTTGGGTCACAAGAGCAAGACACCTATATATGGGCCAGCGCGCTTTATATCGGCGTATGTGTACTCACATTAGTCGTATGGCCACCGGCTAGCCTGCGGCATTCACACCACCGCCTTGTTGGCTCCTTGCTGTTTGATATTTCGATCATGCTGATTTTGCTGCATGCCAGTGGTGGCGTATCCAGCGGGCTGGGTTATCTCATTATTGTGTATGTCGCAATAGCCGCTATTTTTATCCGTGGCCGCCTCGCGATAGGCTACGCCGCCATGGCTAGCGTTATTATTATTGGTGATGCTGTATACGCCATGCTCTCGGAAGCACAACAAGAAAAAGAGCTGTTTGCCTCTGGCGTACTTGGTGCGGTTTTGTTTTTAACAGCCATCAGCTTTCAGCTACTTACCGAAAAAATACGTACCAGCGACTTAGCGGCAGCAACCCATAGCGCCTACGCCGAGCATTTACAAAAACTGGCACAAGCCATTATTACCCGCATGCGCACCGGCATTATTGTGGTTGACGACAACGGTAAAATCGAACTTATCAACGATTCAGCCCTTCAATTAATGGACTTGCCGCAATCAAAGAGCTACCGCCAAACACAACTAGAGGAAATTTCCTCACTTAAAGCGATTGTTGACGAATGGCGCGCCAATCCAATCAGCAAGCCCGCAAAGATCCATACGCTAACTAGCGGCCATGAAGTTCGCATCAGCCCTGCTGTTTTAAAACTAGGGCGCAATCAACGCACGGTACTCTATATTGAGGACAACCGCGCACTCACGCAGCAAGCTCAACACCTTAAACTTGCATCACTGGGCCGCTTAACCGCTAGCATTGCTCACGAAATTAGAAACCCTCTGGGCGCAATCAGCCACGCATCGCAGCTACTTAGGGAATCAGATCAAGTAACCGACGATGATAAGCGCCTTGTAGAAATCATTCTTCAGCACTGCGCGCGCGTAAATCAAATCATCGAGAACACACTGTCCATTTCACGCCGCAAAGAAGTACAAACGGCCATTGTCGATCTCAAACAATGGCTGCCTACATTTGTGGAAACCTACCAACAAGGCAATAATGCACGCATTAAGCTTTCGGTGGCGCCAGATACCTTACTGGTTCGCATTGATACTTCCCACCTCTCACAGGTACTCACGAACCTATGCGACAATGGCGCCCGATACAATGAAAAAGCAACCGGCCAAAAAGAAGTCGAACTCCATGCCGCCCGCAATGACAACAGCGATACGTCATTTATTGAAGTTATTGACCATGGCCCGGGCATAGCCCCGAGTGATTTAGAAGATATTTTTGACCCCTTTTACACAACCGATGCCGAAGGAACCGGGCTTGGTCTCTATATTTGTAAGGAGCTGTGCCAAATTAATCAAGCCAACCTTTTTCACAAAGCCTCCGAAAAGGGCAGCACTTGCTTTCGTATTGATTTTTCACACCATCAGCGAATAAACTAATCCGAGTAATTTAAAATTTATCATGAGCGAACTTTTTACAGCATTAATTATTGACGACGAACCGGATATTTGTGAATTGCTAGAAATGACATTGAATCGCATGGGCGTTCAATGCACGACCGCAAACAATGTCCTTAGCGCTAAAACACTACTCGAACGAAAAGCATTCAATATTTGTTTAACCGATATGCGTCTGCCTGATGGTAACGGCATCGATATTGTTCGGTTTATTCAAAAACATACTCCGCAGTTACCTGTTGCCGTAATTACCGCCCACGGCAATATGGATACTGCCGTTGAGTCGTTAAAAGCTGGAGCCTTTGACTTTTTATCTAAACCCATTGACCTTGCCAACTTGCGCACCCTCGTCAAAAATGCTTTAGCCTCCAACCAGCTCACCGACGATACCGCCCCCAAAACACAGTCGCGCTTATTAGGCGAATCGCCCGCAATAAAACAACTCGAACGGAGTATTGTTAAATTGGCGCGCTCACAAGCCCCTGTATATATCACTGGCGAATCTGGCAGCGGTAAAGAGCTTGTTGCCCGCTCCATGCATGAGCGAGGGCCAAGAGCCAATAGCCCTTTTCTTGCTGTTAACTGTGGCGCAATACCGCGCGAATTAATGGAAAGTGAGTTTTTTGGCCATAAGAAAGGCTCGTTTACCGGTGCCCACCAAGATAAGCAAGGCTTGTTTCGTGCAGCAGAAGGCGGCACGCTTTTTTTGGATGAAGTCGCAGACTTACCGCTCGATATGCAGGTTAAATTACTGCGCGCAATTCAAGAAAAAGCCGTTCGCGCTATCGGGGGTTCCGCCGAAGAACCCTTTAACGTTCGCATACTGTCTGCCACCCATCGCAATTTAGAAGCCGAAGTGGCAGAGGGTAATTTCAGACAGGATTTATTTTATCGACTCAACGTTATTCAACTCAATGTGCCGCCACTGCGCGATCGCAAAGACGATGTAGCGTTGCTAACGCATCACCTTCTTCAAAAATTAGCCGCAGACATGCAACTGGATACGCCCAAAATATCACCAGCAGCATTAAACGAGCTTGAACGCTATAGCTTCCCCGGCAATGTTCGCGAGCTTGAAAACATTCTAGAGCGCGCATTCACCTTGTGCGATACAGACACTATAGAAAGCCACGATTTACAACTCAAGCACGACGCCATCCTTACCGAAAACTTACCAACCTCCAGCATCCCTGTGATTAGCCACTATGAACGCGCGCTGGAATTCCCCAACATTGACGATTATCTCGCCGATATTGAAAAAGATATTATTCTTGGATCACTCGAAAAAGTGCGATGGAATAAAACAATGGCAGCTAAAGAGCTTGGCGTCACTTTCAGGTCGCTGCGTTATCGCATGCAAAAACTAGGTCTTGAAGAAGATTAACAACAAGGGGGCATTTCTAAAAATAGTAATTTTTGTGTGAGAGCAAGGAAGCACCGCCCAGAGAGCCGCAGTTTACGTGGTGTAAATGAGGACTCGAGGACGGAGCTGACGCTGCTACCGCGGAAAAAGTTCATTTTTAGAGATTCCCAAGGGTTAACAAGCCGTAAAACCTCAAAACGAGCTAGCCCTATCATTCCCCCCTAAACAGACAAAGGTAGCGAAAAATAAAAAGTGCTGCCTTTGCCCTTTTCTGATTCGAACCACAATCGTCCTCGGTGCTGGGCAACTACTTTTTGAACAATACTTAAGCCAATACCACTACCACCACCATACTCGGTACTGCCATGTAAACGCTTAAAGACTTCAAAAATCTTATCTCGGTACTCAGGCTCAATACCAATACCATTATCAGCCACATAAAAAACAACTTCATCATGACCGGCGTTACAACCAAGCTCTATTGTGCGCTCAGAGCCTTGACTATATTTCATCGCATTTGAAATAAGGTTTCTAAAAACTTCTTTTATTCGCACGCTATCGCAATAGACTACAGGCATAGGCGTCACATAACTTAAATATACATTTAACTCTGCCATACGGGGCAATAATGATTCCACCACCTCTGAAATAAGCACGTCAGCATTGACGTGCTTAAAAGCCAACTCTGTTCGCCCCAAGCGCGAATAATTCAACAAATCACTGATTAAACGCTCCATATGACCGGTTAATCGAGTAATACTTTGCAGCATGTCTTTACCGTCGCGATCCAACTGCTGGCTGTAGTCTTCTTGCAAAAAGGTTGCGTAATTGGAGATACCCCGCAACGGCTCTTTTAAATCATGACTTGCTATATGGGCAAAATCATCAAGCTCTTTATTTGAACGCTTAAGCGCTTCTGTTTTTTCGGCGTTATCACGTTGCAATAGTGTCTCTTCCGTTGAATCCCAAAGTACTCCTCGCGCACGGACAACTTTCCCATGCTCATCAGCAAAATACCGATATTTACCCGTTACCCAAATCACCTCGCCCGACAATTTAATTACGCGACAACAAAAATCGGTTACTTCTAGGTGACGGCGGGCATGCTCATCAACCATGCGAACATCCGCAATATCATGCGGATGGATCACATCGTCAATATCTTCTGGACGCTCAGAAAATGCACCCTCTGGCATTTCAAGTATTTGATATAAAGTCGCAGAAAAAACCAAACGGTTATCTGTCGCTTGCCACTCCCAACTTCCTAAACCGGCCGCATCCAAGCCCAGGGCAATTAGTTCATTGCGGCGCGCTAGATTTTCTTCGTACTCTAAGCGCGCATGTATATCACTAAATACAACAACCGCACCAAGGTTACTATCGTCGTCCGATAATAGCGGCGTACACACAAAGTCAACAGGCATCGGCGAACCATCGCCACGAAGAAATATCGCACTAGAGCAACGTGTAATTTGCCCCAGTGAACACGCTTTAAATATAGGGTCGCCACCTTCATTATTTCCATCAAAAATAGATTGATAAAAATTGATGTTTTTAATTTCCAATATTTCGTAGCCTAATAGTTCGCAGGCGGCCAAGTTCGCATAAGTAACATTTCCGACTGGGTCGATACCACAAACACCTTCACCCAAATTGGCCATAAGTAACCGCAGTTGGTTTTCACTATCGCGCAACGATTTTTGAGCACTGACTCGATCAGAAATATCTGCGATTAAGACGAGATATCGATAATCGCCTGCCCACCGGGCTCGTTTGAAAGTGACTTCAACAGGAAGCCAAGCCCCCTCGTTATTACACACCTTTGCAATAACTGTAATTGGTTGCGACTGCTCTGTATGCTGGCTAAGCATTTCGCGAATTATCGAAAAATCGCAATCGGGTAATATTTCTTTCAGGGTGGTTTTTTCAATTTGGATAGTAACAAGCTGCTGCGCGCTGCCATTGGCATAAGCGATAATGCCCGTTTCGTCTACCACGACTAGCGACATAGGTAGAGACTCTACAAGACTATCCAAGGTTTCATTTTGCCGGCGTTGCTCAGTGATATCTTCTGATATGCCCAGAATATACCGCGCGCTAGCATTGCTATCGCGAATAACAGTTTTACGCGTAAATAGCCAGCGCATCCCCATGGGGGTATTAATTGATTCCTCACCTACGACCAACGGGCCTTCATGGTCAAGAGCTTTAATATCAGCAGCGGTACGCTTAGCCGCTGTGTCGTCATCAAAAATGTCGTACACCGTTTTACCTTCATAATGGCTACGTGGTACACCCAATACCCGCTCCACATGGCGATTAACGCGTACGAATTTACGTGAAAGAGCGTCCTTCACATAAACAAATAACGGTAAGTTTTCAAAAATAGCATCTAGAAATCGCCGTTCTTCCTCAAGCTCTTTAGAGCGCTCGCTAACGGCATATTCTAAAGACTGCGCACTCACTAAAGCGCTTAAAATTAGCAGGGTAAAAATAGCAATTAAAAATAGCGAAAGCATACTGATATACAGCAATTTCTTTTGTAACCGATACTCCATCCAAACCAAATCGTAAACGGCCGTCAAGCGCCAACTGCGATCACCAAAAGCAATAATCTGGCGATATACTAAGTTACTACGGTTAGAAAATAGCTCACGGCCTCGGGATTGATACAATAAACGCCCAGACAATACATCCTCAATTTTAAATACCTTGTAACCATCTACATACTGCGCCCCAATTTCATACGCTAAATTTGAAACATCGACAGCAGAAGCTAACAATTTTGAAGGGTCATCGGGAAAAAGCTGGTGCAGCAATATAGCAACAAATGAGCCTGCCGATGTTCGCGCCAGGTCCAAACTGGGTAAAGTACGCACTTCCACCCGCGAAGATGCCGCCAATAAAACTCGCAAAGACATATTATCATTCGCTAAGGGCAAGCCTTTAAGCATCGGGAATGCGCTTTCTGGGTGAATGTACTCCAAAATATAATTATCTATTTCTGCTTCGTCACTCTCACTCGACTTAAGCAATGCCGTCGCAAAGTAAGGTGGATCCCGGTCAATCGCTTGATGCGCAGCCATAGCCTTTTCTGCTGCGGTCACATAACGCTCAGCGACTTGAAACCTATCCTCCATTAAAAAAAATCGCAACGTTTGCAGCTGTTGATAAACAGCATTAATTCGATGCTCTAACTCACGTGCGTTGTCATCTAATATTGTTTGATGCTCGAATTCCAACTGTGCGCGCAGCTGATGATACAGTGCGCCATAACACAGGGCCGCAACAGCAAACAAACCGGCAACCGGAATAACAATTCGCAACTTTCGGTAGCGGGATATCAAATGGTTTTTTAAATAAATTAGTAATAAACAAGGTGTGATAATGGCTACCGAGCACAAATTACCCAAGAATACACTTAGCGCCACATCCATACTGGCTTGTAAATCTATCTTGGCATAGAACTGCAAAAAAATAGTCAGGAAGGCTGCACTGATAAAAGCAGGCAATAAACCACCAGCAATAATCAACTGCAATAATTTTCTCGCATCCGCAAAAACCCACAGGTTCGTATCGCAATGCCGCTTAATAATCCAATGGCCAGCGGCAACTTGTATAACGGGCATAAGAATCAGTGCAACTAGCAGTACACTGCCCTTAACCGTTAAATACAGCTCGGTATTCAGCAGGTAGGTAGTGCATAATGCCGCGAATAACGAAAGTAAATGCCACTGCCCCCTCACCAATACCACCGCAAGGGCAACGCCTGCTAATGGCCAAAATACACTTTGGTAGCTGGCAGCAGGGGCTAAGGTTAAACTTAAATAAATACAAAAAGAAAAGGCAACAACAGACCCAAGTAGCTCAACTAAACGCAACCACCATTCATTGGGCATAAAGACACCCTCTATACGAGGGGCCTCGCAAATACGCTAGCGCAAACAAATAATCTTTTATTATCATAGAGGCTGAAGCCGCGTTAGCTAGAAGCATACATCCTCAACAACCCGCTAGGCTTGAGGGTTAACAAGGGGGAAGCGCTTAAAGAAATCTGGCCAGCCATCACCAACAGGCGCCGGCTTGCCAAAATAAAACCCCTGCAATAAATCACACCCAACTTGCGACGCCAATTCCAATTCGGCCGATGTTTCTACACCTTCAGCAATAATCTCTAAACCTAAACTATGCCCTAACGCGGTGACTGCACTAATCACTTTTTTGTTGCGCCCATCGCGTATATTATCGAGGAAGAAGTGCTTATCTATTTTCAAAGTATCCAGTGGTAGCTTTGTTAAATAAGCCATAGAGCTATAGCCTGTACCAAAATCATCAACCGCGATACGCAGGCCTTTTTTGTGCAATTGATTTAACAGTTCAACACTACGATCTGGATACAGCATTAATGTTGATTCAGTAATTTCTAACTCAACACGTCGTGGATCGACCTGGTGGCGCGCCAAAGATTCTTCCACTGCACGGCTGATAGATTTGCTATAACAGTAGTTAGCGGGAATATTCAGGCACAAATCGGCTCTCACGTTACCATCAGCCAACTTACGCGCTTGCGTAAATGCCTCATTAAATAACCAATCATGGAAACCATCAGCCAAACCCAGCCGGTCGATCATTTCGATGAGTTCCAGCGCATAGACATCGTAATCCAAACGCGGCCAGCGCGATAATACTTCTAAACGCTTTAGATCATAGGTTTGAGTGTCTACTATGGGCTGAAAAACAAGCGCCAAGTCTCCATTGGCAATAGCGGCTGGCAGGTCGCGCTCCAAAATTTGTTGCCGCGTCCACTCACGTTTATATTTTGCTGAAAAACTCACAAATTTGAGCGATTCACTACGTCTTGCCCGTTGCAGCGCCTCGTCGGCTTGTTTCAGTAAGTCATCGCCACTACTAGCTGTATCGGGGTATATCGATATCCCAATGGATATTTGAATCGCTTGCTCGCGGCCATTGATTACCATTGGCTGCTCGACAGCATCAACCAATTTTTGCGCGATTTTACTGCACATATCGGTTTCTACTTGTTCTAAAAGTATGGCAAATTCATCAGCCCCTAATCGCGCCGGCGAATCCGTTGCTCGGCAATTTTTGCGAATGCGCTCGGCAACCTCTTGTAATACCGCATCGCCGTACTCTTGGCCATGCGTCTCATTCATTGGTTTAAATTTATTAATATCTAAATGTAAAATAGCGCATTTTTGATTGTAGCGATTGCACCGATGAATAGCCTGCCCCAAACGATTTATTAACAAACTTCGATTGAGCAGCCCAGTTAAGGCATCGTAGTGCGCTAAGCGCGTTAATTGCTTTTGTAAATTAGCCGTTTGCAATGCACTGCGAATAGCGCCATAGAGGCGTGATGCATTAACCTCGCTTTTTACGAGGTAATCCTGCGCACCGTTTTGCAGCATTTCAACCGCAACTTCCTCATCACCTTCGCCGGTAAGCACAATGACAGGTAATACCTCAGCGGGAAATTCACGGCGAATATTTTTAAGTACTACCAAGCCGTTTTGGCCGGGTAATTGATAATCTAGAATGCAGCAACAAGGGTTGTATTGATGAAGCAAGCTTTCTATATCCTGCCCGCTTTCCAACTCAATAACTGAAGGGAAATCATGCTCGTACTTTTTCAAAAAGCGCTTATAAGCTGTGCGATCGTCGGCGTTATCGTCAACAATAAGTACTGGACGTGCAATTTCCAATTCCCCTCCCATTAGACGTCCTCAAAATACGATAACGGCAAACGCGCCGTTCTTAACCAAAAAGACAGCGTCGAATTAATTGCTTCGGTAAACCCCGATGTTGCTACAGGTTTTGTCACAAACGCATTAGCCCCCGCTTGATAACTGCGGCGGATATCCTCCGGCGCATCGGATGTCGTAAACATCACAACCGGAACGCTCATTAAACCGCGATGAGCGCGTAGCTTTTCCAATAGCGATATACCATCTGTGCCCGGCAAATTAATATCCAGCAGCAACAAACCCACATTCGCCAGTCGGCCCTCATCGGAGGTTAAAAATGCCAAAGCACTTTCTGCTTTATCAAACCGTTGTAATGGATTAATGACATTCAATTGCTTCAACGCGCGCTTAAGGACCAATAGATCGTCATCGCTATCGTCTACAACGCAAATACTGGGTGTTTTATATGTCGCTACTACCATATGGCCCGCCAAGCTTCCCATTCATTAATTGCGCATAAATTCATGGCCTACAACCAAAAGCATAGTAGAAGGCGCCAAAGCTGCAACACGCCAACATCACCTCAATAGTCACAGGTGCAGCGATACATAAAGGGCATCATCGCCGTTTAGTCGGTTGGGCCTTTAGGCTACAATGCACGCCAGAATTTATGCCCAACAGCGCATACGCCGCCATTAGCGCCCGACTCAGTATCAGGAGTACCTGCCAAGATGAATCAAGACCAATTGAAACTCGCCGTCGCACAAGCCGCCCTAGACTACATAGCACCAAAACTCGCCGCCAATAGTGTTTTAGGCATAGGCACAGGCTCTACGGCCAATTTTTTTATTGATGGGCTAGCGGCGCTTAAAAGCCAGTTCAAGTCGGCAGTGGCAAGCTCGGAAGCCAGCGCTAAACGCTTGCGCGGCCACGGCATTTTGGTTCAAGACCTTAACGACACCAATGGTTTAGACCTGTATATCGATGGCGCCGACGAGACCAACGCCAACTTAGAGCTGATCAAAGGCGGTGGTGCAGCTTTAACTCGGGAAAAAATTGTTGCCGCAGCAGCCAAAGAATTTGTGTGCATTGCCGACGAAAGCAAACAGGTCGAGACGCTGGGCCAGTTCCCCCTCCCGGTTGAGGTCATCCCTATGGCCCGCGAATATGTTGCCCGCGAGCTTTCTCGCCTAGGCGGCACCCCGATATACCGCGAAGGTGTTATTACCGATAACGGTGGCCTCATTTTAGATGTGGAAGGCCTTAGCATTACCGCGCCTTGCGAGCTAGAACGCCAAATCAACCAAATCACTGGTGTTATCACCAACGGTTTATTCGCCCTTAGGCCAGCCGACATCCTCTTGCTGGGTACCGCAAGCGGCGTTAAAACCTTAAAAGCAAGCGACTAAAAAACACCCAGAAAAGCAAGGGGTTGTGGTAGAATCGCGCCCCATTTTTGACATCAGCGCCAGAGGTTACTTCAACCCTAAGCGGCGCTAGTGCAGCAACCCCAGTTTCACTTTCATCATCTAAACGTTTTATTTTTAGGTAAGAGCATATGAGCGCGGCAAAGAAGTCACTCGATAAGAGCAAAATTAAATTTGTATTGCTAGAAGGCGTACACCAATCGGCAGTCGATACCTTAACGTCCGCCGGCTATACCAATATCGATTACTTGCCTTCTGCCCTCACCGGTGACGAATTGACCGAACGCGTCAAAGACGCGCACTTTATTGGTTTGCGCTCGCGTACCCAGCTGACCCGCGAAGTGTTTGAAAAAGCCGAAAAACTGATTGCTGTAGGCTGTTTTTGCATTGGCACCAACCAAGTAGACTTACAAGCAGCTCAAGAATATGGTGTTGCTGTATTTAACGCACCCTACTCCAATACCCGCAGTGTCGCTGAGCTCGTTATTGCTGAAGCCATCTTATTACTCCGCGGCATTCCTGAAAAAAACGCCGGCTGTCATCGCGGCGAATGGCTAAAGTCAGCCGCAGGTTCCTTCGAAATACGCGGCAAAACTTTAGGCCTTGTGGGTTACGGCTCTATCGGCTCGCAAGTGAGCGTATTGGCTGAGTCACTCGGCATGCGCGTTATCTTTTGCGATGTGGTCAATAAACTGCCTATGGGCAACGCATCTCAAATTCCTACGTTAGACGCCCTGTTGGCCAAATCCGATATCGTAAGCCTTCATGTACCCGAAATCGCAGCCACCAAAAACATGATAGGCGCCGAGCAATTCGCCAAAATGAAGAAAGGAGCCATATTCATTAACGCATCGCGCGGCACAGTGGTAGATATTGATGCACTTGCTGCAGCGCTCGAAAGTGGCCACCTTTCTGGTACAGCCATCGATGTTTTCCCCGTCGAGCCCAAAAGCAATAACGACGAATTCATAAGCCCATTGCGCGCATTTGATAACGCCATTCTAACCCCGCACATCGGTGGCTCTACTGCCGAGGCGCAGGAAAACATTGGCTTAGAAGTCGCAAGCAAGCTGGTGAAATATTCAGACAACGGCACCACCACCAGCTCGGTAAACTTCCCCGAGGTTGCCTTGCCCAGCCAGAATGACGTACACCGTTTATTACACGTACACCGCAACGAGCCCGGTATTCTTGTTGCCATCAACCAAATTTTTAGCCAAAACAACATCAACATCTGCGGCCAGTACCTGCAAACCAACGAAAAAGTCGGTTACGTCGTTGTTGATGTAGAGGCCGCCTACAGTGAGGTCGCCCTCGAGCAACTTCGCAATATCCCAGGCACAATCCGCTGCCGCGTACTGTTTTAAGCTCTGCTGGCCCTAAGTCGTCACCCGACTTAGGGTATGGCTACACCATCGAGACCATCATGGATAATGCTTCGCCAGACGATTTCCTTTTTAGCTTAGAGTTTAAGGTGCGCGACTACGAGTGCGACCTTCAAGGCATCGTTAACAACAGTGTTTACCAAAACTACCTTGAGCATGCACGCCACGAATTCTTTATTGCGAACGGATTTAGCTTTGCCAAACTGGCAAAAGAAGGGGTAAACCTTGTCGTCACGCGGGCAGAACTCGATTACAAAAAGCCTTTGCGTAGCGGCGATAGCTTTTGGGTGGGATTAAAGCTTAAGCAAAAAGGCGCTGCACGCGGGCAGTTTGAACAGCAGATATTCCGCAGCGGCGATAACGCTTTAATATTGAATAGCGTATTTACTTGGGCAGCCATTACACCAGAAGGCAAACCCATGAAAACAGCTTTTATTTTTGAACAGCTGGCGCTTTAGTCTAAATCGCGCTCATTAGTGTTTGGGTCTCGAAACCCGCTCGCATCAGCCCCTGAAGCCGCATGATTAGCTAAAAAGACCCCCACCGCCTTCACCAGCGGCCGGCGATATTCAGGTGACTCGTTCACTAAGTGATGCATGGCCTTATCTATTTGAAGCTGCTCAACATTAGATAACTTGCCACAAAATGCAGGCACATTAAAACGCCAGTCTACTACCCGATCACCCGTTCCTTGCACCAATAGCGCCGGCACATCAAGCTTCGGTTGCTGATCAAAATTAAAAGCCCACTCACGCATGGCCGTCACCCAGCGCACAGAAAGTCGCCGGCTTTGTAAGATATCGCTTGTCGCCAAAAAATGGTTAAACGATTCATTGTGCGAGTTAGTAACAAAAGAACGGTTTATCGAGCGAATAATCGGGGAAAAGGCTCGATAAACCATATTCACCCAGCGCCAGCGCACCGACCTTAATAACGGGGCCAATAAAATAATCGCTTGATATGGGCAGCTGTCGCCACACTTGGCAGCCCTAAAACAGTGATTTAGCACTACCGCGCCGCCAGTGCTTTGCCCTAACCCATAAGCAGGGCCTTGCATGCGGGATTCAAAATAAGCCACGCACTCAGCCAACACATCGGCGTAGCTGTCGAAGCTGTCGATTACCGTCGCTTCGCCATCACTTAGGCCGTGCCCGGGTAAATCAATGGCTACAACCGAATAACCCTGATCCAACAAATAGCGCACCGCAGGCTGATACAACCCCACATGATCAAATAAGCCGTGCACGACAAACACTGTGCCCCGCGCCTCACTCAGGCGCCAATAGTGGGTAGCAATGCGCCCCCAACGCCCCGCTTCGCCTTCTGGTGTGCGGTAGCCGCAATAATACTCAACCGATAAGCCCTTAAGCGTATACAAAAAACCATAAAACTCGAGGTAATGATAAAGTGCAGGCAGGTCAGTATTCGTGGTGCGACACATACGGTCGAGCGAGAACTCGCTAAAGGTCTTTTGTAGGCGTAGCAAATCGTGATGATCAAACATGTATTAAGCGCAACGAAATGAACAACTTGTGGAGCATAATCCCCTCTCTCCAATTTGGCCAGTCCAAAGCCGTATTTTTCAATGATGCAAAGCAAAGCTGTACGCAATAAAACCCAACACAATTACAAACTAGCTTACCGGCGCATGCTTAATGGCAAGCGGCCAATAATCACACTCAACCTTACCCGCAGCCACCCGCACCTGACAAATGCTTCGCGTTTGCCTGTTTGAGCGCATCATATTAATACTGTACGACGGGTTATCCCCCTGCAAACTATGTAACGCGCTAACCACATAATCAGAAAATTCATACCGCGAATAATATTTATACTGCTGAACAAAACCCCGAAACTGCTGCGACCGGAAATCCAGCACCTGCGCCATATTTATAGAAGAAGAGGTATAAAAAAAACCGCCGCTAATAGCGTGCTGCTGTTTTTCCAACTGCTTACCATTCCAGCTAAACTGATGGCATAGGCCACCTATAAATACAAGAAGATCAAAAGGTGAGAAATTTCCGCAATATGCTAACGACAAATGTTGGGCCACTTCATCAGTGCTGCGACATTGTAAAAGCCGTGGAATAATCGCCCCCCGGCTCACTACCGCAGTATTCCCCAATACTTGGCTGTCTTGGTAACGATTTAACAGGGCAAAGACTAGACCGGCACACCCAACCCCAAACCAAGTTCCGCCAGTTGCAGCATCGGTTGGAAACCAGCGTAGTAAATCGCCACTAGGGCTGCGCTTATGCTGCACAACACCCTCAGGCCTATTTACAGCTTCATCGCGATTCATTGTAACGGTTAATAATGGCCCTTCAGCCAAATTACTTTGCGGCCAATAAAAAGCCGTTACCGTACACACTCGCGGGCTCCCTCAGATGCGGCGGCACGCTGGCGCTGGTAACTGGCCGTACTGGGTGCTATGCCCACATGGCTAGGCAGCTCAATACCAACCCCACACAGCAATAGCTTGATATATGCGAGATGGTGAATTGCATGATTCATCAAATAGAGTAACTCACGCGCAATATAGGAATTAAAACTCGCCGAGGTTTGCTGTAAACAATTAACCTCAGAAATAACAACAACAGGATAATTAAATAAAACATCATCTGCGGGCAATTGCTGGCACCATTGTAATAAGGCTGCAAGCGCTTGCTGGGATGCCAATAAATCGCGCTCAATCAGTGCTTCACGGTTGCGTGAATTGTAATCAATCGATACGTCGTTGTTATTGTGCGCGCACAGCGCTGCAGGTTGCGCCGCCAAAAAGTGATCATAGATATGGCGCAGATGCCGGCCAACACCCAACTCAACAAAAGCATCAGGCGCTTGCTCCCAAGCATCTAGCACAGTTTCGACTTGCAATAGGCAATCAAGCAACGCATCACGCAACATTTAAGCAACTCCCGCCAAACAGCTCCAACGCGCTTGAAAAAAACGCGCCCCCTCTACGCCAAGGTAACGCTTAAGGTAGCGCGGAGGCGTTTTACGTAAATCAACATAAATTAAGCCATCCATCGAATGGCTAAAATGTGTATTCACAGAAAAATCAATAAAACGCCCGTTAAGTGCCAAATAATGTCGAATCAAAGCCGGCACGCGAAGCTGGTAATTAGCGCGCCCCAATAATTTATTAATCGCCGTCATGCTTGCCATCGACTCGATAAGCTCGTCACTCCAAAATTTTTCCTTTAAAGCAACCGGCGTATGCGCTTTCACTAAGGTACGCGTATTGTCATCCGCTGCGTGCTTTGTCATTAACGTATCAACCAATAATGCCCGCACCACAGGAGCAAACGCCTGCGAGATACTCACGCAACCAAAAAACGTATGGCATTGCGGGTTGCGTAACATAAAACCGCCTAAACCACACCATAATAAATCTAAGGCGCTACTGTTATTTTGATAATTCTGAGTCACAAAAGAGCGCCCCACTTCTATCGAGCCACCGAGCGACGCCAAAAAGCGTTGGTCATAAGCAAATAAAGAATAGCTGTATAACCCGTTTAACCCAGCCTTGGCTATCACATCGGTAACATTCGCTGCACGGTAGCTACCAACAAGCTGCTGTGCGCTGTGATCCCAAGCAACGATGTGATGGTACAACGGATCAAACCGGTCTTGATCAAACGCTCGTCCAGTCCCTTCACCTGCCGCCCTAAAAGTTTTTTCGCGCTCATTAGCAAGCACTGTACGCAGCGGCCCCAATGCATCATAGGCTAGGCAATACACAGCCAATTCACCTCGCCGAACAATACAGTCACAAGCGCTGCGTGCAAGGTGCTGCTCGACATTGGCGCGTTGCTCGGTATTGGTAACCGCGATAGTTGTTAATGCCTGGCTATTCGCCATTGGCGCATCGGTTTCGGCCAATAGTTCGCACTGCAAGCGCAAGTAATCCGTCGCGGCTTCTGGGGTCAAATCCTCAGCGGCTAGCACTAATGGCTTGCCTACAATCGCACGCACCACTTCACCTTTTTTCGAAATCATAGCCCGCGGCAATAATAATGTTCGCAGCCGCGGGTGAACTAAGCCACTTAAATAAAAGAGCGTGCTGTTTTTACCCGAAACATAAATAGGTAAGCATGTCGCTTTATATTTTAAGGCAAGGCGACCAACAATATCTTGCCAAGGCGCTTCGGTTACAGCCCAATTATTTCGCGTCATTCTTGCAACAGTCCCCGAGGGGAATACAAGTAAAGCACCACCAGAAGATAAATGCTTGGCCACCTGACGCATGCCTTTTGCATTTTGCGCTTGTTTATTGGGGTTCAATACATCAACGCCAATAAATAAATCATTAAACTCTTTAAAGCTTAACAACATTTCATTGGTTAATACTTTTAAATCCTTCCGGTATTGCAATAGCAAGCGGCTTAACAACATACCTTCCAAACCACCTAAAGGATGGTTTGCCACTATAATTAAAGGCGCCTTTTTTGCCCCATCGGTATTAGGTAATGCCGATAATATAGTTTCATTCACAACATCAAAATTAACACCGGTTTTATCCAACGTATAATTCAGAAAAGCCTTCGCATCACCGCCATCACCAGACAGCCATTCTTCATACCAACGGCAAAGCACAGGTAAGCGAGATAATGAATTAACCAACCAACGCGCCGGCTGAGGAACGCGCGCTAAAGTTAATGGATTTGTCATTTTATATCCTAAGTAAGTACTTTAGAGACGCCCTTTAGTCTGTTTCTGGGTAATGCCGCGTCAAGGCTCGCTCATGACGCCAGGCCTTATAAAGCGAGCGCACGCCAGGTGCCTTATGGCCTAAGCGCATTTGATAAACGCCCAGCGAAAATAACGTTCTGTACTGCCATAAAAGAGTTTTAATGGCATCCCATAGGCGAGCATCTTTGTCCCATATATGAATAGACTCAGAGCTAGCGCCATTAATCTCGACAATTTCTAAATCCCGCCCGGCCTTAAGCGCCTCTAAATTCGAATACTTAACATCCATACGACCATAATAAAAATCGGGAAGATCAGCCATAATGGCATTAATTGCTAGGGTTAACTCCGGGGTTATATGCTCGCGCGCATCACAAAATACTGCGCCACGGCAATGACTTGCCGAAAACAATAAACGGTGCCGATGACCTTTAGGCAATACAGCCTGCCACGATGTTTTATTTTTGCTGTGGTATAAATTTAGCAAACCGCTAGCGCGGGCATCTTGCTTAACTAATTGCTCTAATGTGAGTTTGCCATCACCCATAACACTAGGCGTATTTTTAAAAGTTAAAGAAACAATATTGCCTTGCTTTTGTTCTGGCGAGCGGATATAGAAAATACCCACCTCAGGTTCGTATTGCGATAATTTTTGGCACACAAAAGCCGCATTTATAGGGTACTTAGCGATGATTTCCGCCAGCATGGCTTGGCTTGTAACTAATTTGACACCCGCACCGCGGCAGCCGGTATCGGGTTTGCACACAAAAGGAAGCGAAATACCCTTTGTTTTTGCCTGATTAACGCATTGCTTAGCCTGCTGTAAAATACAATCGTCCGTTACCCGAACGTAAAGCCACGGCAATATTGCCTGCCGGCAGCGCCCCGTCGCTTGTGACATCAACTCATGCTTAGACCCGCCAACCATGCCACCCAAAGTGATTTTAGGGTTAGCCAGTAAAGGGGCCGTTAATGAACGGTAACGCACCGCATAGATTAACCACAAAAATACCACCGGCAAGTACATTAACCACGTAGGCCAAAACTCAAAAAACGACGTCGTTTTAGCAGGCGGCCGCGCAGCTTTAATTGAAGCTTCAGGCGATGCTTTTTCATTTAGGTCGTGCAAATCTACCTTGGTATTCAATGGAGTATGCCTTGCTGTTTTACAGAAATACGTAAATGTGCGCCGATTTAACGCGCAAAACCATTGGGCAGCGTAACCATAGAATATTGCGATTTAATAACAGCAGCTAAATATATCGGCAGGTCATTCGATTAAGACCTTAGAATACCCTAGAAATTAACCGCAATTAATCACAATTGTGTAACATTTGGCGCGATATGACGTACTTAGTCAGCAAGGAAAGGGCGTTTGAATAAACACCCTCGATGAGATAACCGCCGATCTTAAATCCAGCCCTTTTCGGCAGCGATGCGTGCCGCATCGATTCGATTGCTTGCATGTAACTTGCTAATAGCTTCCGATAAATAATTGCGAACAGTGCCTTGAGATAAACACATTTTCTGACCGATAGCGGCAGTATTAAGCCCCTGTTGCGCCAGCTTTAATGCTTGACGCTCTTTATCGGTGAGCGGATCTTGGCTCCCCATGGCCGACAAAGCCAATTCGGAATCGATAACCTTCCTTCCAGCGTTAACATCGCGCAATGCCATTGCCAAGCGCTCGGCCGGTGCATCCTTAAGTAAAAAGCCTTCCGCTCCGGCATCGAGGGCACGCTTTAAATAGCCCGCACGCGCAAATGTTGTCAACATAACAACCGGCAAGCCTCGATGATGTTGCCGAATATGCTGGCACAAGCCAATGCCATCAAGCTCGGGCATTTGAATATCCGTTACGACAATATCCACAGCATCTGGCTTAGCCGCTAAAAACGCTGTGGCCTGCACACCATTATTTGCCGTTGCCACCACATCGATATCGTCTTCTAAATTTAACAAGGCCTCTAGTGCACCACGCACCATGGCTTGATCTTCCACCAATAATAATCTCATAGCTCGAATAAACTCATAACCCTAATAATCTCATCGCCCCGCTTAGTTTTAGCACCGCATTGCAGGTAACGCTTAATTAACCAGCACAGATAACGGTAAGGTTAAACATAACTCAGCTTGCCCTTGCGTATTTACACTAAACGCTGCCTGCCCACCCATTGCTTGCGCTCGTTTTGCCATGCTGGTTAAACCTAGGCCTTCTCGACTTAGATCGCGCGCGCCACTAGGGTTAGCAATTCGCCACTGATAATCACTTGCCGTTACGGCATGGCTTATCACAACTTCTTTTGCTCCGGCATGGCGTAACGTATTTGCCATAGCCTCGGTAAAAATAGCGACAATATCAGCACTATAAGCGTTATGGAACAACGGCAACTCGCCATTAGTTTTTACGTCAAAGCCTTGCTCCGTTAATAGATTGGTAAGCTGCTGATACATCTGGCCAACATTGTCGGGCAGCGTACCTTCTATCGCATTGCGAATAGCCGCGCGATTTTGCGCTGCCAAGCCAACTATTGCCTCTAGCTCTTGCGCGGCTTTATCGTATTGGCCTGCCGCTAACTGCCGTTGTGCTAACTGCGCTTTTAAGGCAATAGCCGTAAGGTGGTGCCCGGTTGCATCGTGCAAGTCGTGCGCAATGCGCTCTCGCTCCTCTAAATGACTGGCTCGTTCCGTTTCATAATTCAAGCGGCGCTTTTGTACCTCTAAGCTTGCGGTAAAGATATTCATCACAGCAGGGAATACTGCCGGTAGAACAAAATACCAAGCAAAGTCCACAAACGCCCAAGCCGCAAACACAATAGCCAAACCGGTAGCCATACAAAAGAATACAGCCTGCTTTCGGGACATATAGAAAATAGCAAAGAAGGTAACATAAGCATAAAACGCGGCTGTGCCTGCCGACACCACAGAACCAAAGGTTGCCAAAGCCAACATAGCGACTAACACCGCAACTTTTGCTCGCCCCCGCAGCGACGAAATCATAAAAAACAGTGCGACAAAAACACCGTAAATAGTGAACATCGCCAACCACCAGCCTACACCCAGCGTTCGCAAGTGCTCACCCATAAAAAACAACGGAAAGAAGTAAAAAAGCGAATACACCAAATAAAAAGGATACATTTTGTCTTCCTTTTTAGTGTGCTCCTGCACTTGAAAAGCTTTTGTTTGTATTTTCATAACGCACCTTTGTAAAGCGGCTCGGGCAAATTCGAATAAGAAGAAACTCGCAGCCTGAATAACGAGAGCAGCTAGTATCCACTGCGCGCAAAATATAAGTCATTGTAGTTTGTCACCGATCAAGATGACATTTGTCATGAACACTTGATTAGCTATCGACGAAATAACGTGCCCGCATGACCAATAGCAGCGAGCCAGCAAGGCTTTGCCATCGAATTAGCTATAGTCAATATATCCATACTGCGGTAATAGCTGTGAATACAACAACGCTAACAAGAGCGCTTAAGCTCAGCAAAATCACTGGGGTTATCTTAAGCCTCGGCGCGCTTGTTGTTTACCCGCATATCCCCAACAAAACGATTCAACTTTACCCCAACGATAGTCACCGCTGGGCGGTATTTTCCGATGTGATTATGGGCGGCAATAGCGTGGCCAAACCGACCTCTGAAGCGGGCAATACGGTGCATTGCTACATAGGCTCTAAAAGCACGACAACGCTGTGCGGTAACAACCTTATGTTTTTTCAAACACCGCAGGAGGCCCAGTCGCCCGCGGCGCTTAATTCGCAATCTCATGCGGTAGCCCCCAAAAAGACGCTGGACCTTTCGGGTTACGAAGGCATAGAGATTTCTCTGAAATACACTGGTGATCACCAGCGTTTACGCTTCACCCTTACCAACTACGAGCCGAACACCCAGCCTGCAAACGAAAAAAATAGTGATCGCATTCACCGGTTTATGCACAGCTACGCCTATATTGATGAACTAACAGCGCCCATTTACCTCGATTTTAACGAGTTCAAAGTGGCAGATTGGTGGATCGATACCTTTAAGCTACACCGGCGCCAAACCGTTGTTAAACGCGATAGTGTTCGTGGGCTCTATGTGGAATTAGTTGACGCTAAGCCGGAATCAGAGCACACGCTATCAATAGCCTCGGCCACAGTAATTGGCGACTGGATAAGCAAAGAACAGCTCTATCTCGCCATTATTTTATTGTGGCTTGCGCTGCTATTAACCGAAGGCGCTTGGCGAGCTTTTGTATTTTACAACCGGCAACAAGCCTGCCTGCAGTCGCTTAATACACTTAAACACTTCTACAAAACACTACAAGCAAAAGAACACTTAGACCCCGCGACACAGGTACTTAACCAAAGCGCCATTCAAGCCATCATTAGCGCTGCCTTTAGCAAAGGCGCAGCTGCCAACATAGCAGTACTGATTATGGAGATGGACACCCCCAGCACCGACCATCAGCCCACTAACAATACGCTAGACGAAAAAGCACTCAAGCATATCGCCACCTTACTTAAACAAAATACCCGTAAACACGACAACCTTGGCCGCTGGGAAGATCACCGTTTCATTATTATTACAGAGCAACCCAGCGCTAAAAACGCACTGCAATTCGCCACAAAACTCAACAATATTATTAAGCAGCATCAGCCAGCGCCCCTATTAACCGATGACGGAACAAACCAATACCCAAGTTCAGTAGGACCTAATCAAAGCGCCCCAATAACATTGAGCATTGGTTTGTCGCTCACGCAAAAGCAAGATACCTTCGAAGCCGCATTAGAGCGTGCAGAACAAGCCCTGCAACAGGCCAAAGCACAAGGCCCAAGCAGCTGCCGCGGGCTTTGATTCAGCCTATAACCACTTTGCTCATTACCAGATCATCTAACTAAACACAGACCTATATCAACGCGTTGCATCAGAGCGGCCCTTCTCGGTCTATACCTACAAGACAACCTATTACTCTATTGGGGCACACAATGCTGGCCTTTGCATCAACATTGCTTAAACAGATATTCTCATCAAAATACCAACAACTAGGTGCCACAGCAGCCCCCCGCCGCAGAGCAATAACCGTTAGCATCCAAATAGCGATGGCACTTACCTTGCTCAGTCATATTCACCTTGTTATTGCCGACGACACTGCCCGTGCTAGCTACCCAGAAAAAATGTATTTTCAGCATTTATTTGACAACAAAGACGTCAACATAGGTGAAGTAGAGGTTGTACTGCAAGACTACCAAGGTTATATCTGGCTAGGCGGCCGCAATGCCATTTTACGTTACGATGGCAACGACTTTTTACCTTTTAATATCGAAATAGATGAGCAAGATAGCAGCAAAAATATTCTCGCTTCTCAAGCTGTGGACCTCTTCGAAGATAGCCGGCAACGTTTATGGGTTGCAACAAGAAACGGCGTTTTATGGTTCGACCGCGAAAAACAAGTTTTTAAAAAGTTAATACGTAAACAAGGGCAAGAACACAATATTGATACTGGCACTATCAATAAAATTGTTGAGGCTAAAAGCGGCGAAGTACTCGTGGCCTCCTATGCTGGCTTAGCTGTTATTGAGCCACACAGTGAAAACGTCACCATTTACGATATCACTACAACAAAAGGGGCGCTTAATAATAATGTTATCCACGACATACTGCGGGACCCTAGCGGCAACTTCTGGCTAGCCAACGAAAAAGGCCTTCATTACTTTAATTGGCAAGACAAAAGCTTCGCAACTTATCTGCCCAACCCCAAGGACATCAACAACCTACCCGACAATGATCTCTGGGCAATTGAATTTGACGACGCGGGCAACTTATGGGCAGGGAGCCATAGTGGTATTTATAAATTCAACACCACGAGGCTCTTCTCCGCTTTAGTGAGGTGATCTAGTGGCTTCCATAGAACATGGATTGCTCGTCAGGCATCGATGATTGCCTTATTTTTAGCTTGAAGTACTCGGTATCCTTGATGCCTCTTGCTCGCTTGCGAATCATGCCAATGCTGACATTGCCGGCTTCAATTCTGGCGCTAGTCAGCCCGTGTTTTCCGTAGTTACAAATGCCTACGCTATGCTTCCTTAGTGACTTTGCAAATTTCTTGAGATAGAGCATATTCGTCTGTTCCGCGATGTCGCACCACTGCTCCAATGCATTCATCATGGCGTCATAATTCCCTGCATTCCACAAAGCTTGGAGCTGCTCTTTGAGTATATAAAGTGTATTGATATTGGAATTATTTTCGAGCAATGTCTGGAGTTTATTGGCTTGTTTATCATTTAACTTGTCGGCATTTTTTAACAACAGGTAGTGGGTACCTTTAAGCTGCTCTTTGCCTGCGCGATCCGCCTTTCTGAACTCGATCCTACGCTGATTGCTCATGGCTTTACTGTAGTTTTGCATCACATGAAACCGATCGAAAACAATGTCAGCATTAGGCAAGCATTCGCGTACCGATTTTTGATAGGCTGGCCCCATATCCATGGCTACCGCCTCTATGTTTTCAGCGGTTTGTGCTGGTAAGCGCTTTAGAAACGCTGTCAACACCTCGGCTTTACGGCCTGTCTCAACGCCAATTAAATGACCGGATTCCATGTCATAAATCACCGTCATATAATCATGGCCTTTGGCTCTAGCGACTTCATCGACCCCAAGATATTTTAAGTCAATTAATTTTTCAGGATTAAGTGCAGGCAACGTTTTCTCTAGGTGAAATTTATCCATATTTTTCACCGTTTCCCATCGTAGCTTTAGGTGCCGACTGACCGTGCTGATACTCATATGGCGACACAATCCGCTCACCAACTGGCAAAATCTTTGAGTATAGCGATTGCCTGTATCGACAAATTCGCAAGCCTCCATTAGACGCCTACCGCAAGTCGTCACAACTTGAGCGAGCTCAACTTCCAAATAGCACTCGAAGCCACACAAAGGGACATCACGGATCGTTCTGCGCAAGTATCGGTTGATGTTGGCCGCCTCATTACTTGACGGGTCAATCGCTCTATAACGACGGTCTCGCTTGCAGTGTATAGTCAATCTTTGCAGGGCCAAGTCATGCTGAACTTGTTTGACACGCTGACCAGGAAGGCTCAAAATTTTGCTGGAGATGTTAAGGCTCATATATTCGTTTAAGTGTAGTGGCGTGAGAACCTTACATTTCAACGGATATGGCGGGTCTTAGCATCTCTTTTTACCTCACTAAAGCGGAGAAGACCCCACCACGACAAAAAAATTCAAGAAATATCAGCATGATCCCAGCAATAACTTCTCTATTGGCGCCAATTTAATTAGAGAAGTAATAATTGACTCTAAGGGCTTTAATTGGATTGGCACCGACGGTGGCGGCCTGAACTTATACGACAAAGATAATGACCGTTTCATTCGGTTTTCTCACAAAAAAGGCCAAAAAGGGTCACTAGCCTCGAACTCAACACGCGCCATATTCGAAGATCGCAATGGCGATTTGTGGGTGGGCACCTACCCTGCCGGTATTAATTTTTTCGACCGCTCCTCCGGTGCTATATCCCTATACAACAACGATCCAAACAACAGCAATAGCCTGCCGCATAACTCTGTATTAACACTACAAGAAGATGCCAAAGGCAATTTGTGGTTGGGGACCGATGGTGGCGGCGTAAGCTATTTCAACCGTTTCGATAATACCTTTAAGCATTATCAAGTTAGCAACAACAAGATCAGCAGCAATGCCATATTGTCATCACTGCTCGATTCTAAAGGCAATTTTTGGGTGGGGACTTGGGGCGGCGCAGTCAACCGCTATAATCCTGATCGCGATAGCTTCGACCAAATCCCTTTTGATCTGGACCTAAAAGGCAAGGGCTCTGGTACTTATAATGCCTTAAATGACGAAGCTGTCTGGAATATTTACGAAGATGCTGCGGGAAAAATTTGGATTGGAACACATGGCGGCGGCTTAAGCCTGTACGACCAAAAAGCTGGCACATTCACTAACTACTCCCATGACAGCAATAACCCAAAATCAATCTCCAATCAATTAGTCTGGACAACCTTTGAAGATTCGAGCAATCGCTTTTGGGTCGGCACAGCCAACGGGCTTGATTTGCTCGACAGAACAACAGCGATAGCTCAGCGTTTTATTGCCAGCGATAGCGACCCCAACAGCATCTCGAACAACTCCGTTTTATGCATCTTCGAAGACAGCCAAAAAAGGTTATGGTTTGGCACCGACTGGGGCTTAAACCGGCTTAATGCTGACGGTAAAAGTTTTACCGTTTACGGTACCCGTGAAAATTTCGTCGACAATGGCATTCGCAGCATCACCGAAGATACAAAGGGTAATTTATGGATCGGCACTAACAACGGTATTGTTATGTTTAACCCCGATACAAATACGGTCAACAATTACAAACGCGCCAGTGGTCAACAGCTAGGTGGTTTTAATACTGGCTCAGTCATTACTAGCCAGCGTGGTGAGGTTATTTTTGGCGGTACCAATGGCATACGGTTATTCAATACCAAAGAACTTAGCACTAACACACTCGCCCCACCTGTTGTACTAACCGACTTTAAAGTTTTCACTAAATCCATTGCTATTAATGGGCCCGATAAACTCCTGAGCAAAGCTGTTAACCTTACCGACACCATCACTCTAGATTACAAGAAGAATATGTTTTCGCTAAATTTTGCGGCGCTAAACTATCGAGATTCCGACAAAAACCAGTACGCTTACAAACTAGAAGGGTTTGATGAAAATTGGCGCGAAGTCGGTAATCAGCGCGCAGCGCTTTATACCAACCTCGATGGTGGAAAGTATACTTTTAAAGTAAAAGCCAGTAATAACGATGGCATTTGGAATGAAGAAGGCAAGTCCATTACGATTATTCAACTACCGCCACCGTGGAAGACTTGGTGGGCTTATACATTATATGCGCTAGCCTTTATTGGCATTATTGTTAGATTCGTTTATGCACAACGCAAAAAGCGCAAAATAATCGAGCTACAAAAACAAAAACTAGAAGTAAAGGTCGCAGAGCGCACCAGCGAGCTAAGGGAGAAAAACCATGACATACAAGCCATGCTGGGAAATATGCGCCAAGGGTTATTTACCGTTGAGCCTAGCGGCAATATCCACCCAGAGTACTCCTCATTTTTAGAAGATATTTTTCAAACACAAGAAATTTCCGGCCAAAATGCTATGGATTTGCTTTTTACAGGCGCCAATATTGGTGGCGACAGCCTTAACCAAGCCAAAGAGGCCATTAAATCGATTATTGGCGAAGATGAAATGAACTTCACCTTCAATGCGCACGTACTACCAACCGATTACAGCATTACCCGAGAACAACAGACACAACACCTTTCGTTAGATTGGGACCCGATTATTATTGATGATTGTGTATCAAAACTGATGGTTTCCGTCAGGGATGTTACCGCATTAAAACAAGCGGAAGGCGAAGCCTTAGCCCAAAAACGCGAGTTAGATATTATTGCTCAGCTTATTAAAGTGCCCAATAAAAAATACCTTGCATTCGAAGAATCCGCCAAGAAATTTATCCAAGAGAACCGAGAGAGCATTCAAAAATCAGGCAACAAAGACCCAGACACAATAGCCTTACTATTTAGAAACATGCATACCATTAAAGGCAATTGCCGAACCTATGGTTTTAGCTATTACAGCGATGTTGTACACAACGTCGAGACGACATACAGCAATTTAAAAGCCTCTGACGATTATCCTTGGCAACCAGAAGAACTTCTCAATGACCTGATCAAAGTCGAGCTTATCGCCAAAGAATATGCCGCAGTTTACTATGATGTATTAGGCAGAGGCGATAACAACGCCGATGACATGGAAAAACCTTTACTGGATGTTAGTACCATTGCCCATATTCAAAAATGTGTTTCTGAGGTATCTAAATACTACCCAGAAGCCGGGAAATCGACCCAACTGCAGTCAGCCAATATATTACTGAATATCGCTTTATCGAATACTATGAGCAAAGTCTTAGCCGACATTGTTAACTCTTTGCCTTCTATCGCAAAACAATTAGGCAAAGCCGACCCTAAAATTATTATCGACGACAGTAATATTCGCATTAAATCGAATGCGCACGAGCTGCTCAATAACGTCTTTGCCCACCTATTACGCAATAGCGTTGACCACGGCATAGAGCCCCCCGAAGAACGAGCTAAAACTGGAAAACCCGAACAAGGACGTATCGACGTTTTCACCAGCTTACGGGCAGATAATCTTCGCATTCACGTTAAAGACGACGGCAAAGGCGTAAATATTGATCGTTTATATCAAAAAGGATTAGAAATGGGCGTTTGGAAAACTGGCGATACGCCCCCCACCGCCGCTATTGCAGAGCTTATTTTTGCATCTGGCGCATCCACAAAAGACGAAGTTTCGGCCATTTCTGGCCGCGGAGTGGGCATGGATGCGGTCAAACAGTTTTTGCGGAGCGCAGGTGGCGATATAGAATTGAATTTATTAGACGACAAAGAACCCGGCCACGCCTTCGTCGCTTTCGAGACCATTATCACACTGCCGGCAAGTACATTTACAGCGATTCGGTACGAAGAATAAACCCTAACGTTGCATTAGATATTGAGTTCAGGAGCTTTTAGAGTGGTATTTATAGCGTTGAACGGAGATTTTTTTGGATTGATACTAGTCACTCTAGGTGAGATCCAGAAAAATTGAGTACGACGTTAGAAATACTGCTATAGAAGCAGCGAAGCGATCCTGGGCCAAAAGTTAATGCAACGTTAGGGTAAATAAGCATAGACTTGCCTTGCGGCTCACAAATCCAGCCCTTGATGAGCCTACAAGGCAATACTGCCACCATAAACGAGAAAAACAAGCACTGCCTAACGCCACCTTAGCGGCGCAAAAATTATTAACATATAGACTTTAAGCGATAGACTCTGTACACTGCGGCACAGCAAGAAAGAAAGCCTATAGTTTATAATCTCCAACTCGTTGTTTTATTCGTAATTCCTCGTCCTGTAGTTTTTAAGTTTCAGTCTGTTTTTCCGCTATCAAGCCTATTAAGGCAACCTTACCTATAAATTTTCAGGATATTATTATGTCTAATACAACTACTGGCACCGTAAAATGGTTTAACGAATCTAAAGGCTTTGGCTTCATCGAGCAAGAGTCTGGCCCAGACGTATTTGCGCACTTCAGTGCAATCGCCAGCTCTGGATTCAAAACTTTGGCCGAAGGCCAGCGCGTAGAATTCACTGTAACTTCAGGACAAAAAGGTCCTCAAGCAGAGAACATCGTAGCTCTATAATTTGATTTAGAGCACCTTATAAAAGGCGCTCTAAAACTATAAAAAAGGCAAACTCCTTGGAGCTTGCCTTTTTTATTGCCTAAAAATTGAAAAATGGCGCTTATATACGGGCCACATCAACAGATACATTCAGTATCGGACTTTCACCACCACCAAAAATAACACCCTTCAATGGTGTTACATCGTAATAATCTCGCCCCCACGCCGTTAACACGTGTTGCTCGGCGGCAATGCAATTGTTGGTTGGATCAAACTCTACCCAACCTTGGCCTGGGCAAAAAGCCGATACCCAAGCATGCGTTGCATCACTACCCACCAGTTTCACCTCCCCTGGCGCCGGCAATGTTTCGATATAGCCAGAAACATATTTAGCAGGGATTCCCATCGCCCTTAAACAACCAATTTGCAAGTGAGCAAAATCCTGACAAACCCCCTGCTTCTTCTCTAGCACCTCCTCTAACGGCGTCGCAATTGTAGTAGCTTCAGGGCTGTATTTGAATTCACGAAATATCAGCTGAGTTAACTCCATTACCGCTTGCAGCAATGGCTTTTCTGGCGTGAATAATGGCTCAGCATATTCACGTAAAGCCGACTGCAACTTAATCATCGGCGACTCCAACAAAAATTCGCGAGCAAATAAGAACTCAGCCTCTTTGGCATAGCTCAATAATTGCCAAGCATCAGCGCAGGTTGTGCCGGCATCTAGCTTTGCATCATAAAATTGCTCTCGCGTTTCTACCTTACTGGTAGCCGTTAACACTAATTTTTTATGGCTGCGCTGAATTTCAAAATGATAAGCGCGGTTACCAAAATAGTCATCGCGAATAGATTTAAATGCCGCCGTTGGGTTAATGCTAATATCGGTACTAATGCACTTTTGTCGGTGACTTGTGCGCGGAATAATGTGCGCCAAATTATAACAATGCGATACCGGAGCGTTATAAAGGTATTCCGTAATATGACAAATGCGGTAAAGCACAATTATTCTCCTATGGTATTACGAACCAATTGTTGTGAACTATTTTTATGGTCGAAATACTTATCGCTAACATACCGACTGACCGCACCCATTAATTCTGTAAGCTGCTCCAAATGATTTTTGAGTATTTTTCGCTGACCTTCTTCTCTCAAACTTAACTCTTTTAATAACGACAATTTAACCAGCGCCTCAGCCTGTAAAGCTGCCCGCTCCTCCAAAGCCAACTCATGGCGCGTTTCTGGCAGCTTGGGCAACTCTTTTAAATGCTTACTTAACTCTTCTAGCTGGAATAGCAAAGAACGAGGATTGCTAGTATCAAGCATGACTAAATCCAAGCTAGACTGCACTCCCATGCGCGCACGATAACGCCGACGATAACTAATTAAGTTTTCAAGCATCTGTAATAATGCTTGAATCAAGGCACTTTGATCCTGCTCATTGACCTCCGGCACGATTAAGCTTTCTATAATTGCCGCCGTTTGAACAGTGCGTTCCAAACGCCGACCTATTTGCATAAACCGCCACCCCACACCGCGCAACATACTTTCTTGTGAGAGACCCGATAGCGCCATCAACGCGGTTACCAACGGGTCCAATGCCTCCTCTGGCGCAGAAGCTAAGCCACCGGCTAAATCTTCATCCAACGCGTACAAAGCATCGCGAATATCATTGATAACCCGCAACGTATCACTGGACAAAAGCTCCTTGGATTCATCCGAGCAGTACAGCATCGCATTTAATGTAGAGCGCACACTGCCCATTCGATTACCATCAGCAACGGCAGCAATTAATTCGTCGCCAGGGTTATTAAGCAATGATTCTGGTGCGTCTTTAAAACCAGGCAACATGGATGTCATTTCTGTCACGCTCAGTAGCAGCTGCCTGCGACACACCTCCGAAATAGGCTCTTCACTATTGAGCAGTACAAATACGGTTCGCAATAAACGCAACAAAGACTCTGCCCGCTCGGCATAACGCCCCATCCAAAACAAATTTTCGACGACGCGACTAGGCAAGCTAATTAAATCGGCATCGCGCATTGGCGTTGGTTGCTCACTACCCTTTGCGCTAGCGGCCCGCTCAGGCTCAGAGGCGATAACCCATGTGTCTTTACTAAATGCGCCCGCTTGATTCGATATAACAAACGAGCGCTCACTTAAGCCGACGCGCGTCAGGCCACCGGGCATTACGGTGTAAGAACCTTCGGTAGCCACCGAAAAACTTCGCATAATGGCTGGGCGCGGCGCAATAACGCCATCGCAGTAGCTCGGCAAATGCGTTGTTTCAACCGCAGGTTGCGCCACAAAGTGTTCGGGCTTAGCTTGTACTTTAGCCAAAAAGCTAGCGCGTTCGGCTTTTGATAGCTGCGATACCAATACACTTTTTTGCAGTTCGCCGCGGTAAATAGGTTTGATAACCCAATCATCAAAAGAATGCTTTACCTTGTGGTAGTCGTGATCGTCCCCTAACCAATGGGTAACCACAGACGGCAAGCGCAATTCACGCCCCAACAATGCTTGGCTAATTGCCGGCAAATATTTTATAAAAATTGGATTTTCAAGTACGCCAGAACCCAGCGGGTTAGCAATAACAACTCGGCCCGCGCGTACAACCTCCAATAAATTCGGCACTCCTAACTGGGAATCCCCACGCAATTCTACTGGGTCGCAATAGCTGTCATCTACCCGCCGAAGAATTACATCAACACGGCTAAGGCCGTCTAACGATTTCATCCAAACATAGCCATTGCGTACGATTAAGTCGCCGCTTTGCACCAGATGAAAGCCTAAATAGTTCGCAAGGTAGGCGTGCTCGAAATAGGCTTCGTTATGCGTACCCGGTGTTAACACAACAACACGCGGTTGATCTTGGTTAGCACTAAGCGATGTGAGTTTAGTTCGTAGCTTCTGAAAAAATTGCGCCAACCTGTGAACGTGGCTATCGCGAAACATACTGGGTAATACTCGCGACATAACTGTGCGGTTTTCTAACGCATAACCGGCACCACTGGGCGATTGCGTGCGATCGGTTAAGACACAAAAATTACCGTCATTCGCGCGTACCAAATCTACAGAATGGAGCAGTAACTGGTGATCGCCAGGTAAATTAACGCCTTGGCAAGGGCGCAAAAAACCCCGATGTAAAAATAGCGCTTCTGGCGGGATAACGCCGGTACGAATTAAATCACGGGAGCCGTAAATATCTTTTAAAAAAAGATTGAACAGCTCTGAACGTTCAAGCAAGCCCGCCTCTATCTTCCCCCACTCTTGGCTTGTAATCAGCGAAGGAACAAGGTCGAGCTTCCATGCGTGATCGGGCGCGTTTTGCTCGCTGTATATGTTATAAGTCGCCCCGTCATCGCGCAAAATGCGCTGCGCCTTGTTGTGCCTATCAGCAAAGGCGTCCGCCCCCAACGCAGATAAACCATCTAAAAGATACTGCCAGTGGGGCTTGGTTTCACCATCGGCCGCAAAAGCCTCATCGATGATGTTCGGCTGGGGTGTATAGGTAAATTCAACCACAGATGTTCGCCTGTTTACGCGTATTAATAAGAGGCGCATCGTGCATACGAGCAAAAACTTGCCGTATGAACCACCGCAATGCACCCCAACCATTGTTATTGCCGAGCATTTTCGGGCTATTCCCTAAAAAATGCACGCACTGTGTTAATACTCCGACGAATGCCCGGAGTATCACCTTAGAAATTAACGCCGAAAAAAATGGGGCGCCTTTTAATGCACCCCATTAATCACATTATGCCACGCCCACTAAGGGCTTTCGCTAAGGTATCGCCTTGCGCCGCAAATCCAAAGTATAAGGGTACTCACCGGGCGACTCTTCCGGCGGTGGCCCCATTGGGCGCAACGCTTTTTCACGAGGAAAAAACTCGCGCACAGCGTTAATTTCCGGCTGCGGGGTAAACGCGCCCGGCGTATGCCCCATTCCCTCGTAGCGGTTTACCCGCCGCGATTCTGCCTCGAAGGCATTTACTGGGTAACTGTTATAGCTTAGCCCGCCTGGGTGAGAAACATGATAAGTACAACCGCCCACCGAACGACCCGTCCATGTATCGATCAAGTCAAAGGTTAGCGGAGTATGCACGCCAATCGTTGGGTGCAATGCTGAAGGCGGCGCCCAAGCCCTATAGCGCACACCAGCAACACATTCACCATGGCGCCCAGTTTCGTGTAACGGTACACGGCGGCCATTGCACGCCAACACATACCGCTTGTCGGCAAGGCCTGTCACTCGAACCTGAAGCCGCTCGACTGAGGAATCTACATAGCGCGCCGTACCAAAGCTTCCTACCTCTTCACCTAGCACATGCCAAGGCTCAATTGCCCAGCGCAGTTCAATTTCTATATCATCTAACTTAACCCGCCCATAGTGAGGGAAGCGGAATTCCTCAAACGGCAAGAGCCATTCGGCCTTGAAAGGAAAGCCATGCTCGGTCAGGTCATCACACACCTCTTGAATATCGCGCCAAATAAAATGCGGCAACATAAACTTATCGTGTAGCGCTGTCCCCCAACGCGACAACGGCTTTTTGTAAGGGTCTTTCCAAAAGCGCGCCACCAACGCCCGAATTAACAACGACTGCACTAAGCTCATCCGGCTGTGCGGCGGCATTTCAAAACCGCGAAACTCCAATATCCCCTGTCGGCCACTCGCACTGCCTGGCGCATACAATTTATCAATACAAAACTCGGCGCGATGGGTATTGCCGGTAATATCAATCAATAAATTTCGCATCAAGCGGTCTACCAACCAAGGTTGATCCGCCAAACCATCGGGCATTTGCTGAAAGGCAATTTCCATTTCGTAGAGCATCTCATCGCGCCCTTCGTCCGCTCTAGGAGCTTGGCTGGTAGGGCCAATAAACGTACCCGAAAACAAATAAGACAAACTTGGATGGTGCTGCCAAAAGGTAACAAAGCTGCGCAATAAATCTGGCCGCCGCAACATCGGGCTATCGGCAGGCGTCGCGCCACCGAGCGTCATGTGATTACCGCCACCAGTTCCAGTATGGCGGCCATCTAACATGAATTTTTCGGCAGACAAACGAGACTCCCGCGCCGCCTCATATAGCGCGGTGGTATTAGCCACCAATTCTCGCCAGTTGTTTGCTGGGTGAATATTCACTTCGATTACACCAGGGTCTGGCGTAATTAAAAACTTTTGCAAACGCGGGTCTTTAGGTGGCTCGTACCCTTCAATAATAATGGGGGTTTCAAGCTGTTCGGCCACATGCTCCATGGCACCGACTATCGCCAAATAATCTTCTAGCGCGTAAACCGGCGGCAAAAACACATGAATTTTACCCGCCCGCGCCTCCACACATAATGCTGTGCGAATAACCTCTGTGCCTGAACGGTTTTGTGCTTTACCCCGCGGCGCACCCAGTGCAGGGCCAAAGCCTGGCACATCGTTAGAGGCATAAGCCGCTGGAGGTTCGCCCACCAAGGATGTTCGCTGCCCTTGATGATCCACAGGCTCATCAAAGGGATCGCGCTCAAGCGTGTATTCCGGCTCCGCCGAAACAGGCAAATCGGCCAACGGCAAACGCAACCCCATTGGCGAATCCCCGGGTATTAGCACCAATCGCTCGCGCCTAAACTGCCATCGGCTAGAGCACCAAGCTTTCCCGTCAATATCTCGCTCAATGGGCAATACAAAACCTGTTGGTACATCAAAACCTTGCTCTAATACACGCGCAATGCGTTTGCGCTCTAAGCTTGCTTTAGCGCCAGCCACTAAAGCATCAACATTGCGCGGTAAGCGTTGCTCTTGTAGCAAATAATGCAGCCCATCTTCATAGGCCGGATGCACAAAACGTTTTTCGATACCAAGCACTGCCGCTAGTTGATCTACAAATTTGCGCGCGGTATTCGCGTCGTGGTTATAATTTTTATCAACTCGCGCCAAAAGCCCTTGGTTATTCCAAACAGGCTCACCATCCCTGCGCCAAAAAGCCCCCAACGCCCAACGGGGAACCTCCTCCCCCGGATACCATTTACCTTGGCCATAATGCAGCATCCCACCAACGGCAAATTCATCGCGCAAGCGAAGCAATAGTGTTTTTGCTAAGCGCAGCTTATCCGCGCCCAACGCCTCGGTATTCCACTGCGCAGATTCCATATCATCAATAGAAACAAAGGTCGGCTCGCCGCCCATTGTTAAGCGAACATCTTCACTTTCTAAAACCTTATCGACTTTATCGCCGAGCGCTAAAACCTCAGCCCACTGCGCATCGCTGTATGGCTTGGTAACACGAGGATCCTCATGAAAACGCGTCACCTCATTCACAAAATCAAATTCAACTTCACACTTATCCATCGCGCCCTCAATAGGCGCAGCAGAAGATGGATCGGGAGTGCACGCAAGAGGAATATGCCCCTCACCGGCAAACAAACCCGATGTGGGGTCCAACCCAACCCAGCCCGCCCCCGGCAAAAAGACTTCGCACCACGCATGTAAATCGGTGAAGTCTTTTTCAGTACCCGAAGGGCCGTCTAATGATTTTTCATCGGGCGCTAGCTGCACCAAATAGCCCGACGCAAAACGCGCTGCCAACCCCATATGACGCAACATTTGCACAAGCAGCCAGGCAGAGTCCCGGCACGAACCTTTTGCCAGCTCGAGCGTTTCCTCCGGCGCTTGCACGCCAGGCTCCATTCGAATGGCATACTCAATAGCCTCTTGCACCTGCTGATTCACATCAACTAAGAAATCAATAGTGCGGCGTTTCTCTAGCGACACTTTCGCCAAAAATGCATCAAAAGTTTTACCTCCCTCTAACAATTCAAGGTAAGGCGCTAATTCTTTTTTCAGCTGTTTAGAATAAGTAAAAGGAAATTCTTCGGCATACTCTTCCAAGAAAAAATCAAAAGGGTTAATAACAACCATATCGGCAAGTACTTCAACCTCGACCGATAACTCTTTTGTTTTTTCCGGAAACACAATACTGGCTAGAAAATTACCAAAGGCATCTTGCTGCCAATTAATAAAGTGGTTTTCCGGCTTTACCTTTAAGCTATAACTATGGATAGGAGTACGGCAATGTGGCCCAGGTCGCAAGCGGATAATATGCTTCGACAAATTCACCAAGCGATCAAACTTGTAATAAGTATTGTGATTTAAAGCTACGCGAATGGTCATAAGTCTTCCAGCAATCTTCGGATAATAAATTAAAAGGTAAAAGTAATAACGCTAACTAATCCCAAGCAGGAAACCATGTTTCACTAATATCCTGATGCATCCCTATTATTTGAATTTGTAAGTCATTCAAATAATCACGTAAAGACTGCCCCCAAAGATCAGCAGGGTAATCCACGATAAAGTCTTTTTTTATTGATGAAAGCTTTTTCATTAATGCTTCTGAATTTGGCAATTGCCCGCACGACTCAATAAGCGAGTTAAAGCAATAAGCCACAGATTTAGGAAATTCTGTATTGGCAAGTAAATACTGCACTACCACCTTGCCATGCACTGTATCCCTAGTTGTGCGCCGATAGCAGTGGTCCGCATTCAATGAGCGCAACAAATTCAACCAAATAATTTGATGGCTATTAACAGCCTCATCAACATCCTGCATTTCAATAATGGCAGCAACTGCAGCATCAACGTTGCGTGATGTCATATCGGCACGCTCTAAATTGCGCCCGATGCGCAAAAATTTCCATGCGGCATCACGCGGCATATCACTGTATAAGGTGCCTAAAATTTGTTGGCAGCCACAGATAATTTCACGAAGAAATTCATGCCGTTTACTGCGATTAACACCCCACATAATGTTTTCACTGACATAAAGATTCAGCTCATTAATCATGTACCAGACATCGGCCGGAATAACATCGCGCGTCGTGCGCACATTTTCACGCGCTGCTTTTAAAGACGAAACCACAGAGGATGCATTACTGGTATCACCCAGCAAAAATTTAATAACGTTACGCTCGTCTTGTACCGCGTAACGCTCGCTAAAATCGGCCTGTAAGCCGTTAATGCGAATAAGGTTGTACCAACTTAACTGCACAGACCTAGGCAGATCAAACAGCAGCTTATCGTAGATACTAATGAGCCGCGCGGTGCTTTCAATTCGCTCAAGATAACGGGCCGTCCAATAAACACGTTCTGCAACTTTAGATAGCATCACTTTGTTTCTCCACCTTGTGACTGAGCCTGACTCTTAGCCGTATTCGCCTTGGGAGCAACGCCTTTGTCCCCTTCTGTATCAACAATCCAAGTATCTTTACTGCCGCCGCCTTGCGACGAGTTAACCACCAAAGAGCCCTTCTTCATTGCTACACGCGTTAAACCGCCTGTTGTCACATAAGTGCTTTTGCCTTGTAAAATAAAAGGCCTTAAATCCAGGTGACGCGGCTCAGGAGTACACTTTCCAATAATGGTAGGCGCCGTAGAAAGGTCTAGCGTGGGCTGCGCAATGTAATTACGAGGGTTTGCCTTAATAAGCCCTGCAAAGGTTTCTCGCTCTTTTTTCGTTGAATGTGGCCCCACCAACATGCCATAGCCACCCGATTCGTTCGCAGGCTTTACCACCAACTTATCGAGGTTAGCTAAAACATATTCACGCTGCTTATCTTCGTAACATAAAAATGTTTCAACGTTGGGAATAATCGGGTCCTGATCCAAATAATACTTAATTACCTGCGGCACGTATGCGTAAACCACTTTGTCATCCGCCACGCCTGCGCCAGGCGCATTGGCCAACGCCACTTTACCTGCACGCCAAGCCCGCATAAGCCCTGGCACCCCCAAAACGGAATCTTTATGAAATACCTCAGGGTCTAGAAATAAATCGTCTATGCGGCGGTAAATGACATCCACCATTTCGAGGCCGGCTACGGTCTTCATGTAAACGCAGTCGTCATCGGCAACTACAAGATCACTACCTTCAACAAGCTCAACGCCCATTTGCTGGGCCAAAAAGGCGTGCTCGAAATAAGCCGAGTTAAAAATGCCAGGGGTTAATACTGCAATCACCGGCTTTTTTTGCTTGCGTGGAGCCAATGCACTTAAGGTGTCGAAGAGTCTAGCGGGGTAATCACCAATAGGGGCAATATCGACACTTTCGAAAACCTCGGGAAAAACCCGCTTCATGATCGAGCGGTTTTCTAGCATGTAAGAAACACCAGAAGGTACCCGTAAATTATCTTCTAATACATAAAACTCACCATCGCCCGCACGCACCAAATCGGTGCCGCAGATGTGCGCCCAAACACCATGAGCGGGCGAAACGCCTTCACATTCTTTACGGTAATTCGCCGATTGCTTAAGAACAAACTCAGGAATAACGCCGTCCTTAATGATTTTTTGATCATGATACAAATCATCAATAAACATGTTTAGCGCTTGCAAGCGCTGCTCCAAACCCTTAGCGGCGACATCCCACTGTTTCTTTGCGATAACACGCGGAATGATATCTAACGGCCACGAGCGATCAATATTACCCTCATCGGTATAAACCGTAAAAGTCACGCCCATCGCTTGAATAGTAGACTCTGCAGCGTTTCGCCGAACATCAACATCTTCTGGGCTTAATGATTTGAGATAGGAAATAAGCTTTTTGGCTGGCAATCGCGCGTTGCCCGGGGTACTAATTAGCTCGTCGTAAAAGCCTGCCGGATCGTAATCTTTCCAATATTGTTGCATAATTTTGTGGTGCCCTTATCAATAAGCGCTTCAATCCACCTCTGTAACTTTAAGCACAACCCCTTAAAGCACTCAGTACTGATTTCGCAACCTTGACCTAGAATTAAAAGTCCCCAACGTGCCCTTAGATATAAGCAGTTATCAGACCAATCATGCTAGCTTCGGCTAGCATTTTATATAATAGCGATCAGCAATATACGGCAAAAAAATGACACGCATAATCCACCGCCCCAGCTCACACTCTTTACCACTAAATAACAACGAAGCTCGCTACAATGTTCGACGCATCATCTGCATCGGCCGCAACTACGCCGAGCACGCAAGAGAAATGGGGCACAACCCAAGCGAGGCGCCGCCATTTTTCTTTTACAAGCCTCTAACAGCGCTTTGCGATGCAAGCGAACCTATAAACTGGACGCTACCAGCCTATAGCAAAAATGTACACTACGAACTTGAAGTGGCCATAGCAATTGGCGAAAAAACGACAAGCAATAATCCAGAGCAAGCCATTTTCGCCTGTGGGCTCTCGCTCGATATGACATGCAGAGACACCCAGCAACAAGCAAAAGCTGCCGGGCGCCCATGGGCAACCGCCAAAGGCTTTGATCACTCGGCCCCATGCTCTGCACTACACACCATTAACTGGGAAGAGTTAAAGCACCTTGGCGACTTCACTCTGCACAAAAATCAGCAACAGGTTCAGCAAGGTAACGTAAATCAAATGGTTTGGCCTATCCCTGAGCTTCTGATTGAATTATCAAAATATACCCAGCTCGACGATGGCGACCTGATATTAACAGGGACACCTGCTGGCGTTGGGCCTGTAATAGAGGGAGACCGGCTGGAAGCCAAAATTGACGGACTACCCTGCGCGATGACAATTAATATTCAGCAATAAACACTTGAGACACTCATCACACCTAAGGCACAAGCGCTAAATAACTACGTAGTTTTACCCATAGCAACGTATGAGCGCTCACACTATGATCTTCACACCCGCAAGCACAGCGAGATTAAAGCGCTTGCGTCGGCAAACGGACAGCCGCTCCACTAAAACCCCACACTAAATGCAGCAAAAGTTTTTAGTGGTGAATATTTGCACTCGAAATTTTGGAAAATGTTGTCGATGAGGGTACGAACAACAAAGGAAACGCACGGATGCGTAGGAGCAAGGACGCCCCTATTTTTCTGCACTTGCGCTAACGCAAATGGCGAGTAGCCTTGTATGTTTCTTGAATCAATAATGCATCATGGCTAGCACGATGACGATCAAAGGCAAACAACTCCAGTAATTCGGCTTTCACATCACCCCAAGCTTTTTGCTGCGCCTCTGACTGGATGGATTCAATGGGCGATAGCGAAAAAGATGGATCTATCTGCCCGGCCTGATAAAGCGTATTCAACCACGGCTTATCAACAACCCAGCCATCAGAATAAACAACTTGATCACCCAACAACTGATTCAACCGCATGCAAACATCCACAATAGGAATACCATGGCGGAGCAGGTCTTTTCTGGAAATTTGATGTATTTTTGCGGCTTCCTCATCCCAGTGCTGCCATTGCTCGAGCGGCTGAATTAAGGTGCAAAAACGCTCCCCACCACCCAAAGCAATACCGACCTCTATAGGATAACTTTCATAACCAAAGCCCGAAGCCTCGAAATCAAGGATGGTCGGCAGCATGATATAACCTTATTATTGAACTTACATTTTTAGCCTAGTCGCGACAAAACTACTTAACCACTTTAAGCATTGGCTTTTTGACAGACTTCTCGTTTGGCTTAGTATCTTTTGGCGGCTCAGGCGGCGGGGCCTCTGGCTCAAACATCATGCCTTGGCCATTTTCTTTGGCATAAATACCCATAATCGCGTGACTTGGAACATAGATATCGGTTGGCACACCACCAAAACGTGCACTAAAACTAACAGCAGTGTTTGATATGTCGAACCCCATAATCGCCCTAGGCGCTACATTCAAAATAATTTGACCATCCTTGCCCACTGAATTTTGAGGAACACTAACCCCTTGCTCATTAGCATTCACCAACAAATAAGGTGTCAGTTGATTATCGTTAATCCACTCGTATAGGGCGCGAATCAAATAGGGACGACTAGAAGACATGGACATAAGCAAGGCCTACCAAAAACATACATTAAGACATTTTGCGCACGATGCACGCATTGGGCCGCATAGTATGGAGCGATAACACGCCATCGGCAAGGCACATTAACCACAAAAAAGCCCAGCATTTGCTGGGCTTTTCATATTTACGTAATGTTGTTCAGGGCTGCGCGTTAGTGAATATCTCGCCAGTACTCACGATTCAAGAACCAAACACACACAAACAACAATAGTAAAAAGGCTAGAACATAAACACCTATTGATTGACGCTTAGCGGCGATAGGCTCGGCGACATATTCTAAAAAGTGCACCAAGTCATACATGGCCTGATGATACTCTTCCGGCGTCATACTGCCTTTAACATTTTTAACCTCTAAGCTACCACAAGGATCAACCTCGCCTAGCTCACCAACCGCGTTGCGAACAACATGGCCATGGTCATCATATTTTGGCCCAGGCGCGCACTCTTGAAGCCCTTGCAGCTCAAGCAAAACATGCGGCATACCTACATTCTCAAAAACCTTGTTGTTCATCCCTGTCGGACGAGACTCGTCTTTATAGAAGGTTAGCAGGTAGGTTAATAGCCACTCAGGGTTGCGCGAACGCGCCACCAAGCTTAAATCTGGAGGAGCAGCACCAAACCAAACTTTAGCTTTTTTAGGATCCATGGAGCCGGTCATTAACTGGCCGATTTTTTCGTCACCAAATATCAGCTGCTCCGACATCACATCACGCGGAATACCCAGATCGTCCGCTACGCGGCCATAACGCGAATACTGAATGGCGTGACACCCCATGCAGTAGTTTACAAATGTTGCCGCACCGCGCTGCAACGATTCTTTATCGTCAAAGTCGGCTTGAAAATGCTCACAAGGAACGGCTCCGCATGCTGCACCACCAGCGGCTGATGCTTGAATTGGCACAATAACCAAAACAGCAAACAAAGCCAAACCACCAAACACTAAGGCCTTACTCAAGCCCTTCTGCTGAACGCGCTCGGGCACAGGCTGCACTTTTTCATACTTAGTCCAGAAAGGCATACCTATGAAATAGGCAAAATAAAGTATCGAGCATATTTGCGATAGTACTGTTCGTGCAGGCGTTGACTCTTTAACCCCAAGGTAGCCCAAAATAACAAACACAGCAGCAAACACAATCAATGCCACGCGACTAAACCAACCTTTGTAGCGCATCGATTTAACAGGGCTGCGATCTAGCCACGGTAGAACAAATAAAATGGCAATCGCAGCTCCCATAGCAATAAAGCCTAAGAACTTGGAATTCAAAGGTCCTATGTCAATCGTTACAGCACGCAAGATTGCATAGAACGGCGTGAAATACCAAACCGGCGCAATATGCTCAGGAGTCTTCAATCCGTTCGCCTGCTCAAAGTTCGCAAACTCAAGGAAATAACCACCCATCTCTGGCGCAAAAAAGATAATCGAGCAGAAAACGAACAAAAATACAGTTACGCCAACAAGATCATGCACAGTGTAAAAGGGGTGAAAAGGAACACCGTCTTTTGGTATGCCGTTCTCATCTTTGTTTTTCTTAATTTCGATGCCGTCTGGGTTGTTTGAGCCGACTTCGTGCAACGCTAGAATATGCATAACCACCAAGCCCAACAGAACAATAGGCATAGCGACTACGTGAAGAGCAAAAAAGCGATTTAAAGTAGCACCAGAAATCAGGTAATCACCACGAATCCACTGAACAAGGTCTTCACCAACAACAGGGATCGCACCGAATAGGTTAACAATAACCTGCGCTCCCCAGTAGCTCATCTGACCCCAAGGCAACACATAACCCATAAAGGCTTCGGCCATCAAAACCAAGTAAATCAGCATGCCGAAAATCCACACAAGCTCGCGAGGCGCCTTATACGAGCCATACATCAAACCGCGGAACATATGCAGATAAACAACAACAAAAAAAGCTGATGCGCCCGTGGAGTGCATGTAGCGCAACAACCAACCATAGGGGACATCTCGCATAATGTACTCAACTGATGCAAAAGCGCCCTCTGGGGATGGCTCAAAATGCATTGTCAGCCAAATGCCCGTTAACAGCTGATTCACCAACACTAAAATTGACAACACACCAAAGAAATACCAAAAGTTGAAATTCTTCGGGGCGTAGTACTTCGCCATATGGGTATCCCACGCACGCACTACCGGCAAACGCGCATCAACCCAACCCAACAAATTAGCAAACATATTATTCATGAATTAGGCCTCCTCATTCTGATCAACACCAATAAGAATCACGCTATCGCTAAGATACTTATGAGGCGGCACCTCAAGGTTAGTTGGCGCAGGTACGCCCTGAAATACTCGACCCGCCAAATCATACTTAGAACCATGACACTTACAAAAGAAACCACCTTGCCACTCGGCACCACTTAGCTCGACAGAGCCCACTTTGGGCTGATAGTTTGGCGCGCAACCTAAGTGCGTGCATAAGCCAAGAAGTACAAGATACTCATCTTTTTGAGAGCGCAGCTTAGGGTCAACATAATCCGGCTGAATAGATTCTTCTGAAGATGGATCGCGCAATAAAGGTTCCATTGTTTGAAGGCCAGCCAAAGCTGTTTTGGTACGACGAACAACGTACACCGGTTTACCTCGCCACTCAAAAGTCACCATTTGACCGGGTTCAATTTTGCCGATATTCGCCTCTACTGGTGCACCAGCAGCCTTAGCTCGCTCACTGGGGTTCCAAGACCCCACAAAAGGTACTGCTGCGCCAACCGCACCAACTGCACCAACCGCAGACGTTACCGCTGTTAGTACTCGGCGGCGAACTAAATTTGCACCGTCATCACTCATCAAGAAAATCTCCTGTGACTATTTACTGAAGACCAGTAGGTTTAAAAAAGAAAAACTAGAAACTTGTAGGCACACGCTATTTACTAAATGGCTATCGTATTAACACTACTGAACAGAATTGCCATGTAAGCGAATTCATCAACATTCTAAGCAGAGAGTATAGACCCATATTACTCGTGGCATAAAAACCGCGCCATACTAATGAAATTACCTCTACGCCACAAGGTAAAACCTTGGATTGATTAGGTCTATATCAAAAGAGCATCAATTTGCGATCCGCACTAAAAAACCATCAACCATAAAAAAACCCGAGCAAGCTCGGGTTTTGATATTCCAAATACAGCACAAAGCTGCGAAGGAAATTAACGCTTTGAAAATTGTGGTTTCTTACGCGCTTTGCGAAGACCCACTTTCTTACGCTCAACTTCACGTGCGTCACGCGTAACGTAACCTGCTTTACGCAAGTCGCCACGAGTAGACTCATCATACGCCATCAAGGCACGGGTAAGGCCGTGACGGATCGCACCCGCCTGACCGAAGCTACCACCACCTTTAACAGTGACATTCACATCAAATTTTTCTGAAAAATCCAACAACTCAAGAGGCTGGCGTACGATCATGCGGGCTACTTGACGACCAAAATACTCGTCCAAGCCACGACCGTTAACGACGATATTGCCGCTACCTTGAGTGATGAATACACGTGCGGTCGAAGTTTTACGACGACCCGTACCGTAGAATTGTTCAGCAGACATAATCAGCTTCCGTTAAATGTTAAGCTCTTGTGGTTGTTGGGCTGAATGCGGGTGAGACTCACCGGCGTATACTTTCAGCTTCTTGAACATCGCGCGACCAAGTGGGCCTTTAGGCAACATGCCTTTAACCGCAATTTGGATTGCACTTTCAGGGGCTTTGGCAATTAACTTTTCAAAGCTGATTGACTTGATGCCACCGATGTAACCGGTGTGGTGATAGTACTGCTTATCTTTTGCTTTATTACCGGTAACATGTACTTTCTCGGCATTGATTACAACAATGTAATCGCCGGTATCTACATGCGGGGTAAATTCTGGCTTGTGCTTACCGCGTAAACGGTGCGCAATCTCAGAGGACATGCGTCCAAGAGTTTTGCCAGCTGCATCGATAACGTACCAGTCACGTTTTACTGTTTCAGGTTTGGCACTGTATGTCTTCATGTTTTAGGCCTTCAAACGTATGGGTACAAATATTTAAAACTTGGCAATAGAACATTATCACCAAGCGTTACAAGAGGCTTAGGTACCATTCCAAATACCGCCTCCAAGTTTCGCTTAGCCAATGACTAACGAAACAAGCTGCGCGTCCTGCGCGGCAGACTGCCCAAAGAACAGTCAAAAAAGGAGCGCGGATTCTATAGGAGGGAAATACAAAAAACAAGCGAATTCGACAACATAAATCTAGGGCTTATGAGCCCGCGCCAAATACTCCTCGCTTTGCATCTCAAGCAAACGACTTTGGGTGCGCTGAAACTCAAATGCCAAGCGGCCGCCTTCTTTGTACAATCCGGCAATAGGCCTTGCAGCAGAGACAACCAATTTCACGCCGCGATCATAAAACTCGTCCACCATATAGATAAAGCGACGAGCTTGATCATCATTGGCCACACCAAGCTCAGGCACATCAGAAACAATCACCGCATGGAACTCACGCGCAAGCTCAATGTAATCTCGCTGCGAACGCGGCCCGTCGCACAACGCCTTAAAGCTGAACCAAGCTACATCCTCGGCCACTTGCACAGACTTAATCGGACGCCCTTCGATCATCAAAACGGCACCCACCTCTTTTTTTACTGCATCGGGAGCTAGACGCTCAAAACTCGCAGACATAGCTTGCCTCGCCACTTCATTATGCGGAACATAATAAAGCGAAGCCTGCTTAAGTAGCCGCAGACGATAATCGACACCGCCATCAACATTTAAAACGGTGGTATTTTTGAGCAGCAAATCAATAGCCGGGAGAAAATTGCTGCGCTGCAAGCCATTTTCGTACAACCCCTGCGGAGCAATATTTGAGGTTGCCACCAAAGTCACTCCCCTCATAAACAGGGCATCAAGCAAGCCCGCTAAAAGCATTGCATCGGTAATATCGGTAACAAAAAACTCATCAAAGCAAATCACGCGGGCCTGCGCTGCGATTTTCTCTGCCACTTTTTCGAGCGGGTTTTTCTCTCCAGCGAAGGCTGCCAACTCATCATGAACACGACGCATAAAACGGTGGAAATGCGTGCGCATTTTTTGCTCAAATGGTAAAGCGTCAAAAAAGAGATCCATTAGATACGTTTTACCGCGCCCCACACCTCCCCATAAATACAGGCCTTTTACCGGCTCTTGCGGCCTCTTAAATAGACGGTGCACAAAGCTTTGCTTGGGTGCAGCAAGCAAGCGCTCACACAGGCCATCTAACGCCTCAACCGCCAAAACTTGCGCACTATCCGCCACAAACCCCTCAAGAGACAAATCCTGCTGGTAGCGCTGCTGCGGTGTTAAAACTGAGTGAGGTATAGACACGAAATAAACCTTTTACCAAAAACCAAATTGTAATCCACAGACCAATAAACGCAAAAAGCCGCGCAATGCGCGGCTTTAAAAGACTGTAATTTTAAGGAGCCTAGTTACAACCAACCGGCACACTAGATACAACAAGATTATCAATCAGAGCAGAACCTTCATGCATCCCTATATTAACGCCAGTAATATCAAAATTTCGAAGAGAATCCGGCCACTGAGCATCAAAAGGAGTACTGGGGTTTTCATCAATTGTTAGGCCATCAAGCCTGACACCATTAACCCAAAGCCCAATTTCACGCCCAACCTTATCGACCATCACCTCCATGCAATTCCATTGATTATAAGCATACTTAAACGAAGCATCCCTAGCCTGCTGACCGTTAGGGCCGCCATCATAGACTTTTGGAGTATCACTTTCAGGATTTCCAATATTCCAATTTAGGTAATCAGTCGCTGCGTGCTGAGGCAACCGCAAGCGCATGGATTTATCCGTATCTGTTTGACTAGCCGAATTTTCAAGAAGCAAAAACCAACGTAAATTCCCCTTAGGGTCAGTGACATTGATATCAAACTTAACAAAAAACTTATCCATATTTTCGACACCTGGAGCAGCCAGCCAACCACTACAGTAAGCCTGCTTAGTTTCCACTTTTACGGCATTACCAGTGCTCCCCTGAACAATACTAAATTGCGGCTCAGCAAAGGCGTTATTTGTACATGCAGCCTTCTTTAAGTTATCCGGAACAACCTCAATGTCATCAAAATCATTGCAATAACCAGCTCCATCGCACCCTTGAGCACTAGGCGCACTACTAGACTGACCCGCCGAGGACTGCGAAGACGAAGTCTGAACCTCTCCTTCTCGCGGTTGCTTCTGAGCAAACAACCAAGGCCATAAATCAGGGTTTAGATAGACCCGCTGCCACAATGAGTGACCATGGGCTTTCATACTCTCCTGATCTTCACGCTGATAGCCGTCATAACCCGCAACCCAAGCACAACCCCCATCATTGTGAATTTTGTTAACAGCATTCACTGTATCTTGGAACCTGTTATTAAAGTCGTTTTGCCCGCCATGAGCCCAAATTGGGAGCTTAGACTCCACTGCGACATTAAGTTGATCAACAGCTGGGGTGTGACCAGCCAAGGGAATAGCCGCAGCCAATAATTCAGGGTGCCTAGCCACCATATCCCAAGTGCCACCGCCACCCATAGAGACCCCTGTTACATATATGCGCGCAGGATCGACCTGATAGGTATCCACCATATGCTGAACCAACTCAAGAACAGAAGACATTACACGTGACGGACTATCACCTAACTGGAAGTTAGCTCTGGAGTTAGCAGCCCATTCATGCCCTAAACTCCAGTGACAACCTTCGCTTTGAAGGCAATGCGGGAAAATCATGTAAGTTGGGAAAGCAGCTTGATTAGCCTCCGTCAAAAGCCCATTACTGGACCCCAACATATAAGGAACCCCATCCACAAGAATACTACCCGGCCCGCTTTCATTCCCTCCCGGCTCGCCAGCCCATGCGCCATGCAATGAAATAATTAAAGGAAACAGCTCATCGCTACTCGTCGCTTGAGCAGGCTCCCACATATGCCACGGCAGATCCCACTCCGTTCCATCAAAGACCCCCTTGTCTTCGAGCATAGCGACATATTCGTCTTTAGATATCGTTAAATCATAAGGTCCAACATTTGCAAGGTCGACAGGCTTACTTTCTGGCGGAGCGCTAGGGCAAGAGGTACGAGGAATAATTTCACCCAATACCTCAGGCTCACTTGACGAGCTAGCGGCAAGCGAGCTACTCGACTGCGCCACGCTAGATGAGCTAATAGATGAACTGCTGGATACAACACTAGAAGAGCTATTAACAACAGAGCTTGACGACTCCATTGCACTACTTGAACTTTCAGGTGTGGTTGTTGCGACACAAGCAGATAAACCCACAGACGCTGACGCCAACGCAGCTACGCGCCAATGTCGCGCTATAAGCTGCTTAAGAGTGGTACTAGACATGACTTTCCCTCCAACGAAACGGTACATCGTTAATTGATAGGGCTACAAAAAACAAAACTCATCAGTATATGAATTATGCATACCCAAAAAAGGAGGGATAATAGGTAATAGCTCACTAACTCTCAAGGACGCAAGTACCAAAGTCGGAAGCTCGACAAGGATTTGAGCGACAACTCACCTATATTGTAAAAATAACAGCCTAATGGGCTTGCAATCGCACAAGATTTACGCCGCCAGCTCACCCACCGCCGAAGCCACCGCATCAATCAACGCATCAATTTGATGATGCTTCATTTTCATGCTGGCTTTATTGACAATCAGCCGAGAGCTGACAGTGGCAATTTCCTCTCTAGCCTCCAAGCCATTGGCAATCAAAGTATTGCCAGTATCAACGATATCGACGATTTCATCCGCCAAACCCAGCACGGGCGCTAATTCCATTGCACCGTATAACTTAATGACATCAACCTGGCGCCCCTGCTCGGCGTAGTAACGCTTAGCAATATTAACGAACTTAGTCGCTATTTTGAGGCGCCCTTTGGGTAGCTCTCGGCCTTTCATTCCTGCCGTCATCAAGCGGCAGCGCGCAATATTAAGATCGAGCGGCTCGTAAAAGCTATTGCCGCCGTGCTCCATTAACATATCTTTACCTGAAACACCCACATCTGCCGCACCAAATTCGACATAGGTTGGCACGTCTACACCACGTAAAATCAAAAAGCGCACATCAGGCGAGGTTGTCTCAAAGGTTAACTTACGGCTTTTGCTAATATCTTCTAAGGGCTCGATACCTGCAGCCGCAAACAACGGCAATGTTTCTTTTAATATGCGCCCTTTTGTTAGCGCAATCGTCAACTGTGACATAACATCCTCGAATAGGGGTACCCCCTACGATTTTATTGATACACGCCAAGGCGCAGCAAGTACTGCCCTGATCGATAACTAGCCTTCTACCACGCGACGAATAGTACCGCCGAGCGCTTGTATTTTCTCTTCGATACATTCATAACCGCGATCGATATGGTAGATCCGGTCAACTAGAGTGTCGCCATCAGCAACCAAACCTGCAATAACTAAGCTTGCGGACGCACGCAAGTCGCTAGCCATAACCGGCGCAGCCTTCAAACGCTCGACCCCACGAATAATGCAGGTATTACCTTCTAGCGTGATATCGGCTCCCATTCGGTTTAATTCATGCACCTGAATCAAGCGATTTTCAAAAATGGTTTCAACCACCGTGCCGGTACCCTCTGCAACGGCATTCATCGCGGTAAACTGCGATTGCATATCTGTAGGAAACGCAGGGTAAGGGGCGGTTTTTAAACTAACCGCCTTTGGCCGCTGCCCCTTCATATCCAACTCAATCCAATCGTCGCCCGAAGTAATATGTGCACCGGCTTCTTCTAGCTTCATCAGCACAGCATCAAGAATATTTGCTTGCGTATCACGCAACCTGATACGGCCTCGCGTCGCGGCAGCCGCAACAAGGTATGTCCCTGTCTCAATGCGGTCTGGCATTACTGAGTAGCTGCAACCTTCTAAGCGCTCAACACCGTATACCGTTAAGCGGTCAGAACCTATGCCTTCAATTTTTGCTCCCATAGCCACCAAAAAGTTCGCAAGATCAACAATCTCTGGCTCGCGAGCGGCATTTTCAAGAACGGTTTTACCTTTTGCCAAAGTAGCCGCCATCAGCAAGTTTTCTGTACCGCCGACTGTCACAACATCCATAAAAATATGCGCACCTTTAAGGCCCTCTGGCGCACGAGCACGAATATAACCGCCGTCTACCTCAATTGTGGCGCCCATTGCCTCCAGCCCTTTCAGGTGGATATCAACAGGGCGGCTTCCAATGGCACAGCCGCCAGGGAAAGAAACATCAGCCTTGCCAAAGCGGGCAAGCATAGGGCCAAGTACCAAAATAGAGGCCCGCATCGTACGCACTAAATCATACGGTGCTTCATATTCTGTCATGGTGCTAATATCAATCTCGACCGTCATGCGTTCGGTAATCGTAATACCCACGCCCATACAACGCAGTAACGCCAACATTGTGGTGATATCGTTTAAGTGCGGAAGGTTAAACAAATGCACTGGCGTATCGGCCAGCAATGTCGCTGCCATAATGGGCAGTGCAGCATTTTTAGAGCCAGAAATGCGAATTTCACCGCTGAGGCTGCCGCCTCCGGTAATTAATAATTTATCCATGAAGGGTATCCGAGCATTACGCCCTATGCTTGAGAAGGCCGCTCGGCGGGTGTATAGGTTTTCATGTGTACAGCGTGTATTTCGCCGCTCGCAATAACATCGTTCAAAGCGCCGTATACCAGCTGTTGTCGCTTAACAGCATTCAAGCCTTCAAACGCCTTACTGACGACTATCAAGTGCACGTGGCTCCCGTCAATTGTCACCTCAACATCACAGCCGGCAATCGCTTGATCAATTAGCGCCTTTACATTTTCAACTTGCATAAACCACCTATCCAGTAACGCTGCCAACAGTTTTGCTATCTACCTGGATCGGTAAAAGCCTGTAAGCGCTCGCAAAAAACGCGCTAGTTTAATCAAAACCAGCGCGTCGTGCATCTACGCTATAGCCAGAAAGTGCGTTTAGCGCTATTCGCACCCGATTAACTCGACGATTGCCCCCAGCCGGCGATCACTTTATCAACATCGTTATTGTACTGTCGCATCGCTTGCGCAAACTGGTCACGAAAGCTTTTACCTAAGTTAATACCATTGAGTACTACGTTGATTAGCTTCCACTCGCCGCTCTTGCTTTGCGCCATTGTGTAAGAAACCACATGGGTGCCATCTTTACTCTTGACCTCTTGAATTACTTCAACCTTACGCTGACCATCGGTTTTTTTCTCGGGGGGAATAACGGCAATATCAAAATCGGAATAGTTCGCCATGCCCTTAGCAAAGGTTTCAACCATTGTTGTTTTAAAGACAACGGCAAAGCGCTCTCGCTGAGCTTCGCTTGCACCTTTATAGTGATTAGCCATCACCACCTTGGCAATATATTCAAAGGCAACAACCGGCTCGAGCAAAGCCGACACTTTGCTATAGTACGCATCGGGATCTTTTTTGAGTAAATCTTTACGACTATTGATAAACGCAACCGTTTCATCAGTCACCGCCGCAACAACCTCATGTGCTGTAAGCGCTTGCTCGGCAGCCGGTTTAGGAGTCGCCTCCGCAAAAACCAATGTCCCCCACAAACTCGCCACCAAAACCACCAAAGACCGACATACAGCCGCCATTTTCCTTCTCCTATTTTTAATTCAAATGAAAGTCGCTTACCACCAAGCAGTCTACGCCACTTAAAATGAACACAACCCAAACACGCGCATTGGAACACATCTTCAAGGCAAAGTTTACATCCATTCAGAAAAAGCCACTTGGCCTTTGCAAGGTTTGTCTTTTGAATAGCTGACATTACATGCGCCGACCAGTAACATGTGCGCCCATTTACTTGTGTTATTCAGTCTAGGAGATAGACATGCCAGAATTACTGCCCGCCGCGCTTGCCATTCTTGCGGGTTTTGTTGGTTTGGTTTGGAGCGCCGATCGCTTTGTTGGCGCCAGTGCAGCCATCGCCAAACTTGCAGGCCTATCCCCTTTAATTATTGGTTTAACCATCGTATCACTCGGCACTTCAGCGCCAGAAGTCATGGTCTCGCTTAGCGCAGCTTTAAGAGGTGCCGGCGACCTTGCTGTTGGCAACGCATTAGGTTCTAACCTAGCCAATATCGGCATGGTACTCGGCGCCACGGCGTTAATTGCTCGCCTACCCATACAAAAACACCTACTCACCTGCGAGCTGCCAGTACTTTTATTAGTGACCGCAGCGGCGGGGTTTGTCTTATACGATGCCAAACTCACTTGGGTCGACGGTGTTATTCTCGCAGGGCTGCTGATTCCAGTAATGCTTTTTATTATTCGGGCCAAAACCCGCGACCTAACGCCAGGCGAAGTTGTTGCCGAGGAAGAAGAAATCCCCGACATGTCAAAAGGCCAAGCTTGGTTATGGTTTGTCATTGGCCTTGCCGTTTTAATTGGTAGCGCCGAGCTTCTTGTATTCGGCGCCGAAACCACCGCACTCGCATTTGGCGTAAGCCCACTAATTGTTGGGCTAACCGTTATTGCTATTGGTACAAGCCTGCCAGAATTAGCCGCATCAGTTATGAGCGCCCTTAAAGGCCATCACGATATTGCACTGGGTAATATCATTGGCTCCAATATTTTTAATTTATTAGCAGTCATGGCGGTGCCTGGGCTTATTCAAACAACTCAAATAGACCCTGCTGCATTTTCGCGCGACTATGCCAGCATGGCAGGGCTAACGTTGTTATTAGCACTAGGAATGGCAGCCGCCTTTTTGTTTAGGGCAGATAAAAGCAAGGCCGGTATCGGCTGGCCATTTGGCCTTTCCATGCTAGGCCTTTATGCTGGTTACTATGTAATACTGTATCAAACGACGGCGCAGTAACACTGCAACAGTGAATTATCCACCGCGCTAATTAATACTTAAAAATGCCATGATGTCTTATGAGCCATAAAACAACGCCACAGCAATTTATCGACGCTGGTAAAAGCACCGTCACTATCGAGCAAGATGCCGTAAACGCATTGAGCCACAAAATTGATGACAATTTTGCACAAGCTTGCGAGCGCCTATTCTATTGTAAAGGGCGAATAGTCGTTATGGGCGTAGGAAAATCAGGGCATGTCGGGAAAAAAATTGCTGCCACACTGGCGAGTACTGGCACACCCGCGTTTTTTGTTCACCCAGCAGAAGCCAGCCATGGCGATCTAGGTATGATCACCAAAGACGACATCGTTTTAACACTATCAAATTCTGGCAACTCGGCAGAAATTTTAGCGTTACTCCCAGCCTTAAAACGCCAAGACATTACCGTTATTAGCATGGTTGGCAATACCGACTCAGCATTAGCGAAAGGGGCCGATATCGTACTTGACGCCAGCGTCGAAAAAGAAGCTTGCCCACTCAATTTAGCTCCTACCGCCAGCACCACCGTTGCAATGGTAATGGGTGATGCGCTCGCAGTTGCACTACTCGAGGCAAGGCAATTTACTCGCGACGATTTTGCTCGCTCGCACCCCGGCGGCACCCTTGGGCGCCGTTTGTTGCTGCGGGTACAAGACGTTATGCGTAGCGACGGAGAAATCCCTGCCGTTACACCCGATACGCCACTCACCGAAACTCTGGCCATCATGAGCAGTAAAGGGCTTGGCATGACTACCGTAGTCGACCCGCAGCACAAACTGCTTGGCATATTTACCGACGGTGATTTACGACGTGCAATCGATACTGGCGCCAATATTAGCAATGCCTGTATTGGCGAAATCATGACAAAAAAACCGCAAACAACCAGCGCCGAAACTCTGGCTATTCAGGCGCTCGAAACGATGGAAGAGCGCAAAATTACAACATTGGTTGTTGCCGATGATAAAAATCATATTCTTGGTGTCCTACACCTTCACGACTTACTACGCGCAGGGCTGGTGTAATGACGACAAATACTTTCAATAACGCGGCATTAGCGCGCGCCAAAAAAATCAGCTTATTAGTGTTGGACGTTGATGGCATTTTAAGCGATGGCTGCATTACTTTTAGCGAATCCGGCGAGGAATTAAAAAGCTTTAACACCCTCGACGGCCAAGGCATTCGTTTATTATTGCGCGCGGGTATTCAGGTTGCGGTTATTACCGGCCGCAAAAGCACGATTGTTGCAAAACGCTGTGCCGACTTAGGCATAACATTACTCGCCCAAGGGCGAGAAGATAAATTGGTAGCCCTGCACGAATTGCTAGCCACAATGCCAACGCCACCACGCCTTGAAGAAATAGCCCACATGGGAGACGACCTACCCGATTTACTGATTATGACTCAAGTAGGGCTTGCGCTTACCGTCCCCAATGGACACCCTGAAGTACTCAGCCGATCACATTGGCAAAGTAGCCGCCACGGAGGCAAAGGCGCCGTGCGTGAAGCTTGTGATGCACTGTTAATTGCACAAGATAAATACCAAGCTGTTATCGAATTTTATACAGGTTCTGCCGAGTGAAAAACTGGGTTTATATTTCGCTAATTTGCGTAATTACGATGACAGTCGTTTTGCTATGGGACAGCCGCCCTGAGCTACTGAACCCGCTCGCAAAAGTCGAATCCCCGTTTGAACGGTTTCCTTATGCCGTGCTACACGATGCGCGTACCAGCCACTTTGACGAAAACGGCCAGCTCAGTTACGAATTTGATGCCGTTACGCTCAAACACTTCCGCGCCGATACCCAAAACACGTCAGATGAAGATTACATGCTGATTACTGCACCTAAATTGACGCTCTACGGCGAACCCGAGCCTTGGTTTGTCACCGCTAAACAAGGCAAAGTGATGGCGCACGGAGAAAAGCTTATTTTGTGGGATGACGTGGAAGTTTGGCAAACCGAAAAAGATGCGGCAACCATCACGACAAAACTCAGCACCGAAAGTATTGATATTTTCCCACACCAAAAACGCATCAGCACCGATGCGCATGTACATATCGAAAGCTCAAACGGCACTATTGATGCCGACGGCTTAGAGGTCGATATGATCACCCAACGCATCAAGTTACTGGCCAACGTGCGAGGACAGCATGAACCTATTCAGTAAAATGGTTGCCGCTACACTACTGTGTGTCGGCGCCAATGCCGTCGCCCTGCAAAGCGACCGCAGCCAACCCATTACCATCGACGCAGACAGCGCCGAGCGCGACGAGCTAGCCGGCACAACCACCTACTCCGGCAAGGTTGAAATGGCACAAGGCTCGATGCGTATTAACGCCGACGAAATTGTGATTTACAACACCAAAGATAAAGTCACCAAAATTATTGCCAAAGGCAAGCCTGCCGCCTACCAACAAAAGCCCAGCGATAAAGCCGGCAAGGTAGTCGCTAAGGCCAACATATTGGAATACCGCATCGACCAAGAAACCTTACGGCTATTAGAAGGTGCATCCCTTCAGCAAGAAGGGACTAGCTTGTCGGGAACAACGATTGAATACGATGTGCGCAAGTCTGTTGTGAAAGCGGATAGCAACAATAAAGATAGCGGCCGCGTACGCATGGTTATTCCTCCCAAAGCACTGCGCAGCGAACTGCCCGATAGTGAAGTTAACGATCCGAAAAGCAATCAGACCAACCCAGAAAACGCCACGCAAGGCCAGCTAGACGACAAGCGCGAAACGCCAAATATGCCAACCACACCCGACCAAAGCGCAGTAACAGGAATCGATAATGGCCACTCTTGAGGCAAAAAACCTCGCCAAAAGCTATGGCGCCCGAAAAATCGTTTTAGATGTTTCCATGAGTGTAGACACCCACCAAATTGTCGGCTTGCTCGGCCCCAATGGCGCGGGTAAAACAACCTGTTTTTACATGATTGCCGGCATAGTGCGCGCCGACCATGGGCAAGTGTTTATCGATGGTAAAGACGTTAGCCGCAAGCCCATGCACGAGCGCGCAAGATTGGGCTTAGGCTACCTACCACAAGAGGCCTCCGTTTTTAGGAAGCTGACCGTCACCGAAAACCTGCTAGCTATTTTAGAAACCCGCAAAGACCTCAAGCGCAAAGACCGCATTGCAGAAGCCAATAAACTCTTAGAAGAGTTCCATATTACCCACATCAAAGACAGCCTCGGCATGGCCCTGTCCGGTGGAGAGCGCCGCCGCGTTGAAATCGCCCGCTCTTTAGCGGCCGACCCAAAATTTATTTTGCTCGATGAACCTTTTGCCGGAGTAGACCCTATTTCGGTTTCCGACATTAAGCATATTGTTTCGCACCTTCGGGACCGAGGTATAGGCGTGCTAATTACCGATCACAACGTTCGCGAAACACTGGATATTTGCGAACAAGCCTACATCGTAGGTGAAGGCCACATTATTGCTTCCGGGTCGCCGGATACGGTCTTGGAAAACGAGAAAGTCAAGGAAGTCTACCTTGGGCAAGACTTCAAGCTTTAAGTCAATATTCATTAGACGATTTGAGCGCTAGCACGCAACCATTAGATTTTTTCGATATGGCCTAAAGTTTGCTTTTACAGGCCATTGCAGTACATCGCAGGGATGACTACAATCACTTTAAGACGCTCTCAATTTGTGCAGAGCAAAAAACTTGATGGATTTATTCTTCGATGAAGCACTCTTTGCAACTCAAACTCGGCACTCAGCTGACCATGACGCCTCAGTTGCAGCAGGCAATACGCCTATTGCAACTTTCGACTCTCGATCTGCAAAACGAAATTCAAGAAGCTCTTGAAAATAACCCGATGCTAGAAGTCACTGAAGACAGTGGTGCTAGCGATAGCAGCGGCGATGCCGAACGCGCAAGCAATGCGCAATCAGAATTACCCGCCGATAGCGAGACGCCTGTAAAAGCTGCCGAAACAAGTCCAGAAAATACCAATGATGCCAACGAGCCTGCCGCCAGCGACGATTGGAGCGAAAATATCCCCACAGATTTAGCGGTTGATACCAGCTGGGACGACATCTACCAAAGCGGCTCGAGTGGCAGCGGCCTATCGCGCCCCGAAAACGAAGATTTCGATTACGACTCGCGCAACGCCAGCGCCGAAACCTTACAAGACCACCTGATGTGGCAACTAAACCTCACGCCCATGAGCGATACCGACCGCGAGATTGCAACCGCGATTATTGATGCAGTCGAACCTTCTGGCATGCTAAGCCAAACCTTGGACGACATCTTCGAGGGCATGCAGAAAGTCTTCCCCGACCTTGAAGACGACGAAGTCGCCGCCGTATTGCGCCGCGTACAGCAGTTTGACCCACCAGGGGTTGCCAGCCGTAACATTAGCGAATGCCTGTACCTACAACTGTTACAACTACCGGAATCCACCCCCGGCTTTGCCACAGCCAAAGCGCTCGTCGCCGATTACCTGCCGCTACTCGGCAGCCGCGACTTCAAACAATTAATGCGCAAGCTCAAAGTCAAAGAACCCGAGCTTCAAGCCGCTATTGCTTTAATTCAAAGCTTAAACCCCAAACCCGGCGACGCCATCAGCGAATCAAGCACTGAATATGTCGTACCCGATGTATTTGTTACAAAGGCTAATAACCGCTGGCAAGTGCAACTTAACCCAGACATTGCGCCAAAATTAAAAATCAACTCTGATTACGCCTCACTGGTTAAGCGTGCCGATAGCAGCAGCGACAACACCTATTTAAAAGACAACCTACAAGAAGCGCGCTGGTTTTTAAAAAGCCTACAAAGCCGCAACGAAACACTGCTTAAGGTTGCCACTTGTATTGTCGAACGCCAGCAGGGCTTCTTGGAGCATGGTGCCGAAGGCATGAAGCCAATGGTTTTGCATGACGTTGCCGAAATGGTCGAAATGCATGAATCGACAATTTCACGCGTAACAACACAAAAATACATGCACACTCCGCAAGGTATTTTCGAGCTTAAATACTTTTTTTCCAGCCACGTGGCAACCGAATCCGGCGGCGAGTGCTCATCTACAGCCATTCGCGCCATTATTAAAAAATTAGTCGCTGCCGAAAATACCCGAAAACCCTTAAGCGACTCTAAAATTACAGAATTACTGGCCGATCAAGGTATTAAGGTTGCGCGACGAACCATTGCAAAATACCGAGAATCATTACAAATTCCACCCTCGAACGAGCGCAAGCAACTTGTATAATAGTTGGCTTTAAGTGCTATAAGGCTGAGTTATCTATGCCACTAGAGAAAATGCTATCGGCGAACCGTGTACTGTGCGGCACCGAATGTACCAGTAAAAAGCGCGCCCTTGAGGCGCTGGCTGAATTAATATCCAGCAGTGTACCTGCGTTAAAAGCAGATGATTTGTTCCAACAATTAATTACACGAGAAAGGCTTGGCTCGACCGGCATTGGCGAGGGTATTGCCATCCCTCATTGCCGTTTTCCAACCGGTGGCGTTTCTATTTGTGCCGTAATGACGCTCAATAACGCCATTGATTTCGACTCGGTAGATAACACACCGGTTGATTTGATCTTTGCCATGCTAGTCCCAGAGGACGCAGACAACGATCATTTACAAAATTTAGCTGCGCTGGCTGAGGCACTGCAAGGCACCGATTACGCAAAAACATTACGCGGTGCCGGTAGCAATAATGCCCTATACACTGCAGCCGTCGCGCCATTCAAAGAAAGTTAAAAGAACGGCTATAGGGCACCTGAAGGTCATAATTGTACTCTACACTGTGAAGCAAAAAATTAATTGACCAACCGTGGCGCCAGACTATTTTCATGTTTACCATTATTTCACGAGGAGGTTACCATGCAGTTTGTTGTTGTTAGCGGGCGCTCTGGCTCAGGCAAATCAACGGCTTTACAGCTTTTGGAAGATTGCGGCTATACCTGTATCGACAACCTGCCAGTGAGCTTACTACCCGCATTAATCACTCAAATGAAAAGCGTGGATAACGGTAAATTGTTTTTAGCCGTAGGTATTGATGCCCGCAATATTGGTGGAGATTTAAGCCGATACCCAAGCATTATCCAGGCCTGCCAGCTCGAGGCCTCACAATTTACCACCATCTTCCTAGACGCCAGCAATACCGTATTACTTAAACGCTTTAGCGAAACACGACGCAAACACCCGCTCTCTAACGACAAAACAGGCCTGCAGCAGGCTATCGATAGCGAGCGCGCCATTCTAGAACCCGTCGCCGCACTTGCCGATATTACGCTAGATACCAGCACTCTAACCTTGCACGAATTGCGCAGTGTGATTCGCAAAAAAGTGGTTGGCGAAGACAGTAAAAGTGCCGCTTTAAGCTTTGAATCTTTTGGTTTTAAATACGGCATGCCAGTAGATGCAGACTTTGTTTTTGATGTGCGCTGTTTGCCTAATCCATTTTGGAAACCCGAGCTTAGAGGTTTTACCGGCCTAGAAGAGCCCGTACAGACCTTCTTATCAGAACAGCCCGAGGTTATGGCAATGGCAGATGATATTGCTGCATATTTATCAAAGTGGCTGCCCTCTTTTCAGGCCAATAACCGAAGCTACCTTACTGTTGCCATTGGCTGTACCGGTGGCATGCACCGCTCAGTATTTTTGGCAGAACACCTGACGAAAGTGTTTAAAAATACCTATGGCAATGTACAAGTGCGTCACCGTCAATTAGCAGGACAAGCGCAACCCATAGCGCATTTAGTGGCCAAACAATGAGCGAACAAACAACAACGATTTGCAACAAGCTAGGCCTACACGCAAGAGCAGCCAGCAAACTAGCCAATACAGCCAATCAATTCAGTAGCAAAGTTACCGTTAGCTGCAATGGCAAAGCGATTGATGCCAAAAGCATTATGTCGCTTATGCTTTTGGCGGCTTGTAAAGGAACCGACATTACCATAACTGCCGAAGGTAGCGATGCTGACCTCGCTGTAGCCTCTGTAGTAGAGCTTATTAACAACCGCTTTGATGAGGACGAATAAAAAACTCGCTTTACGCCAATCAATATCAGCAATTAATAATAGCCGTGCCTACAAAGGCGCGCCGAATCGTCTACCTTTGCGTAGCCACGTCGTGACCATCGAGCTGTAGTCAATGCCAAAGAGCAATAGCCACTCAAGTACCGAAAAACATTTCGGCCATATTCACAATCTACTGCAAAGCGGCACGCTAAAACAGGTTAAGCATTCGCTGCGCGTGCTAACGCCTGTGCAACTAGCGCGCGTTATCGAATCCTCCCCGCCGCATACACGCAGCGTGATATGGGAGCTTATTGGTAAAAGCGCACGCACCGAACTAATCGAAGAGCTGCCAGAAGATATTCAATCGTTTTACCTGGCGCAAATGAATACCGAGGATCTCGTTGAGTTAACAGAAACTCTCGAAACCGATGACATCGTTGATATTCTACAAAACTTGCCAGACCAAATTACTCAGCAAGTTTTAGAAGCCATGAGCGATCAAGATCGCGAGCGCGTAACAGCGGTTTTGGCCTACCCAGAAAATACCGCCGGCGGCTTAACAAATACCGATACCATCACCGTCCGGCCAAAATTTACACTCGATGTTGTACTGCGCTACCTGCGCCGGCACAACGAATTGCCACCATCAACAGACAGCCTGATTGTCGTCAATAAAAAAGATATGTATCTCGGGTTATTACCGCTGGCAACACTGCTTACAAAACCCGGTGATACCACTGTGCGCGAAGTGATGGTAACCGATGCAAACCCTATATCAGCCGATTTAGACGAAAGCGATGTCGCGAAATTATTTGAACAAAACGACTGGGTATCAGCCCCTGTTGTTGACGAGCAAGGCAAACTTATTGGCCGAATCACAATCGATGACGTAGTCGACGTAATTCGTGAAACAGCCGATCACTCATTTATGGGTGCCGCAGGTCTTGATGAAGAAGAAGACACGTTCGCGACCACAGCAAGAACAACCCCCCGCCGAGCATTGTGGCTTGGCATAAACCTTATAACCGCTCTACTCGCCTCAAGCGTCATTAATTTATTCCAAGACACCATTGATAAGGTCGTCGCGCTTGCAGTACTCATGCCCATCGTAGCTAGCATGGGCGGCGTTGCCGGTTCGCAAACTTTAACCGTCGTGATTCGCGGCATGGCATTAGGCCATATTAGCCGCAATAACTTAGGCTGGCTGATGAGCAGGGAAGTGCGCGTTGGCATTATCAACGGTCTATTATGGGCTTTAGTCATGGCAGGTATTGCCGGTTTATGGTTTGGCGATTGGCGGATCTCGTTTATTATTGCCGCCGCGATGATTATTAACCTTATTACCGCAGCACTGGCAGGCGCACTACTCCCAATTGGCCTAAAGGCCATGCGCATAGACCCAGCCTTAGCCGGCGGCGTTACACTAACAACCATTACCGATGTGGTAGGCTTTTTTGCATTCTTAGGTTTAGCTACCTATTTTTATGCTTAATGCGCGCACACGTTTTTAATATTGGCACCAAAGAATAGGTTTGAGTTATGCAAGATAAACCCGAGCACGATACTGATTATGACGATGAAATCGTCAGTAAAACGGCGATTAAAAAAGAGTGTCTTGCGTTACAAGACCTTGGTGAAGCACTCACCGAATTGAAAGATGATTTGCTCGCAAGAATACCGCTAGAAGAAACCCTCTACGATGCCATCATAGAAACACGCAACATTCGAAAAAATGGCGCCAAAAAGCGCCACATGCAATTTATTGGAAAGTTAATGCGCGCCGCCGACCACGAAGCGATTCAGGCTGCCTACCAAGAAATAGAAGACGAGCAACAAGGTGACGCAAGACGACTACACATTGTAGAGGGCTGGCGCGATCGCCTTCTGGACAGCAACGACACCAGTGCCCTCTCCGACTTTTATAACGAATTTCCATTTGCAGACCGCCAGCAAATTAGGCAAGTGTGTAAAAATGCGCAAACAGAAAAACTAAACAACAAACCGCCAACCAATGCGCGTAAGTTGTTTAAATTATTGCGGGAAACTTTGCGCCAAGCCACTTAATCTGGATCTAATCCCAGCTCGAAATAGCGGTTCGCGTTATGAAAGCAAACGTTAGCAATTAAACCACTCAGAAGCGCCCAATCATTGGGGGCTTCGCCTGCGACTACCCAGCCGCCGACCATTTCACATAAAATACGCCGAAAATATTCATGCCGCGTGTAGGATAAAAAACTGCGGCTATCCGTTAGCATGCCCACAAAGTGGCTCAACATTCCCAGCTGGGATAGCTGCATTAACTGCCGCTGCATGCCATCTTTTTGATCGTTAAACCACCAGCCAGAACCAAATTGTACCTTACTGGCAATATTTACTCCTTGAAAATTACCCGCCATAGTCGCTAACACTTCGTTATCGCTCGGGTTAATACAATACAAAATTGTTTTAGGTAATTCGCCGGTGGCTTCCATTGCATTTAGCAAGCCAGCCAAAGGGGCTGCTAAAGGGCTATCACCAATTGAATCAAACCCACTATTGGGACCAATTCGATTTAACATGCGGGTATTATTATCGCGTTGCGCCCCCATATGAAGCTGCATAACCCAATTGCGCTTGGCATACTGCTGCCCCAAAAAAATATTAACGGCAGTAAAAAATTGCGCAATGTCTAATTCACTAACAGCTTCATTGTTTAAGCGTTTCGCCAATATGATATCTAACGCCGCTTCATTTACAGGCTCGGCAAAACGCAGTATTTCAATACCGTGATCCGCTATTGTACAACCGTGCTCCGCAAAGTAATCCAAACGCTGAGTGAGGGCATCTAACAAATGGTGAAACCGAGTAATAACAGTATTCGTCGCCTCCCCCAAACTTGTCATATATTCAGCAAACCCATCCAACTCTATTTTATACGCTCGGTCAGGGCGAAAACTTGGCAGTACTTTTACCCCAAAAGGGTTTGCCGTAATATGTTTATGGTGCTGCAAGTCGTGAATAGGGTCGTCTGTTGTACCCACCATTTTAACCTGCATCTGCTGCATAATGCCTTGCGCCGAGAACCCCGGTTGGGAAAGCATTTCTTGTGTGAGCGTCCATATTTTATCAGCTGTATTTCGGCCAAATACGGTATCGCAAATGCCAAATGGGCGACGCAGCTCTAAATGCGTCCACGTATAAAGTGGATTACCCAAACACTGAGGAACCACAGCAGCCCATGCATCGTATTTTTCGCGCTCACTGGCCGCCCCAGTAATCAAACGCTCCTCTACCCCAGCGGCTCTTAAAGCTCGCCATTTGTAATGATCACCTTCCAACCAAATTTGAGCCATATTGTCATAGCGGCGATCTTGTGCAATTTCGCTCGGGGGTAAATGACAGTGGTAATCGATAATAGGCAAACCTGCCGCTACCTCGTGGTATAAACGGCGCGACACATCATTCGTTAATAAGAAGTGATCACCAAAGAAAGTCGTCATACATTCCTCACAATATCAAAGCTGCCTTTATTCAAAGTCACTTTAAATATTTATACGTTAAAATCTATACTTGAAAAAATTGGGGCTTCGTTAGCTAATGCGAAAAAGTTGAACGCACATCACGATGCAACAAAGTGATAAAGTGAACGATACTTTTAACCACATCAGGAAAGGCAGCCAAGTCAAATTTAGCTAATGCCGGCTGTTGTAAAAATGCTATAACGCCGGCCATGGAATTAGCTTGCACCGCCAACGGAACTAGAGTTTCAGCAAGTGGGTCGTCTACGGTATAGCCATCTTGAGCTAAGCTATTTTGTAAATACACAATCCAAGCTGCCAACCCCAATGCTGTTATTTTGGGGTGCGTGCCGCGCCGCAAATTGACACAAGCGCCCTGCAACCACCGTTGCGGTATTTTTTGAGAGCCATCCATAGCAATTTGACGAGTCTGATGCTGCAAACTACTGTTTGAAAAGCGCACCAATAGAGCTTCTGCATAAGTACTAAGGTTCACATCCGCTGGCATATTTAACGTAGGCGCAGCCTCTTCGAGCATGTAGGCTTTTATTAATTTCACTAAAGCATCGTCGGTCATGCAATCCGCGACCGTTTGGTAACCCGCTAAACACCCTAAGTAAGCAATTAACGAATGGCTGCCATTCAACATGCGCAGTTTCATTTCTTCCCAAGGTGCTACATCGTCAACAAAATTCGCCCCGACTAGTGAAAAATCTGGCCGTCCTTTACTAAAGGTATCTTCAATAACCCACTGCGAAAAGCTTTCGCAAGCAATAGGAACTTGATCATATGGCTGTATCCAAGGCGCTTTTGCTTGCACTAACAAGTTATTAATTTGAATAATAGATTCTTCCGTCGCTGCAGGCACAATCCTATCAACCATCGTTGAAGGAAAAGCAACCGTTGCTTCGACCCACTTCGAAAACTGACTATCCCATTTAGCCGCCAACTGAACAACAGCACTTCGTGTTGATTGGCCATTGTGAGGCATATTGTCGCAGCTAAGAATAGTGAATGGCGGTAGATGCCTATCGTAATAATAACGCAAGCTTGCGACTAAAATTCCAATAGCCGTTTTAGGTGTATTTGGGTTAGCAATATCATGCTGTATTTCTTCAGCGTCCAATTTCAGCAACTGTTGTGACGCATCAAAAAAATACCCCTTCTCTGTAACCGTTAAACTTACAATGCTTACAGCTGGGCTTTTTAATCGTTCCAACAGGGCTTGTACATGCCCAGAGCCGGCATACAGTACTTCACATATGCTACTCACTTGGCGCAATACAATACTACCATCGGCGTCATGCTCGGCCACGGTATAACTCTGCTGGCGATTTAATTGCTCAACGATTTCCGCATTAGAGCGGATATTTGCAGCGCACATGCCATAGGAAGCCTGCCCCGCATTAAGTAGTTTTTCCAAATACACAGCAAAATGCGCACGCACAAACGCACCTAAACCAATATGTACAATGCCTGCCGGCAATTCAGCGGCTGCATATTGTGTAGCGCTTAAGCACAAATCATTTTCATTAATCATTAAAAACTACCCTTTAGGGTACCTCTAAAAATAGTAATTTTTGTGTGAGGGCAAGGAAGCACCGCCCGGAGAGCCGCAGTTTACGTGGTGTAAATGAGGACTTGAGGACGGAGCTGACGCCGCTATCGCGGAAAAAGTGCATTTTTAGAGATGCCCTTTAGCAAACACTGCATAACCATAACTACCAATGCCACAAAGTACCATCTTCTAAGCGGTTAACAGGCAAACACTTGCGTTGATAGGGGTATTTAGCGGCAAGCTTCTCATCAATATCAACGCCATGCCCTGGACTTTCGCCAGGCGTAAAATAGCCTTTATCAAAAGTATAGGCATGGGGAAATACCTCTTCGGTTACCTCCGCATGCGCCATATGTTCTTGAATACCAAAATTGGGGACCCAATAATCAAAATGCAGCGCCGCTCCCATGCACACAGGTGATAAATCCGTCGCGCCGTGGCACCCTGTACGTACATGGTAAAGCGAAGCGAAATCGGCGATGCGCCGCAAATGGGTAATACCGCCAGCATGAACCACTGTCGAACGAATATAATCAATCAATTGATTTTGTATTAATTCACGGCAATCATGAATACTGCTAAAAACCTCACCGACTGCGATGGGTGTTGTTGTATGTTGGCGAATTAATTTAAAACCTTCTTGGTTTTCCGCAGGCACGGGGTCTTCCATCCAAAAAAGGTTGTACTGCTCAATTTCTTTGCCCAAGCGCGCGGCCTCTATGGGAGTAAGACGATGGTGAACGTCGTGAAGAATATGTAAGTCACCCCCCATTTGATCACGCACAGCTTCGAATAATTTTGGCACATGATTTAAATATTTCTCTGTTGACCAGACATGCTCTGCTGGCAAATCAGAATCCGCCGGTTCATAGCGCGTGCCATCGGGGCCTTTTTTTCCCACGCCATAAACATGGTCTAGCCCTGGCACGCCACACTGTACTCGAATGGCTTTATACCCTTCCTCAGATAACTGATGGACCTGCTCTAGCGTTTCACCAATATCACTACCATTTGCATGAGCGTAGACCATCACACCGTCACGGCTGCGACCACCAAGCAGCTCATACAATGGCATATTCGCCATTTTGGCTTTTATATCCCACAGGGCGGTATCTACTGCGGCAATCGCTGTCATATTTACCGCACCACGACGCCAGTAAATACCGCGGTAAAAAAATTGCCAAATATCTTCAATGCGGCGCGGATCTTTACCAATCAACATTGGGCAGAGGTAATCCTCTAAAAAAGCGACAACCGCTTTTTCTCTGCCATTTAATGTTGCATCACCAACACCATAAACGCCTTGATCCGTTGTAATTTTTAAAGTCACAAAATTACGACCTGGGCAACATACAATAACTTTTGCTTCAACGATTTTCATCGCAGTACTCCTCATTCCAAATTAACGCAACCTTATGACTAAGCACTAAGCACTAAGCACTAAGCACTAGATCCTTTGGCATATTAATTTCAGGCACAATAGCCCCTTCAAATTGAATAACAGCAGCAGCTAAGCGATGCCCCGCTTGCGCCGCCATACACACATCTCCGCCAGCCATACGAGAGGCCAAATAGCCCGCACCAAAAGAATCACCCGCTGCGGTAGTATCTATCGGAGTATCAATGCGCTGGGCATTAACACTTACCTTGCTACCTAAACGGGCAATAATGCATGCATCTTTGCCTTGCTTAATAACTATTTCCGGTATATTTAACGGGGCTAAGCGCTCCAAAACCGCTTCTGCTGTATTACAGCCAAACAGCAATGCTTCATCATCCAAAGTTAGCAACGCAACATCAGCCTGTCTTAACACTTTTTCATAGACTGCACGGGCTCTGACTAAATCAGGCCAAAGTCTAGGCCGAAAATTATTATCAAAATAGATAGCGCCACCATTGGCCTTGATGCTATCGATCAGATCAAATAGGCGAGAAAGGCCAGCATCAGGCAATATTGCCAAACTAATACCGCTCAAATACAACGCATCTAGCTGGCTAAGTGCTTGAAATATTTGCGCATTTAAATGCTCATCAAAATAAAACTTAGCCGCAGCTTGGTCGCGCCAATAGCTGAAGCTACGCTCACCATTAGCATCGACATTAATAGCGTAAATGCCCGGCAGCTTGTCTTTGTGGCGCAGCACAAAATCCGTTTTAATATCTTCGTATTGAATAAACTCCAACATATGGCAACTAAACGCATCAATACCCAACGCTGTAATGTACTGCGTCTTTACGCCTGTGGCTTTCAGTAAACGGTTAAAGTAAAGTGCTGTATTTAGAGTATCGCCAGCATAACCCTGAGTAATACCCTTTTGCGGGGAGCCTTTCAGCTCAACCATACACTCGCCTAAAAAACCTACTGTTTTATCAAGCATATACACTACCTATGGCATTAAACCGTTGGGCAAAAACAAAACTACACTGGGGAAAAGCGCTAAAAACAGTACCAACAGTAAAACTGCTGCAATTAAAGGAATAGACTCAACCACATAACGCTCTGTTGGACACTTCAAAATACCGCAAACCGCATACATCGCTACACCTACCGGCGGCGTCATTCCACCTAAGGTAACTACTATCATCATTAAAATACCAAAATGTACAGGGTCTATGCCCAGCGCTATAACTATGGGCACCAAAATTGGTGTTAACAACAGTACAATAACTGTTGCCTCCATAAACATGCCCATCAGCGTTAAAAATGCCAGTATCATAAGCAGCATAAGCGTTGGACTTTCGGTGGTTGCTACCAGGGCCTGTGTCATTGTTTGTGGTAGCTGCTCAAAGGCAATAGCATATGCCACGATATTAGCAAATAGGATAATCAACATAATCATCCCTATATCGTTAACACTTTTTTTCAATGCTTGAAATATCTTATCGAGCGTTAAATTCCGATACGCAAAGTGGCCTACACCCAGAGCATAAATAACCGCAAAAGCTCCCGCTTCTGACGGCGTAAAAATCCCCCAGCGAATAGTGACAATTAATAGAACGGGGAATAACACCGCCCACTTGGCATCAAGCAAACCTTTCAAAATCGCTTTGCCTGAAGGCTTTTGTGATGTTTGCGCACCAATTCCCCGCCGCCTAGCAACAATATAAACCGCAGCCATTAAGACCAACGTCATCAAAACGCCAGGAATCAAGCCTGCTATAAACAACTTTCCAATCGAAACATTACCCATAAAACCATAAAGGATTAACCCAATGCTTGGAGGAATAGTTGCCGTTATTAATGCACCCACCGCAATCGAAGCGCTGGTAAACCCTTTTGATAAACCAGAGTCAATCATTGCCGGACCTAATACGCGAGCTTGCATAGAAGCATCAGCCACTGCAGAACCCGAAACCCCGCCCATCATAGCGCTTAGCACAATAGAGACATGCGCCAAGCCACCACTGATCCAAGACACCAATAGCTGAGAAAAACGAATAAGATGCGAGGTAATCCCACTGATATTCATTAGCTGGCCAGCTAAGATAAAAAAGGGCAAAGCTAAAAGAGGAAAGCTTTGGCTAGCACTGGCGATACGCTGTACTGCAACCGTCAGCGGTAAGAATTCTGACCCAATAAAATAACTGGCCCCAGCAATACCTACCGCAAATGCCAAAGGCATACGAATTACAAGTAAAACAAAAAAAACAACCACAACCGTAATCATGCCGCCGCCTTTGCTGCTGGAGCGCTATCGTTATCGCCGACAAACTTTTGCATAAATGGTAACGAATAATCTGGCACCAAATTGCCAACACATACCCGAAAAAGGTAAAGACCTTGAGCAATAACTGTACATAACATCAAGCCTCCGCCAACGGGAATTGCAATGGTTACCAGACTATAAGGCAGTTGGGCGGCACCGAGCTCACGCTCAGGATTTAATAACGTTAACTTAATACCATATACAATTAGCATCGTTAAAAATGCAGCCATCAATATATACACAACAGCATCAATGCTTAACTGAAGCCTTAGTGGTAAGCGCTTTACAAAGTAATCAACACCTACATGATCGCCATCTCGCATCGCTTGGTTACCACCTATAATACAAACCCAAACAAACAAAAGCTGAGCAATATCAACAGACCAAATAACAGGGAAACCTGCTGTTCGCATTAACGCCGCAAAAAAAACACACAAGACAATTAAAGCAAGCATAATCGCTGCAACCGATCGTTCAAGCTTTACCCAAAGGCTAATTAATGCCATGTTTGCCCTCCTCGCGTTGAATAACTGGCTGGCTTAGCGCATTTGCGACTTGCTCACGCAAATCCTCATAACCAAGTTTTTTATAAACAGCCGCGGTTGCTTGTATAAATGGAGTGCGGTCTATATCGGTAATTACAGTACCATGTTCACGCATCTTTTTTTCGAAACCCGCTTGCCGTTGCGCAGTAAGATTACTGGCAACATCACCAGCTTCAACCGCTACATCGCGTACAAGTTTTCTCAGCGGTGTAGGTAAAGCATCAAACCATTGCGTAGACACAACAATGCCTGTCATCAAATGAATATGCCCTGTTTTGCTGATATGGCTAACAACCTCATACAATCTAGAACTATAGGTGCCTTGATGCTGCGCTTCCCCACCATCAATCACACCTTGCTGCAATGCGGGATAAACTTCAGCCCACGACATCGGTGTTGGCGTCGCTCCCATCGCTCGCATTGTTTCAATAAATACCGGAGCGCCAATGGTGCGCAGGCGCACACCCTGCAAATCACTAGGTGTGGCCACAGCTTTCTGCGCTAACACATGCCGCTCACCTTGCCACCAATTAAACGACAGCACTTGCAAGTGCGCTGCGTCTCTAAGTTGTTGCTCCCATGTATTAAATAGTGAAGAAGTCACTAAGGCTCTAGCCTGATGCCTATCTTTAACTAAATAAGGTGCAGCTAAAATACCAAAGGGCGGGGCATAAAAAGACAAGCGGCCACCATCAATAACCACCGCAACATTAGCGCCGGCGCGCGCCTGCTCAAGAATATCTTCGTCACTACCTAGTTGTGAGCCATAAAAAATACGTACTGAAATTTGACCATTACTGCGTTCGGCGATCTCTTTTTGAAAATGCAGCAACCCTTTATAAAGCGGATCATCTTTTGCGAGAGCAGTAATAACATTCAATGGCCACTGCGCATTAGCTAACGGCAAGAAAAATAGCGTCAAGCAATAGGCAACCGTGCACTTAAAGAAAAAACGTAAATAACGCGACATGCACCAGGACTCCTTTAATATCATTATGTTTGAAAAAGCCATTGCTCGGTCGCTACAAGGCTAATCGCTGGGCAAAGCCGTCGATTGTGACGGGAAAAAGCCGATAACAAATAACCCTAAATTAACACGCTAATGCGTGTTTTTTACCAGCACAGCAATAACGCCAACTAGCCGAAGATTAAAAGCCACAAGACCACTCTATGACTGTCATACTTTTAAGCTATCAGCATTGCCACATCGCTTGCGGCCCGTTACTGTAAAACTATTCCTGCTAACTACACACTTGAGATGACGACATAATGCTTAACCTGCCAGCCGCCACCAAAAATCATGTTGAAGCGATAATTTCCACAAAAAAATGCAGCGCTTGGCGCATGATGGCAGTAAGTATTGCCATCGCCTTGTGCGCTAGCAGCTGCAGCACGACCAAAACAACGACATACCAAGTACCGCCCTATAAGAACACAGCACTCACAACAGAAGAACGCGTCGATGATTTAATCCAGCGCATGACGCTGGAAGAAAAAGCACTGCAAATGCAAAACCAATCCCCTGCCATTGAACGCTTGGGGATTCCCGAATACAACTGGTGGACCGAGGGGTTGCACGGGGTGGCGCGTGCTGGTTTGGCCACTGTATTCCCGCAAGCCATTGGCCTTGCTGCCACTTGGGACGAAGACCTTATGCATGATGTTGCGGGCGCAATTGGTGATGAAGCAAGAGCCAAGCATCACGCCTTTGCCGCCAAAGGCAAGCGTAATATTTATCAGGGCCTTACTATTTGGTCACCCAATATCAATATTTTTCGCGACCCTCGCTGGGGGCGCGGCCAAGAAACCTACGGCGAGGACCCATTTTTAACCGGCAAACTGGCCGTGCAATTTATTCAAGGATTACAAGGCGATGACGAGCAGTACTTAAAGACCGTTGCAACCGTCAAACACTTTGCTGTGCATAACGGGCCGGAACCGGAACGACACAGCTTTAATGCAGTTATAAACACCCGCGAGCTTTATCAAAATTACCTCCCGCAGTTTGAAATGGCATTAAAAGAAGGTGGCGCTCAGTCGGTTATGTGCGCATACAACCGCTTTAATGGCGAGCCAGCGTGCGCCAGCCCAACGCTGCTTAAAAAAATACTGCGAGAAGATTGGAAGTTTGAAGGCTTTGTCGTTTCGGACTGCGGCGCGATTGAAGACATTCACAAACACCACAAAGTTACACAAACGGAACAACAAAGCGCTGCCGTTAGCGTGCAAGCCGGCACAGACCTAAATTGCGGGAAAATGTACAAAAGCTTGCCGCTAGCCGTCAGCGAAGGGTTAATTACGGAAGCCGAAATTGACGTAGCATTAAAGCGCCTAATGACCGCACGAATGCAGTTAGGCATGTTCGACGCCCCAGAAACCGTGAAATATGCCAACACCCCATACGATGTCGTTAATAGTGAAAAACATCAGGCGCTGGCATTAAAAGCCGCACGCCATTCAATAGTATTGCTCAAGAACGACAACAACACCCTACCTTTAAAAAAGGATTTGAAATCTATTGCCGTTATAGGCCTAACGCCAACCAGTGGCTTACCCTGCTCGGCAATTACAATGGCGTACCCGAAAAAGCTATAACCCCGCTAGAAGGTATACAGCAAGCCGTATCAAAAAATACCACCGTCACTTATGCACAAGGCTCCGAATTAGCTGACGGCATCCCAATGTTCTATACAATACCTAGTCATGTTTTTAGCCATGAAGATAAGCCAGGTCTCGCGGTAGATTTTTTTAATCAAGCCAACATTAAGGGCACACCACTCTATTCTTCGCAACACCCCCTTATTGATATTAACTGGCAAGATAAAGCTCCTCGGCAAGATATGGACGATGACGACTTTGCCGTTCGCTGGCGTGGGCAACTCACCCCAGATGTCAGTGGTGCTTATAAACTCGGTGTACGAAGTACCTGCAATACGAATGTCTATTTAAACGGCGAGAAAGTCGTTAATACCGCTTACCATTTTCGCGATGAATATGGCGACCCACGACACAAAAGCTCTGACTGGATTCAGCTTGAAGCGGGTCAAAGCTACAACATTGAAATAACTGCACGCGAAACCTATGCCGATGCTTCAGTGCAATTGGTATGGGCAGCCCCTAAAACCAAACTACAAGAGAACGCCATCGCTTTAGCAAAACAGTCAGATGCCATTGTGCTTGTCATGGGCTTAACACCACAAATGGAAGGCGAAGAAATGGATGTGGATGTCGACGGATTTCGCGGTGGAGACCGCACAAAAATATCACTTCCGGGCCCCCAGCAAGAATTAATTAAAGCCGTTTCGGCCCTAAACAAACCCACTGTTCTCGTCGCTTTAAATGGCAGTGCACTCGCAATTAATTGGGCGCAAGAACATATACCAGCAATCGTGGAAGCTTGGTACCCAGGGCAAGCCGCCGGCACGGCAATTGCCGATATTTTATTTGGCGATTACAACCCAGCAGGCAGGCTACCAGTAACGTTTTATAAAAGCGTAGCCGACCTTCCCCCTTTTGAAGACTACACAATGAGCAGTCAAACTTACCGCTATTATAAAAAAGAACCACTCTACCCATTTGGCTACGGCTTAAGCTTTAGCCGCTTTGAATATAGTCAACTGAATATTCCAACAACAACTAACACACAGTCAAATATAGAAGTTTCGGTCACACTTGAAAACCAATCCAATTCCGCCGGCGAGGAGGTGCTTCAAGTTTATGTGTCTAGAAAAAACAGAGAACAACATGAACCCCTTAGAAGCTTAGCCGCCTTTAAACGAATTCATTTGGAACCCAATACTCCACAAACAATAACACTCAATATCGAAAAAGAAGCTTTTTCGATATTGAGTGACGCGGGCCAACGCATATACCCCGAAGGGGAATTTATCATTAGTGTCGGTGGCGGCCAGCCAGATCAAAACCTACAAACATCGAGTAATGTTTTAACTAAAACATTATTAGTTAAAGATTAATCATTTTAAAACCAGCATAGTTTTTATGCTGGTTTTTCTACTACAAAACAATAATTGCAACCACCCTAGAGATTAATAGACTCCAGCTCAGCCGCTGTTAACAAGAATACGCCGTGTCCTCCCGCCTCAAACTCTACCCATGTGAAAGCCACATCGGGAAATGCATACTCTAGGGCGTTCCAGCTATTACCCACCTCTACAATGAGCACGCCATCATCGGTTAAAAAATCGCGGGCTTCACGCAATAAGCGCCGAGTAAAATCGAGGCCATCATCGCCAGAACCTAACGCCAGCGCAGGCTCATGCTGAAATTCCGCCGGCATAGAGGCTAAATCAGTCACATCGACATAAGGCGGATTGCTCACTATTAAATCGTACTTACGGCCCTGTAAATTATCAAAAAGGTCCGATTCAATAGCCGTCACACGCTCCGCCAAGTGATACCGCTCGATGTTACGCTCTGCCACCGCTAACGCTGGAGCAGATATATCACTCAAATCGACTTCAGCCTCTTCAAACAACAACGCACACGCGATTCCAATACAGCCACTACCGGTGCACAAATCGAGTAATGCACGCGGCGGCATCGCCAGCCAAGGCTGAAAACCGTTTTCAATTAGCTCTGCAAATGGTGAACGTGGAATTAAAGTATCCTCACTGACTTCAAATGGAAGCTCAGCAAAATAGGCTTGCCGCGTAATATAAGGCAGCGGCAAACGCTCCCCTACACGCTTGGCAATGGCCTCGCACAAAGCGGCTTTTTCCGTTGTTGTAAAACGCGCAGCCAAAACATGCTCATGCTTACCCCACGGCACCCCAGCTTGCCACACAACCAATTGCACGGCTTCATCCCAAGCGTTGTCTGTACCATGACCATAAAAAAGATTCGCATCATCAAAAACCTTGGCGGTAAAACGCAACCAATCCTGCACAGATGATAATTCCGCCTTGGCTTCGGCCAAGCGGCTAAGTAACGTGTCATTTTGCATAAAGCACACCAGAATCAGACATTATTGAATGACGCACAGATTAAAGCTCAAGCCGCTAAATGGCTAGCGGATTATTAAGCCCTACCCACCCAGTCGATGCTCGCGAAAGCTGTAGCGCTGTGGCCTCGACTCAATTGGCGCGGCCACCCTCATTGATATCTTTCATTTTTTAGTTAGCATGTACTTGCCGGAAAGACTACAGGGTTAACATGCGACGTCAATAATGAGACTCAAAGCTACCGAGCGTGCAGGCTTCATCAACACTAAATGTAAATGGGAAACTATAAGAAGGATTTAAAACGGGAACCTTACAACCAATTCAAGCGGCCAACTTACCTGCTGATGCAGCAGCTTATGGAAAAATCTCACAATGAGGCAACCCGGGCTGTACGCGGGATAACGGCGTAAAATAACGAGTTTAAGAAAAACAAAAAAGGCGGCAACCAACGGTTACCGCCTTTTTAACACAACACAAAGAACTTAGTGTGCGCGTGATTCCAGCACTTGAACAGCCGGTAACTTTTTACCTTCTACATACTCAAGGAAAGCACCGCCACCAGTAGAGATATAAGAAATCCCGTCGGCCAAATCAAATTTATCAATAGCCGCTAGAGTATCGCCACCACCGGCAATAGAAAAGGCTTCGCTAGCCGCGATTGCACGCGCAACCACTTCGGTGCCTTTAGCGAACGCGTCAAATTCAAAAACACCACAAGGGCCATTCCAAATAACTGTTTTTGCATTTTTGATAATTTCGGCAACACGAGCAGCCGTTTCTGGGCCATAGTCGATAATTTCTTCGTCGGCGCTAATTTCTGAAGGTTTACGCACTTCAGTTTTAGAACTATGGCTCCACTCTTTAAAGCCTTCTTTTGTTGTGCGAACATCGGTGGCATAAACAACTTCTGTTTCTTTACACAAACGCTGCGCTTCTGGAATTAAATCTTTTTCATAAAGCGAATTACCGACTTCATTACCGGCTGCAGCAACAAATGTATTTGAAATACCGCCACCCACTACTAGAGTGTCTGCAATTTTAGACAGCGCATCTAAAACCGTTAATTTCGAAGACACTTTCGAACCACCAACGATGGCAACCACTGGGCGGGCGGGCTTGGCCATAGACTTTTCTAAGGCATCTAGCTCAGCCGCTAACAATGGGCCAGCGCAAGCAACTGGGGCAAAGCGTGCAACGCCATGGGTTGAAGCTTGCGCGCGGTGTGCAGTACCAAAAGCATCCATAACATAGATATCACAAAGGTTCGCATAGGCTTTCGACAAGCCTTCGTCATCGCCCTTTTCACCCAAATTAAAGCGCACATTTTCCAATAAAATTAATTCACCTTCGGCAACATCTACACCGCTTTTCCAATCGCGCACTACAGGTACATCTTTACCTAATAGCTCGCCTAAGTATGTAGCCACAGGCTTCAACGAATACTGTTCTTCGTATTCACCTTCTGTGGGGCGGCCCAAGTGGCTCATCACTATCACTTTAGCACCGGCTTCTAGAGCCATTTTAATGGTCGGAAGCGCCGCGCGGATGCGCACGTCGGACGTAATTTTTCCATCCATACTTGGCACATTTAAATCTTCACGAATAAGTACACGCTTGCCTTTAAGGTCGAGGTTTGCCATTAATTTGATGGTCATAGTGATTCTCCAACGAACCGGATAAAACGGTGATTAAATAAAAACTTAATAAGCTAAATACAGTTCTAAATACTCAGGTTCTCCGCACTTGCGGAGACTGACATCATAGGTATTCGACACACTAAATTGTTAGAGCTGAATTCAGGAAAACAAAGGGTAAAAAGGCGCCCGTAGGCGCCCTTACGAATTAATCTAATAATTCTAATGTAGTGTTCACAACATTTTCAGCAGTAAAACCAAAGTGCTCAAGTAATACATTACCAGGAGCAGACTCACCGAAAGAGCTCATGCCAACAACCGCGCCCTCAAGGCCAACATATTTAGCCCAGTAATCAACATGTGCCGCTTCAATAGCAACACGTGCAGTCACTTCAACAGGCAATACACTTTGCTTGTATTCCGCATCTTGCTGGTCAAAGATGTTAGTACAAGGCATTGAAACAACGCGAACTTTCTTGCCTTTAGCCGCTAATGCTTCGGCAGATTTCATCGCCAAGCCTACTTCAGAACCTGTCGCGATCAAAATAGCTTCTGGGGTGCCTTCGCAATCGCTTAGGATATAACCACCTTTAGCTACATTAGCCAATTGCTCTTCGGTACGCGCCATAGCCGGCAAACCTTGACGGCTAAAGATAAGCGCCGATGGGCCATCTTTATACTGAATAGCCGATTTCCAAGATACAGCGGTTTCAGCCGCATCACATGGACGCCAGGTGTGTAGTTTTGGCGTTAAACGTAAAGTTGCTAGTTGCTCGATTGGCTGGTGCGTAGGGCCATCTTCGCCTTGGCCGATTGAATCGTGCGTGTAAACAAAAATGTTTTGCGCACCCATCAAAGCAGACATACGCACAGCGTTGCGTGCATATTCCATAAACATTAAGAAGGTTGCGCCGTAGTTAATAAAACCACCGTGCAAAGAAATACCGTTCATTAATGCGCTCATACCAAACTCGCGCACTCCGTAGAACAAGTAGTTGCCGCTAGCGTCTTCTTTAGTAATGCCTTTTGAACCGCTCCACAATGTTAGGTTGGAGCCAGCCAAATCGGCAGAACCACCCAACAGCTCGGGCAAGATTGCACCAAAGACACCAATTGAGTTTTGCGAAGCCTTACGACTTGCAATGTTCTCGCCTTTGTCTTGGCATTCTTTGATCCACGCTGTCGCTTTCTCTTCGAAGTCTGCAGGTAAATCACCCTTAACTACTCGGCGCTCGTATTCGGCTGCCAACTCAGGATGTGCGGCTTGATAAGCTGCAAACTTTTTATCCCAAGCGCTTTCAGCGCTTGCACCAGCTTCTTTGCAATCCCAGCCAGCATAAACCTCAGCAGGAATTTCAAAAGGTGCGTGCGGCCAGCTCAAGAATTCACGAGCAGCTGCAATTTCTTCATCACCTAAAGGTGCGCCGTGACAATCGTGGCTGCCAGACTTGTTAGGTGAACCAAAACCAATAATGGTTTTAGTACAAATTAAAGTGGGCTTGCCGGTTTCAGCTTTAGCCGCTTCAATAGCTGCTTTAATCGCTTCAGGGTCGTGACCATCAACCGCAGGAATCACATGCCAGCCGTAAGACTCAAAACGCGCCGGTGTATTATCGGTAAACCAACCTTCTACGTGACCATCAATTGAGATGCCGTTGTCATCCCAGAAAGCAATTAATTTGCCCAAACCTAGAGTACCCGCCAAAGAACAAGCTTCGTGCGAAATACCTTCCATCAAACAACCGTCGCCCATAAAGGCATAGGTGTTGTGATCAACAACTTCGTGGCCTTCACGGTTAAACTGCGCCGCTAAGGTTTTCTCGGCGATGGCCATACCTACGGCATTAGCAATACCCTGCCCCAAAGGACCTGTCGTGGTTTCTACGCCTACGGTATAACCGTACTCAGGGTGGCCGGGTGTTTTTGAGTGCAATTGACGGAATTGCTTCAGCTCATCAATTGGCAAGTCGTAACCAGAAAGGTGAAGCAAAGAGTAAATCAACATAGAGCCGTGACCGTTTGATAATACAAAGCGATCGCGATCTGTCCAAGAAGGGTTTGAAGGGTTGTGCTTTAAAAAGTCACACCACAAAACTTGTGCAATATCTGCCATGCCCATTGGCGCACCAGGGTGGCCACTTTTGGCTTTTTGTACAGCATCCATGCTCAAAGCACGGATTGCATTGGCGAGGTCTTTTCTAGATGGCATTAGAGCACTCCTAAGAATTTATCAGGTGAGTTAATGGGCAGGTCACGGGTTTGCAGTACCGCCCATTTGTAGTATTTGTCGATTGACCTGCAAACGGAAGGCATCGATAGCTTTAATGGCCTCTTCGTTTGCATTAACACGACTGCTTAGATCAGTTTTAAGCGCCTGTAGCTGAGCCGATATATTACGGCTTTGGCTTAAGGCTGATTGCTGCGACTCTTGCACTTCGCTCAACACCGCCAGTTCGCCCTGCAAGTCAGCAATCGCCGCTTGTAGTGCTTTTTGGTCTTTCTGCTGGGCTGCTTTTAGGTTTGCGACAGCTTTTTCAACTGTTTCCACCGTTTTTTTGTTTTCTTCGATAGCTTTGCGGTTTCGATCATACGCGACCCCCCAAAGTTTGCGAATTTCGGAGCTATTTTCTTTAACGTCAGCATCCAACGTTTTGACTCCTGCCCCAAGAGTGGTCAGCGATTGCTCAGACGCATCCCCAGTAACAGTAAGTTTTTGCTCAAGTTCAGCAATGCGGGCATCAGCACTGCCGAGCTGTTGAATTAAGTTTTTCCGCTCGTCATCCAGCGTGGTTACCTGCCAAAACAGCAACCCAACAAAACCTAAAGAGACGATCGAGGCGACCAGCGCAAGTGGTGCCAAAGGCGATTTCACCTCAACGACACGCTGGCTAACCGGTGCCGGACGCGCTGTTTTTCTGGAGCTGGCCTTAGATGCAATAGCCTGCGGCTCATCAAGCACAGCCTGATCAGATAAGTTTGAAGCAGATAAGGTCGGTTCGCGGCGTTCAGTCATTGATACTATAAGGCAGGTGAAAAGGCGCCAGTATACAAAAAAAAGGAGGCGAAAGCCTCCTTTTAAAAACAGCTTAGAAATTAAGCGAAGTTTTGATTTGCAAAATCCCAGTTTACAAGCGCCCAGAAGGCGTTCATGTAAGTAGGACGAGCATTGCGGTAATCGATGTAGTAAGCGTGCTCCCACAAGTCAACAGTTAACAGCGGCGTCACGCCCTTTTCTGTTAATGGTGTAGCCGCATTGCTGGTATTAACAATTTTCAAAGAGCCATCTTCGCTTTTCACCAACCAAGTCCACGAAGAACCAAAGTTGTTGATAGCCGATGTAGTGAAAGCCTCTTTAAAAGCATCGAATGAACCGAATTCAGCTGTGATAGCGTCACCCAAAGCACCCGAAGCTGCGCCGCCGCCATTTGGGCTTAAGCAGTTCCAGTAGAAAGTGTGGTTCCAAATTTGAGCTGCGTTATTAAAAACACCACCAGAAGATGTCTTAACGATATCTTCAAGGCTTTTGCCTTCAAATTCGGTACCAGGAATTAAGCCGTTAAGCTTAGTCACGTAAGTTTGATGATGCTTGCCGTAGTGAAATTCTAGCGTTTCCTCAGAAATGTGAGGCGCCAACGCATCTTTAGCGTAAGGCAAAGCAGGTAATTCAATCGCCATAATATTTCTTCCTATTGCTGGTTGGATTAGAAGCACACTAACGGTGCTTTTTTGTTGAGTTTAACGTATTACATGAAAAGACCTAAAACAGCTTACCCCCAACAAACATAGGGCCTTTAGCGCTGTTTGATACGTCGTTTAACGGCATGCACAGTACCAGATAGTGCCGCTAGTCGCCAGCGGCCATGAAACAACATTTGCCACCATTAAACCGATTAAGCGCAACTTTTAAGTGGCCGCGCCGTACAGGAAGTCACCAAAGCAACACGACTCACCCAACAAGGAAATGCATAATGCACCCACACTCCATCACACGGTTTCTTGGCGGCGCTCTTGCGGTCTCGGCGCTCGGTTTACTGCAGGCTTGCGGCAGTGACGGCTCCAGTTACAGCACCCCGTCGCCCAGCAACAACGATAACTCCTCTCTAACCGGCGCAGAGCTTTACAGCACCCAATGCGCTGGCTGTCACGGAGAAACCGGCAACGGCAATACACCAATAAACAATGCGCGCCCAGCAAATGAATTAAGCGCTTATATCGCCAGCAATATGCCCAAGGATAATACCAGCGCTTGCGATAGCGTGTGCGCCGATAAGGTTTCAGCCTTTATCGTCGGCGGCTATGGCATTACAGCCACAGCCATTAGCCGCCCTACATTCAAACTGGATCAACACGAATATGGCAATAGTTATAAAGTGCTGGCAGGTTTTAGCAGCCTGCAATGGGAAAACGGCAATGCCCTTTCAACAACCGTGGACAGCTGGCAGTGGCTATACACCTATACAAACGACACGCCAGAACAAAGCACATGCAATACAGAAGCCTGCTTAAACCAATGGCAACCCTTACTGACCGCCGAAGATAAAGTGCTAGAGGCTCCGTTTGGCAAATTCGAGCGCGATGATGATTATTGGCAGGCAAGCCTTTACGGCATGCCTTTATATACCAAAAGCGTGGCTGCCAACCCGCCCGTTAAAAGCCCCAATTGGCCAATAGCCACAGCAACACCCACCTTGAACAGCAATAACTGGCTACAGGTTTCTGGTTTATTGAATACCCAAACCCAACACGCAACCACATTAGATGCCTTAAGCTTGCGCACCACCTATATCAAAACAAGCGACGGACCTTGTACCGGCGCCTGCCTTGATAACTGGCCAGCCATCCTTATCCCTGCGGACGTTAACCTGCCAAAACCTTACTCACTTCAAACTACAGACAACGAAGCACTTGCACAGCTCACCTACCAAGGGCAAGCGCTACATTTATTTAGCGCCGATACCCGTGGCGATGCCATAGGTGCCGATATTAATGGCTGGCAACGCACTGCCATTACACCGATACACTGGCAACCAACCACACAAGGCAACGCTTTAGCTATCGACGGTTCTGCACTAGTGTGGCGCAAAACCGATAACAGCTGGGAAAGCCGCGAAGAAAACGTTAATGGTTACAGTTTGTATGTGTTTGCCAATGACGGCGACTTTAGCACCAATCCCGATACCGCAATGCTAGCGTGCAACGGCGCATGTGCCGAAGCTTGGCCACCGCTGATGGCGCATGCAAACAGCTATGCAAGTGGTAAGTTCGGCTTAGTGGCACGCGCAGACGGTATGCAATGGAGCTGGAACGGAAAGCCACTCTATTTGCATTCTGGCGATACCGGTGCCGCACAAACGACAGGGCATAACCCGCAAGGCTTGTGGACACTTGCCGGCTGGCAAGCACCGGAAACATCCCCTGCCGACTCACCAATGAACGACAGAGATTACTGAATACCAGCAACCACTAAGGCGCTCTATTAAGGGCGCCTTACCGCTTCCCCCCTCCCGGCACCAAGACAAACACCAACAATACCCTGAACACTTTCCGACCACTGACCGGCAAAGCTCCAAGCCCTGTGCTAGCGTTAAAGTAACGAGAGTAACGATGTTTTTCATTTCTTTGAATCACTATTCGTATGAGGAGACGGTATGAAATGGGAAAAGCTATCTTGGGCGCGGGCAATCATCTTATTAGCTGCATCTTGCTTACTTGCCGTAACCGTTACACTTAGACATGCGCAAGCAGCACACGAAACCCACCTTAGCGGCTACACCAGCCACTCTGAGCGCGTAACTGAATACCTTTTTAACGGTAGCGAAGACAAATATGTGTGGGTATAAGTTTGACCAAGGAAATACGCAAGCCTCCCTTTCCTATATTTATGCTGCAAGTATAAAGCTTAGCCATCCATAACAAACCGACCATTCACAAGCCAGTTGAGTAATCCACGCATTTGCCGACTGTTTCACTCGATCGCAACAAAACCTCGATATACTGTTGAAATAAACCCTGCCCTCCCCAACAAAGGGAAGGCACCCATTAATGCCTTTGGGCTAAGTAGCAACACATGAATAACGCCCCCAAAGCGAGCTTTTTAGACGACGTTAAGTGGACGCCCGACGGGCTAGTACCCGCTATCGCTCAAGATGCCAAAACTGGCCGCATATTGATGATGGCCTGGATGAACCGCGATGCACTAGCGGAAACAGCACGCACCGGATATGCCGTATACTGGTCTCGTTCGCGCCAAGCGCTGTGGCGCAAAGGCGAATCTTCTGGGCACCAACAAAAAGTCTTTGAAATTCGCCTAGACTGCGACGCAGACGTGGTAACCCTACAAATTGAACAATGTGGCGGCATTGCTTGTCACACTGGACGCGAGTCTTGCTTTTACCGCGTGCTTGATGGCGAGCAGTGGCAAACAAAAGATCCCGTATTGAAAGACCCTAAAGAGATTTACTCATGAGCGATGTACTCCGCCAACTTAGCGAAGTGTTAAACGAGCGCAAAACAAGTGCAAACCCCGAGCAATCCTACGTTGCGCTTTTGCATCAAAAGGGCTTAAATAAGATCCTTGAGAAGGTTGGGGAGGAATGTACAGAGACATTACTCGCAGCAAAAGACGCCGCAGTTAGCGGTAATAATCAAGAGGTTATCTACGAAACCGCCGACTTATGGTTTCACTCCTTGGTGATGCTTTCTCACCTAGGTGAAGATGCAAATGCCGTTGTTGATGAACTTGCTCGACGTTTTGATCTTTCCGGCCTAGAAGAAAAAGCACAACGCGATAAATAATAACGACTTAAAGCCTAAAATAACGATAAGGCTATAACTCAACAATAACTGCATAACATGCATAGATGCAGAACCAAGGCTTCATGTTATAGCAGTAGAACTCACCGCAAAGAAAAGGTTTTTGATATGTTAAGTGGCATTGGTATTTGGCAGCTCCTCATTGTATTGGTCATTGTATTGCTATTGTTTGGCACTAAGCGGCTTAAAGGCTTAGGCGGCGACCTTGGTGGCGCCATTAAAGGCTTTAAAAAAGCCATTACAGACGACAAAACTGAAGCTACCGAAGAGCAAAAGCGTGTAGACGACGAAACCACCGCAGCCCCCAGTGCCGATACCAAAAGCACAGAGGCCCCTGTAGAAAAAACTCAAACCGACAGCAAGCAGTAATCCCTCGTGTTTGATATTGGTTTATTCGAGCTACTCGTCGTTGGCGGCGTGGGCCTTGTCGTTATTGGCCCCGACAAACTGCCTGGCGCCATTCGTACCGGCGCCCTATGGATTGGCCGCATAAAGCGCTCAATTGGCGACACCCGCCGTGAAATTGAGCAGCATATTGGCGCTGATGAAATTCGCCGAGAGCTACGCAACGAAGAGATCATGGCCTCCTTGGAAAAGCTTCGCGAAGCGAGAACCCAGCTAGAGCAAGATATAAAATCACATACCTCTGGCGAGGCGCTTGAACACAAATCGTTCGATGAGGATTATGATCGTAGCCAAGAAAATCATCATCCAGAAAACAGTACCCACGATGATAATCCGCACGCCCATGATGACAACACGCACAACGAAGAGATACATCACGAGCAACACGAAATAGAATCCCCCAAAGCCCCCTTGACAAGCAATCAACGCACCGACGATGCAGATGGCGTATTAATTGAGTCTGAAGACGACCAAACCAAGGAAGCCGGCACTCCACCGAGCAAAACTTAACCTCCTATGACCGACGAGTTTGAAGAAGAGCAAGAAACCCAACCCTTAGTTGAGCATTTGACCGAATTGCGCGACCGCCTTGTGCGTGCAGTACTTGCCGTGGTCATCATTTTTATTTCGCTCATTTACTTTGCTAGGGATATTTACAATTTCGTAGCCCAACCATTGATGCAGGCGCTAGAAGGCACCAGCACAATGATCGCTACCGATGTTACCGCCACCTTTTTAACCCCTTTTAAACTGACATTCTTCGTGTCTGTTTTTATTGCTATGCCTTTTTTGCTTTATCAAATATGGGCGTTTATTGCTCCGGCTCTTTATCGCAATGAAAAGCGGCTCGCAAAACCTATTTTCGCCTCTAGCATAGTGCTGTTTTACCTTGGTATTGCCTTCGCATACTTTATTGTGCTGCCGCCAATATTTATGTTTTTTAATGCCATTACGCCTGACGATGTAGCCTTAATGCCCGACATCACAACTTTTTTAAGTTTGGTTATAAAGCTATTTTTTGCCTTTGGTTTAGCGTTTGAAATACCCGTTGCAACAGTCATCCTTGTTACTGCAGGCGTTATTTCGCCAGAAGGCTTAGCGCAAAAACGCCCCTATGTGATCGTTGCTTGCTTTGTTATTGCCATGCTAATGACACCACCGGATGTAGTAAGCCAATCTTTACTCGCATTTCCGATGTGGGGACTTTTTGAAATTGGTATATTTTTCGGCAAGTTAGCCATAAAAAATAGACCCGCACAAACAGAAGAAAGCGAAGAAGCTTAAGCTAAAATGAATAGACATAAAAAAAGGAGAGCATTGCCTCTCCTTTTTTTATGTCACACGATTACGCTTTAAGTTACAAAAGTAACGCTGCCAACGCTTGGTAGTCTGCCCCGCCACTTTTTACCTTAACCCCCCTCACCCCTGCAGCTTGGGCCGCAGCTATATCACTTTGATTGTCACCCAGCATCAAGCACTGTTCAGCTGTTAGCCCGAATTCGCCAATAGCTTGATTTAACATACCTGGCTTGGGTTTACGACACTCACAGTCCTGTAAATAATTGCCCCGCCCCGCAGTAGGATGGTGAGGGCAATAAAAAACTTTTTGAATCGGAGCCCCCTTATCCGCAAACGCATCAAGCATCCACTGTGTTAACGTGCGAAAATCTTGCTCGGTGTAATACCCTCGCCCAATACCAGACTGGTTCGTTACCACAATAAGCTGGTAACCCTGCTCAACCGCTTGACGGCAGAATTCAAAAATACCGGGCACAAAATCAAAATCATCAATCTTATGCACATAACCTTTATCGATATTAATGACCCCATCGCGATCTAAAAATAATGCGCGCCTAGTCATTTATTAGGCTCGCTTGCGAACAAACCGCATCAAACATTTGTACAACACTTTCAACGGAAATATCCGCCATAAGATCCGCACCTTTAACCCTCACCCCCCAGCGGTGCGGAGGACTGCCTTTTTGCCTAAGAAGATGTTGATGGTAAACCTCAACCACCCACTGCAACGAATTGTAAGGCCCCGTTCGCGCAGGGTTACTGTGCGCATATAAACCAATCACAGGCGTGCCTTGTGTGGTTGCCATATGTGCTGGGCCAGAATCTGGACTTACAACAATATCAGCGCGTTTCAGCAAAGCTAACAGCTGCAGCAAGCTTGTTTGTCCAATCACATTGATTAAAGGGCTTACACTTTGCTGTTCAATAGCCAAACCCAGTGCTTTTTCGTGATCTGCCGGGCCGCCACACAATAAAACAGCGAACCCTTTGGAAACGGCATAATCAGCAACCTGAGCATAACGCTCCGGCAACCAATTACGCTCTGCATTGCTTGCCGACGGGGAAATTACCAAGATTTTTTGTTGCTCCAGTGCATGCTCAGAACAAAATACATCGAGCCAATCCAAAACTTCGGGCTGCAGCGGAATATTCCAAGCAGGAGTAAACTCAGGTACGCCAATAGCATGAGCGAAGGCCGCAAAACCATCAAGCACATGAGGCTGGGGCAAAGCCCGAACCCGCTCATTGACCACAAGGCCGTGCCCCTCTTTAGATAAATGCTTAGGAAAGCCAATTTTACGAGTCGCACGCACACAAGCGGCAGCAATATTCGCTCGTAAGGCAACCTGCATATGCAAAAGCACATCAAACTGTTCTGGCAGCTGCTTGCGCAATTGGCGATAGGCCGAAAAACCTTGCTGCTTATCAAAAACCACAAACCTGACATTAGGCAATTGCTTTAATAAAGCCGCCTCTACCCGGCCAATAATCCAAGTGATTTTTGCTTCAGGATAATAAGCTTGTATTGCCTGCACAACGGCGACGGCATGGCATACATCACCAATCGCCGACAAACGCAAAACGCAGATAGACTGAATGGAACTCACTAGCCACCTTAATCAACAAAGGCGCGAATAACGCGCAGAATAACGCGCTAGTGTAACGAATCAGGCCATTAAACCCAAACCCTTGAGTTTAAGCTAAAACGCGCTACCAAGACTTATAAGGCAAAAATTTCCCGTTTAGAGTCAGCACCACTCGGTCACCTTTTGGGCACTCCTCTTTCGCGACATCCATTGAAAAATCAATTGCACTCATAATCCCATCGCCAAACTTTTCTTGAATCACTTCTTTTAGCGTTTCGCCATATACGCCCACCACTTCGTACAGGCGATAAATTAAAGGGTCTGTCGGTACCGCTTGATCCCATATTTTCGTGGGGTAAGCCTCTAAAGCTGCAACAACTTCCTCACCCAAAGAAAAATACTCAGCAATGGCAGCCGCGGTTTTAGCCGGAGCAGAATTCATACCCAAGCAGGCAGATGCCAACCATACGGGAGATGCGCCAATCGCACTTCCCGCCTCTTCCCAGGTTACCGACATAGAGGATTTTGCCGTCATAATGGCTTCTGTCATTTCGAGTTTGTTCATAGTTATCTCGCATATTGATGAATAAAAACGTACACAGCTTTCGCGACCAAAGGTTCGCCATCATGGTGCGGCGCTCCATCGAACCTGCACCATTGCAATTCAATGTACGGCAAGAAAAAACCTTCTACACCGCAATACCGAACCAATAAGGGAATCGTTAGCGAACATCGTGCCACCGCCGCCGGCACAGGAATCATCATTTATAGCAATTTTTGAACAAACACAGAAAACCTTACAAACAGCAGTTCAGCCCCTTAAAGCCCTACCGGAAAGACTGGAGTATTAATTGGTAACAGAAGATGAGATCTAAGCAGCCGACTTCGGGAGGAATAACGGAGGAGACCAATTAAGCAACGCCAGCTACGACACTTTATAAATAGGATGTAGGGCCGACTTTAATCAATAAAAAATCTAGGGCTCTTCTAAAAATAGTAATTTTTTTGTGAGAAGCTGAAGAGTTTATAACCTTAAATTGGCCATCATTACATTCAAAAGACGCTTGCTGCGGCTCACTATCACCCTAGGTGTAATTAACCGTGGTTGAATCCATTGGCAATTGAAATATTACCCACTCACCAGCAGAAGGAGCATCGCCCGGATGACGACACGCATTTGAGCGCTTGCTCAATGTAGACTTCAGGGGTGGCCCCCGAAGGTATTTAGCTTTCGTCGTATGACAGTAAAACCAGTGGTACTAGAAGGGCCAGTAACGCCCCATGTATCAAGCCTTGTGGAGTTTTCTGGCTCGCCATATTGTGTACCCTTGTTTATTCGAGGACTTATAGTGTGTTTCATGACGGTATCGAATGCGGGCTCTTCTCCGCTTTAGTGAGGTAAAAAGAGATGCTAAGACCCGGCATATCCGTTGAAATGTAAGGTTCTCACGCCACTACACTTAAACGAATATATGAGCCTTAACATCTCCAGCAAAATTTTGAGCCTTCCTGGTCAGCGTGTCAAACAAGTTCAGCATGACTTGGCCCTGCAAAGATTGACTATACACTGCAAGCGAGACCGTCGTTATAGAGCGATTGACCCGTCAAGTAATGAGGCGGCCAACATCAACCGATACTTGCGCAGAACGATCCGTGATGTCCCTTTGTGTGGCTTCGAGTGCTATTTGGAAGTTGAGCTCGCTCAAGTTGTGACGACTTGCGGTAGGCGTCTAATGGAGGCTTGCGAATTTGTCGATACAGGCAATCGCTATACTCAAAGATTTTGCCAGTTGGTGAGCGGATTGTGTCGCCATATGAGTATCAGCACGGTCAGTCGGCACCTAAAGCTACGATGGGAAACGGTGAAAAATATGGATAAATTTCACCTAGAGAAAACGTTGCCTGCACTTAATCCTGAAAAATTAATTGACTTAAAATATCTTGGGGTCGATGAAGTCGCTAGAGCCAAAGGCCATGATTATATGACGGTGATTTATGACATGGAATCCGGTCATTTAATTGGCGTTGAGACAGGCCGTAAAGCCGAGGTGTTGACAGCGTTTCTAAAGCGCTTACCAGCACAAACCGCTGAAAACATAGAGGCGGTAGCCATGGATATGGGGCCAGCCTATCAAAAATCGGTACGCGAATGCTTGCCTAATGCTGACATTGTTTTCGATCGGTTTCATGTGATGCAAAACTACAGTAAAGCCATGAGCAATCAGCGTAGGATCGAGTTCAGAAAGGCGGATCGCGCAGGCAAAGAGCAGCTTAAAGGTACCCACTACCTGTTGTTAAAAAATGCCGACAAGTTAAATGATAAACAAGCCAATAAACTCCAGACATTGCTCGAAAATAATTCCAATATCAATACACTTTATATACTCAAAGAGCAGCTCCAAGCTTTGTGGAATGCAGGGAATTATGACGCCATGATGAATGCATTGGAGCAGTGGTGCGACATCGCGGAACAGACGAATATGCTCTATCTCAAGAAATTTGCAAAGTCACTAAGGAAGCATAGCGTAGGCATTTGTAACTACGGAAAACACGGGCTGACTAGCGCCAGAATTGAAGCCGGCAATGTCAGCATTGGCATGATTCGCAAGCGAGCAAGAGGCATCAAGGATACCGAGTACTTCAAGCTAAAAATAAGGCAATCATCGATGCCTGACGAGCAATCCATGTTCTATGGAAGCCACTAGATCACCTCACTAAAGCGGAGAAGAGCCCGAATGCGGGTAATAACCGCAACAATAGACAGAGGTTTGCTATTAAAAAGCAGCAAGCCAAATCACACAACAGGCCTAACAAGTCTCCCAAATACCCTTCCCCATACCTTGTTAAAGCTGTTTCGCAGCGTCTAAGGGTTCATTCGCTCGCGAGCACGCTCAGATAAATCCTTATCCGTCGTCTTTTCAAGAATATCTAGCTTATGGTGCATGGCGGTTTTAGCCAGCATATGGGCGGTAACTGGTGCTGTAATTAGCAAAAACAACGTAATCAAAAGCTCATGTAAGCTTAAGTAGCCTTGCTGAGAGGTCACTAGAATCATTGAGGCAATGAGAAAACACCCCATACCCAAGGTTGTCGCCTTAGTTGGGCCATGCAAGCGCGTATAAAAATCGGGCAATTTAGCAAGGCCCAAGGAACCAACAAAAACAAAAACCGCCCCAGCCACTAAAAGTATTGATGCAATTAACTCAACCCAAAATACCATTATCAAACCCTAACTATATTTCTACCCAAAATAAGAAGCGCTTACTCAATCAAGTCGCCACGTAGAATGTATTTACACATTGCAGCAGTACTCACAAACCCCAGCATGGCAATTAACAATGCCGCTTCAAAATAGAGTGCAGTACCGGCAGAAATGCCAAACAAAATGATTAATGCAATGCTGTTTATGTACATTGTGTCTAATGCCAATATTCGATCGGGCCTGCTAGGCCCTTTAAATAGCCGCCATAAATTAAGCATCAAGGACGAACAAACCAATACAGTCGCCACCATTATTGCCGCGTTTAACATTCAAAAATCTCCATAAGCGGTTGCTCATAACGCTGTTTGATTAATGCAATAAGCGCAGCTTTATCCGAGAGTTTAAGTACATGCACATACAGCCATTTTTTATCTTCGGAAACTTCTGCACTCACCGTGCCTGGCGTTAAAGATACTGTACTAGAGAGTATGGTGATGGGTAGATCATGCTCAAGGCTTAAAGGGACAGCGATAAAAGCCGGGCGCAATTTTTTTGCAGGGCCAACCACCAATACCGCCACCTCAAAATTTGCCACAACGATATCGCCCAAAACCATTAGAGCATAGCGGATAGTCACCATAGGTTTGTGAAACCTTGGCTGGGGATCTTGCATACCCGATGTAAGCAAAGGGATAACAAAAGCTAAAAAAGCACCTAAAACAATATGCCCCGGCGCTACAGTGTTGTTAAGCAGCAACCAAACAACAAAAAGCAGCAAAGAATGCACCGGCATAGGTAGCAAACGAAAACGCGGTTTAGTATTCATTAGCGCCCTCCTGCGGCAGGGTTACCTCGGTTTGCGGCCCCCTTTCGTGCAGCTGCACCGCAGCTAGCTGGGTGTAGTGAGTAACGGGACCTCCAAAAATCACTAACAACGGAGACATAAACAGTAGCAGCGCAACAGCAATAAATTTTAACGGGGATACACGATCCTCATTCCCGCCATCACCTCCAGCTGCTCGCCAAAAAATAGTAGTGCCTGCACGCGATAAGGCCACTAGACTTGCCAACCCAGCCAATAAAACAACCGGCCACACCCAAACCATTTCCTGCATACCTTGCGCAGCTTGCAGTATGAGCACCTTGCCGACAAAACCCGATAAAGGCGGCATACCTACAACCGTCAATGCAGCAATAAAAAATGCTATACCAATGACTTTTGCGTGCTTCATTTCACGCGCAATAACATATCGATCCTCAGCTTTGCCACGTTGCTTGCCGATAATATCCGAGAGCAAGAATAAGGCACCTGTAATCAAAGTGGAGTGGAGCATATAGTAAAGGGCTGCAGAAGTAGCCGCTTCGCGCTGCATAGCAACGGCCAATAAAAGCGAACCCACCGAAACAACCACCAAGTTAGAAGTTGTTAAACGTAAGCTGGGGCTTGCAAGCACACCCACTGCACCAAAGGCTACAGTGAGCAGCGCCAAGGGCCACAACCAAGGTATGGTAATATCCGCCAAGGCTCCCGCACCCTCTCCAAAAATCGTCGTATGCACCCTTAAAATACTATAGACACCAACCTTAGTCATAATGGCAAATAATGCAGCCACTGGCGCGCTCGCTGCCGCGTAAGTTTTGGGTAACCAAAAATGCAAAGGTAACAATGCGGCTTTTAAGCCGAAGACAACCAATAACAATAGTCCACCGGCTTTAGCTAAAGATTGCTCCTGCTCACCTAACAGAGGGACTTTATTAGCCATATCTTCAATATTTAATGAACCAACCGTCCCATATAAAGTACCAAGCGCAAACAAGAAAATGCTCGAACCCACTAAATTCAAAACTACATAATGCACATTGGCTTTCGTTTTTTGCTTACCGCCGCCATGTATTAGTAATGCGTATGATGCGATCAGCAATACTTCAAAGAAAACAAAAAGGTTAAAAATGTCGCCCGTCAAAAATGCGCCATTGACCCCCATTATTTGAAACATAAACAACGGGTGAAAATACATCCCCTCTTTATCGTCGCCAGCACAGGCGTAAAGTTGCGCCCCTAACCCCAGCACAGAGGTTAACAATACCATTAACGCCGACAGCCTATCCGCCACCAAAACTATGCCAAAAGGCGGTTGCCAACCACCTAACACATACATTTGCCCCCCATTGTGATGACATTTAAGTAACAGCAAAGCAGACGAAACGACAAGCAAAAGCATAACAGGAACCGCAAAAAGACGGTGCCGGTCAATTGAATGACTTAATGGCGGCAACAGCATTACAACAGCCGCCAGCATCGGAATTAAAATTGGAAGAATAGGCAAATGCTGCATTAATTCCCCCTCTTGTCTTTAGCGCTATATTTAGGCAACTGCTCAGGGGGGTTCCCGTCAACATGATCATTACCCTGATCAGCCCGCGAACGCATCGCCAAAATCACCACAAATGCAGTCATGGCAAAACCAATAACAATCGCCGTTAGTACCAACGCTTGCGGCAATGGATCACTGTATTCGGCTGACTGCCCAAGCACGGCAGCACCATTAAGTTTAAGGCGGCCGCTAGCAAATAAGAATAGGTTTACCGCATAAGACAGCAACGTTAACCCAATAACAACGGTAAACGTGCGCCCCCTTAAAACAAGGAAGAACCCGCACGTGGTCAATATGCCAACACAAAAGGCATAAATGGCTTCCATTAATCGTTCTCCTGAACGTCAACACGTTCACTGGTGGTTAACCTACCCAAATTAGCCAATATCAGCATAACGGCACCAACCACCGTCAGGTACACCCCTAAATCAAATAGCAATGCGCTGGCGAGTTCAAATTTGCCAACCCAGGGTAATTCAAAATAATCGAACCACGTTGATAGAAACGGTTCGCCAAAGATCCAGCTACCCAACCCTGTCACCGTAGCAATGAGTATCCCGCTAGCAATAACCCACTGATAGTCGATATTAACTCTTGGCTTTATCCACTGAACCCCGTGCGCTATATATTGCTGAATAATGGCTACGGCCGTTATTAAGCCCGCAATAAAGCCGCCGCCAGGCATATTGTGGCCACGCAAGAAAATATACGCTGAAACGAGCAGCGCCAAAGGTAAAAGGCTCTGCGATACCATTTCTAGCATCATTGGGCGCGGATCATTACTCCATGCACGGCCTTTATCATCACGTGTCGACATAGAAATGCGCATTTTGGCAATCAGCTTAAAAATACCTAATGCCGCTATACCTAACACAACAATCTCACCAAGGGTATCAAAGCCCCTGAAGTCAACCAGAATGACGTTAACGACATTCGTACCGCCACCACCGGTTTTACTATTGGTAATAAAGAAGTCTGAAATAGTATTCAAAGGTGTCGTTAACATGGCATAACAGATGGTTCCCATTACGCAGCCAATCAAACCAGAAACTAATAGATCTACGCTTAAACGCCGGTTTGTCGACTCCTTTTGTGTACTTTGCGGCAAAAAGAATAACGCCAACAGCAACAAAATAATGGTAACGATTTCGACAGACAGCTGCGTAAGGGCTAAATCAGGCGCGGAGAATAACGCAAACGCTAAGGATACAAACAAACCAACCACAGACAGGTATATTAGCGCCAGAAAGCGTCGCCTGTGCCATATCACCGTGGCTACAGCACTTAGCACCATTAATAAAGCGCCGATTATTGCCGCACCGTTATAGGGGGTTAACGGTAAAGAACCTGCATTTTTCGTTAAATCCAATAGCGGGTACGAAGCCATAACCAGCGTGGATATCAACAGTAAAAAAACGTACCGCTGTAACGAACCGTTTTCAAACATTTTGATTATGCGCTGGCAATAATTAACTACCGCTTGAACCGCACCTTCAAAAATATACTTTGCATCCGGCTGATGAAAATGTGACTGAAACTCAAAAAGGTGGCGCCGGTTGTAGTAAATGATAATGCCGCCCACCATGGCTAATAAACTCATCAACAAAGGGATATTAAACCCGTGCCATATTGCCAAATTGTGTACCGGAACATAATCAATAAGCATGGCTAAGGACGCTATATTTAACAAATCCTCAATAACAAACGCAGGGAATATGCCGACCAACAAACAAAGCGCTACAAGAACTTCGACCGGTATTCTCACGTAACGAGGTGGTTCTTTTGGCGTCTTTGGTAAACCTATAGGTTGACCATTAAAAAATACATCGTGAATAAAGCGCAAAGAATAAGCAACTGAAAAAGCAGCGCCGATAGTCGCCAGCATAGGAATAACCCAAGACAACGACCCCAACACGCTTTGATTCAGCGTTTCAGCAAAGAACATTTCTTTTGATAAAAAGCCGTTAAGTAACGGCACGCCTGCCATCGAAAGCGCCGCCACAATAGCCAACGTCGCAGTATAAGGCATATATTTCCATAGCCCATTGAGCTTGCGCATATCTCGCGAGCCTGACTCATGATCAATAATACCCGCAGCCATAAACAATGAGGCCTTAAAAATTGCATGGTTGATAATATGAAATACCGCGGCTACGGCTGCGAGGTCTGAGTTCAACCCTAATAGCAGCGTAATTAAGCCAAGATGGCTAATCGTAGAATAGGCAAGTAACCCCTTGAGGTCATGCTTAAATAAAGCAATATAAGCCCCCAGAAGCAATGTAGTTAAACCTGTAAGGCTAACAACAATAAACCAAAGGTCGGTGCCAGCTAGCGCAGGGTAAAAGCGAGCCATCAAGAAAATGCCAGCCTTTACCATTGTGGCCGAATGCAAGTAAGCACTGACAGGCGTGGGCGCTGCCATGGCATGCGGTAGCCAAAAATGAAAAGGAAATTGCGCAGATTTAGTGAACGCACCTAGTAATACTAATATCAAAGCGATGGGGTAATAACCGTGCGAGCGAATAAGATCCCCGCTAGCTAATACCGTATCTAAGTCGTAACTGCCTACAATATTACCAATCAGTAACAGCCCACCCAGTAGCGCTAACCCTCCAGCACCTGTCACTGTTAACGCCATTCTCGCACCCTTTCGGGCTTCAGTGGTATGCGACCAAAAGCTAATCAACAAGAACGAGCTAATACTTGTTAGCTCCCAAAACATCCACAATTGAATCAAGTTGTTTGATAGAACAATGCCAACCATGGCTGACATAAAAAGGATAAGGTAAGCATAGAATCGCCCCATCGAGTCTTTCGGCGAGAGGTAATAGCGGGCATACAAAATTACCAATAACCCGATACCCAGTATCAGCAACAAAAACAGCAGTGATAAGCCATCGATTCGAAAGGCTAGCTCCAGTCCCATCGACGGGATCCACTCAATGGTTTGCCGAATAAATTCGCCATTAAATATATCTGGTGCGTGCATCAACACTAAAATTAATGACCAAGCAGGCAAAAGTGCAACACTAAACGCACAAATATTGCGACCAAAACGCTCTGTTAATAACGGGACCAGTGTGCCCAGTAGCGGCAATAGTACGACCCATAGAAGGTTCATATAAGGGGGCGACTCCAGATTCAGTACGATGCATCAAATAATAGACTGATTTATCAGCCTTGTATCAGTGGGCGTTACTATACACAATGTATTGTTTTTGTAGAAAAGCAATACCACTGCACTTAACTATATCGCTGTCTTTTTAAGCTCCACCTTCTATTTTTTGTTTGTTTTTTGGCCACTCACCATCACAATAAGCCTATGGATTCGCACATTGCGCGGCGCCCTCAAGGCAACTACTTTAAGTACAACATGCCAGAACACGGAAAACGACTGTGCTCGTAAGTGCTCGTTTTACAACATTCTTGTTTAGCGGTACGCTGGCGTCCAGCGCAAGCGTCATGAAAAATTCCTTCACAAGCGCTTATTGCAATGCAAGCTGTGGCTTTGAGCCAACTGCCAGCAGCAATAAGCCCCTTTTATATGGATAAGTATGAAAAACCTTGAAGACTCTGACCCGTTAATATCTCGCCTTTATCAAGTTGTGCGAATTTGTGTTAAAGGCTTAGCTATATTAATGGTGTTTGTGATTATCATGGGCGTCGTCGATGTCGGCTGGACACTCTACCAGCGCCTAGTTACACCCCCATTCTTGATACTCACAATATCCGATATGTTAGCTACTTTTGGCGCCTTTATGGCCGTGCTTATTGCGATAGAAATCTTAATCAACATCACAATTTACCTACGTGACGACGCTATACACGTCAAGATCGTATTGGCTACCGCTTTAATGGCTATAGCGCGAAAAGTGATTATCTTAGATATTAATACCGTAGAGCCCCAATACATTTATGCCATAGCAGCAGTCACCTTAGCGATGAGCATTGGCTATTGGCTAATTCATAAACTGCCCCGCGAAAACCATGTGGATTGATGGGCAACTTTCTTGCGTGTATTTTTTGCTATTACAAACGATTTAGTATTAACAACAGGCGCAATAGCTCTTATTAGTTTCTCATATTGCAGGGGTATTATCTTACTGCTTTTTGCTTTGACGACAGCCCAACAACTGAAAAGCCAAAAGCGGTATTCCCCCTACATGGCGAGCCCTAGAGTGACTAAGCACGTACTGTATGGTTTTAACCGTGGCATTCACGTTACTGCTGTGCTCCCGCTTCCTTTACCGTATTATAGGCATTGGCGGTGCCAGCTACGAGCCGCCTAATGGGCAGTATTTTAGCCTCACTGGCGGCAACTCCAGTATCAACCCGCATCAGCACATGTATTAAGCTGCAATAGGATTACCAAGTGCCTAGTATTGCCAAACTCTCACGAAACCTTCACCTGCTGGACTGCACCAATGGCGCAGTAGATATAACTCAAGATTGGTTTTCGCCCCGTTACTGGCAACAGCAAAAAGCCATTACCGGCCAAAGCTCCGGCCGTAGCACGACCTACTTCATCCAGAACAACAGTGATCATTACGTGCTACGGCATTATTATCGCGGTGGCATGGTACGCCATATCATGCGCGACACTTACGCTTTTAGCGGCCTCAAAAACACTCGGGTTTATGCTGAATTGGAAATTCTTCAGAAACTTAACAATTGGGGGTTGCCCGCGCCGACGCCCATTGCTGGGCTAATTGCCAGAAAAGGTCTCTGGTATCGCGCCGATATCCTTATGAAGCAAATCCCCAACGCCAGAGACTTATTCCAACACTTGCAAAAGCACCGCTTGAGCGCACAAGAATGGCGCAATGTGGGTATGACTATTGGCTATTTTCACCAACACGGGGTTTATCACGCCGATTTAAACTGTCATAACATCATGCGCGACAAGCAAGGAAAGATTTGGCTTATTGATTTTGACCGCGCCAAGTTACAAACAGATGCACAAAATAAAACAAGCTGGACAGCTCAAAACCTCGGGCGCCTTTTTCGCTCACTCAATAAAGAGCTTGGGCGCTGCTCCCAGTTTGCTTTTGAACAACAAGATTGGGAGCAATTACTCATAGGGTATGACAGCATAAAATAGCGCAATAAAGCGCTGCATTAAGCCATTAAATCGTCAAATTGAGCCTTAAGATCTAAAAATGCAGCCTTTAGCTCCGCAAGCTCACCTTCCAACGACTCGACCCTAGCTGATAGTGTCGTATTAGGCAGTGCAACCTCATCAGAGCCTGCTCGAGCATCAACATTTAGCTCAGCACTAAACAAATGGGCCCAGCGGTTCTCACGCTTCCCTGGTTCACGAGGTAACTTTTGAACAAATGGACCTCCAGCATGATCAGACAGCTTTGTTAATACCAACTCCACATCACTAACATCTTTAAAGGAGCATAATCGTGCAGAGCGAGTTCGTAGCTCCCCAGGAGTTTGCGCGCCACGCAAAAAAAGCAAACACAACACAGCAATTTCTTTATCGTTATAACGCACCTCTGCAAATTCACTAGTACCAAAGCGATGTTGATACTTGGCAACACGCGCGCCGGAACGAACCTCAGAAGCCAAGTTCTGAGCAATCAGGCTATCCAGAGCCTCTTGCACATCAACCTCTTCAAACTCAACAACAGGGTCTCGATTACTTTTTTGATTACAAGCATTAGTTAAACTATTTAAAGACAACGGATACTGATCCGGTGTTGTAATGGCTTTTTCAATTAAACAACCAACAACGCGGGTTTCGATCAAACTGAGCTCTTGCATACTTACCCCTCTCATTTTTTATAGGATTAAGCCAGATAAACAGGCCCTTTGGCAAGCGCCCCGCAAAAGCGCATAATTGCACCTTAGCCAAAAGCCCTAAACCATTCATATGCCAGCATTCTTAGAGTCCACCTTACAATCCCCCGCCTTTATTCCTAGCGTCATGCTACTGCTTGGCATACTTATAGGCACTATAGTTCATGCGTTATGGGCAATTAAACGCAGGCAATCCGACTTACAGGTTCTACAAGGCTTAGAAACAAGTGCCGCACAACTTAATACCGAAAACCAACTATTGAACAAACAGTGCGAACAGCAGTATACGCAAATCACCACATTAACGACTCGACTGGAACAAAAAAGCCATCAAGTCGTTCAGTTACACACCCAGCAACAAGAAAGAGAGCGCGCCCATCAACAGCAACTACTGCAATTTGAAAAACAACAACAAGCCCTAAGCACACAATTCGAACATTTAGCACAAAAAATATTTAATGCGAACGGCGCCGAGTTTTCAAAAAAACAAGAACAATCGGTAAAGCTACTATTAGAGCCTTTTCAACAGCAGCTCGGGCACTTTAGCCAACAAGTAGAGCAATTTCAGCATACCCAAGTATCCTCTCATGCCAGCTTAAATACAGAACTCAAACACCTAAAAGCCCTTAACCAAGAAATAACCCAAGAGGCACACAGCCTAAGCAAAGCCCTAAAAGGGGATAAAAAACTCACAGGCACATGGGGCGAAATACAGCTTGAACGCTGCCTGCAGGTTTCCGGTTTAACCAGCGGTGTGCATTATCAACGCGAAGCCAATTTTGTAACCACGCAAGGCCAGAATAGACGGCCAGACTTTATCATCAACCTACCCGACAATAAGCATATTATTGTCGATAGCAAAATGAGCTTAGTCGCATATGATGCTGCCGTATCAGCAGACACAGAACAAGCGCAAAACACCGCATTAGGGCAGCATGTAAAAGCATTACGCAAACACATGGATGACTTAGCCCACAAAGATTACAGCACATTAAACGGCGCAAATAGCCCGCACTTTGTCTTGATGTACCTTGCAATCGAACCCGCCTTTATAGAAGCGCTAAAACACGACACTACACTCTATGAGTATGGCGCACAGAAAAATATTATTTTAGTTAGCAATACAACACTCATGCCCGTACTCAAAACAATATCGAACCTTTGGTTATTGGAAAGAAGCCACTCCCAAGCCTTTGCCTTAGCCGAGCGCGCCGGTGACATTTACCAACAAGTGTCGGTTATCGCACAACGCCTCAGTAAACTTGGGCGAAGCTTACAAACAGTGACCAACCACTATAATGACTCTATAACTGCTATTGTGGGTAAGCAGGGCTTATATGGAAAGGTAGAACGCTTTGGTGAGCTCGCCAAAAATAGTGAGGCGCTACCCGATATAGAAGAGATTCATCAAGATATAGAAGCCCACAAATTATTAGCTCTGACTGAAGAGAAATTGTAAGTATACAAATATGACAAAAAACACCCTTTGCCACTGTTGTTCACGATTAGAATACGAAAATTGCTGCGGCCCTATTCTGGCTGGCAAGCAAAAAGCTGAAACGCCTGAGGCGTTAATGCGCTCGCGCTATAGCGCATTCAAAACTCAAAACATTGATTACCTACTGAATACCACACACCCCAACCATCGAACTAGCGACGACAGGGCAGCATTAGATAAAACGATTGCATCAACGCTCTGGCTAGGGCTAAAGGTTTTACACAGTGAATTCAACAGCGGTAGTGGTACAGTAGAATTTTGTGCCTTTTACAGAGATGTACTGCCTGCAGGAAAAGTAAGCAAAGCTGCTGTTTTACAACTACATGAAGTATCACGTTTTATTCAAGTGGATGAACGCTGGCTCTATAGCCAAGGGCAACATTTACCTGCCATTAAATTAGGGCGTAACGACCTATGCTATTGCGGAAGCGGGGAAAAGCTAAAAAAATGCTGCGCTTAGTTTATCGAGAAAGCAGCTCTTGAAGAACAGCCATAAATCTTTCACGCCCAGCAGGAACTGCATATGCAGGCTTTACAGTTTCGCACTTTAAACTGCGTATAATCGACTCTTCAGATAATTCGGCCTTAAGGGTAAGCCCTTCCTGAGCAATTGCCTTAACTCTTGCGGGCTGATCTTTGGCAACCGCGATTGCAACCGAGGGGACTTTTAACGCTACCGCCTGAGACAGCATATCTCCGCCGCCCAGCACTGCAACCCTAGCACCTTTAATTAATGCCATTAAATCAGCATTTTTTAATTGCTTATGCAGGTAAACACCCGTGTTCGCAAGGGCATCGCCTTGGTAGTTAGGGCCGAGTAAAACATGACATTCTTCACCCGATGCCTCACACCACCGGTTTGCTGCTCGAATAAAAACATCAGTCGCTCTAACCCCATTAATCTGATGGCCGCCACCTCCAGCAGAAAAAACCACATACGAGCTAGCGGTTGCAAAGGGCAGCGTAGCGCTAGGCTCGCTAAATACTGGCCCAATAAAATGGGGGGCAGGCTTTTTTGCCAACAATAGTTTGAATCGCTCAAGCCAGGAAATATCTCCATCGACAAATTTAAACTGCGTAATGCAATGGGCATCAATATTACCAATGCGATTCAAAGCAAATGCACGTTTGCGCTTTTTTTTATGCTGGCTAATAAAAATAACTTTAGCGCCAAGCGACTGAGCAATTTTGTACTGTGCCGCGCGACCAGAGCAATCAAAAACCACAACATCAGGACGGCAATCATGCAAAATAGTGGCAACCTGAGAAGAGCACTTTGTTGGCGATTCATCGGTTAAAAAAACAGGGTAAGAACACTCGCCAGCATAAGGCGCCTGCCGACTCAAAACAAAAGAAATACTTATGTTAGGAAGAGAAGCACTTACCGCATCAGCCAATATAAGTGAGCGCATATACTCACCAACGCCTTCTGGGCCGGAGACGGGGATAAAAAGGATTTTAGATTTAGACATTACACAGCAATCTTATGGCGTCACCAATCGTGAGGGCTTCCGACTATCCGCAACTTGCACCGTACTACCTTCTGGCGCAAAGACTCTTTCAGCTAACTCTAAGTAACGGCTGGCGGCTTTGTCATTTTGGACCTCACTTAGTATCTCAGGATGATAATACTCTGGAGGTTCATCAACATAATTGTTTATTTTTTCAGCTAATGCACTTGAATCACCAGTTTCAACAAGCCATTTAGCTAAGGGGCCTGTTAGTATCTCTCTTGGACCGTAATCACAATCTGAACTAATAACACCAACCCCCAAACTAAGAGCTTCAACAAGCACCATCGCAAAGCCTTCAAAATCAGAACTTAATACCAACGCCTTTGCCTGCTTTATCCACGGGTAAGGGTTTTGCTTAAAACCAGGCAATATAACTCGGTCTTCCACACCATACTTTTCTGCAAGTTTGCGGGCCTTGTTGACATTGCGGCACAAACAAACCAGTTTGATCGGCTTTTTGACTTTAGCAAGCGCTTCAAATAAAACATCGTGACGCTTTTGCTTCGCTACGCGTCCTACGTGTATCAAGTAAGGCTCTTGAGGAATTTCATCATCTAACGCATCCGCTAAAGTCGACGTCTCGCTTAACGCTAGAGGGTTGTATATTGTCGTTAGTTTTTGGGGGTTAAGTAGGGCTGACCCGACAATACCGTCCTTAACACCTTGTGATACAGCCACAACACTTTTACCGGTTAGCGACCGAATTGACTGCCGAGTCATCCACCACTTAAACGGCTGCCACCACCGAGGCTTAAGCGTATGCTTAACCGAATTGTGAATTACATATAAGGTACGAGGCAAATTAAGCTTAGCAACAGCTAAGTTGGTTTTTTCAAGGTTTGAGATATGTAAATCGAAGGAACCAATAGATTGACTTAGTGTTGCCAGCAAGCTAGCAATGGCTTTACTGGGGAAAAGCTTTTCATAGCCAGTACGCAGCGGAACGGCATAAATTGGGATCTCACGCGGTAAATCATGCTCACGCACATCATCCAAAACAAGAATACAGCATTCATGCCCTTGGCGAATAAAGGTCTGCGCCAAGGTGAGCATCACCCTTTCGGCGCCCCCTCCGGCTAAACTGTCAATCAAGATTGCAATATTCTTAGAAGATGTTTTCATTAAGTTACTCAGCGCTAGTTATTTCCGCTTAAACCATGAAAACTTTTTGTTGTGCAACGACGAAGAGTAATGACAACGCGAAAGCAATGGAGGGCTCGATTCGACACTCGCTTCTTTAGACGTCACCAGCAACCAAAAACCTTTTGAGTCTTCACTGGCTTGCATGTGATGAAATTCAAAATAGGGGGTCATACGCCGCACCCACCATTCAAAAGGTTGTTGAATTAAATGTGCATTTCGACCGTCAGCTAAGACTTTCTGCGCAGGCCCCGTATGAACAGTTAGGAACCCATACCTTGGCATTTTATTCGCGAGTTCTGTAAGAACATTATCCAAGCATGGGTCTTCAATATGCTCAAGTACATCAATACAGCAAACCAAGTCAGCCGACCGAAAAGAACCATAATCAGGAAAAGCTGGGTCGTAGGGAAAATAATCGAAGTTCTTGACCCCCGCAGCAATCAACCCCTTACGCAAATTACACTTCCCCGCACCATAATCGGCAACACTCTCCAGCTTATTAGTTTCGAAATAATCTGCAACTATTGGCGCATAACCAAGCGAAGCGACGCCATAATTAGGGTTCTTATGCATTTCAACTTGAAGCGCCAAATACTCATCACTAATTACACTACTCATAACACCCCTGAATACGATATCTTTTGTATTTATAATTCACATAGCATACTGCTATGACTTGAAAAATGTATTTCCAACCCTTTCTTTCACCAGCAGCTCGCCTATGAGGAGGGACAAACCCCTTATCAAGCAACTTACAAATCCGATAAATTTTCTTATCGGAAAACTTTTTGTATCGCGAAGACCGAAATAAATCAACAAACAAAGATGGGCGCAACTCCTGATTGCGTATACCACTAACAACGCTACCCAAATCAATTGCCCCCTCGATGATAGCCTCACGCAACTCGTCAACCCAAACTTTGAGATACTTATTTTTTCTAGAAATCCAAGGCTGAATATTCATATCAGTATAATGAAGTAACTTTGTTAACCCCTCTTGATAAGACTCCAGAGAATTCCACTCGGGCTCCAATACAACGCCGACATCAGCAACAGCCATATCCTGCATCAACTGGCTATATGAGTAACGTCCCAAATCCAGCCCATCAACCACATGTTGCGCATCCCAATTTAGACTCCCACAATCTAGCAACATCACACTAAATTGCGGCTTTCGAGCCCCCTCATCCGACGAATAAGCAGACAATAAATTTTTACCTACGAAATCACGAGAATTCAAATCCCGGATATCAAAAAATACCTGCATATCAGAGTCAAGATAAATAGCCCTTCCTTTATAGTTATTCAGCTTAGGGATAAGGAACCGCTGAAAAGAAAACGGGGTTCTTGGACGATTTTCTTTATTGGTTGGTAAAGATATCTCAAAACCTGAACTGTACAAAGGAGTTACCTTAACAGTGCTGTTTGTATTCTTTAAAATGGAATACTCCAGCACTTTTAAAGCCAAAGATTGCTCAATTTCTGCGCCAACATATACCCGAATATAATCATCCATAATAAGGGGGAGTATTTCCACTCCGGTATTCATAATAGTTGCAGCAATCGCACGAAACTGCTTATCAAAAGAAGATTGGCCATTCGATAAGCGCGTTTTTTCGCTTAGCCCTGAGAAATTTTTATTATACTCAGTAGCACCATCAATACCTGCAGTTCGAATTCGTTTAACGCCATTCGATGCGAGTAAAGCGACGGCAGCGTCCGCGCTAAAGTATTTAACAGCAACAACCGGATACTCCTGATTAACTCTGCCAGCCAAACTTGAGTTGTACCAGAGCAGCCGCCCTGCCTCATTCATTTTTCGAAGTAAAGGGATCTTCTCTATGAAATGATCTAACGTAGACAATGAAGGTTTATTATTTTCATGCGGATAAAGAGGCATCAACAAATACCTAGCCTTTTTCTCAATCGCCCCCCCAGCATCATCTAACACATCAATATCAGCGACATGCAATACATCAACATCTATAAGAGATACAACATGATTAATTCCCATTGTAATATAGTCGCCGAGATTAACACTCAGCACTTTTTCAAACGTAGGGCCCTTACCAACAAGCAACCAGTCCTTTTCCTTTAAAGTCAACTGTTCTAAAACACAAGAAAAATGCTTCATAAAACAGTCCAAATCACACAAAGAAGCAGAATAACAAAAAGCAATGGCGATGCGAGGGTATAACACAACTTAATTTTTGCCCTTATTAACTCCTTTCGGATTGTCATGAATAATAAAGAGCGCATTTTAATGCCTAAGCGCTGGTGATGCTCAAAAAAGAAACTTCGATACTCCTCGACCCGAGCATCATTCGACATTTTTGCATTCATCCAATCGGTCAATACATTTAATATCGTTGTCGTTTTACCTCGCCCCTCCTCAAACGCTTTAAAGCGCTCAAAATGCTCAAGACACTCCTGCCCCCACTTAACTGGCCTAACCGTTTTATCATAAATAAAACGCTTGGAATATCGGCTAAGCTTTCTCCTTAGATACTGTTTTAGGTTACGCTTCTTTATTCGGTATGATATTCCAATCGTGTTATTGGCATGCATTCTATACCCCATCAAACGATCAGCAGTATGAGCCAACCGACCATCAAATGCTGCAATATAAGAAAGCCACCAATCATGCGGAACATCAATAGGGAACGGAGCTGCCTGATCAAACAACTCTCGACGAAACAATGCAGTACACCCATTTACCGTATTAAGGAGGTAAAACTTTTCATACTCACCGCCATCTATAGGCCCTGTTGGCGAATGACTCAAAAGATTCATTCCTATCTTTGAATTATCCGCTGCTATTAAATCAGCATCGCAGTATGCTAATAGCGCATCTTTTTCATGAAGAAATGCAAGGGTTTTAGTTATTTTATCGGTATACCACTCATCATCCTGATCGCATAAAGCGATATATTCACCTCGGCACCGTTTAATTACATGCTCAAAGTTTTTAATATAGCCCAGATTTTTTGCATTTTTATACCACCGAAAATTCTCATGGCATTCGTACTCTACAAGAATAGCTCTAGTATTATCGGTGGAGCAATCATCGGCCACCACAATTTCTAAGCTTGGATAATCTTGCGCTAGCAGACTATCGAGTTGCTGCCTTAAATACCTAGCGCCGTTATACGTCGTAACAGCAATAGAAACCAATGGATATTGATGATTCATGTGACACCTAAAAACAGTTAACGCCCAAACACTGAACCCAGCAAAACACTCCCCTGCTCTACAGGGTTTTCTCGTATTTTTTTCTCTTCTTCCGCGATTTGGGTGAATAATGCGTCCAAGCCCAAATTGATAACGCGAGACTCCAAGTCTAAGTCTGGTTTATTAGGGATAGGAGCCAGTTTGTAAGCGTTTAATAGCTGTTTATAATCACCATAGAAGCCCAATTGCGCAAGCTGCTCTTTCGCGATTTCTTGGTAACGCTTGCGGATACCATCTTCTGTTTGTGATCGAAAAAACTGAGTAGCTGCGCTATCGCCGCCGCGCACAATCCCAATAGCATCGGTGACATCCATGCTTTTAATTGCATCAATTAAAAAAGGCTTAGCTTGTGCGGCTGCTTTTTCAGCGCCACGGTTCATTAAAGCCTCAACATTATCAATATACCCACCAAGACCAAAGCTACGCAGGGTGTTAGCTATATTTTGAATATCTTCCGGCATTACTATTTTAAACTGCGTATTATTAGCGTAACCGCCACTTTCACTTAAAGCGTCAGTTGCGCGCACGGCGCTCAATTCCAACGCCTCTTTTACAGCAGACGATAGCTGTGCAGGGTTATAGCCCAAAGCTTGGGATAATTGCGCGCCAGAATCAGCGACCTGCCCCAAGTTAGCACAGCCTCCTGTTGCAGCCAGCGCAACAATAAACGTCGATTTAACCATGCCTCGTCGTAGTTTCATCACCATTTATAGGCTCCACCAATAGATTTATTAAGTATTTAGTGCTGCAAAGAAAGCGGCAAAGCGGCTTCCCTTGCATCCAAATAAGCTTGCTCACTCAGCATATGATAGCCACGCACTTTATAAAGATAATCACTGTAGTGTTCATAAACCCTTTTAAATAACGGGTCATTGGCGGCATATTCCCCATAAAGCTGCTCGCTCATTTTCGCAAAACTCTTTAGTACATCATCTGGAAATGGTTTTACCGCAACATTATGCTCATTGACCAACTCCACCAAAGCATCATTGTTACGCGCGGTATATTCATCTAGCATATCTTGATTCACTGTTCGCGCAGCGGCTTCTATCATGCTTTGTAAATCACCTGGTAGGCCTTGGTAAGCCTCTTTATTAACGATAATTTCCAATGTTGGGCCAGGTTCATGCCAGCCAGGATAATAGTAGTATTTAGCAATTTGATGAAAACCGAATGCTAGATCGTTATAAGGCCCAACCCACTCTGTAGCATCGATAACACCAGACTGTAAGGCGGTATAAAGCTCACCACCAGGGATATTAACAGCCGTACCGCCAGCGCGAGAGAAAACGTCGCCACCTATTCCTGGTATACGCATTTTTAAGCCCTGAATATCATCAAGACTATTGATTTCTTTGTTAAACCAGCCGCCCATTTGCACACCCGTATTGCCCGCAGCAAAAGGGACTAAATTGTGCTCTGCATAGATTTCACGCCACAGGGCCAAACCGCCACCATAATGAAGCCAACCGTTTAACTCTTGCGCCGTCATGCCGAAGGGGACTGATGTAAAAAACACTGTTGCCGGAATTTTACCGCGCCAATAATACGCCGCGCTGTGCCCCATTTGCGCACTTCCGGATGATACCGCCCCAAACACCCCCATGGCAGGCACTAACTGGTTGGCACCATAAACTTTGACTTTTAGCCTGCCATTACTCATTTTATCCAGCAACTTGGCAAAGTTTTCTGGCGCCGCGCCTAAACCAGGAAAGTTCTTAGGCCAAGTCGTCATCAATGACCACTCATAAACAGTTTGCTCACTAGGGGATGAATGACCGGTCTCGCTATGCTTAGGCAGCTGCTTGCCCTTAAAAACCAAACCACCCGTCAAGCCGACCACCACTAGCATTAAGACAGCAATAATTGAAGGATAAATTAGCGTTTTATTTGTAGATTGCATAAATTATTCTTATTAAGTTTTTATATTGGCACGCACTTAAAAACACTAAAAGCATCGCCAAAATACACAAGCCCGTTTTACTCTGTCGCTATATCGCTTAACGCTCGACGGCTTGAAGCTTTGCGTATTGCATCATCAGCCATTTACTACCAGCGTCGGTAAAAGCCACATTTACCCTAGCGCCAGGCCCGCGCCCTTCAAATTGCAAAATTACCCCCTCGCCAAATTTAGCATGGGCTACACGCTGCCCCAGCTTAAACTCACCATCACCTTCATCACTGTATGCAGCTTTTAATGCGTTATCTTTGCGCACATTAGCGACATTCGCAGGGCGAGTAACGACGGCTTTTAAGCGAACTTCTTGAATACATTTTTCGGGTATTTCACGAATAAATCGCGACAACGGATTATACGTTTCCGAACCGTATAAACGGCGGCTTTCTGCATGCGTTAATACGAGCTTTTTCATTGCGCGTGTAATGCCGACATAACACAACCGACGCTCTTCTTCTAAGCCCTCGGCACTATCGGCCGACATTTTATGTGGAAATAAATTCTCTTCCACACCAGCAATAAATACCAGCGGGAACTCAAGCCCCTTTGCACTGTGCAATGTCATCATTTGCACAGCATCCTGATACTCGTCTGCCTGCTGCTCTCCAGAACCTAAGGCTGCGTTATCAACGAACTCGGCAATGGGAGCTCGATCTGCATCTTCGGCGTTAAACGCACGACACGCGTTTACAAGTTCTTGCAAGTTTTCAATCCTGGCCTGCCCGCGCTCGCCTTTTTCCTTTTGATGGAACTCATATAAACCACTGGCGTTGATTACATACTCAACTTGCTCAGCCAATCCTAAACTATCAATACCACCTTGCAATTCATCAAGCAACGCCAAGAATGCTTTTATGCAGTTAGCCGCACGAGCGGGCAATACATTATTAGCGAGCAAAGCGGCGGCTGCATCAAATAGGCTGCAGCCTTGCTCTCTTGCGGTCAAACGCAAGGCCTCTAGTGATTTTTCACCAATGCCTCGTGTGGGGGTATTAATTACGCGCTCAAATGCGGGGTCGTCATGGCGATTTAATACGAGGCGTACATAAGCTAAGGCATTTTTAATTTCCATGCGCTCATAAAAGCGCTGCCCGCCATAAATCCGGTAAGCGATGCCCTCGCGCAAGAAGGTTTCTTCCAGTACGCGTGATTGAGCATTAGAGCGGTACAAAACCGCAGAAGAAGCTAAAGAGTTACCCTCTTTTTGCCACTGTTCAATACATTCGGCAATATAACGCGCTTCGTCCTGCTCATTAAAAGCGCTATACAAATCTATCGGGTCGCCATCACCATCTTCGGTCCAAAGTTGTTTGCCCAACCGACTATTATTATTTTGAATAACCGCGTTGGCAGCACTTAATATGGTATTGGTCGAACGGTAGTTTTGCTCTAGCTTGGTTACCGCCGTATTGGAAAAATCTTTTTCGAACTGCTGAATGTTTTCGATTTTTGCGCCACGCCAACCATAAATAGACTGATCGTCATCCCCCACACCCGTTACCCAGCAGGCATTACCCGCTAACACCCGCAACCATGCATACTGCACACTGTTGGTATCTTGAAACTCGTCCACCAACAAATGTACAAAACGGTCTTGGTAGTGTTTTAGCAATTCTGGGGACGACAGCCACAACTCGTGTGAGCGCAACAGCAGCTCGGCAAAGTCGACTAAACCACTATTTTGGCAAGCCTCCTCATACGCGCTGTAAATCATTTTCATTGTGGTCGTATAGGGATCGTGACTATCTTGAATGTGCTGCGCCCGCAGGCCTTCATCTTTGCTGCCGTTAATAAAATATTGTGCTTGACGATGCGGCCAGCGCTTTTCATCAATTTGCAAAGCTTGGTAAACGCGCTTAATCACCCGAAGCTGATCATCGCTGTCGAGAATCTGAAAATTTTCTGGTAACTTGGCTTCACGCCAGTGCATCTTTAATAGTCTGTGTGCAATACCGTGAAAAGTGCCCACCCACAAACCACTGAAACGATTTGGGCCACCCACATCTCCTAGCAACTGCTGTAAACGCTCGCGCATTTCACGCGCGGCCTTGTTGGTAAATGTTACCGCCATTATTTGGTTTGGTGCTACGCCTTGCACCTGTATAAGGTATGCAATGCGATGCACTAGAACGCGCGTTTTTCCGCTACCAGCTCCAGCCAAAATCAATTGATGGCATGGGCTAGCGCATACTGCTTCGCGCTGAGGAGTGTTGAGTGAGTCTGTAAGGTGTGTAATATCCATGGCGGCATTCTATAGGCTTTTTGGTTCGCCTACCAAAGCATCACGGCTATTTCATGAATTTAGATAGCTGGCTAGGGTAAAAGCCAGCTCTAGGCCCCTCAAACCGGCTAGATATGACAGGGGAGGATATAAAGACGCCCAGCAAGCAACAACGCTAAAACGGCAAAGTATGCCGCTTGCTCAACATAACAACTAACGAATAACCTCTGTTGCTTGCATCTCCACATAAGGTTTTGCCACCTTTGCCTTGTATTGTAGAGGCAATAGTTTGGGCCGGCTATCAAGGGCAATAGCTAGCGCACGCGTCGTTTTTTGACCACTAACACCGGTATGCTCCACCCAAATATGAACGTAGCCCAGCGCCGCAGCCTCAGCTGTAACTGATAAAGGCATAACAATGCGCGACTTGCCTTGCGAGGAATACTGCGTTTGCCCAGCCAGCAACAAGCCACTTTGTGAGCTTAGCTTCACTACGGTTTCCCCTAACGGCTGCGTACTCAGTTCGACCTCAAGGGGAAGAGCATCGCCCTCTTCTAAGGTGAATTCGGCAGGGCTCATCAAGCGAACCGGCGCACCAGGCTTAACATAAGCAGCCTTAGCTTGTACCTGGGCAGCCACTTTGTGGCCGTTAACCACTTCTGCCGCATGGCTTTGTGCACACATAACGCTAGCAGCAAAAAAACATGCAACCTGCAGTTTAAAGTAGAACCTAGTTGTTATTTTCGACATAACCGGCACCTTAGTTAAGAGTCACATTAAAGCAGACGAGTCCGCCGGTACTATCATCTTCATCGGTATTAAAGGCATCATAAACGTTCAACGCATAAACCCCTTGCTCCAACCGTTTTGTCCAGTTCTCTATATTTGCCGAAGGCCCTTCGCTTGCACCCGCCCAAGTCCCTTCACGGTGCATTTGAAAATCTGGATCGCTGGGCTGAATGCCGCTTTTGCGCTGAGCACTAATGGTATACGTCCCGGTCGATGGCACCTCCAATAAAACGTAGCGTCGCACCTCTAGCCCGTTATATTCCTGTAAATTATTATTGCTACAAGCTTCGATTGTTTCCCCAAGTGCCAAACGCTGATAAATAGGCAAGCTGAACGATACCGTGCCAGTCGCCGTTTCTCCCTCACCATACATACCTGTACCCACTATATTCTGATCCATTAACAGCTCGTTAATTTGGGACTCGTTTTCGGGCACGATGCTTTTTAAAACGCTGGAGAAAGCATAAATCGAGGTATAACCATCAAAGGTAATGTAATCGTCGTGGCGTAAAGCTGCCAGAATGGGCGTAAAACCTAAACTAATGTTATCCCCACTCTCGTTACCGCTATCAAACAAATCGTATAGCAAGCTGTGAATAGCGCCTTCACTGTAATAGCCACCACCAAAACGATTGGTTTCTATGTTAAAACCAAACCCCGATTGCTGCCCAGCACCAGAAGTATCCAGATATAAGGGCTCTCCGCTACTCATCGCGGCAAACGCATTACCAAAGCCCTCACCAAAGGCCACCCGCATATCGACCGGTGCCCCTAAGTAATGTACCCCTCCAATGCTCTCACTGCGCGACAATTTGTCTTCTATATAATGACCAAATTCATGCTGCACAACAGTGTTGTCAAATTCATCGGTGTCGTTATTGGCATGCCCCAAAATATAAATAGCTGAAGCGCCCGTGCTATATAAAGAACTGCCAATATTGCCCTCGCTAAAACTTCCGTTTACCGCCACATTATTAACACTCCAAAAAACATCTAAAGGCGGTAAATTAACCGTCACATCGGCTGCTAGCACCATATTTAGGCTGTCGTACAAAGAATCTAAAATGGCAAAGGGTGCAGACTGGCGCTCAGACGAATAGGCTTGGCTTACAATATTCCACCCCAAATTAGCGTGCAAATTTCGCGTTTGCTCTGCAGCACTACCCGAGCCTGCCAAGCTACCATCAAGCACATATAATGCGTTATTTTGGGTATTATCTTTTACAGCGATAGAATAATTAGAGGCATCCAGCTGTGCTTTTACACGTACTTTTACCGCCCGGTTTGGCGCCACAACAAAAGCGTATTCACCATTATTATCTGTAGACGTAGAGGCAATAGCGTTATTTAAGCTATCCAATAACTCAACAGTAACGCCCCGCGCCGGCGCAATTTGAGCATTAGCATAATCCAAATAAATTTGACCATTATTGTTGGCTGTAGGCTTAACCAAATCGTAAGTCACCATCCCCTGCAAACTCACATTAGCTGCGGCTGTACTGCTCACACTACTAGCGTTAGAGTCGACACTGGAGTTCGAGCTACTGGCGCTTAACGAAGCTGTGCTGCTTGCAATAATAGTAGGCTGAGCAGGGCTGCCACCACCACCGCCACAAGCGGTTAACCCCGCTAGAATAATTGACGACCAAAACGCACCAAGTGGTTTAAATCCATACTGCAAATAATATTTTTTAATCATGAAATAACCACATCGTTAATGAATTCCAGCCAGCCCAAGCAGTAATATTTAAGCCTTCTCTGTAGCGCTATACGCAATAGTTTCAGCAACAGCCGACTTTACCGACTATAAAACCCACTGTTTACTTGCTAAGTAAGTAAATCATGCCTACAGCACCAAACCAAACCCAATGCCACTTAGTGCCAAACACCCCGCATTTTTAGCCCGTTTGTGGCTTTACACCTTTAAGGTTAGCTCAATTTTCGACCAATTAGAGGCGCTCAATAACCACAAGGTATTCAAATTATGATTAGATCTCGAACCATTCAATGAATACTCAAAAAAAAGCTTAGCCACAAAGGCCTGCAATTGGACCAAAGGCTCGCCCTGCAAGGCATTTAAACATCCCTCCCTAAAAGACTTAAAAACAGCACAATTAACAAAGTAGAAGATAAGAATATAAGCTCTCATTTTTATCTTCTATTTGTTATGAGGAAAACTTACCAATGGGGCTAAAGAGTGATTAACGGCTTTTTAGTATTGGCCCTCAAAATCTTTACATGTAAACATTTTCTGTTAACATGACAATACGTGGAAACTCATACTTGCGCATTAACCTAACTACTAATAATTAAGTGCAACATGAGCCCTACGCTGAACAAAAACTTGGACCGCCCTCATAAGAAGGACTCACTTATGAATATTACTCGCCTTATCAAGCCCTTGCTGTCTGCAAGCTTAACCGCCATAACTACCACAGTATTACTCCCGCAAGCATATGCAGGAGAATTACTTTATAGCCTAAAGTCAGATAGGAGCGAAGCGGAGCCCATTGCGACGATGACTTTTAGCAATACCGCGCAGCTCTATATTTTTTTAGACGAACCAAATATTGCAGCTGTCGATAAAATTTTGTTTTATTTGGACGACCCCACCTTTAATGGCAGGCATTACCGTCGAGAAAATTATGCCCCTTATGATTTAAGGGGGGGCGCCCCGTTTAGCACAGCAGGGATAGCGGCAGGCAATCATAACATCGTAACCATTACGTACTTTAAAGACGGCAGTTCAGAAATTAATGAAGCCAGTTTTGTTGTTGACCCAGAACAAGAGAATATCGACCGCGACGGCGATGGCATACTAAACGCCGACGATTTATTCCCAGACGACCCAAATGAAGCTTACGATCTTGACTTAGACGGAATAGGCGATAACAGCGATAAGGACCTCGATGGCGACGGCACTAACAATAATGAAGACAGCTTCCCTCGCGACCCAACACGCAGCGCAGCGCAGGCTATTATTGCATTTAGCCACCTCCCTGATCGTACATTAGGAAATAAACTAAACAATGCAGACTTCTCACCTGAAGATGAGCTGTATATTTTTATAGATGTAACCGGACAAAATAATATCTCTCAAGTGTTATTTTATTTAGACGACCCTAATTTCGAGCAAAGGTACCTACGTAGAGAAGGCTACTACCCTTTCGACTTTCGCGGCGGGAGTCCATATTCACTCGCGCAATTGACACCAGGGCAGCACACTGTTTCCAGTCAAACGACATACAACACCGGTGAGACAGAAATTAGCCACGCGCACTTTTGGATCAATAGCCCACTTATAGACACAGACGGTGATAGCATTGAAGACAACCTAGACCAATGCCCCAACACCCTACCACTGTCCATTACTGATGCCATAGGCTGTAGCTATGAGCAGCTCGACGACGATGGCGATGGTATTTTGAATGGCGCGGACCAATGCTCTAACACGCCAGTAAGTACTCAACCCAACGCAGAAGGCTGCGCTGATAGTCAAATAGATTTTGATGGTGACGGTATTCCCTCAGGTGAAGACGCTTGTCCACAAACACCAGCTAATGAAACCGCCGATATTGCAGGTTGCAGCATTCAGCAACTCGATGACGACAACGACGGCGTTGTTAACCGTATCGATATCTGTGCGAATACTCCGCTAACATCAATAGCCAACCCCAACGGGTGCAGTAATGAGCAAATCGATTTCGACGGTGACGGCATTCCATCTGGTGAAGATTTTTGCCCCGGCACTGCTGAAGGCCGCATAACTAACAACAATGGCTGCGCAGAAGAGCAATTAGACGAAGACCAAGACGGTATTCAAGACTCTCTCGATCTTTGTTCTGGCACGCCTATTAACCGTGTCGTTACTCATTTTGGCTGCGCTATAGGCGAAGACAATGACGGAGACCGAATCCCCAACGACTTTGATCTGTGCCCAAACAGCATGGGCCTAGTAGAGTTAAAAGGCTGTAAACCACAATTTGGCGACTTTGATGCCGACGACATTCCAGACATACAGGACGACTGCCCATACTCTATTCACCCTAATGCAGCTAAACCAGTTGGCGCTGAATTTTACGCTGATGAAGATTTTGTCGTGAATGAATCCGGCTGCTCGACTTACGATGAACAAGCGAGCGGTGACGGAATCGAAAACGGCTCTAGCCTTTGCTCTAGCAGCTTCCCTAACCCAGAATTGTATTGGCAGAATTCAGACGGAATAGGGATGTGGACTCAACATGGGTGTACAGCACTGCAGCTTAAAGACAACGACAAAGACGGCATTATTAACGGTTTAGATGTATGCCCAGAAGAGTTCGGCATTAAGTTATTTAACGGCTGCTTAGACGACAACTTCACTGGTGACTTCTTTGATTACGACGGTGATCACATCCCTAACGAACAAGATCATTGCCCTCTTACTCCACAGGATATCGCAAGCTGGATAAACGACCTTCTGGGGCCAAACGGCTGCCTAACTACCGTTAATGACAAGCCTCACTTTCAATACGAAGACATTGATCAAGATGGCATACCCGGCATGGATGACCAATGCCCCGCCACACCACTCGGCCACGTTATTGATGAGAATGGTTGTACAGCAACACAACAATACAACCAACGCGATGACGACCAAGATGGGGTACTGAACCAATGGGGCCAATGCGACGGCACCTTTTTACACAACGGTTCCGAAAAGGAGTTACTGACAGCTTTTGGTTGTAATGCTGTGGATGAAGATTATCACACGGCACTGTTTGACACTGAGTTCTCAAACGGTCCATTTATCGACGGTATTCCACGCCATCTGGACGCCTGCCCAGAAGAAGCGGGCTTACTGATCCACAACGGCTGCCCCACAAAATTCACAACACGACGAACCGATTCCAACACTCGGTCTTTAGACGGTATATGGGAAGATAAAGATAACGATCAGGTTCACGATTTTGACGACAAATGCGCCTACACCCGCCGCCCTATGGATGGCAACTACGGCATTGAAACTGAAGAACGCGGTTGCTTCATATCTGACCTAAAAGATGACGATAGCGACGGTATCATTAACGGTAAAGATCGCTGCCCCATGAGCAACGGTTCTGCCTTTTTAGATGGCGAAGGCTGTAACGATTGGGATAGGCTCGATAGCGATGGCGACAAAGTGATAAACGGGGAAGACCTTTGCCCGCAAGCCTTTGGCTTTTGGCAATCCAATGGCTGCGCCGATCATGATTTTGATGCGGATATGGATGGCGTGCAGAACGAGCTAGATCGCTGCCCCCATTCAGCGGGTAACAATTTCGGTCCGTTTGCCAATATAGATCACCAAGAGTTTGATGAAAACGGCAAACGTAACTCTAATTTGGGCTGCGCACTTGAAAAAGAAATGCGCGATGATGATGTCGACAACGTCCCAAATATTGATGACCGCTGCCCTAATACACCTTTTGGCGAGTTCGTGTGGCCAGTAAACGGGCCTAACGACGCTGAGTGGGGCTGCAGTGTTTCGCAATTAGACTCTTTTCCCCCTAGCGAACAATGTTTCGAAACACCCGACATGATGAATCCTATTGAGTGCCTTGATCCATGGGGCGACGACGATAGCGACAACGTTCCCAATGAGCACGACCAATGTGCCAATACACCACATGCTGTGCCGATGGAACAAGGGGACCCCGAACGTGAAGGCTGCCCAGTCAGCTCAGCGCAAGTGGTTAACAGTCCTATTCGCTTACGTCACATTGCGGAGCCCTCGCCTGAATTCCCACCCGAGCAACAAGAACACGAAATTGATTTAAGCGCGCTTTTGCCAATCCCTGAAAGCAGCAGCCTATTTCCGCACCAAGAAAGACAAGCTGAAATCGGCGAATTTTCAGATCAAGAGAAGGTTGATATTTTTAATAATTTCAATCGATTAATCATTCACATCCGCCCAGAAGAGCGCCTGCGTACTTTCCGTATTCCTGTACGTATCCACTTCATGGACAGCGATATTTCCAGCAACTGGTTCGAAATAGTAATCAGCCCACAAGGCAGTGCCAGTGCAGTAGGTTTTGACAATGTCATTATCAACGACCCCGCTGTATTAGCCCAAACCGGCATTACCTTACACAGCGCCTTTATGCGCTTAGCCGAAGTTGCACCGCAACCCTTTGCCCCAGATCCAGCGGTGCAATTGTTCCGCCAGCTATGGGATTCGCAACGTTCTAACTCGGTATTTGGCTTACCGTTTTTCTGCACCGGCGAAATTAATGGCTTCCCCATTGTGTGCGACAGGCCAGAAACGGATATCGCTTTTTTCGACGACTTTGCCACCCAAGTCGAAATGGACCGCTACCGCTTAACCGCCATCGTTAATCGCTTCGATTTACGCAAAGAAAACTGGCAAGACTGCGGCGAACACCGCTTAGTATTCGCCCTGCAAGATAATATGGAAACGCGTAAATTTCTAAATTTAGAAGCGCGCGTACCCAACCCAACACCTGGGGATATTCATGGCTGCGCACCGTCGGTTCAATTTTGGCAAGATGTGGCGCAACTGCCGGAACAAGAAAAAGCACATCGCATTGTCGAATTTGTTATGGGTAGCGAATTCGACCCTTACGCTATTTTATCACCGGAGCACTTCTTTGAAGAAAGCGGCCAAATTCGCACCAACCAGTTTGTTGGCGGCGAATGGTTACTAAAAGAACATAAACTGGTAGATACCTGTGCGGCTAATGGTTGTGCAATTTATGCCGAGACCGTAAGCGTTAAAGAAAACCCCTTCGGCGAACTCTTTAACCCTAACCTGCCCTTTAGCGGATCACCTTTGGCTTTTGCCGCTATGGATTTTCAAAATACATTCTGGCAAGCAATTGATGATTTAACCTCCGAAAGCTTTGGCGAGCTAAAGCTCACTACAGCCGAGCAATTTAACCACGGGCAAAGTCATGCCGGTGGGCCAGAACTGCAAGAAAATGACTACCGTATGCACTTCGGTGGTCAATTAGGTTCACCCTTCGGTAACGAGATGATGTTCGCTATAGAAGGCCGCCGAAACGCCGATGGTTCACCACTGGAAGTAGAGCAAGTACTCGCGCGCGCGAGCGGTTTAACCTGTGGCGGCTGCCATAACCCCGAGCAACTCGGTTTAACCGAGCCCGGCAGTATTGGCCGCTTAAAGTTACCTGACGGCTCAATAATCGACAGCTGGCCACGCTCGCACGACTTTGTGCACATTAATGAACTTGGCGAGCTTTCGCCCGGTATGCTTGAAGTGTACTTACCCGTTAGGCAAGCAGGGTTTGAAGAACTAATGATGGAATATTAATAGCCATTTTTTTATGGCTGAATAGTTTCTATATTTTTTATATAAAAAGGGCCTGCAAATGCAGGCCCTTTTTTGTTTCAGGAAATACACGCCACTCAGTCACAACCCTTTCACCGAGCCAAACAAATTAAGCCGGTGCTGCTCTCAACCAAAATAGCCCTTCAGAAATTCGGTAAATAATTTTATTTTGGTCGATACATTTTCTTTGTGCTGGTAAATCGCCACTATGTGCCGAATCAGCGTTGTCCACTCGGGTATTAGTACAACGAGTTGACCAGATTCAACATCATCAACCAAGTAATAGTCTGGCAAATACGCTAGCCCCAAGCCTTGCTTCGCCGCCGCTCGCAAAGCATGGCCACTATTACTTCGCCAGTGGCTTTTAACCCTTAGTGATTCGTCACGTTGATTAGTAGGGTTAATTAATTTCCACGGTTTGCTAAAGCCTCTATCTTCAAACAATAGCGTTTGATGCAAGTGAATATCCTGAGGAGATTTAATTGCGGGCCTATTTTGTAAATAATCAGGGCTAGCCACCACAAAAAAGCGTGTAGCCGCCAATTTTTGATTCACCACATTTACATCATTCCGCACACCTACCTGAATAGCTACATCAAAATCACCGTCGATAAGATCAACCTTACGACTGCTAATTTCCAATCGCACTTCCAACTCGGGGTGTATACGCATAAATTCCGCAATGGCAGGAATCAACAGCACTTCGCCCAACCAATGCGGCGAACATATTTTAAGCTGTCCCTTAACCAACTGCTGCGCTTGACTAACTGAGCGCTCTGCAGCTTCTAGATCTTCCATTACCTGCTGGCATTGGCGATAAAAAATAAGCCCTGTTTCAGTAAGGCTTGTTTTGCGAGTCGTGCGGTGCAATAAGCGGCTACCTAAACGCCCCTCTAACCGACTAACCTGCTGGCTAATATGGCTTTTGGATACACCCAAGGCACGCGCCGCCGCCGAGAAAGTACCGTAATCCACCACCGCCACAAACTCTTCAATCCCTTCCCAACGACTCATAAAACCCACCATTGTTCACATTTAAGAACAGTATTATCAATAATTGGGCAATTATCAAACATTGGAAAACACAATAAGCTAAGCCCTACTTTACTCGCACAGCAATTCACACAACACAGAGGGATAGAATATGAGTCTTGAATTAATCGGTGCCGCTAGCACCTTAGGCGCAGCCATTTTAATCGCCGGCGCCGCTATAGGATCTGGTTTAGGCGTGGGTCAAGTGGGCGCGAAATTTTTAGAAGGCGCCGCAAGGCAGCCACACATAGCGAACGAGCTACAAGTGCGTGCACTATTAATGTCTGGCTTACTGGATGCAGTACCAATGCTAGCGGTAGCAACAGGCATGCTATTACTGTTTGCCAACCCGCTAGCCGGCTAGTTGTTTACCAGTACAATTGTAAATACGCAACATGGCATCAGATTGGTATGCCCAATCGCTGTAAATCGACTGATAACATGACGCGGCTATTATTTAGCCGCGTCGTTTACACTCCGACTAAATAGGCTCTCAAACAGGTGCCTATTCTTTATCGCTAAACAACTATTGATCGTCACTATTTAGCATGAAGCAATATTCTGGCTGTGATTTCGCTAAGGACTCCCAAAAGTTCGGAAGGCAGCAAATACGCCAAGCCATCTAACCCAATTGAGCGAGCGGCAAGCTTATAGGCAACCTCAAACCTGCTCGGTAAATCTATCACACTCACTAAATAGCACTGGGAGCCAAATAGAAGTCCACAACCGTTTGCTCGCCTTCCAATACGCATAAATAATCTGTAGGTTTGGGGGAATTTTCGAGAGTTTGAGCCTCGAAACCTGGAGCCGTTACTGTGATATTGGAAACAAAAGAATGCTCGCCATCCTCGAAACCATATTCACAAGCCCCTTCGTATGACCAAGCTTTATCGCCAAAATATTCCGGCGATCGGTATTCAGTCCAACACACTTTTTCGCCTGTGATTGCATTGTACGCTGTGATTTCGTAATTTGGGACTGGCTCACCATTGAAGTAACAATCTTCAAAGCGATCCTGACCATCACATCCACACAGACCAAAGCTCAATAGCAGCAGTAAAGCACTGTAGTTTAGAAGAACATGGGTATTCATTTATGCACCCGCGCGATATATAACGTTTATATTCACTCACAAAGCGTAATTGAACTGAATATACAATTACAGCCGTAATTAGCCCGTTAATTAAAACACAGCAGCTATTCGGCAATTGAGACCTAGCGCCCACTAAAAGCAGGCGATTCACCAGAAGTCAGCCCCAAAAAAATGCAGCATCGCACGAGCAGGTAATAAACTGTTACGCAATCACCTCAATAAAGCTTTATAACCTCGCCCCACTTAGGCACCAACTTCTGATCTAACCCCAGCTGGTCCAAAATACGCGCTACAACAAAATCAATTAAATCCTCAATGCTTTTAGGTTTTTGATAAAAGCCAGGGCTAGCAGGAATTATCACCGCGCCCATTTGAGTAAGCTTCAGCATGTTTTCTAGATGCACTTGCGAATAAGGGGCCTCGCGGGGGACTAAAATAAGCTGCCTGCGCTCTTTTAAAGCGACGTCGCCAGCGCGTTCAATTAAATTATTACTGGCGCCATTGGCAATCGCCGAGAGCGTGCCGCCGCTAGCGGGGCAAACCACCATTTTACGCGCAGAACTAGAACCGCTGGCAGCAGGGCAAAACCAATCTTCGCGGCTGAATAAGCGTACAACACCATTGGAAAACCCAAAGCGCCGCTTTACCCAAGCCTCTTGCTGTGTAAAGTCCGAGGGAATGTGGTGCTCTGTTTCAGTATTAATCACCACTTCGGCCGCTTTGGATATTAACAAATCCACATCGCAGCCTTGCGCTAATACGCACTCCAATAAGCGTAAACCGTATTGCGCGCCAGAGGCACCAGTAATTGCTAATGTAATTTTATCCGTCATTGTTTTTCCTTTTCCTTTTCCTTAAGTATTTTAATGGTCAAGTTGTTGAATTAAACGTTGGTGTATTCCACCAAAGCCGCCGTTACTCATAATCACGATATGTTCATTCGGCTTAGCCTTTTTAACAAGGTTTTCAAGTAGGGCAGCCATTGAATCAAAGCATGCATGCTGCGGATGCCTATCGTCAATAAGGGCTTGCAGTGACCAACCTTGCTCTGCTGGCTGAAACCAACAAACACGGCTGGCATCATCACAAGCATCAATTAATGTTTGCTGATGAATGCCCTGCTTCATCGTATTAGATCGAGGCTCTATCACCGCAGTAATTGCTGCATCGCCCACTTGCGCGCGCAAGCCTTCCAATGTTGTTTTAATGGCTGTCGGGTGATGAGCAAAGTCATCGTAAACCGTTACACCCTTTACGCAGGCTAAACGCTCCATACGGCGTTTCACACTACTAAAGCTGCACAGCGCTTCGCAGGCAATATTAGGCTCGACCCCGACATGTCGCGCTGCCGCCATTGCAGCCAACGCGTTATTTACATTATGTGCGCCGGTTAAACCCCAGCACACACGGCCAACCATAGCGCCGTCAAAGCAAACATCAAATGCACTGCCATCGGCAGCGACATTGCGCGCCTGCCACAAGCCGCCCTCGCCAGTAGTGTGCTCTGGTGTCCACTGCCCCATGGCTAATACGCGCTTGAGCGCTTCGTCTTTTGCTGGGTAAACCAACAAGCCATGTTGTGGCACGGTACGCACCACATGGTGAAATTGACGTTCAATGGCGGCCAAGTCTGGGAAAATATCCGCGTGATCATATTCTAAGTTGTTCATCACTAGCGTGTGCGGGCGGTAATGTACAAACTTAGAACGCTTATCGAAAAAGGCACTGTCGTACTCGTCGGCTTCTATCACAAAAAAGTCAGAATCACCCAAGCGCGCAGAGACATCAAAATTCAAAGGAACGCCACCAATTAAAAAGCCTGGTGCCATATCAGCATTTTCTAACATACACGCAAGCATACTTGCGGTGGTTGTTTTTCCGTGTGTACCGGCAACCGCCATAACCCAGCGCCCTTGTAACACATGCTCAGCCAGCCATTGCGGGCCAGAAGTATAAGGCAACATTTGATTAAGAATCGCCTCCATTACTGGGTTTCCGCGGCTGATGACATTACCCACCACAACCATATCTGGCGCAGGCTTTAATTGCTCCAAGCCCCAACCTTCAAATATTTCAATACCCGCAGCGCGCAACTGCGTACTCATCGGGGGGTAAACATTCACATCAGAGCCTGTCACACGGTACCCCAATGCTTTAGCCAGTTGCGCAAGGCTACCCATGAAGGTGCCGCAAATACCTAGAATATGTATGTGTTTCATTACGTGATTATGGCCTGTAAAAGTAGGCCGCGAGCTTATCACAAACGACCTAGTCGAGCGAAAAACCCTATAAAGAACAAGGGCTATACCGCCAAACGAAAGGTGCGGTACGCCGCCACATCGTTTAAAATGCAGCCTATTTGCTTGTCAACCAAGGTTCGTCATGACTGTTACCATCAAAACACCTGAAGAAATTCAAAAAATGCGCGTGGCTGGTCGTATGGCCGCTGAGGTCCTCGAGATGATTGGCGACTACGTCAAACCAGGGGTAACAACAGCGGAGCTAGACCGCATTTGCCACGATTACATCACGCAAGAACAAAAAGCGATTCCCGCGCCGCTTAACTACAAAGGGTTTCCCAAATCTATTTGCACGTCGGTTAACCAAGTTGTGTGTCACGGTATTCCATCAGACAAAAAAACGTTAAAAGAAGGCGATATCATTAATATTGATATCACCGTTATTTTTGATGGCTACCACGGCGACACCAGCAAAATGTTTTACGTCGGTAAAGTAGCGCCCCATGCAGACCGTCTGTGCAAAATCACTCAAGAGTGCCTATACAAAGGTATTGAGTTAGTTAAACCGGGCGCACGCTTAGGCGATATCGGCCACGTAATTCAAACGCACGCCGAAAAGAATTTTTACTCAGTCGTACGCGAATACTGCGGCCACGGCATTGGCAAAGTTTTCCACGAAGAACCGCAAGTTGTTCACTACGGAAAACCCAACACAGGCTTTACCGTTAAAGAAGGTATGACCTTCACCATCGAACCTATGATTAACGCAGGCAAAGCCGCTACAAAATTGAAAAAGGATGGCTGGACAGTAGAAACCAAAGACAGTCGCCTATCTGCACAGTGGGAACACACCTTAGCCGTAACAGCCGATGGCGTAGAGGTGTTAACCGCTCGCAAGGAAGAGTCATTCTAAAATGACTGCACACGTGCCCATTTATGCCTGCCAACCCCTGTGTTTTAACCAACAACGTTTTCGTAAAGACTTAGAAACAAAGCCTTCAGTTAAAGTTTTCAAAGACGCCATCGCTGGCGTAAATGAGCATTTTCAAAATCGCTTTTTAGAAAGCGAAGATGTGCGCTACCTTGTTTCCGAGCGCGCAGTGTTTATTGATGTTTTATTGCATTACGCTTGGTATCAAAATAGTTTTGATGATGACATTGCCCTACTCGCTGTTGGCGGTTATGGCCGCGGCGAGCTACACCCCAAATCTGATGTCGACATTTTAATATTATTGGACGAATCTGCCGACGGAAAATACGCCGAAGAACTGCAACAGTTTATTACCCTTTGCTGGGACATGGGGCTGGATATCGGCAGTAGCGTGCGCACAATTTCTCAATGCGTGGAACTTGCGCGCAACGACATCACCGTTGCCACCAACCTGCAAGACTCTCGCCGCATTTGTGGTAACGATTTACTTCGCGATCAATTACAGACATTAACATCCAGCACTCACATGTGGTCTGCCAGCGAGTTCTATCACGCTAAATTCGACGAGCAAATTGAGCGCCACGCAAAACACAACGATAGCGAGTACAACTTAGAGCCCAACATTAAAAACTCCCCTGGTGGTTTGCGCGACATTCAAACTATTCACTGGGTCGCCAAGCGCTACTACGGCGTAAAAACGCTAGGGCAACTACAAAACAAAGGCTTTTTTACAGAATACGAATTTGGCGTATTACACAGCTGCGAAACAACCCTGTGGCGCATTCGCTATGCGTTGCACTGTGTTGCAGGCCGCCCCGACGACCGCTTACTTTTTGAATATCAGCGCGAACTTGCCCAAATTTTTGGCTACGAAGATAACGACAAAGGTTTAGCCGTAGAGCAGTTCATGCGCACTTACTACCGCGCTGTTTTAGCCCTGCGCGAGCTTAACGACGTGTTATTGCAAAACCTCAATGAAAAAATTCATGAGCGTGATCACGAACCAAACATCCAGCAAATTAATGCTAATTTTCAGCTGCATGACAACTACATAGAAGTAACCCACAAGAAAGTCTTTGCTCAAAACCCGTCAGCATTACTTGAGATCTTCGTTATTCTAGGCACTACCCCCAGCATAAGAGGGGTGCGCACAAATACGATTCGCCTAATTAATGAGCACCGTTTTTTAGTTGATGACAACTTTCGTAACGACCCAACCAACAAACAGCTTTTTTTGCAGCTATTTAAGAGCGGGCAAGGCTTAATCACTCAGCTAAAGCGAATGAAGCGCTACAACATTCTTGGGCGCTACCTGCCGGCATTTGGCAAAATCATTGGTCAAATGCAGCACGACTTATTCCACCGCTATACCGTGGACGATCACACATTGCTGGTCATCCAAAAGATGTGTAACTTTAGCGCACCAGATGCCGAGCAAGAATTCCCTATTGCGGCGCATATTCTTAAACGCATGGATAAACCCGAAATACTGTATTTAGCCGGTTTATTTCACGATATTGGCAAAGGCCGCGGGGGCGACCACTCAACGCTTGGTGCGGAAGATGCCATTACCTTCGGTCAAAGTCACGGGTTATCCAGCGGCGATATCAAACTGCTTGCTTGGTTAGTGCAAAGCCATTTATTAATGTCTTACGTTTCGCAAAAGCAAGATATTAGCGACTCCGATGTTATTCATGAATTCGCCTTAAAAGTGGGCAACCAGCGCTACTTAGATTACCTGTACGCACTTACCGTGGCCGATATGAACGGCACCAACCCCGACATTTGGAATAGCTGGCGCGCCAGCCTTATGCGCCAACTTTACGCCGAAACAAAACGCGCGTTACGCCGCGGCTTAGAAAATACCATAGACCAAGCCGACCAAATAGAAGACACCAAGCAACAAGCCCTTAACAAGCTTAAAGATAAGCATGTCTCTACCGATAAAGCCATAGCGCTATGGCAAGATATGGGCGACGAATATTTTCTACGCGAAGGCCACAATGATATCGCTTGGCAAACAGAAGCCATTATCGAACACAATAGCGACACGCCTTTAATCTTAGTAAAAGACGATACAAGCCAACAATGGGGCGGTGCCACGCAAGTTTTTATTCGCGTCCCCGACCAAGGCAATATCTTTTTAGCTGCCGCCACTGTCTTTGCGCAACTTGGCCTAAACATTCACGATGCGCGCATTTACAACACCAATAGCCGCTACACTATCGATACCTTTTACGTGCTCGACGAAAATGATCAACCGGTAGAAGATGGCAGCTCAAAACAGCAAAAAATTATAGATGCCTTAATTCAAGAGCTAAGCTTTGTCACCAAAGGCGAATATTCTGACGTTATTAAAAAGCGCACACCACGCCTGCTAAAACAGTTCCCTATTCCCACCCGCACCAAAATGCAAACACCGGAAGGCGCTAGCTTCACAACACTAGAAGTAATTAGCCCAGACCGGCACAGTTTATTAGCCACCATTGGCCGTATTTTTATGGAGTACGACATTCAACTGTGTAATGCAAAAATTTCTACTTTAGGCGAGCGGGTCGAAGACGTATTTTTTATCACCGATCAAAATGGCGACCCATTAAGTGATGACAAGTTGTGTGAAGACTTACAGCGAGCTATCTGCCAAGAGCTGGATCAGCAAGTTGAACAATCACAATAACGCCTAATTAAATGGCGGTGAACATCACCGCTTTACAATCATTTTTATAGCTCTCATTACTATGAACGACGCATTATCGGCCTTACAGCCCTACCCTTTTGAAAAACTCGCAGCATTAAAAGATGGCATAACGCCACCGGCATCACTAGAGCACATCCCCCTATCCATCGGCGAGCCCAAACATACGCCACCAACATTCGCATTAGAGGCGCTCAGCAACAACCTAAATACACTCACGCAATACCCGCTAACCAAAGGCCTACCCGAACTTAGGCAAGCCATTAGTACTTGGGCCAATACGCGCTTTAAACTCAATAGCGCCCTCGATTTTGAAAGCCAAGCATTACCTGTTGCAGGCACTCGCGAGGCCTTATTTGCTTTTACCCAAGCAATTATCGATAGAACACAAAAGGCGCCTAAAGTCTTAATGCCAAACCCGTTTTATCAAATTTACGAAGGCGCGGCCATTTTAGCCGGCGCAGAGCCTGTATTTTTAAACTGCACCGAAGACAACGGTTTTTTACCCGAGCTTGATAGTGTTAGCGAAAAAACATGGCAAGAATGCCAGCTTTTATTTTTGTGCAGCCCAGGCAACCCCACTGGGGCGGTTATGGATCAAGCGTACTTAATCAAAGCGCTCGAACTTGCCGAAAAATACAACTTTATTATTGCCAGCGATGAATGCTATAGCGAACTCTATTTTGATGAGAGCAAACCGCCAGTAGGATTATTAGAAGCCTGTGTTAACAGCGGCCGCTCCGACTTTAAAAACGCCGTTGTTTTCCATAGCCTTTCAAAGCGTTCCAATTTACCAGGCTTGCGCTCAGGCTTTGTGGCGGGCGACGCGAGCGTGTTACAAGCCTTTTTAAAGTACCGTACTTATCATGGCTGCGCATTACCCGTACCCACTCAACTCGCCAGCATTGCCGCATGGCAAGACGAGACGCACGTAAAAGCAAACCGCGATTTATACCGACAAAAATTCACACAAGTCACCGAAATACTTAACCCTGTATTACCGGTCAATATTCCACAGGCCAGCTTTTACCTGTGGCCAAAAACACCCATTTTGGATACTGACTTTGCCCAAGGGCTTTATGCGCAACAAAATATTACCGTTTTACCGGGGCAATACTTGGCCCGCCATACCCCCAACGGAAACCCAGGCGAAAATTACATTCGCATGGCTTTAGTCGCCCCGGTTGCACAGTGCATTGAAGCAGCACAACGAATCAAAGCCTTTGTGCAGACGCTTGGCTAACCTTTAAATCCTAATGCGCGCAAGGCCTCTGCGGTAAGCTTTCGCGCTACACACCACTCTAGGGCACCGCTAAAAATAGTAATTTTTTTGTGAGAGCAAGGAAGAACCGCTCGGAGAGCCGCAGTTTACTTGGTGTAAATGAGGACTCGAGAACGGAGCTAATGTCCATGGATGGGCTGAATACAGGTTTAGCATCGGTGCAGGAAACACCTTATTAGACATTGCAGGAGCCGAATGTCGAGGAGCAAAAACCTGTAAGCAGCTATCGCGGAAAAAGTGCATTTTTAGAGATGCCCTCTAGCTAATGGCGTTTTCATGAGCGAACAAGCATTACACGATCCAATAAAAAACCTTACCAAAGCCGAGCGTGTTGACTTAGTGTTCAATACGCTCAATGCACACTACCCAGAAACGCCTATCCCGCTAGACCATAAAGGCCCTTACACGCTTTTAGTTGCTGTATTATTGTCAGCACAGTGCACTGATGCTCGCGTCAACTTAATCACCCCACTGTTATGGCAATTAGCCGATAACCCGTTCGATATGCAACATGTTCCAGTAGCCGATATTCAAGCGGTTATTCGCCCATGCGGTCTATCGCCTCGAAAATCTAAAGCGATAAGTGAACTTTCAAAAATATTGGTCGCAAAATATAACGGCGAAGTACCGCAAAGCTTTGAAGCATTAGAGGCACTGCCCGGCGTAGGCCACAAAACCGCTAGCGTTGTTATGGCGCAAGCGTTTGGTGTGCCGGCATTTCCTGTGGATACTCACATCCATCGCCTCGCACAGCGCTGGGGCTTAACAACAGGCAAAAATGTAGAACAAACCGAAAAAGACCTCAAACGCCTATACCCCGCCGAATTTTGGAACAAACTGCATTTACAATTTATTTTTTATGGCCGTGAATTTTGTACAGCAAGGGGCTGTGATGGCACCGTTTGCCCACTGTGCAAAGCATGTTACCCCAAACGCAAAAAACCAAAGATTACACGCAAATAAAAAATAAGTAGCAGTGGCATACACCACCGTTTCGCTGTAAAAGCGTTAATGGAGCCACAACATACAAACCAAACCTTCAAAAATAATTTGATATTTGTTGACATTTTTATTTTAGCCGTTAAAGTGCGCGGCATTCGTTTTACCCAAACCACACCTTACTAGAGGAGCACACACATGACTTTATCGAGAACTAAACCATAGTCTTTTTGTGCTTAGGCCTGAAAGACACCACGCTTTCAGGCCGGACCTTACCGTATTCTTATACGACCAAAATCCCCGGCAATGCTGGGGATTTTTGTATCTAGGGTTTACAAAACCCACCAGCCTGAAAGCACTATTGACTATTATTCGCATAATCGCGAAGGATAAATAATGCCTGTTTTCATAGAATTTAATAAAGCCAATAGCAAAGGCGATGTACCCATTAAGGTATATACCCACGCTATTGACCCTAAAGCAATTACACAACTAAAAAATACCGCGACATTACCCATTGTGGGCCCTCATGTAGCCGCTATGCCCGATGTGCATCTGGGTGTAGGCGCAACGGTGGGTTCGGTTATTCCAACACGCAACGCAATTATTCCGGCTGCCGTTGGCGTGGATATTGGTTGCGGTATGAATGCTATTCAGCTATCGCTACGTAGCACGCAATTGCCAGATAACCTAGCCCTTATGCGCAGCGCTATTGAGCGTGCAATACCTGTAGGCTTATCAGCACATAAACGCATTAGTGCACGCGATGCAGCCTGTAATCCACTCGCCGCATCGCTAGAGAAAATAACCAAAGCGCATCCAGACATCAAAAAACGCCTTAAAAAAGCCGATACGCTATGGGTTACGCAAATGGCAACACTCGGCAGTGGCAACCATTTTATTGAGGTGTGTATTGATGAGGCCGGTTACGTTTGGTTAATGCTACATTCTGGCAGCCGCGGCATGGGTAACGCCATTGGTAGTTATTTTATCGAGCGCGCCCGAAAGCAAATTGAAAATCGAGCGCGTAAACTTATCGATAAAAACCTCGCATGGTTTGATGAGGCGCAAACCGATTTTCACGACTATATGGCTGCCGTTAATTGGGCGCAAGAATATGCGCGCATTAACCGACAAGAAATGATGAAGCTTACACTGCGCGCAATAGAACCTTTTTTGCCTAAGTTCACCATTACGCATGAGGCGATTAACTGCCATCATAATTATGTTGAACAAGAGCAACACTTTGGCGAAACACTCTACATTACTCGCAAAGGCGCTATTAATGCTAAGCGAGGGCAGCTAGGGATTATTCCCGGTAGCATGGGCGATAAATCATTTATTGTGCGCGGCTTAGGCAACGCTGATTCTTTTTGCTCCTGCTCCCACGGGGCAGGCCGCGTAATGAGCCGAAGCGCTGCACGGCAGCGCTTTACCCGCGAGGATTTAGCGACACAAACACGCGGCGTAGAGTGCCGAAAAGACAGCCGTGTGATCGACGAAATTCCAGCGGCTTATAAAAACATTGACGATGTCATGAATAACCAAAGCGACTTGGTAGACATTGTTCATACACTTAAACAAGTAATTTGCATTAAGGGGTAACCATGAGCAAACGAAAAAAGAGTACTAAAAAGGTAAAACCTACGACGGTTAAAGTACTGAAAAAATACCGCAATACCGTGTCGCAAAACCCTTTGCTACGCAAAGGTGGCGTACACGAGAAAAGCCATAAAGCACTGCGTACCAGTGCCAAACGCGAGTTGCGTGCGAAAGCGCGCGACTCACTTCTTCGCTGCGCATAAACGGGCAAAAAATATAAAAAAGGCGCCTTACGACGCCAAGGGTGCAACGGGTATCAGGAGCATCCGCTGAAAATTCGAAAGTATTATTTTTCGTAACTAGTTTTCTAAGCTAAAGACCACACGGCGGCTCATACCGTAAAAGGCTACCACCTCGCCATCGCGCTCATAGGGCGTGAACTTCCAACGCTTAATGGCATTGACAGCCGACTTATTAAATATCTTTTCTGGCTGCGCCGATATTACTTCTATATTGCTGGTAGCACCTGTTTTTGTAACATCAAAGCGAACATCCACAAAACCCTCTATACCTTTGTTCGCCGCTCGCGCTGGGTAATCTGGCGCCACCATCATACGAGCAACGGGAAAACTACTGGGTAAAATGGCTAGTTTATCGCCACCAGTAGGCTTAGGCGGAGCAACTGGGGTATAACCACCTTCATCACCTGTAATTTGCTGAGCCACTAAAGGCGGCAATGCTGGCTCCGGCTCTGCGGCAACAGGCTTGGGGGGTAAAGGCGCAATATTTTGATCTTCAATAATCGGTTCTTTTAACACAATATTCGGCATTGGACGATCTACAATAATAGGTGCCTCCAACTTGGGAGCCACTATCAAAATATGCATAAGCGCTACCAAAGCAATCGTCGTGACACCAGCCGTAACGGCGGCAAAAAACCACTTGCTGATTGAAGACAAAAATAACGTGGCATAAGCACTTTCACTAAACACTTTGTTACTGAATAATTTTTCACTAAACACTTCTTCATTAAACACCTCTTCATTAAACATGGCTTGATTCATAAATTTCTCCGAATACGTAGGTACAAAGCAGCGCATAATTACGCACTACCTTAAGGCGCAGCATGAGTACTTTGCTCGGCTGTCTGTATTGGTGTACCAAACGTGGGGTTAAAGTTTTTTGTTTTTGCACCCTCAGATAATCTAAATGTAAATGTTTGCGTTGCATGCTGGGTTTTTATCGGGCGGCCATTATCGGTCGCCGGTTTGAATATTGACTTTGCCATAGCCTCCAATACAGCATCATCAAAAATGTGTTTAGGGCTTGCCATTGCAATACGAATAGCATCCGCCTTACCGCTAGGCAGTACATCAAACTGTACGATTACCTGCCCTTCAATATTTTTTCGCTGCGCGCGCTTTGGGTACTCTGGAATTACAGCACGTAAAGCAACATAGCCTTGCACAGACACATTTGGCACAACGGGCAAATTATCAGCATCCACAGCGGCAAGGTGGTTCATTGCCGTTTTTGCCTCACTTAACAGCGCCTCTTTTGTTAAGTACGGCTCCCTTTCAATAATCACAACCGACTCTTTATAACTGCGAGGTTGCGTGTGCGGCGTCAATTTTACGGGTACCGCTAAAGCACTATTTGCCCCATCCTTATTAGGCTCAGGAAAGCTATAAAATGTTAGAGTTTTTCCACCAGTATCACCTTCATGCCACAAAGAAACAGCCGCTGCTTCGAGTGTTATTGTCGATAAGCTAAGCCATGCCAAAACCGCAACTAGCCAAACCCAAAATGGCGTTTGCTTGAAGGGTGTATGGCTGCGTAACCTTGAGCCATCCAATATGGCTGCTATGCGCTCGTAACAATACGAACCATCAATTAAAGCCGCTGCACTGCGAGGTGCTCGTGGATATCGGGCAGCAATATTTAACAAATCATCGGCATAATCCGAGCGACCGCTACCACCGGCCAATACAGCATCATCGGCATTAAGCTCGCTTAACCAAGAAAACTGCTTACCTAAACGCCATGCAGAAGGTAAAAACCAAACAAACGCTATTAAACACTGCAATACGTTTTGCCAAAACCAATCCTTACGTACCACATGCGCTAACTCGTGCGTAAGCACACGCATTAAGGTCGAACGGCTCCACTGACTATAATCTTCGGGTAAAACAATGATGGGGCGTAAAACACCGAGTGTGAACGGGCCTTGACTAACAACATTACTCCCACCTACCTTCGATTGCCCAACCTTTAGCGCCACCCTTTCCAAAAGGTTATTCTGCTTTTTAATGCTAACGAATACCTCATCCACGTCTTCTGGAGCAGACTCTAGTTGGCTGGCATAATTTAAAGCCTCCAGCAAATGCCAAAAGCGATAAATCAACACACTAAAAACACCCGCCAAATAAATCCCAATAACAACTTTGAGTATTACCGGTAACGTCAAATACACATTGATATTAAATAGCGCCCAAAAGTTAACAGGGATTACCTCCAGTGCCACAGCTGGCAATATTGCACTACCTAAGGGCAACAAAATCACACCTAAAAAAGCAATGCATACCAACCTGGCCAATCTACCCGAGTGCGTATCACGCGAGCGGTAAAGCCACCAGCGAACACAAGAAAACACTAAAATAATTTTTAAAAGCAAAGCAATAACAACAAAAAGGTTAAACATAAAATCACCTCTTAAACGGCTCTATTTATTATTTAGACTGCTTTTTTAAACGCGCTATTTTCCGCTCCAACTCCTCTATCTCATGGGCATCCATTTCAGCGCCGTCAGCATCGAGCAAGGCTGTTACGGCTTTAATTTTGGAGCCTTTAAAAAACGTTTTTAATAACCTAGATATTGCTGAAGCTTGCACGCTATTTTGTGCCTGCACTGGTCGATACATGTATTTTGTGCCTTCGCGCGAAAACGCTACAACGCCCTTATCGACCATTCGAGTAATTAATGCTCGTACGGCGGAATAACTCGGTGGGTCCGGCATTTTCAACTGAATATCTTTAGCTGATATGGGGTTTTCCTCGTGCAGGACATCCATAATTTGCCGCTCACGCCGGCTAAGAGATGCATAAACTGTATTACTGGACATATGTATTCACCATCATCACAACTGCTAATTTTGTAGCACGTGCTACAAAATTAGCACACCAAAGGCGGGAGTCAACCCCTTTTTTGCGACAATGCTTAAATTGAGATTCAGCCCTCAGGTAAATTGGGGCCGATATAGAAACTAAGAGGGGAATTGCTAAGTCACTAAACGAGCCACCATTAAAAACTCGCGGTTACCGTCACCGCCTTTTATGGGGCTTTCACTGTAGTGTAATACCTCAAAACCCAGCGCCTTAACAAAGCGAGTAAAATCCTGCTCTAAGGTGTACATATCAACATCAGGCTTAACGAGGCCACCTTTACCCAACCCTTGCGGCCCTACCTCGAATTGCGGCTTAATCAAAGTTACCAGTAGGGCTTGCTGCTTGAGCAAAACGGGTAAGCGCGGCAGAATGAGTTTTTGAGAAATAAAAGACACATCCATTACCGCGATATCAAATTTATTTGGGGCGTATTTCAGAATATCGGGATCTAGGTGGCGAGCATTAACCCCTTCCAAACACACTACATCACCATGTACCCGCAGCGGTTCCACCAGCTGATCGTGGCCAACTTCCACGCCAACAACTTTGCTGGCACCGTGTTTTAACAAACAATCGGTAAAGCCACCCGTAGATTGCCCCACATCAAGGGCGACCAACCCTTTTACATCCAACCCGTTATTGCGCAAAGCAGCTTCAAGCTTTAGCCCGGCACGCGACACATAGCGCATATCTGGGTGATCACCGGCACGTAGCTCGCTGTTTTCGGGCAGTTTAATCGATGGCTTTTTTTGTACCAGCCACTGACCCGAAACCTTTGCCTCGACAAGCCCGTCTTCAATTAATTTTTGAGCTTGTGTTCTCGTGGCTGCTAGGCCATGTTCTACCAGTAATTTATCGAGTCGCTGCACCGCTTTACTCTCTTGCGATTAATTCGGATGCACAGCTTACTCAAAAGCCCGCGTCCGGTAAAATGTTGAAACACTTACCCTGACCACACAACTGATCACTGTATATGAGCCTGCCGATACACGAATGCATACCCACACTACTCTATGCACTAAACAATGCCCCGCATTGTGTTCTGCAAGCCCCGCCCGGCGCCGGTAAAACCACACAAGTTCCGCTGAGTTTACTAAATGTACCTTGGCTCAAAGAACAAAAAATAATAATGCTTGAGCCGCGCCGAGTTGCAGCCTTAAATGCGGCCAACCGCATGGCCAATATGCTGGGCGAAAAAGTAGGTGAAACCGTGGGCTATCGTATGCGACAAGCCACCAAAGTCGGCGCGAACACACGCATAGAGGTGATTACTGAAGGCTTATTAACCCGCTGGCTACAAGACGACCCCGAGCTTACTGGTGTAGGGATTGTTATTTTTGATGAATTTCACGAGCGCAGTTTAAATACAGATGTGGGGCTAGCGCTAAGCCTACAAGCCCGCGAATTATTTCGCGAAAGCGACAACCCACTAAAAATATTGGTAATGTCGGCAACCCTCGATAGCGAAAACGTCGCAAGCTTATTAGAGCAAAGCACATCACAGCCTTCACATTGCCCCGTCGTTACAAGCCAAGGCCGCAGCTACCCCGTCGATATACGCTATCAACCTGTGCAAGCCACACGCAAAACCAATACATTTAAAAATGATGATTTTTTGCCGCCATTAGTACGCACTATTGAACAAGCACTAGCGCAAGACAGCGGCAGCATTTTAGTTTTTTTACCCGGTATGCGTGAAATTAATCGCGCACATCAGGCATTAACACCGTTACCTAATCATACTATTTGCCTGCCTCTGCACGGCAGCTTGCCACTTGAGCAACAACAATTAGCCATCGCCCCAACAGATAATAATTATCGCAAAATTGTATTGGCTACCGACATTGCCGAAACCAGCTTAACCATTGAAGGGGTGCGCGTAGTTATCGATAGCGGCCTTACCCGCAACCCAAGCTTCGACCCAAACACCGGCCTTACGCGTTTGCACACCCAAGGGGTTTCGCAAGCGTCGGCCGAACAGCGCGCCGGCCGCGCCGGACGAATGGAGCCAGGCATTTGTTACAGACTCTGGTCGCAAGCACAACACAACCAAAGGTTGCGCCATACCACGCCAGAAATTATTAACGCCGACTTAATGCCCTTGGCAATTACCTTATTACACTGGGGTGTTAGCCACCCTAACGAACTACAATGGCTAAACCCTCCAGCCGAAGCCAACTGGCAACAAGCCCTAGATGCATTAACTAATATCGGCGCATTAACACAAAAAAATACACTTACGCTTTTAGGTCAGCGTTTGGCATTATTCCCCTGCCATCCGCGCTTGGCCGCATTGCTAATACACTCAGAGGAAATTGGCGCAACAGACCTAGGCGGTATGGTTGCTGCACTGCTTAGCGAGCGCCCACCTAAAAACTTAGGCAGTGATATTTATGATCACATCGTAGCAATAGAACAAAGCCGCCAGCCACAACATAAAGCTTGGCAACAACGCGTAAAACAACTCGCTAAAACTCTATGCGCACCATTAAAAAGAAACAACGCATCAGCGCAAGATAAGGGCGAGCTTGCAGGCCTACTCATAGCCAACGCCTTTCCAGAGCGCATCGCCAAACGCAAAGCAAGTAATAACGGTACAGCGGTTTACCAGCTTGCCAACGGGCGCGCTGCCCAACTTGATGAAAGCGATGCATTAGCTCAACAACCTTGGCTAAGCGTTGCCGAGGTTGGCGGGCTAGTTGGACAATCGCAGGACCGCATATTTATAGCTTGCGCGCTTAACGCGCACTTTTTAAAAGATGGACTCACTCACCACATAAAAGAAGTCACCATTGCACAGTGGCAAGACGATAAGGGGCGTTTTATTGCCGAACAAAGACAACTACTGGGCAAAATAGTTATTCAACAAAAAGCACTCAGCAATATCCCTAAAGACATTAAGACCCAAGCTTTAACAGCATTGCTACGCGACAAAGGTCTAGATTATTTAGATTGGGACGACAATAGCCTACAGTTGATTGCTCGCGTTCAATTGCTACGGCAGCACAGTGGTGACGACTGGCCCGATATGAGCCAAAATGCCTTGCTTAGCACACTGGATAACTGGCTAACACCACACCTAGCCAATATTAATACCTTAGCCGACTTCAAGAAAATACCTGTTTTTTCGCTACTAAAAACCTTATTGCCTTGGCCGCAACCACAGCAACTGGACGAATTAGCACCGGCAAAAATAGCGATACCTAGCGGGCGAATGGCCAGTATTGACTACCAACAGTCGCCACCCGTCCTGGCTGTAAAACTTCAAGAAATGTTTGGCTGCCACAGCACGCCTACTGTATTAAATGGACAACAAAAAATTACCGTGCATCTTTTGTCGCCAGCCAAGCAGCCTTTGCAAGTAACACAAGATTTAGCCGCTTTTTGGGCAACAGGCTATACCGAGGTAAAAAAAGAAATGAAAGGCCGCTACCCCCGCCATCCCTGGCCGGATGATCCACTTAGCATGGAGGCAACGGCCAAGACTAAACGCGCACTGGCTAGAGAGGATAAGCAGTAATTAGTGGTGCGGGTTATTTACCGCGCCGCCACAGCGATTACAAAAACTGGCTCGCTTATCGTGACCATGCTTACCGCAATTTGGGCACGAGACTAAATTGCGCTCACGTTGAATTTCCTGTGAAAACTCCGCCGTTAAAATACCCGTGGGCACAACAATTATCGAATAACCTGTGAGCATTGCGGCCGAAGCGACGATTTGTCCTAGCGTCGTTTGCGGCGTGATATCGCCATAGCCTACAGTCGTAATCGTAACAATCGTCCAATACACGCTGCGCGGTATGCTGGTAAAGCCATTTTCAGGCCCTTCAACAATATACATAATCGAGCCAAATATAGTGGCAAATACCAATACCACCATAAAGAACACCAGTATTTTATGCCGGGCCTGCAACATTGAACGCAGCAAAAAATTGCCTTCGTTAATGTAGCGCATTAACTTTAAAACACGAAAAACGCGCAAAACCCTAAATAGCCGCAACATTAATAAATAGTTAGTGCCGGGCACAAACAAGCTAATGTACGCAGGGATAATCGACAGTAAATCAATAATTCCGTAAAAACTGCGAATATACAGCCAGCGGCTTGGAGAGCAGTAAATGCGAACACCGTACTCGATGGTAAATAACAACGTAAAAAACCATTCGAAATAACGAAAGGCTAAACCCCAGCGCTCGTTAACTGAAACCACCGAATCCATCATTAAGGCTACAACGCTTAATACAATCGCGTAGATCAATATCAAATCAAAGCGCTTACCGGCAGGCGATTCCGTGCCAAATATAATGTTATAAAGTCGTTCTCGCAGTGGCGACATCATAGCTAATCATTTCTAGTCAATTAGGGGAGCTGTAACTGTAAAACCCTGTGATACAGATACAGGAATTTATCACACTGTACATTTTAGACCAGCTTCAAGGTTGTATAATGCCAGCTTTTTGGGAGTGGACAATGGCTAAAGGCGCATCATCCAAGAACTCGCGCTTGGTATATTCTACAGAGCAAGGTCGCATCAAAGAGGAAAAGCCCTCTGAGGTGATTGCCCAATCCGACGGTATTGTCCGCCTTCACCGTGAGAGTAAAGGCCGAGGCGGTAAAGGCGTAACACTGGTTAAAGGTATTGCGCTGCCAGAAGCAGAACTAAAGACGCTAGCAAAAGCCCTAAAGCAGGTGTGTGGCACCGGCGGCACGGTAAAAGATGGCGTCATCGAGATTCAAGGTGAGCAGCGCGAAAAACTTAAGGCCACATTAGAGGCCAAAGGCTATACCGTGAAGATTTCTGGTGGCTAATGCATTGTATTGAGAATCATTATCATTTAGAATCATAGCAACGGAGGAGATTCCAGATGCTTAGCCCTCAATTCAGCAGTGACTTAATCAACCCGCTTTCCCTTAGGGCCCGCGGCAACCGTTCGTCCCAGTTTTTTGATCGGGCCGCTTCGCTACTGGCGAGTCAACTTGAGCTTGATACCCTGCAGGCGCTTAATAGTAGCGAAAAAGCCGCTCTGCAGCGCAGCGAATGGATCGACCAAAAAGTTCTGAGCTTCCTCCAAAAACATCCAAACGCTCTGGGCGTAGAGCTTAACGCGGGCGTGAGTACTCGCTTCCATCGTCTATCCAGTACTCTCGATTGGCCGCAGTTCCGCTGGGCCGATATCAACACACCAGAAACGCACGCATTTAGCCAAAGCTTACTGCCAATTACCGACAACTATCGCTCCATTGGTTGCGATATGTATCAGGACGACTGGCTCTTTCGCGCCGGCTGGCAACCAGGCCTACCCTTAATCATCATTACCGAATCACACACGGAATATAGCGACCTAGCCCAACTAATTACCGAACTAAGCCAACGCGCGGCGGCATCAGGCGCCCCCGTGATGGTAGTCACCACCCACCAAGGTAACTTTGCCGGCCTTGTGCAACAACTTACATTTTTTGAATTGGTAGAACAGTGTGAGTTTCAAAGCGTATCTTTACTGGCCTACCTTGCTCGTATTGCCGCCAAAATTGGCCTCAACCTACCGGTTAACCAATGGCACGCGATGCATTTAGAACTCAGCGCTAACGATAAGACAGCGCAAGATTGATACGTTGGTTTGATCCTTGCTCAAGTCTCTGTAATGCCCCCTGTCACCGGCAAAATGCCGTTTTTTTGACAAGGCGACTTTAATGACTTGATGAGGTTAGACCACCATGCCAGCAGATACCTTTTGGCCACTAATTTTAAGCGCGCTACAAATTACGCTTGGCGGTGCCATCGCACTGATTACCGCATGGTGCATCCATCGCTTTAAACACAAAAATGAAAACGCCTCTCCTGGCGAACGCAGGCTGCTAATACTCGAAGAAATTTCACGTGAGGTCGGTTACGTTAACCACTGCTTTGCGCGTTACTCTGCCCTAGTTATAGAATCTACTCGTTTTGGCAAAACTTGGCCCAATGCACGCAAACTTGAGCTTGAGAAAGTAAATGCCGAATTAGTGGAAGAATTTAGAAAACTGGCCGACGCTGAAGCCAAGCTATTAATGCTAGGCGAAAAAACAATGGAAAAAACGCTCCGCTTGTACGCGGCTAAAATAGCGCTGTTTCGCAAACAGGTGTATGTAGGCCGGCAAGATATTAGTGAACAAGAAATTGGAGATCTGAAAGCCACTATTTTGACACTTCGAGAGCAGTTCTACGACCTACTAAGCCGGCGCTATGACCGCCTACTAGCCGCTTAAAACTTAACCAAAGAGTGCTGCTCTTTGGTTTAACACTTTAATCAATTGAATTTAACGCGGAAAATACGCCGCAAAGCGCGCAATCCATTCTGCCGCCGCCTCGTCCTCTGTAAGCTCTCGCCCTGAAGTTTCACTTAATAGTTGCCGGTAGTGCTCAATGTGACAAGCCTGCTCGATCATACGCATCGCGTAATGTTCGTTATCTTCCTCAAACTGAACCCCTACATCGCAGCGTGACTCCCCCACAGAAATGCAATGCGTTATAACACCGTGTAGGTTTAGCGCTGTACCACGGAGGTTTACCGTTAAATGAATTTTTGCACCGATGGGCAACGAACGACGGGTCTCAAACACCATACCCCCATCGTGCACATTTAACATCTGGGCGGTGGCATAAGACGGAGAAGGTTCTATGGAAAAATCTAGAGGTATATCTGAGGGGTGCTTAATAAAGCCTTGAAAGTTACAAACTTCAGCCTCTACATCGTCAACCCAGCGGCAGCTGTAAGCCATCCAAGCCTGAAGCGTTTCTGTCGACTCGTCAACGCTGCCTTTTGGGCTTTTTAGCACCACCATAACGTTATTCCTTAAGCTCTATCGCTAAGAGTATCAGCATTTAACTTAGGTATAGCGCAAATATAGAAGAGCATATAGACGCCATAAAAAGGAGCGCCAAAACAATGCAATTAGCGCCAACAATATCAGCGCGCATTAAAATAAGTCAGGTTGACTACAAAGAGCCCGCACAGGGCCAAAAGAGCGGCGGTGTTCCGGTAGCGGCCCAAGTATATTGAGCTGCTCCATATGAACCTTAGTCGGATAACCTTTATGCTTTGCAAAGCCGTAATCTGGATGCAATGCATCGAGCGCGACCATTTCTTCGTCACGCGTAACCTTTGCCAAAATAGAGGCCGCACTAATGCACGCCTCTTTAGCATCCCCCTTAACAATCGCTTCTGCACTGTAATGCCAAACAGGCAAACGATTGCCATCTACCAAAACGTGCTCAGGCTGAATGGCTAATCCTTCGACAGCCCTCTTCATGGCCAACATACTTGCATGCAAAATATTAAGCTCATCAATTTCTGCTGGCGAAGCAAACGCAATATGGTAAGCCAAAGCATCACGCAGAATAAGCTCATAAAGCGCATTGCGTTTTTTTTCAGATAATTTTTTTGAATCGGCCAAGCCTTCTATGGGTTTTTCGGGGTTAAGAATAACCGCCGCCGCAACAACATTTCCAACCAGCGGCCCACGCCCGGCTTCATCAACGCCAGCAATTAACATAGTTAGCTCTTATTTTGGTGGCCAGCATCGAGCGCGACTTCTGGCAAGGCAATTTGAATAACCGCATCGGCAGCGCGCTTATTAGCACCACGCCTTAACAGTAAATGTAAACGTTCGTACTCTGCCGTCAGCTCAGCTCTCGCTTCGCTACGCAGCAAATTTAGCATTTGCGGTGCTATGTTTTCAGGCGTTGCCTCATTTTGAATAAACTCCTTAGCTAACTGCTTTCCTGCTAACAAATTTGGCAGTCCTATAAAAGGAACCTTAACCATACGGGAAAATATAAAGTAGGAAAACGCAGCAACTTTATAAGCAATAACCATAGGCTTTTTTAAGAGCATTGCTTCAAGGGTTGTAGTACCAGAGGCCATTACAACAGCATCGCTAGCCTGCATCACCTCGTGTGAACGCTTTAAAAATACCTTCACTGGTAAGTCGGGAAAATCAGCCAGAATTTCTTCAATTTGCTTAAGGCGCTTATCATTAGCTGCAGGAATCACAAAGCGCAAGTGCGGCTGCTGCTTTAAACACAAACGCGCAGCGGCTAAAAATACGGGCAGCATTCGCTCAACTTCACCACCACGGCTACCAGGTAACACCGCAAACAATTTTTCAGCTGGCGCAAGCTCTATGGCCAAATCTTGCCGCGCCTTTGCAGTATCTGGCTGCATGGGAATATTATCGGCTAAGGTATGGCCTACACATACAGAGGATATATCGCGTTCGAGGTAAAATGCTTGCTCAAAAGGGAATAGCGTTAAAACACTATCGACTGCACGCGCAATTTTTTTAACGCGCCCTTGCCGCCAAGCCCATACCGAGGGGCTAACGTAATGTACGGTTTTTATCCCCGCTTGTTTTAGAGCTAGCTCTAAGTCCAGATTAAAATCGGGCGAATCGATACCCACAAAAACATCAGGAGGGTTAGCTATAAAGTGCTGCTTAAGGAATTTTCGAATACGTAGAAGCTCAGGCAAGCGTTTAAGCGGCTCAACAAAGCCCATTACAGCTAAGCGGTCTTGGGGGAAAAAAGAATGGGCGCCTTGCTCTAACATCAAAGGCCCAGCAATACCTTCGAACTGGGCATTAGGGTATTGCTGTTTAATCGCTTGAATTAAGCCTGCGCCCAAGATATCGCCAGAGGCCTCGCCAACAACAATACCCACCCGCAATACATTTTCGCTCGAGGCGGATGATTGTTTTAATTCAGCTCGCGCCGACATTTAACGCACAATACCGCGCGATGACGACTCAAGTGAATCTATCAACGTTTGAACATGAGCACTTTCGACCAACAGCTCTTTTAACGCCTCAATAGCTTGCTCAAGTGTAAGCTTACGGCGGTAAATTAGCTTATATGCCTTCATTAAGGCAGAAATATCAGCATCACTAAAACCGCGCCTGCGCAGCCCTTCGGCATTAATAGTACGAGCTTCTGCTGGCGCACCAGCAACCATCATAAAGGCAGGAACATCTTTACCAATCGCGCTGCCCATACCGGTAAAGCAATGCGCCCCAATATGGCAGTATTGATGCACTAAGGTAAACCCGCTCAAAATAGCCCAGTCGCCGACAATCACATGCCCAGCCAGTGCTGCATTATTGACCAATATACAGTGGTTACCAATAACACTATCGTGACCTACATGAACGTAAGCCATTAGCAAGTTATCGTTGCCGATATAGGTATCACCACGATCTTGCACAGTTCCACGGTGCAAGGTTACACCTTCGCGAATAATATTATTATCACCAATGGTTAGCGTCGTTGGTTCGCCCGCATATTTAAGATCTGGTGTGGCTTCACCGATAGAAGAGTATTGGTAAATATGATTATTTTTACCAATCGTCGTGGGGCCTTTAACAATTACGTGTGGCTCTATACGGGTGCCAACACCAATTTCCACATCGGGCCCTACGATACTAAAGGGGCCAATAACGACGTCATCATGAATTACTGCACTGGGGTCTACAATCGCCCTAGCATCAATTTGAGGTGCCGCCATATTAGGCTCCACTACCTTTAGCTTGCTTAAATAAATAAAGCGTTAAAACACTAACGCCTCTACAAGTAACAACAAAGCGCAAACAATCACTAACCAACAGCGCGATCCGCGCACATAATTGTGGCTTCAGCTGCAATTTTACCGTCAACCTTTGCCGCACATTGGAATTTCCAAATACCGCGTTTTTCAGACACTACACTAGCTTCGATATACATTTGATCACCAGGCACAACTTGACGCTTAAAGCGAACTTTGTCCGCACCAGCATATAAGTAAATCGAGCCGTCATCCGGTGTTTTATCCATGGTTTTAAAACCCAACACACCACACGCCTGCGCCATGGCCTCTAAAATAAGTACGCCAGGAAATACGGGGTAATCAGGGAAGTGCCCCTCAAAAATACCTTCATTTATCGTAATATTTTTATAAGCAACAATAGACTCCCCGACATTTAGCTCAGTCACTCGGTCAATTAACAAGAAAGGATAACGGTGCGGCAAATATTTACGGATTTCATTCACGTCCATCATAGACGATACTCCCCAAGAGCAAGCTTTCAAGAAGCTTAGCGAACAGGTGGCGCTAAGCTCATAAGTAATTTACTGCTGATCTTCCAGCTTTTTAATGCGCCCAACCCACTCATCTAGTTGGCTTAAACGCACCATATTACGACGCCAAGAACGAACATCTTGCATCGGCGAACCCGATGCGTAATGCCCCGCTTCTGCGATAGATTTTGTCACGACAGTGCCGCCATTAAAGTGGACATTATCGGCAATTTTTAGGTGGCCATTAATGGCAACAAAGCCGCCCATTGTACAGCCTGCACCAACCTCTGTGCTACCAGCAATGCCTACGCAGCCGGCAATTGCTGTGCGCTTGCCAATAGTCACGTTGTGCGCGATATGTACAAGGTTGTCGATAATAACGCCATCGGCGATTATCGTATCTTTAATGGCTCCGCGATCGATAGCACAGTTAGCACCCACTTCAACATCATCCCCTATCACCACACGCCCAAGCTGATGAATTTTCACCCAGCCCTCGTCACGCGATGGCGCATAACCAAAACCATCAGAGCCAACGGTTGTGCCACTATGCACTTTTACGCGATTACCTAATACGCAGTGGTGCGCAATGGTCGCATTAGCATGCAATAAACAATGCTGGCCCAGCTTTGCATTCGGGCCAACAACCGCGCCAGCGCATAATTCAGTGTGATCACCAACCTCTGCACCCGCCTCAACAACACAACCCGCTGCAATGCGCACACCCTCGCCGAGCTTGGCACTAGGGTCCACAACTGCCGCAGGATGAATAAGGGCTGGTGTTTTAGGACGATTATCAAAAATGAGTGTTAATTTGGCATATGCCAAATAAGGGTCTGCAACAATTAACTGATTAACAACCGCGCAATTATCCAATGGCGCGGCTAACAACACAGCACTGGCAGCCGACGTATCAAGCTGCGGCAGATATTTTTTATTCGAGATAAAAGTAATCTGGCCAGCAGTCGCTGTTGCCGCATCACCAATCCCGGAAATAATACATTCACCATCACCAAGGAGCTGCGCATCGAGTAATGTGGTGAGATCTGTAAGGTTATAGCTCGACGGCATGCAACTCCCCTTTTGCTGGCGGTAAGTATTTATTTCGCTTTATTTAAACGATCAGTGATATCCATAGTGATATCTGCTACGGGCTTGGCGATTACCGCTGCCTGAGCATGTAAAATCAAATCAATATCTTTTTCTTCCATATAGGCCTTCAAAATAGGCTCCAGCTTAGCTTCAGCTTCCTGCATTAATTTCATAACTGCTGCATTTTGCTCGGCTTGAGCCTTCTTTTGCGCAAGCTGGAAGTCTTCGCTTAAATACGTCATTTTCTTTTTATGCTCAGCTTGCTGGTCTGCGCTCCACGTCATGCCATTTTTTTCAGCATCTTTTTGCAAAGACATCATTTCTGCACGCAAGTTTTCAATTTTAGCGACCAGCGCGGCAAAATCTTTATCGGCCTTAAGTTCAGCGTCGCGCGCTTTTGCTGCCTCGGTCCCCAATATGGCGGCCTGAGGGTTAAAAATAACAGTTTTTCCGGCAAACGCTAACGGTGCTGCCAACATCAAAAAAGCAGCGGCTAAAAGAGTTTTAAGCTTCATAAGGACACCCAAGTCATAGTTAAGGCTAGGTGAATCAATTGATTCACAGTGTTTATTATATATTTAGAAACCTGAACCAAAGGAAAACTGGAAAGTTTCTCGCTGTTGATATTCAAAATCATTGTACTGAAATGGCTTAGCAACACTAAAGGTAAGCGGCCCCATTGGCGATATCCAAGTCATACCTAAGCCATAAGACGCCGCTAAACGCTCAAAGCCAAAGCTAAAACAGTTAGCCTGATAACGGCCACACTCAGTATCAAAAACGTTACCCGCATCAATAAATGCCGCCATTTGCATAGAACGCTGATCATCAATAAAAGGAATCGGGAAAATCAGTTCTGATGACATTTCAACAATAAAGTTACCACCAATAGAACGAATGTTATATCCCAAGTCAGGCACGCTCAGACGGAGCTTACCTTCTTCACATTCTCGAGCAATAGGTCGCCCATTTCTAATAAGGTAATCTCGGCGATTTTCATCACAAAGAATAAGCGCTTCACCACGCGGGTCCGAGAAATCGGCAATACCATCGCCATTAGAATCCGTAGCAACATATTCCGTGGGCGTTGTGTCGTACTGAATCACAGGCGTTTGCCGCGGCCCTAAAGAGTTACTCTCAAAACCGCGCACCGACCCAAAGCCACCGCCATAAAAGTTTTCAAAAAACGGTAAGCGATCCATGTCTCCATAACCATCGCCATATCCGATATTGCCCTTCAAGCGTAATGTTAGGTTGCGAGTAACCGGCTGAAAGTACTGACCTTTCAGCTCGAACTTATAATATTCCAAGCCGCTAGCTGGGCTTGTTACCTCTAATGAAACCGACTGGAAATTACCACGCGTCGCCAAAATTCCTCGATTTAGAGTACTGCGTACCCAGCTTAAGTTGCCGCTAGCATAATTAAATTCATTGCCATGCTTATCTACAAAACCAGGCTCAACATAGTCGGTCAACATGGGTTCGGTAACATAATTAATGGGTAATGCAATATCTTCTAGAAGGCCATTGCCATCAGGGTCAAACGATGTCAGCAAATCGTCCTCGTTGACATACAAATAGGGGTAACGCGATAAATCCAACTGATTAAAGCTTGAACTGATTTCTTCCATCACATAATCGCCAGGAATAATTTCCAAGTGATTTAATCCAACACCAAAGTTAACACGCTGAACTTCAGTCATTGGATAGCCAAAACTTAAGTTCAAGCCATAACTGTTAGTAGCGTAAGAGGCCGTATTTTGAAGGCCATCTGTGTCACGCTTTCGGTAATACAAACTAATCCCGCGGCTAACGCCGTCCGGCGTAAAATAGGGGTCGGTATAAGAAAAGTTATAGCTGGTTTGATATTTATTGTAATTAATACCAATGCCTACCTTCTTGCCGGTACCGAGCCAGTTATTAACCTGCAAATTTGCGCCGACAGTAGCACCATAACCTTGCGAATACCCCAAGCTGGCACTGATTGAATCAGAATGCTGCTCCTCGACGCTATACTGCACATCGACTTGGTCTTCAGTGCCTGGCACCGGTATATTCTCGACATTGACTTCTTTAAAAAAGCCTAAGCGCTCAAGCCGAACTTTGCCCTGCTCTATACGCGAATTAGATGCAGAAGCCGCCTCCATTTGACGCATTTCTCGGCGAAGAACTTCATCAGAAGTACGCGAATTCCCTCTAAACATTACACGGCGAACATAAACACGCTTTTGCGGATCAATAAAAAAAGTAACTTTTACGGTTTTATCTTCTATGTTTTTATCGGGTATGCCCTCTACTTTCGCGTTGGTATAACCCGCATTTCCCAACAACGAAGTAATGTATTCGCTGGTGCTTGTCATTAAGTTTTGCGCGAAGGTTTCACCACTTCTTAATAACACTAAGCGTTTAACGGTTTCCTCGGGTAAAACGGGGTCACCTGCAATCTCAATATCGGTAACGGTATAAATTTCGCCTTCAGAAACGTTTAAAGTGATAAAAATGGACTTTTTATCTGGGCTCAAAGACACCTGAGTAGAAACAACATTGAAATCAAGGTAGCCGCGGTCGAGGTAAAAAGATTCAAGCTTTTCAATATCGCCGGTCAATCGTTCTTTGGCATAGCGGTTATCGCTGGTAATCCACGAAAGCCAACCGGCTTTTTTAGATTCAAACAAGCCGATAAGCTCATCATCACTAAATACTTTATTACCCACAATATTAATGTGTTGAATCCCGGCCACATCGCCTTCATCAATATTAATATTGACCTCTACTTGGTTATTGGGCTGGCTTACAATTTCGGGCTCTACAGCTGCAGAATAGCGCCCTTGCGAAACATATTGGCGCTCGAGTTCGCGCACTAAACCATCTAACACTTCGCGCTTTAAAATTTCACCTTGTTTAAGGCCATTATCGTGCATAACAGTTTCAAGCTGTTCGCTCTTAATAGCCTTGTTACCATCGAGGTTAACCGCACTGATCGCTGGTCGCTCGAATACGCGAACAATAAGTACATCGCCTTCATGCAACACTTTAATGTCTGTAAAAAAGCCTGTAGCAAATAATGCACGCATAATGGCCGCTACCGATTCACTATCAGCATAATCGCCAGCCACAACAGGCAATGCAGCAAACACCGGCGCAGGAGACACCCGCTGCAAGCCCTCTATTTGAATATCGCCAATGCGAAAGCCTTGGGCCCAAGTGCTAGAAGCTATAACTAAACTAGCCGTAACCAAAATGACGGGAAGAACCCGCCCAAAACGAAAAGTGTATTTCACCAGCTAATATGCTCTTACTAAATTGTTGTTATTGTCCGCGTTGACTAACAGCCTTTTGCGTAACATAAATGTGTTCTAGTCTAAATATTTAATGCGGCAACACCAAAATTAAAGGCGAAGAATATCGTTATAAAAAGCCATAATCATCAGTACCCCCATAAACATCAAACCTAACTGCAGGCCCGCCATTTTCACGCGCTCGGAAAGTGGAGAACCTTTGATGCCTTCTGCCAAACAAAAAACAATACGGCCGCCATCTAAAATGGGGATGGGCAGTAAATTAAACACGCCCAAATAAACACTTAAAACTGCCATAAAGTGCAAGTAGTACTGCAGGCCCGCCCTTGCTGAATCGCCGGCAACTTTAGCAATGCCTATCGGGCCGCTCAAGTTTTTAATCGATATCTGCCCTAGCAGCAGTTTTTTAATCGAAACCAGCACCATCACTGAATTGGACCAAGTGTCTTCAACCGCTTTATCTAAAGCCGCTGTAATACCTAACTTTCGGGTTACAAGCATATTTTCCGGCCAGGATACGGCTTTAACGCCAACACCCGCTTGGCCAACTTTACCGAACCCTTTAACTTCGACTAATGAAGGGGTCAAAGTCAGCTCTTTTACGCGCCCATTACGCTTAACACTGACCGCTAGCGGCTGATTAGGTCTTTGACGAACATATTCACTCCAGCTCTGCCAACCATCCACCTCAAGCTCATCGACTTTGATCACTTCGTCTCCGGCGAGGAATCCAGCATCCTCAGCCGCACTGCCTTCCAATACACTATCAATTAAGGCAGGAATATGCGGCCGATAAAACTTCACACCAATCCCAGCTAAAGGATCTGGCGCTTCACTACCTTTCATCCAATCGCGAATCACAACCTCCATGTCGTAGGTTAAATCGCTGCTGTCTGGGTATTTCACCGTCACAATAATGCTGCCAGATTCGCCTAAACGGTGGGTTAAACGCTCGTACACATCGCTTCGCCCAGGCGTAACGACGCCATCTATCGCGATAATGTGCTGCCCTTCCTCCAAGCCAGCATAAGCCGCTGGTGTATTAGGCTCGACCTCGCCGATAACGGGGCTTGGCAAGGTGGCCTCTTGCATAGCTAGCCACCAAAATAGCAATACCGCCAAAATAAAATTAGCAATCGGCCCTGCCGCTAAGATGGCAATCTGCTGCCATGTTTTACGGCTTTCAAACGTTTTGTTTTTATCCGCTGGCGCAACGTTTTCGTCTGTTTCGTCCAGCATTTTTACATACCCGCCAAGCGGGATAGGCGCTACCGCGAATTCGGTACCGTACTTGTCATAAAAGCGCCAAAAAGGCTTACCGAAGCCCACCGAAAAACGCAGTACTCTAACACCGCACTTGCGCGCAATAATAAAGTGCCCCCACTCATGGATAGATACCAAGATGAGGAGTACAAACAAAAAAACTGCAACGGTATGAATAAATTCCACAACCAACCCTAATAATTGCGCTATTTCAGCGTAGTGATGTAGCGCTGCGCTAAAGCTCTAGCTTCTTGATCGGCGGATATGACATCAGCTAATCCCGATGGTTCTCCGTGCGACCAGCCATTAGCTACTTGAGCAACAACACTTGGAATATCAAGAAACCCTATTTTACGCGCTAGAAAAGCTGCTACGGCTTCCTCGTTAGCAGCATTAATTGCGGCCGGTGTTGTTCCCCCTTGGTTAATAGCATCTATGGCGATGCGCAAACAGGGGAAGCGTTCAAAGTCAGGCGCGTGGAACTCAAGCTGACTCAGGCGGGTAAAATCTAAGCGCTCCACCCCCGCCTCTATGCGCTCGGGCCAACTTAAACAATTGGCGATGGGCGTTCGCATATCCGGCATGCCCATTTGGCACAGTACAGAGCCATCTGCGTATTCAACCATTGAATGAACAATACTTTGCGGATGAACAACAATTTCAATTTGGTCGCTGCGAGCGTTAAATAACCAACAAGCCTCAATAAACTCCAGCCCTTTATTCATCATGGTCGCAGAATCGACAGATATTTTTTGCCCCATGCTCCAATTCGGGTGCGCGCAAGCTTGCTCTGGCGTAACGTTAAGCAGCTCGGAACGACAGCGATCGCGAAACGGCCCGCCAGACCCCGTTAACAGCACTCTAGAAACACCGGCGTGCTCTAAAGACTCATAAGCCGCAGGCAAGCACTGAAAAATAGCATTGTGCTCGCTATCTACAGGTAATAGCGTTGCTCCACCGTGCTTAACCGCCGCCATAAAAAGGCCGCCTGCCATCACAAGGGATTCTTTATTCGCTAGCAATATTTTCTTGCCCTGTTTAGCTGCCGCGAGTGTCGGCACCAAACCTGCTGCACCCACAATTGCGGCCACTACAGTGTCTACATCCACATGCCCAGCTACATCGGCCAGCGCCTGCTCGCCGTAAAGCACCTGCGTTTTGTTACCTTGAAGCTTTAACATCCGCGTAAGCTGCGCGGCAGCATCGGCGTTAGCGACTACAGCATAACGCGGCGCATAAGCCACACATTGCTCAAATAGCTTATCTATCTGGCTGTATCCAGTAAGGGCAAAAACAGAAAATTTATCGTTATGGCGAGCAATAATATCCAAAGTGCTAACGCCAATAGAGCCGGTGGCACCAAGAATTGTGACTTGTTCAAGCTGGCTTGCAGTCACAGTAACCAACCACTTGCAATGAGCGCCAAGGCAAATATTGGGGCTGCGGCCGTAACGCCGTCTATTCGATCCAACACACCGCCATGACCAGGCAAAATAGTGCCAGAATCTTTTACCCCACGGTGCCGCTTGAGCATGCTTTCAAGTAAATCACCCAATACAGAAACTGCCGCAGCAGGTAACGCTAACACTAAGCCGATATACCAAGCTTGGCCACTTAATACACCGTAAGCCAGTGCAATTGAAGACACAAGAATTAGCCCCCCGATTACACCTTCCCAAGACTTCCCAGGGCTAACATTAGGTGCCAGCTTACGCTTTCCAAACGCTTTACCACTAAAATAGGCGCCAGTATCAGCGGCTGCCACTAACAACAACAAGGCCAACACCAGCCATTGCCCATTGGCAAAACCGTGAATAGTCAAAACGGCTACGCCCGCAGGAATGAGTGTTAATGCACCAATCAACGCACGTGCAACGCGACTTTGCCAAAAAATAGTACTTGCCGGATAACCTTGCACCCAAAGCAGCGCCACAGCCCACCAAACCGCTGCAACAACAAAAAAGGAGCGCAACCCATCCACTACCGGCAAATATAACCACCCAGTAATAACACCAGCAGTCAATGCCAAGGCGTAGCTCGCGCGCGCAAGCAGATGAGAAAGCCCTGCCAAATTAGAGCACTCCCAAGCGGCAACACCAAACATCAGCAAAACAAAAAGTTGAAAGCCAATCGGCGCCATCACAAAGAGCGTTATTAGGAAAACAGCCAGCAATATAACGGCTGTAATCACACGTTGTTTAAGCACTGGAATCTCCCATGCTCGCCTTTATTTGCTCGCTGGTTTTCCCAAAACGACGCTGGCGAGAGTGGAAGTCATCGGCTGCCACGTTCATTGCCTCGGCATTAAAGTCTGGCCACAATAGCGGACTAAAATACAGCTCAGCATAAGCGGCCTGCCACAATAGATAATTACTAATACGGTATTCACCACCAGTGCGAATTAACAAATCAAGAGGCGGCAAACCATCGGTAGACATGTAGGGTTCCATGGTTTGCTCTGTTACCTGCTCAGGTTTGATCTGGCCGGCAGCAACCTGTTCGGCTAATCTTCGCGCAGCATTGGCAATATCCCACTTGCCGCCATAATCTGCCGCAATCACCAGTGTACTCTCAACACCGCAAGCTATGGATTCAGCTTCGGTAATAGCATCCATTAAACGCGGACTAAAGCGATCTCGATTACCGATAACTTTTAAGCGAACGCCGTCGTCAGCGAGCTTCTTGGCTTCCTTTTTCAGATAGTTATAAAAAAGGCCCATTAAGGCCTCCACCTCTTTGGGTGGGCGCTTCCAGTTTTCACTGCTAAATGCAAATAGCGTTAACGCTTCTACATCGCGCTTTCGGCAAGCACCAAGTACATCACGAATGCGTTCCACACCCGCTTTATGACCAAAAATGCCGGACTTGCCCTGCAGCTTAGCCCAGCGGTTGTTGCCATCCATAATGATGGCAACATGACGAAGAGAATTCACTAATCAACCTTGCCTTATATAACCATGAGGTCTTTTTCTTTTGCTGCAAAAGCAGCATCAACTTCGGCAATATACTTGTTGGTTATTTTTTGCACGTCATCCTGCGCGCGACGCTCATCATCTTCACTGATTTCTTTATCTTTAACTAAGTCTTTCAATGCGCCATTGGCATCACGGCGCACATTACGCACCGAAATACGGGCATTTTCAGCTTCATTTTTTGCTTGTTTAATATAGTTTTTGCGGGTTTCTTCTGTAAGCGCAGGCATAGGCACGCGGATAAGCTCACCCATAGACGAAGGATTCAAACCCAAATCAGACTTCATAATCGCTTTTTCGATTTCAGGCACCATAGACTTTTCCCATGCGCTGATCGATAGCGTTCGGGCGTCTAAAACACTGATATTCGCTACCTGCGATAAAGGTGTATCAGAACCGTAATAAGAAACGTGTACGCTGTCCAGAATGCTAGGGTGCGCACGTCCTGTTCTAATTTTATTGAAGTTAGTACCTAAAGCCGTAATCGCTTTTTTCATGCGCTCTTCGGCGTCTTTTTTGATTTCGTTAATCATTTTCATCACCTAATTCTACGAGTACAATTTTTGTTTTAAAACGGTTAAGAACCTTATGGCTTTATTCGCCTTGCGCCTCAATTAAAGTCCCTTCGTTACCACCCACAACAATATTCAGTAATGCGCCAGGCTTATCCATTTGGAATACACGCACCGGCATATCATGCTCTTGGCACAAGCAAATCGCGGTTAAATCCATCACGCCAAGTTTATCGGCCAACACTGTGTCGTAGCTCAAACGCTCATAACGGGTTGCAGTTGGGTCTTTTACCGGGTCTGCGGTATACACGCCATCAACTTTAGTCGCCTTAAGCACAAGCTCGGCATCAACCTCAATACCGCGCAGGCAGGCAGCAGAGTCTGTAGTAAAGAAGGGATTACCTGTACCGGCAGAGAAAATAACCACTTCGCCATCTTCTAGCAAACGAATTGCGCGGCGGCGGTCATAATGTTCTACCACACCGCTCATAGGGATAGCAGACATAACCGAGGATGAAATATTAGATCGTTCCAAGGCATCGCGCATCGCAAGCGCGTTCATGACTGTGGCCAGCATGCCCATGTGATCACCCGTCACGCGATCTAAGCCGGCTTTACTCAGCGCGGCACCACGGAAAAGGTTACCACCACCAATGACTAAACCAACCTGAACACCTATACCGACCAGCTGGCCAATCTCTAACGCCATTTTATCGAGAACTTTCGGGTCGATCCCGAAGCCTTCGTCCCCCATAAGCTGCTCACCACTGAGCTTCAGTAGAATACGCTTATATTTACGATCACGTGTCGTCGGCATAACCATCTCCATAAAAATTTTGGCGGCAGTTTAACAGCAAAAAGGCGGGAGGTGTGACTCCCGCCTTTTCATAGAAAGGTTTTAGAACTCAACACTCTGCGAGCTCTTGGCCAGATAACCGGCCCCGCTTTACAACAGCGGATTAACCTTTTGCTGCTGCAACTTGCGCGGCAACTTCTGCTGCGAAGTCAGCTTCTTCTACTTCGATACCTTCACCCACTTCAAAACGCACAAAGCTAACAACTTCCGCACCGGCTTGTTTAGCCAAAGCACCCACTGTTAACTCAGGGTTTTTAACGAAAGGCTGCTCGATCAAGCTGCCCTCTTTAAGGAACTTGCTGATACGACCCATAACCATTTTTTCAACGATCTCGGCAGGTTTCCCAGCCATATCAGGTTGTGAAGCAATGATTTCTTTTTCTTTCTCAACCAAATCTTGTGGCATTTGATCAGGAGAAACAACTTGCGGATTAACAGCAGCAACATGCATAGCTATGTCACGCGCTAACTCAGCATCGCCACCTTTCAACTCAACCAATACCGCAATGCGGTTGTTTGAGTGCTTATAAGCACCAACAACGCCGTCAGAGCTAATAGCGCTAATGCGACGAACGCTTAGGTTCTCGCCAATTTTTTGAACCAATGCTTCACGCTCTTCACCCAAAGCACCCGTCATTACTGCCGCAACGTCTTCAGACTTTGCTTCGTGCGCAGCTGCCAATACTTTATCAGCAAAAGCCATAAAGCCTTCGTCACGCGCAACAAAGTCGGTTTCGCTGTTAACTTCAATAACAGTACCGTAAGAGCCATCGTCACTTACGATAACGCTAACAACACCGTCAGCAGCGGTACGGCCAGCTTTCTTAGCCGCTTTCAAACCACTTTGCTTACGCAAGTTTTCAATCGCTTGATCGATATCGCCATCAGTTTCCTGAAGCGCTCTTTTACACTCCATCATGCCAAGGCTAGTGCGCTCGCGCAGCTCTTTCACCATAGAAGCAGAAATTGCCATGATAATTATCCTCAAGAATAAAAATTCATTAAAAAAAAGGGGGGTTAGCCCCCCTTTTTAGTATTTATATATTACAGCCGTATAAACCTATACAGCATTACCAGCCTTAGCCGGCAATAACAGAATTAAGCTTCTGCTTGTTGCTCGCCGCCTTCAACTTCAACGAATTCATCTTTGCCATTAGATGCCGCAGCACCTTCTAAGCAAGCATCCGCCATCGCTGTGGTATAAAGCTTAATTGCACGAATAGCATCGTCGTTACCAGGAATTACGTAATCTACGCCTTCTGGGTTAGAGTTAGTATCAACGATTGCAATAACAGGAATGCCCAATTTGTTAGCTTCTTGAACAGCAATGCGCTCGTGCTCAACATCGATAACAAACAATGCATCAGGCAAGCCGCCCATGTCTTTAATACCACCGATAGAACGCTCAAGCTTTTCCATCATACGGGTACGCATAAGCGCTTCTTTTTTGGTCAACTTTTCGAAAGTACCGTCTTGGCTTTGCGCCTCAAGATCACGGTAACGACGAATAGAAGTACGAATAGTTTTGTAGTTGGTCAACATGCCACCCAACCAACGGTGACTTACATATGGCTGACCTGCGCGTGCAGCTTGCTCAATAATAGATTTTTGAGCGGCGCGCTTAGTACCAACAAAAAGAACTTTCTTCTTTTGGGCACCCATTTTACGAACAAGCTCTAATGCTTCGTTAAAAGCAGGAGTCGTTTGCTCAAGGTTGATAATGTGAATTTTGTTACGAGCGCCAAAAATGAACTTGCCCATTTTTGGGTTCCAGTAACGAGTCTGGTGACCAAAGTGAACACCGGCCTGGAGCATATCGCGCATGCTTACTGTAGGCATAAATATAATTCCTAATAATGTATTGGGTTAGGCCTCCATATACCCCGATTACCAACCTCATCAACAGATAAACTGCTTAGAAGCACCCAGGCAAACGTGTCGGTATATGTGTGACAATAGTAGTTATTTATGAACCTCGGCTTTTTGCCAAAGATTCCCCAGCAAAAGCTGGGCGCGCTTTATACCACAAAGGAACCAACGAATAAAGTCAAAGAGCCTCCAAGAGCCCCTTCGCCATGACAAACCCACCAATGCTTACCATCAAAGCCGTCATCTTTGATCACGACGGTACCCTTGTGGACTCAGAGGGCGTGCACTGCGCCTGCTGGAATAGCGTGTTGCACACTTACCAGCAGCAGCTTAGCTACACCAGCTACTGCGCCGACTACAACGGCTTGCCCACCCTAGAAACAGCACAACGCATACAGCAAAAGTTTGCACTCCCGATAAGTGCCAGCGCGCTGTACGAGCTAAAAATAGCAGCCTTGAATCAGCATCTGGCTTCGCAGCCATTCCCCTTACTGCCCGGTGCGCTCGAAGCGCTTATCCACCTTGCGCAGCAAAAGTTTCCACTCGCGATTGCCAGCGGCGCCAATCGCAAAGAAGTTCTTCACTCTGTAGCCGCGCATAAGCTCGCACCGTACTTCACCGCCATTAGCACCAAAAACGATGTGTCCAATAGCAAACCCTCGCCCGATGTGTACCTTCACGCAGCCGCGCAAATTGGAATAGAGCCACAATACTGCCTAGCAATAGAAGATAGCGACACAGGAGAACAATCCGCCATTGCAGCAGGCATGCCATGCATTCGCTTAACATCAACCCCCAACAACAAAGCGCAACCCTACCCACAGTTCAAAACACTAAAAGACGCTTTGCCCTGGCTACAACAACTCAAGCCAGCTAATTAACCCATAGCACCGTCATAAAGCTTTAAAGATTTAGTCATTTATTGTTCACACAGGCTATTGATACTAATCACATGAATAGCCATCTAATGAAACACCTTATCGACGCCGCTCACTCGCCACAACCCTCAAGTGGCGAGACTAACGGGGCATCTCAAAAACGCAGCGCGCCCGAATGGCGCAGCATTTTTATTTCCGACATTCACCTGGGTACCAAAGATTGCAAAGCGTCTGCGCTTAATCAGTTTTTGAAGTATCACTCGTGCGAGCACCTTTATCTCGTAGGCGATGTTTTAGATGGCTGGAAAATGAAAAAAGGGATTTATTGGAAACCCGCTTTCAGCCGAGTGATAAAACGCGTTTTTAAATTATCGAAAAGCGGCGTGAATATTACCTATATCACCGGCAACCACGACGAATTCTTGCGCAAATACGCCAACAATCGTTTTGAAAATATTCAACTGGTGAACAAAACAACCCACGTCACAGCCAACAACCAGCGCTTGCTCGTTATCCACGGGGATCAATACGAAGGGGTAACCCACTGTAGCGGGCTACTTCGTTATATTGGTGACAACGGCTATGAACTTCTCATGTTTTTAAATCGCCAATTCAACCGCCTGCGCGCTAGCTTAGGTCATGGGTATTGGTCTTTTTCTGGTTTTTTAAAAAAGCACATTCAGCGCGCACAACGCTACATTAACGATTACGAGAAAGCCGTAGCCTATGGTGCCAAAAAGCAGGGTTATGACGGTGTAATATGCGGGCACATCCACCACGCAAACCACAGAAAAATCGCCGGTATTGAATACTACAACACCGGCGACTGGGTGGAATCGTGCACGGCATTAATTGAGGATCACGAAGGCAATATTCACCTTATTAACTGGCTCGATGACCCGCGCTACATCGCCCACAAAAAAGCCAAAAAACAGCGCAGAAAATACAACCCAAAAAATGATACCCACCCCATTCCAGTACCTGTACCCGAATACGACTTTGCAGAAGAAAAGCTGCACACAAGCCAAACACAATAAACCCTATGTAATTTATCAATTACCCCCAGAATAGAAAAACCCAGCAAGCTGGGTTTTAAAACATTATTTAACAGTCGCCGCTACAGCTTAGAGAGCGCAATGCTGCTAAGGCATAACTCTCTAACTAGTGCGTAAACTGCAAAGGCAAATTAGCCTGAAGTATTGGCGAGCCCAAGAAAATACCTGCCTTGCAACTTCTTACCGCCAAATCTTGAACAATTTGCCCTCGGCGCTGTAAGTCATCAAATTCGCGCTCTATACCACCGAAAGCCACACCACCAAGTAATGGGTCATCCACAACAACTCCGGTCATAAAACCAGAAAAGTTGCGCGTTACAGGACTAATATGGGTAAAGGTCGTATTGGTTTCCCTTGCATGACAATCATCACAAGTGTTGACCGAAAATTTGTGTCGCGCTTCAGACTGAATTTGCGTGGGCAAAGTCACAAATGGCGATATCGAAGATATACTGCTTGAATGGCAGCTGGGGAAGCTCGCCGGTAAATTCGCCTGATTTACTGGGGGAGCCCAAAAAGAAGTATTTAAGTAATCAAGGCTAGCGGCCAAAAATGGCACAGTCAGCCCCCCAGAGGTGGTAAAGGTATCGGGCACCACATAGGTCTCGCACAATACGTTAGCGGCGTTGCCTTCAATATATTCCGCCGTAATAGGGCTGGCCCTTAAACTCGTAGGTGGCGTTTGTTTAGTCGTTGCAGGCTCAAGCAGACCACTGCCCCCCACATCAACAACAAACTCCCTTAAACTCCATGGTGAAGACAGCGCGCCAATGCCATCAAAAGCAAAATCATTAGTACGCAGTTGGTTAAGTGTTGCAGCCGCCGCAGGAGCTAAAGTCACATTGTCGGTTATCGTTTTTAATTTATTCATGTAAATCGGCGAGCCGACTGCAAAATCGTCCAACTCCAACCACTGCTGCGCCCGAGATTTAACACTACTGCAGCTACTCGCAGGATCAGCATATTCTAAGATGGCCGTCATCTGATCAATGCCCACAGCTGGGCCACAGGTGTTGGGATTTAACAAGCCAAATACAAAGCGCGTTTCACCTTGGCTGCTCACCCCGCTGTACCCCACCTTCGCTAAATCCAATCGATTCATAATCGACAGTAACCGAAATGGTAGATTATCAACATCCAACGTCACCGGGTTAATGCCATTCCATCCAGGGAAATAGTCGGTAATGGCCGGCCGCGCCGGTATGTTTTGGCCGTTTACCGAGGTGCTATTAATCCAGTTGCTCAGCCAATTATGTATAAACTCTTGATCGGTTAAACCTGTACCTTGATTTAAATTAGACATTAAAGTTTTAAACGACCAAGGTGCGTCAGGGTCAACATCATTGCCAGTTCCATCGGTATTACACGGATCATAAGTAAAACCAGGGTTAGCCACTACAGCCACATTATTAATACCTAAAACCTTATTTTCGTCTGCAGTAAAAGGGATGCTCGAAATAGTATTGAATATTGACGGAATACGCACAGCCACAACATTTTTGCCAAACTGGAGCTTTTCCGGTTTGATTGAATCTTTTTGGCGAATAGCATGCTCAACACTAAACTTTGATGTCGATGTAACAGCCCTGCCTGAAAAAACTTTCACGCTATCGACTTTCGATCTTGATAAGCGCTTCAGTAACGCTTGCTCGTCCCTTTCTATTTCATCAAAGTCAACACGACTAAACCCCGTAAAAACGCCGTCACCGGGTTTTATATCAGGGGCAAAGCCTTGGTCATTAAAATTAATAGTTTCTTTGCCATCAATTTTTACAGTAAATTTCCTGTCCTCAAAAATTTTCGACTTTTCTTCTCTTGAAAACTCAAACTGCGTAATGGCATTAAAGTTATCTACAGGCTCGAGCAATTTAAATAGCTTAATATCTTCCACAAACGGCAGAAGCTGCAAAGGTGTAGCGTCGTCACTATTTTTTTCGATCGCTACTTCTTTAGATGTCAAAACCGGTAGGCGTAAAGATTCCCGCTTTACGATAGAGCTTTGCGCCTGAGCGCTTGTTACAAACCCTGAAGATAAATATGCCGATGTAATACATATCAGCAATTGACGCATTTTGTTCTTATAACGGCCGCTATACATAATCATGCTCCACTGGTTACTATTGAGGTATTGAGTCACCCTATACACACGCTTTGCTAGGGCGCCAAGGAGTATAAAATTATTAGCCTGTTAAAAAATATGTACAATTTGGCAGTCACCATGTGATTTATTCACACTTAATTACGACAATACAGACGCTTAAGCGCCACCATAGAAGGGGATTGAAGCGCGGGAGCAAAGGGAGGAGGCTTGCAGGCTTGGTAAAAGTGAAAGACTAAGGCACTTAAGCTTTACAAAACTTAAGGGCATCTCTAAAAATGCACTTTTTCCGCGATAGCGGCATCAGCTCCGTCCTAGAGTCCTCATTTACACCACGTAAACTGCGGCTCTCCGGGCGGTGCTTCTTTGCTCTCACAAAAAAATTACTATTTTTAGAGGTGCCCTTAAGCGCGCATAAAAATCAGTTTATTTTATAACCCTGTTTGGTAATCAGGAGACTCTGTTAGGCCCTGCCTACAAACACTTTTACCATCATCGGCATCGGTGCAAACTTCACTTTCCAGTAAACTACTTTGATAAGGCGACCTGCCAATATAATTTCCAGCAGAAGCATAATTACAGACTAAGTAAGTCGCGGGATAACTCGACACAGTATTCGCCGCACAGAAATTAACTTCGCAGCCAACTTTATAAGTTGTCGCCCAAATTAGCTGGGTAAAATGGCCACATGGCGCTTGCGCGCAGTAGTCATTAACCTGAAAATCCCCGTAGGAATAGTAAGCACCTTCCTCCTCCCAAAGCCGATACCCCCTAGCAGCAAAGGAAAAGCTGGCAGCTGTCGCATTAGAGGACGACAAAAAAGCAAGGTTTTCACCAACCGATTCACGACCACTAATAGCATTGCCGTTAATATCTGTGGGGCTTAAAATATTGTATTCATCAGCACGGTCAGTATTGTGCGCCCACTCACAACGATTAGCCCAAGCCCCTGCCACTTGGGCAAGTTTATCGTCCCACTGCAAACGCTTCATATCTGTTGCAAAATCTAATGGCGTGTTTAGGCCATTAAACATACCTAACGCAACGTTGGAACGTGTTTGGTTGTGTAAACATAGCATGTGCGCTTTACCAGCAGCATTTAGGCGGCCAGCAGTAATACCTTGGGTTAAATCGCCGCAGGCAAGTACTTCGCTAGCATTTGCTGCACTGCTCGAACTACCGGCCTGCGAGCTTTGCATCATTTGGCTCGATGCCACGCTGGATATAGCTCCCATACTCGATATTGAAGAGCTGTTTGGTACGCTTGAGCTTACATCACTACCACTTTCAACAGGGGCATCGCCACCACAACCTTGCACCAGCAAACATACACCCAACATCAAACTCAAAAACTGCAGCGCATTATTCTTGATTATCAGCATCGTTTTATTCACCTTTTTGTAACGCTTATTATGTAACGCTAATTTGTGTAACGCCCCATTGTGCGCATTTATGACAGAATAACCATTACCACTAGCGACAACGGCCTAAAACAGATGCTAACTTTAGGTGACTACAACCGAAATAACACAGACGGCGCTCGCATTTTTAGGTATTGCGCGCTAACAGTCGCATGTCGACAGGCACAGCATTGTAATTCTACCCTAACGTTGCATTAAATATTGAGTTCAGGAGCTTTTAGAGTGGTATTTATAGCGTTGAACGGAGATTTTTTTGGATTGATACTAGTCATTCTAGGTGAGATCCAGAAAAATTGAGTACTACGTTAGAAATACTGCTATAGAAGCAGCGAAGCGATCCTGGGCCAAAAATTAATGCAACGTTCGGGTCTACTAAGTCTGCGCCCATTGCCGTAACAAATTATGGTAAACACCCGTTAGCTGGACAATTTCCGGGCTGTCTTCAACCTTGTTACGCAAAGCTTGAATGGCCATATCCATATCGAACAATAAAGCGCGGCGCTCATCGCTACTCACCATGCTTTGCAACCAAAAAAACGACGCTAAGCGGCGCCCTTTAGTAACGGGCGTTACCCGGTGCAAGCTGGTTGCGGGGTATAACACCATGTGACCGGCAGGCAATTTGATTTTATGCGAACCGTAAGTGTCCTCCATAATCAATTCGCCGCCTTCGTATTCATCGGGATCCGATAAAAACAACGTCATCGACACATCGGTGCGCACTTTTACGGGTAAGCCCGGCACCTGCCGAATGGCATTATCCACATGCACGCCAAACGACTGCCCACCTTGATAACAATTAAAAAGCGGTGGGAATATTTTTAGCGGCAACGCTGCTGACATAAAAATATTACAGTTGGCTAAAGCCGATAAAATTGTATCCCCTAGCTGTTGCGCTACTGGCGATGATTCTGGCAGCTGCAGGTTGTTTTTAGCTTGCGAGGACTGGTAACCGGCAGTGATATTGCCATCAACCCAGTCGGCAGCCTGCAGCAACTCACGCGCTTGCTGCACCTGCTCCGCCGATAAAACATCAGGTATTTTTAATAACATAATTTTTGACCCATAAAAAAGCGCTACACAAGTGTAGCGCTTAATATAAAACATCAATACGGGTTAAAGTACCCAATATTTATGGCAATCGTTAAAAGGAATAGCTTCCACCTAAACGAATGTAGCGCCCTTGGCCTGGAATAAAGTGGCCGCCACCTAGTGAATCCACATATTCTTCGTCGGTTAAATTCGTACCATTTAACTGTAAACGGAATTGATCGGTAAGTTGATAAGCCAGCATTAGCTCTAGGGTTGTATAGCTATCTGCTTTTTCACGGCTGCCCGGTGCACTACTGTTATAACGCTCGTCCATAAACTCTGCACCAACACCCGCGCTCCACTGGGTATTAAAGTCATAGGTTGACCACAAGCTAAAGCTGTTTTTTGGGCTTCGCGCTAAGGCCTCACCTTCTGTCAATGCGTCATCATTCAGCGCCTTGGTGACCTTGCCATCTTGGAAAGTATATGAAGCCATTACCGCCCACTGATCCGACAACTGGCCTGCAGCGCTTAGCTCTAAACCAGAAACCTCCTGCTCCCCTTCTAGCGCATCAATGGATCCATCACCTTCGGCATCGGTACGGGCATTCGTTTTAATTGTTTGAAATAAAGCCGCATTAAGATTTAAGCGATTATTTAATAGCGCCCACTTTGTACCCAATTCGTAACTGGTATTTTCTTCTGGGTCTAAATCCGCCCAGTTATTACGGGTAGATACGGTTAGGCCCTCTGCTGAAGGGTTAAATGAATTGCCCACGCCGAAATAAATGCTGCCGTTAGCAACCGGCTTGTATACCGCCGCTACACTCCAGCTCAACATAGATTGATCCGTAGCGATTGGCTCTGCATCATCAATGCGATAATCAGATTCGAATTTATCAGAGCGTAAACCCGCCGTTAGCTCCCATTGCTCATTTAGAGTAATGGTATCAAAAACATAAATTGCCACATTATCACCGGTAGCATCTTGATAACTATCATCACGCTGATACGTACCAGTATAAGCCGCATAAGGGTCGGGGTTATACTGGCTTACCAATACCGGCGTTGTATCTAAATTATCGCTGCCGTTATCCTCAAGCCCCCAACGCTCAAAACGCTCCTGGGAGAATTCCACACCCGCAACAACATTGTGCGTAACACTACCGGTTTGGTATTCACCGACTAAATCGAATTGAATCACTTTTAAAGAATCATCGGTATCACGCGTTTTTTCGCCCCCTAAAGAAATCTGCGCACCGTCGCCATAAATGCGCACACCATCCACTTCGGTATAGGTAAAGCGCGGCGCATTAATAATTGATTCACGCGCAACCGAACCTATACGGGCTTGGGCACGTAACAACGTAGATGGGCTAACATCGTACTCGTATTTAGCCGTTATCGAATTGGCGTTAATTTCTTCGTAATCACGGTGCACACTGCCATAAAAATTACTGAACGGTACGCTAGGAGCCCCACCTTCATCGGCAGCTAACTCTGGGGCAATAATACGATCTTCACGATCACTGTAATTAGACACCCAAGGCAAGCCATAATCCGGCAAGTTATCTTGGCTATTAATATCGGCATTTAATACAAAACGCGATTTAGTACCCAGCCCAGTAGCCAACGATAGCGCCAAACCATAAGCGCTATTATTCACTTCATCACGGCCAGCTTTATCGGTGTCGTCCAGTAAGGCATTTACTCGCAATGCGGTAGTTTCACCGACTTTAAAATTGCTATCGACAGTAGCGCGATAGTCGCCTTCTGAACCCACACGGAGGTAGACGTCATTGGCATTTTCTAGTGTCGCCGTTTTAGTATCGAGGTTAATACTGCCACCGGTTGAGCCTCGCCCATTCACAGCAGAGCCAGGCCCTTTAGCCACTTCTACCGCCTCGGTGTTGTACATATCGCGGGTATAACCAGCAATATCGCGAATACCATCTACAAACATGTCGGTACGAGCGCTAAAGCCTCGAATTGTCATGCTATCGCCGGTTGGTTGGCCGCCTTCGCCAGCCGCAAAAGAAATACCCGACACATTGCGCAAAGCATCTCGCAAGCTTTCAACACCACGGTCTTTCATTACAGACTGAGGAATAACCGTAATTGTTTTTGCTGTATCCAATAGCGGCTGGGTGTATTTAAAAGAAGAAGACTCGTCAACTTTATAACTTTTTTCTGTTTCCGCAGTAGCCTCAGCAACAGGCAATTGACGTAACTCTTCCGCGTACGCAAAGGACGACAAAGCTGCCGTAACCGCAACAGCCAATGCACTTGAAGCGGGCTTTGTAAGGGAAGATTTGTGGGTTGAGGGCTTGCAAACTTGTTGTGTCATGGGTACTCCGGAACACCTGTTTTCGACAATTAATGAGAATGATTCTCGCTACCTAGCGGGAATGATAACCCCTTGGGTCGACCATGTAAATGCGAATTATTTGTATTTACATTAACCTCTAAAATGTGGATAATGGCGCCATTAATAACATTACCAGAGGCGCCAGCCGTGTTTCGACCCCCACTACTCCCCCTATTGCTCAGCGGCTGCCTAGGCTTACACGCGCAGGTATCCCTTGCAGCCAACGTGAGCAATACCGACAAACTCGTACAGCAATGGCTTTCACTCGAACAACAGAGCGCGGCTTTAGAGCAAGAATGGCAACAAACCGAACCGCTACTGCAACAGCGCCTGCAGCTATTGCGTGCCGAGAAAAAACAACTGCAATCACTACTTGCGCACAAACAACAAGATGCCGGCTCCGTTGAAGAAAAGCGCGCGCAGCTACTCGAAACGCAAAACCAATTAGAGCAAGACCAAGCCAAAACACAAAAGCAACTCGCCGTACTGACGCAAGCGCTGGCAGCCCTACAACCACAATTGCCACCACCGCTGGCTCAACAGTGGCAAAAAGAACAAAGCGCGCTTAATAAAACGGAATCGTCGAGCCAATTGCAGGTAGCTTTAGCGCAGCTTTCGCAACTGCTAGAGTTTGACCAAAGAATCAGCGTTAACGAAGACACCCTTAAAGCGCCAGAAGGCCAGCAGGTTGTCGTCAAACAATTATTTTTAGGTGCAAGCTATGCTTGGTTTGCCAGCCAGGATGGCAGCTTCAGCGGCACGGGGCGCAGTATTGATGGACGCTGGCAGTGGTCGTTTAACAATACCTTGCCAAGCCAAGCCATTCTAGACGCTATTGCGATGTTCGAAAAACGTCGCGCGGCAGATTTTATTCAGCTGCCCATTGTACTTTCGGCAACTGAACCCGAAGGTGCAGCGCAATGAAAAAAGTACTTCTCTTACTTTTAATACTCTGCAGCGCATTTGCAGGCTTTGCACACGCTCAAAATCAAACTAGCAAAATAGAAAACTCGCTATTAACCGATATAAAAAAAGCACAACAAAAGCTTAATAACACACAGCGGCATATTTCGCGCGCGCGCGAAAACCTTGCTAAGGAATTATCAAAACTAGAGCAAGCAGTTGTCGCATTGCGAGAAGAAACCGCCGTCGCGCGCAGGCAAGCCGATGAAAAAACGCTTAGTTTGACACAATTAGAAAGCCGGTTAGAAAAATGGCAACAACAGCAAGCCTACCAACTTAATTTAATTCAGCGCTTTAATCGCCAGTTTAATCAACCGTTACCAACACTGGCGCTTGGGCAACAAAAATCCACGCTTAGCCAACAATTACAGGGGATTAACAATACTCGTGCCGCCCTAGCGCAACGCCTAAGCCCACAATGGCAAAATCGCGAACTGGTATTACCCTCTGGCGAACTCGAAAACATGCAAGTTTTGGCTATTGGACCCACGACATGGTTTTGGTCCAACCGTTTGCAGCAAGGCGGTTTAACTCAGCAAGACAACACCCTAAATGGCCTAAGCAAAATAGGCATAACATTCGACGGCCACGCCGCCGAACAATTGCAAGCATTAGTTAAAAATGGCGCAGGCGATCTAACCTTTGATCCAAGCCTAAATCGCGCAATGGCCATGGCACAAACACAAGAATCCCCCATCGAGCACATCGCTAAAGGCGGCTTGTGGGCCATACCCATTCTCGCCTTTGCCTTGTTTGCTATGGCTATAGCCATTTTTAAAACAGTACAACTTTGGCGCCTACCTAAACTATTAACACTCAGCAACGCACAACTACAACGCGCCACCCAAAAAGGGGACAAACACGTTCAGCACAGTGTGAAAGGTATGCAAAAAGTATTGCTGGATATCGCAGCCACCGAAAACAAAAGCCAAGCTCGCGACGATCAATTATTTAATCAATTACAACATCAGCAATATCAGCTAAATCGCTGGTTGGGCGCGATTGCCATTACCGCGGCGGTATCACCGTTGCTCGGCTTGCTCGGCACGGTGAGCGGCATGATAGAAACCTTCAAAATGATGACACTGTTTGGGTCTGGCGACCCTGAAGTGGTATCGGGCGGAATTGCGCAAGCGTTAATCACTACCGAGCTAGGCCTTGTCGTTGCGATTCCTGCATTAATTTTTAATGCCGTGTTATCGCGTAAAGCTAAAAACTATTACGGCCAGCTCGAAAACTTTGCCCTGCAAATGAGCCAGCTCGACAACACCCCTGCCAGCATGCAGCCCGCTCACCCAACCACCCGCAATAACACACAAGAGGAAGCCCTAGCATGATTGATCAATTATTAGGAAACTGGGTTTGCTGGGTTATTTTGTTAACATCGCTAGTATGTTACCAACAACTAATGCTGCAGTTTTTTCAATACAAACACACCAATGAAACAACCGACCAGCAATTATGCTCTGTATTGATTAGCGCGCTGCCGTTACTTGGTTTATTAGGTACCATTATTGGTTTATTGCAGTGCTTCGCCGAGATGGCTACAGGCAATATCGTTGGCGATACATTAAGTGGTGGCATTGCCAATGCGTTATTGACCACACAATTAGGTCTGGTATGTGCAATTCCTGCATGGCTATTACAAGCTTATTTACACAGCGCACAAGCGATACAAAAAGCACATAGCAACAAGCAAGGTGAGCACTATGCCAGCGCGCCTTAAACAACGCCTTGAACAGCAGCACCAGCAAGCAATAGATATGTCCCCACTGCTCGATGTGGTTTTTATTTTATTAATATTTTTTATTGTTACCACTGTATTTGTGCGCGAAACCGGCGTTGAGGTCGATAAGCCGCAAGCCATTTCCGCACAGCGCCTACAACAAACAGTCATTTTATTGGCCATTACAGCCGATGGCGAAGTTGTTTTTGATGGCAGCCATATTGGCGTAGCCGGTGTGCGTGGCACGTTAGAACAATTACTGCAACACAATGAACGCCCCGTTGTAATTCAAGCCGATAAAACTGTTGCCACCGAATTACTAGTTCAAGTTTTAGACGAGGCCAAATTAGCCGGCGCTAAACATGTCAATTTAGCAACGCAAAACTAATGGCATAGCAAATGTATTCTTCAAATCATACTCAAAGCTTTGCCACAAAAAAAACCACCGCTTTCGCCAGCCAAGCTCGCGCGCTGCTGCTTAGTGTTGCAATACTGGGATTAGCTTTAGCCATATTATGGCTGGGCAACTCGCTTAAAAATGCTCCGAAGGACACGTTAATTGTTAGGGCAATCACTTTAGCGGTGCCGCCTCCACCACCACCGCCAGCACTTGAGCAACCTGTAGTAGACACACCAATTACATTGCAAGTGCAAGGTGCCGGCCCAGCGCTACAGGTCTTAAATATTCAACAACAAGACATTAAGATTCAAAAGCCTGATGCCCCTAGCCTGCAAAGCGAACAACCACAATGGGAGGCGCTAGAGGTGAATTGGGACGCATTCAGCTTAGACGATCTCGATAATATGCCGACCTTGCTAACGCCCTTGCGAATCACCCTGCCCAAGAGCATTACCCGGCAAGGTATCACTGAAGTGATGGTCGCCGCGGACATTATCGTGCACGAAAACGGGCGCGTGGAGCTTATTCAAGTAACACAAAACCCCTACCCCGAATTAAAACCTGAATTAGATAAATTAATACGCAGCAGCCGCTTTAGCCCCCCAAAAAAGGGGGGCGATAACGTGCGCGTGAAATTTAATTGGCCCATTAGAATCCGAAGTTAATTATGAAAATTCGTTGTTTACTATTAAATGCAGTAGTCGGTACCGGCTTTTGGTTTTATAGCAGCCTTAGCAATGCCAATATTCAAGTGAAATTACAAGATCCAAACTGGATTTTTAGCCTTCCTAGCGCGCACTACGAAGAAGCTAATATGCAACCTCGGGACAATGAGCACGCCTTTGTAAAAGCTATGCAACCACTGTTGGCCCAGCAAAAATATAGCGATGTTTTGGCTGCGTTTAAACAGCGGCCACTTGAAAATGACAGCCTAGCGCTACAGCTGCTACGCGGCCAAATATTGCTAACACTAAAAAAATTACCTGAAGCCGAAACCGCCTTGCAAGCCGCTTTGCAGCAAGGGCCTAATGTAGCTTCTGCGCACCGTAGTTTAAGCATGGCTTTTATGCTACAAAAAAAATACGATGCCGCTCAAAAACACCTAGTACGCACTATTGAATTAGGCGCAGCAGATGCTCAAAGCTATGGCCAATTAGCGTTTGTTAACTTACAACAGCAACACCCTTACAGTGCCGTAGCAGGCTACCAACAAGCACTATTGCTACAGCCCGACAACAGCCAATGGCAACAAGGTTTAATTTACGCACTAACGCAAGCACAGGCATACCAGCAAGCTCAGGCACTTATCGAACAAATGCTCGAAAGAACACCTAACGATACAAGTCTTTGGTTATTGCGCAGCCAAGTCGCGCTACAGCAACAACGCAATAGCGATGCACTTAGCAGCCTAGAAGTTGCTTTACGCCTAGGCGACGCGCAGGTCAATAATTACACCATCGCGGCACAACTGCATTTACAACACGGCAGTACAGAACGCGCCGTCATATTACTAAGCCAAAGTACTCAACAATTAAATAAAAGCAACCGCGATGCACTACTGCCTAATATAGAACAAACAGCTGCGTGGTTAGCAAATCAGCAACGCTGGAGTGAATTAAACACACTACTTAAAGCACTTGAATACCACACCCAAACAATACCCGCAGCAACAGCCTCGCGCCTAGCCGTTTACCACGCACAATATGCACTACACCACCAACAACAATCGCAAGCACTCAAGTGGCTTAACGGTGCGATTGCACAAGATCCGAGTAATGGCGAAGCCCTAATCGGTTTGGCGCAGCTGCATAGCGATAATAAAAGCTACGAGAAAGCCACGCTCTATTTTGTGCGCGCAGCTACTTTCGAAGAGGTGCGTGAGCGCGCATTACTTGGCCATGCGCAACTGGAAATAGACCGAGAGCAATACCCTCAAGCTTTAAGCTTGTTGCGAAAAGCCTTTAAACACAATCCAGAACGCCGAGACATTGCCGGCAATATTCGTGCACTTGAAAAGTTAGTACGCCACAGTGATGCGGGGTAATCATCATGCAAAAATTAACAACAATGTTTGTACTCAAAAAAATACACCGCTGGCTGGGATTCCCCATAGGGCTAATTTTTTTAATTACCTTTGGCACAGGATTTTTAACCAGTATTGATGAGCTGCTAAGTCGTACAGCTAAACTTCCCCAGCATAGCGAGCCATACCAAGCGCCCTCCCTAGTACAGCAAGCCGAGGCTATTAGCTATTTTGAAAATCAGCACAAAGATATTCGCCAAATAATACTGCCGACACCGAGTAAACCGTATTATCAGGTTGCCAAAAGAGGAGAATCCTACTTTTATCACCTAAGTTCACTAGAAGAAATTGGTCATGTAACTAAATCGCGCGAAGGTTTCTTCCAAACAGTTTTACAGCTACACCGCAATTTATTATTGGGAAAAGAAGGCTTTTTAGGCATTAAAGGCGCGCATTACGTCGCTTGGGTTTCACTTATCGCACTAGCAATTAGCTTGCTGGGCATTTACATTTGGTGGCCACTAAGGCGCACCTTTGCTTGGCGTGATGTGCTACCGCAAGGCACCAAGCGTAAAAATTGGTATTACTCGCATATGACCGCGGGCATTATGAGTGTGGCCGTTATTCTAATGTTGGCACTCACCGGTGCCGCCATTACCTACCGCGATGTGGCTAAAAGTGTTTTAGGCGTTAACAACAACGAAAAATCGCCCACTCAACACGCCACTACACTGGATAACAATTGGCATAGCTGGCTGAGCCATGCACAACAAAACTGGCCAGACGCAAAAATTGCTTATATACAATTTCCGCGTAGCACGCCGGCTAAAGGAGCGGCCAACAACAATAGAAAGGCCGATGCAGCCCAGGTTAAAAACAATAAAAACCTTAAACAAACCCAAACAACCTCCCGTACAAAAAATAACAGCGAAGCCATTATCACACTCAGGTTATTAACCCCGCAGGATTGGTTTGGTCTACCCAGTAGCAAAGTTTACATTAACCGTAAAAAATCACAGGTAACCGGTAGCGACTTTTTTTCTGAATCAAGTTTTGGTGAAAAGCTATATAGCATTATTGTACCGCTGCATACCGGCCGAAATTTAAGTGCTATATACGTCGCTGTATTAATGTTACTGAGTATTATTGGCACCGTGATGGTGTTATCTGGCGTTGTGAGCTTTGTTCAAAAGAAAAGAAAGTGGAAAATACAAAAATCAAACCTTCGATTTAACAAAACTGTACAGTCATGAAAACGACTCGTTTATTATTGTGGCCATATCGCTGGTTATTGCTAGTTACAACTATATGCTTAACAACCTTTTTAGGCTGGCGATGGCTAGATGACCAGCAATCAGAAAAGCTCCTTACCGAAACCATTCAGCGCGGTAATATTGAAAACTTCATCAGTGCCACCGGTAAACTAGAGCCCAAACATTACGTAGAAGTTGGCGCTCAGGTTTCTGGCCAAGTTAAAGCTTTACATGTTGAAGAAGGAGCAATAGTAAAAGCAGGAGATTTAGTGGCAGAAATTGATGCTACCGTCTTTGAAACGCGAGTACAAAATGCACAAGCAAGCCTAGAGGGTAAAAAAGCACAGCTTATTCAACTACAAGCAGAGCTCGAACTCGCCAATTTACGCGCTAAACGCAACCTTAGCTTGCATCAACAAAATGCAGTAAGCGATGACGAGCTTTTTGCCAGCACCACCAATGAAAAAATTCTGCGTGCGCAAATAACTGCCATGAAAGCACAAATCAAAGCCGATGCCGCCTCCCTAGCCGGAGACAAAGCAACGCTAGGCTATGCCAATATTTATGCGCCTATCGACGGCACTGTTGTTAATGTGCAAGTGCGTCAAGGCCAAACGCTCAACGCCAACCAAAATGCGCCGACTTTATTAAAAATAGCGGATTTAACCGTGTTGACACTGCGCGCCGAAGTCTCTGAAGCTGACATTCCACATCTATACGCTGGCATGCCTGTGTACTTTAAGACCTTTGGCGGCGGCGAACGCCGTTGGCAATCCACGATAAGACAAGTATTACCCACCCCCTCGGTAATTAATGATGTTGTGCTGTATCAAGCATTAATTGATATCGATAATAACGACGGCCGCCTGATGGATGCCATGACCACGCAAGCATTCTTTTTACTGGATCATGCAAAAGATGTCATTCTCGTACCATTGGGGGCAATCCAAACCAATACTCCGGCTAAAAAAAATCAACGGTCATATGTACAACAACATACGGCGAACGGCTTAATCGATACCCCCGTACGCTTAGGTTTACGTAATCGCACGCACGCGCAAGTGATTAAAGGCCTAAAAGCAGGAGACAGTGTTGTAGTTGGCAGCCAGGCGCGCGATAGCAAAAATGGCCGCACAGATAACATGAAAAGACCACCACGTGGTTTTTAACATGGCCAGCACTGATTCCAATATTTTATTATCACTTGCGGGCGTATGCCGCGATTACTTAAGTGGCGAAACGCAAGTGCGCGCATTGAATAATATCAATTTAACCATTAAACGCGGCGAATTTTTAGCCATTATGGGGCAGTCAGGTTCTGGAAAGACCACGCTGATGAATATTTTAGGCTGCCTAGACACCCCAAGCAGTGGCAGTTATAGCGTGGACGGCCATCAAGTCAATGCTCTCAATGTAAAAGAGTTATCAAGCTTACGCCTAAAAACCTTTGGCTTTGTTTTTCAGCGTTATCAATTGCTGGCCAATTACAGCGCACAAGAAAACGTCGCCATGCCGGCTATTTATGGCGGTATGGAAAAAAGCCAACGCTTAGCATTAGCTAAAAAGCGACTCGCTCAACTAGGCCTTACCGAACGCAGTGGACACAGACCTTCACAATTATCTGGCGGCCAACAACAACGTGTTTCGATTGCCCGCGCCTTAATTAATGGCGCCCAAGTAATATTAGCTGACGAACCAACCGGCGCACTAGACTCTGCTAGTGGCCAGCAAGTACTGGCATTACTTAAACAATTGAATCGCGATACCGGTACGACCGTTGTATTAATTACCCACGATGCATTAGTGGCCCAACAAGCAAATCGCATTATCCAAATGAAAGACGGCCACATCATTAGCGATTCTAGTCAGCATCAATTACCTAGTGACACCCCCGCCCCTTTAGGCAATTGCACACCAGCTGCGCCGCTCCAAACCAACACAAAGCAACACATCAAATGCTACCCGCGCATTAGTTTGTGGGAATCTTTGTGTTTAGCTTTAGGGTCGTTACAAGCCAATTTATTTCGTACCCTACTAACATTACTGGGCATTATTATTGGCGTTGCTTCGGTGGTAACCATGATGGCAATTGGTGACGGGGGCAAACAACAAGTACTTCAGCGCATTGAAGCAATGGGGACCAACTTATTACAAATACGCCCAGGTGGTCGAAATATTCGGGCCAGTGGCGAAATAGCGACACTCACAATGGAGGATGCGCAATTCTTAACCCAATTACCGGGAATAGCCGATGTTTCGCCAGAACGTGAAGCCCGCACTACAGTACGTTTTGGCAGTAATGATTACAGTGGCCGTGCACGCGGTATAACGCCAGCCTATTTTTCTATGCGCAATTGGGAGATCGCCCAAGGTGTGTTTATTAATAACGATGATGTCGAGCGTTACAGCTCTGTCATCGTCATCGGCGCCACCGTTGCAGAGCAATTATTTCCCAATACCCAAAACCCTATTGGCGAATACGTGCTGATGAACAATAGCTTTTACCAAGTTATAGGTACCCTTAAAGCAAAGGGCGCCAGCGCAGGTGGGCGAGATATTGATGATGAGGTGTACATCCCTATTACCACAGCACAATTAAAACTTTTTGGCCGGCCTTATTTATCTAGCATTATAGTGAAAGTGAGTAGCACCGACCTACTGCCTACAATTGAAGCAACCGTAACGCAAGAACTTAAACGCCGCCACGGCCGCGAAGACTTTATGGTACGTAATACGGCCACACTGGTTGAAGCTATTAGCGATACACAAGATACCTTGACATGGATGCTAGGCTCTGTGGCCGCTATATCACTATTTGTAGGTGGTATTGGCGTTATGAATATTATGCTGGTGAATGTCTCTGAGCGCCGCCGAGAAATCGGCTTACGCATTGCCACCGGAGCTAAACCTTCAGATATTTTACGGCAGTTCAATATTGAAGCCTTAATGGTTTGCTTACTAGGCGGGCTTATTGGCGTAGGTTTAGGCTTATTAATATCTCTCGTTTTACAACAGGCCGCTATTGCCGTCGCATTTTCATTAGCGCCACCCTTATTAGCCTTTACAACATCACTGTTAGTGGGTGTCATTTTTGGCTATGCCCCCGCGCATAAGGCGGCCTCCGTTAACCCTATTCAAGCGCTAGCAGAAGAATAATGTCGCGTTACTTTGATCAGCTTTTCCGTTTACCCACATTACGCCTTGCCATAATAGGCCTAATATTAGCTGCAAGCGGCTGCAACCATTACACACCGCAAGCGCTACCAGCCACACAAATACCCGAGGCCTTTAACAACATTACCGACACCCAGGCAGGGAAAGAAACGCAATGGCAATTAGTGCCTTTAACGCAATGGTGGCAAGTATTCGGCTCGCCAGAGCTGAACCAGCTGTTTACAGAATTAGAGCTAAATAACTTTGACCTAAAAACCGCTGCCATTTCGTTACGCCAAGCTAGCGCCATGTACGCTCAACAACGCAGTAACAACTGGCCCACGCTGGATACCAGTATAAACAACCGCAATGGGATTAGTTTTGATAACGGCAGCCATAACCACAGCAACACAGCTAGCATTAATGCAGGTTACAACGTCGACTTATGGGGCCAGCGCGATGCCGAAAACAGCAGCGCGGCAATGGCCTTGGTTGCGCAGCAAGAAAGTTATCGCAGCACCGTATTACAAATGCGCGCGCAACTTGCTCAAACCTATTTAAATACCCTCGCCTTACGCGAACGAGAAGAGATAGCCCAACAAAATTTAAACGCCGGCACCAACCTATTCAAACTCATTGAGCTGCGTTTTGAAGCTGGTATTGCGTCGCGCATAGAGCTAGACCAACAACGCAATGTTCTACTCAATAGCCAAGCCCAATTACATACCCTGCAGCGCAACCGTGTAACCAGCGAGCGGGCATTGGCCATATTACTCGGAAGGGCCAGCATCGTCGCATCGGATATACAAGGTATGTTTACCCAGATTAAAACACCCAATATCTCACCACTACAACCTGCAGCGCTCCTGGAAACACGCCCCGATATTGCCATAGCAGAAGCTTACCTACGCGAACAGGAAGCCAATGTTTATGTACAGCGTAAAAAGCGGTGGCCACGATTAAACCTTAGCGCGAACGTGAACCTAAGCAACTTGGCGGACATAAACCAAGGCTGGAGTGGGAATTTAGTTGAAGGGCTAACAATGCCTATTTTTAATGCTGGTAATATTAAGCAACAAATCGCCTATGCCGAAGGAGGCTTAGAAAAAGCACAATTAGGCTATCAACTCACTGTATTAAAAGCATTCTCAGACACCCTAGAAACACTAAGCGAATGGCAGCATCAAGCTCGATTGCAACCAATACGGGAGCAAGAATTAGCAAACAATCGGCAGTTATATTCCTTAGCACGGCTGCGCTACGAAGCAGGTGATACAGACTTTTTAACGCTACTGGCGGCGCAGCGTAGTTGGTTTAACGCAAGGGACAGCCACATTCAAGCACGACATCAACACCTTCAAGCCGCTGTAAATGTTTATCGCGCCATGGGCGGGAAATTAAACTATATGGGAGAATAGACCTCAATTAAACAAAATAATATCATCATCCAATAAGGGCGTTGCATAGTACCTTTTTTCAGCTGGGGTCAAAGCCTCTACCGCACTTTCCATTAGTGATCGTAACTCAATATTTTGTTTTATCTGTGACCCAAGTAGCTGATTTTCTCTTTCTATTGCAGCATTAACAATATCGAGAATTGTATTTTCCTGATCGGCATCTAGCCCCATAACAGGAAAAGCAGTAATTAATTGCGATAGCAAATCCTCACGAACATGGCGCTGTGTTTCCAGTAAGTGGTCATTAATACGATATAAGCAGCGCGTGAAATTATTCAGATTATTAACGACGCTAAGTTTTTCGGCCGCAGAAGTGACCCGCTCGCGATGTAATTTTGAGTGATGATCCAGCCAAGAGCTCATGGAATCTGCAAAAATAGCCACATTATCTTTCAATATATCGCTATCACGGGGGTTACAAAATTCGATATCAATAATTAATAGGATTTGCTCGCCATGATACGTAAATTGGCTATCATCTCGCCCATCTACATACGCTTCAGCGCCATGCAGCGCAGCCCGCTGGTGAAGCCTGACTGTATCACCAAATTTAATATGACGAGATTCCTCATTAAATTGAAACTGCGCAAAGCCAGAACACCCTAGGTCTTGTAGGGTTTTATGAGCACAACATAAAAAAGATTCCAGATTATGACACTCAATTAACCTACGAGATGCACGCGCGACAATGCCCGCCTGATAAGCACTTTGCATTGCGCTCATGGTGGTATCTTCATCAGAGACTTTCATATATTAATCCTTTGACTTTACAACCAATACAACGGCAAACGGCCAATAAATAGGCTACACAACAATTAACTAAAGGCGATTAAACTCAACTAAAAGTCATTTTCGCTACATTGACCTTAGGCTTAGTTTCAAAAATCGGCGAGAAATTAAATGAACTGTTCGCTAATGGCCCATTTTTTTCATGGCGCGTAACTCATTATTGCTTATAATCAGTTTTCGTTAATTTGATATAACCAAGTTGTTGCGTTGGTTTCAAGGATGAGCATCACGGAGAGCTGTGCCGAACACTATTCGGCCTACGCAATCATTGCAGGCTGTTGTCCTCTATGCTCGATATAAGTACCCCATTAAAAAGAGATATTAAATCACCCGCGAATGCCTTAAAACGCTCCAAGCGGCTTGTTATTCCAACACTAGGATTATCATTAAAAAGATTTTCAGTATTTCCACGCTATTGCCATATACAACATACTCAACTTTCACCGGGTAAATTTTGTGGCGACAGAACACTGCTTGCAGCCAATGGTGTTAGCGGGCTAAAGAGTACGGCCAACCTCAGCTACATGCTGCAAGTATCCATACTGTGCCCTCAAAAATTTATTTTTGGTTTTGTAGCACCGCAAGGAACGCTATTCTTAAATGGTCGCAAAATCACCGAGCATGATATTTTTGTGCTTAAAGCTGACGCCCTATACGATATGGTGGTTGCCCCAAACACCACACTTTTTGCATTTTCAATTGAAGATATTGACAACACAAATCACGAAGACCAAAAAACAAAGAATTCATTAATAAATACATTAAAGCAGCGCCTAATTTCCCCTAGCTCTGATAGCCAGCAACCTTTTTTAACACTCACCCGAAATGATCTTCGCGATACATTAATCAAACAATTTGATAGTTCGACAACCGCCCAGCCCCTATCGGTATTTGAGCTATCAGCGCAGCTATTAAATTCGAGCAACGCAAGCTTGTACCGCCCCAATAGCCGCAATAACCTGCTACTGAGAACACTGCGCTTAATGCAGGCGCAACCTTTTGCTTTTCGTAAAATTTCGGACGTAGCCCAAGCCTGCCATGTTTCGCAACGCGGGTTAGAGAAAGCCTTTGATGATGTACTAAACGGCAGCCCAGGCGAGTATTTAAAAGCTATTCAACTTAATCGTTACCGGTCAGCAATTATCCAAAACGCCGATAATTTAAAGCTCAGCTTGGCCGATATCGCCGGGCAGCTAGGCGCAGTAAACTATTCACGCCTGAGTAAAGACTACAAATCATTCTTTGAGCAACTGCCTAGCAATACCCGTAGGCGCCTTGAATAAGGCCTGCTTGCACTTAAACCCGGTAACATTCCCTCCCACCGAGGCCGCCCTTACTAAAAAGGCATTAAAAAAGCCCATAAAGCGGGTGCTCTATGGGCTATAGGATGTTGCATAAAGAGACTTCCATAAACAAGCTCCTTGCCAGTGATCATTCAGCCAATGGACGGGAGCTCTAAGGAATTACGTGTTCAAAAACAGCACGCTAAAATCTAATAACATACTTATTAGTTACATCCTACGCGGCCTTCTGTGGAAACAGCGATATCGTCAAACCAAACATTTTCGACGCCCTTATTATCTCCAAATGATCTCCAACCAAATGAAACATGATTGTCTATCTTAGAATCTGCAGAAACTGTGCTGAAGAATTGGCCTGGGTCGCGCGCCCATGCAGATGGAGACACCGCCTCAAGTATTACCTGCCCATCAACCCAAGCGTAAACCTGATCAAACATACTATTTTTAACAACGGCAAACTCTAAACACACCCACTGATTAGCAGGAATGGTTGCGGTTGGAACGATGTTCTCTGTGCCTGCATCAATACCTTTAGGTAAGAATGCACCTAAAATTGCATCTTGTAGCGTACCAAAACGAAGCTCTTGCTTATTAGAACCGCTCATTTCAGTAGAGTAAGCCATAAAGTGCACGTGATTCCCATCACCACCTTTAACCCCACCGCCTAGCGCCACCGGAATATTCATCCAAAAGCGAGAATAAAAAGCATCCTGCCCACTGGGTAAATCTTGAAAAATAAATGATGGCTGAATTGAAGTACCTCCCGTTTTAATCCTTACAGAATTAGAACCAGAGTGAGCTTTGCTGGAGTCAATCAAGGCAAAAGTACTGGCACCAGCGCTATTGCCTTGCGGGTCTATCTGATACTGCAAGAATGTTTTCCAGCCAGAAGGAGCCGTATTATTCGATTGACCTTCAAAATCATCATTAATAATTAAATTACCGTTGCCAGGGTTCGACGCACTGCTTGTAGTAGCTTGACTAGAAGAGCTCACAGCAGGCGCACTAGAACTTGTAACCGCCGAAGATGAACTACCCTCAACCACGCCACCACAGCTACCGCCTTGATAAACAGCGATGTTATCGAGCTGAACATCCCCAGCTTCGGCCGCCAGATTGAAGTACAAGCGGGCATCGGCGGCTGTTGCATCAGCCGTCACTACTGGTGAGAAGTTTTGGTACTGAGCCGTTAGTATCTCGTCGATATGGCCACCGCTGATATTCGCATAACCACCCGTGGCATTATTATCAAAACCCACCGTTAAGCTACGCATTCCTGCGCTAGCAGTCGTTTTCGCATCAAAGCAAATTACATATTGCTCACCAGCAGTCACACTCAACTCGTGCGTCATCTGCACAGCCCAAGGCTCCGCTGTATTCGCTGAAGGTATAGAAAAACTAACTTCACCACCAAAGCTCGCCGAAGGAATTACATTAAAACCTTCCCCTCCATTAGCGAAAGTGCCAGGGCTACTCAATAAGCTCATACCTACTGGTGCTGCACTGCTGGAAGACGCCTCAATCGAGCTTGATTGCTCCGCCTCAGAACTCGAGCTTTCACAAACTTGCGCGACAGCAATAAGGCCAGTGGCTACGTTTAAGTAGTAGGCAACGTCTGCAGCACAGCTCGCATCTGAAGCGTCACACATATTAAAATGCTGAGACATAGCAGATTCGATATAACCCGCTAATGTCGGCGAATTCGTTTTACCATACAAATCACCACCAACATCAGCCACATCAATGGGGCCTCCGAGACCACCAGCTGTTTTCCCATCTGCTGTTGGCACACCATGACAAGCTATGCAGCCCTCAAAAAGAGTCTCCCCCGATGCAAACTGGCCGCCATTAGGTTCTTCACAGGCCTCTTCCGAGCTAGAAACAGCAGCAGAACTGCTTGAAACAACCACAGCCTGGCTTGAAGAGCTTTCGACTGAGCTCGATGAAGGCGCAACCGAACTGCTGGGAACAACCACTTCAGAGCTACTAGAAACAGCAGCCTCAGAGCTAACTTCCACCGCACTACTAGAGCTATTATCAGTAGCAACACACGCAGAAAGCATCACAGACGCACTAGCTAGTAAGGCCGAGCGCCAATGCTGTGCAACCAATTGTTGAAGGGGAGTATCAAGCATAATTATTCTCGTTTGGGTTAAAAAACACTTTCTCGTTACGAGCGGGTCCTAGCTAAGCCGTCACTACCGTGTAAAAGTAATATTCCTAAACGCTTCAAATAACGCTAAAAGTATAATTATTGATTATTTATCCACCAATTGTATGGCGGCAGATGTGAAGAAACAAGAAGACTCACTAGTAGAACTGTTTTGAACCAAAGATCTAATAACCACATCACAAAAATCCACGCATTGCGTGACAGTCCCCCTGCAGTAGCCCCAACAGTTATAGGCGCTATTTCACCCAACTCCACTTAATTACTGGACGCAACCGCGCTATTGGCTAACACTAAGCAAAGTAATACCTTAGTATCACCGTGCCTGTGAAACAGGCTAGGCTAACACGACTAAGCGCACCACTAGCGCTCGACCAGTAAGCGCGGAAAATGGCAATTAATTCCAACACAGCAGACAAAATGGCACCAATGGAAAAGCAACAACCCCAAATACGTATTAGCGTGCAAAGTGAAGACTTTGATCAAAACCTGCAATATCAACAATTGCGGGTTTCCTCAGCAATAGGCGCTGTAGTTACATTCACAGGGTTGGTACGCGAATTCGCGCCCACCACAGCCAATACAGCCCACGGCAAAACAAACTTTGAGTTAGAGCATTACCCAGGGATGACAGAGCAAGTACTTGAGCAAATAGCCAATAATGCCTGCAAACAATGGCCACTTGATGCAGTTACGGTGATCCACCGTGTAGGCAAGCTAAGCTCTTGCGCGCAAATTGTATTTGTTGGCGTCGCTAGCGCTCATCGGCAGGCCGCTTTTGAAGCCTGCCATTGCATTATCGATTTATTAAAAACACAGGCACCTTTTTGGAAAAAAGAAGGCGATAAATGGGTCGAAGCCAAAGAAAGCGATCAACATGCCGCCACCCGCTGGCTAAGCAATAATGCTTAAATATTTTGTGGCACTACGCAACAGCCGCTATTGGCAGGCGCTTATTGTGCACTACAGCGCCGACCCCAAACTAATTTTCAAACAGTTTCGCTTAGGTGTTATTGGTTTTGCGATAGGCTTAGGCCTTATTATTGTGGCCAATAACAATATGCCTGCCTCCATCGAGCAAGAGCTTTGCGTTTTGGCCGGCCTCATTATTGGCGGCGTAGGCTTTATAGTGGCCATGCTCGCCCAAATGCGATTAATGATCGGCCGCTTTGTTCGTTTTTACAGCCAAGACAACAAATAGCACAACTTAATAAACGCCCCTATAAAAGTAAAAAAACTGTTATCCAAATTACTATTACTGAACAGAGTTATCGGCGCTGAAGCGGTGACTAGTGCATTACAGCCATGCGCCCTTATCATTAATATTAACCTAACACCGCACAACCTATCGCCACAGTGCCTAAAAGTCCCGCCCCGTTATCGGCGTCAACTTGCAGCCTGTTTGATTTGGGTCTGCGCAACACGATAATAATGCATCGACGGAATTGCTATAAACCGTATTCCAAAAAACTTCTGAGTGAAAATTATCCGCAGGCATCCAATGATTTAAAGGATATGTATTGCCGCGTTCATTCGCACCTTTAATTGGCATGCGCCCAGCGGCAGATGCAATTATGCCCATGTCGCAACTGTTTAAATTGCCAATGCGATGGCAACCGTTGCAGGTATTATCGCGCGTTGTTATTGCCTGGGGCTCTGGCCATGAATTAAAAGCTGAACCAATATAATTATTGTAATACCCCCAAGGGTCGGTCGGTACTTTATGCCAAACTTGGCCAATATAAGGGCTATACATAAAAGGGTCGGCATCGTGGCAACTACCACATTCTTTCGTGGCAGTAGCTTGCGGTGTCCACCAAAATTGCTCAGCGCTTACGCGGCCTGCCGGCGGTATTTTTTCGTTCGGGGGCGGTACACGGCTGGCATCAAAACCAGCGCTATCACCTTCTGGCGATTCCGCATGAAACCAACAAGTATCACCAGTGGCCACGCTATGCAAAATAATATCAACTTCGTCGTACAGCGGGCTTTGTGGTTCTCGTAAATACTCTCTGCGGCAAAAAGCCGATATCTGTACCTCCCCACGGGACAAATCCAACACTTTAGAATATGGCGTACACTGGCCAAAGGTATCGTCAGCATAAGGCAACATGGCAGGTTTATCACACGTTGTTACCTTGCTGTAATCTTTTGGAATTTCACCGTTAACCGTAATGGGTACAACTTCGCCATCATTACAATTAAAGGCAGGAATTTCACCAATTAAATCGGTACACATTTGGCCATATTGCAAAAGTGTTTCTGGCTCGCTAGCCGCCTTTTGCGTTTCAATTTTACTGCAACCGCCCAGCCCCAATAATGCCATGCATGCCATTAGTAATATGCGCTTTAAATGCAAACAATCGTTACCCATTGATAGCGCCTCCGGCCAATTTCACACTCACTGGGGTAGCCGCCAACGCAGCTGTATGCCTAACGACAGGTAAAGCAACCTCCCGAATTGCTGCTATATAACGAATATAACCGGTGCACCGACAAATATTGCCACCAATCCATTTCTCGATCATATTATCTAATTCACGCTCTTCGATTTTGGTAACAGCCAAATGCTCCAATAAAGCAGTAGCCGCCATTAAAAAACCCGAGGTGCAGTAACCACATTGAAAAGAAAAATGCTTTAAAAAAGCGTCCTGTAATGGCGCTAATTGGTCCTGATTACCGAGCGATTCCACCGTGTACACATGCATACCGTTAATCGCACTGAGTGGGGTTGAGCACGACAAGGCTTTTTCCAACGGCGCATCTTTCTGATTTCGCACAGCTACCGTACAGGCACGGCATACACCCACACCGCAACAAAATTTTGTGCCCGTTAAGTTTTCTCGCTCGTGCAAATAATCTACCAACGCCATATCGGCATCGTCTGCTTTTGCTGTAGCGACTTTACCATTTACGTAAAACTGTACCCCTGTATTATTTACACTCATGCTAAAGCCTCCAGAATATGGCTATTTTTAACTGGCAACTGCGTAAAGCGATGACCATCTATCGCCATGGCTAAAGCATTTAAAATAGCCGGCGCAATCGGGCACATAACGGCCTCGGCAATACCGCGTGCTGTAGTTTCGCCTTTACCCGGCGGTAATACGATTAGCTGCTGGTTTTTAGGAACATCGGCCATTTTGGCTAAGTGGTAACGATTTAAATTCCACAAGCCGTTACCAGGCCCGTCGGCGCTAATAGGGCAGTCTTCCAGCAAGGCATAACCTATTGCCATTGCAACCCCCCCTTGCGATTGGCCGCTAATTAACTCGGGGCAATGCTGTACACCAGCACTTAATACACTAACGCAATCACGCACTCTTACATCACCCGTATTTGGGTTTACCATGACAGCAACCAATGCCCCACAAGGCGCATAAGTGCTGCGGCCATAGTTAAAGGCTTCTGGCGGCGGGTTAACCACCTTTAAGCGCTTAACAGGTTGCAGATTAAATTCATCGGTACCGACTGCAATGTAATCTAGTGGCAAAGTTAAACTTGGGTTTATTTTTGTTAACGCCGAAAACCGAAAATTACCGAGTGAAAACTGCCCGACAAAAGAAGCATGCACAGCAGCATAAGTGGGTAAACGCTGATCGAAGATAACAGCAACAATAGAGCTCCAATCAATAGGCGATTGCCCCTCAACAATACAATAGCCATCCTGCCAACGTAAATCGTCATGGGATAACGTGCGCCCCAGCAAGTGAATAACAGCCGGCAATACTGCCTCGAGTAAAAAAGCTAACCCTGCCTGCTCAACCACATGATATTGGTAAAAAGCGCCCAAACAAGCGCTCGCCGACCCCGACGCTTTAATAACGTAATTATCCGCTGATGACTGGCTACTTGAAGTTGTTAGCCCTAAAGCATCAAAATACGCGGCATCTCCCATTTTTATATGGCTGGCATTCAAACCTAAATACCTTGCTGGCGCTAACCCCAGTGCCGTGGCTGCGCCATTGCCCATATCTATATAAGGGGTGCGTACGGTAAGTGTGCCATCACGGTTTAGTTGCACACCACCAAACATGCCGTCGCCACTGGTACCATAAGCTTCGTTCGATAATGCTAACCCCACGCCATAGCGCAAACCTTCGCGGCGGTATTCACGCTGCACTTTTTTACGATCGCGCCATAAAGAGTGAACCTCTAGTTGGTCTAAAATTTCTGTGAGTTGTAAATCTTGTGTTATTGGCGCACCTGTAATGGTTTGGCTATTAGATGTTAATAAATTCTTCCTGCGCAGGTTAAAAGGGCTCTTTTTAAAGTAATAGGCCGCTTCATCAATTAGGGTTTCTATTGCTAAAAATGCTTGCGGGCCGCCAAAGCCGCGCTGTGAACCGCCTAAAATATCTTTAGTATTGGTAGCCTTGGCTGTCGCCACAGCTTTGGGGATATCGTAAGCACAAAAACTACTCAACGCTGCCAGCTGAGCAACATAAGGGCTCAGGTTTTCTCGGCCACCGCCATTCATAACAAAGTCGCATTCCAGCGCTTGCATGCGTCCGCTTTTATCAAAAGCCAAAGTTTCCCAAAAATCGGTTTTATGCCGTTTAAGGCCAACTTGAAATTGTTCGAAGCGGGTATGCGACCAACGCAAAACTGCACCTTTAGCATAAGGCGCAGCCATAGCTAAATACATTGTGAAATATGATTTATCTCGGCCGCCAAAGCCTCCACCGGGGTAACACGAAATAAGTTCGACAGCATCGTCTTTATATAACGGGTATGCACAATTATCAGCGCTAAAAATTTCTGCAGCACCCGCTATATCGCCTACGGGGGATTGCGTACCCAGAAGTAAATGTAACTTATTTTTTTGACTATCGTACCATGCCAGCCCCGCCTCAGGCTCCATAAACATGGGGTCCATCACTTGGGTTTTAAATTTTTGATGGAAACACTGCCAACCCAAGTCATCCGCCGAGGCAATGTCATCACGAATACTATTCGCTATAGCAGGGTAACGGGTGGCGTAATCATCACTGGCAACCTTGCTAAAGCCTTGTGCGGCATCACGCACATAATTACTATTCGGGCTGTAATCACTGACCGGTTGGCTAGCGGAAGAAAACTGGTACGCGATGCACTGTTTATTAAATTGTAGAATTTTTAATGCCTTGCGATAAACATCAAAGCTACTAAAAATTAACAAGGCCACCGGCTGGCCATAATAATCAGGCATTTTATTAATAGCGGTAAAAAAAGGCTTACTCATGCCGCCGCCAAGGCTCATGTTATCTGCAGCTAGTTTAGCCGCATCAACAACGGCAATGGGCTGCAGTGCCTTGGGTAACATGCTATAGCTATAGCCCGTTACAACACTATCTATTCGGTCACAACGCAATGGATGCACGATGTATTCTTTATTGGGCCAAGCAGGAATGTCTTTTGCGCGAAAATCCCTAGCATACAATTTTTGCCCCAAGACCTTTGGCAAACCATCAATACGCTGCACCGCCTTGCCAGGCTCCGGAGCCCAAGATGGCTGGTAAGCAGGGCTAGCCCCCGTACGCTCAAGTTCACGAGCGTTGGCCGCTAGGCTTGCCGGCAAACTCGAAACCGTTAACCCCACGGCAGAGCCACCAGCCAATGTTCTTATAAAGCGCCTTTTATGTTGGTCTACCCCATCATCAGCTAACAAAGTACTGCCCTCTCATGCCATTGTAATTATTTTGGAGGGAGTCTAATTGATGCCACCAAACAATGGTATGCCAGCCTGCAAAGCTGCGCAGCCTAACGTGAACAAAAGATTGTTTTCACGTCATAAGTCAAAAAAACCAGCAACACCAGTCACTAGGCTTTAAAAACTAGCGCCTAACGAAAGCGCCAACACCACGAGCGGCACCATTAGCCTTTTAAACGCGTTAGACGTTTTAAACATTACCTTACTCCAAGGCAAAAAAAACAGTGCCTTAAAACACAGAATAGCTTTTCTCTATTTTTGAATCATCAATATTTAGCAGGATATTAGATGTTGAACTGAAAGACCAATACCGACTTTTAATTCACATTTGAAATAAGGGGCATATAACAGGCATAAAAAAACGGCGCTTGAAAGCGCCGTTTTTAAAGCCAGAAAAATCTGGTTTTGATGAAGCTAAGTTATCACTTAGTAGTCAGAGGTGCCCAATGGCGGGTAAGCATTGTTAATCAATTCAATAAACTGCTTATGAAACCAACCGCCCGCATGAGGAGAAAGGAAAGGCATAGGCTCAGTTGCTTTATCGCCATCACGAATAGATCCAGGAATACACATAGTATCTAAAGCTTTACCTTCGTAAATGGGGTTAGCGGCAGAATCCACAACTTCTTTATCAACTGCATCAAGCGCATTGTATGCAGCTCCCCCTTTAGGGTAATCCTTAACATCAAACGAAATACCGTCAGCTTCACCCGGTGGCTTCATCCAAAAGAACGCATCCAAGTGGGGACGTGAGCTATCAGGTGATGCTTTTGAAGTTTCACCAACACCCGCTTTATCAACATTACACCAGTGGCCTCGGTGCGCACGCAGATCAACTTTGTCACTCAAATTAGTGCCGCGACTACCGCTACCTGGTGTTGGGCGACCAGGGCGACCCCAGCCATTACGCGCAGTATCGATAATAAACCCTGGATTAAAGCCCGGTTGCTCAGATTTCACAGCAGCGTTAAAGCGGTCGATATAGGTCATCTCATCAACCGCAGAGTTCCACTCATAGAAATCAGCCAAATCCATTTTATCGCCGTCAGCGTTGGAGATAGCAGGCTCTTCAAGTGGTGTGTAGCCAGACGTATTTGATGCAAAACCACGTACTTTACTGAAGCCACTAATGCCGTCGGTGTTAGCACCTGCAATTAATTTAATAAAGCCTTCTACGCCACGCTCTAGATTGCCATCCCAACCTAACCAGCCAGCATGTGCAATATCAAGATAGGTATAGGTGTTATCGATTTTTGCGAGCTCTTCAATAGCAATTTGCAAACCATGACCATAAACACCCAAACCAGACTCTAGACCTGGCGAAGAGTATTTCGTCAGCAAGCTATCACAGTAAGTTTCGCCGCTTGCAGAAGTTAACGCGGGCCACGTCAAAGCTGGGCCGTCAGGGTTTAGATCGGTATTGGTAATCATATTGGGGTATGAGTCTGGCTCTAACATGGCAACAAGGCGCAAGTTTGCAAATTCAGGCTTAGCTTGGAACGCATCCAGAATTTGGCCTAGATACTCATCGCGGTAGCGGGCCATGCCATCATTAGGCATAGGATCTTGTGGCTTGCCCACTTCGTAAAGCTTGCCGTTAGAAGCAAAAGCCGCACAATCACGATCGGGCAAGTTATAAACAATTACTACAACAGTCATTGGAGAGATTTGACCATCTTGTTCAGCATAGTAATTTTGTTGTGCTACAGCGGCATCAAGATGCTGAACTAACGATCGACGACCAGCTTCAATGTCCCCGCCAATCGTTGCTGTAGAGTCCATCCAAATAGCGCTTGGCTGGTGCTGAACGTACTTGATTTTATCGGTCATGGCGCCGCCATCACCTGCGATCTCAAGCGAGTAATCCATCATTGTTTTGATATCTGGACTCAAGTAAAAGTACGAATCTTGAAATGGGTTACCGTCAGTTTGCAAAGGCGCGCCAGGCCGGCCTTTAGCTGCTAGCAATGGAATATTGCCATCGTAATTGGCGACAATAGCCACATCATCATCCGCTAGACTAGGAGTGGAAGATGCCGTAGCCATGCTACTAGAAGTAACAACTGGCGCACTGCTTACATTATTAGCCGAAGAGGTAATAACCGGTGCAGAGCTTTGCGTTTGCTGCTCGGAGGAACTAGAGGTGGTGCCACCAGTACATGCAGCCATGGCCATGGCGAGCGCACTAACCCCCATGCCCTTAGCTAGAGTGGTAGACCACTGAGTAAGACCTTGTTTCATGAAAATCCTCTTTGAATTAGATGCCCAAAAACAGCATTCGTTGTTGTTAAAACCTACAATCACGGTTTTGTAAATTTCAGGATTAGGCCTCAAGCTAAAATCAATATCACGTGATACTGAACCACAGGCAATCCACTAGAGCGGTGTATCCTAAGCAAAAATGCAATAAAAAGGGATGATGAAAAATCAGTATTTGCGAGCAGCATCACATGTTCTCGGCAATTTGCTTCGCATTTTTTAGCTTTGCCCGCGACATGCCAACTTAGGAAGAGCCGGCGCGTAAGCACTTACGCGAAAGACTGGAAAATTGCCTTCAAAAAAAACTGCGTATAAAAAATAATGAATAAAATCGCCATCAAATATCATAGGCAGATAAATCACCATATATTATAAATATATGGCTATCCTCTTCGCATGTTGGCGCACATATCCTCAACAAAACCCTGTTATTTATTTTATAACCATAGCTTTACCGTTCATATTTCCTATAAGTATAAACATACGATTACACAGCCTACATTTATGGCCTGCAGGCCTATACTCTAAGAACACCGTCTTGCCTGTTTATCCAAGGAAGCCAAATGCTCAGCCTATTTTTAAAATCAAAGCCTACTGCACAAGGAATAGAAAATAGCCCCAACCGGGATACAACCGCCAAGATGATAGCGATCGACAAATCGCTCGCAACAATAGAATTCACCCCAGACGGTAAAATTATTACTGCCAACGCTATTTTTTTAAACGCAGTAGGCTATCAGCTCCAAGATATTCAGGGGCAGCACCACTCTATTTTTGTCGATGAAAAAACAAAAAAAAGCGATGCTTATCGGCAATTTTGGGCTCGCTTAAATAATGGCGAATTTATTCAGAACGAATTCAAGCGTGTCGGTAAGCAAGGTAACGACATATGGATTCAAGCGACTTACAATCCACTGCTTGATGAACACAACCGTGTTTATAAAATCATAAAATTTGCAACCGATATAACTGCACAAAAATTAATACAAGCCGATTACAGCGGCCAAATCTCAGCCATTCATAAATCACTTGCTGTCATTGAGTTCGACACCCGAGGCAATATTCTGACTGCAAACAATAACTTTTTGAGCGCCATGGGTTATCGCCTTGATGAAATAAAAGGTAAACACCACCGCCTATTTGTAAGCGATGACTACGCAAAAAGCACTGAGTACAGCGCATTTTGGCAAAGCCTAAGTGAGGGTAACTTTGAATCTGGCGAATTTATGCGGCTCAATAAAGGTGGGGACGAGGTTTGGATTCAAGCCTCCTACAACCCCATCATGGACCTTAACGGCAAACCCATTAAAGTTGTTAAGTATGCATCAGACATTACCCAGCAAGTTATAGAGCGCAGTGATTTTTCTGGGCAGATAAACGCCATCAGTAAGTCCCAAGCGGTTATTGAATTTAATTTAGACGGCACAATTATCAAAGCCAACGATAACTTTTTAAAGACCGTAGGTTATAACCTGTCAGAAATTCAAGGCCAGCACCACTCCATGTTTGTAACACCGGAGCAACGCAACAGCACACAATACCAAAGCTTCTGGGAGCAATTACGCCAAGGAAAGCACCAATCGGCCGAGTACAAACGGATAGGCAAAAACGGAAAAGAAGTTTGGATAATGGCATCTTATAACCCCATTCTGGACCCTAAAGGGAAACCCTTTAAGGTTATAAAATACGCCACGGATGTCACGCAAGAAAAGCTGCAGCAAGCTGATTTTTCCGGTCAAATATCGGCGATCAGCAAATCGCAAGCCGTTATCGAATTCGACATGGATGGCACTATTCGCAACGCCAACACCAATTTCTTAGCCGTCACCAATTACAAGCTTGAAGAAATCAAAGGCCAACATCATTCGATGTTTGTAGATGCCCTACTTAAGCAAAGCGTCGAATACCGTAACTTTTGGCAGAAGCTACAGCGCGGGGAGTTTGTATCTGGCGAATTTAAACGCATCGATAAGAATGGTGAAGAAATTTGGATTCAAGCATCTTACAATCCCATTATGGATCTTAACGGAAAGCCCTTTAAAGTCGTTAAGTACGCTACCGACATCACTGAAGAAAAAGTTAGAAATGCCGACTATTCGGGCCAACTAGAAGCCATATCAAAAGCACAAGCCGTTATTGAATTTAACCTTGACGGAACAATTATAAAGGCTAACGAAAACTTTTTGACAACCTTGGGGTACCGCTTAGAGGATATCAAAGCCAAGCATCATTCCATGTTTGTTGAAAAAGAATACCGAGATAGCGAAGATTACAAAAACTTTTGGCAAACTTTGCGCCAAGGTAAGTTTATCTCCGGCGAATTTAAGCGTATTGGTAACAACAATAAAACGGTTTGGATTCAAGCATCATATAACCCTATTTACAATACTAATGGCGAGCCCATTAAGGTTGTAAAATATGCCACCGATATTACCGCACAAAAAACAGCCATAAGCCTTATTAGCGATACCTTATTTTCCCTATCTGAAGGGGATTTAACCAAAACAATTGATCAGACCTTAGACGGTGAGTTTGATTTACTGCGCCAAGCCATGAATTCAACACTCGAGCGCTTAAACAATATGTTTAAAGAAATCGCTCAGCGCGCAAGCCATGTTAATTCTTCAGCACAAGAAGTACAAAGCGGCTCGTTTGATTTAAGCCAACGCACCGAAGAACAAGCAGCCAGCTTAGAAGAAAGTGCCGCCAGTGTAGAAGAATTAACATCCACCGTGACACAAAATGCTCGCAATGCTCAGCACGCCAATGAACTATCGACAAAGGCCACTCAAAAAGCCCAGTACGGCGGCGAAGTAATTAATAACACTATTGGTGCGATGTCTGAAATAGAATCTGCCAGCAAAAAAATATCGGATATTATCAGTGTTATCGACGAGATAGCTTTTCAAACTAACTTGCTAGCCCTAAATGCTGCAGTAGAAGCCGCACGTGCCGGTGAGCAAGGTAGAGGCTTTGCCGTAGTTGCCGGTGAAGTACGCAATTTGGCGCAACGCAGCGCCACGGCAGCAAAAGAAATTAAAGGCCTAATTAACGATAGCGTATCTAAAGTGGCAGACGGTACAGGCCTAGCCAATAAATCTGGCCAAACTCTTACCGAAATTGTGGAGGCAATAAAAGCTGTTTCGGATTTAATTACAGATATAAACGATGCATCACAAGAGCAAGCCGAGGGCATTCAGCAAGTTAACACAACAGTAATGCAAATGGACGCCATGACCCAACAAAATGCGGCTATGGTTGAAGAAGCCTCGGCCGCCAGCAAAAGTATGACAGATCAAGCCGAAGAGCTAATAAAGCTTATTAGCTTTTTTCGTACAACCTAACACTTAAGGTAAGTGGGCTAATATCTTCGCCACAGCAGCATCCTCTGGGTATTTGGGCTTGCCCCACCCCAAGCGCACAATAACCAACTGATATTCCGGCACCACCATTATTAACTGCCCACGGTTGCCCCTTGCCGCAAAACTATTGGCCGGTAACGATGGCCAACGCAAAGGCTGATGGTCATCGCCTTGATTAAGCCAAAGCTGGAAGCCATAACGTGAATCATTCTTTGAACGATTAGGGGACTGCGCTTGCTGCACCCATTCGGCATTTAACATTTGGTAATCGTTAAACGTGCCGCCATTCAAAAATAAGGCCCCTAAATTAGCCCACTCTTGCGCCGTGGCAAACATAAACGAGCTACCCACAAAAACGCCTTCACGATCTAATTCTAAAACTGCCTTTTTCATACCCAGCGGGTGCAATAAGTATTCTTGAATATAACGCTGCGAATTTTCAACGCTATTCCCCAACGCCCGATGGGCATACAACGATAATAAATTTGCCGTGCCCGACGAATACAACCAATGCTCCCCAGCGGGGAAAGCCATAGAACTGCCCAATGGTCGCAGGCTGCTACTTTTATCTTCAAATAGCATTTTGGTCGCATCGCTTCCGGGTTCATACAGTTCGCTAAATGCTAGGCCGGAAGTCATGGTTAATAAATCGATTAACGAAATCGTCTTGCGCGCATCCTTTTGCCATTCAATAAATAATGGCGCTGTTGAACTGGTTTCTTCTTTTTCGAAAGGTGCAATGACGTTGCGATACTGCAAGCTGCCTATCAGCGCTGCAGTAAAGGTTTTGGACATAGACCAACCCAAAAACAGCGATTGTGCATGGTAATCCTCTGCGTAAGCTTGACCGATAACATCACCATTACCGCGCATCACCAATAGTGCACGGGTATCGTGCTGCTGGGCATTATCTGCTGCCAACAAATCACCGAGCTTTTTATCAAAGTCGGAGGCTTCGGCTTGCGGCGATATTGGGTCATCAGGATAAAGCGGCATAGTCGTTATTGCCGGTAGGGTCTCGTGGTTATCTACCAAGGTACACCCAGCCCCCTGCCTGTACTGCGCCTGTTGCTCACGCCCTAAAAACGATGCACTCACACGCTGGCGAGCATCATCATAAACCACGGTAGGAAAGCCGAATAACGATGAGTAAGACACTATATCTTGATGGACTTGTGCTTTAGATTGCTGACTGACGTAATATAAAGAACACGACATTTTTGCACTAAAGCCTACCAACATCGCTGGCGCCGCTGCAATGTAACGCGGCGTGTAGCCCGCGCGATACGCTAGCGCGGCAGAAACTAACAACAATACCAGTAACAATGCCATTACGGTGAATAACGTATTGCGAAGCGGTTTGGCTTTAAACATGGTGATTCCAGAGAATAGTTTTAGCAAAAACGGCCACCTTAAAAAGCACTAGAAATGGCATCCTGTAAATCGCTTTTTAACTCCGCAGGCGTCATCACCCACACATCGTCTTCGGGACCTGGGAATACACCAACGCTCAAATTATCGCCCTCTAACCCGGCGACCCATTTCATAAAAAAGTCGGGCAAAGAAATGCTCTTAGCCACTAAAGGTTGCACTGAAGCCTTACTATAATCCAGCGCCAATGCCTCATGCGGCCAAACGGGCAAAACCTCATCACCAGAATCATCTGACGCTATTTTAAGAAACTCTTGCTGGTCATTCACCAAAATCCAAATTTCCCGCTCTTGCGCAACCACATCCAGGAAGAAGTCATAGCGCTCTTCTTCTTTGAGTGTTTTGGCATAGTCTAAATCATTAGTATTCATTCTTTGTTTAAGCCTTTTTTTATTTGAATTGTTCAATTTGGAATTTATTCGATGTTTTGGACTTGCTTATAGAGCAATAGCATTATTACCATAAATATCAATAACTTAATAAATTTATCGATAACGAACCTAACATTCTGCCACCAATAAGCAAGCCAACCAAAGCCATTGCCGCTTTTTTGCTTAAATGAGCGCTAATCCCCTACTACAGCGTCGACCTTTTTCCGCTGTTCACGATTCGTGAACAATGTTTTTAGTGAACGCGGCGTACCTCGCGCTATCGCTTAGCCGCATGCGGGCAGCGCAGAGTAATCCCACTTAAATAATACTCGAACAAAGCTCGTTCGACGAAGATCGTGACGCGAGAGCTATTCTCTTCATGCTGAGCACATCGAATCCGCATTTTAGGGCCGCTCAAGCCACCGGCAATGTGCTCCCTGCATAACCTATCCCTTGCTGTCCCTGCAAGGCCCGGCGCTTCAATGCCCCAAAATACAGATCCGATGAGCTTTGTGGTGATTTAATACGCGTTTTTAATTGGGATGGACCTGGCGAGCAGCGGCTAGTTTAAATATAGGGTTATGCTCATACCCTCGGTATAAAAACGGCATCAAAAATAAACGGGCGGTCAGCCATGCGCTGCCTGGCTCGCTTTTGCTGCAGTAGTAATAAATAGAACAATCGCAGCCGTACACTGCAATCCAACCGAGCGTTTCTATTCTTCAGCAACTACCACCCTGGTCACCAGTGGGCTAAACGCGCTGATGAGCACAGGCAAGCGTTAAGCGGTTGCAGGCGCCACTTTGAGCTGTACATAATCACAGAGCCAGAATCACTCTCCCAAGATGGCCACTAACGCTAAATCCACCACCACTTGGTCAGTTTAAAGCGCTACTCGTGGGTGAATTTACCAGCACTAATGTCGATTGGTGGATAAGCTTCGACTTCCCCCTGTTCCGCGCCTATTGGAGCGGCGAAGTCGGCGCGGCAATACTCTACTTGCCTAAAACATCTGGCAACAAATTGTTTGCCGCCGCCAAACTCAAAAAAGCCGTCCGTTCAGTATAAAACCCCGTTCACGTTTCATGAACACCGAATTATATTGAACGAAAATCATTAGAAGGTATCGCTAAGGGCACAACATTTGATCGTATTAGCCACACGCCAGCCAATGTAGGCCTCTCAGGGCGCCTGAAAGTCTGTTTTCACAAGTCATTCCGTCTAAGAAATGAGCCTTACGTTCAACAAAAACCTATGTTCACGTAACATGAACATGCTACTATCATGAACAACTGATCGTTAGGAGGCGTACATAGTGCTCAATCCAGAAGAAACAGCTATCTTAGACCAAGCCTTGCTAGCCTTGAAAAAAGAAACAGGCTTAGATTTTACAGCGGACGCAAACTTAATAAGTAATTATCCAGAAAGTCGCCGCGCCGATACCTATTTGATTGCAACTGAACATATTATGGCAGTTGAAGTAAAGCGTAACATCCGGCCACCTAATCTTGGGGGTATTATCAACCAAGTCAAATCACTAACACCACAAGGGATACTCATAGCCGATTATATCAATCCGAATATCGCCGAGAAATTGAAAGAAAGCGACGTTCAGTATATTGATAGCTGTGGTAACGCCTATATCAACTTACCGCCAATATTTGTGAGCATTAAAGGCCAAAAAGCTAAACTAGAAAATAGCCAAAAAAAGAATAAGGCTTTTAATCTCAGCGGGCTCAAGCTGGTTTATGGATTATTATGCGATGACACCTTAATTAACTCGAGTTATCGAGAAATATCAGAAACAACAGGCGTGGCATTAGGAGCTATAGGAACACTACTAAATGATTTGAGAGATTCTGGCTACCTGCTAAACAGCGATGACTTGAGATGGCATGGGCTGATTAACCGAAAAAAGCTCTTAGATCGCTGGGTAGAGGCTTATCCTGAAAAACTAAAACCAAAATTGGTAGTTGGTGAATTTGTAAGCCAAGATCCCAATTGGTGGAAAAAAGTAAACATCGAAAATTACGATGCTTACTGGGGCGAAGAAATTGCAGCCGCAAAATATACAGATTGCCTACGACCACAAGTAGCGACCATCTATCTGCCTGAAGAATCAGGGAATGAGCTTTTTATCAACGGAAGATTACGCAAAGCCTTAAGCTCCGAAGATAAGAGTGAGGGGTTAGTGAAAATCTACAGACCATTTTGGCCCACCAAACACAAAAATAAAAATCTGCATATACTGAATAATGAAAAGCATACCGTCAATCCAATACTAATTTATGCTGACTTAATAGCCTCACAGGATAGTCGCAATTTAGAAACCGCAAGGATAATATATGACACAGCCATTGCTGAACTTATCGGGGAAAATTGAGCCGAGCCTAGTTGATATTATCGAAAAAGTAGACAACTGTGCGACGAGATTTAAAATACCTTATCTTGTGGTTGGCGCATTCGCGCGTGACTTGGTTTTACACCATGGGTATGGCGCCCCAGCACAAAGAGCAACCAAAGATATCGATTTTGCACTTCAGGTTCCGACATGGGGCACGTTTGAAATATTGAAAAAAGAACTGATTACCTATGGTTTTACTGAAACCAAAACAGCTCACCGCTTAATTGCCTCCAATAATTGGCCAATTGACATAGTTCCTTTTGGAGGTATAGCGGACAAAAATACTAATATTCAGTGGCCACCCTCTGGGGATACCGAGATGAACGTGCTTGGCTTTCAAGAGGCTTTTGAAAATGCAAACAACGTTCGGTTAAGCGGCGAGCCGAGAGTTGAAGTACTAGTTGCCTCGCCCGTAGGGATGATGCTTTTAAAATTAATATCATGGACAGATAGAACGGCAGACAAACGAAAAAAAGACGCCATAGATATAGCCTACGTACTCACCACCTATGAAACGATCCCGGCCATATCCAGCCAGCTATACGACGATCAAGGCCTAATGGCACACTACGGCTGGGATAAAACCTTGGCAGGGGCGCATCAGTTGGGAATAACAACAAAAACAATTGCCGAATCAAACACCGCAAAAACCATTTTCAAGCTATTGAACAACCAAAATACCAAACTACAAGTAGAAACCTTAATTAGTGAAATGGGCGGCCGAAACACACATCAATATCCGCGCAACGAAGCGCTGATCAATGCTTTTAAAGCTGGAGTCGAGGGCTAGCTTTTTGACTCGAGATAGGCCGAATCTAACACGGGCAGTGCCATATAAAATCAAAGGCCACTCTATTAGTCCATTACTCCGTATTAGCCGGTATACGTTTTTATTTCACAAACTTAAATAAGGATCGAAATACTTCAAAACACCTTTAGGCCGCTTCGGAAAAACCAGTCCTGTCGCCACTGCTCTAGTCAACTAAAACAGCCTAAGAAAGTATCCAACTTTAGTTAATTAGAACAAAAAACTTATTTGAAAAAAAAATTACGATAATATGTGTACCCCTTATCAAGCATTGGTAACTGGATAAAAACTACTCAATATTCTGCACCTGCTCGCGCATTTGCTCCACCAACACTTTTAATTCCACCGCAATTTGCGTTACGCCGCTGGCTATGGCTTTACTGCTAAGTGTATTCGCTTCGCGATTAAATTCTTGCATTAGAAAGTCTAACCGCCGCCCTATTGGGCCTGTTTGTTTTAACGCGCGCTGAGTTTCAACGATATGAGTATCTAAGCGATCTAATTCTTCGGCCACATCGGATTTTTGTGCAATAATCACAAGCTCTTGCGCTAGCCGGTCTTGGTCTACATCCACTTGTAGGGCTTCGATTTTTTGGCTGAGTTTATCTTGTTGGGCAGCCGTTAACGCTGGGAGTTCTGAGCGTAGCGTTGCTACGTGTTGGCTAATTGCGCTTAACCTATCTTGAATGTGTTGCGCCAAACCTTCGCCTTCGCGAGCACGGCTTTTTTGCAAATCGGTTAAGGTTTTTTGTAGCATTGTATTAGCAGCCGCAACCAAAGTATCGGCATCTAACTCGTTGGCTTGCAACACCCCAGGCCAGCGCAAAGCTTCCAGCGGGTTAACCGGCGCAGGGTTTGGGACTTTAGCACTTACCGCGCTTAATAATTGCACCAAACCATTGAGGGCTTCAGGATTAATTTGCGCGCTGTCGTTATTTTCTTGTTTTAAAAAGAAAGATACTTCCACTTTGCCTCGGCTGAGCGATTTTTTTAGTTGCTCGCGAAAACTTCCTTCTGCAACACGTAAGCTATCGGGCATGCGAATTGAAGGCTCTAGATAACGGTGGTTTACGCTGCGAATTTCACAACTTAAGCGCCCCCACGAAAACTCTTCCTCGACACGTGCAAAACCCGTCATGCTGTGGGTCATATTCAATCTCCAAATATTGTGATGTGTACTAACACGCTAACGGTGCCAGCTAACGAACAAATTCTAGCCGCATTTTAGCATAGGCTTGGGCTATGCTCTTGCGGCTGGCATAATGCTGCACACCACCCAAAGCCGTCAGGCTACGGGCCAGTTATTACTACACGAGACAACCATCATGCAAAGACCTAGCGGCCGCAGCCCAGACCAACTTCGCCCCATAAAAATCACACGCAATTTCACTAAACACGCCGAAGGGTCTGTACTTGTCGAGTTTGGCGATACCCGCGTGCTATGCAATGCGAGCGTCACCGAAGGCGTGCCGCGTTTTTTAAAAGGTAGCGGGCAAGGCTGGTTAACAGCCGAATATGGCATGTTGCCACGTTCTACAGGCTCGCGCATGAACCGTGAAGCGGCACGCGGAAAGCAAGGCGGACGCACCGTTGAAATTCAACGCTTAATTGGCCGCTCTCTGCGTGCTGCGGTTGATTTAAACGCACTCGGCGAATTTACCATTGTGGTTGACTGTGATGTTATTCAAGCTGATGGCGGCACACGTACAGCGTCCATTACCGGTGCCTGCGTTGCCGTCGTCGATGCTCTCAACCACCTTCAACGCAGTGGTGCACTCAAAACTGACCCGTTAATTTCTATGCTTGCCTCTGTCAGCGTCGGCATTTATCAAGGCGAACCCGTTTTAGATTTAGACTACCCCGAAGATTCCGACGCCGATACAGATATGAACTTAGTGATGACCGCAAACGGCGGCATTATTGAAATTCAGGGTACAGCAGAAAAAGCGCCGTTCACCGAAGACGAATTCCAAGCGATGCTAGCGCTAGGTAAAAAAGGTATTAACGATCTAATCGCACTACAACGCGATGCTCTAGCGCAATAGCACCGCGGTTCCAATAGTCTAGCCGCCTAAGCATAATAGTTGGACTATTGGGCACCTATAGCAGGCTCTGCAAGTAAGTCCCAGTATTCACCCTGCTCATTAACAGCTTTTTTGAGGGTTTCTCGCTCGCTTGCCGGTAAGTTTTTATTCAGTAACAAATAAAGATCATGAGATACCTCATGACTTTTTCGATAATAAGCATGCCCCGATGCCATCGTAATCGCATGACTAACATCAATGGTTTCTATACCTTCAGCAATAGGAACCCCCGAACGTGCATCTCCCAAGCGAGGATAAGCATTAAAGCTACCCGATGCCATTAATGGGAAATCTTCTGCTGAAACATAAATTGTTAATTTAGAATTAAGCGCAGCTAATTTGGCAGCATAGTTTTCGATAAAAATACTGCGGTCAATATCGGGAGCCAACAACACAACCTGTGAAAAAGGCCAAATAGTTGCCAAAGGCTGTAATTCTTGAAACTCTAGTAAAGCATCGACTAATACCCGATTACCCATGCTGTGCGCCACTAAATCAATTTTGTAATAAGGAAATTTTTGGTGTAAAGCCAGGAGGGTTCTAGTTAAGTAGGGCGTAGACCATTCCGCATTCCCCCTATCAGCGGTATAACCAGAAATTGAATTTGTCGACGGCCACGAAAACACCACCGTTGGCCCGGGGTATGCTGTTTCGTAGGCCAGACGCGCACCGGATTCTACATTTTTACCAAAACTACGCTTGAATCCATGAATATAGACTAGCAACCGCTTTTCAGTTTGATGAACCATCGCTTGATTGATTTTTTCAAACAAACCCTCTTTCGTCAAAGGTGCTACCCACTCAAGCTTTTCGCTTTTAGGTAAATTTATTTTTGGAATTTTGTTTTTACTTAAAAACAGTGAATCGGCCCAGTTGTAATTAAACGTTTTTGCAAATGAATTAGGGTTATCATCTGGGGGTAATCTTACACTCACCGCCCCCACCTCAAGACTACCGCGCAAGGACCCGTAATACTCTTTATTATCAGGCTCTAAAGCCACAGCTCTTGTCGTCACATAATATACGACCTGCTCTACAGAACGAGATGACAGCCCACCAAATAACGCACAAGCACTGCAAGCAACGCCAACTAATGTAAATTGCATGCTGCGTAATAGCGTAGCAAATAAGCGCCTACCAAAAACCATTATCTATTTTCCAGTCGGTTAAAGTCTAATATTGCCGCATCAATCGGAGCGCGCGCCTTATAATTCGCGTGCAGCCTATCACTGTAAGCCCAAAAGCCTTTAGATGTTCGTCGTACGCCGAACTGATCTTTTAATATTTTATAATCAAGCTCACTTCTAACACGGCTTAACTGCAAAGAGAACTTATCCAATACGTCCACATCAACTCGATAGAACGCATTTGGGTAGCTACCAGCAATACCTTTTAAAACTGAAAGGCTATTTTCACTAGGGGATAAATTAGCTTCCTCGTTAAACATGGAAGAAACATTTTTATGGCCGCTATTTTTAAGTATTGAATAATATTCTGAACCACCGGAACTTTTAACTTCAACAATGCTGAATTCAGGCAATATGGCTATAGCTTCTCCACGCCATTCTTTAAGGCCCACAAGAGGCCCCGAATCGACATTGGTAACCAACAACGTGCTTCCACTATCAATAGCCGGTTTTACTCTAGCCTCGATTTGACGTAATAATTCAGCCTTAGGGTCTGTGGTTTGGTACGGTATAACCGAAGTATTTAACTCTTCAAGTGAAGGGAAGCGTAAGTACCTATGCGCGCGAGCCTCTGCCCCCTGATACCAATCCTCTCGCTCTTTAATTCTTGCTTCTTGAGGCAAAAAATAGAGGAAGTTGGTTTCGCCTTCCATCCTCAGGAAGTCCATATAAACACGCGATATAAATTGATGCCCCACATTGCCATAAACATCATAGCCTGCCGCTAATAGGTAATAGATACGTTCCAACAGACCATATCCAATAAGCCATGCTGTTTTGGGCTGTCCACCAAGCAAGCCATTCTCCACAGAAGCGTTATCAAAATGGCGATAAATAGTTAGCCCAGCATTTGGATTTTGGCCGTCACCATCCCAAATTAATTTCATATCCCGCTTTACAAGCTCAGGCGCTATTTCACTCAAGAATTGGTCACGCTTTTCTAGGTAAGCTAACTGTTTATCGGCGTACTTCCCCCAAGTTGTCATTGGCAAATAAACGTTACCTTCGGTATTAGGCATTTTAAAATCCTGATAGTTTTCAGCCAGAAAACTATCGTACCCCTTGATTTCACTAACATCAGGGTCAACAAAAACGACCCAAAAATGATCCCTAATAACATTTACAGCGACTTGCCCACGACACACAGGCCCCTTAATGAAGTTGCCTATGGTAAATTTCGCTTCATCCAATAAAAAACGGTATCTTGATTTGGATGGTATTGCAGCGAATGTTAAAAAAGGATTGCCAGCTTCCTCAGGTAAATAACTTGGCAGCTTATCAACTGAGTATTGCTCCTTTAGAAACCACGCTTTCCACTTTTCCATTCGACTATAGCTCAAAGCGTAAGGCATGTGCGTCTTTAACACTGGCGTTTCTAAAACCGGCATTAAACGATAGTAGAATTTTTCCACGCCAGGTGCATCATACGGTCGACGCGTTGCAATAATATCAATCGCCTCCCCTGGCGGCGTTCTAGAGCGCACAACATTGAAAAACTGCGCATTGCTATCAGCGTCATCTTCAAAATATAAACTCGCTAGAAATAAATGCTCATACAAATAACGACTCATCAATTGCGTTTTAAGTGAAGTTTGATTAAAAAAACGTTCCCACTTAAGAACTTTTCGTTCAATATTTTTTGATATTTCTGTTCTAGCTGTGTAAGTTGCGCCTTGCGCCAACCATGCCATTAACAGCTTGTTTTCACTAGGAGCTATTGCCGGCAACCCGTAGGGCATTCCCCAAAGTGGGTTATTGTCTGCATACTTTTCAAAGTCCTCTATTTTGGGGCAGTGATTTTTACGGGCGGTACCAAGGGTAAAAGAATCGGGGAGTTGCGTAGTCGCAGGCAATGGATTTTTTTGCTTTAAAGATAATGTTTGATACATAACCCCCGCATTCACATTAGCCATAACGGTTTGCTCATGCTCATTTAACACTGGGAAAAAATTTTTATTACGCCACTGCTCAACACTTTGTGCATCAATAAATAAGCGAGAAGGCTCGGCAGGGAAGGGACGACTCAAGTGATACACGCTGTCGTGACTTGCACCGCGCTCTATCCCTTCTATTGCAGTCAACTTTAATTGGCAAGGCGCGTCGTAGCACGCATGGCACACAACGCAGCGGTTATCCAGTATAGGCTTTATATCGCGCCAATAATCAACCTCGTCAGGCTTTGTTTGCGCCACAACCCTATTAACAGGCTTGGCAAGTCCATACATTTGAGCGTATTTAGAAACACCAAAACTAGCGCAACCACTCAGCAACAAAGTAACAACAAAAACTTTAACTCTCTTACTCATTACCGTTTTCATTAAAAGGCTGTTCCAAACTGTAAATATGCGCCGTACTTACCACCTTTTGCCCATGCCAAATCGGCCCTGACCAACATTTTTTCTTGTGGTTTAATTAAATAATTTATACCGCCACCAACAGCAGGATACCAGTTGCTAGCGCTACCCATATCGCTTACGTCATCATATAACGTGGCAGCGCCTAAAAAGAACGCAGCTCCCCACCGGCCCTTTAATGACATACGATCCTCTACTTCAAAAGTCATTGAGTGAGGGGCCAAGTATTCACCGCGTGTGTACCCTCTTAGGTCGACAGAAGAATACCCCGAAACAGGCGCGTTATGCGTTAAACGACTATCGTAACGATAAGCCAATACGTGGCGATCGGATAACTGTAAATACTGGCTAAACTTAATCTGATAGGTGTCGAAGCTCACATCACCACCAAGGCTTTTCCGGTAGGCCAAATTTTGCACACTAAACAACGAGCCTTTCGATGCTGAGTTTTGATTATCTCGAGTGTCTCGCTCGGCAATAAAACCAATGCCGTTGCTATCAAAACCCGTTAGCCCAATAAGCTCTAGAATACCTTCCGTTATTTTATCGCTACCGGTAACAGCGTAATTAGCCGAAACCCCTAGTGCACCAACAAACCAATTATCAGTTATGCGGTAACTGTACCTAGCAAAAATTCCGAGTAAATTATCCTGAGTTTGCAAAGGCCAGCCCGTACCTAAAAAATCATCGTATTCATTGTTTATTTCTCCGCCAAATACGCCTGCGATAATTCGATGATGATCTTCACCAAAATAAATCCGAGAAAATGCCCCATATATCATTGAATCGCTGTCGCTATACGTACCCATAGTCCCCACCATTGAGGTAGGAGATTTTTGGTCTACCTTAAATAAATAGCTCGCCATAGCCCCAACAGAAGCACCTAGCTTAGGATCTACCGAAATTAAGGGGGTGGCCAGCCAAGGGGATTCCTTATCCTTAGCATTAGCATTAGCATTAGCATTAGCATTAGCAGAATCTGCGTGCGCACCGGCAATACTGAGAAAACCAAGCCAACAAAAAATACAATGCAGAAAAAATTTAATGGGAAACGATATTGTCATTATGGCCCTCGCTAACGTAACCGACAGTAAAATAGTTTGAAACGCCACCTGCGTGAAAGTCTTTTTTAGCTGCAACACTAACATATCTTTATTACACTCAACTTTTCGAAACAGACCACCTCCAGCGCCATTAAACAAAGTGGCGGGTGAGCCCTACCGTACCCTAGATACAAAAAAACCGGCTAAAAAGCCGGCCCTTAGCTGCAATGCGTAGCTACAAGCTCAAAACCTTTTCGCCACGAGCAATACCGGTCACACCAGAGCGCACGACCTCTAAGATCGAAGCTTCACCGACCGCTTGAAAAAAGGCGTCTAGTTTTTCACTATTACCCACAATTTGAATGGTGTACACAGAAGCCGTAACGTCAACGATTTGACCGCGGAAAATATCAACGCAACGCTTCACTTCTGCACGCTGAGCACCGGTTGCACGCACCTTAATAAGCATTAATTCACGCTCGATATGCGCACCCTCTGTTAGATCAACAAGCTTAACCACGTCGACTAACTTATTGAGGTGCTTGGTGATCTGCTCAATAATATGATCATCACCAATTGTCGTTAGCGTTAAGCGCGATAAGGTCTCATCCTCTGTCGGTGCCACCGTTAAGGTTTCAATGTTGTAACCGCGCTGCGAAAACAACCCCACAACACGTGAAAGCGCGCCCGGTTCGTTTTCAACTAAAACTGAAATAATACGTTTCATTAGGTACGCTCCGTTTTGCTTAACAACATATCGCGCATAGAACCATTCGCACCGACTGAACCACCTGCCGGAATTAACATAGGATAAACATGCTCTTTTGGGTCGACCATAATATCGACAAACACTGTGCGATCTTTCATGGCGAAAACTTCAGCTAGCTTTTCTTTTAGCTCTTCGCGCTTGGTAATACGCACGCCCACATGGCCATAAGCCTCTGCCAACTTAATAAAATCGGGTAATGAATCTTCATATAAGCTTTCTGAATGGCGACCGCTGTATTGCATGTCCTGCCATTGCTTAACCATGCCTAACGACTGATTATTAATGCAGATTATCTTTACCGGTAAGTGGTACTGCGTGCATGCGCTTAGCTCTTGAATACACATCTGGATACTGCCCTCACCGGTAATGCAGGCAACTGCCGCATCAGGAAAGGCGTACTGCACACCCATTGCTGCTGGCAAACCAAAGCCCATAGTGCCCAAGCCACCAGAGGTAATCCAACGGCGCGGGTATTTGAAGGGATAGTATTGCGCAGCGAACATTTGATGCTGACCAACATCAGTGGTGACATAGGCCTCGCCTTCGGTTACCTCATAAAGCGCACTTACCACCTCTTGCGGCATAATGGCTTCGCCTGATGTGTCGTAACGTGGCTTGGTATTGATGCCATGCTTTTCACGCCAGTCATTAATGCTAGACCACCATGCCGCAAGCGCATCAGGGTCAATGGCTTCATCAAGCTCAGCAAGTACCTGCAGCATATCGTTTAGTACGCTATCTACAGGACCCACGATAGGCACATCGGCCTGAACGGTTTTAGAGATAGAGGCCGGGTCGATATCAACATGGACAATTTTGGCATCGGGGCAGAATTTGTCTGGTGAATTGGTAACGCGATCATCAAAGCGTGCACCAATGGCGAAAATAACATCCGCATTGTGCATAGCAAAGTTAGCCTCCACAGTGCCATGCATGCCAAGCATCCCAAGAAACTGCTTATCATTACCAGGGTAAGCACCTAAGCCCATCAAGGTATTTGTAACAGGAACATTTAACTCTTGCGCAAGCGAAGTAAGCTGCGCGCTACCATTACCTTGAACCACACCACCGCCGGCATAAATAATGGGGCGCTTAGCCGCTAGCATTAACTGCATAGCTTTTTTGATTTGACCCGCATGGCCGCGCGTTGCTGGGTTGTACGAACGCATTCGCACTTTTTCGGGGTAAGCGTAATCAAAGAGCTTGTCTGGTGCTGTCATATCTTTAGGGATATCTACAACCACAGGCCCCGGGCGCCCAGTAGACGCCAAATAAAACGCTTTTTTGATAATCTCTGGGATTTTAGCTGCATCTTTGACTAGGAAGCTGTGCTTAACAATTGGGCGGGAAATGCCGACCATATCGGTTTCTTGGAAAGCATCTTCACCAATTTTCTCGCTAACCACCTGGCCAGAAATCACAACCATTGGAATGGAGTCCATGTACGCAGTTGCAATACCAGTAATGGCATTGGTCGCACCAGGCCCAGAAGTGACCAGCGCCACACCGGTACGGCCAGTCGAGCGCGAATAGGCATCAGCTGCATGGGTAGCCGCTTGTTCGTGGCGTACCAAAACGTGACGCACTAACTGCTGCCTAAAAATTGCATCGTAAATATGCAGTGCGGCACCACCTGGGTAGCCAAAAATACACTCCACGCCTTCGTCAGCTAAAGCACGCAGCAGCATATCGCCGCCGGATAATTGTTCCACCTTAAAATTCCTCTCAATAAGAGAATACCCATAAAAGGTATTCACTAAAACGGTTATCATCGCCACGCAAAGCGAGCAAGTTAGTAGGCGCAAACGATGAGATGAAGTAGCACCCAGCACTAAGATAAACACCGACTGATAGCCGCTGCGAGCTGGGCGGAGCCTAAGGGATGGAAGGCTCCCGCACTTCGGATGGTTGGGGTACCCCGTTGGTACCCTTGGACAAAGTGATGCTGAGGTTGGCCAGCCTTTGCCCGCCATCTGGCGAATCCCCTATTTTCACAGTTGCGCCTTTAAAGTTCAAGCCTTGCACTTGCTATTAGGCGTCCAAATCTCTAGCCTGCCGCTATATTCCTGCAATGCTTACTCGGTCGCCCTTATCAAAATACCTAAAGCGACTACCACAGAGGGAAAAGTAGATGAAAATTCTGTTTATCGGCGGCACCGGCAACATCAGCTTAAGCTCTAGCCAACAGCTGGTTCGCCACGGTCACGACTTGTGGATATGCAACCGCAACACACCGCTTGCTGGCGCTCACCACATAGCTTGCGACATAAATAACGAATTCGATGCGCAACAAAAACTACAAAACCACCACTGGGATGTGGTTGTTAACTGGGTTGGCTTTACCGCAGAGCATGCTTTGCGTGACATTCGTTTATTCAGCGGTCATTGCAAACAATATGTTTTTATTAGCTCGGCGTCTTGCTACCAAAACCCAGGTCCAACCCTATTTATCACTGAAGAGCGAAAGCTAGAAAACCCGCACTGGCAATATTCGCGAGACAAAATTGCCGCTGAAGAAGCACTATTTTTCGCCTATCAAGAGTCCGGTTTCCCTATTACCATCGTGCGGCCTTCACATACCTACAGCACTGTAATCCCCCTCACCATCGGTGCTTGGACAAATTACAATACTATTGCACGGATGAAAAAAGGCCTACCTATCGTCGTACAAGGCGATGGCACCTCTTTGTGGACACTCACGCACGCCCGCGATTTTGCCAACGGTTTTATCGGCTTGCTGGGTAACGAGGCCGCCATCGGCGAAGCCGTACACATCACCTCTGACGAAGTACTGGACTGGAATACCATTTACCAACAAACCGCTGCAGCACTGGGCACCACAGCTAACATCATACATCTTGCCAGCGATACCATTTGCAAAATCACCCCAGAAGAAACAGGCTCGCTCTTAGGCGACAAAGCAGTGAGCACGCTGTTTGATAACAGCAAAATAAAGGGCTTGGTACCGGAGTTTAAAGCTGTTATCCCTTACGCAGAAGGTATCAAAGAAACGCTTGCATGGTTTGAAGCCGATGCCAGCCGGCAGGTAATTGATGCGAAGGAGGAAAAGCTGATAGAGCGGTTTGTAAAGGAAGCCAATCGATAACTTGAGAAATGTCAGGTTTTAGTTGACCAGAACAAAACGCCCTTCAATATGCCAGAAAGAAGTGCCTCACTCCTCTTTCTGGCATATTGACGAGATCATAGCGTGACGTTTCTCGACTTACCGTAGTAGACACTATAAAGCTTGACCAACACATAAGATGAAGCCAAGAAGAACAAGGACAATGTTATTGGCAATGCTGCAGGCATGCCTAAATTACTTAGCAAATATTTCAGAGGCAGTACTAGCTCATGAAATATATACAACGGAAAAGCCATAACCCCAATAATAGTCATAACATTTTTTACAAACTGACCAGTACCGCTAAAGTTACGAGTATGGACGTAACGATATGTCACCACTATACCCAACAGTACAATGCCGGCATAAAATAACCACATCCATAAAAAGCCCCGCGGGGTTGGCCATACCCACCACCTCTCAGCAACGCCTCCCTCTACAGTAATCAAAACTGCCAAGACTGACAGCGCCATGCCAACCGCCGCCAGCACCCGCATCGACAAACCTTTTACTACATAATCTCGCAATAAAAAACCAAATGCTGCCCCTAGCAGAACACCACTGGATAATTCAAAGTATTTATACTTAGCCGTTAACAAAAGAATAAATGGTTGTATATAAAATTTATCGGAAGGGGGGATATTCAAGGAAATAACAAATAGATTAATCGCATAGCAAAGACAAGAGGCTAATAGCGCGTTAGCGAAAAAACCGAGTTTTTTATGTGACAACAACTTTAACCATAAAGGTATCGACAAACAAGCAGCAAGATAATACACCAAAATAGACCAACCCGAAGTTGATATATCTAACGCGCTTAGCGCTTCCCCTTGACTTAATTTATTCAGCGTTCGAAGAGCACCAAGACAAAGAATACCAACTGACAAAATAGCCGCATTTCGCAACGCCAAGCTGACAACGGACTTAGGGCTATTCAGGTAACGAGGAAACATGAAATAGCCGATACCTGCACCAAAAACCACCGAAAAACCAGGGGTTCCTGATGAGTACAGCGGGGCCAAATACTGATTAAAAGTTGCAGCCCACGGCGGCAACCGAGCAATAACACCAGGCATCCAATGGGCCGCTATATTCAGCAATACCAGCACTCCGCGCACAATATTAATTGCCTGACTACCATTAGCTAGAGGTGTGTTATCAGTACTTTTGGGACCAGATTGCTCACCAGCATGATGTTCAACAATTTGCTCAATTGACAAACCTTGAAAAATCTTTCGACTAACATCACGGGATATGCCTGCTTTTTCCATCGCCATGCTGACGCGAATAGCCGACAAAGAGTCGCCACCCAGATCGAAGAAACTATCCGCTGGACTCACACAATCAAGCCCCAAAACCTGTTGCCATATCGCTATAATTTGAGCCTTCAAATCATCAGCATCGCCGCCAATAACGGCTGCCTTGCTTGATTGCTTGATTTGTTTTTTATATTCAGCAGAGATAACTTTACGCTTTATTTTACCCGTATCAGTTTTGGGCAACGCCTGCATTGAAAACATGCCCAGAGCGCCCCCCAAGTTAACATTGTGTTCTTTTAACACCTGTGTGAATAATGCCTCCAATTTATGCACCTGATCAGCGATAGACTCATCTACAGCCAATACAGGAACTTCCCCGCGCACATCATCCGTACCGCAGAATATAGCAAACCCCCCCTTAATCTCTGAAAGCGCCTTGATTTTAACCTCTAGACTTTCCGGGTCGATCTTAACCCCACCACAATTGATTAGGTCATCCTTTCGGCCATCAAAATAAAGGTAGCCATTATCAATGTGCCCTAGATCATTTGTCGTAAACCAACCATCATCATCGACAACCGGCGAAGCAGAACCTTCTTTTAAAATAGAACTGGACAGGTGAGGACCACGAATCTGAATACATAGGTCGGAGCTAATCTGGAATTCCACCCCGAACATAGCCTCCCCAACAGACTCAAGGTGCTCTTCTGGGCAGTCGGTGATATTAAGAAATGAACTACGCGAAGCCTCGGTTAAACCGTAGTGCTGAACAATAGTTGCCTCTGGAAAAATAGACTTTAATTGCAGCTTTTCTTGAGGACTCATGTACTGACTGCCGATTTCAATCCATCGAACCCGATCACCAACCTCACTAAAGAGATCAGCCGAAGACAGCAATAGCCGCCATAAAGAAGGAACAGCTGATATAGCATTTATCTGCTTACTAGTAAGCAGCTCAAGGATTTCCAGCGGATTAAAACCATTTTCTGGAATGAAAAACTGCCCGCCAACAGCGCTAATAGTCCGACAGCGCCCGAAACCAAAAGAATGGTACACAGGTATGCCTACGTACTCTCTAATCTCCGCGGTTAACCCCATCACTGAAATCAAACGATCTGTAGTGTTGGCTAACGCCCGGTGAGATATTTGAATCGCCTTAGGCCTCCCCTCGGTACCGGAACTAAACGCAACCTGCGCAATAGTATCCGACTGAATCTTTCGATAAGGCTCTCCTACATACCAACCATGCGTTTTTTCAGGCTTAATCCTCTGACAAACATTCAAACCATCAAGCATATCTGGGCTGGCACCATGCGGCACAGAGGCATACGCTCTTTCCTCATTAAGGCAGCGAAATACCTCAAGTACATATTCACAAGAATTAGTAGCCGATATGGCAACTACGCCACTGTCGTTTGGTGAGCTCATCCAATACTCCGAGGGTATAAGCTAGGTTCCGGAGATTATCTCTCCACGGAAAAAGGAGCAGTCTATGCATAACAGCTTTGCGATTCAAGCTTACAAGGAGTGAACAACATGGGATTAGAGCACCAAGCAAAGGAAGGCGGGCAGCCTGCGGTACAATTACAATATCATGTTGAAACTACGATATACTTCAATACTCCTAGCACAGATTATAACCTATACTAACATCACCCTTGGTACACCCTCTTCAGCCAGATCAAGATCAATGCAAACACTACTATTATGAGAGCCTCATGCCCAATTTTTTAGCTTACGCGATGATGGCCATGTGGCCTCTTTTTGCATTGATAATCTATAAAAAATTTGGCGCCGAGCGTGCTGCCATACTTGTATTTTTAGTGCCCTATCTCCTTCTGCCGGAGAAAACCGAGATAGACTTACCTCTACTACCCAGTATTGACAAAACCGCAATCATTGGACTAGCTGCATACTTCATATTAAAAAAGCACATAAATAAAAGCTTATTTTTCACCAATTCAAGCCCCATCAAATTTCTTTTAATACTAGGCTTTCTCACCCCTGCAATTACCGTAATGAATAATACAGAAAGCCTATCATTTATTGAGGTAGAAAAACCTGGGCTTACTTGGTGGGATGGTGTCACCTACTTTATACAATATTTCTCACTTATCTATGCTCCATTCATTGTCGGCTACTACCTTTTAAGCACACCCGCCAACCAGAGAAATATATTAATTTTTATTAGTACTGCTGGATTGATTTACCTAATCCCCATTGCTTGGGAAGTTAGAATGTCCCCTCAACTTCACTCTAATATCTATGGATTCTTTCCTCATGACTTTCGCCAACAGATTCGAAACGGAGGGTTTCGGCCTGTAGTATTTTTAGGGCATGGATTGACCGTTAGTGCGTTTATGGTATCTGCCTTTATAGCTGCATGCGTACTAATGCGCCAAACCCCAAACTTCAAATACAAATTCATTCCCGCAAAGTTCGCCTTTATTGCTTTATTAATCGGCGTTATTCTGTGCAAGTCTCTCGGAGGGCTATTCATAGCCACCTTTATTCTTGTCACATTGTTTTTTACAAGTAAAAACCGTCAAACTTCAATCGCTTTGTTCATTGGCCTGATACTATTCAGCTACCCACTTATAAGAGACTCAGCGACGCCAGCGTTAGATAAAATATCCGCATTAATCGAAGCCAAGAACCCCGACAGGGCCCAATCTTTTTCTTATCGGCTTAACATGGAAACCATGATACTAGACCACGCAAACTCCAAAGCACTTACAGGATGGGGCAGCTTCGGTCGTAATTTTGTCCGAGATATGAATGGGAACCCCATAAGCGTTCCTGATGGGCACTGGGTTCTTCTTCTTAGCACTTTTGGCTGGCTAGGCTATATCTCAATATATGGTTTGCTTACATTTACGGTACTTAAACTCCGGCAACACGTGAAAAAGCAAAAAGACAATAGCGAACACACTTACGCTATAGGGCTAGCTATGGTGCTCACGGCCACCATGATTGATGTCATACCCAACTCATCCTTCTCCAATATGACAATGTTACTGGCGGGATCATTAGCAGGGTCGATTCTGCAAGGTTCAGGTAAAAGCGGAAGAAACTTAACGCCTCAAAATCAAAACGTTAGCTAAATGTTTTGTAGGGCCTTTTTCAAGCGTGAGAAATTATTTTCAGCGGGAATACCAAAACGCAACGCCTTCTCATCATCGGTCAAGCGAACATATACGGCCTGGCGGCAAAGCTTGTCGTATATGTTTTCTGCGTTTGCTAAACGAATAGTCTGAAAAAGTGCCGTACCTTTACTTTGAACATTGAATACGCTCTTTAATAGCTGTGAAAGCCTTAGCGATAACGAGCGTAAGCGCAAACGTTGTTGTTGCTGCCAAGCGGAATCGCTCAATGCTTTGTGCCCAACATATTGCGCTGGGCCACTGACAGGCCACGGGCCTTGGTCGGCCGCAATTGCCGCCAACCATTCATCGCATGCAGCGGCAAAACCCAAACGAAGCCCAGCCAAACCAAAAAACTTCCCCACCGAACGCAATACGATTAGATTCTCACACTGAGCATCAGCAATCACACTTTGATCAGTTTGAACCGTATCCATAAATGCTTCATCAACAATTAATAGACCTTGGCGCCTCTTAACCGCCTGCAACAAAGCCAATACTTGCACCTTAGATATAAGCTTACCTGCTGGATTATTCGGGTTTATCAGCACCACAACGCACTGGCCATTAAGCTGCTGCATACTGGGAATATCGTGATAATAAATAATATTTACCCCAGTTTTACGCCATGCCTTTTCGTGCTCTTTATACCCCTGCACCGGCAAATAAACCGATATACGCTCTGACTGCGCTGCTAGCCAAGGATTGTTATACAAATAAAGCTGAGGCAAACGCTGAATAACAGATTGACTACCACTAACGGGCAGTAAAGCAGGACATTTATAGTACTTTTCCGCTGACGCCAACAATGTAGCGTGCGTTTGTGGTAACTGAGCCCAAACGCTCGAGGGAATTGAAGGTATAGGGTAGTGATAGGGGGCAATCCCAGTGGACAAGTCTAGCCATTGCTCCGCGGGAATATTGTACTGCTTAGCAACAGATAGTAACTGGCCACCATGGCGCAAAAACATCCTACACACCATCCAAAAATCGGCTAAAGCACAAAGTAATAATACCACCCAAAAAAACAACACCTACAAACAAAAAACTGGCACGCTGAACCCACAGTAAACTGCGTGGGATATCTTCATAACTAACCCACCTACCGCACCCTAATGCAGGCGACAAAACCAATTCACCATGGTACACAGCGGGCCCGCCCAGCTTTATCTTCATGGATGTCGCGCCCGCAGCCATAACCCAGCCACCATTATGGCTTTTATAAATACCGCCCTGCCGAAAAGCATTTTTTATGGCTTTAAAAAAGCCCCCTTGGCAGGCATACAATAAGGTACAGACCTTAGCCGGCAAAAAACCCAACACGTCATCGCTGCGAGCAGCAAGCCAACCAAAAGCATGGAGGCGCGTATTTTTATAGCCCCACATTGCATCAAGCGTATTAACCAAACGATGCAAAATAACCGCAGGAGCGCCACCGACAACAAACCAAAACAATGTCGCTATGACTGCATCATGGCCATTTTCCAACATCGATTCTACCGTTGCACGCGACATATCTTGTGCCGATAATTTAGAAGTCTCACGGCTCACCAAGTACCCAGTAAAATGCCGCGCCGAATCCAAGTCGCCGCGATTGAGTGGTTTATAGACCTGAAGGCCATGTAACTTTAAACTTTGCAAGCCTAACGCAAAATACACGACTAAAACATCCAACCCTAAACGCAATAATGTCGGCCATTGCAAAACCCATACGCCATTAGCAAAGTACGACACTAAAGGCACAGGCAAAACCATCAAGCCCCAAGCAAGAGCCCCCCTAGTATAAGAACCCCTCTTAGGGTTACCGCCGGTCGAAATGTTTAGCCAGCGCTCAAGTCTGTTCGCCACACGACCAAAGCCTACCAACGGGTGATAACACTTCACCTCGCCCACAACTCGATCAAGCAGTAATGCAAACAGCAAAACACAAGCACAGTACACAAAATAAGTATCGCTCACGCTAACCACATACTGAATTCACCACCACCAAAAGGCGCGCAATATAACATAAGGCCCAACACCGATAGCGCCCAGCACCACGCCACTAACCCGCAAGATTCGGGTCGCTTTTTGCCGCAAGCGTACTTATATTGGGTAATTCAACACTTTAATTTATAAAGATGACCGGAATGCGCACCACAATCAAAACGCCGAAAACCGCAGGCCACTACACCACCATAGCCGCAGCTATTAGCTATATTCAGCAACACTGCACTCGCCAGCCCTCACTGGCCGATATTGCAGCCGCCGTTCATCTAAGCCCGCACCATTTACAGCGCGTATTTTCTGAGTGGGCTGGGGTAAGCCCAAAAAAATTCACTCAATACCTCAGCATCGAATACGCAAAGCAAATACTGCGTGAAAGACCCGTATCCTTGCAAGAAGCATCGCATCAAGTGGGCTTATCTGGCAGCAGTCGCCTGCATGATCTTTTTATTAATATTGAAGGCATGACCCCCAGCGAATATCAACACGGTGGCCGCTCACTCACCATTAACTTTCAATTAGCACCTACACTATTCGGCCAAGTGGTTGTGGCATCAACAACAAAGGGGGTTTGCTACATGGCCTTTGAGGACGAAAAAAACACTGCGTTTCAACGTCTAGCTAACACATTCCCCAACGCTCAACTCTTCGAGAAAGCAGATGCTTTTCAAGCATCTGCTTTAACTATATTTAAGCAAGATTGGAATACGCACGAAGCGATCAAATTACATTTGCGCGGAACCGAATTTCAACTAAAGGTGTGGCAAAGCCTGCTCAAAATACCGGCAGGTCAATTAGCAAGCTACGGCGATGTTGCACAAGATATACAAAAACCCAAGGCCGCACGCGCAGTGGGTACAGCTATTGGCAGCAACCCCATTGCGCTTTTAATACCCTGCCATCGCGTGATTCAAAGCAGCGGTAAGCTTGGGGGCTACATGTGGGGAACAACAAGAAAATCTGCCGTTATAGCTTGGGAAGCCGCACAAAAAAAAGCCCACCCCACGGATTGTTAGGCTGGGCCAAACTCACATCCCTTTTGAAATCAACTGGAAATATGCCCGATAAATTCAAATCACCTCGGCGCAGTAAACTTTAGCGCTCCACCCTAACGTTGCATTAGATATTGAGTTCAGGAGCTTTTAGAGTGGTATTTATAGCGTTGAACGGAGATTTTTTTGGATTGATACTAGTCACTCTAGGTGAGATCCAGAAAAATTGAGTACGACGTTAGAAATACTGCTATAGAAGCAGCGAAGCGATCCTGGGCCAAAAGTTAATGCAACGTTAGGGTCCACAATGCGCTCGCCATAAACCCGTTCAATCAGTACATTATCCTAGAAGCCGTAATTGTGAACCCAAAAGATGCGCACCCCCTTGGTGTGCGTGGCGTGCGGTAAAAATGCGTAGCCACCTTACTGCTGATGAATCATTTTTATCGTGCATCAGGTGTCCGGTTCTATTAGACCAGTACAGTATGCGGGGGTTCGTAGACTTGGATGCTTCAACTGCGGTTTCTAGGATTATTATGAGCCCCCAACACTAACGGCTATATACGTAAAACTACGTAAACATCAGCAGAAGTGCCCCCCCCTAAGCGCCGCAAAATAAAAATACGCCCCTATTAGCATTCAATAATCAGCAAGTAAGCCTAAGCAACGCATTGAGGCGCAAACTTCAGCCGATCCAACAACTTAACTAGACATAATCTTTAAACGAATAGCAGTATTCTTTCATCGCAACTACACTTGACTACTGAACCAAAGGCCTCTTAAGAGGTGCTACAATCCCCACCAATAAATACAACTCAATACTAAGAATAGCTAGGTTCCCCATGATCCCACGACTATCCCCGCTGGCCGGAGCAGTGGCTTGCGCCACAGCCCTAACACTCTCGATATCAGCCCATGCCGCAGACGACGGCAGCCAATTAAAGGACCGCTTTCGGGTCAACTATGCAGGCTATTTACCTCAGGCTAAAAAGACAGCCATTTACCTAAGCGATAACAAAGGTGCTATTGAGTGGCAAGTCGCTGGTACAAATTGCAAGGGCACCGAAGACACTTATATCAGCAATGATTTTGCTTCTGGTGATAGCTTTTACCGCATCGACTTTTCGGCCTGTACTGAAGAAGGCAAGCAATTAACCCTGAAAGTAGGCAAAGACACATCAGCGCCCTTTAGCATTTCGGCTGACCCTTACGGTAAAATTAAGTATGAGTTTTTTGATTATTTCCGTGATCACGAAGCTAAAGCCACGTTTACCCAAGGGAAAAACGATTGGAACAAAGAGCTCAATATTACATTTTCTTATGTGATAGACGCTGGCGATAATGGCGTATACCCCGTTAATACCGCAGAGGCTTCTTGGGCGCTAATCAATATGCTCGAGACCTACCCAAACATTAACACCTACTACAGCAGCAATATTAAGGGTGGCCGTACCGTTTACGAACAGCTAAAGGTACTTACAGAGCAGTTTTATCACGTCTTTGATTATGGCGGCAAACTGGCTATCCCTAAATTTCACACTAATGTGAATGACAGCTATGCCGCTTGCGCCCCGCACTTCGACGGCACTTGTGTTTCTGAGCCAGAAACAAAAGCGACATTTTCTACCGCCCGCACCCTCGGTGCGATGGCAAGGCTACACCATAAATATGGCACTGCCGAGCAAGCACAAGAAACTTATAAATTAGCCGTTACTGCACTTAAAAATGCTCAAACAGAACCATTAACCTGCCGCCAGATAGACTCCTTTGGTGGTGAAGGCGGCATGTACCCAGACAACGACAATTACAGCGGTTACCGCAACCCAGAAAAACCCCGCGATAATTGCCACCCAGGTAAAGACAACACCCAAGACGACGAATATGCCGCTCTCGTTGAAACCTACCTAGCCGCTATAGTATTGAAGCAAACCAACGATATTAAAACATTCAAAACTGCCGTCACCACACACCCACGTTTTAACGAGGTCTCTTCCTACTGGTGGGGCGCAGTCGCAATGGAAGGCAGCTTGTCGCTTCTAAGCAATGAAACGCTGCACGATATCGACTTAAGCCAGTTCAAACTTAAGCTACTGAAAAAAGCAGACGAGATAGCGGCATATCAACAAGTCGGCTACCCTGGCGTCACTTGGGATGCGCAATCGGATCAGTGGGATAGTGGCGACCAAGACGATGTGGATAATAACTTCCGCTGGGGTTCACACCGCATGGCTTTAAACGACGCACGCATTTTAATGGCTGCCGCCGAAGTAGCAAAAGCGCAAAAAGCCAATGACCGCGCAGCAAACTTTGCACGTAGCGCCGTTGCCGTGCTAGACCACATTAGCGGCGTTAACGCGATGAACCTTGCCATGTTTACCGCTCAAGGTTACCCCGAAATAGAAAATGCCGTAATGCGTACACACGATGGTGTTAACAATGATGATAGCTGGCCAGGAAAAATGGTGTTAGGCCCCAACAACTGGACCAACGCTAATGACGGCGCCATGCCTAAATTTGGCTCGCAGCCTGGCTTAAAAATGTTTGCGGTTACCGGCACAGGCTGGAGCTCACGTGAGATCTCAATTGACGCTAACGCTTCTTTAGTACCGGTGTCTTATTTCACCACCGAAGTTGCGCCGAGCCTTTTTGCACTGTCACCAATCAAAGCTAAAGCGAACCCCAAAAAGGCTGCACAAGAAGAACCTCAAGCGCCTAGCAGCAGCGATAAAAAAGCAGGGATATTTAGCCTTAACCAACTATGGCTACTTCTCTCTTTTGGAGCGTTAGCAGCTATGGCTCGACGCGCTAAAGTAGCGCTCTAATCGTTTAATGCTCTCGCGGCCATGGTAATCACCATGGCCGCCCTCGTCTTTAACAACACACTTCAATTTTAACAGCACACTTGAATTACGCGCTTTAACTACACGCTAAAGCATCAGGCTCTTTACTAGATCTAAAGGCTTTCTCAAAAAGCCCCTGCACATAAATATTACGCACTGCAGTTACAGGGAAAGGCCTTGCGGAATCTAACGCTGCACGCTGCCAATTTTGAGCTCGAATAGATTCATTAAATGTTATCCAATCAGCTAAATCAGACGCCCCCATCCCGAAAATAATATCGAATAAGGCAAGCTTTGCATCAGAAGGGAAGGCATCAAACTGCTCGTACATCTGAGTAAGGTCAGTGTAAAACTGCGCCAATGACTGATTAGTCAGCCGGTTTATTTCACTTGAAGGTAATGTCAGTTTTAAATGGCGCTTATAAAAAGAAGCTATTCGGTTGGGCGCTAGCTGGCGAACGGCATCGTAATCAGCACGAATTTCTTCACCCGAAGCTTTAAGTCCGTTTTTGTTAGTAAAAGATAAATCAAGCGCTTCCTCTGGCGAGCCCAACACATGGGCAATCCCTACGCACACCTGGCCCTGCGCATTTAAAAACAAGTGTTCAACCTTGCCGTTATAGTCTTGTAGTTTTTTTCTTAGGATTCTTTCTTCGGTTGGTGTCAACATAATCACATCAAGCTTTACAAATAAATAGCCAGCAAGGGTAGCAAATGCAATGCACGATTAATGCGAAGCCTGCACAAAATCAGCCGGCCAACAGGGCAAACTGTGCGCTAATAAACAATGCTTAACCTATTTATAACACCCTATAACACCCTGTAACACTGCAACATTAATGTAGCGCTATGGGCCGCTCTGGCAGTAAGGCATCAGCCCGGCCAAGCATTTGCAGTAGCGCTCGGGCTCGCTGAGTAAATTCAAGCAACAATGATTTAACAGACATCACACCATTGGCCTCTACCGCAGCCAATACTTGCTGAGTATCCAATAAACACTGCTCAACCTCGTCCAGCAAGCCAAGCTGTGTTAGCACCCGCACACGCAAACGGCTCGCTTCCGCCAAACGCTCTGCATACTGACTTACCCCTGTGCGGTCCTGCGCCAGCGATAAACGCAAATGTGCGATTTCAAAAGCGGTCCCCACAAATACTCGCGCTGTCGTAAAATCGCGAGCGGCGAAGGCCTGCTCTGCCAAGGCAATTGTTTTAAGCCACCAATTATAAGCCCCGCAAGGATTCGCACTCACCGTGGATTGATGCTTTGTGCATAAGTATTGGTAACTCATGATTCCTCCTCAATAACGTCACTTGTTAATGGCCGCAATAGAAGCCGCCGCGTTGTGTACTGTAAATTTAGCAACAACACAAATCAAATGCAAACAATTATCATTTACAAAAGAGAATTGATATCGTATATTGAGAACTCAGCAACATGCAGGCGCCATACTGCACGCTGCTGAAAACACAGCGCCTAGCGTTTGTGTTCTTCCACGGTTGCTTGCCCCTAATTGCCGCGTTTACGCATACGCAAGGCTGGGGCTTTTTTCCCTCCCCCAAAAGCCTGCCTTTACCCTGCGTTATTTTTGTCGCATGCTGCGTTTTTATTTCGACACGCAATACAAACAGCGCTTTTCTCCAGTGCGATGCTCAGCAGGAAAAGAACATGCAATTTTTTGATAGCACCTTAGGTTTTATCAACGGCCTCGTTTGGGGGCCCTACATGATGATATTAATTTTAGGCACCGGCCTATTTTTGATGATTCGCTTAGGCGCCCAACCCTTGCGAAAAATTGGCTACGGTTTTAAACAGCTGGCTGCCGGCAGGCAAAGCCAAGGCGATGGTGAAATCAGCCCATTTAAAGCTTTAATGACATCACTATCGGCCACTATAGGCACGGGCAATATCGTCGGCGTTGCAACAGCAATCGGGTTAGGCGGCCCTGGTGCATTGTTTTGGATGTGGTGCACCGCACTGCTTGGCATGGCTACAAAATACGCGGAGGCCGTTTTAGCGGTGCACTACCGCGAGGTCAGCAAAGAGGGTAAACACGTTGGCGGCCCCATGTATTACATTAAAAATGGCCTAGGTACGCGCTGGAAATGGCTGGGCGTTGCCTTCGCCTTTTTTGGCATACTGGCAGGCTTTGGCATAGGTAATACCGTACAAGCACATTCGGTTGCCGATGCGCTCGCGGGCTCTTTTAATATACCCACATGGTTAACCGGTATTGCCTTAGCCTTGCTCGTTGGCGCCGTTCTGCTCGGCGGCATTAAACGTATTTCTAGCGTTGCCGGCAAGCTGATTCCTCTAATGGCCATTGGCTACATCACCTGCGGCCTATGGGTATTACTTAGCCACATCAGCAGCCTTCCAGCGGCGTTAGCATTAATTATTGAAAGCGCCTTTACCCCCGTCGCCGCACAAGGTGGGTTTGCTGGCGCAGCAGTAATGGCCGCCATTCGGTTTGGCGTGGCGCGCGGTATTTTTTCAAACGAAGCCGGCCTAGGCAGTGCCCCTATTGCGCACGCGGCGGCACAAACCAACAGCCCTGTTCGCCAAGGCGTTATCGCCATGCTCGGCACATTTTTAGACACCCTTGTAGTGTGCAGTGTCACAGGGCTTGCCATTGTAGTGTCTGGTGCTTGGTTAGCTGACGGCGCCAAGGGCGCACAGATGACACAGTTCGCTTTTAACAGTGCACTCCCTTTTGGCGATTTAATTATTTCTATCGCCATTGCCATATTTGCATTCACTACCCTACTGGGCTGGAGCTACTACGGCGAACGCTGCGCGGAATTTTTGTTCGGCCCTAAAGCTATTATTCCGTTTCGGATATTCTGGGTCGCCGTGGTACCGCTTGGCGCGATTGCAGAGCTATCACGAATATGGATATTAGCCGATACACTTAATGGCCTTATGGCACTGCCGAATTTAATTGCTTTATGCTTACTCAGCCCTGTTGTTGTTAAGCTCAGCAAAGAGTATTTCAAAAAGTTAAACGCAAAGTAATACACCCATAAAAAAACAGCGCCTAAGCGCTGTTTTTTTTATACATTTATTGCTGGGATATGGTCTCGAATCCCTCGCCGCATTTGCGACATAATTAGCCGGTAACACAAATAAAGCACCAGTGAGGAGCCAACAATCCATCCCCCTGCAGCTATAGGGCTAACCAATAACAAACTTAAATGCCACAAGTTCGATGCCAGCCAATACGACAGCAATAAACTCCATACAACTGAAAAGCCTAACCAAACTTGACCGGCTTCTTTTTGCATAACACCGATGGTGGCCACGCAAGGCGCGTATAAAAGAATAAACACTAAGTAACAAAAAGCGCCCCATGCCGATGGAAATAAACTTTGCATCGCCTTGTAACTACCTGGGGCTTGGCCGGCAATATCATCTTGCGCAGAACCAATTCCTAGCGGGTCAAGTAAGGCCCCTGCTAAGCCGCCGAAGTTGTCCCAAACACTCGTAAAAGCAGCCAATGTATCAGCCACTACATCCGGCGCACTAATAGCATCACCCTCTTCACTAACCACTGGTGGGGTATAAAGGGTATCAAGCGTGCCCACAACAACTTCTTTAGCAAACAGCCCAGTAAATAGGCCTACAGTAGCCGGCCAATTATCTTCACCTACCCCCATAGGGGTAAACATGGGTGTAAGCACTTTACCCGTTGCCGACAACATAGAGTTTTCGCTATCTTGGTTCCCCCAACTGCCGTCGGTTCCCCAAGAAGAAAAAACATTAAGCAAAATAACTACAACTAAAATTCGCTTACCTGCACGCCAAATAAATGAGTACAGGCGGTGCCATGTTTGCGTCAATACATTACGCAATAAAGGGCGGTGGTAAGCAGGCATTTCAGCAATATTTGCCCCAACTACACCACCAAACAACTTGCGGCGCAGCAACCATGCAGAAATAACTGCTACGCCAATACCGAGTAAGTACAAAGCAAAAATCGCATTCTGCGCCTGACTTGGGAAAAACGCCGTGCCCACAAAAACATACACCGATAAACGTGCGCCGCAAGACATAAAAGGCGCAATAAAGATCGTCGTCAGCCGCGCACTCGCTTGCCCAAGGGCACGAGAGGCCATCACCGCCGGCACATTACAACCAAAGCCAATAATTAACGGTATGAACGCTTGGCCTGGTAAACCAATTTTGGCCATTAAGCGATCAATAACAAAAGCAGCGCGCGAGAGGTAACCCGAATCTTCCAGAGCCGACATGCACAAATACAAACAACCAATAACCGGAATAAAGGTCCCGACGAGCTGAACACCACCACCAACGCCATCAGCCAAAACGGCCTGTAACCACTGAGGGGCGCCTAATGTCGCAGTAACCCAGCGGGTGCCATCAACAAAGATGCTCCCCAATAAAATATCAAAGAAATCAATAAATACCGCACCCAAATTTACCGAAATGGTAAACAACAAATACATCGTGGCCAAAAAAATAGGCAACGCATAAATGGGGTGAAGCAGCCATTTATCAATTTTTTCGGTACGACTTTGCTTGCCTGTGTTGCGATAGACTTTTTTAGCCAACTCGGCAACATCAAAATCAACACGACCAGCAGGGTAAGACAACAGTAGCGTATCGATTTGCTGTTTAAGCTCGTCCACGCCAATACCGGTAGAACTGACAACCCCAGCTACAGGCAGGCCCGTGCCTTTTCGCAAAGCGCCAAGATCCACCTGAATACCTTCGGCTTCAGCACTATCAAGCATATTTACGATAAGAATAACGGGCTTACCCGTAGCGATAATATCGGGCAACAACGAAAGCTGGCGACTTAACCGGGTAGCATCCAACACCACCATAACCAATTCAGGGTTATGCGATTGAATATACGTATGCGCGACCCGCGCCTCCACCCCTTGAATATCATCGTGCAGAGAATAAATACCAGGAAGGTCGACCACGCGAACAGATTCGCCGCTAGGCAAAGGCAGGCGCCCATCCTTGCGTTCAACAGTCACACCAGGCCAATTGCCTGTGCGTTGGCGGGTGCCAGTAAGGCGATTGAAGAGTGTAGTTTTACCGCAGTTGGGGCTTCCGATCAGGGCTATTTCTTTCACATTAATTACGCAACAGTAATTCGAATTTGAGCGGCCTCATCGGCGCGAATGGCATATAAAGTCCCGTCACATTTTATTTGCATTGGCCCTTTACCGCGCGAGCGGCGCAATACCTGCACAACAGCACCTGGAATCAAACCTAGCGTGCCGCACTGCCGAACCAAAGCGTTATTCAGTGTTTCTAGAGCGCTAATCGTGCCTGATTGGCCTTCAAACAATTGATTTAATGTCATTTTTACCACCGTGAAACTCAAGTTTAGAGGCCTCTTAACGCAACAATATTGCGCGTAGAAGCCTATAAAGAGTGTGCACTAAAGTAATCGCAGATTCAATTAATAATGATTCGCATTAAAGTTTTCTTTGACGAAGCACAAATTTTCTTGGCCCCCATCACAAAACGCCTAGCCACCATGGCAGTTTCTAACAGGCAAAAAAAAGCACCCAAATATGGGTGCTTTTTTACAACGATTGTGTGCTTACAGCTTACCAGCATTCTCGCTCAAGTAAGCAGCAACGCCTTCTGGTGATGCAGTCATGCCAGCATCACCTTCTTGCCAACCTGCAGGGCAAACTTCACCGTGCTCTTGGTTGAAAGCCAAAGCGTCAACCATGCGCAACATTTCGTCAACGTTACGGCCTAAAGGCAGGTCATTAACGACTTGGTGACGCACAGTGCCATCTTCGTCAATCAAGAAAGAACCACGGAAAGCTACACCACCGTCACTTTCTACGTCATAGGCTTTACAAATTTCGTGAGCGATGTCAGCGACCAAAGTGTACTTGACTGGGCCAATACCACCGTCGTTTACAGCGGTGTTACGCCAAGCGTTGTGGCTAAAATGGCTATCGATAGAAACGCCAATCACTTCTACGCCACGCTTTTGGAAAGCTTCATAGCGCGAATCAAAAGCTAAAAGCTCTGAAGGGCATACAAAGGTGAAGTCCAATGGGTAAAAGAAAATAACCGCTTTTTTACCTTTAATGGTTTCTGCAAGGTTGAATGCATCAACAATCTCGCCGTTACCTAATACTGCAGGTGCTGTGAAGTCCGGTGCTGCCTTACCTACTAATACGCCCATGATGTGTCTCCAATGAATGGTATGTGGATTTTTATGCGGGGTAACCCGCACTAAACGAGAAGTGTTAACTGAGCTGCAGCTAACACTAAAAACTGCTTCAGCCAAGGTGCTGCCAGTTTCGGCAATTTCAACCCCAGCAAATTACGAAAGTAGCTCGCAATACTTGTACGCTAGGCTATCAAGTGTATAACCCTAATAACTCGCGGCTATGTTAATCGCCTCACACCGACAAACCAATAGTTTTTTTATATAAGCTCGATAGCTCTCTATATGCTCCGCAAAGGCTATCACTCATCCTCAATAACAACGCTTCGTCACAAAAACGTCAAAAATTAGCAAAACCAAAACAAATCTAATTGACAACTATTATCATTAGCAATAACCTGAGTGCATATATTGAGCAACCCCTTCAAATATCGCTCGATAAACACCCAGCTTTTACGAGCTGGGCCCCATTTAAGGCATCAACCCTCGGCTGTTAGCCGTAAATATGAGTACACACTATGTACGTATGTTTATGCAAAGGTATTACAGATTCGCAAATTCGCAGCGCTGTAGAGGGCGGTGCCCAAAGTTTACGTGAAGTTCGTGAAAACTTGGACATTATGACTCAGTGCGGAAAGTGTGCCGGCCTAACCAAAGACCTAGTCAACGGATTTTTAAGCGATATCAATACTGGCAACTTCTATTCTGCCGCCTAACACCTTGAGCACCGCAAGCGAGCAGCCCCTTGGCTAGCTCGCTCTCCCAAGCACTACCTCCCTTCCCCCCTTAACAAGCCTGAATCACTCAATCCCAAAGTTTAATTTTTGCCGCTTTCCCGCTTGGCGCCACGAACCAAACCAACGATCCCACACGGCGAGTATAGCGCCATAGTTTTGATTAAAATGACTAGGGTTAGTGCTGTGGTGCAGTTGATGCTGCGCAGGACTAATAAGCCAGCGCTCTAAAAAGCCAAAGCTCAGCCAAATATGGCTGTGACGTAAATTAGCCGCCGCAAGATTGAACAAAAAGCCAATGGCATCAACGCCCAAAATATGCCAACCACTCACCTTTGCGCCCCACCAATAAATAAATACGCCACTCACTAAGCCGAAGACTAAGGTGCCTCGAAAGTAATATAGCGTCATTTCTACAGGGTGAACCCGATAAAGAGTAAAAGGCGTTAGGACTTTGGCCGAATGGTGAACCTTGTGGAAGCGCCAAAGCCAAGGCACTTGATGCATAAGACGATGCAAACCGTAACGACTTGCATCTTCTGTTATTAGAAATACGAGCGTATAAACAGTCATCATCACCCAAGGTATCGCCATCCACTGCCCATCTATATCAGGCGCAGGCCCAATGTTGTGGTGTAAAAAACGAACCACAAACAAAGTAAACACAAGGTGCCCACCCATTAAAGGCACTATAACGGCGAGCTTTAATACAGCGTTAAAAAACCAATAACCAATATCGGTAGCGCTTGAGCGAGAAAGAAAATACTGTCGTGAGAAAAAAGTGCGCAGCCAGCGCCGCCAATAAAAGGCCCCCTGCTGCAGCGCCAGAACAACAATAGCGATAGCAATCGCGGCAAGCAAAAATACCCAATAAGTTCTGCGCGATGGGTCCATAGCGCTTTGCACAGGCGTATTTAATACAGGCAAGAGCATAGCCGGTGACTGCGAAAGCCACCCGACTATGTCATGCCATATGTCCTGCCATGCATCAGAAAGTAAAGTTAACACCCGCTTTGACCGTTAAGGGCTGATTGGGGCGAGCGCCGAAAGGGCGACGCGATACAATAACTTGCTTATCAAACATATTTTCGACGGCCAGTAGTAAGTCCCACTGCTCGCTAGGCTGGTAGTGCCCCGCCAAGCCCCAAGTCGTATAGCTGGGCGTAAATTGCCCTTCGACATAACTGCCCTGATCAGGTAATTCGCGCATGCGCCCCACAAAATTACCGCTTAAACTAACAGACCAACTATCGGCTTCTAAACCCCACCCCACGTTAGCTTGATGGCGCGGCGTATAGGGCAGTTCATCGCCCTCAAGCACATTGCCCCACTGCGAAAAGTCGGAATCAAAAGTCGTTACAAAGGTGGCATCGGTATAGGTATAAACCAGCGAGACTGGCATATCGAGATTTACACCCAAGCCTAGAACCGCTTGCGAAGTAAATTCGAAACCGTAAATTTCCGCTTCACCGCCATCAAACTCTTCAGCCGAACCACAGCCGGCATCCGAAACTCGGCAGCGACCGATTAAATTGCTGTAATCACTGAAAAAACCTATAACGTCGGCCGTAACAATATCGTTTTGATAACGCACGCCATATTCGTAATTCACACTTTCTTCTGGCTCGGCGCCACTGCCCGCCACAGAAGGCGAAAACCCCTTATTGATACCGGCAAGCAAGCCAAGCTCATCCGTCCATTGGTAGAAAGCACCAATGCCCGGAATCACAACGGTATCGCTGCGTTTTTGCACCTGCTCCTCAGGCACTTCGAGATAATCAGTCACTTTGCTATCGATGCTTTCGACGCGAACACCGCCAGATAAACGCAACTTGTCCCATTTAGCCTCATGGTTAACATAGACCGCCAACGCATCCGCTTCGGATTTATTCAACGTTTTAGGCGCACGCGCTTGTTCGTCGTAAACCATTTCACCATCAGTCATATTAAAAGCGGCGGGCTGATGATTGCGCTCAACATAATCGTGATGAAAACGGATACCGACATCCGTCGTATGAGCCACCGACTGCCCACCCCACTCGACTTCCAACTTGCTCGAAACACCTTGAGAACCATAATCCCGTGCATTATTGGTGACATCGATTTTTTCGTACTCCTCAGTACTATCGCGCTCACCGCGTAAAATCGCCATCTCGCGGGGGAAATTTTCGGGATCGTCTAAAATAATTTTTATATCAGGCGCGCAATAAATATTCTCGCCGCCAGCATCTTCTCCGCAACCGCCTTCGGGAGGCTGCCAAAAGCCATCAAACTTATTCCATTCGCGCGTAAAACGATTCACATAAGCTGTCGAGTTGAGCGTCAAAGCGGAAGATAGCTCGATGCCGTGCAACAGGTGCAGCTGGCTGTGCTCCGAGGTAAATTGATCCTGCGCGCTAGCCGCGTAACGTTGCACAGGGTTTTGCGCAAAATCATCATCGGATAAACCCAAGTAAGTTTCATCACTGGTTTCATCGGCATAACCGAGCTTAAGCGTGAGACTCTGCGGCTTATCCGCACTGGGGTTTTGCCATTGTATTTTGGCGTTGATGTCATTGCGCGCAAAGCCGGTGTCCTGGCCGGGCAGCTCCTTAAAACCATCCGAGCTGTAGCGCAAACCATCTAGCCAATAGCGCACTTCACTGCCGCCACTTAAGTTTTTTTGGTTGCCATAAAAGGCACGGTATTTTTGATAATTATCAGAGCCGAAGGTCGCCGAAAGCTCGGCCTCACGCTCGGTAGGTAAGCCACGGGTGACCAAATTTAAAGCGCCGCCAACCGTATGCGGCCCATATTTAATCGAGGCGGGCCCTTTAAACACTTCAATAGCATCCATGCGGTTTACGTTAGGGACATAGTAAGCCGCAGGTGCAGCATAGGGAGAAGGCGCGATTAAAATGCCATCTTCCATCAGGGTAATTTTCTGGCTTCTATCCGATGTGGCACCACGAATGCCAATATTGGGACGCAGGCCGTAGCCATCTTCGAACCGAATATAAACGCCTGGCACTTGACCGAGCACGTCGGTTAAATCCGTGCTATCGAACTCTTTAATGGCAGCGCTATCGAGCAAGCTTGCACTACCGGGCAGCGTACGAATTGCCTCGGCACCGCCAGTCACATAAACCTCTTCTATTTCCGGCGTTGCAATCTCTTGAGCAATAGTTTGACCGGCCATTAAAGCCGTAATTGCCGCAGCCAAAGGTAAACAATTTTTCACAACTACACCTCTAATCATTATCGGACTGCGCGCGTTTGGGTAAATCGACATTCACAATGGTGACAAAATCTGTTCGCATTTGATCAGTGATATTTTTGATAAAACCGTGAAGATCACAAAAATCACCATCCTCAACGGATGGGTTTGCGGAGGCCGCTTGGCAGGCCGCGCTCGCACTTTCAGAGGTATCATCAACAATAGCCTGACTTTGTACTTGCAAGTCTTGCGCGCCTAATTGCTCTGCGAGCACTATCGCAGCATCAACACTGGCGTTAATTTCTTGTGCTATTTCGGCATAGCCCTCGTGGGCAATCACATCATCAAAGCCTTGACCGTTGGCGCCATTAAACACCACTTTAAAGGCACGTAAATTGTCAGCAATATGTTGCGCATTCATAGCCGCGTAACGTGACTCTACAGCCTTAGGACAAGCTAGCTGAAGACAATCGTAAAAACCTAAAGGCCTACCCAGCTTGGCATCTTTGGTTTCTTTTTCAATATAAAACAGCCCGTCGGAAAGCTGCTTTAAGTGGTGTGATGTATTATCGGGGTTAATAAAACGCGAGCGATAGTTGCCGCTCTCTATAGCCCAAGCCTCAGTCAAATTATTCGCCTGTGCTTTTACATCATTAGCCGCGAGCTGTGCGTAACGGCAACGCATTTGAAGCTTGTCTAACTCCGGCAAAGCATTCCAGTTTTGCGTTTGCTGCACCGCCATCGAGCAAGCCGTATTTAAGTTCTCATTGAACAGCAAGTACTCCAGCGCACCCAAGCCGCGAGCAGTATTAGCGCGGGTAGCAGCATCAAAGTTAGCATCAGCTGCCGCAACAACCGCGATATCGACGGCGCAAGCCTCTGCTCTCGCTGGCGTTTCAAAAGAATAAATCCGGTTGCGTAAAACATTTTCGTTTTCTGCCAACGGCCCTAGCCACTGCAACTCTAAATGTTGCCAGCGAGACATTGCGCTAAGCCATTGCGCACGAGCATTTATAATTTCGTTTTCGATGGAAGCGGCATCACCACCTTCGCAAGCAGAGCCTAAGCTTTCACTTAGCTGCAAAACTTCTTGCTCGAATGATTGAATACTCGGCATCACCACACGATCAGCCATATCGACCAATAGGTATCGATAGTCGTAATCTTTTTTGAACAAAGGCGTACGCGGTGGCGGCAAAGCACCGTCACTGGAACTACCTGTAGAGGCAGGCTCATCAACAAAGCGACTGACGGTTTCGTCATCTCCGCATCCCCACAGGCAACTCGCTACCATGAGGTAACTCAACAAATGTTTCATAACTTCTCTCGTAGAATTAACTTTTTTGCCACTGTTTTTCCGCTACCGCATAACGCAAAAAAGCGAAGCAGCTTGCACTGCTTCGCTTTTCAAATCAAATAGCTTTACCAGTTTTCAACATTATCGCTATCAAACCCGTAAGCCGCTTGCAGTACAGCGCGTGCTTGCATTAACGCATCTTTGTAATCCTGAATAGCGACATCAGAATCATTAGCAAGTACAGGTGCGTCACCCATCCATGCCAAGACCTCGTCGAGGCTTGCACTTTGATCAGTACCGTAATCAATGGCTACCAAGGCGCCAGTGCCCGCGTCACGGAAAGGCGAGTAAGGGCTGAACTGTAAGCCAAGCGCAAAACCTTTCATTTCTGACCAATGCTTGGCGAGATTATAAAAGTTATCAATGCTAGCAAACTCACCGTTCGAAAACGCTTCCATATCACCGGTAACATCATTGATGTAATGCACAACAGTGGATGCAATGCATTTCTCCCAAGCGCCGGCGGCTTTAGCAATAGCCGCTTGCAAAGCCGTTTCTTGATCGGCAGTTAACGAGCCAGCCTCGGAGGCTGCAGCAACAATCGTGCGCCCCTCGGTAAAACCGCTAATAACTTCTGCTGTTAAATCCGACCCGCTTACAGCACCAACATCGCGCTTAGCACAGTTTACAGACTGGCCAAAATTGTATTCGCTAGTCAAGTCAATAACACCGTTCATATCGCTATCAACCGCCGCTGCGATAATCTCACTGTCAGTCAGCTCGGCATAATTAGGGGTAGCGCCAAAGTAACCAAAGCCCTCATCAAAATGGTGCTCGGCTGTGGTGTAAGGCGCATCGCCATCGAGAGTTAATTCGCTAGCGAAGTCTCGGTTAGGCCCCAAATAATCGTTAGTTCCCTGCGAAAAGCCGACGGCCATTAACAAAAACTTCTGAACCAGCTGCTGATAATCAACGCCGTTTTCTGCGACGTACACCTTATCAATTGTGACAGCACCATCAACGGTTTCAACGCTAGACGTATCCGCTTTGGCAGCCAACGCTTGAAGCTGATCAATGTAATAAACCACTAGATCGTAGGGTTTCGCATCGGCAGATAAGCCTTCCTGCCAGCCAATAAAGGTATCGTTGATTAAACGAGAGGTTTCTCCACTTGCAGAACCATCTTGCACATAGCCGCCAGCAATTTTGCCGACTAAGCTTTTGCCAGTACTAATATCGCCATATGTGCTTTGCGCTAAAGTATAACCCTCGATACTCATCTGAATGGCGGCAGCATCATTTGCACTGGAAGGGTTTTCGAAAAGAGACATTAAGTCAGCCTTTACCGTAGGATCGCCGCTTTTAACGATACTGCCGATATAAGCCTTTATGTCCTCGACCATCACCTGGCGCGCGACCTGACCAGAATAAGAGACCGTAGATTCTCCGTTAGCGTTAGTAAACGCATAGGTATTCTGCGCTGCTGCACTAGAAGAAGCACCCGCCGACGACGTGCTGCTTACAGTTTCACTACTAGAACTTACTGATGGTGAATCATTGTCAGATGAGGAGCTACCGCAACCCGCCAAGCCCAAAGACGCCGCTAATACCGCACAACTTAATATCGTTTTTTTCATAAAATCTCCATAGGTTATAGGCCGCACACACAGCCACCTGAACTATCTACTGGAGGTACATTACACAGGAAACGCGAATCACTATCAATAACATTTTGGATATTATTCGCGAAAATATGAAAAAAGACACGCCGATCAAATTAGCCTCCACAAGCAAAAGGCCATACACAGCGTATGGAAATAACCAAGAAGCTAGAAAATGATAGCCCCCACGCGTAAGGGGGCGGGCCCTATTGACGCTGACGCCAAAAGGATTACTGGCCCGCTAAATGGCTGCTATAAATGTGTGCCATGCTCAAGTAAAGACAGCTTGATGGCGACTAGGGCATGATCGCAAAAGTGGCAAAACACTTCAAAATCCTCTTCTGAAAGTTCTTTGCCCTGCTTTTTCACGGCCACTATATAGCCCAAGTTGCGCTCGCCAATGCGCAACGGAAAGACAAGAAATTCTTCACTCTCAAACAGTTGTGCGTACTTTCCAGCAATGTGAGGGTTTATCGGCGGCCAACAAATACGCCCCGCCTTGAGTTCTTTTACCAAGGTTTCATCATTGTTATTCATTAAGCGAATCAAACGTTGAGCAATGGCTTGCGATGATGCTCCCTCATGCGAAGTAATATGCCAGTCATGCTTTTTAGGGTGCGCCATTAAGGCAAAAACATTGTCGCATGCCACGCCTTTGTGAATACCGACAACCACAGCCCTTAAGCAACGCGCCACATCCACCTTTTGACATAACATATGCGTCAACTGGCGCAACTGACGACTTTGTTTTTGCACCAGAATATCTCGCGCTAACGCCTGCTGAAGCAAAGGCAGTGCCTCGTCTACAGCTTCTGTAGGGCTTTCGCTTTCAATTGGCGGCCAATAGTTGCGATCGATCTCAACCTGCTTCAGCGTTTTTCGAACCTCATCCACGCAATGCCGAATTGCCGCTAGAAGGTCCGCCCTCGGCAGCCGGCAGAACCCCATCAAGCGGCGGCTAACGCCCTGAAAACCGTTATGCTGCCACCCCTTTCGTAATTGCCTTGCCAAGCCGTAAGCTTCGGTAATGCATTGGCTTTCTTCTGTCGGCTTTTTATCTTCACGCGGTAACAATTGTAAAACGGTATCTAAGTGCCACTCTTTGAGTAACGCAATGGTTAGCTCATCAAAGGTGAAGCCCAACAGTTCATGCTCCACCATCGATGAATCTTCAAAGCCCGGCAAATGTGCTGCCATTCGTTCACCATAACCATAAGGAAAACACCAAAACATCCAACGCCCTAGCCGAGCCAACAGCGCTGCAATATAAATGTTTTCTTCTTGCTGAAGCCCCCTTAAACGCGCCAAACTCTGGGCCTGCATGGCAGCATGAAACGAGTAAGCCACTTCGCGCTGAAAATGTGCGCCAAAATCCATATCGGGGTAAGCCTCTAGGCTGGCGGCTGTAATCGCCAAATTGCGCACAGCCTTAACACCCAACACAACACAGGCATAATTTAGAGTATCAATGCGGCGCTGCCCCGCGTTGTAGTACACACTATTCGCTAATCGCAGTATGCGCACAGTCATAGCAGCATCTGGCTGAACCACATCCGCTATCGTATGCGCAGATACCTCATCACCCGTCATCGCAGCTAAGCGCTTAGTCGTTATGGCAAAGCCCGGCAGGTTCTCTGCGTTTAGTTTGGCCACCCATTGTTGTAACTCTTGATTCAAATAAAGGCCCTCCATTTCTATTGAGTATTGACGCAAAGCCCTGACATCGCTAGTCAGCGTTTCCTGCAATGTCTCAAAATGGAGCAATAAAGCTGTGCTAATCCTTAGCCATCGGCGTTCAACCTGCTATTATTCCTGCCTCTATGAAGGTCGAGGTTCAACATGTTTGATAAAAGCACAATAGCTCAATTGAGTGAGCTAAAAACCGCCATTATTGCCAGTAAAGAATATGGCCAAGGCACGGTAGTCGGATCGAATGGACGCTTTGGATTTGTAAAGCTCGACGATGGCCGAGATGCCTTTTTAAACCCAGAAAAGATGCAGCTGGTTCTGCCTGGCGATAAAGTTAAAGTTTTGCTCACCAAAAACAGCAAAGACCAACTTGAAGCCGCCGTTGAAACATTACTAGAGCCGGCCTTTAAGCGCTTTGTTGGCGAGTACAAAATAAAGGGCAATAACCATTTTGTACTGCCAGATACAAAAAACTTTGGGCGCTGGATATTCCTCCCCCCACAGTTTCGCGCAAAGTGTAAAGACGGCGACACCGTTTTATGTGAACTTATTCGCCACCCATTTAATGAGGATGGCAAAGCCGCAGCCAAAATTATCGCCAATATTGGCAAAGAATCTGACCCCTACTTCGAGCACAAGCTAGTAGTCGCTAAGTACGGATTATTTCGCTACTGGCCCAAAGATGCCAACGAGCAAGCGGCAGCCTGTAAAAAAATGGCTATTGAAAGCGGCGACAGAACCGACTTTACTCACTTACCGCTCGTCACCATTGATTCGTATTCCACACGCGATATGGACGATGCCGTTTATGCCGAAAAAACAGATTCTGGCTGGAACGTGACAGTGGCCATTGCCGACCCGGGCAGTTTTATCTCCCCTTCTAGCGCTATAGCTAAAGGCGCCCGCGATTATGGCCAAACCGTTTACCTGCCTGGCGAAGTGCTGCCAATGCTGCCCGACAACCTTGCCACCGAAGCTTTTTCGCTACTAGAAAACGAAACGCGACCGGCACTTGTCTGCCAAGCAAAAGTAACCAACGAAGGCGCCATTGAAAGCTTTACCTTCGAAAAAGGTATTATTCGCTCGCGCTGCAAGTGTAATTACCCGGCCGTAAGCCAGTACATCACAGAGGGTACAACCTTTAGTGATGACACCGAAATTAACAACACCATTACCACCTTGGCCGAATTCGCCCGCGTACGCTTAGCCTACCGCGAGGCAAATAACCTTGTGCACGAGGACCAACCCGATTTTGATTTGTACCTCGACAACAAAGGCAAGGTCGACAACATCGTTAAACGTGAACGTACCGTTGCGCACAAGTTAGTCGAAGAGGCCATGCTGGTTATCAACCTTTGCGCCGGTGAATTACTTGCCAGCCACAGCGCCGGCATTCACACCCGCCACGATGGCCTGCGCCAAGACCGCTTAGGTGAAATAAAAGCCCTGCTCAAAGAAGAGCTAAGCCCTGAAGAATTTGAATCGGTTGCAGAAAGCCTTGCAACTGCCGATGGTTTTAAAGCACTGGTTAAAATGCTGCGAGTACACCCAACCAAAAGCCACATTATTTCACCGCTTAAGCGCATGAGCGCCAATAGCCATTTAAGTATTGAGGCCAAGCCGCACAGCAACCAAGGCTACGCGCATTACGCCACTGTCAGCTCACCATTACGCCGCTATGCCGATTTGTCTAACCACTGGACAATTGCTCAAATTTTAGCGGGCAAAAAAGTGCAGTCAGCTAACGAAAAAGCCGTAACACGCCTTAACGAAACACTCGATAACGGCCGCAAAGCCGTGCGCGAGACCGAGCAGTGGTTAAAATCGCAATATGTTCAGGCACATATCGGCGAAAAAGCACAGGGGCATATTCGTATTGTCACGCAACAAGGTTTTGGCGTTAAGTTGGACGACACAGGTATAGAAGGCTTTGTTCAAATCCCCAAAAGCGTTAAAAAAGCCTTTGATGCTAAGCGCATGACGCTAACTGTTGGCGAAACCGTGTATATGCTCGATACCCCCATCGAAATAACAATAGCTGAAGGCCTGCCAGAAAAACGCCGCGTCCGTTTTGAAGTAGATGCTATTAACGCTGCCATTGAAGCCGCTAAAACCGCGAGTTAGCCACCAGTACCATTAGCTAACGACAAAAAAAAGGGGCTGCAAATTTGCAGCCCCTTTTTTGTTACATCAAACTTATTCGGTCCACCATTGCACGCTTAACTCGCGCACCTCGGTGGTTTCGATTGTGATATAACGCGCCTCACCGGTAAAAGCCTGAGAAACCACACGCCACCAGTCACTGAGTGCGACAGCATTGCCGCTTTCATCAATCACAGTAACGCCATTTAAGGGTCGGCCGTCGGTTGTGGTTATACCAAACTTCAAAGACGAGGGCGTCCAGTCAACAGCATTCCAATCCGAGGCCACAATCGTCAACGAGCCATCAACCGTCACCTGCGTAGACGAGTGCTCAGCGCCAGCATTCACGCTTTGTGCTGGTGGTTCCACGTCATCCTCTGGCGACGCTAACAATATGGCCGGGCTATTAGGAAACAAGCCTTCACGCCACACTAAGAAGCCGCCGTCAGCCTTAAGGCCGATCGGGTTTTCACCCACATGCACTACTGATGTTTCCCCATCAACATTTTCCACAATCCGCGATGCAACACCTCCCTCGCCTTCGGTCCATATAATTTTTCCCGCATCAAACTGCGCTCGGCCGCCACTGGCCATGGTATTTGTAAGCCGCTGCGGCTGGCCATCACGCAGTATCCATAATTCAGAGTTTGTCGATGTCGAATCGGTTAAAACCTCCCAACTCACAACACCCTCCGCAATTTGAGTATCTGTTTTTTCCAGTGCGGAACCATCAAAGGTTAATTGCGCAGTAACCCCGTTATGATATTGGTAGACTTCCTCTACCCCCTGCGCATCCTCTTGCAGCCATACAACAACGCCATTTTCAATATCAGGCATTGTTGCCGGTACACCAGCAGGCGATAACCTAACCACCTCACTACCATTCCATAAAAATACACTATTGGCGCCATCCGCAAACGCCTGAAATGTCACCAAGCCGTTATCTAACTGTAAAAATTCACCACTTTGCGTCGCAGGGAAAAAGCTACTGCCCTGTGTTAGCTGCTGAACTTCAGCGCCGTTGTAAAAAAAGAGTTCATAAGCTCCATTAACACGCTCAAACCAAGCCGCTGTATCGCCATCATAGGTAAATGCTGCTTTTTCGGCTCCCGATTGTGTCAGCATCATTTCGCTACCGGCATGCACAAATAATTCTTTTGGGTTAGAGCGAAAAGCCTCGGTCCAAAAAATTTCACCATTAAACTGGTGGGTATCCATAAGGGAATTTTCAGTACTTTTTATAACCTCACTTTGCCCCTCACTAAAGCGGTTTAGCGTCCAAGTATCATCGAAATCACTCCACACCACCTGCCCCGCGTCGAGGGATATACTGCCAAAACCAATATAATCGGGGTCAACCGTGGTAATGGTATAGGCGAAGCCTGTTTGCGCCTGTACCGCCAAACCCAGAAGTGATAACCCGCAAACGCGCGCCAGTGTTTTTAAATGCGACATCCTAAAACCCCTATTGTGTAATAAAGCAAATATACGATTAACAAGCCAATCGTTTGTTTTTTGAACATGTGCATTAAATCAGTGAGATCAATAGTTGTAAATTGCACAAGCAGAAGAAATTGGCAGCGCGAGACATTGCTCAAATTTCAAACAATTTAAAGTAAGGTTCGCTTTCGAATGTGACAACGTTACACATTTTTATAGCATCTGACGCCCTATATCCGAGCCAATACCGGCAAGCTCTGCTTCTTAGGTGGTGATCAAATATAAAATTTTCTATAGCTTAGCGGGAATTTCACCTACCGGCAGCCCCGTCAGGGCATCGCCAAACAGCGGCTGTTAGCCAAGTATTATGTTGCGACAGCAGAAGAAGTTAACAACCAAACAATCGCCGAGCAGCCCCTAAGCCTTTAACCCAACATTGATCAAGTTTTTCCGCACAGGGTTTTATAGAATCACCACGACCAATACAGTGATGGAAGTCTTTTTCGATACGCGGCATATTATCCAACCAGTCACCGCTATCAATGTTCAACCGCTGCAATATTTTAGGCTCTGCCATTGCAATTGAGCCTGTCTTATTTGGCAATATTGCCCGCCCAGTCCAATCAATTAATTCGAGATAATCACGCCAGTAAAAAGGGATGACGCCTGTAGAACGCTGACCTTGATGTACAGTGGCTGCGGTGGGAAGGCGATTCTTTGTAGGCGGCTTACAGAATTTGGCTAACTTAATCGGGTTTTTATTTTCAGCTTTTTTAGGGGGGGTATTCAAAGACTGAACACGCTGCTGAATGGCTGTGAAATCACTGGTTTCTGGCAGCGCAGCTATACCGGCACGCACAGGGTTTAAATCAACATACGCCATACAGGTTATTATCGCCTGCTCGTCGAGTAACGCTTGGCTTTTAAAACGCCCTTCCCAAAATCGGCCGGTGCATTTATCTTCGGCGTTGGCTAGTCGTGCGATATGTTCATTTAAGCAACGCATAAACCAGCTAATACTACTTAACCGATTACGCCACTCAGCAACGATATCATCGACAAGATATTGTTCCGCTTTACTTATAGGCTGATTTTTTAACACTTTAAGGGTTAGCGCATTCCCTTTAAATAGCATCATCCAGCGGCGAATAACCGTTTTATCACTCCACCGCTCCGCTTTGCCAGCATCGATATGCAGAACAAGATGGTAATGATTTGACATTACAGCGTATGCTGCGATATCAAGAGCGAAGATACCCCCAAGCTCAGCAAGTTTGTCTGCTATCCATTCGCGGCGATGCTCATAATTTTTACCGCTGTATTTATCTTCGCCCATTAGAAATGAGCGTTTAATACAACGCGAACAAATATGGAACCAGCTAGTTTGATCTAAAGATATTAATGTTCTACGCGCTTGAGTCATAAAAAACCTCAGAGATAAAAACCACCTAGTCATTTAGGTATAGCCAATCGCTGAGTCTTTTGCATTACCGTTTATCGGGTTTTGGATGTCCTATCTTTTTACGCTGGACTAAATATCCTCAAGAATTTCGTGCAGCTCTTTCATATTCGCCTTGGGCACTTAACGCCGCTAGCAATTGCGGCTTTGGAGTTGCGTAATTTGTGCTAGCGTAGCGGAAAAGCACAAATTTAAGCAACGGAAAAGCCGTCATTTGACTAGCTTTGTTATGAAAATTGATGCAGCCTTTACGCAGTGAAAACACAAAGCCCGCAACCTTAAAACTGATTTCCTAAACCGCAACGCTGATACCTAAAAGAATGCACCGACGATAGAAGCTGATATTTACCGCTGATGAAAAGCCCCCTTAGCCACAACCCACAACTGTGTTTAGTGCTGTATTTTACTGCCCAACTAATACAAGGGCACGAATAGTTAGCACAATAATGCCAGCTAAAATTTATACCCAAGCCTGCCATTTATAACGCCCAAATTTGCGGACGACTGGAGCGAAGCGTAAGGCGTTCCGCAAGATTTGATTGTTAGAAGCTAGTAATAACCGAACAATAAGACCGAACATTCGCTTTCCTCCGCCCTGGTACAATAATTTTGGATTGCTAAAAAATCTCTTTTATAATTTTCACACGCTGGTTGGTCACTAATGCCCTCACCAGCATATGTCATATACTTCTGTGGCCTTTCACAAAGAGCTAAATAAAGCTTACAAATAGCCTTGCTAAAAATTACGGGGTCTTTAGGTACTTCCAAAAACTCATCAGTTGGGTCACCGTATTCATCTAGGGTGGATGCATCTTCCAATACCCATTTAATTGCTTCAATTTCCGACTTACTAAGGATATCTTCGACATATCCATAACAATCATTAAAGACTACATTCCAAAAGTTTATCGAAAACTCGAAATGATCCTTAGAATTCGATTCAGTACTTATATAAAGCGACTTCCCCATGAATCCTCATTGGCCTTCTAACGCCGTTGTAACCGGACCGAATTGCGAAGCAGTTTTGTGTTATAAGCGTAGCGAACAAAAAACTGCGCAGTAATTTGGTTCCGGTTTACAACCTTGTTATGTGCAATAGATTATTGGATTATAGTTGCTTATTTGCGCACCATTCCTCGTGGGCTATACGCATTTCCTTTGCAATTAAATTGTGGATATCTCGTGTGCTGTAATAATCTATGCTAAAGGCAACTTTTTTATCAAGAAAATGGAGATAATCAGAACCTTTCTTACAATATTGCTCTATTTCTTCGCCATTCAATTTGAATGAAATGGTCCATGTAGCAAATGACCGCGACACAAGAACTTGGCCATAATATTCATCGTTTTTTTGGTAGAAAAAAGCAGCTCCTGGTACTTCGTATATAACTTTCATTTTTTCGCCCGCATCTACAGCTAGACAATCCATAAAAATTTTAGCTGCATGCCGATTAAACTCATAATAAATATGAACATCCTCCTTTTCAAAAACCTTAGTTTTAACTGATAACATTTTAATAAGACTAAAAGTATCGAGCACCGACAAATCACTTTTTAAGGAATTAGCGTTTTCAACTTTAACTTCTTTACCACCAACTTCTAACCAATGATATTGCCCGAAAGGCAAATAACCAAGCCACTCGGACTTATAAATAAGCTGATCCGTTTTGTGCGTTTCTGTTGCCACTTTGATAGTTTGCAAAAGTTCTTCTTGCTGATCAGATAATTTCATAATTTCCAAAGGCATATAACGCCTTGCTCATTTGCGCAGCGGTTGTAGTGGATTTTTGTGAAACAATGAGCGCAGCGAATGCACAAAAAGGAGCGTAGACCGCTGCGTCAAATGGAGCAATTTGTTATGCAAAGCCGTTAAAAATCGGTAACTTTAAATGTCTTTTTGATAATTAGCTTTCCCCAATTATGAAGCTCCATTCTTAGCTCATCGCTCACGTTTTCAAAATACACTCGATTATTTTCATTCCACCCTCCAATATCCTTGCCAAACCATCTAACCTGATTGCCTTCAATTGCGCAGTCGTATGAGAACTTTTTTGAATCAGAAGACCGCACATAAGTTACTGTATAATCATTATCAGCTTTTTCGACGCACTCCATTTCCGATGGTTTGTTTGATCCGGTCATTGACAAACCGGCCAAAACAATTTGTTCAGGCTTAAATTTCATGGTGAATCCTCTAAAGTTGCATAACGCCGCTATGTGCGGCAAACTTTTTGGTGATTGTTTTGTGGCATTCTTTTCCGCCACAAAATCAAGCGCCGGAAAGTTTGTCCAGCCCAGCTTGCTGGGCGTGGCACGATAGCCTTGTTAAATTTTACCACTGTAATTGCCCTGACCAAGCCAAACCAACAGGTTCAGACCTTGAGCTAAGTCAGCGTTTACACTGACTTTAAGTGTACACATTGAGGTTCCGACTTCCCTCGCAAGAAGTAAATCCAGACGTGTTTCGCAATCAAAGAAATACTCGTACCACCGATTTTCCTGCTCATTTGATTCCCTAACACCTTCTGACAGCGCGATCCAATCACTCTCAGAGAATGGGTAATCAACGAGGTGTGCTAAGCCCTCTAGCACAACCGCCAAATACTCCTCGTAAACCCAAAATTCTTGATATTTCATAATGGAAATTTAACGCCCGTAACAGGCGAATTTATGGAGGTGATTTTTTTGTGGCAGTCTTTTCCGCCACAAAACAAGCGCCGGAATAAATTTCGGCCTGATTACGCTTGTTAGCAGCACCAACGGGAAAGCCCCAGTTACGAAGACCACCCCAACAAACGCACCGCCCTTAAAACACCTACCCTTATTTAACAATGGCACACGAAAGAGATTGAAAACTGGCCCATTCTTGATGCCGATTAAGGTAAGAATACCCGACTTTATTGCCGCGATAAACCTACCGAGTTATTGCCGCCAAACTCTATGAAATGCTTGGCCAAAGCCGGAACCCAAAGTAATTGCCCCGGCCTTTAAAAATATTAATGACAGTATTGCTAACGCTGCAAATCACCGGCGGCTAAAAGTAGAGTGAGCGAAAGCGAACGGCGCTTTTTGCCGTCCGAGTGCATTTGCCTTGTTAGCCGTTTTTCCACCGCAATGTAGCGACTACTCCAATTAACAGCGTAAAAATCGGGACGCCTAACACTAGCAACTTTAACCATACGTCGGTACCGCGCCAAAAGTGGCTAAGTGTCACAACGCCTTTGCCCACCAATTTGTCCAATTCGGTTTTGAGCTGGGTCTCTAGCTGTTCGAACGATTTGAGTTGGTCTTCAATTGTCTTTCGAAGCGCATTAATCTCCTTTTGACTACTACCAGCATCTTGCTTCACGGATGCAATGTCAGTTTTAATTAACTCGATCGCGCTGCTTTGCAGTTCAATATCATTCTCTAGCTTTGCCGTGAGCCGACTAGCTGTCCGTTTGAGTTCGACATCAGTTTCATTGAGATAATCGCTCATACGCTCGGTAATATCCGACCGCTTCTTGACAAGCATGTCGTATTGTTTGTCACTGTCCTCGAGAAGACGTGACAAGCTCTCTTTGTGAGCTCGTGATTCTTCTCCCAATTGCTTTCGTAGAGCTTCACCGTCGCGAGCGATTTGATCGAGCCGGTTCTTGACCGTTACTTCAAGGCGTTCTACAGAGTCCAACGCGAGTTTAGCTTCAGTGTATTTTTGTTGGGCTTCTCCAATCTGCGCAACTGCCTGCCCGTAGCGTTCTTGAATAGATGTCACTTGTACCCCCGTATAGATTGTGCCACCCAAAAACAGAGCTACGTTCAACGCAGTTGCCCACATCAAAAATTGCTTTGGAGAGATGTAAAACTGACGCAACAAACTCTTCGGCGCGTCTCTTGGCGCTTCGGAATCGAATCGTCGTTCGTACTCAAGTTCACGACACACACGATGTATTTTCTCTTCAATATAATCAAGTCGACTTTGGCTAGTATCGTTTTTCATTGGATTTCTCTCTTCAACCCGTGATCACTACCAGCGGCTAACAGTTTATTAGACCGAATTATTCCGTCTATTTCAGACAGACATTCCGTCTATCTCCTCAAGAGGCAACATTAGCACCCCTCAAGCCCTTACTGCAACCGACCTACAATGATGCACTCATTTGGCGCATGGAAATACGGAAATTTTCTGTACCTATTTCACTAAAGTACAGAATTTGGCAAAATCTGTACTTATATACAGCGTTTTTAGCTAATTTATGCCATCCGTAGTTGCTCGATACTATGCGTGTACGTGTCCATTAAACTGCCGCGCCTAAGCATTAATACACCAGAAGTAGATTCCGCTATATACAAAGTTTGACCTAGGCAATACACAAATTTACACCGCACTTTGTAGTTATAAAAGCGCGCGCCAGCTCACCCTAGAACTCACTAAATATCCGCATCGCAATCAGGTGCCCCCTAGGGTCATCCCATTTAAATTTTAGCCATGCCGCGCATTAGATCGCCACATAGCACATCGAATCTGTGTTTTTTGGTATTGAAGCTTGAATAGCGCCCTGCCCTAGCATGGATGCGTAGGGATAGACTTTGCAGGAGCACAAAGTCGCTGATGGCTTGAGCGGCCCCTAAAATACCGATTCGATGTGTTCAGCTTGAAGTGAAAATTCATGCATCTCGATATTCGCCGAACGAGCTTTTTTCTAGCCTTATTTAAGGCCAAAGCCGTGATTAATCACCTAGAAGGCCATTACAAACTCATGGCACCCGTAATGTATGGCTCTGGGCTTAGGCTTTCAGAGGTATCGCGACTTAGAATTCAAGATATTGACTTTGCTAATAATTGCATCGTCGCTCGAGAGGCAAAAGGTGATGTGAGGCGAAGAACGCTTTTACCCACCTCAATAGAACAGCCACTTGAGCGACAAATTTTCTTTGCGCTGCAGCTACACGAACAAGATATCGACGACGGATTCGGTGAGGTATATTTACCCAGCGCATTAAACCGAAAGTACCCCAATGCCGCCAAAGAAGCAGCTTGGCAATACCTATTCCCTGCAGACAATTTATCAATCGACCCTCGATCCAACAAAAAGCGTCGGCATCATATTGGTGTTCAGCAAATACAACGTAGCGTTAAGACCGAAATCAAAGGCATTGGGATATGCCATCTCACCGACCCGGAAATTGAGTTTGTAGTGATCGCTGCAGGATGTAGCATAGTAGGCAATGCAGGAGCACATTGCCGAGGGAATCCGTAGGCCGGTGATTGGATCGTCTTTTCTTTTGGTTCTGTTTTCTTTTGACGAATCAAAAGAAAGTGAACTCGCCCAATAGGGCGAACCCTGTAATTCATTCCGCTCGATAACGGGCAAAACCCAAATTATTCAACCCAAAAAAAATCCCGCCAATTGGCGGGATTTTTAAACACTCAAAAGTTACAAGTGATTATTCACTGGCGTCTTCAGCTGGCGCTTCTTCTTTTGGCTCTGGTGCTGGTAGAGTTTCTTTAATCGACAGCTTAATACGGCCGCGATTATCAACATCCAAACACTTCACTTTAACCATTTGACCTTCTTCAAGGTAATCCGCTACTGCATTCACACGCTCGTGAGCGATTTGTGAAATGTGGACAAGACCATCTTTACCTGGCAAGAAGTTAACAAATGCACCGAAGTCTACAATGCGTACAACTTTACCTTCGTATGTCGCACCAATTTCAGCTTCAGCAGTGATCGCTTCAATACGCTCGATAGCCGCTTTCAAACCTTCGCCATCAGAGGCGTAGATTTTCACAGTGCCGTCATCGTTAATATCAATGCTAGCGCCAGTCTCTTCGGTTAGAGCGCGAATTGTTGCACCGCCCTTACCGATGATGTCACGAATCTTGTCAGAATCGACTTTCATGGTGTGGTACTGAGGAGCAGAATCAGAAAGATCTTTACGTGGAGCAGCAATGATCTTGTTCATCTCGGCAAGAATATGCAAACGCGCGCTTAATGCTTGCTCAAGCGCAATATCCATAATCTCTTCAGTGATGCCTTCGATCTTGATATCCATCTGCAACGCAGTAATACCATCCGCAGTACCGGCCACTTTAAAGTCCATATCACCTAAGTGATCTTCATCACCTAAGATGTCAGTTAAAACAGCAAACTTATCGCCTTCTTTAACCAAACCCATCGCAATACCAGCAACAGGCGCTTTTAAGGGTACGCCGGCATCCATTAACGCCAAGCTAGCACCACATACAGAAGCCATAGAGCTAGAACCGTTAGATTCAGTAATTTCACTGACTACACGCATGGTGTAAGGGAAATCATCAGCGTTTGGCAGCATTGCTGCAACACCGCGGCGCGCTAAACGGCCGTGACCGATTTCACGACGGCCAGTAGCACCCATGCGACCACACTCACCAACAGAATAAGGAGGGAAGTTGTAGTGCAGCATGAAGTTATCTTTGCGCTCACCTTCTAGAGCATCAATAGTTTGCGCATCGCGGGCAGAACCCAAAGTTGCAACCACCAATGCTTGCGTTTCACCGCGAGTGAACAACGCAGAACCGTGCGCTTTAGGTAATACACCCACTTCCACCTGAAGACCACGAACCGTTTTGCCATCGCGACCATCAATACGCGGCTTGCCTTCAACAACAGCATTGCGCACAGTGGTTTTTTCGAGTTTGGCAAACAACCCGCTAACGTCATCAGCATCGATACCGCTATCTTCTAACGCTAACTCACTAACAGCTTGCTGACGCAATTCACCTAAACGCTCATAGCGCTTGGCTTTGTCGGTAATTTGGTAAGCCGTAGCAACAGATTCGGCAAAAGTCTCTTGGATTTTACCGTAAAGCGCAGTATTCACTTCTTCTGCTGCCCACTCCCAGCGTGGCTTGCCGGCGTCTTTAACAAGCTCGCTAACTGCAGCCACAACCGCTTGCATTTCTTGGTGCGCGTACAATACAGCACCCAACATGATGTCTTCTGGCAATTCGTTCGCTTCAGATTCCACCATTAAAACAGCGTCTTTGGTACCGGCAACAACCATATCCAATTCAGATTCAGCCAAAGCCGAATAGCTAGGATTCAACGAGTAACCGCCCGCTTGGGTATAACCAACACGTGCAGCGCCAATTGGGCCATTAAAAGGAATACCAGAAATAGACAATGCAGCCGATACACCGATCATGGCGCAAATATCTGGATCGACATCTTTTTCTGCCGAAATAACCGTACAAATCACCTGTACTTCGTTAAGGAAGCCATTTGGGAAAAGCGGACGGATAGGACGGTCGATAAGACGTGAGGTTAATGTTTCTTTTTCACTTGGACGCGCTTCACGCTTGAAGAAGCCACCAGGAATTTTTCCCGCTGCGTAGGCCTTTTCTTGGTAGTGCACAGATAACGGGAAGAAATCTTGACCCGGCTTTGCTGATTTTGCTCCAACAACTGTACACAAAACGCGGGTTTCACCCACACTTGCTAATACAGCACCCGTTGCTTGACGAGCGATACGGCCAGTTTCGAGCGTGACCGTGCTATCACCATATTGAAATTGTTTAATTACAGGATTCACTTTTTTATCCTTTATATTCTTTTCAGGCTTACTTTATATTGACTTACTTTACACTGCTTACAAATACCAGCTTTAACGTAAACTGCGGCTAACAACAAAATACGAACAGCCAAATTGTTAAAACTGGAAAATAGCCGATTGTTAACCACATTTTCACACCAGCTTATCGGCTTTACTTGGCCTAACAGTGTGATAGCAGTATCACCAAAATCGACTTTTACAAAACATATTAGGAATGACTTATTTGCTACAACGCCATACAGCAAAAAGCACAAAAAAGTGCCCGCATATGCGGGCACTTTTACAATAGCTAACTTAGCGACGTAGACCCAACTTCTGGATAAGTGCTGAGTAGCGGCTGCTGTCTTTTGATTTCAAGTAATCCAACAACTTACGACGTTGGTTTACCATGCGAATCAAACCGCGACGTGAATGGTGATCTTGCTTGTTACCAGCAAAGTGACCTTGCAGCTTATTGATGTTCGCCGTTAACAAAGCAACTTGAACTTCAGGTGAACCAGTATCGCCTTCAGCTTGTTGGTTGTCTTTAACGATTGCAGCTTTTTCTTGTGGGCTTAGAGCCATGGAAGTTTCCTCTTAATTTAATGTTGAATATGCACCCGTGACCAAGAAGGCTAAGCCAACAAGAAACGGGAAATACGCGGCCTAACCGTGCATATCGACAGTTAGGTCGGTTTGCGGCGCTAGCAGCAACCACAAATTCTTAGTGCTAACGCAAATTCTTAGTGCCAACGCAAACTCTAATGGCATACGTTAAAAGCAAAAGCCTTTCGCGCTATACAGCGTAGCTCAATATACAACTAAACGCTTGGGCGCAAGTACACCGTCATCGACGACTTCTGCAACGCCTAAAAATTGGCCACTTTCATTGCGCACGCGCACTTTATCACCTTGCTGCGCGACTTGATAGACCCCATCCACGATGACCGGCTGCCCAACAGCAAACGCCTGCACAGCTTGTGCATTAATCGTAATTTCTGGAATATCGTTAATGGTGGCATCAATAGGTTTTAATAGGTGATCAAGCGTGGCAGGCTCGCCGTCGCCGCGGCTTTGTTCAAGAGCTTCGAGAGTCATCATGTGCTCCTCGAAAAATGGGCCCGCTTGTGTTCTATGCAATACAGACACATGGCCGCCCACCGCTAATTGCTCGCCGATGTCGTTCGCCAAACTACGAATGTAAGTGCCTTTACTACAGCGCACATGCACATCCACTTCGGCCACCTCACCTAAGCGAATTGCGAGTATTTCAATTGCGTAAATTGTAATAGCGCGCGGTTTGCGCTCGACTTCTTTACCTTCGCGCGCAAGTTTGTATAGAGGCTGCCCTTGATACTTCAAGGCCGAAACCATTGGAGGCACCTGCTCTATAGGCCCAACAAATTGGGTTATCGTCTCTCGGATTTGCGCTTCTGTTACTGCGCTCGCATCGCGAACCTCTAGCACCTCGCCTTCAGCATCCAAGGTCGAGGTATTAACACCTAAGCGAAAAGTACTGCGATAGGCTTTATCGGCATCAAGCAAGTGTTGCGAAAACTTAGTCGCCTCACCAAAACATAAAGGCAACACACCCGTAGCCAGAGGATCTAGCGCACCCGTGTGGCCTGCGCGATTGGCATCAAACAAATAGCGCGCACGCTGCAAAGCCTGGTTAGACGTTAAGCCTTGCGGCTTATACAACACCAAAACACCGTGAACGGCACGACCATTTTTACGACGACGCCCCAAGCTTATTGCTCGCTATCGTCTGTATCATCCGCGCGCTTGGCCTTATCGGCTGCGACGGCTTTATCAATCAAACCACTTAACACGCCACCTTGGTGGGCGGTAAAGTCATAATAAAACATCAATTTGGGGGTTGAGCGCATGGTGAGTTCTTTGCTGATTAAACTGCGCAAAAAACCTGCTGCCTTGTTTAGGATTACAACAGCTTGCTCACAACCTTCTTTTTCTGCACCCACCACCGTTACATACACTTTTGCAATGGATAAGTCGCGCGCAACATCAACGCTATTAACGTTAACCATACCTACGCGCGGGTCGCGGATTTCAGCGGGGATCATCTGCGCGAGCAGACGCTGAACAGCGTCTGCTACACGATCAGAACGAGTAAATTCTCGAGCCATAAATTAGGCAGGCGCGCTTATAGCTCGCGCGCCACCTCCTTCACATCAAAGACTTCGATTTGATCACCCACTTTAACGTCGTAGTTTTTCACACCGATACCACACTCGGTACCGTTGCGTACTTCGTTCACGTCATCTTTAAAGCGGCGCAGCGATTCTAGCTCACCTTCAAAAATCACCACGTTATCGCGCAATACGCGAATTGGCTTATTACGGTAAACAGTACCTTCAGTCACCATACAGCCGGCCACCTGACCAAACTTAGGTGAACGGAATACTTCACGCACATCAGCAATACCAACAATTTCTTCAACGCGCTCTGGTGCCAACATGCCGCTAAGAGCAGACTTCACCTCATCGATTAATTGGTAAATGATGCTGTAGTAACGCAATTCGATAGATTCGCGCTCGGCAACTTTACGGGCGCTTGCATCTGCTCGCACATTAAAGCCAACAACAATGGCACCGGATGTTAACGCCAAGTTGATATCGTTTTCGGTAATACCGCCAACGCCATCGCCCACAATATTCACTTCAACTTCGCCATTACCCATATCAAGTAACGCTGCAGAAATGGCTTCAAGCGAACCGCGAACATCGGTCTTAAGAACGACCGGCAAGATTTTCTTCTCGCCATTTTCGCCCATATTGGCAAACATGTTTTCAAGCTTAGACGCTTGCTGGCGCGACAAGCGCTCTTGACGCTCTTTCTCGGCACGGAACTCAGCCACTTCACGCGCTTTGCGCTCGTCTGGCACAACACCAAACTCGTCACCGGCTTCTGGCGTACTAGCCAAACCTAAGATTTCTACCGGTGTTGATGGCCCAGCCTCTTTTACGCTTTGCCCAAGCTCATTACTCATGGCGCGTACGCGACCAAAGCTTTGACCTGCAAGCAAGATATCGCCACTGCTTAATGTACCGCTTTGAACCAACAGCGTTGCAATAACACCACGACCTTTGTCCATGCGTGATTCAATCACCACACCACGCGCAGGCACGCCTACTTCGGCTTTAAGCTCTAGCATCTCAGCCTGTAGCGCCACAGCTTCTAGTAGCTGATCGATGCCCTGGCCGGTATGTGCCGAAACTTGGATAAACTGTGTATCGCCGCCCCAATCATCCGGAACAACGCCTTTCGCAACTAACTCATTCTTCACGCGATCAGGATCAGCAGATTCTTTGTCGCACTTGTTAATAGCAACAACCATAGGCACTTCAGCGGCTTTAGCGTGCTGAATAGCTTCTTCGGTTTGTGGCATTACACCATCGTCTGCGGCGACAACAAGAATCACAACGTCTGTACATTTTGCACCACGTGCACGCATTGCCGTAAACGCGGCGTGTCCAGGTGTGTCTAAGAAGGCTAGCTCGCCTTGGCTAGTAGATACGCGGTAGGCGCCAATGTGCTGCGTAATACCGCCAGCTTCACCCGAGGCCACTTTCGCTTCACGGATATAATCCAAAAGCGATGTTTTACCGTGATCCACGTGCCCCATTACCGTCACAATAGCGGAACGAGAAATTTCTTCACCGGTAGTCGCCTGCATAATCTCAGATTGGAAAGCCTCTTCGACCGCATCCGAGCTAATCAATACAGGGTTGTGGCCCATTTCCTCAACAACGAGCTGTGCAACTTCTTGCTCGATAGTTTGATTAACCGTTGCCATCACACCCATTTTCATTAGGTGCTTAACAATCTCGCCGCCTTTCACGCTCATTCGCTGAGCAAGCTCAGACACCTGAATATTTTCAGGGATTTTCACATCGTGCAATATTTTGCCTGCGGGCTTTTGGAAGCCATGTTTGTTTGCAATTTTGATGGTCTTACGCTCGTTGCGTTTTTTGCCACCACGCGACCGCTTAACACCACGATCTTCGTCAACTTCATCCAGATAACTCAGTACCGCTGAACCTTTCTTAGGTGCAGGCACATCAGTTTTCTTAATAGCCTTACCGGCTTTCTTGTTGTGCTTTTTAACTTCTTCTTCGGCTTCAATAGGCGCTTCGGCTTTGATTTTTTTCTTGCCGTGCTTGTGCTTTTCAGCTTCAACTTTTGCCGCCAGTTCTTCAGCGGTTGCCACCCGGGGCGCCTCTTCAGGCTTTTTAACGGCCTTCACTTTCTTGAGCTTGTCTGCCGCTTTTTGACGCTCAGCCTCGGCTTTTTCGCGCTTGCGCTCTACCTCTAAGCGCTCTTCTTCGGCTTGTGCTTTACGGCGAGCCAAGGCGCGTTGGCGCAAAATTTCGGCGTCATCGACAAAGCTAGAACGAATAGGAGCAGGTTTTTTAGCTGCCGGTTTTTCTTCTTTTGCTTCAGGCTCAGCCTCAACTACAGGCTCTTCTACCTCAGCAACAGTTTCCTCTGGCGCGTCGGCCACAACTGGCTCTTCTTCAACGGGCTCAGGTTCAACAACAGGTTCCTCAACCACTGGCGCAGGCTCTTCTGCGGCAACAGGGGCTTCAACAACCTCGGGCACCACCTCGACTTCAGGCTCAACAACCGGCGCTGGTGCAACAGCTTCAGCCACTTCAGTTTCTTCTGCGGCCTCATCGCGCTTAACATAGGTGCGCTTTTTACGCACTTCTACATTAACGGTCTTGCGACTAGAGCCGCTACCCGTTTTGAGCGTACTTGTTGTTTTGCGCTTAAGTGTGATTTTCTTCGGAGCTTCTGCCGCTTCACCACCGTGCACAGTTTTCAAAAAACCGAGCAACTTTTGTTTTTCTTCGTCAGATACCACATCGTCGGCCGACGATTGAGACAAACCTGCCTGCCCCATTTGCGTTAACAAACGCTCGACGGAGGTGCCGACGGACTTGGCGAGCTCGCTTACGATTACTTCTGCCATTTTAATTCCTCTGTCGTTACTTATTCATCTTCCTGGGCAAACCAGGGTTCGCGGGCTTTCATAATCAAAGCGGCCGCGCGTTCTTCATCCATACCATCCACTTCCATAAGCTCGTCTACCGACTGCTCAGCAAGGTCTTCCATACAAATCACCCCACGTTTTGCCAACGTGAAGGCTAAAGCCCTATCCATACCTTCCATTGTTAAAAGGTCTTCTGCAGGCTCGGTTTTATCGAGTTCCTCTTCCGCAGCTAGCGCTTTGGTTAGCAAGGCATCTTTGGCTCGGCTTCGCAGCTCTTCGGCGACATCCTCATCAAAACCGTCAATTGCCAAAAACTCTTCAAGCGGAACATAAGCCACTTCTTCTAGCGTGGTAAAACCTTCTTCTACCAATACTTCAGCAACTTCCTCTTCAACATCCAGCGCCTCCATAAAGGTATCAATAACGCTGCCTGTTTCCGATTGTTGCTTTTCGTTCCACTGATCAACGCTCATGACGTTGATTTCCCAGCCTGTTAGCTCAGATGCCAAGCGCACGTTTTGGCCACCGCGACCAATCGCTTGCGCCAAGCCTTCTTCTGCAACGGCAACATCCATACTGTTGGTATCTTCGTCGATAACAATCGATTCGATTTCAGCAGGCGCCATGCCATTAATTACAAACTGAGCAGGATTTTCGTCCCACAAAATAATATCGATACGCTCGCTAGCAAGCTCGTTAGATACCGCCTGCACACGCGAACCACGCATCCCCACACAAGCACCTACAGGGTCGATACGGCCATCGTTGGTGTAAACAGCGATTTTTGCGCGCGAACCTGGGTCACGCGCCGCGCCGCGAAGTTCGATAACTTCCTCAGCGATTTCTGGCACTTCAATTTTAAACAGCTCAACCAGCATTTGTGGGCACGAGCGGCTTAGGAAAAGCTGCGGCCCGCGAGTTTCGCTGCGGATATCCAATAAAATGGCACGCACACGGTCATTCATGCGGAAAATTTCGCGCCCAACTAGCTGGTCGCGAGGCAGTAAACCTTCTGCGTTACCGCCAAGGTCTACAATAATATTGTCACGTGTCACTTTTTTAACAGTGCCCGATACCAGCTCACCGACTTGGTCGCGATACATATCGACAATTTGTGCGCGCTCTGCCTCGCGCACTTTTTGCACAATCACCTGCTTCGCCGTTTGCGCGGCAATGCGGCCAAATTCGGCGTTATCAATCACTTCGCTGTAAATATCGCCCACTTTGAGCGATGTATCTTTTTCATGCGCTTCTTCGGTGGTGAACTGGGTACCCAGCTCAGCCATCACATCATCAGCCATCACTTCCCAGCGACGCTCAGTAATGTAGTCGCCAGTTTTACGATCAATAGTTACAATAATGTCGGATTCTTCATCAAAACGTTTTTTTGCCGCTGAAGCCAAAGCCAATTCAATGGCTTGGAAAATCACTTCACGGTCGACGCCTTTCTCGTTAGATACCGCATCTGCAACCAATAAAATTTCTTTATTTTTCATGGAAAGCCTCTGCATCAGTCCCTAAAAGCGGGGGATAATATTTGCTTTATCGATTAGTTCAAAAGGAAGTAGGTACTCTTCGCCATCGGCCTCTAAAACGACTTCATCGTTTTCGACTCCTTTTAAAAGGCCTTTAAAATTACGACGACCGTCAAAAGCGATTCGCAGACGGATGCTGGCTTTTTCACCAACACTCAATGCAAATTGCTCAAGCTTAAAGAGCGGGCGATCCATACCAGGAGACGAAACTTCCAGTACATATTCACCACTAATTGGGTCTTCTACATCGAGGACACTACTAGACTGCCGACTAACGTTTTCACAATCTTCAACGCCAATGCCTTCAGGCTTATCGATATAAATACGGAGTACGGCGCGGTGCTTACCCTGAGGCATATATTCTAAGCCCCATAATTCACACCCAAGCGAGGCCACAACCGGACCGAGCAAGTCTTCTAAACGCTGCTGAATAGATGCCATATAGTTGATTAATACTCTGTTTGAACACGTGCGCTAAATCACTCTATAAACACAATTAGTGCTGCGGGACCTAGGTACACTTTAAAGAACAAATAAAAAATGGGCCTATAGCCCATCATCTTTCTGGTTTTCTAGCGCATATCACTAAGCGTATGTGCTTTAATCCAGATAATAAAAAACCCCATATAGGGGTTAAAAACAATCTAGCGGAGGAGAAGACACTCAAACAAACACTAGATATTGAACTGCAATCGGCGCGAATTATAGTGACCTAAACCACTTATAGCAAGACGCCAACCCAGCAACCGCCTACTTTTTCAACAACTGGACCGCCATGCGCCTGATACACAAGCTAATACAGCAGCCTCGAAAAATAGACAGGCACAAAAAAACCCAGAATAATCGTCAAAAAAACGCTTATTCTGGGTTTTCTCGACTAAGCAAAAAACTTGCTTAGAATTGGTAGCGGGGGCTGGATTTGAACCAACGACCTTCGGGTTATGAGCCCGACGAGCTACCAGGCTGCTCCACCCCGCACCTGCATTCCTCTATCTTCTGGGCTAGTGCCCTTCCGATGGGGCGCATATTAGAGATGTCGGCCTATCACGTCAACCACTTTGTGATATTTTTTTGTATTATGGCTCAGACACTTACATTACGTTCAAACAATACACTTACAGTGCATTTCTTAAACCAAGCGCCCGCGGATGTGGCCGCAGATAAAATTGCTGCCGAATATAATCGCTCGCATAATGATCCAAATAATGCCCCAACAACTTCATAGGAACAGCCAATGGCACCTGACGCTGGCGATACTCCTCAATGGCATCAACTAGCTCTTGCCGAAAAGGCCCAGACACCTCCTCATTCAAATACCCCAATAGGTGATACAAAACATTACTATGCCCTTTATGGTTGGGGGCTTTGCGCGTGCCCGCCATTAGCTCACTGACATACTCATCCCAAACATGATCAATATCACCAACCCCCGCATTCGCCACTAACTGCCCGAGTTTTTTATAAATGGGGTTGCCATAAGACATAACAAAATATTTCAAACGTGAATGCAGGGCCACCAGCTTAGCTGCGCTTTTCCCCTCTTTAGCCTGCATACGTATTTCGTGGTATACAAAGACGCGCGCTATAAAGCTTTCACGTAGAACAGGGTCGTTCAAACGCCCCTCTTCCTCGACGGGCAAATTAGGATTAGCCTTCACCAACTCAGCAGCAAAGATACCCGAGCGTTTTTTCGGGTGGACGCCCTTATCGGTATACACCTTGGCACTGTACAAGCCACAGCTGGGAGAGTTTTTCATGAAGATAAAGCCACTTAATTCGGCGCCCATTCCCGCTTGGTCAACGCTGTAGCGACTTAATTCATCAGTAACATCAATAGTATTGTCGCCACTGCCTACAACACGCGGAGCATCAAAGTCGCCCTGTAGGCGGATAGCTGGGCGAGGAATACCTAAACCAATCGCCACTTCAGGGCAAACGGGTTGGTAGTCGAAATAAGGCGCCAAATCGCGGATGCAAAATACCGAACGCTTGTGCCCGCCGTTGTACCTTACTTCCTCACCTAATAAACATGCCGATATACCTATTGGTATTTTTTGCCCTTTTTCATCATTCATAGTCAATCAATCCCTCAAGGTTCACCGAAAAAAGCGCTAACAATAAATAACCTAATAGACGCTTGTACGGTACAGCGCAATATTAAGATCAACAACCACCCCTTAAACGCAAAAAGGCCGAAGCAAGCTTCGACCTTTAACGTTAACTCATAACCCTAGAAACCGCGCCCCCTAGGGTTATGATGACCTATATAGGCTGGCCACCGTAGTTAGACTGTGGCCGCTTTGGCGGGTCAGCCATAACATTCACATCAACCGATTGAATCTGGCCACCATTTGCCAAGAAAGCTTCGATATCAGCTTCCAACTGTAACCGCGCGCGCTCACGTTCAGCATCACTAGACTCAATACTATTAACCGCCTCCATGTCACTACTAACAGTATCAGAGGAGGCATCATTATCTAATACATCATCATATTCATCGCTCATAGTATTTCCTACGCCAAAAAACAAAATTAACAGACAAACATCCGATTCGCTGATTATTTATAGATGACCCATTAAAGGCTAGCCAGCAATTCTGATAATTTTCTTAGCTTGTTTTTTACTAACTTTTGCAACGAACTAAACACTTTGCTATTTGCAGACATTACGCCGATTAACGCAGGCAAACAGCCGATAAACGCCCTTCAGTTTTATTAATTGCGGCCACAAAAAAGCCCCTTAACGGGGCTTTGGGGACAACAAGGTAATACCGACCATTACTTAAACGGCATCAGGGCCGGTTTCGCCCGTGCGAATACGCACAATTTCTTCGAGCGACTGGATAAAGATTTTACCATCGCCAATCTTACCGGTTTGGGCAGCTTTAGTAATCGCCTCAACGGCCGATTCAACAACATCATCAGAAACCGCCATTTCAAGCTTAACCTTAGGCAAGAAGTCAACAACGTACTCTGCACCCCGGTATAGCTCGGTATGCCCCTTTTGGCGGCCAAAGCCTTTCACTTCGGTCACAGTCATACCTTGAACACCAATTTCAGACAGCGCATTACGCACGTCATCCAGCTTAAAAGGTTTTACAACTGCAGTAATCAGTTTCATGTGGGATCTGCCTTATCATAGTTTTATTATTGAGCACCCAAGCGGTGCATACTCTGCGGGCTCCAATCTACAACACAGCACCAAGAGAAGGCAAATTATCCTAACAAACAAACAAAAAAAAGCGGCCGAGCACAAGCTCGACCGCAAAATTTAACTACAACCAATGAAAGGGAAAGGGCAAAACCTACGTTTTGCCCTACAAACTTACTTACCGCCAGTAAACTCTGGGTAAGCTTCCATACCGCACTCGGCGATATCCACACCTTCGAACTCTTCTTCTTCGCTAACACGCACTCCAATGATGGCTTTGATAGCAAACCAAACAATTAAGCTGGTTACGAAGACCCAAACAAAGATGGTTAAAGCACCAACAATTTGACCGCTAAAGCTTGAACCGTCGTTAGTGATTGGCACCAACAATAAGCCCAACAAGCCAACAACACCGTGAACAGAAATAGCACCAACGGGGTCATCAATTTTTAGCTTATCTAGGAACAAGATGCTAAATACCACCAACACACCGCCTATAGCACCAAACAATGTAGCCTGTAATGCCGATGGCGTAGATGGCTCAGCAGTAATTGCGACCAAACCAGCCAGCGCACCGTTAAGCGCCATCGTTAAGTCGGCCTTACCGAACATAATGCGTGCAACCAATAGCGCCGCAACCAAGCCACCCGCTGCTGCTGCGTTAGTATTCATAAATACCACCGCTACAGAGTTGGCGCTTTCTACGCTGGCAGTTGCCAATACAGAGCCACCGTTAAAGCCGAACCAGCCCATCCAAAGGATGAACATACCCAAGGTAGCCAATGGTAAGTTAGAACCAGGAATAGCATTAACACTGCCGTTAGCGCCATATTTGCCTTTACGTGCGCCTAGTACAAGTACGCCTGAAAGCGCAGCAGCGGCGCCCGCCATGTGAACAATGCCAGAACCCGCGAAATCAGAGAAGCCCATATCACCCAAGGTGTACATGCCAAACACAGCATTACCGCCCCAAGTCCAGCTACCTTCCATTGGGTAGATGAAACCAGTCATTACAACGGCGAAAGCCAAGAAGGCCCAAAGCTTCATACGCTCAGCAACAGCACCAGAAACAATCGACATTGCCGTAGCAACGAAAACAACCTGGAAGAAGAAGTCTGCCGACGGTGCGTAAGTAGCAGGCTCATCAGCGCCAGCAACGCCGTCACCAGTAATACCAGACAAAAAGATATCGCCGCCGTACATAATCGCGTAACCGCACACAAAGTACATAGTGCAAGCGATGGCATACAAAGCCACGTTTTTAGTTAAGATTTCTGTGGTGTTTTTCGAGCGAACCAAGCCCGATTCCAGCATGGCAAAGCCAGCCGCCATCCACATAACCAGTGCACCGCAGATCAAAAAATAGAACGTGTCTAAGGCGTACTGCAATTCAAATATTTGGTTTTCCATTGTTATCTCCGGAAACGTCGAAATTACAGGGCGTCTTCGCCGGTCTCGCCGGTGCGAATACGTACAACTTGCTCGAGGGCCGATACAAAGATCTTGCCATCGCCAATTTTGCCGCTGTGTGCAGCTTTGCTGATCGCTTCTACAACCTGATCCACCTGAGTGTCCGCGACTGCAACCTCAAGCTTGGTTTTAGGTAAAAAGTCCACAACATACTCGGCACCGCGGTAAAGTTCGGTGTGACCTTTCTGACGACCAAAACCTTTAACTTCAGTAACAGTAATACCCTGTACACCAATATCAGAAAGCGCTTCACGCACAGCATCGAGCTTGAAAGGCTTGATAACAGCAGTAATTAATTTCATCGGACTGCTCCTAGTAATTTGCAGACTATGCTGCGTTTATAAAAATAAACCGCTCAGCTAATGCTGAGCGGTTGGGTTGAAATTATTCGCCTAAAGGTAGGGTGTAAGAAACCACAAACTTCATATCATCATCATCAGACTCATCGGCGATGAACTGACTAACTGTAAATGAGAGGTTATCGTTATAGGCATAGCTTACATTCAAATGCACTGGGCTACATGCTTCACCAGCATCTTCAGGTGCACACTGACCAACAGCGCCGCCGCCGCCAACATCATCCGAATGCATGCCGACTAATAACGAGAATGCACCAATATCAGCACCCAACGTGTAGTACATATAATCACCTGAGCTATTATCTTTACCAACGGGAATGTAAGCAGCAAAACTCATAGGACCGTAGCCCAAGCTCACTACAGCGTCAGTCCAATCAGTGAAATCAGTTTCATTATCATCCGTGTACCCAGCGCCCGTCGGATAGTTATAACTCCATACACTTAAGTCATAAGAAAAATCGCCAACAGAACCACCATAGCCAGCATACAAGTCATATTCTGTTCCAGCTCCGGTATCACCAGAAGACCCCCAAATACCGGCATAGAAACCAGCAGCACTAACGTTCAAATCACCAGATACAGCAGGAGTGCCTGATCCCAGATCGGCACCACGCCACAAGTAAGTGCTAGCCACACCAACCGAAGCGCCGACTTCAACTTCTGCTTGCGCAGGAGCCATTACACCAGCAGCCATTACAGCAGCAACAGATGAAGCGATAAGAGTTTTACTCAATTTCATAATGTTTTCTCCAAGAGTGATAGCAATATTGTTTTAAAATCTAACTACGGTGTCCGCAGTATTGTGCCTGAGCTATAGCAGGATGTTTGCCAACAAAATAAAAGCAATACAATTCAATAGGTTACACAAAAATCACCAACAAGACCCAACACCCAAGCGCACCACAAGGCACCAAAAAAAACACCTTGCGCGCACCAAAATGCATCGGCGCACTATTTTGGCGCGAAGCGAGTCGAATGCATAGGTTTTGTCGTCACTAACAGCCATTCAGTTATAAGGGAGGACGAGGCAGGCAAAAAAAACGCCTGCATAGCAGGCGTTTTAAAAAGGAGATATTCGTTACTGTCTATCTAATTCCAGCAAACGGATGCGAGCTTCGAGCTTTTGCGTTAGCAGCTCGAGCGCTTTAACTTTTTCAGCCAAGCCTTCTGGCTCAGCCTCTTTTTGGGGCGCTTGTGTGGCAGTAGCGCCGCTACCATTGCTAATCAAGCGAATATCTAAGCTGCCATTGCCGCCAGACACACCGGAACGCCCCGCATCACCTTGTGAGCCGTCACCGCCGCCAGCAACCCAAGAGCGGCTACCACTTAATGACTTTTTATTAACGTACTGGCCAGATGTACCAATACCCGCGATACCAGGCTGGCCACCCTTACCACGCAAACCACCAGAGATTTTCACTTCAATACTGTTGGTAAGGTCTTCTGTTACGCCATCGGCCAATGTGTAGTGAAAGCGGAATGTTCCGCCTTTACCGCCGCTACCGCCGGCACCACCGTCGCCTGCATTACCGCCTGCGGCAGTACATTTTGCGAAGTCCGGTACGTTTTGGCCATCGCCACCAGTACCGCCACGGCCACCATTGCCGCCGCTTAAGTCAACTTTAACCGTACCAAAGCTCACAACGCCCAACGACCAATGCACGCTAGCGCCATTTGTACCGCCGGCACCAATACCACCATCGCCGCCGGCTTTACCCGGTTGACACTGGCTAGCCTCGGTGTGGGATAACCCATTAACACCATCGCGGCCATCGCTACCACCGCCATCAATAATAACGCCATAACCAATGCTGGCTTCTTTCGCATCAACAATCCACATATCAACGCCATCACCCAATTTAATTTGGGCCTTGTCGTCAATGGTGAGTTTATCGAGGGAAAGTTTGGCTTGGGCTGAATCTATAACGTAAACAGAACCAGCTTGAATATGAAGGTCGGCGGCCAGAGCATGGGCACCTAGTGCTGAAAGGCACGCGAAAAGGGCTAATCGTTTCACGGTGGAATCCTGTACTTTTATATTTATGAATGGGTTGATTTGAACAGGTTTTACACTGCGCATCAAGCCAACCCGAAAAGGCTTCGCCAGGCACCGCATCGCCCCGGCTGCTGAACATGAGTATACATGACGCTCAGAGCGCGGGGCATTGCATTTTGTTTTTTGTGCATGGTGCACAGGTTGCGCTAGATTTAACGCCGCCCAACCTGCTAGACCGTTAAGTACTCACGTACACGGGTCTCATCCATCGCGCCAATATCACCACTCAAAACGGCGTTACCTCGGTCCATCACAACATAGCTGTCTGCTAGCGCTCGCGCAAACTCAAAGTATTGCTCTACCAGCAAAATTGCCATTTCACCACGATCGCGCAATATGCTAATCACATTATGAATATCCTTAATCACCGAGGGCTGAATACCCTCGGTAGGCTCATCCAGAATCAACAGCTGTGGCCGCATAACCAATGCTCGGCCTATTGCAAGCTGCTGCTGTTGCCCGCCCGATAGATCTCCGCCACGCCGATGCAACATATCGCGCAATACTGGGAACAAATCATAGATTTCACTATTAATAGCACGCTGCTTGCGCGGCAATACCGCAAAGGCTGTTTTTAAGTTCTCCTCGACAGTTAATTGCGAGAACACCTCCCGCCCCTGCGGCACATACGCAATGCCCGCTTTCGCGCGATCCGCCGATGACATTCGGGTAATGTCTTTACCCTGCCATAAAATACTACCGCCACTAACAGGGTGCCTACCTGAAACAGCGCGCGCCAAACTGGTTTTACCCACCCCGTTACGCCCCAAAATACTAGTAATAGCGCCCTTTTGCGCCTGCAAATCCACATCGAATAACGCTTGGCTTGCACCGTAAAATAAATTTAACTTTTTTGCCTCAAGCATCACTAGCGCCCCAAATAAACTTCAATAACCCGTGGATCAGCCGAAACAACATCCAACGTGCCTTCTGCTAAAACACTGCCTTCATGCAGTACCGTTACTTTGGTATCGAGCGCACGAATAAAATCCATATCGTGCTCAACCACTACAACCGAATGCTTCTGACTAATGTCTTTGAGCAACTTTGCAGTTTGCAGCGTTTCATAGTCCGTCATTCCCGCTGCGGGCTCATCAATTAGCAGTAGCTCTGGGTCCTGCATAATAAGCATGCCGATTTCCAACCACTGCTTTTGACCATGCGATAAGTTTTGCGCGTAATCAGCTTTACGCTCCTCCAGCCCCACTAACGTTAAGGTACTGGCCACGCGCTCGGCATCGCTATCGGCAAGCTTAAAAAACAAGGTTTGCCATACTCCGCGCCGCCCAGATAACGCCAACTCTAAGTTTTCCCAAACAGTTAAGCTTTCAATCACTGTAGGTTTTTGAAACTTGCGGCCAATACCTAAATTGGCAATATCCGCTTCATCATGCTTGGTTAAATCGGTAAGGTCTTTAAACTTTACTTCACCTTCATCGGGTTTGGTTTTACCGGTGATAATATCCATCATCGTGCTTTTACCGGCACCATTAGGGCCAATAATTGCACGAAGCTCGCCAGGGCGAATATCAAGCGATAAATTATTAATCGCTTTGAAACCATCAAAGCTTTTTGTTACGCCATTTAAGTACAAAATACTTTTGGGCTTATATTCCGCTACGCTAACCGACATTTATGCGCCCTCCACTTTTTGGTTTGAGGCTTGTTCGGCCTTTTTAGCCGCTCGCTTGTTGCGCAATTGCTCAGCTAAGCCAATAACGCCTTTAGGTAAATAAATGGTACTAACCACAAATAACCCGCCTAACATAAACAACCAAAACTCAGCAAAAATACCGCCGGTAAAATAGGTTTTGGCGTAGTTTACTAACACTGCACCAAGTAACGCACCATACAGCGTGCCGCGGCCACCAATAGCCACCCAAATTACAATCTCAATAGAATTTAAAGGATTAAATTCAGAAGGATTAATAATGCCAATTTGCGGTACATATAAAGCCCCCGCAATACCTGCAATCATCGCAGACACCACAAAAACAAATAGCTTGTAATGCTCGACCCTATATCCCATAAAGCGCGTGCGACTTTCGGCATCGCGTATTGCAACCAACACCCGCCCCTGCTTGCTTAGGGTAATGTATTTACACAATAAAAATGCTGCCAATACAGCTATACCCGTTAGCATGTACAAGACCAAGCGCGTAGCATCAGACTGCAAATCAAAGCCCAGAATATCTTTAAAGTCGGTTAAGCCGTTATTGCCGCCAAAACCAAAATCGTTCTGGAAGAATGCCAGCATTAATGCGTAGGTAAGCGCTTGGGTAATAATCGATAGGTAAACGCCTGTTACCCGCGAGCGAAACGCCAACCAACCAAATACAAATGCTAGTATGCCCGGCGCTAAAAGCACCAGTAATGCCGCAAACCAAAACTGATCAAAACCCTGCCAGTACCAAGGTAATTCCTGCCAATTCAAAAACACCATGAAATCAGGCAAATCAGCATTACCATAAACGCCGCGGTCGCCAATTTGGCGCATGAGATACATCCCCATGGCATAGCCCCCTAGCGCAAAAAAAGCACCGTGGCCCAAGCTTAAAATACCGCAATATCCCCACACCAAATCCAACGCTAGCGCCAACAAAGCAAAGCATAAGTATTTACCCAGCAAAGTAACGGTATAAGTCGGTACATGCAGGAAAGAACCCTCTGGCATTACAATATTAAGAAAAGGCACAATTATTAATACCGCCAATAACACCATAATGGTATTTCTTGCGGCTTTATCATTTTGAATTAAACGACCGATAAATGAATTTTTCATAATTAGTCCTCCACAAACCGGCCTTTCAGTGCAAACAGCCCTCTTGGCCGCCACTGAATAAACAATATAATAAAGATCAGCATCATAATCTTCGCCACTACTGCACCCATTGCGGGCTCTAGGAACTTATTAACCACACCTAAGCTCATGGCCGCAAAGAAGGTGCCCAATAAATTACCAACACCGCCAAACACTACAACCATGAATGAATCAATAATGTATTGTTGCCCCATGTTTGGTCCCACATTGGTGATTTGACTTAACGCAACACCAGCTATACCCGCAATACCCGAGCCCAAACCAAACGTTAAAGCATCCACCCAACTAGACCGAATACCCATTGAGTTGGCCATTGCACGGTTTTGCGTAACGGCGCGCATTTGCAAGCCCAATAGAGTTTTCTTCAGCAATAACACCAGTAAACCTAGCACTAACAAGCTAAAAATAATGATAAACAGGCGATTGTAGGTAAACCCTAGTGCGCCGTTAATTTCTAACATGCCACTCATCCAATCCGGTGTTACTACAGCCACATTGTTGGAGCGGAATGTACGTACTAATTGCTGCAGGAATAAACTCACCCCAAAAGTTGCCAGCAAGGTTTCTAGTGGGCGGCCATATAAATGGCGAATAATTGTGCGCTCGATAATTACCCCAACAGCACCCGACACTAAGAATGCAGCCGGAATGGCAATTAATATTGAGGCTTCTATCCATTGCGGGAAAACCTGCTGAATAGCAAAGGTCGTATAAGCGCCAAGCATAATCATTTCGCCGTGCGCCATATTAATAACACCCATTACACCAAAGGTAATTGCCAAGCCAATGGCCGCTAACAATAAAACCGAACCTAAGCTTAAGCCAAAAAATACTGTTTCTATAAAGGAGTAAACGCGAATTTTTCCATTAACCTTTTTTAACGCCGACTCTGCCGCTGCTACAACCTCAGCATCTTGCTCAACATATTGTCCCTCTTCTTTGGCCATTAACTGCTGCAGCAGTGATACTGCCGCCGGCTCGACCGTCAAAGACAGGATATCCACGGCTTTTAGGCGGGTTTCCTGATCATCAGAAGAGATATCAATGGTGGCTAAAGCTACCCCCATCAACTCTTTGATAGCTGGAATTTTCTCTTGCTTGTAGGCCTCAAAAATCAGTGGCCGCAAATCCTTATTCGGCGCCTTAATTAGGTTTTGCACCGAGGACTTTCTAACATCGGCAATTTTAGATTTTATTTCAATACTGGCTAATGCCGTACGCAGGGCACGTCGCAGCTTATTATTAATACGTATTTTTTTTACTTGGCGGCTGGTATAAGCCACTATTTCGTCATCAAGGATATTGCGAAAGCTCTCGCCTTCTTCAGCCACAATAGCACCGCCGTTTTTTACTACATATAACCGGCCATCTAACATCACTTGTAGCGTGGGCAACACCCTCGCATCATCAATTTCACTAAGCGCTTGCACAGCAATAGCTTTTTTTGAATACGATCCTTTACTCAATGTTTTTAATTCTGTTTCGAAGTCTGCAGCGGTTGCCAACGAAGCCATTAGGAAAATGCCTAACGCGCCTAGCCAACCCGCCATTTGCTTTACTCTACACATAAAAATCCCATTTTGAGGAACTGGCTGTTGTCAGCCTTATGAGCACCTCTAAAAATTAATTTTTAGAGGTGCTTTTATATTTTTAGGGGGAAAAAAAACGCGATCAATCTACGTAAACTAGGTTTACACAAATTAACCGCGTTGTATTTGCACGTTTAGCCGCGAAAGAAGCTGCTAAAAATGAGTGCTATTAATAGTTTTGACCAGAGCATTTACCGGTTTTAATATTAAAGTTCCCGCAAGCGATAGGCTTAGTCCAATCTGCCACTAAGTTAGCTGATTCTGGTAAAAAGTCTGTCCATGCATCACCAATAACGCCGCCGGGAGTTTGCCATACGGTTTCAAACTGGCCATTTTCTTGAATCTCACCAATCAATACAGGCTTAGTTAAGTGGTGATTGGTATTCATAACCGCAATGCCGCCGGTTAAGTTAGGTACAGTAATGCCATACATAGCTTCGCGCACGGCATCTACTTCAGCAGTACCGGCTTTTTCTACCGCTTTTGCCCACATTTCAAAACCAATATACGTGGCTTCCATTGGGTCGTTAGTTACACGCTTTTTGTCTTTGATGTATTTGTGCCACTTGGCAATAAATGCATCATTGGCTTCACTTTCAGCGCTCATAAAGTAGTTCCACGCCGCCAAGTGCCCAACCAATGGCTTGGTATCAAAACCTGAAAGTTCTTCCTCACCCACCGAGAAAGCCACAACGGGGATATCTTCAGCCGTAACGCCAGCATTGGCCAACTCTTTATAAAACGGTACATTCGCATCACCGTTTACAGTAGAAACAACAGCTGTCTTTTTACCTGCCGAGCCAAACTTCTTAATGTCTGCAACACGTGTTTGCCAATCGCTGTGGCCAAAAGGTGTGTAGTTGATAGAGATATCGGCTTTTTTAACACCTTTACTAATTAAGTATTGCTCCAAAATTTTATTGGTTGTACGTGGGTAAACATAATCGGTACCTTCTAATACCCAACGCTCTACGCCTTCTTCATTCATTAAGTAATCAACCGAAGGGATCGCCTGCTGGTTAGGTGCCGCACCGGTGTAAAATACGTTTTTAGAAGACTCTTCGCCTTCGTACTGTACGGGGTAAAACAGCAAGCCATTTAGCTCCTCGATAACGGGCAATACCGACTTACGAGAAACCGATGTCCAGCAACCAAAAATCACATCGACCTTATCTTTTTCAAGTAATTGCTTCGTCTTTTCTGCAAATAAAGGCCAGTTAGAGGCTGGATCAACTACTACTGCTTCAAGTTTTTTACCCAGTAGCCCGCCTTTTTTATTTTGCTCTTCAACCATCATTAACACAGTATCTTTTAGTGTTGTTTCACTGATAGCCATAGTGCCAGACAAAGAGTGAAGAACACCGACCTTAATGGTATCTGCAGCTTGAACCACCATTGCCCCTGTCGTAAGCGTTGCTATTGATATAGCCATGCTCGTCTTTTTAATAATACTCTTGAAAGAATGCTTCATCGTTTTCTCCAAAATAGCAGTGTTAATATTCTTGTTTTATACGATTAATTAAATCCTACTGAAAACACGCTTCAGCAAATCAGGATGACCTGTAAGAGCAGAAATAATGCCAAGCTCATGTATTGGCCTAATTTTTTTCTAATACGGGCGTGAAAGCCGCTGAATAGCGGCTAAGGCACTTAATGGTGGATTTATTTTAAACAGCAGGAAATAGACGGAAAAACCAAAAATAGCCCCACTTGGGTGCAAAAAATAGAATGAGTGCAGCGTAAGAAACAAAATAGTGCAGAAGCCGCATCGAGGCGTTTTGGTAGTTAGTGCCAGCAATAACAACTAAAAAAGAAGGGAAACATCAGATAAAATGGCAAAAAAGCGGTAAAAAATAGAATGCCTCCTACTTTTTACCGCTTTTCTAAGCGTAGCAATCAACCTCAAAAGAATTTTTTTGGCTACCCCCTATGCCCATTTGGTGCAAAAAAACGCAACGGACTTCGCAAAAAAATACGACACCAACGCCAATCCCGCCACCGACAAACTTGCACCGCCAGCAAAGCTATAAAGGCCCCCCACCACTTCCGTACTATGTGCTAAGCCGTGAACAACAAAAAGCACGGCCGCAACAATAGGCGTTAGCGCCCCTAACTGGGTTCTAGCAAACATCAATACACCAATAACCACCACCGAGGCTAAAACAGATACTTCTACGAGTTTTAGCTGAGCGCCATCAATCGTCCCCGCCAACACAATACTCGTGAAAAATAACGCCACCACAGCCAAAACACTTTTAAGCGCCACACGGCGCGATAGGGTAGACAGCCATGCACCAAGGCAAATCACCGCCACCAAATGGTCTAGCCCTGTTAACGGATGAAGAATACCCTGCCAAAAGCCACCCGTACTACTTGCGCCATGCGCCAATGCAGGGGCTGAAAGCCCTAAAAGTGCAGCCGTCATTACAATTTTCTGAATTTTCATATGATTCCCCGTTGACTACTGTTTTTTAGGGCTAAGCATGCCCTGCGTTTCTATAAATGACACAATATCCGCAACACCGGTGCCGTCTTTTAAATTACTGAATACGAAAGGCTTATCGCCACGCATTTTCTTAGCATCGCGATCCATAACCGATAAATCAGCACCCACTAGCGGTGCCAGATCAATCTTGTTAATAATAAGCAGATCCGATTTGGTAATGCCCGGCCCGCCCTTACGGGGTATTTTATCGCCCGCCGAAACGTCAATAACATAGAGTGTTAAATCGGATAACTCAGGGCTAAAAGTTGCCGCTAAGTTATCGCCACCACTTTCAATTAAAATGATGTCCAACCCTTCAAAGCGGTCATTGAGTTCTGCTACCGCAGACAAATTCATCGATGCGTCTTCACGAATAGCCGTATGCGGGCAGCCACCCGTTTCAACACCAATAATACGATCCTGCTCTAGCGCTTCGTGACGCAATAAAAACTCGGCATCTTCACGGGTATAAATATCATTAGTAATCACGGCGATGTTATAACGGCTTTTTAATTCGGCACATAAGGTTTTGACCAGTGCTGTTTTACCAGAGCCCACTGGGCCGCCTATACCTAACCGTAAAGCCGGTTTGTTCGGTTGAATATTACTCATACGGAATCCTTAAGATCGAAATAGTCGTGAATATTGGTATTCGTGTAATGTCGACGCCAACACTTGACCCGGCAAGCTGGCACCTAGGTTGTCATCGGTTGCGTCTTGCGCTGCCGCTATCGCCAAGGGAATGGCCGGCAGCAATTGAATTAATAATTTTTGCGCCGCGGTTTGCCCCAGCGGTACTATTTTAGTCGCTGCGGCAACTTGGTTTTCTAGCCAGCTATAGGCAAAACTCTGTAATAAATCGCCGATAGGTATTTTCCAGTGGTTGCCAGCCAGTGCAAACATCACCGCAAAACTGGGCTTTTCTTTGAGGGCGTTAATGGCGTCACTCGGAAAATCTAAATCAGCTAATAACCGGCTTAGTGCCATGCCGAGCTGTTCATCCTCTAGCAGCAATTCGCTGGTTTCGCGGCAAGCTCGCAAAAAATAGTTCCAGTGATTAACCGTGGTATAGTTTTTTTCGCCCCACGCTTGATAACAGCGTATTAGAACGGGTAAATCTAAACTGCCAAGCCCGTGTAATAAAACACCGCGCAGCCAATCTGCCACGCTATCAACCGTTGTTAATTTACCGTGATCAATCGCGTACTCTAGCCCTTGCGAATAAGCGTAAGCCCCTACCGGCAATGCTGGGCTAGATAAATGCAGTAAATGCAACAACGACTGAGAGCAGTGCGTCACAGGCTCCGCCGATTGTAATTTAATGGTCATGCGAATGACTGTGGCCGTGACCTGCTGAATGCCCGCCGGCGTAAGCGCCCGGTTCAGGCTGAAAAGCCGCTTTTTCGCACTCTACATTTAAACCCAAACCGCGCACCATATCGTCTAATACGTGATCGTGCTGATAACGCAAAAAAGCATCTGTAATTTGTAATGGCACATGGCGGTTCCCGAGGTGGTAAGCCGCGCGCGTTAGCTCCAAAGAAGTTTTTGCATAAACCGTGCTCACGCTTTCGGGCGCCGCAACAACCACGGCTACCTCACCGGTAGTGCACTGGAGTAAATCGCCATCTTTTAGTACATGGCCACGCTCAATAAACCAACCCAACGCCTGCCCGCATACCGTTTGGCTACGATGTCGGCTTTTTTGCCTGTCGTCAAAGGTTAGCTCCAGTGTGAGTGTTGCCGCTGGCGTCTGCCCAGTAATAAGCGAATGTGCTTCTAACATAAATATCCTAACAAACTTAATTTTTAAAAGAGGTCATGGCTGGCGAGCTAAAATAAATAATACCGCTGCGCCATCGGCAAAACTTCGGCCGGCTCACAGGTTAAGGTTTGACCATCAGCTTTCACCTCATAGGTTTGAGGGTCAACTTCCATCACCGGCTGATAATTATTCAGTACCATATCGGCCTTTTTAACACTGCGACAATTTTTAACTGCACTAAGGGGCCGCTCTAAGCCAAATGTTTCTGCAATACCCGCATCAATACCCGCCTGCGACACAAAGGTCACCGAGGTTTGAACACATGCTTTACCATAAGCGCCAAACATCGGGCGATAATGCACTGGCTGCGGAGTCGGAATTGAAGCATTGGGGTCACCCATTGGAGCCATCGCAATAGCGCCGCCCTTAAGAATCAACGAGGGCTTAGTACCAAAAAAAGCCGGCTTCCATAATACTAAATCTGCAAGTTTACCTACCTCAATAGAGCCAACTTCATGGCTTATGCCATGGGCAATAGCAGGGTTGATGGTGTATTTAGCAATGTAACGTTTTGCACGGAAGTTATCGTGGCCCGCATCTTTGCCATCAACCATATCTTCGGGTAGTGCACCGCGCTGCACGCGCATTTTATGCGCAGTTTGCCATGTGCGCGTTACCACCTCGCCAACGCGGCCCATTGCTTGAGAGTCTGAAGAAATCATCGAAAATGCGCCAAGGTCGTGCAAAATATCTTCGGCGGCAATGGTTTCTTTTCGAATGCGAGAATCGGCAAAAGCTACATCTTCAGGAATACTCGGATCGAGATGGTGGCACACCATTAACATGTCTAAATGTTCATCAACGGTATTAATCGTGTAGGGCCGTGTAGGGTTAGTGGACGATGGTAATACATTGTCTAAACCGCACGCTTTAATAATATCCGGAGCGTGGCCGCCGCCAGCGCCTTCCGTATGATAGGTGTGAATAGTACGGCCTTTAAATGCGGCAATAGTATCTTCAACAAAGCCGGATTCATTTAATGTGTCGGTATGAATCGCCACCTGTAAATCATATTTCTCTGCAACACCTAAACAACAATCAATTGATGCTGGCGTGGTGCCCCAATCTTCGTGCAGCTTAAGGCCAATAACACCGGCTTTGGCTTGCTCTTCTAACGCCTCTGGCAAACTGGCATTACCTTTACCTAAAAAGCCTAAATTCATTGGAAACGATTCGGCCGCTTGCAGCATTTTGCCAATGTGCCAAGGTCCTGGTGTGCAGGTTGTCGCATTTGTGCCAGTTGCAGGGCCTGTGCCGCCACCAATCATCGTAGTAATACCACTGACCAGCGCCTCTTCTATTTGCTGCGGGCAAATAAAGTGAATATGGGCATCAATACCGCCAGCGGTCACAATATGGCCCTCGCCTGCAATAACCTCGGTACCCGGCCCAACTTCAATCGTAATACCAGGCTGAATATCTGGGTTTCCCGCTTTACCTATCGCCGCAATGCGGCCCGCCTTAATGGCAATATCGGCTTTGACAATTCCCCAGTAATCTAGAATTAGCGCATTAGTAATTACTGTGTCGGGCGTATCGTGGCAGCTTGCTTGGCTTTGGCCCATACCATCGCGAATTACCTTACCGCCACCAAACTTTACCTCCTCCCCGTAAATCGTGTGGTCTTTTTCAACCTGTATCCACAATTCGGTATCCGCTAAACGCACTTTATCGCCTACTGTGGGGCCGAACATTTCAGCATAGGCGCGCTTATTCATCGTTTGTGAAGAGGTTTTTTTATCACTCATGATAAGTCCCCCATAATATCGCCACGAAAGCCATACACTTTACGGCGCCCCGCTAAAGCGACTAGCTCGATGCTTCGGTCTTGGCCCGGCTCAAATCGCACAGCAGTACCTGCAGCAATATTTAAGCGATAACCCTTTGCTTTTTCTCGGTCAAAAATCAATGCAGGGTTAGCCTCAAAGAAGTGGTAATGGCTACCCACCTGTACAGGGCGGTCGCCAGTATTTGCAACCGACAATGTAATTACATCACGGCCTTCATTTAACGGGATTTCCCCGTCGGCAATTTGATATTCACCAGGAATCATTTATTCGCTCCGCGCAGGTGGCGCTACACAATAGGGTTATGGACGGTGACAAGTTTTGTACCATCAGGGAAAGTTGCTTCGACTTGCACCTCGTGCACCATATGTTCTACACCTTCCATAACATCGTCTACGGTTAATAAAGTCCGCCCAAAAGCCATTAATTGCGCAACCGTTTTACCGTCGCGGGCGCCTTCCATTATTTCGAAACTGATTAACGCAACCGCTTCTGGGTAATTTAGCTTTAACCCCCTCGCCTTGCGTCGCTCGGCTAACTGGGCTGCACTAAATAGCAATAATTTATCTTTTTCTCGTGGCGTAAGCTCCATCGGAGGCCTCTAGTTTTTTAAATGTGTAAAATTAATGTGCGCAATAATATATTAATGATTAAGTCGCCCAAATACGTGGCGAAACCGCCGCTTTGCCATTTAACTCTGCGCGTAACCCATGCCATAAAAATTCGAAACCCAAGCGACATTCACAGGCCGAATCCCCTAAATAACGCACAATGCATAGCTCACCTTTTTGCGTTATCCCCCAGCGGCCATTAAAGCGTTGCTGCAATTTGCTAATCCACTGTTCGCGTTGCTCTCGCACGGTGGTAACCGTTAACACAAAAGTACCCATACTATTAGCGCCATCTAACCCCCAATGCCCTTTTTGCAGCGCGCTACCACCATCAACAACGTTGCGCTCGATTAACAAAGGGATACCATTGCGGTAAATGTGGATGGATTGAATACACTGGCCAGTATCAAAGGTTAAATCATTCGCTGGGCGGCCAAAGCATACAATATCCCACAACGCCAGCTTGGCGCTGTCACCATTCAGGTGCGCTTGCGTTTGCAATAATGTATTCGCGCCGCCAAATACTATCGTTTCCTGCGGTAGCCATTCCAAGCAGGCTTGCTCTGCAACAGCTAACTTAACCATTTGCTGTTGTTTTTCTGTGGCGTTATCCACACCGTAAACTTTACCAGCCGATGGCGTTGTAATTAAAGCGTGTGCACCACTTTGTACCTTCGCCTCAATCTGTAACTCATCCCCTAATACAAGCCCCCCTGGTGGGTGGATTAAATAGGTATGGCAACATGTAGGCTCGGGGTAAAAGGGCTTTAGTACGCGCAAGGGGCCGAAATGGCTGTTGCCCACTATGCGTGTGGTATCGCCCCTAAGTGCGAATTCCAAGGCTAAACTAGCCTGCCAGCAGCGAGTAATCGGTAAATGTTGCGCTGTCATAAAAGTCCGGTTTGCAAAAGTTAAGCCCTTGTTAGTCAAGATTTGTACCAGCCATAAACTCCGATGCTATAAGGCTTTGCTGCGCCCAAACAGCACCAATATGGCGCAATATTGATTTTTACAAACCATCGCGCACCACTATTGGACACTAACATATAGTTAAACTGCTCTTGTCGCTGGCCATATCTTTCCCGCTAGATTATCTTTAAGCCACCCACATAAATACCTAGCAAGCAGCAACCCGATATGCACAAATACAAAGCTAGCATACTTGCACTTCTATTCTCTGCTGGGGTTATGAGCACAGCTCACGCGCAGTGTGTCATTCTTTTGCACGGTTTAGCACGCAGCAGCAACTCTATGGCCAAAATGGAAGCCGCCCTTGCGCAAAATTACACTGTCATCAATGTTGACTACCCCTCAAGAGAACACACAGTAGAGGCGCTATCGGCTATCGCCATTGCGCCAGCGCTCGAGAAATGCGAGGGCAATACGGTAAATTTTGTTACGCATTCTATGGGTGGCATATTAGTGCGCCACTATTTAACCCAGCACCCAATAGAACAACTGGGCCGAATTGTCATGCTAGGGCCACCCAATCAAGGGAGTGAAGTCATCGATGCGCTAGGTGATTGGCCAGGTTTTGAATGGTTAAATGGCCCTGCCGGCCAACAGCTGGGCACTCAGGCCAACAGCCTTCCGTTAGCGCTTGGGCAAGTCGATGCCGAGGTTGGCATTATTGCCGGTGATCGCACCATCAATTTTATTTTATCGGCAATAATTCCAGCTGCCGACGACGGCAAAGTTGCCGTGGAACGCACCAAACTAAATGGCATGGAAGACCATATCATTATTCACACAACCCACCCATTTATGATGAAAAACAATGAGGTTATTATCCAAGTAAAGCACTTCTTGGCTAACGGCCATTTCGCCCACAATAAAACAACCACTGCGAAATAACACATGTATTTAGACATAGCATTAATTGCTGGTTGCACTGTAATTTTTGGCTGTATAGCAGGCTTAATCGAGCGTTCGTGGGTCAGTGGGCCTTTGATTTTTATGGCTATTGGCTATTTTTTTGGCCCTAATATGCTGGGCGTTTTTTCGTTTAGCGCCAATATTGATACCATTAAAATATTGGCCGAGCTCACGCTCGCTGTTGTATTGTTTAACGACGCCGCAAGCATAGGTTTAAAACCTTTGGAAAAGCACCCGCTTGTACCCACCCGCACATTGCTTATAGGGTTGCCATTAACCATAATACTTGGGGCAGTGTTAGCTGCTGCCATATTCCCCGAATTCACGTGGGTGCATGCTGCACTGCTCAGTATTATTCTTGCTCCGACCGATGCCGCCTTGGGTTTAGCGGTCATAAAAAACAAAGCCGTACCACAAGAAATACGCCGAGGGCTTAATGCCGAAAGCGGTCTTAACGATGGCATATGCGTGCCTTTTTTATTGGTTTTTTTAGCTTTAGCGCAAGGCCAAGCGGCCGAGCAATCCTTAGGTCAGTTTTTATTAACCACACTTGTTAAAGAGATCGGCATCGGCATTCTCACCGGAGTCTGTGCTGCAGCCGCCGGCTGGATTTTGTGCCGGCACGCGGTAAAAGCTCATTGGATTTCTAAGCGCTGGATTATTGTGCCAACCATATCCCTTGCGGTAATGACTTTTGGCTTAGCTCAATACATAGGCGGCAGTGGTTTTATTGCAGCTTTTTGTGGCGGACTGTTGTTTGGCGACAAGCTGCATGGTGCCTACAATGACGAGTTCGAAGAATCAGAAATTAACGGGGAAATTTTCTCGTTATTAACATGGTTACTCTTTGGCACGCTGATGATGAACATCATTAAAGATATCACATGGCAGCAGCTGTTTTATGCCGCACTAAGCTTAACTGTTATTCGCATGCTACCGGTATTTATTAGCCTTACTGGCAGCCAGCTATCAACCGAGAAAAAACTTTTCGTCGGCTGGTTTGGGCCACGCGGGCTAGCCAGCATTGTCTTTATTATTATGTTAATGCAAAGCGACATAACGTACAGTGAAACCATTATTAATACAGCCACCATTGCCATTATGTTAAGTGTGATACTACATGGGATAACTGCTTTTCCTTGGTCTAAGCGCTTTAAACAAGGCGCACCTAAAACGCCGGCAGACTAAAAGGTTACCCCTAGGAAAACATACAAACTTTTACCACCGGTATCCGATCTACCGTAGGCTAAATACGCTGGACCTATAGGGGTATCCCACCCTAAAAACAAGCTGCTACTGTGAATTAAATCAGAATAATCTACGTTCGATTTAGCATACCAAGCATTACCAGCTTCTACAGAGAACCCCAAATACAAGGGAAAATCAATCGCACCAAAATCGTTTTCAGCCAGCTGATAGGTATACACGCCGCTGGCAAAACGTACGTGCTGCCCCGATATAAAATTAGATGGGTTACCCGATAAGTTCAAAAAACCTCCGAGGCTCGCGCTGCCTAACAGCGATAAGGCATCGTGATTCAAGGTGCTTTGGTAACGCAACAGGCCTCTAATACTATGCCGCTGATACGACAAAACGCCATTGTATTGGGCATCAATAAAATTGGAGTAGTTGGATAAGTTCAACACTTCATCTCGGGTGCGAGACAATATGGCTTTTAAATTCCAACCCCTAGAAGGAAAACTAGCGTTATCCAAACTATCAAAATTAACTTCTAATATTCCGCCGCGCTGATCGACATGAATATCTTTTACCGTGGCATATTCATCCAAATAATCGGGCACATCAAAAACGCCTCGGCGATATAAAGCGCTAAGCGTCACCTCAAATTTATCCCAAGTATTCCAACCAATGCCCGCCGAAACAGTAGAATCTCTCGCTTGCACTGTTCCCAAGGCACGCCCAGCATCTTTATATTCAAATACCGTTCTTTCGTATTCCCCAAATACATCCCAAAAGAAACCGGTTTTTTTGATCGGCCAATACAGCTCGGTATTAATGACTTTTTCAGTGCCCACCTCAAATGAGCTTACCCACTCAGCGCCATATTGCGATAAATTGGTTAAGCGGTACGATGCGCCCAATTGGTACTCACTGAACGAGCTAAAATCGTCTTCAAAGTTAAACTTAAAATCGAGATAACCCGGCCCCCACTCTTTTTCATCAACCCTGATATTTAAAGCACTATCACCTTCCAGATCATCCCAAGAGGTGGTAATACGTGCAATAGTACCTTGACCATACAGCCTATTAATACCGGTATTAATTTCGTCCACTGCCATATTTTCCCCTACCGCCACGCCCATACGGTGTAAAATATAATCGTCATTGAGCCGTGTATTATTGCTAAGGTTAATGGCGCTTATCAGTATTTCGTCGTCAAATGGCAGGTTTTGTGTCGTTGTTGCGCCAGGCTGCGATGGCAATGGTGTTACGTCCCCGTCATTAAGCCCCGGCGCAATAATCGCCAAACTTCTTTGATTTAATTCAGTTAATGTTTGTTGGTAGCCTTTATCTACGGCCTCCAACACTCGGTCAAAGCTCAACAAGCCAATATCGCCTAACTCTGGAATAATTAATATATCGGAGGAAGTTAATAAGGCTTTTTGCTCGGCTACGTTTCGGCCAGTTAGGAATTTAGTGAGCTGCAATAAAATTGCAACACCAGAGTTAAGCTCGTCTTTACTGTTAGCTGAAGCACCAATATCTACCGCAATAACGATATCAGCGCCTAAATTTTTAGCCACGCTAATAGGTACATTATTTGCGATACCGCCATCTACCAGTATTCGCCCTTCGTGTACAATTGGACGCACGATTCCAGGCAATGACATAGAAGCCTGCATCGCCGTAGCTAGATCACCATAAGATAAAACAATTTCTTCACCGGTTTCGGCATCTGCAGCCACGGCTCTAAAAGGAATAGGCAATTGATCAAAGCTAGTAAAATTAGGGTAAGTTCCCAACATACTATCAAGCAACGTCTTCATACTTTGCCCCTGAATAAACCCTTTGGGTATGCTCACTCCCTTGCGCGTCAGTCCCAAATCGACGTGTATTTGAAATTCATCTAGCTGCCGTTTACGCCGCATTGGAATATCGCTGCGTGTTAAATTATCTCGGTACCCAGAATTCCAGTCGGCTTGCTGAAATAGCTGCGCAATAGCGGCTGAGTCTTTGCCACTCGCATACAAGCCTCCCACAAAAGCGCCAATACTTGTCCCCACAACTAAATCAACAGGAATGTGCCGTTCTTCTAACGCTTGAATAACGCCAATATGGGCGCCGCCCTTTGCGCCACCGCCCCCCAAAACTAATGCCACACACGGTCTATTGTCCACCTCAGAACACGGGCCATCGTCTACGCTGGGCGATGATTTGGCATAACGTTGATCAGCTACCGCCACGTTAAATGCAATAGAAATAATCAGCAACAAAGGTAAGGCCGCAAAGACCAAGCGATTTTTCATGGAAGGGTCACAAATTTTAAACGGCGTTTTTAGCTCACACACCAACGATCATACCTGCGTCGTTGGTGATCGCATTTATTTAAAACCGGCCAGAAAATAATCTGCTTGCCGGCCTTTTTATGTGTGATTGTATTGTTGCTAGCCCGCAAGCAAGTACAGTGGGATGTTAGCGCTGGCTTTCGCCGAATGGATATTGATTTAACCCTTACTAACTCACAAGACGAAACATCTCTACAGCTAGGCATCAAAGGGCCCTACCTTGGGTTGCATGCAAGTTTTTGAAGCGCCGTTTACTTCACACTAATTACGCATAGCCTTAAAAATAAACCCGTAAAACCGTTTCAGCAACGCAAGCTAAGCGGCGGCTGCCGTCTATTTCTACACTAATTTCATTAACGACATCCACGCTGCGTTTGGATGGGATTAAATCAATTAATTTTGTGCGCGCACGTACACGAGACCCCGCTTTTACAGGGTAAGGGAAGCGTACACGGTTCAAGCCATAGTTCACCAACATACGCGCTTCAGGGTAGGGGTTGTTTTCAGGGTTGACCGAGTCGGTTAATTTAGGCAATAGCGCCAACGTTAAAAAGCCGTGGGCAATGGTGCACCCAAAAGGGGATTCTTTCGCGGCGCGCTCGGGGTCAGTATGAATCCATTGATGATCATCGGTAACCTCTGCAAAGCTATTAATGCACTCTTGACCAATACAGTGCCAGTCACCCATGAAGGTTTCTTCATCTAACTTTTGATACCACTTATCATAGAAGCTTCGCGCTTCTGGGCTAATCGTTTGTGGCAGCTCTGGCTCACGCTCAAAAAACGGGTTTATCTTACCGACCCAAGGGTTGTTGAGGGTGTTACTAAGTGTGAGGCTAAATTTTTCAGACAAGTTGCGCAACTGCGGCTCAAAACGAGATTTAAACTCAACCGTTTTAAATTGCTCGCGCAATACCCGCTCTTTTTCTTTTAAAAACTCAACAACACTCATAGATGATTCCGTCCCAATGAATAAATAAAAATACCACTAACCACCTTTACACCATCCGTTGCTAATCCCCTTTAAGATGGGTAAACCCAAGTTATAACGCCCATAATGTTTTACCCAAACCAAAACCAATGGCACCGTAGTGCTCAGTTCGCACAAGGGGACTGTGTTCAAAGGTAGCGCCAGAAAGGTTATCGTAACGCAAATACACACCTAATAACCAGCCACTCGACCAACGGCGGCGTAAAGAGATTTTACTGTAACTACCTGAATAGCCCGCTCGTGCCTCGTATACCGGCCGCGCTTGCGTGGCATATTCGGGCGCAACGGCGTAGTAATAGCTGTGGTATTTGTCGCTCCCCCATAAAGCACCTAGCGAAACACCCAGGTTCCAACCGCCAAAAATCACGGGCTTGCGCCACACTAAGCGGGGGTTAAACACATAGCCGCGCTGGCGAACGCCCTCGCCCCCCAAGGTAACAACCACTCGAGCAGGGAAACGCAAGGCCCAGCCGTCGTTAAAGCTTGGGCCACTTAAACGAATATTCAGCGATGGCCCAGCTTCAAAAGCCGAATCGAGCTCTGGCATACCTGCTCTTGCAGTATTGTCTTCGCCATCGCCACTTAGTGCGGCATCTGCCGATAAGTTAAATTGTATACGGCTATTTTCGAATAACTCCCCGCGGGCGCCGTCGCGATTAATTTTTATATAGCGCCCAGTGTAAAGAATCAAAGGCAAAGGCAGCGCCTTGATATGCGTTTGGTTAGAACCGCGATAATCCGGTAACGCTTGGCCGCCAATACCAAAGCCAAGTTCCCAGCGCGGCTTACCGGTAGTGGCTGTTAACGCATTTGGCGATGAGGGGGGATTCGCCTCGGCATATACCAAACTGCTCACACTTAACCCTATTGACAACAACAATATAGGCGCCAAAACCACTAATCGCGCTACAATCTTCAGCCGCGCCATTACAGCTACCAGCAGTAAAGCCAACGTAATAAAACCTTTCAATGGCAATGTCCCTTGGAATAATTTTTGACGAATAAACACCGCCACAACCGCCAACTCAATCACAAAAAAGTGGCGGGCTGAATTTTACGGTGCGGTTTGCGCCATAGCTACCGTCTTTTGAGAAATAAACAAGGAGCAATATCATGTTCACCTCAAAACACCCGCTTAAACAACCCCGGTTACAACGCCCCCAGCTACAACAGCCCTTGTTAAAACATTGTGCCCTTGCGCTGCTGCTGGCTACCCTACCGTTTACCTTAGTCGCCTGCGGCAGTGGGGGCGGTGATGCAAAAGACCCGCAAGCCGTAAACCCTTCGGATACTCACCCAGGGCTTAGGCCTTTACCCGAAGTCGGTGAAACCGCGCCAGACCCCAGCGAAAACAGCTCAGCCTTGCCGGCAGCGACCACGTCGTTTTTCTTTAGTTATGATGAATCGGGCAGCACCGCATCGCGTGATTTAACCTTTGCAGCACTGGCCGATGGCAAGGCCCCGCAGCGTAGCTGGGGCCGGCCGTATGAGTACTTAAACGCAGAAAGCTTTGACCATTTTGATTTGACCATGGCTGCACCGTTTAATGTTTCCATGGGGTTGTACAAAGCCTCCACCGGCGAGATACCCGTTGGCCGCTCGGTAAATGGGTCTGTGTACGCGCTAGGCATAAACCTCACGGGGCCTACACTTACCCATGCAGAACGCGACAATGTTGCACTTACATTATTGGTTGATATTTCAGGCTCAATGACAATGCCATATTCAGACGCCGCCCACGGCGAGATTTACACACGCCTAGATGTCGTTAAAGAAGGCCTATTTCGCCTACTTACACAACTAAAAGAAGGCGACATACTCAGCTTAGTAACCTTTGAACGTAGCGCAAAAACAGTGATTGACCGCTGGGTGTACCAAGACGATGACAACAGCTTTTTTAATGCCATTGCCAGCCTTAAAGCCACCGGCAGTACCAATTTAGATCGCGGCATTGACGAAGCTTATAGTGCAGCAAACGCCTTGTTCGACCCCGAAAAATCTAACCGCGTCATCATTTTAACCGACGCCAATGCCAACACCGGCGAAGTGGACCCAGCCGTAATTGCACAAAGCACGGTAATTAACGACGCCGAAGGCATTCACTTTTCGGGTATTGGTATAGGCGAAGGCTTTGACGACCGCTTTTTAAATGAGCTAACCGATATCGGCAAAGGCACATACACCGCAATGATCACCCCCAACGATGCCCAACGCATTTTCGCCGATAACTTTATGCGTTTTTTATCACCAGCCGTTAAAAATGTGAAATTCCAGCTGACCTACCCTCAAGCATTAAATCAGTTTTATTCGGCCGCCGAAGATATTTCTACCGATGCTGGCGAAGTCAGTAGCATTAACTTTTCGTATAACTCAGAGCAATTCTTTTTAGAACTTTTTGAAGGCGCAGGATTTTTAAGCCCCGAACTAGAAATTTCGCTAGGCATAAGCTTTACCGATGCCCAAGGTGAAGACCAGCAACTCACCATTACCAAAACCTTGGAGCAACTACGCGCAGTAGGTGAAGACGAAATTAAATCGGCAGTCACGGTCACCACCCTCGCACAACTAGTTGCAGGGCAAGTAACCTGTACCGAAGTGATGAGTAGCAGTTTGTACGAACAAGATATCCGCACCTATACCTTCGAAAAATACAAACAAGGCGTTAAGGATTTTTGTTTAGCGAACTAGGCAGCTAACGCGTAAGCATGGTTCATGCATCGCATACATGCAGAACCGTGCTAGCCTGTGGTTTTTAATATCGCCCTATTGAAAGCAATTGGTGCACAGCCCCATCAACCGCAGTAAACCATCAAAGTCTACACAGCCCCTTGACGCATCTGACACGCGATAAAAATGATTCGTAAGGAATCGATAACGCCACATATCATGTAAACAAACACAGCGCCGTAATTTTTTTACGGGAACAGCGACTTCTGCTATGCTAGCACCACGATTTACCGAGGCTACGCGTAATGCTGCATAAATTTTCCGTAAAAAACTTCCGCAACTTCGCCGATTGGCTAACGTTTGACCTATCTAGCCAGCAATATGAGTTTAATGAGAACGCCGTCAAAGATGGCGGGGTTTTACATGGGATGATCTACGGCCCCAATGGCAGCGGCAAGTCCAATCTAGGTTTAGCCATGGTCGATCCTATACTGCACCTTATCGACTCCCCTAAGTACTTTAGCAATTTAGATACTAACTACCTTAATGGCAGCCCTGCCGTGGGAATGGCTGAATTTGCTTTTGAATTTCGCATCAATGGCGCGGATATTATTTACCGCTATGGCAAAAAGTCACGCCAACAACTGGTTTACGAACAGCTAAGTATTGCTGGGGATACCGTTTTAGAGATAGATCGCCGTAACTCCACTCGCGCAAATATCAACTTGCAGGGAGCACAATCGCTTAAAACCGATGTAGGCACCTCCGAAATTTCTCTTCTTAAATACGTGCGTAGTAATGCCATTTTGGATGACAACCTAACCAATCAGCGGCTAGCTCAGTTACTTGTTTTTATCGAAGGCATGGTTTTTTTCCGCACTCTAAACTCCACAACAACCGGGGAATATGTGGGGAATAATATCGGCGTCGATCGCTTATCGCAAAGCATTATCGATAATGATTCAGTTAAAGACTTTGAGCAATTCTTAAACCAATCGGGGGTCGAATGCACTTTAACGGTCGACACGACAAACAAAGGTGATAAAGGCATCTATTTTGACTTTGGCGATGCAAAGCTAGAGTTTGGTTTAGCCGCTTCTACGGGTACGCTTTCACTGGGTATTTTTTATTTTTGGTGGCTGCGCTTTCAAAACAATGCTATTACCTTTGCCTATATTGACGAGTTTGATGCTTTTTATCATCACGCTCTTGCATCGACAATTGTTGATAAAGTTGCCCACGCCAAATGCCAAACAATTATGACCACTCATAATACGGGTGTAATGAGCAACGACCTATTACGGCCAGACTGCTATTTTGTACTAGACAAACACATCCAACCCATCACTGCCTTAACTGGCAAAGAGCTGCGAAAAGCTCACAACCTAGAAAAAATTTATAAAGGCTTATCCAGCTAATGGAGCGCACACTATTTGTTTTTGAAGGTGAAGGGCGTGAAAAATTATATTTTGAAAGTCTAGAGCGATCTTTTTTCAGCGGTGAGCAAAGCCGTATTCTAGTGACTTTCCAAAACGACATATACGAGCTGTATAAGCAACTTAAAGCAGATGACGACTTAAACCCTTATGAACTCATCAAAGAGCTGAACCCCTTAGCCAAAAACAGAGAATCACTAGGCAAACTGCGGCGCGATCAAATTAGTCAGATTTATCTGTTTTTTGATATGGAGCCACACGACGACCACTATGACAGCCAAAAGCTTTTAGACATGCTCGCACATTTTGATAATGAGACCGAGCATGGAAAACTGTTTATCAGCTACCCCATGATTGAAGCCTTAAGAGATATTGACGATAGCACCGAATACTTAACCCGTACGGTTAGCCTGGAAGATTGCAGAGGTAAAATCTATAAAGGACTTTCTGCGCAACGTGGAAATAGTATTTATCAAGACGCCAGAAAAATAGATAAAGCTGTTTGGCAAACCTTGATTATGGCCAACTTGCAAAAAGCCAATTATTTAATCTCTGGAACCATAAGCCAAGCCCCGGTTATTGACCAACATGCTATCGCACAGTCTCAGCTTGACCAGCACTTACCCAATGGCGAGGTTGCAATACTAAGTGCATTCCCAATATTTTTAGGCGATTATTTTGGCCGTAAAATAATTTTTTTTAAATAATAATGAAAAAGCCCCCCCCAATAAAGCGATAGGGTAAAACCGGATACAACCCTTAGCGGCAAGAAGTCGCCGAGAGCCTCTCACAGGTGTATTTAAGGTGTACCGCAGCTGGTTTCAGTCTTCGGGGGCATTATTAGCGTTTCACGCCCGCCTAAAAAAACAATACTGTGCAACGCGCGCGCAATACTCGTCACTAATACTCCCGCCAATACAACATTCGATCGTGGCCGCGGTAGGTGCCGAAGTTAATTTGGTTATCCGGCGTAGCGGTATCGGAATAATCGCCATCACCATTCCAATCAAAACGCAACCACGGGTAATTGGTCAAATCGATGGAGGTTTTAAAATTACCCGTATTCCCCGTACCCGGCGCACTAAAGCGGTGGGTAGCATCGCCGCCGGAAAAGCTTACGGCATCGCCCACAATGCTTGCATAACTTCCCTCCGTAGTACCGCCACCCACAGTTATCGTACGATTGCCTTCGGTGTTAATTGTACCGCTGGGGTAAGAAATATCGCTTCGCGCAATAGTGGTACAGCTATCGTCGTCATTTTGCAGCCAGCTGGGCGAATCCCAATACTCGGTTAACAAAGGCACATTCAACAAGGCTGTTTCTGGCCCTAGGGCATCGCCTAAGCGCAAGCGCCCAAAGCGTACTTCTGTTTGATCTAGCTCGGCGCTATCTGTGCTGGCATCGCCATCGCTGTCTAAATCTTTGCTTGCGCTCGCCAGGCCTATGCCATCACTGTCATCAAAATCTGTCCCTACGGATAACGTCGTGTAAGGGCCGTCGGGTGTTGCACCTCGGGCAAGTGCAAAACTCGCATTTACAGTGCCATCGCCGCTCCAAGCCAAGCTTGTTGCTGCGCCGGCTAAACGCGCACTTAGCTCGGTGGCAGCATTAATATCGCGAGCCACAAAGTCGAAGTCACCTAAGGTTAATTTAACAAAGTCACCCGTATAGTTTTGCAAGCTACTACCTCGGCTGCTCTGCGGCGAAATCGCAAACTGCCCACTAAAGCCTTGCCCCATGTAGCTGTAATCGAGGCCAGTTTGGCATGCTGCGGTTAATTCCCCGCTAGCAAAAGTAAAGTTGGCCGGCGTAAAACGGCCAACATTGTTGGAATAACTTTGGCTTTTTTCGGTAAAGGCTACATTTTTGCCCATGTATTGGCCATCGGTAACTTCGGCTTTAATCTCGATGATGCCCACCTCATCAAAATAAACCCGTTCGATGTAACCACTACCGCCAGAAAAGTTATCAACCGTTCTGGCAAGTGCCGCTAAGGTATCTTCGTCTTTTAACCCTGAATCTGTACCGCCGGCCGGTAATAACAAGGCACTCGATAAGGTAATAGTCTCGGCTGGATTTTCTTGGCCCATGCTAGCAATAACCGGGTTGTTGGATAAATCCGCACGGCTAGCGTTGCCTGCAGTATCGTGGCCATCGGGGATTTTATCGTCGTCAAGATCGTCCGCCGCCTGCCAAGCCACAGCTGTCACATTCACTCTAAAAATCTCGCCCGCCGCCTGAAACGCAGCCCCAGCGCCGGTCGTAGCAGCAGGGTTACCTGCCACGATCACGTAATAACCGAAGGGGCCGTAGGTTTTCACATCAGATTCAAAAACCAGATCCACATCGGCAAAACTGCGAGTTTTATCCGCCACGTGAAAACTGTACATGCCCGAATCTGTCGTATTTAAGGTAAAGTTGGCCACGCCGTTCACGAAGGTTAAATTGAAATTATTACTGCCCGGCTCGCTGCTGGGCACCGAAACCGAATCGCCGCTGATGCTATCGACAAACGTCGGCGCAGTGCCATTCGGGTCGGCCGCCGAGCGGTCTAACCAAACCTTCACCCCCGCTTGCGAATATTCCGAGTTGATCGAACAATCCCCCGTTATAGGGTCTTGCTGTTGCATTCGAATTTCCCACACTTGCGGGTAGCCCACAATTTGCGTGCCGCCGGTAGAATCAAAACCCGAAAAGCTATTGGTTGTATAAGTCACAGTAGATGACGTACCGGTTGCACCTGCATCAGAGTCCACCGCTGTTACCGTTAACCCTTCAGTCCTGCCGTTGTCTAAGTGCAGTGTTACAGTGCCATTGTCACTGGCAGAAAAAGTATAAGTAGCCGCCCCCGAATCGCTCGCCCCCGCACTAAGCGTGCCGTAAGCGTCGCTTGCGGTACCTGTTTTACTCCAATCGCCGTGCCCAGTAGAAGTGCTTAAGGTTAGGGTGCCGGTATAATCGGTGATAGGGTCTGAGCTGGCATTGTTAACCGTAAAGGTCACGGTTTCTGGATCACAGGTGGACGCCGTAGCACCAACACTAATCGCAATATGATCGGGAGTATTTAACGCAGGGCAAGCGCGAGTTTCGGCCGCAACCACACTAATTTCATTTGCGGTGAGCTTAGCACCGTAAAGGCGAACCTCGTCTAAATGGCCATCAAAAGCCCGGCTGGTTGGATTAAGGTCGTAGCCAACCGCAATTGGGTCATCATTCGGCCCTAGGGCATTTGCATTGGTATCGGAGGTCGACAAAACACCATCAATATAAATTTTCTGCTCGCCCGCCTCAAAGGTAACCGCCACATGGCTCCACTGACTAAGCGGTAAAGTGGCCGTAGTAGTAACGCCCTGCCAATCACTATCGGCATACCACTCAAAAATCACCTGGCCCGTCGTCGTAATATGCACCTCAAAATGTGTATTTTTAGTAATTAAGGTGCTTAATCTCGTAGGTGGATAAGCATTGGGGTAAACCCATGCCGAAAACGTTAGCTCAGCAACATCCAACACACTGTCGGCCCCAGGGTCAGTAATTGTTACATAACCATTATTACCTAAATCAAATGCGCCATAAGCGCAGGTACCGGGGTCGCCAGCCAATGCAGGTGAAGCTGCATTGGTATTGGGGAAGCCACTTACACTTACTGCTGTGCCATGCAAGTTATTGCCGCTACTGTCTACCACTTCATTTGCGGTGCCATCCCAACCGGCATCATCAAAACGCCATTCAGCAATAGCGGTTCGCGTTGTACTTGGGCAACTGTGGGTGGCTGCGGCTACAGCGGCTACATCACTGGCAGACAACGCACTATCGTAAAAACTAAACTCTTCGATATTTCCCCTAAAGCCACGAGTAGTAGGAGCAGAGTCATACCCCACAAAGAGAGGGCTATCGTTAAAGAGATAGCCATCAGAAAAAGTGGCGGTTGTTTCTAGCGCGCCATTTAAGTACAACTTTTGCTCACCGTTGGTGTAGCTATAAGCAACGTGCGTCCACGTATTAAGTGGTAGCGTACCTGTAGCAAAAATCGTATCCCAATTGCTGCCATTGTCCCAATTAATCACTAGCTCACCAGCGTCATCCATATGCACTTCGTAATGGCTGCCTTTGGTAGCAAGCGTATAATACTCACCGGAACTGGGATAAGAGGTCGGGTAATACCAACCGGCAATCGTATAATCGGGAGCGTCAAACACGCTACCGGCGCCTGGGTCGGTAATGCTCACATACCCCGAACCGTCAAACACACCATAACCACAGGTGCCAGGGTCGCCACTTAATGCCGGGGAAGCCGTTGCTGTAGTGGGTTGTGTACCCGCATTTACCGTAACTGCATGCAAGCCATTGCCACTGCTGTCTTCTACTTCACCCACTGCGCCATTCCATAGTGGGTCATCAAAGCGCCATGTTCCCACGGATGCTACGCCTGATGGATCCCCACCTCCACCACACGCCTCACTAAAGCCGCCGCTGGATATGTACGATTGCTCGTAACGCAGATTGGCGCCAAACTGAACCGTAAGATTCGAATTGGATGTTAAAGCCCCCGTAATATCAGCATTATTATGCAACGATATACTGCCGCCGCTATAAGCGATTAGCTTGCCTGACGAACCGGACTGAAAAGTAAGATCGTTCAACACGTAAATAAATAAAAACTCAGTTGCGCCGCCACCCGCGTTTAACGTTACGTTGGAGCCCGCCGAAAAACCCGAATTTACAAAAATGCGCACTAATCCGGCCGAAGAAACGTTGATTACAGAACCGGAACCTATATTGAGATTGTTATTAAAGGTGTAGTCACCAGGCGCGAAATTTAAGGTAGTGTCGCTATTGATATTAACGTTATTAAAAGCACCTGGCGTAAAGTTATAGGTATCGCCGTAAGCTACCGTCACATCCGAACCCGCAGGGAATGCGGGGATATCCGTAAATGCCGGCGCGACGGTATCGGTTTTAGTACAGGGAATACCCGAACCACACCCACTGGCATCACTATTGATATTTTTAGTCACGACCTCATTGTTTGGCGCATCGTGGATTGTGCCGCCATTATGAATAATAATTTGAGCAACATCGCTTACGTTCGCAGCAACACCAGGGAAACTACAACTACCGGAAGCGGGGCTAGTAGCCTCCGACTTCTGAAGTGAAAACCAATTTAAATTTACATACGGGTTAGAAAACTCAAGGCGAATCGTATGCAGGCCCTCTGTTAGCGCGACGGTAGCCGTCGTATCGGCATAAACATTCCAATCGCCGGTTACCTCTGTAATGGTTGTAGTTTGCGCGGTGGTTCCATCTACTCTAAACAAAATATCCCCGCCCGTGCCGCCCCCGCCCGTGCCGCTGGCGTGACGATATTTAACGGTGTAATCTGTCGCCTCATCGATATAAACACTGTATTCCAGCCATTCACCATCTGCGATGTAACCCACCGTGCAGCCCCCGCCATCGGTGGTATCGCCTAAGTCGACCCCCTCGTAGTAGTAAGGGCAGAGAGTTAGCGCCGCACCGTTATCTGTTGCCTGATTATCGAAGTTAGTGTCGTTAGCGCTGATGTAATCTTCAGCTTCTATTCGGTATTCTGCATCATCTAAGATGTAAACCGTTTTTAGCTCTAAATCGAACCAGTTAAGGTCATAATTAGGGTCGGTGAACTCCGCGCTTAACGTTTGCGCACCGGCTTCAAGATCAATGACGACCGTACTATCACCAAAGGTGTCCCAACCACCGGTACCCAACAAGTTGACTGTAGCCAGCGTACTGCCACCAGACGTAAAAAGCAGATCGCCCGCGTAGGTAAGCGCATCTCTACCACTCGCGTAGCGAATGGCGACCCGATAAGCACCCGCATGCGAAGGGTTAATGGCATAATCTAGCCGCTCACCCGCTCGCACGTAACCAACCTTACAACCGCCACCGCCCTCATCGGAAGTATCCGTCACATCAACGCCATAACCACCGTATACGCAATTAGTGGGCACAGTCGCCCTATTTTCTGCCTCCGCATCGTAGGCATCAAAATACTCTTCGGCCTCAATTCGAATAGAATCCGAGGATGGCGGCGATATAGGCGGTGCAACTTTTTCGAGTGAAAACCAGTTTGCATTGAGCCACGGGTTAGAGAACTCGAGTGTAACGGTTTGAGTTCCGGCAGATAAAGTCACCGTATCGGTGTCGCTAGCGAAGGTGCCAAAACTACCCGTTGTGGTGGTGAGTGTTGTGGTGAGAATAGTCGAACCATCAACCTTAAAAATGACATCGCCTGGTGGGCTGGTGCCTTCACCCGCAAAATTGTAGGTTAGGGTGTAATCACCCGCTTCTATTACATTCACATAATAATCAAGCGTCTCGCCATCAGCGACACTTGATAATGCGCACGCGCCCACGCCGGAATCGTAAACATCCACATCAAAACCATTGTAAACACAAAGCGCTGGACTACCTGCCGCGTTGCCTACAGTTGTATCGTAAGCACTCACATACTCTTCGAAGCCAATTTGCGTTTCACCACTGGCCGGAATATCGATTGCCGAAGGCCCGCCGACTTTCTCTAACGAAAACCAACTAAGGTTCATAACCGGATTCACAAATTGGGTGGTAACAGTGTGGGTGCCCGCCGGTAAAGTGACTGTATCTGTCTGTGTCGTGTAGGTGTTCCAATCGCCGGTATTGGTCGTTAATGTGGTTGTAGTAACCGTGGAGCCATCAACCTTGAACTGTATTTGCCCAGGCGAGTTACTAGGGCTAGCGTAATTGTATTTAACCGTATAACTTCCGGCCTGTGCGATATTAACGTCGTACGTCAGCGTTTCGCCGTTGGCAATATAACCAATAACACAGTCGCTGCCGCCGTTATCCCCCACATCAACATCAAAACCATTGTAAGTACACGACGACGGGCTGCCCGCAGCGTTACCCCCTGTAGTATCGTAAGCGCTAACGTAGTCTTCTGCTTCAATTTGCGTTTCGCTATTGGCGGGGATACCTACCGTGGCCGCCGATACCGGTGCGCTAAGCACAGCCAAGCACAGCACCACCGCCAACACGGCGCTATAGGCTATGCCCACGCAGTGAGTTCCGCGATTTATGCGCTTTTTATACCCCGCCAACCCTAATTGCTCACCCAAACGCATTCACCCACACCTAACACATACTATTGTGCATTAAGTGTAGGTAAAAATAAGGCGCGCATAGTGCCTATGGGGGTACGAAAAGCGCCGTTGGGCGAAAGCGCCAAAACAGGTATATGGGTGACGCCATTAATAACCTCTAGGCGCGATTGATCTTAATCGTCGAGGGAGGCTAACCAGAGGTTTTGCGAGGATTTATCGTACTCAGACCACAACTCGCGGTAGCTGCGTTTTAGCTCGGGGTGCAAACCACTTGGCCAAGTATCTGCCAAAGGTCTTAAGACAAAAGCGTTTTTCAGTACTTCATCGCGCGGCAGTGTTACACCATCAATACAGCCCACCACATCGTCGTAAGTCAGAATATCGATATCCAGCGTTCGGCCACCAAACTTAGGTTGCGTGCGGTCGCGGCCATGGGCATCTTCAATGGCGCGCAGTGTTTCCAACAGCTTACCCACGGGTAAGTGGGTTTGAATTTGTACCACCATATTCAAAAAGTTATCGCCATCAAAACCTACCGATTCACTTTCGTAAACCGGCGATAAAACGAGTGCGCCAAATGTGCCCTGCAGCGAATTTAAAGCGCTTTTAAAAACCACTTTTGCATTTTGATTACTGCCTAAACCTAGCAATACCTCAGCCATTAGGGCTTTTCTCCTCGTTCGATGGTAATACCAATATCCTGTGCATCAGCAATGGCGCCGGGTTTGTGAACACTCAGTTGTAGCCATGCTATGCCGAATTCTGCCTGTAGTAATGCGGCTAAATGCTCCGCCAATGTTTCGATCAATTTAAAGCCGCTTTGGGCCACAAAGTGCTGTATACGGTCGGTAATGGCTTTGTAGTCTAGTGTGTGCTTAAGGTTATCTTCTGCTGCAGCTAAGCGAATATCGGTAGCCATCACCACATCAATATAAAGTGCTTGGCGAATTTCGCGCTCCCACTCAAAAACACCGATCACCGCCTCTGTTTTTAGGCCTTTAATAAACACGGTATCGGCACTCATCGGTTAGGCTCCGCTTTTGCCGTGCTAAGGCCCGCTAGCTCTGTCATTGGCCAACGCGGCCGCACTTCAACGGCAAGGGTTTCACTTTGCCCAGCAAGTAAACGCTGACAACCCGCGTAGGCAATCATGGCGCCGTTATCAGTGCAAAACTCGTGGCGCGCATAAAAAACTTTAGCGCCCATTTTGGCCAATGCGGCCTCCAACTTTTGCCGTAGCCGTGTATTTGCCGATACACCGCCGGCTATCACTAAGCTTTTCATGCCACACTGCTCGAGTGCACGCCGGCATTTAATCACCAAGGTATCGGCCACGGCCTCCTGGAAGGCGTGGGCAATATCGGCACAGGTTTGATCATCAGGCAAGCCATCGTCTAGCGCATGCTTAGTCACGGTATTAAGGGTAAAGGTTTTTAAACCGCTAAAGCTGAAATCTAGCCCTGGGCGGTCGCACATTGGCCGCGGAAATTTAAAGCGCCCCGCTTCGCCTTGCTCGGCCATGGCGGCTAAGCGCGGGCCACCGGGGTAATCGAGGTCTAACATTTTTGCCGCCTTATCAAAGGCTTCGCCTGCGGCATCGTCTAGCGATTCCCCTAAAAGAGTGTATTCACCCAGCGCTTGCACCTCGATTAACTGGGTATGCCCGCCAGACACAAGCAATGCCACAAAAGGGTAGGGCGGCGGGGAATCTTCTAACTGTGGCGCTAACAAGTGCCCTTCCATATGGTGTACACCAATAGCCGGCACACCTAACCCCATTGCAATAGCCCGGCCGGTACACGCCCCCACTAATAAAGCGCCAATTAAACCTGGCCCCTTGGTATAGGCGACGGCGTCAATATCCGCTTTACTTAACGAAGCCTTTTCGAGCACTTCGTCAACTAAGGGTAATAATTTACGGATATGATCGCGCGACGCGAGCTCGGGCACCACCCCGCCGTATTCAGCGTGCAGCGCTATTTGGCTATACAATGCGTGAGCCAACAGGCCCTGCTCACTGTGATACAGCGCAACACCCGTTTCATCACACGACGTTTCTATTCCAAGGACTAACATTCTTACACCGAGCTACCATTAATTTTGCGCGCAATATTACCCTGCAGCCCCCGATTTCTCTATGATTTTCGCGCCATAGCGCAAAACCAAAGTGCTGTCTACAATTAAACGTTGCAGGGGCGGCATCAACTGTATAGAATTGCGCACCCTTAAAAGGCTGCCCCCTAAAGCAGTCGTACTAGCCAACATTTATTTATTACAGGTAGATATATGCCTTCAGTAAAACTGAAAGAAAACGAGCCATTTGATATTGCCCTACGTCGCTTTAAGCGTTCTTGCGAAAAAGCAGGCGTTCTTGCAGAGGTACGTCGTCGCGAGTGCTACGAAAAGCCCACAACTGTTCGCAAGCGTAAAGCTGCCGCTGCTGTTAAGCGTCACGCTAAAAAGATGTCTCGCGAAACCCGCAAGTTCCAACGCCTTTATTAATAGCGCTGCTGGGCCTCTAAAGCTTCAGCATTAGATATATACGCTATTGGGCCCCTAGCCCACCGACGGTGAGCCATTGGGGCTGGGCACTTTGGCCATGCCAACGTTCCCCGTTAGGCCGCACAACCACCTAACACAACTTTAGGGCTACTACCTGATGAGTGAAATCAAGAAAGCAATCACCGACGCCGTTAAAGCAGCAATGCGCGCAAAAGAAAAAGAACGCCTTGGCGTTTTGCGCATGGTTACCGCTGAATTTAAACGCATCGAAGTTGATGAACGCATTGAACTTGATGACGCTCGCGTGCTCGCGGTGCTCGACAAAATGGTTAAGCAGCGCCGCGATGCCGCTACCCAATATACCGATGCCGGCAGAGAAGACCTTGCCAACATCGAGCAATTTGAAATTGGGGTAATTAAAGACTTCCTGCCGCAACCGCTTAGCGAAGACGAAATTCAAGCACTTATCAACGATGCCATCGCCAATACTGGCGCCAACGGCATGGGTGATATGGGCAAAGTTATGGGGTTTATTAAACCCAAAGCACAAGGCCGCGCCGACATGGGCGCCGTTAGCAAGCTGATAAAAGCTAGCCTGCAAGGTTAAACACCCAAGCGCGCAAACCTGCGCACGCATCACGCACACACCGCTGTAAACCTTGTAGAATTGGCACCCGCAACCTTTGCGCGTGCCACTACTTTTGTTGTGATACCTCGACGCCATGAGCTTAATCCCACAACCCTTCATTGACGACCTACTGAACCGACTCGATATTGTCGACATCGTTGATAAGCGCGTTAAGCTTAAAAAAACGGGCAAAAACTATTCGGCCTGCTGCCCTTTTCACAACGAAAAAACGCCCTCATTTACCGTAAGCCAAGACAAACAGTTTTATTATTGCTTTGGCTGCGGCGCCTCTGGCAATGCGGTTGGCTTTTTAATGGAGTTTGATAAGCTCGGCTTTGTTGATGCCGTAGAGCAACTCGCCAGCAGCGCAGGCCTGCAAATACCGCGCGAAGAACCCAAGAATAAAAACCAAGCGCCAAAGCAAGACTTTAAAAACCTTTACAAGCTCTTGGCCGACTGCAGCGACTACTTTCAACAGCAACTAAAAGCGCACCCCAGCCGCGACAAGGCGGTAAGCTACCTACAAAACCGGGGCCTAACGGGGTATATCGCCAAAAACTTTGGCCTGGGCTATGCCCCCAAAGGATGGGATAACCTGCTCACAAAATTCGGCGAAACCGATAGCGACCGCAAAACCTTAGTAACCGCCGGCATGCTTATCGAGCACGAAGACGAAAACAAACGCTACGATCGCTTTCGCGACCGCATTATGTTCCCCATTTTGGATATTCGCGGCCGCACCATAGGCTTTGGCGGCCGCGTACTGGGCGAAGAAAACCGCGTTGGCGCAGATGGCAAAAAAGTTAAAGGCAGTGGCCCCAAATACCTCAATTCGCCCGAAACACCGGTATTCCATAAAGGTAAAGAGCTATACGGGCTTTACCAAGCACGCCAAGCCAACCGCGAGCTAAAGCACTTGCTTGTGGTTGAAGGCTATATGGATGTTATAGCCCTTGCCCAATACGGCATTAACAACGCCGTAGCCACACTGGGCACCGCCTGCGGCGAAGACCACTTAAAGCTGGCCTTCAAATACACCAACACCATAGTGTTTTGTTTTGATGGCGATAAAGCCGGCCGCACCGCCGCCAAGCGCGCACTAGAAAACGCACTAGAGGTAATGACTGACGGCTACCAAATTAAGTTTCTCTTTTTACCCGAAGGCCAGGATCCAGACACCCTCGTACGGCAAATAGGACAAGACCGCTTTGCCGAGCTAATACAAAAAGGCTCGCCTTTAGAGGAATTCTTCTTTGATGTGCTTAGCGAAGGGCTAAACATTAACACCATGGAAGGCCGCGCCCGCCTAAGCAAACTAGCGGCGCCACTGCTTCACAAGCTGCCCAAAAGTGTTTATCGCGAACTTATGTTCGAGCTACTATCGCAACGCACAGGCTTAAGCCTTGATATTTTAATGGAGCTAATTGGCGAGCCCGTGCCAGTGCTTGTACCGGCAACAGCGCCAACGCAAACCGAAGAACAAGCTGTACCACCAAGCTTTAACCAAGGGCCGCCAGCCAATAACGAAGACTACGCCCCCTTAGGGCAACCGATAGAGCAAGAACTGGAAGCATCCCACTTCCCGCAGCAATTACAACTTCGCTCCGAGCCACGCAAAAAATCGAGCGTAGAACTTAGCCCAATCAGGCTCGCTACCGCCCTATTACTTGAGCACCCCAACTTGGCGCACAAACTAGAAGAGCCCGAACTACCAGAAACCACTGAAAACCTACAATTAATGCAGCTTTTCAGTTATTTAAAGCAAAGAGAAAACCCCAGCTTTGCCAGTATTATTGGCTATTGGAGTGGGCGCTTTGGCGTAGAAGCACAGCAACAACTCACCGCCATTATGGCCAACCAGCTACTTGCGCAAGCAAAACGCGGCAACAACTACAACGACCAACAAGAGCTTCAAGACGCCCTTGAAAAGCTTAAGCTGCAAGCGCTGGAGCGCGAACGCCAAAATCAGCTGGCAGAGCTGAAATCGAGACCGATCAACGAACTATCGCCAGAAGAGCGACAACATTTCCTGCAATTACTTAAGGTTGGCAAACAAGTCCATTAGTAAAAATTAGAAATCCCCGTTATAATGTCCGGCTATCCCGCCTTCACCTAATATGCTTTTACGGATGCTTTAATGAGCGAAAACAAACAGTCGCGAATCAAAGACTTAATCAATCGCGGTCGCGAGCAAGGCTACCTGACCTACGATGAAGTTAATGATCACCTCCCCGAAGACATCTCCGATCCAGATCAGGTCGAAGATATCATCCAGATGATTAACGACATGGGCATCCGCGTATTCGAAACCGCGCCCGATGCCGATGAGCTGTTGATGAACGACAGCGACAACCCCGATGAAATTGCCGCTGCAGAAGCTGCTGCTGCGCTAGCTGCAGTAGAAACCGAAGCTGGCCGCACCACAGACCCTGTGCGCATGTATATGCGCGAAATGGGCACCGTGGAGCTACTGACCCGCGAAGGCGAAATCGCCATTGCCAAGCGCATTGAAGAAGGTATTCGCGAGCTAATGCACGCGCTAGCATTTTGGCCTGGCTCAGTAAAAACGATTCTTGATGAATTCACACTTTGCGAAGCTGGCGAGCGCCGCTTAACAGACGTTATCAGCGGCTGGCTAGACCCCGCCGAAGACCCAGAAGCCCCCAAAACAGAAGGCTTCCAAGAAAAGAAAGAAGACGCCAAAAAAGATGATGGCGACGATGCTGATGACGATGACGATGAAGCCGATACCGGCATCGACCCAGAATATGCCCGCGAACGCTTTAACGAACTAAGAGACGCATCCTTAGCTGCTGAAGAAGCCATCATCGCCAAAGGCCGCATGAGCAAAGAAGCGGGCAAAGCACTCGAAGAGCTTGGCGGCGTTTTCCGCTTCTTCAAACTGCCACCGCGCCAGTTCGACCCCGTTTACGGCAGCGCCCGCGAGGTACTACAAAAAGTTCGCCAAACCGAGCGCGAACTGATGATGCAGTGTATTCGCTACGGCAAAATGCCACGCAAAACCTTTATCAAAGAATTCCCCGGCAACGAAACCAACCTTGACTGGATCCCTTCCATCGTTAAGAAAAAGCGCGACTACTCCGATAGCATGCGCAACGTGGCCGACAACATTTTAAAGCTGCAAGAAGCCCTGCTGGAAATAGAACAAGCCACCGGCTTAGAGCTTAGCACCATTAAAGAAATCAACCGCCGCATGTCGCTCGGCGAAGCCCGTGCCCGCCGCGCCAAAAAGGAAATGGTTGAAGCCAACCTACGCCTTGTAATTTCTATCGCCAAAAAGTACACCAACCGCGGCTTACAATTCCTCGACCTTATTCAAGAAGGCAACATCGGCTTGATGAAAGCCGTCGATAAATTCGAATACCGTCGCGGCTACAAGTTTTCGACCTATGCAACATGGTGGATTCGCCAGGCAATTACCCGCTCTATTGCCGACCAAGCGCGCACCATTCGTATTCCGGTCCACATGATTGAGACCATTAACAAACTCAATCGCATCAGCCGTCAAATGCTTCAAGAAATGGGCCGCGAACCCACACCAGAAGAACTTGCCGAGCGCATGGAAATGCCCGAAGACAAAGTGCGCAAAGTGCTTAAAATCGCCAAAGAACCCATCTCGATGGAAACCCCAATCGGCGACGATGAAGATTCGCACTTGGGCGACTTTATCGAGGACGTGTCGATAACGTCACCGGTAGAATCAGCCACCACCCAAGGCCTGATGGAATCTACCCGCGAAGTACTAGCCGGCCTTACCGCTCGCGAAGCCAAAGTACTGCGCATGCGCTTCGGCATCGACATGAACACCGACCACACGTTGGAAGAAGTGGGTAAACAGTTCGACGTAACGCGCGAGCGCATTCGTCAGATTGAGGCGAAAGCACTGCGCAAACTGCGCCACCCCACCCGCTCAGACCACCTACGAAGCTTTTTGGACGAATAATCCAAAGTCACACAACGCAATACCAAAGCCTCTGATTTCAGGGGCTTTTTTTTGCCCATCAATCCATAAAAGAAGCAGTAAAAACCTAGCCAAGCTCAAATCAAGACCTTATAATGCCCGTCCCTTTTATGCCGCAGCATAGCGCGGCATAGCTGATCAAACAGTCAACAGGCTTAACGATCAATCATATTCAGGGCCTTTAGCTCAGTTGGTTAGAGCATCCGACTCATAATCGGCAGGTCCCCAGTTCAAGTCTGGGAAGGCCCACCATATAAACAAAAAAAGCCCCCTTTCAGCTTGCTGATCGGGGGCTTTTTTTGTTTATATCATGCTCTCAGATTTTGTTCGCTCTGGCCCAGCTCACTAATTGCGCATGCAATCAGCAACGAGGCGCCAGCCGCTGCCAGCCGGGGCGTAAAAGACCTTAGTCTTTTACGCTTCGCTCTGGGATGGCACCAATACCGCGCGCTAACTGCTTTTTATAAATATCAGTTCTCTAGGTTTCGCTCGCTATGGCCAAGCCCACTCTAGCTCACGGGCCCCATTTTTAAAGATTCACTAAAGCCATCAAGATAAACTACCCCCCATTTAATTTTTGCCGCTCGCCATATCTTTTACCAGAAAAAATGGTAAAGCTTTCATGCGTGCTCTAATGTAGTTTTCACATTACGGCGACTTTTTAGCGACATTGTGGCTGTTAATCTCCCCGTGCTTTATCACTTAGATACGACCGATTCTTGTGGGGATAGAACTATGAGCAGGCATTTGAACACACTGAGCAAATGTTTAAGGCAAATATCATGGCTGGCTATGTCGGGCTTCATAATTGGCCTTCCACTTTTTGCCCAGGCAGCAGAGGCACCTGGTGCACTGACCTTTATCGTCAAAGACCAAAATACTGCACGGCCTCTGTCAGCAGTAAAGGTCACGATAAAGGAGCGGGAGACCGATTCCACGCAGTCGGCGCAAACCGACGCAGACGGTCGTGCGGTCGTGGAACAGCTCGCCCCAGGCCTCTACTCCGTGAGCATTGTCAAAAGCGGGTTCACATCTTCGTACAAGCCAAGCGTGCGCGTGGTTACACGTAAAAATATTAAAATCGAATTCGAGCTGACAGAGCAAGCTATAGAGGAGGTACTCGTTCTTGGGCAACAAACAAAAGCGCTTGCATCAGTAAATAGTACCTATCTCGATAGAGAAGCGTTGCGCAGCGCCGTCGGCGGTGGTGCAGATCCACTCCTCGCGCTGGACGGCTTACCCGGCTTGGCATCTTCCAGCGAATTTGCAAGCTTTAGCGTACGCGGCCGTGGGCCCAGAGACAACTTGATATTCGTGGATGGCTTTCCTTTTGATAAAGCGGTGCACTTTGATGCAACAGTAGGCGAAAACGAAGATGTTGGTGGTGGCGGTCGCTTCTCGATTTTTGCGCCGAACGTTATCAGCGGTGCAGAGTTTTCACCTGGTGGGTGGGAGGCGGCTTATGGCGGCCGAGCGGCTTCGCTACTCAAGCTAAACGTTGCTGACGGCAACCCAAGCCCGTCGGCAAGCCTGCGCTACGACCTTGCAGGTTATGAAGTGGGTTACGACGGTCCAGCCGGTATCACAGAGGGCTCTACGATGCTTGTTTCTGCTCGGCGATTGGATTTCGGGGCTTTATTTGAAACCATCGAAGAGCTCGACATCGGAGACCCCGTCTTAAGAGACGTGATCGTAAAGTCCGTCATACCCATCAACCAAAACAACACGATGGAAGTTCTGTTGATGGATACACACGAAGACTACACGCGCGGCGTGACGCACGTCTTCGCATCGCCTAATTTTGAAGACACTTCACTACAAGATTCAGAACAGGATAGTGATTTATACGGTTTAACGTTGCGATCTTTGCTTGGTGAAAAAGCGGTGTGGAGCAATAAAGTTTACTACCGTAAAAGCGACAAAGTCAGCTCTGAAGGTGAATCATTCCCCGAGCTCGTTCCAGAAGGATCGCCAGCATCTAGCTATCCCGTGCGCGAAGACATTATTACCGTGGGTGAAGGTGAGGCAGAGGCCGGTTGGCATAGCGACTTTGAGCTTGTGAATCGATTGGGCAGTTTTAGTGCCGGTATTCGCGTCACGCAAATTGAACTGGATTACAGCACCGTTTTAGATGGCGACTGGAATCAGTACGTCTACGATTCGGATGACTATAGGCCCAACCCCGACCAGAAGTATATTACCCTAACCCCCGAAGGCATCGACTCCTCACTCAGTCAAAAGGAGACGAGCTTTGCCAGTTATGTAGAGCAGTTTTTTGAGCGAGGCGCATGGGAGTTTCGCACCGGTGTGCGCTTTGAAAGAGATGGCTTTGCAGACCAAAGTTTCGCTTCACCCCGGTTCAGCGCCAATTGGCAGCAGAGTAATCTAGTACGGTATTTTGCCACCGCCGGGTTATTCCATCAGTCGCCTCGGTATTTAGACCTTGCCGCCAACGCCGCCAACACACTTGAAACCGAAGAAATCACGCACGGTAGCTTGGGTTTTGAAGTGTTCCCGAGCAATAGCTGGTCAATATTGACTGAAGCGTATTATCAAAACCTCGATAATCTCGTGGTCGACCTCGATCGAACAAGCGGAACCTTTGCAAACATTGGTGACGGCACATCTTACGGAGTCGACATCGTGGCCACCGGTACAATTCGCGAAGGCCTTTACTCTACCGCAACCTACTCTTACAACGATGCCAAAGTGGACCGCAAAGACGGTCGCGGTGAGGTCGTCGATGAATTCAGCCGCGAGCATGTCGCTACCCTCGGCTTAACCTGGGAAATCAACAACCGCTGGAAGGTTGCCGGGCGGTACAAATACCTTTCGGGCAGGCCAGACGACGAGTTTATTGTTCACTCAGACGTATTGGATGCCGGGCAACCTTTGCGCTATTCAAAAGAAATTACCGAGCGCAATGTCGGCCGCAAAAGCGGGTCCAGCTCGTTGAATATTCGCGTCGACTACCGGCGAGCGATCGGCCCCATAGATATCACGGCCTTCCTCGATGTTATCAACGTCACCGCCGCATCATCAAGCGACGACACCGAGTTTGACTACCGACGAGGCATTGACGTAAAAGATGATAGCGAAGCGGAGCCTTTGATTGGCTTACGGCTGGACTATGCATGGTAAGAAGGGCTTGGTAAATCGTACCTGATAGGGGGTAGCAGCGAAGATGGTAAACGCATTCAACTCAACGCCGATTAGAGCGTTGATTGTCGAGGACAATCGCGACATTTGTGAGAACATTGCCGCTTACCTCGAAAAGCATCACTATATCCTAGACTTTGCCTACGACGGAATCAGCGCTATGCATTTAGCGTTGACCAACCCGTTCGATGTTATCGTTTTAGACTTGATGCTTCCGGGGATGGATGGCCTGCGTTTCTGCCAAAAGCTACGTACCGATGCCGAAGTCGAAACGCCTGTACTTATGCTGACGGCGCGAGACACGCTCGCCGATAAACTCAAAGGGTTCGAGGCGGGAGCAGATGACTATTTAGTCAAGCCATTCGCACTTCAAGAGCTCCATGCACGATTGCAGGCGCTACACAAACGAAGCCACGGGAAAACCGATAACCAATTAACCGTTGGTGACCTCACGATGAATAGAGCTACGCTGCAAGTGCACCGCGCAGGTAGGCTTGTCGATCTCACTCCCGCTTGCATGAAGCTACTTCAACGACTTATGGAAGCGGCGCCTTCGGTGGTGTCTCGAGAAGATCTCGAAACCGTGCTGTGGGCTGACGAGCGCCCCGATGGGGATGCACTGCGTTCGCACTTGTACAAACTGCGACAGGCTATCGATAGGTCCTTTGCTACCCCGCTTATTCACACGGTACATCGTATCGGCTACCGGATTGCCGAGGACTAGGGCCTGTCCATACTATTTGGCTAGCGCCTGTTGAGGCTAAAACTTCGCCAATCGAGGCGTGAGGAGAAATGTTTGGTGGCTCCAAATGAACGACGAATAACGAAGAACGGCAGACTTTTAGCCGCAACCCCAAGGGCTGGTGGCCATAAGGGATCTGGCAGTTGCGATTCAAATAGTGTGAGCATGCCCTCGTGATTTACCGGCACAGCCTGCGCAAGCGTGTCGCTTTTGCATTTGCGACCTGCATTGCTGTTCTCAGTGTAGTCTGGGGCCTCGCTTTTTTTGGGGCGCTCCGTTTAAGCGAAGACCGCGTGCTGACGCGCCAGCTGCAGCGCGCCGCCGAAAATTACCCTTTATTAACAACCAACCTTCGCGGATACGACAAAATTGATAACTTGCCGCAATCACTGAGGGAGTGGGCACAGACAAGCCCCAAACAAGGGTTGTACGAATTCGAAGCCGAAGAGTTACATGTCGCCGTGCTATCTCCTGAGCATAAGCTACCTCCCGAGCATAAAAAGTCACCTGCCGGCAATGAAGAGCCCTCAGCCTATGATGAACAGCCCTCAGCCGAAAATGAACCGCCTCGCGCATTTGTAGTTTTCGACGTTGCAGGGATTGAGGTTGCATCATCTGAGGATTGGTGGTGGTTGCTCGGTATCACCAGTGTCGTGGGCTCGCTAGGCGCTCTGGGCTTCGGCTTAGGCATAATTGTAATGCGCAAGGCCGTCGCGCCTGTCGCGCAGCTGGCCAAGGTGGTCGCAGACATCGACCTAGAGCACCTGTCAGCCGGAGACCATAAGCGCATCGAGTCTAACCGGTTCGGTGACGATGAGGTGGGCGTGCTCGCGGGAGCCATTGAAAAGACCCTTGAGCGCATCAGCGCATTTGTTGCGAGGGAGCGATATTTTACCGATTCAGCCAGCCACGAATTACGCACACCAATCACGGTAATCACCGGCGCACTTGAGCTACTAGAACAAAGCGAGCTGTCAGCAGCCGACGAAAAGGTGGTAAACCGCATGCGGCGCGCAACGCTCGACATGAAAACCACCATTGAAATGTTCTTGTGCCTCGCGCGCGAAACCGACGACGGCTTATACGACACGCAGTTTTTGGTGATGCCGTTGGTGTGCCATGCAGTAGAACAGCAGCGCCATTTACTGACCGGCAAGAGTGTCGATGTTGAACTCGACGCTCTTGCAAAACCCAAAGTGTTCGGACACCCCCAAGCGTTTTCTATCGCGGTCAATAACTTGGTGCGAAACGCCTTCGAACACACGCTCGCCGGCCAAGGGCCGATTACTATTATTGTTAAAGAGTGCGAGCTATTAATTACAAATCGAGTGAGCACTCATGCCGATGAGCAGTACCCACCAACTGAGGCATCGTCGTTTCACGGCTACGGCTTAGGCCTGGGTATTGTTCAGCGCCTATGTGAACGCAATGGTTGGTCGTTTACTTTGCACGCAGATGAGGCGTTTGTGTCAGCCCGCCTTTCTTGGCAATAAGCCCAAGGTGATTAGAAGGTTGACATTCATCGTGCCAGCAATTGAGCGGCGCAACTCGGCAACGGCGTTAGCAAACGCTGTAAATACGCCCCCGTAAACCACCGCACCATTAAAGAAATTAACCTGCACACTGACTGATAGCGTGCCCCCAGTATTTAAATAATCAAACGTCTCTCGAACTTAAGCAAGCTCTAAATAGGAGGGGTATGTACAACCAAATATTCAAAAGTACACACAACCGCAACACTACAGTGACGGCACAGGGTTGTTCAGCCCACAACAAGAAACATGCAATGGCGCTCTATTCAAAGGCTGCTCAGCTTGAGTTTTAGCGACTTTTTCTTTTTGCTCAAACTCCAATGCTTTATCTTTTAAGCCCAACTCTTCTGCAGCAAATTTAGCTTCAACCCAAGCCGTAGGCCTTAACCACGGGCTAATTTTAGCAATATTGTTTTCAATACAATTTATTGCGTCCTGCAAATATCCCTGTCCGCGTAACATTGTACTGTTTTGAATAATATACTCTCCAGTCATGGCAAGATCCTCTATGTATTAATAAAAGAAGGCTGTTAAAAATGCGTTAATGCATTAAAAATGAATAGCCTATATCTACCCAAGCCAAATTCATGCCAGCGCTTAGTACTAATAATTACCGTAGCTATACTCAAACGGCCTGTATTAATTACATTTATACGGATTTTTTTGAAAAACCTGCAAACCATGCCAACAATCACAGGCATAGCCACTAAATAGTACAAATAGCTCAATTACACAATATAAGCAGAAGAAGCAGAAGCGCCAAAACAATCAAAAATTAACAAGCCAACAGGTAAAAAATACCAACTGCAGCTACGCTTAAGGCGCAATACTATCGCCACCCATGACAATCATAAAAACAAAGAAGAGTGACTATCGATGATAAACCCAACCCTTAACAAAGTCGCAAAGACCCTCTGTCTTGGCGCCAGTATCACGTTAGCATCGTGCTCGCAGCTTGCAGACAACAAACCTTCGCAGCCCGATTATTTAAACACGGCGCTATCAACCCAAGAACGAGCAGAAGATTTAGTTGCACGCATGACATTGTCTGAAAAAATCGCTCAACTTTACAACGAGGCCCCCGCTATAGAGCGCCTAGGCGTTGCAGAATATAACTGGTGGAATGAAGCCCTGCACGGTGTTGCCCGCGCAGGTAAGGCAACGGTTTACCCGCAAGCTATAGGCCTAGCCGCTACATTTAATAAAGAGCTAATGGGCGATATTGCCACGAGTATTTCGGATGAAGCGCGGGCCAAACACCATTATTACGAAGACAACGATGTGGTCTTTCGCTATACCGGGCTTACCTTTTGGTCTCCCAATGTCAATATATTCCGCGACCCACGCTGGGGCCGCGGCCAAGAAACCTATGGCGAAGACCCTTACCTTACAGGCTCTTTAGCGATCGAATTTATTAAGGGCCTACAAGGCGACAATAAGCGCTATTTAAAAACATCGGCCATGGCAAAGCACTTTGCGGTACATAGCGGCCCTGAAAAATCTCGCCACTCCGATAATTACGCGGCCAGCTTAAAGGATATGCACGAAACCTATTTACCGGCATTTAAAATGGCGGTAGAAGATGCCAACGTAGAATCCATCATGTGTGCCTACAACCGCGTTAACGACGACCCTGCCTGTGGTAGCGAATATCTGCTTAAAGACGTATTGCGCGGCGATTGGGGGTTTGATGGCCATGTCGTCTCTGATTGCGGCGCACTAGACGATTTTTATGCAGAATCGGCCCACAATATTGTTAAGGCCCCAGCGCAAGCCGCTGCCTTAGCATTGAAGACAGGCACCGACCTAGACTGCGGCACTAGCCGATTAAGCACCTTCACCAACTTACACTTTGCGCTACAGCGCGGCTTGGTTAGCCAAGCTCAAGTAGATAACGCCGTGATTAATCTGTTTAAAACCCGCTTTAAATTAGGCATGTTCGACCCGAAAAGCGATGTTCCTTATGCCAACATTGCCATGACAGAAGTTGGCTCTGCTAAACACCAACAGCTTGCGCTCGAAGCTGCACAGCAATCGCTAGTGTTACTGAAAAACGATGGCATTCTGCCCTTAAAACCCAATACCAAAGTCGCCGTTATCGGCCCCAACGCCACCAACCCATCGGTGCTTGTAGGCAATTATCATGGTGACCCCATTGCACCGGTATTGCCCCTAGAGGGCATTCGCCAAAAAGCTGGGGAGAATAATGTTACTTACGCCGCCGGCAGCCCTATTATTGGCGACATCTATGGCAGCCACACCTTGGTTCCCAGTAGCGTGCTTTTTCATCGCGCTAGCGAAGGCAAGCTTAAACCGGGCTTACAAGCCGCATACTATGAAGCCACTCAAGAAAAGGGCATGGCCAGCACGCCGGCCTTTAAACGTATAGATTCCACCATCGACTTCCATTGGTTGCGCTCCCCCATCGACAACAGCGTATGGGATGAATTTGGCATCGTCTGGGAAGGCATATTAAAACCCGAAGAAACTGGCCATTACCAATTCGACAGCACCGCAAGTATTCAAATTGACGGCAAAGCCGTTACCGGCAGTATTGAACTTAAAGCCAAGCAAGAATACCGCTTTCAAGCCGACGTAACATTTTTGCGCACTTGGTGGGGCAACAACCCACTAGAGCCTTACGTTAAACTGCGTTGGGTTAATACCAGCGAAGACTTCACAGCAAAAGCCATCGCCGCCGCTAATAAAGCCGATGTGATTATTTTTACCGGCGGTATATCGGCATTACTAGAAGGTGAAGAAATGGCCGTAGAGTTAGAAGGCTTTGATTACGGCGACCGCACCACTATTGAGCTACCCAAAGAACAGCTAACACTTATGCAGCGCCTGAAAAAACTGGGCAAACCCATCGTGATGGTTAATTTTAGTGGTAGCGCGATGGCCCTTAATTGGCAGCACGAAAATCTCAACGCCATAGTTCAAGCCTTTTACCCAGGTGAAGCCACCGGCACAGCTTTGGCCAATATTCTGTGGGGGGATGTGAGCCCATCGGGCCGTTTACCAGTAACCTTTTATAAAGGTGTTAACGACTTACCCGACTTTAAAGATTACCGCATGGATAACCGTACCTATAAATACTACAACGGCACCCCGCTATACCCGTTTGGGCACGGTTTAAGCTATGCTGATTTTGAATACCATCAATTACAAGCCCCAAGCCAGCTTAGCCACACTCAAGATCTTGAGTTTCGCGTAGCGCTTAAAAATAACGGCGCCATTCCCGCGATGGAAATCACACAAGTGTATATAGCCATGCCAGATGCACCGGTAAAAACGCCTAAAGTGGCGCTAGTGGCTTATGAAAAAAACACTCTAGACAGCCAAGGTACTCTTACACTGGAATTTAAAATACCGGCCGAAAAACTGCGTTATGTCGATGAGGAAGGAAAGCATCAGCCGTACACCGGCCGCTTAAAAGTTAGTGTAGGGAGTGGTCAACCCAGCTTTGTTAGCACCAAACAAAAAGCAGAAACCACCATCAATATTCACTAGTTTAAATAAACATGCCCTAAGCGCCCCTGCATACAGGGGCGCTTTCCTTTAGACTATACCGCCCCTAGGTTTAGCCCTTACAGGCTCTCGACCATCGCCCCCTCCACTACCGCGCTTTATCAAAACCTATCAGAAAAACCATTTAGACACTCATATTAAGTGAACTTATTGGCGGCGCACTATCAAAGCCATCGCCTGCCAAACTGTCCAGCTAGTAGGTGCGACGAGGTAAGTTGCTAACTAAAATACAATCATATATGGAGATAACAATGAAAAGTTTTTTCAGATCTGCTGCGCTAGTATTAGCTGCAAGCTGCCTATTCGGGGGCCAAGCACTAGCACAAGAAAACATCGACATTATGGCGTCTATCGAAGGCGAGGCTTACGTTGTCGAGGGCGCCAGGGTTCATAAAATACAATCCACTATTGTGGATCAACTCTACGAAGTACGCATATCAGTTCCCGGTAGTTATCACAGTCAGCCGGACCAAGAATACCCAATTATTTATGTCCTTGATGGCCAATGGAATTTCACTATGGCAACCGACATCGTTGGCAAAATCGGTTATGACGGTATGATTCCAGAAGCCATTGTTGCGGCTATTACCTGGGGTGCAGAAGGCGACAATCCCAACCAATTAAGGGGCCGCGATTTTACCCCGAGCGAAATTCCAGGTGTGCAATTAAGCGGTGGTGCAAGCGACTTTCTGCAAGCGATAGAAGAAGAAATTATTCCTCAGGTGGAATCACTTTACCGTGGCAACGGCGAACGGGTATTAACAGGCTCTTCTCTCGGCGGGCTATTCACCACCTACGCAATGCTCGAAAAGCCTTATTTATTCGCGGGCTACGTGGCACTATCAGCGCCTTATAATATTGAACAAGAATATTTTGACCGCCGACTTGCTGAAATTGAAAATACCCGCACCTTAAACGGAACACGTGCTTATTTTGGTGTAGGCAGTCTAGATTTTAACAAAGAACAAGTCGCAACATTTGTATCTTCGCTTAAAAGTAAACAACTAAAAGGCTTACGATCTAAACTAAAAATTAGCAACGGCGTAGGCCATGCAGGCGTCGAACCTATTGGCTATACCCACGGTTACCAATATGTATTCAAACGCCGATCGTTAAAGCTTAATAAAGAATTACTCAATCAATACGCAGGCAACTACGAAAGCTTTCCGGGCCTCCCTTTACTCACACTACAAGTAAAAGACTGCAAGCTATACCTAGAACTTCCCGGCGCTCCACTTATTCACTTACGTGCAAACTCTAAAACTGAGTTTTATGCAAACGGTGTTGATTATGATCTAACCTTTGCAAAGAATGAAGAAGGCATTATGACATTTAACATTAATGTTCAAGGTTCTTCATTTCCATTCACCCAAATAGAAAGTTAAAAACCAAAAAAGGCGACTACGTTAAAAATGGTCGCCTTTTTCAATGTTTTAAATTATGCACATCAGGTTTTAGCCCTGGGGTTTTCCGAGCGTTAATCGATCTTTACCAGTAAGTGGTTAGCGACTGGGCGCTCGCGGCGGGGTATTTTAGTAAAGGAATATGGGACACCCATAACACCGACGAACGGTCTCGCATTTAAGAGGGGTTTTGCTATACCTAAATAAGAGCTGTTTACTGGAGTGGATGATGACAAAGCCCAGAAAGTTAATTATGTCGCTAGATCAAACCCCATGGTACCACTGCTATTGCAGGGCAGTTCGCCGAGGATGGCTATTTGGTGAAGATCAGTTAACGGGTGCGGATTACTCGCACCGTAAGGTGTGGATAACGGATAAATTAGCTGAGCTAGCCGATATTTTTGCGATTGATGTGGCGGCGTATGCAGTGATGTCAAACCACTACCACCTTGTATTACATATGGATAAGCCCAAGGCCGATGATTGGAGTGATAAAGCCGTTATTCGCCGCTGGATGCAGCTATTTAAAGGCCATGATTTAACCCTTAAAGTGTTAAAAAATAAACCGTTGAGTGATGCGGAACAATGGAAGGCCGATGAGTTAATCGCTGAATGGCGAAGCCGCTTATGTGACATTAGCTGGTTTATGCGATGTTTAAATGAACATATCGCACGACTAGCCAACGCCGAAAATAAATGCACCGGTCGTTTCTGGGAGGGGCGTTTTAAAAGCCAAGCGTTACTCGACGAGCAGGCTATAATTACATGTATGGCGTATGTTGATTTAAACCCTGTGCGCGCCGGCATCGCTGCGCTGCCAGAAACCAGTGATTTCACGGCCATTCAGCAGCGTGTTCAGTCTTTGAATAAGCCCCCTAAAAAATCTGAAAATAAAAACCCGATTAATTTAGCCAAATTCTGTAAGCCGCCTAAAAAGAATCTCCTTCCCACAGCTGACACGGTACATCAAGGTCAGCGTTCTACAGGCATCATCCCTTTTTACTGGCGCGATTATCTCGAATTAATTGATTGGACTGGGCGGGCAATATTGCCAAATAAGACAGGCTCAATTGCAATAGCAGAGCCTAAAATATTGCAGCGATTGAACATTGATAGCGGTGACTGGTTGGATAATATGCCGCGTATCGAAAAAGACTTTCATCACTGTATTGGTCGTGGTGATTCTATAAAACCCTGTGCGGAAAAACTTGATCAGTGTTGGGTTAAAGGATTGGGCGCAGCTCGAAAACTATTTGGTTGCTATTTGGAAGTTGAGCTCGCTCAAGTTGTGACGACTTGCGGTAGGCGTCTAATGGAGGCTTGCGAATTTGTCGATACAGGCAATCGCTATACTCAAAGATTTTGCCAGTTGGTGAGCGGATTGTGTCGCCATATGAGTATCAGCACGGTCAGTCGGCACCTAAAGCTACGATGGGAAACGGTGAAAAATATGGATAAATTTCACCTAGAGAAAACGTTGCCTGCACTTAATCCTGAAAAATTAATTGACTTAAAATATCTTGGGGTCGATGAAGTCGCTAGAGCCAAAGGCCATGATTATATGACGGTGATTTATGACATGGAATCCGGTCATTTAATTGGCGTTGAGACAGGCCGTAAAGCCGAGGTGTTGACAGCGTTTCTAAAGCGCTTACCAGCACAAACCGCTGAAAACATAGAGGCGGTAGCCATGGATATGGGGCCAGCCTATCAAAAATCGGTACGCGAATGCTTGCCTAATGCTGACATTGTTTTCGATCGGTTTCATGTGATGCAAAACTACAGTAAAGCCATGAGCAATCAGCGTAGGATCGAGTTCAGAAAGGCGGATCGCGCAGGCAAAGAGCAGCTTAAAGGTACCCACTACCTGTTGTTAAAAAATGCCGACAAGTTAAATGATAAACAAGCCAATAAACTCCAGACATTGCTCGAAAATAATTCCAATATCAATACACTTTATATACTCAAAGAGCAGCTCCAAGCTTTGTGGAATGCAGGGAATTATGACGCCATGATGAATGCATTGGAGCAGTGGTGCGACATCGCGGAACAGACGAATATGCTCTATCTCAAGAAATTTGCAAAGTCACTAAGGAAGCATAGCGTAGGCATTTGTAACTACGGAAAACACGGGCTGACTAGTGCCAGAATTGAAGCCGGCAATGTCAGCATTGGCATGATTCGCAAGCGAGCAAGAGGCATCAAGGATACCGAGTACTTCAAGCTAAAAATAAGGCAATCATCGATGCCTGACGAGCAATCCATGTTCTATGGAAGCCACTAGATCACCTCACTAAAGCGGAGAAGAGCCTAATTAGCTCACAAGTACTCAATATTTGCTAAAAGATAGGTTCATATAATTTTTATTCCAAAAATAATATGCCAATAGAACAATTCGAAATTAGAATTAATTGCGCCACATCCTGATTATTTACGCCAAACCTTAAACTCGTTATGCTTTTGCGCACGGCGGTCGCTCAGGAGGTGCTCCTAAGCGATCACCTCAATTTTTGTGAGTTAACGGCGAATTGGAATTAGCGGGCCTAAAGCAAAGCCGAACGATAAATCAAAATGCTATGGCGGGTTTTGAGCGAGAAGGAAATTAGCTAATTCAAATCGCAGACAACCGTTTAACCTAGAAGCCACAGTTGAGAATTAAAAAGGTGCGTAGACTTTGCTGGCTCAACTGCGTTTTTTAGGGTTAACCAAGGCGCCCGGAACAAGCGCCTGAAGATGTGAGAAAGCATGTGCCGCCCAGAAATTAAACGGGTGTAACACTTAGTGGGTTATGCACTTTGAACATGGACTGGCCATCCGTAAAGTGCGCCTTTGAACCCAACAATGCCGCGATAGTTGGCCCTAAATCGGCGATTGAAACAGTTTGGCCCTGCCCCCTCGCATCAATCATCGAGCCTGCCATCATATAAAAACCATCGGCAATGTGATTCCCCGATCGAAACACCGGCGGCGTGCTATTTAAAACACCAACTTCATCAGACGCTACCGCATTAATAGAAGCACTGCGCTGCCAAACAACAAATACATCCGGCAACATATTGCGCCTATCGCCCCAAAAGCACTGGTCGCTACGAATCACCTGTTTAACAATAGCTTGGCCATTATTGGGGTTAACTAATGCCAGCAAAGCTTTTTCTAACCATTGGTACCATTGCTCAACAGTCGTTGATTGCTCTCCACTTACGCCACCGTTTGGCTGCGCAATATTGAGTTTAATTGCACCACTCATTTCATTATGGGGAATTTGTATCATTAAACGTTCCGCGGAAAACTCGGCACAGCCCGTTAATTGGGGCAATGCACGAATTTTCTCCAGCAGTGGCGGCGGCATGGCCTTCTCTAAGCGCAACAAAATATCATCTAAGCAGTGCTCAGCGGTGTAATTAGCGTGCATACCCAAACCAGAAAAAATCATTACCGCTGTATTATCATCGGCCTGCTTAACAAGCTCACCAATTGCAGCATCTAACTTACGATAAACATGCCTCACGGGATCGGGAATTGTTGTGTTTAAGCATTCATGGTGACGCTCATGATCGGCATTTACCGAATGCCAAAATTCATGGCCAATACAATGGCATTCTTTAAAGACCGTGAGAAATAAATCCCACTCCCCCAGCGTATAAAGCTCTAGGGAACCTTGCTTTTTACTCTCTAAGCTTTGGAGTAACGCTTGTAAAAATGGCTCTTGCTTAGCAGCAGGCAAGGCTTCTTCACAGCATAAAAACTCTCCCGACTCATAATCATCGGTAACATCATGCCCAAAACGCTCAGTCAGCATTGAAGCTAAATGTGGCGGGTAGCTTCTGGTTTTCCCGTCGCGCCCATGTACTAACCAATCGGCAACCTGCATGCCGTGTGGCAGCTCTGCCAATGGCGATTTCGGCACATCAATTACGCCAACGTTGTAGCCCTCTGCGCTTAAAGTAGCCCAAAACGGTTCTATATCAGGCGCAAGCTCGGGAGAACGTTTCATCTCTAAACTACCGGGTACAAAGCCTTGCCAAAAGTAACGACCGTGACGCCCCGGTTGCGCAGCAAACGAAAACGAAGCCCACACACCATCATCCCCTAACCCCGGCGGGCTTTGTACCCGCCCCCACACCCCACGCCCCAGTAACGCTTGAATATTGGGTAAGTCGCCACAAGCCTGTAGCTGCCAAATCAAATCGAAATCAGCAGAGTCCAAACCAATAGCCAATACCCGCGTGCGCTTTTTCATACCTCATCCTTTTACATCAAAACTCTGTTTAGGATCTAGTGTATCCAATATTTGGCCATATTCATAAGGGCCAAGTTGCTTTTACCCTGCAACACCTAGGCCCGTAACGTAGTGATCGGATTCAACCCGACAATTCAAGCCATAAAATACGGTTTTTGCCAATAAGCGCGTTACCACAGAAAGATAAAAATAGTGGTGTTCATCGTTAGGTTAAACACCATGTGCGTCAAGATAGGAATCAAAATGCTTTCACTGCACTGTCTTAGCGAAGCAAACATCCACGCGACCAAATGAATAAACCAGAGCGCGCCAGAAAAAGGAAGAAAAGTCAGACGAGAATGTGTCTTAATAACACCGAGCTGAACTTGGTGGACGATGGCAAACAAGCCACATTATATTAGCGTGCTCATTCGCACACTGAGTCTTTGCACTTATGCCTTTTGCGCTACGCCTCGGTAAAATACCTCTTCACCGGTAGGGCTTAACAGTATCGCCGGCATAGTGAATATCAGCATTAACATCCAAAAAGACATTACCGATATGCCCCAGAATAAAAATCCCCGCCCAAAGGCGAGGATTTTATCGTACGGGCAAGTTACAAAAGGTTGATCACTTTGCCCTTAACAAACCAAGGTTATAGGGGCGCTCGTTGTAGCTTGGGGCATTATTCGACCCACTTTGAGTAATTCCTTGATACAACATCTGCATATTACAGGTATCAAGCTCCATTTTTTCATCGTAGCCTGCGCGAATCATTTCCCCGTGGCTTACTTGGATAGACCAATTATCGCCGTCTACATTACTTAAGCCGGCAAACGGGTCACTCTCTGATGTCTTGTGGGCAACCCAAGGGCCGTCTAAGCTCGTTGAGGTCCACGAGCGATATAATCGCCGATCTTCCCGCGCGCCCCAACCTTCCACTTGCAACAAATACTCATCGGAACCCTTAATTTTATAAACATTGCCCGCTTCGAAGATAATATTTTGTCCTCCAGATCCAGCAATGTCGGCTACTTTCACTTGATTAACATCGAAATTGGGGAAGTTTCCAATGGACGTTTTAACGTATAACATCCTGCCATCATCTTTATAGAAATAAAGGTAGCAATCTGAGTCGTCACAAATTACCCAATAATCGAGTGCGCCGCCGTATTCATCGTTACCTGGCCACAACGTGGTAGGTCTAGCCCAACCATTCACATTGTTGATGTCGTCGTTAGTCGTGTATTTAGCCGGCCACTGGGTAAAGATATACCATTTATTTTGCGGCGAGAAATAAAACACCTGCGGAGCCACTGTAGCACTGCCGCCCGGCAAGAATGATTGATAAGTTCCGGCACCAACATTATCGAAGTCCGTAAAAGTGGTATACATCGATTTGTATGAACTGTTATATACCGTCGCAAATACATGGTATTTATTTTGGTAGTAAACAATGGAAGGATCTTTAACGGATACATCTCCATTTTTGGGTGTAATGATCGGACCAGTAGAAGTCCAGCTTAAACTATTAGGCAAATCACAGCCCACAGGCTCTGGCGGTTCGACAAACTGGCCGCCGGCATTAGAATAAATAGCAAAACCACTGATTGTGGCATTATCTAAACTCGTGCTTAACTCGATGGTTAAGGTTTCATCCGCAACCATTACAGCTGGAAGCACTACATCAAAGGCTGTAAATTGACCAACCTCGTCGTACAAATCTTTATCGGTAAAAACCAGCTGCCCCTCAACCGTAAGACTAAAGTAGCGGCTATCAGCAGCCGTTTGAAAGAGTTCGGCAAAATGCATTTTCACGCTATAGGTTGAGTTTGTAACCGGTATTTCGTAATTGTATGTGCCGTAGCGCTCTGCCTGGTAGACAGCATCAGCAGTGGTTCCGTCAATGGCGTTAGTGACTGAATTCACATTCCCCCCTGTAGAAAACCGATCCGCCTTATATTCGATTCCATCAACTGTAACAGCACCGCCACCGGCATTGACGGCATAAACCAAACTCGAGCCCGCCGGAATAGATGGCATGCTTGCAGCTACGGAAGAGCTCTGCGCTACAGACGATGAGCCTGGAATAACAACTTCGCTACTAGAGCTAGCGATACTACTTACGGCTACGGGCATACTCGAGGCCACGTCCTCACTAGAGGACGCAACCGAGCCACCATCGCAAGAAGCCAGAAGCAAAGGCATGATTAATGCCAATGCTAGGTGCGAATTATTACGGTGCAATATACCCACACCCTCTTCCTGAGATTTAAGAAATTTTAGTTTGGTTATCATGATATAGCCCCAAAAAAGTTACTAAACCAACTGAACACGAAACGTGCTTTTATTGTTATGCCGAGCGAGATAAGAAGTAGTCATATTTACTTTTTTGTAGGCCGATTAACGCGATTACCCAAGTCAACATCAACCTCTAATGTAAACAGCAGCTGCAAACTACAAAAAGTTCAAATCGATATAACGCTTACTTATCTTTTCGTTCAATAGCCACAGTAACCTGATCGCAAAAATTAAATTGCACAAAATAATGAAATATCTACAGAGAGCTAATTGTTGAAAGATTCACTTTAAAAAATTTTATAATTAGCTAAGGGGGAAAATGCAGAACTGTGAGGAATCTAACGGTAAATTATAAAGTTAGTAGTTGAAGAGTTCTTCATCACGGATGAATGACATGCAAACAAGTGCTGCACACAATCGACGGTGAGATGCACGTCACACATGAGCACCAGCAATCAAACAAAAGTAAGGCGATATTGTTAAGGGCGGAGATTCAACTTAGCACCTAAGCTGAATCAACATTATCGGAAAAAACAGTGCACGACTGACGGGAAATGAAAAATTTATGAAATATTGCTATAAAAATGTATTTTTTTGCCATCCACCTAAATTATAAATAGACAAAGCGTGACCTAATCGACCTCGCTTTCGGCTATTTTATGAAAGGCTTTTATGTGAATTAAAAGTCAAAACAGCGAAGGCTTTAACTTAAAAGACAGCTACCGCTATGGCCGCCCAGCGCAAAGGCGCCCAAACGGATGCAAGGCGTAACCTACCAGCCACCCCCATCACCGCTCCAACAGCGCCAACTTCCCCTCAGCCCCATCCCACTCGGCATAATCCGCTGGCGGCTCTTGGCTTTCGGTGATTTCCGGCCACACTTGGGCAAGCTCGGCGTTTAAAGCAATAAAGTGCTGTTGCTCCTCGGGTAAATCATCCTCCTCAAAAATGGCATCGGCGGGGCACTCTGCTGGGCATAGGTTGCAATCGATGCAAGCCTCGGGGTCTATCACTAAAAAATTAGGCCCTTCCCGAAAGGCATCGGTTGGGCACACTTCAACGCAGGTTGTATGTTTGCATTTGATGCAGTTTTCACCCACTACATAAGTCATACCGTTTACTCCTATTCCACAAAAGCTCGCTCGATTACATAGTGCGCGGCATCGCCATGGCGTACTTCGTTAAAGCCGCGATCATCCAGTATTTGGCAAAAGTCTTTTAACATGCTGGGGCTACCACACAGCATAAAGCGATCGTCCTGCACGTTAATCGGCGGTAAACCTAAGTTTTTTTCTAGGCTACCTGCCGCCAGTAAATCCGTTAAGCGACCTTGGTTTTTATAGTGTTCACGCGTTACTGTTGGGTAATACAATAATTTCTCACGAACTTCTTCACCAAAAAATTCATTGTTGGGTAGCTCTTCGGTAATAAATTTTTGATACGCTAATTCATCTACATAACGCACACCGTGGGTTAAAATAATTTTGTCGTATTGCTCGTAAACTTCTGGGTCTTTAATAATACTTAAAAACGGCGCCAAACCTGTTCCCGTCGCTAATAAGTACAGGTGCTTACCCGGCAGCAAATGGTCAGTCACTAAAGTACCGGTAGATTTGCTGTTCACAAACACTTCATCGCCCGCTTTAATTTTTTGCAACTGCGATGTCAGCGGGCCGTCCGGCACCTTAATACTAAAAAATTCCAGTTTATCTTCGTAATTAGCGCTCGCAATAGAGTAAGCACGCAATAATGGGCGACCATCCTCTTGCGGCAAGCCAATCATAGTGAAGTGCCCATTGCGGAACCGAAACCCCTCGCGCCGCGTGGTGGTAAAGCTGAAAAGCGTATCATTCCAGTGATGCACCTCGGTGACTGTTTCAGTTTGTAATTTAGTCATGGTTGCGCCTCGCAAATGGCGAATAATTAAGTGATGCCGATAAGCTTACGCGCCACCAACAAACAGCTAAAACGAGTTATATTAATAACAATTATCGGTTTTTCCGATATAGTATCCCTTCTTATAACCATGTCATAGGCCGCCTGCTATGCACTTCACTCTGCGCCAACTGCACGTTTTTGTCACCATTGCTCAACATCAGAATGTCAGCCGCGCGGCCGAGGTGCTCGCCATGTCGCAATCGGCCTGCAGCAGCGCCCTTAAAGATTTAGAACAACAGTACGATGCACCTCTATTTGAACGCATCGGTAAGCGCTTACAAACTAACGAGCTAGGGCAGCGCCTAAGGCCAATGGCAAAAGCGCTACTGGACCAAGCCGCCGAGTTGGAGCTTGCCTTAAAGCAACATAAGGAAGTTGCACAACTCAAGCTGGGCGCCACCTTAACTATTGGCAACTACCTAGCCGTTGAGCTAATCCAAAAATTCATCACGCAATACCACGGTAGCGCAACACTGAAGGTGGCTAATACCCACGACGTGGTTGAATCGTTGCTGAACTTTGATTTGGATTTAGGCCTTATCGAAGGCGAAATACACCACCCAGACCTACAAATACTGCCATGGCAAAATGATGAGTTGGTATGCTTTTGCCACCCCGACCACCCCTTAGCGAATAAAGAAACACTAAGCGATAAAGACCTAATAAATGCGACCTGGATTCTGCGCGAAGAGGGCTCTGGCACACGACAAACGTTTGATCGTGCGCTACACGGCCTGCTCCCCGACCTTAATGTGCTGCTTGAGCTACAACATACAGAAGCCATTAAGCGCGCCGTTAAAGGTGGGCTGGGCATTGCCTGCTTGTCGCGAATATCACTCGAAGAAGCGTTTGCCCATAAAACGCTGGTACCACTCAATGTGCCGCACCGCGACTTTTCGCGCATGCTGTATGTGGTTGTACACAAACAAAAATACCGCAGCACCGGTATTACACAGTGGCTAAACATGTGTAACCTTGCGCCCTAACAATCCAGAACGCGAACCTCGCCTTTCACACGCTGCCATTGTTTGTGTCGGCAAACGGTAAACTGCCCACCCTCACTCGATAGCTGCAAGCCACGCACACAATGTGTACGATAACAGCGCTGCCAATAGGCTGCAACCTGCACATGGGCAGATCCAGTGGCAGCATCTTCTTGGTTGCCATACTGCGGGGCAAAATAGCGCAAGCCGTAATCAAAGGTTGAAGCAGCGAGTGTTCTCTTGCCAGTATTTTTTAGCGGTGCAGTCACAATTACCGCCCGCTGAGTATATTGCGCGATTAACCTAAATTTAGGCTGCAATGCTTTTAGTGTTGCTGCATCTTTTAATAGCAGCAAATAATAATCACCACGCCCGCCCACGTTAAAAGCATTACCCACCACCTCACGACAGGAAACCCCCAGCAAAAAAGATAACAACTTGGTAACTTGGCTCGATGCTATTTGCGCCGGTAAAACAGGACTTAAATAGGAATATTGATGATCACTGTGCCGGTAAAGCGTTAAACGCTGTGTACCGGTTTGCAGCTGAATAGGCTTAGTGTTTACCTCATTCTGGGCGCTATATTCTTGGTAAAGTATTTTTGCCGCCGCTAGCGAACCCGAACCACAACGCTGCACAGCATAACCGTTATGAAAAAAGTAAGCGCTGGCACTGTTCGATTCCACCTTGCATAACACCACAAAAATAGTTTCGCCATACAAAACGCTTAGCTGCTGAATATTATTCAGTGCCCCACGCAAAAACGATTGAGCCAACGCGGGCAAGACCACAGCGCAGTGCTGGTTACCGCCACACCCGCGATACTGAAAAGCCGTTACGCTGTAACATTTAACAGCGTAAGGCAAAGCGCGCAGCCGGTCATGTAGCGTCGTCATTTGGTGGCCCATGCCTTGGCTCAGCAGTGCTAGCGCGCTACTTTTAGTAAATACGTCGAGAACATAGCGTCATCGGCCAACCATGTACGCTCCACAAGCCAACCCGCAGACTGCGCCAATTGCATAAATTCTTGCGGTGTATACTTATAAGAGCTTTCGGTGTGAATTGTTTCACCCGAATTAAACGTAATCGCCGTACCCGCAATGCTTACCTTTTGATGTGACTGGCTAACTAAGTGCATTTCTATGCAACCCTCTACTGGGTTATAAAAAGCATAATGCTCAAAATCAGAAATATTTAAATCACACTGTAATTCACGGTTAATTCTTGAAAGCACGTTAAGATTAAACCGCTTAGTAACACCCTTTTTATCGTTATAAGCCCGATGTAATATATCGGGTGATTTTTTGGTATCTACACCGATAATCAAGTGCGCGCCATCACCTAGCGTTGCCCTAGCATTACTTAAAAAATTCTTGGCTTGCTGTGGCGTAAAATTACCAATTGTAGAACCGGGGAAAAACCCTAGCCGTCGCGCACGGGTAAGCGGGAGTTCTACCGGTAAGGTAAAATCTGCCTCTATGGCTTGCATTGCAATATGCGGGTATTGTGCCTGCAGTTTTTTTGTTGTGGCACGAAGGTAATCACCAGAAATATCAATAGGGTAAAAAGATTTTATCCCTTTTAATGCATTGAAAAATGGCTGTATTTTTTGCAACGAACCGGCACCAAACTCTACCACACTGTAATCATCGGTTAAGAGCGCAGCAACATCACTCGCCACCCGAGGTAGCAGGGCTAATTCTGCTTTGTACGGGTAGTATTCCTGTAATTGGCAAATTTCATCGAAGTAGCGCGAACCATTTTCATCGTAAAAGTACTTTGGCGATAAACTTTTTGGCTGACTACTTAAACCCTTAAGCACATCCGCTAAAAAGCGTGCATCACACGGTGCTTTCTGTGTTGTAGCGACAGATGCCTCGTTCGCAAGAGCATAAACCATACGCCCCCCTTAATAATTATAGGTTATTGATATTCCGCGAGGCGCAAGCCAGAAAACTGCCAACGATGATGCGGGTAAAAAAAGTTACGGTAGCTTGTGCGCAATTGCTGCTTTGGCGTAACGCACGAACCACCGCGCAGCACATACTGGTTGTTCATAAATTTTCCGTTATATTCCCCTAGCGCCCCAGCTTGCGCATTAAAACCTGGGTAAGGCGAAAACGGGCTTTGCGTCCACTGCCACACGTTGCCAAAAAGCTGAGTCATTACCTTGCTATCACTCGGTTGGGGCCGAAAAGCATTATCCTCTAAAAAGTTACCTTCTATCGCTTGCCGCTGAGCTGCCACTTCCCATTCGTGCTCTAGAGGTAAGCGCTTACCAGCCCAACGCGCAAAGGCGTCTGCCTCGTAATAACTTACGTGGCAGACGGGCGCACTGTTTAATAAAGGTTGCAAACCATCTAAACCGTATTGCTGCCAAGCGCCATCGTGCTCTAACCAATAAAGCGGCGCTTGCCATTGGTGTTTTTGCACCGTCGCCCAACCATCCGACAACCACAACAAACTGTTGCTATAACCACCATCAGCGATAAAGGCCAACCACTCTTCGTTGGTAATTAACCGATTGGACAAACGGTAAGGCTGCAAAAGTGTGTTGTGTGCTGGGCCTTCACAATCATAACTAAAGTTATCGGCATTCAGGTTTTGGCCAACACTAACGATCCCACCATCAAAATCGATCATGCGCAGCGGGGTAAGGTTTGAAGTCGTTTGCGTGCTAGAACTGTTGCACGGATAAATAGTGGGTCGAAGCGGGTTATGCCAAAGAAGGTGCAGTATATCTGTGGAAATTAATTCCTGATGCTGCATCTCGTGGTGAATACCCAATGTCATTAACGCCATAATTTGCTGCAACTGCGTTTCGCACTGAACAGTGCGCACAAGCGTTTGAACCGCATCATCGATGTAAGTGCGGTATTGTTTAACCTCTTCCAAACTCGGCCGAGTCAACATGCCACGGTAAGGCCTTGCATGGCGCGGCCCAACCGATTCGTAGTAAGAGTTAAACAAGTGGTTATAGGCGGTATTAAACCAGCAAAAATCAGCCTTAAACGGCTTGAGAATAAAGGCTTCAAAAAACCAAGAGGTATGTGCCAAATGCCACTTAGTGGGGCTTGCATCGGGCATCGATTGCACTACCATATCTTCTGGGCTTAGTGGGGCTACCAGCGCCAGAGTTTGTCGTCTAACATGCAAAAAATTATGCAAGCATGCTTGAGATTGTGCAGCCAGTGCATTCACTTTTTGAGCACTGGCGTCGACTTCAGCAATAACCACTCTTAGTTCCTTATAATTAATAAGACACTCACAACCTTAAGCCTGTACAGGTAAACGGAAAAAGGAGCGGAGTTAATAACTATTGTGCAAAAATACGATGTCATTTCGATGACAAACTATAAAGCGCTTAGGCCTTTGTGGGGTTTGTTTGCAAGCGAAGATGTGGTATTAACTGCCATTTTATGACTTACCGATAAATAAAGGGCGCCTCTAAAAATAGTAATTTTTGTGTGAGAGCAAGGAAGCACCGCCCGGAGAGCCGCAGTTTACGTGGTGTAAATCATTCAACGCATCCTTGCGCTTCACCCTTCGGGCAGCAAGCTGTGCAAATTGGTCCTCCAATTTGTGAGGACTCGAGGACGGAGCTAATGTCCATGGATGGACTGAATACAGATTTTGCAGGAGCGAAAACCTGTAAGCCGCTATCGCGGAAAAAGTGCATTTTTAGAGATGCCCTTAAGTTAACAAAAACACTAATACGCAAGGAGTTTCTCCATGGGACAGCAATACACAGAAATAAATGATAAGAACCGTCTTTTTATCGAGCAGCAAAAGATTTATTTTGTAGGTACGGCCACAGCCGATAGCCGGGTCAATATATCCCCTAAAGGCATGGATTCATTACGCGTTTTAGGGCCCAACCGCGTTATTTGGTTAAACGTAACCGGCAGCGGTAACGAAACCGCTGCACATATTCAAAGCCACTCCCGCATGACGATTATGTTTGCAGCATTCGAAGGCAACCCTAATATTTTGCGTTTATACGGCCAAGCGAAGGTGGTGCATCAAAACGATGAACAATGGGCGGAGTTGTATAACCACTTTCCAGCTACCGTTGGCGCTAGGCAAATTTTTGATATGCAGGTAGAGCTGGTACAAAATTCCTGCGGTATGGCCGTGCCGTTTTACACCTACAACGAGGAGCGTGAGCAATTAAATCAGTGGGCAACCAAACAAGGAGAGCAGGGTTTAAAGCAATACTGGGAAAAGAAAAATCAATCGAGCATAGATGGGATAGAAACCCATATACTGGAAAAAAACACCTAAGCCAACAAAAAAAGCCTTTGCTTACGGCAGCGACCGCAGCAAAGGCTTTAAATGTTAGCTACTGGTAATTACGCGTTGCTGTATACCTCTTTTAATATTATATCGGCCCCGGCCGCCAATAAGCGCTCGGCCAGTGCTACTCCTATAGATTCAGCATCACTGGGCTTGCCGCTCATTTCATCGTAAATCACTTGTGTGCCATCTGGGCTTGCTACCAAACCTCGCAGCCACAGGCCGCCATCACGCTGAATAGCGTAACATGCAATTGGCACCTGGCATCCGCCCTCTAAACGACGGTTAAGCGCCCGCTCAGCCAAAACTTGTTCGGCCGTTATATCGTCGTGCAACGCTTGAATTAAATCGATAGTGCTTTGGTCGGCCGTGCGACACTCAATACCCACCGCACCTTGGCCACCTGCCGGTAGGCACTGCTCTGGCGAAATAAACTGGCGAATGCGTTCAGGCATTTCTAAACGCAGTAAGCCTGCAGCCGCTAGAATAATACCGTCGTACTCACCGGCATCTAGTTTTGCCAACCGCGTATTCACATTACCGCGCAAAAATTTCACTTCCAAATCGGGGCGTTTAGCCAATAGCTGGCTTTGGCGGCGCAAGCTAGAGGTGCCTACAACGCTGCCGGCGGGCAAGTCATCAATACTTGCAAACCTGCTAGACACCCATGCATCACGCGGATCTTCGCGCTCACAAATCACCGACAAACCCAGCCCTTCGGGGAATTCCATCGGTACATCTTTCATCGAGTGCACGGCAATGTCGGCTTCGTTATTCAAAAGCGCATGCTCTAACTCTTTAACAAAAAGCCCTTTACCGCCCACTTTAGCCAAAGGCACATCCAAAATTTTATCGCCACGACTAACCATGGGCACCAACTCAACGCGTAAACCGGGATGCAAGCCTTCTAAGCGGGCTTTAACATATTCTGCCTGCCAAAGGGCAAGGGCGCTTTTACGGGTAGCAATACGCAACGTTTGAGTCATAACTGGCCTTAAATTTCATCGGTGTTGGGCGCAATACGCGCTAGATGGTTGGATAATAGCAGAGCTTGGCGGGGGTTTCAGTGATGGGTTTAATGTGTTCGCTCGCAGACCTAAGGCACCCACGCTAATTTTTGCGCTATTGCCCATTAGCCCCCGCAATACACACCTAAAAGATACACATAAAGGGTATACTAGCAACCGTTCAGCAAAAGCGGGGGGAATTCCCCTGTATCCGCAGGCATACCTAGGCTTATATTGTTGGCATCCAGACATTACTGGCAGCACAACTCACCGCCACTTAATAAGCCCCCTAGCTATTCAACAGCCTAGCACACATACACCGAGCCTTTATGGCATAAAATACTGCCCAAGGCTAAATAGGAATTTATAACCTTGAAAAAAGAATTTATACAACAACGCATAGCCGTTTTTGCCGGTACCACTATAGACCCAAACGCTGATAGTGAAGTTATTGAAATGTTAAAACGAAAATTTAACATTCACCTCCCCCAGCGCCCCACCTTAGATGAAGCTTTAAAAGCCTGTATTAGCGACCACGAAATTATTAATTTGATTTCCGATTACCGAGAAATATCACAATAATAGAGTGTGGTATTTCGTATTAAATAGCATTAGCCATACGCTGGTAAAACGCAAACCTTCACGGCAAAAAACGTGGTTCTTCACCGTGAATGTTCAACGCTATACCTCAGCCATTTAATTGTTACGGCTTGGTATATTTTCGCAGCTTTTTCGAAACAGCCTTATCATTTTTTATGGCAAGTAATAAATCTCGGTAATCACTTTTTGCATATATAGATAATACTTTTGCGTACCATGCCATCGCATCTAGGGCGTCGCCAGATTGAACATACTTATCTTTTTCCAAGATTTTAGCCATTAGCGCATACGCTTCCGAATCAGCACCGCCCTGGCGATTAAGCTCTTCAGCGCCATAGCGTCGAAAAATTGGGCTGTCCGAGGAAAGCAGAGCCATTAAACGGTGTGTTTCTATTGCTTGCTCAGGCTTGTAGTACATCATAGATTTCATGATGCTATTTCGCTCTGAGAACCAATGGAGTTTCGGTATCAACCGCACAGCACGATTGCGTACACCACGTGATGGGCTAGTGTCTAATACTTTTTGAATCAAGCGCTCGGCCTCTGCCGAATACCCCATTGCCCCGTAAGCGCGCATTACAGCGTTAAGCTCGCGGGCAGTATCTTTATTTTTGGCATACTCAATGTTTGCAGCCAACAAACTTGCTGTTTTTGCTTTTAACGTTGCAGTTAACTCTGGCGTAACAACACCAGAGCCCGATATTTTATTCGCAATATCTATTAGCGCCGCACCCTGAGCACGATTCAACTCAGTTAAATACTGATCTGCCTGCTCTTTGTTGCGCAGATCACGTTGCGCTACCAAGGAGTCCTTACTTTGCTCAGCCTTTGCGATTGTTTTTTGCTCGGCCAATGCATGTATTGGCGCTAACACCATAAAGGCACACAGAGCAAAAGGGAGTGTTTTCATAATAGATATTCCTTTAGATAAGATTAAAGCGCACATGACACAGGCGCCCTTGATGATATGTAAGTACCGCTAATGTTTGCGGCGAATACTACCCCCAAGCTCCATCCTAAGCAAACCCCTATGCTTTGCCTGCAATCACCGCAAAATAAAAAGGCCGCAACTAGGTGCGGCCTTTAAAGCTAACGGTAAAAATGGCTAAACGTTAGTCCAGCAACTTACCCAAATTCATTAATTGTGTTTCGCCGCTGTTATCGTCCACACCGTCGTTATCGTTCACGATATAAACGTCACCCTCACTTGTTACAGCCAGGCCTTCGATTTTTTCGGGTACCATGCCTTTCGTTTGTCTTAGGTCTGCCATTAAATCGCGCACTAAGGTTTTTGTTACTGTGCTGCCAGCGGCTACAGACATTAAGTCTATTTCGTAGATGCGCTTAATAGCCGCATCAAAACCGTTTTGGTTATCGCGCTCTAAAACAAGGAATTTACCGCTACCTATCGCCGTAATATCAGAAAGCCCTACCCAACCGCCGGCTTGTGATTCTTTAGCATCAAGCGGGTAAAAAACGAACTCCCAACTTTCCATGGCGATATCATAAATGCCAATACGCACCTCGGTTTCGTCACCCCAAGCGCGCTGAAAGGCGACATAAACTTTACCATCGGCCTCGGTAACGCCTTCAAAACCAAAGCGCACCTGCATTGCATTCACGGCTTCTGGCAGCGTGATGGCTTTTTCGATCACGCCGGTTGTTGCCACTTTTAATAATAGGTTTAAAGATTCTATTGGCCGCGTATCGTCACCCACAGTACCGGCACCTTCAGATGCCAACCAAAAGCCGCCATCACTTGCCACGGCAATGCCTTCTGGGTCGAGGTTAACGCTTTTATCGCTGTTTATCATCGCCATTAAATCATGTTTATCAAACACACCAGCGCGGGCAATATCATCTTCAGCAAGGTCGGCAGCAGGCATGCTCGCCAATACATCGTTGCTGTCCATCAGCGTTGTTTCGGCGGTTAATTTCGCAGGCTGAGCACTAACATCCAAGGTGAAAATACGGTTGCTATTGTAAAAGCTGTCCTCTATGGCGTAGAGCGTATTGTCGGTGCCAGCGGCCAAACCCGACATTGCTCCCCAGCCAATCGGCGTATCGTTATCGCGGTTAACCGATTCAATTGTTGGATATTGCGCTGTGCCATCGCCAAGCTGATACACCATAACGCTGGAACGTAGTTTATCTGCGCGAGCATCTTTTTCGTTGGCGACAATGACCAAGTTGCGTGATGGAATAGCCAGCGCCCCTTCAGGGCCTACGCCGGCAGGTAACGCTTGTTTAAATAAAGGCGCGGTCGGGTCGTTTACATCAAATACAAAAACTAAGCCTGCGCGCTCGGCATTAACAAACAAATAGCCTGTATCGCCATACATACCGTAAGCCACATTTTCTGGCTCGTTACCTTTGTTGCCCGCACGCTCGTCAGGGTAGTGGCCAAAACGCGCCGCTAAATGCTCTAGCATGTTGCCGGCATCCCAAATAACGTTGCCATTTTTATCAAAAATACTAAAACCGCGGCTACCGCCATCCATATCGCCTTCGTTGGCTGTCGCAAAATACTCGGTGCCCATCCAGGTCACGCCGTCGGGCTCACGCACTACACCATCCAAACTTTCAGTAAAGTGCAGCTCGCCTTCTTCAGTGGCATCAATATTAACAAGGTCGACAGTACCAGCAGAAAAGCTCGCAGTCACAGCGCCCGACGCAAGATCGACCATCGCAATATGGTTATTTTCTTGCAGGGTAACAACGGCAATATTGTCGCTATTAATCGATACAAATTCTGGCTCTGGATCGGCCGGGAACAACATATCGTCAAGATTCACCAACTCGACCTTGCGCGCAGCCCATGCATCCACAGTATCGGCAACATCTACCACCATTAAAAAGCCAGCCGGTAGTTGCGGCGGCATGCCATCGCCTAGATCTTCGTCACGTTCGTTTTCAATCGCAACGGCAATATATTTGCCGTCGGGGCTAACGGCCACTGAATCTGGCTGGCCACCTAAATCCAGAGTGCGTACGATCATTTGAGTCGCTAAATCGATAATCGCAAGTTCACCCGAGGTATTGACGTAATCGGCCGAGGTATTCACACCGGCAACCACATAGTTACCCACTACAGCAACGGATGTTGGCTCGCCCGCTAATACCACCGTACCCATTTTTTTAGGCATCGCGGCATCGGTAATATCGATAAAACCCAAGCTATTTTGTACGCCGTCGGTATAAATGAGCGTATTGCCATCGTTGCTCGCTGTCACAATCTCTGCAACAGTTTCATCGTCAACATTACAGGTGGCATCCAATTGCTCACACACAGCAAAGGTCGATAGCCGGTTAAAAGTCATCGCTAGCGCAGCTGCGCTTGAGCTAGCAGCACTGGAGTTTTGGGCATCACTACTTGCTGCAACACTTGAAGCTAGCGAGCTTTTATCGTCATCATCACTACAGCCGCTTAATGCGCCCAACGATAAAGTAATAGCAAAGGCGAGGGCCGATTTTTGAAAATTCATGTAGGACTCCGGTACATCAATCAAAAAATTAAGGCGCCTTTGTACGGGGCTAGCATGAATTATTAATGACGCTTTTATGGTTTTTTTGTGACCGCGGAACTGATAGTGTGCCCTTCGCACTGTTCATCCACCTGCTTTTAGATAGCCGCCGTAACCGCCGCATGACTCAAAGACCCCACTGCCAAATATGCCTTTACCCCTTAAGCACTTGTATCTGCTGCGCTGTAGCACCGGTAAAAAGCATGGCCAATGTGGACATCTTGCAGCACCCTAGCGAGCAAAAAGCCGCCAAGAATACCGCCCGCTTAGTGACCCTATGCATGCCTAAAGCCCGCGTATGGATGGGTGAACAAGCCGATGATTTCACGGAGCTGCAAAGCCAACTGGCAACCGAAGCCAGGCCGATTGTTGTCGTTTACCCAGCAGCCGGCAGCCTGCCGCTCGAAGCTTTTATCAAACAGCAAGAAAAGACCCAGCAGCCAGCCCTCGCGCTACGCTTATTGTTTTTAGACGGTACATGGAAGAAGGCTTATAAACTGTGGCAGCTCAACCCTTGGCTACAGCAATACCCACAGATCAGCATTGAAACAACAACCTCTCAATACCATATTCGCAAGGCACCCAAAGCCCATTACCTATCAACACTGGAAGCCGTGGCCATATGCCTACAAAAAGCGGAGCACTGTAACGTGCAGCCACTGTATGATTGCCTTCATCAAATGCAGTTATCATTTAGCCAACACATGCGTTAACAGGCCAACCTATGCACTACCCCATCACCATAAGCCCACCACTTATGTTGCAATTGCGCAAAATATTGTCGCTGACCGATCAAGACACCTTGCTCGACATCACAGCCTTTGGCGATGTTTTTATTCAGCGCCAAGTCGATGTGCCCAACACGAATGAACATATTTTGTACAGCTTTACCGACGGCACTATTACCGATGTCAGTGACTTGGTTGCCGAACACGGCCTGCCGCCGGTTTCCCTTGATTTAGGTGATCAATGGTATCAATTTAATGCTCAAGCCATGCTCAATGACGATGGCCTCACCCTTGCCGAAGGCGAGTGCTTTGGTTTTATTAAGCCGACCTTTGAAGGCGGCGACTACGGCCCCCATAATATCCACACGGTAAAAATAATTGATTACATCAGCGATTTATTACCGCGCCTTACTCACACTTAAACCATTCCGGAAAAACACATGTTAGAAACCACAACACAATCCCTCGCGGGTTTACCTGCATTTTTGGCTTACTTTGCACTCGCAATCACCCTTAGCCTTATTTTTATTCGACTTTACACTTGGCTAACCCCTCACGATGAATTTGGCTTAATTCGGCAAAATAATAATGCTGCGGCCCTTGCTTTTGGCGGTGCACTAATTGGCTTTGCGTTACCGCTTGCCAGCGCCATTACCCATTCAATGTCGTTAATCGATTGCGCACTTTGGGGCGCCGTTGCATTAGTTGTACAAGCATTAACATTTGTACTTTTGCGGGTTGTCGTTTCCGACTTACCTAAACGTATTGAACAAGGCGAACTCGCCAGCGCAACGTTAGTGGCAGCCTCCGCTATTGCCGTTGGCCTTATTAATTCAGCCTGTATGAGCTACTAGGATAAAACCATGACGATTAAAACTTTTAAACGCAGTAAAAAAGCCGCACTTATTCTAATGGTGCCGGCCACAACCTTTACACTAGCAAGCTGTGTTAAACACCCCGATGACGAACCGGCCTTGGTCTATCAAACGCCAGAGCAATGTGCGCAATCAGGTTTAAGCACCCAAGAACAGTGCGAAGCCGATTATCAACAAGCACTAGCACTGCACCCACAAACAGCCCCAAAATATGCTAATAAAGCCGAGTGCGAAGCCGACTTTGGCGTAGGCGGCTGCGAAACGGCTCCGCAACAAAGCGCACAAGGCGGCAGCTTTTTTATGCCGTTAATGATGGGTTATTTAGCCGGCCAAATGTTTAATCGCTCGGGCAACCAATTTACCGGCAATGGCCCACAAGCAGGCGATAACAAAACAGGCACAAAAACCACCGCAGGCAATGGCGCAACACAAACGCGCAGCAATGTGGCCAGCCAGCCGTTGTATAAGTCTGGCGACGACCGCGCCACTTATCGCACAGCCAATAATACCGCGGTATCACGTACCACCGGCCCAGTAAAAGTTAACCCTAGCCGCATAAAACCCCAAGCCGGGCGCTTGGTGCCACGCGGCGGTTTTGGTAAACAAGCGTCTTTTCGTGCTAACAGTTTTGGCGGCTAATTATGAAGCGAATTTCCATTGCTGAACGCGCCGATTGGCGCAACCAAGCCGAAGCTGTCGGTTTTGATTTTCACACAATCGACGGCGAACCCTACTGGGACGAAAGTGCTTATTACCAGTTTTCGTTAGCACAAATCGAAAACGATATTGAAGACCCAACCGCCGAATTACACCAAATGGCGGTAAGCCTTATTGACGACATTATTAATAGCGAGCAACTGCTAAGCCAATTAGATGTACCCGAGCGCTACTGGAATCATGTTGCCAACAGTTGGCGCAACAGCGACCCCCACCTTTATGGCCGCATGGATCTAGCCTATAACGGCCAAGGCCCAGCTAAATTATTAGAGCTAAACTACGACACGCCTACCAGCTTATTTGAAACCGGTTATTTTCAGTGGATATGGCTAGAGCAACAAATAGCCAGTGGTTTGTTGCCCGCTACTGCAGACCAATTTAATTCCCTACAAGACCAGCTCGAAAACGCCTTTAAAACTCTGCCTTTCCCAACACCGCTACATTTTACCAGCGTACTGGAAAGCGCCGAAGATAAAGGCACAGTCAATTATTTAATGGATATCGCCAGCCAAAGCGGCATTGATGCGCGCTATATTCCACTCGAAAACATTGGTGAATATAACGGCCAATTTATTGATGAAGAAGATTTTGAAATTTTAGGGCTATTTAAACTCTACCCTTGGGAATTTATGCTGCGCGAAGACTTTGGCCAAGTCGTAATAACCAGCCAAACCCAAATGATCGAACCGCCATGGAAAATGCTGCTATCCAATAAAGGCATATTACCTTTGTTGTGGCAACGCTACGCAAACCACCCTAATTTACTGCCCGCTTTTTTCGAAGAAAACAGCGAAAGCGCAGCAAACCGACCAGCTCTGGAAGCAGGCTGGGTGCGCAAGCCGCTATTTTCCCGCGAAGGCGCCAACGTAGAAATAATCACCGATGCCGGTGAAACATTAAAAGAAGATGGCCCCTATAACGATATAGCCACCATCCGCCAAGCCTTCTGCGAATTACCGCGCTTTAGCCGCGTGAATACAAAATCACAAAAAAACGAAGATACATACGCCGTTATTGGCAGCTGGGTCGTCGGCGACGAACCCGCTGGCATTGGTATTCGCGAAGACAATACGCTAATCACCAAAGACAGCTCGCGCTTTGTTCCGCATTGCATCGTTGATTAAAGAGCGCCTAAAAGCGTTAAATATTATTGCGCAAGCATTAAACCCGCTACTGCTTTTAACTGACAGTAGCGGCTACCACCGCAAGCCAACAGGAGAGTCACTTGAGCAAGCCAAGGGTTGAACATCTTGGGCACAGTAAAAACCCCGTCATTATTATTGACGACTATGTTTCAGATACCAAAAAAATTATTGATTACGCCGTACAACAATCGGCTTTTAATCAAGATGCCAATAGTTTTTACCCAGGCATGCGCTCACGGCTGCCGGCAGAATATGTTTTAGACTGCGTAAGGCCCCTTATACCGCACCTATATGCTATTTATAACATTCCCAAACATTTGACAGCTAAACCCGTCGACTTGCGTTATTCGCTCATTACGCGCCAACCGCACGAATTAAAAGCCATTCAGACACTGCCGCATTTTGATACGCCAAGCCAATATACGATTGCAGTTTTACATTATTTAAATGATCAACCTCATGGCGGTACAGGTTTATTCAGACATAAACCCACAGGGTTTGAATATATAAACGAAGCAAGGCAACAAACGTATTTTGATTACGTGAAAAATAACCTTCAGCACTTTACACCGCAAAGCGCCGCATACTGCCCAGCCAATAACGAGCAATACGAGTGCTACCGCGAATTAGAATTTAAACTGAATCGCCTTGTCGCCTACCCCGGTTGCTTGCTGCATACCGCTCTAGTTAACCCAAAAACCGATATAGACGCTAACCCGCTGACAGGTCGCCTAACAGCAAATATGCTATTAGAATTTGTGTAAGCCACCTAGGCTTAGTTAACAAACCCAATACAGCACGGGCATTATGCGAAATATATTCTTAATGACTATTGGCTGGCTGACCGTTGTGCTTGCCGTTATCGGCATCTTTTTACCCCTTCTACCAACCGTACCGTTTTTACTGGTCGCCGCTTGGTGCTTTAGCCAATCATCACCACGGTGCCGTACCTGGCTGTTTAATCACCGTATTCTCGGGCCGCTAGTGCAACAGTGGTCAGGCCAAAAAACGATACCTCGCACTGTAAAATTGCGTGCTATCGTTAGTATATGGGCAGGCATGATTATTTCGATGCTATTAATAAAGAAGCTTTATTTAGTGGTAATGCTCGCAATTATAGGTAGTATCGTTTCAATTTATATCTGGCGAAGACCCGAGCAATAGCTAGCATTTAATAGTATCGACCGCTCTTAAGTGAAATTTCTTGGATTAAAGGTAATACCAATCAACACATTTGAGGTAAAGCCAAAAAGGTGCGAATCCCATCACCCTTTTTGACCAATTTTATCTTAAAAATGATTGATTTTTAACCTACTATTAGCTGAGCAGCTTGTCGGTATCTGTTTAACAACAATACGCACAGCATTCACTTTTTACAGTTGGTTTAGTTAATAATGAATAATCTCAGCGTATCCTTTGACCCCGGTCGCCCTCACTTTGAACCTTACGGCTTAACGTGTGTAAATTGGCAACCTACTATTATGCCTCGCCCAGACCACCACAACGAGATAGAAATTAACCTACTCCCAGCTGGGTCTGTTACCTACATGCTAGGGGGGAAAAAAACCACAGTAAGCGCCGGAAGGCTTAGCCTTTTTTGGGCTGCCATTCCCCACCAAATTATTGGTTACGAAAACGACGTACCCTACTTAGTCGCCACCATACCATTGCAGCACTTTTTACAGTGGCGGCTGCCAGATAGCTTTGTTCAAGCCTTAATGCAAGGGCAATTATTGAGTGAGTCGCAGCCTCATAAGGCCAGCAAAGATATCCAACTCATGGAAAACTGGGTTTCTGACTTAGCTCAACATTCGCAACTGGCGGAACAGCCCGTACTCTTGGAGATGCAAGCTCGCTTAACCCGCTTAGCGGCCAATTACTATGAAGAAGGCAGCACACAGGGGCTTGCAGGTATTTCTGATTCCGGCTTAAGTCGCGTTGAAAAAATGGCGTGCTTCATTGCACAAAACTACACGCAAAAAATTACCGTACAAGACGTCGCCGAACTCGTGGGCCTGCACCCCAACTATGCGATGAACTTATTCCAAAAAAGCTTTGGCACAACGCTAATTCATTACCTAACACAGCACCGGTTATCTCATGCTCAACGGTTATTAACCACCACAGATGATGCCATTACCGAAATTGCATTAAAGTCGGGCTTTCAATCCATCAGCCGATTTAATGATGTGTTCAATCATGCCTTTAGTTGCTCACCGCGCGCCTACCGAAAACACCACCGTTAAGCAGCCCAGCAAGGTGCCCCGCAATTTCGTGACTGACTTACAAGTTACACACTAAAGCCAGCAAAAGCCTACGATTCAGGCGCTTTTTTCCGCAAAGCAGGCAGTCACCAGCTAACGACAACACTAAGCTAGTGCGGCGGCGCATCCGCTACTCCGTCGAACACGGCAGGTACTTACCGTAGCAGGTAATGCCCCCCCTGTTAGGGCGCAACCTCGCAATTTAGCGCTTACCCGCCGCAACTTAAGGCAACCCGCAATAAACGTTGCAACCGTTAACTTTACGCCTGCGAATCTGGAGAAAACTATGTTTGATTCTACGCACCAACATCGCATTACGCGCATCCCGCGCACCATCACACTCGGGCTGATTGTTGCGGCGCTTAGCGCATGCGCTGGGGACACAACAGGCTCGTCTAGCCTTAGCGCAAACGAATCATCCGCAAGCCTAGCCGCCTCTAGTGACACCGTGCAATCGAGCGAGGCAACCTCTAGCGTTGCGCCATCAAGCTCAGCGATGGCAGTAAGCTCCGTCGCCTCAAGCGCCGCCATTTCAAGCTCAGTATCTTCCAGCACGATGTCATCAATACCGGATAACACCGCACTGCTTACCACCATTGAAGCCGAGGATTACGACGCAGCCTCTCAGGTACAGCCTTTTGAATCTCAGAGTGACAATGGCCGAACCATTATGGTATGGCCGGGCACCGGCGACCAAAGCACAGAAGCCTTAGATAACGGCGCAGGCCAGCTTTTTTACTCTATCGTTGCCGCAGCATCGTCCGCGACGCTTTATGCTACCGTGAATTTTTTCGATGCCACCAACGATAGCTTCTTTTACAAGCTAGAAGGCAAAGATGCCACTTGGGCAGCGCAAAACAACGTTTCAACAGCCGGTTATGAAGAGCTGGAAATCGCAACGTGGGATGGCTTAACGCCAGGGCTGGCTTACACACTTAAAATTCAACGCCGCGAAGATGGCGCCAAGCTTGATTCCTTCCGGCTTGAAGGCGGTGGCTTTGCCTTCGGTCAAGAAGGTAGCTCTTCCAGCAGTATTGCTATGAGTTCGTCCGTAAGCTCGGCAAGCAATTCTTCTACCGGCAACCCAAGTGGCACCACTTACAAACATCGCCTTATCAATACCACAGACTTAGTCGCAGACCCTGACGACGAGCAATCATTAATCCGTCAGCTGGTAATGGCCGATACCGTCGATATTGAAGGCCTTATTGTTACCACCGGCTGCTGGCGAAAAGCCCAAAACAGCTCTGGCTTTTCACTGCTCGACAACATTCTTAAGGCCTACGAGCAATCGTATAGCAACCTAAAAGTGCATGGCGACTTTCCAACACCCGAGTATTTAAGGTCCATATCGGTATACGGCCAAAGGGGTTATGCCATGGGTGATGTCGGCGCCGGTAAAGACAGTGAAGGCTCTAACCTTATTATCGAAGCCGTCGATAAAGACGACCCTCGCCCAGTTTGGGCTACCTGTTGGGGTGGCTGTAACACCATTGCTCAAGCCGTTTGGAAAGTGCAAAACACTCGCTCGAAAGCCGAACTCGATAAGTTTATTAGCAAACTGCGCGTATATGATGTTTTGGGTCAAGACGAAGCCGGTAACTGGCTGGCCAAAACCTTCCCCAACTTGATGTACATACGCACACGTAACGTTTACAACTGGCAACCTGAAAAGAATGGTACTTACTACAAACAAATTCAATCTCTTGGGCCATTGGGGCAAAAATTCCCCGATACTAAGTATGCACCAGAGGGCGATACCCCAGCGTTCATGCATGTGGTGCAACCAGGCTTAAACGATCCTGACGAAATTACTCAAGGCGGCTGGGGCGGGCGCTTTAATGCCACCAAGTCGGCCAACATTAAGGGCATGAGCTGCATGAACAGCGGCGCCTACAACACGCACTACATGCACGGCGACGCAGACAACTCGATCAAAAGATGGAGCGATGGCTACAACAACGACTTCCTAGCGCGTATGCAGTGGAGCACCACCAGCAACTACAACGCGGTCAATCACCACCCCATTATTGTGCTTAACGGCCAAGAAAAAATGGCAGTGATGACCATGGATGTTCAGGCGGGTTCTACCGTGGCGCTAGATGCGTCAGCCTCTCGTGACCCAGATGGCAACAATCTCAATTACAAGTGGGAGTTTTACAAAGACCCAAGCTCTTACGGGGGTTCTGTTTCCATTAGCGGCACATCAATAGCCAGCGTACAGGTTCCATCTGATGCGCGCGGTAAGAGCATTCATATTATCCTTACCCTTAAAGATAATGGCTCACCGAGCTTAACGGCTTATCGCCGTGTGGTACTTAATGTTAAATAACAGAACTTAAACGTTCGCAAAAAAAGGGGGCTATTAATAGCCCCCCTTTTCGTTGCACAAGCCATACTCTTATCAAGCCGCAGCGCATATCAGGTAATGGTTGAGCCACAGTAATTTAATAATCCCGAAATAACACCCTAATTCACCGCCGCAAGACCGGAGAGAAAGTGTTAAACACCACCAATACTTCACTATTAAGCCTTATTAAACCCTCCATAATGGTCAGCTTATTTACGGCCTCTTTAGGTGCATGCTCTGCAATGCAAACCACCACCAACGCATCCGCCGAGCACACACCCTCAGCCAATATTACAACCACAAAAAGCAGCCAAAATTACAACAGCAAACCACGCATTATCAACACCACAGATTTAGGCGCAGATCCCGATGACGAACAATCAATGGTTCGCCAACTGGTTATGGCCAATGAATTTGATATCGAAGGTTTAATTGTTTCCACTGGCTGCTGGAAAAAATCTCAAAGCGACACCCGAATGCTCGATAAAATCGTCGATGCCTACGGCCAAGTACTGCCTAATTTACAAAAACATGCCGAGGGTTTCCCCTCGCACGCCTATTTAAAATCCATCTCGGTGATGGGGCAAACAGGTTATGGCATGGACGACGTAGGCGAAGGTAAAGACAGCCCAGGATCTGAACTCATTATTAAAGCTGTCGATAAGGACGACCCTCGCCCGGTATGGGCAACCTGCTGGGGCGGTTGCAATACGATTGCCCAAGCGGTTTGGAAAGTACAAAACACTCGCACGGAAGCCGAATTAAATAAATTTTTAAGTAAACTACGCGTTTATGATGTTTTAGGCCAAGATAACGCCGGCACTTGGCTCGCAAAAACATTCCCCAACCTTTTCTATATTCGCGCCACAAAAGTGTACGACTGGCAACACGACAAAAATAATCCTTGGTGGCAAACCCATGTTCAAAGCCACGGTCCATTAGGCGCAGTATTCCCTAGCGCTATTTATTCGCCCGAAGGCGACACGCCCGCGTTTTTATACCTTGTGCCCAATGGTCTTAACGACCCAGAAATGGTGGGGCACGGCAGTTGGGGTGGGCGCTTCGATACGCAAAAACAAATAGGTATCCGAGGCATGCGCTGCATGGAGGGCGAGGATGCCAAATACGATCCATATTTAATGTACGGCAACTACAGCAATAGCGGCGCCAGAAAATGGGCCGATGGTTACAATAACGACTTTGAAGCACGTATGGATTGGAGCATTAATAGCGATTACGCCAACGCCAACCATCCCCCTATTGCCGTTGTTAATAACAGCACTAGCAAGCAAGTGCTTTACATTAATACCCATGCAGGCGCCAGCGTAATATTAAACGCAAGCGGCTCAAGCGACCCAGATGACGACAACCTAAACTACCATTGGGAATTTTACAGTGACGCCAGCTCTTACAAAGGCAGTGTAAAGTTCAGTAACAATACATCCATGAAAACATCGGTGCAAATACCTAGCGATGCAAATGGAGAAAACATTCACGTTATTTTAACATTGAAGGATTCCAGCACCCCCAACTTATATGCATATCGCCGGATTATTTTTAATGTTCAATAATATTTATTAAACCACTAAAAATGGTCCTAATTCAGGGCCATTTTTAGTGGTACCCTATTGTTTTGTGAAGTGCTCGATAATTACTTAACAAACACACCAAAAAATTATTATTCAGAGTATAACCGCAAAAAAGCGGGAAGCGACAAAGCTCATCAAACCGTACCCTAACAACGTAGACTTTTTTGTAGGTGTCCCTCACCTCTTGTGCCCTATTTTTAGGGCACTTTTTTCCTCCCCCTAGTTTACGTTCTTCCCGTATTAACGTCTGAAATTAACAACTCGCACAGCAATAAGAATCGCCGCCTAGGGCTATTTATCGAGCGCTTTTCTCAGGTAAAAAAAAGCCACTCACATTTCCCTCGTATGTGAGTGGCTACATATCCATTAACAATTCAAAAGCGAACCAAGCGCTTACGCCTTTATAGAGCTTAAATCACCTCTACCGTCACCCACTAAATTACCGCCACTGGCGCCAAAACTGCGAAGCATCGTGTTATAAATATTAGAGGCGTAATCATTAACATCAATAAAATCGCCGTTACCTGTTTTAATGCGGCCACCACAACCAGTAACCGCGTGGAATACCCCGTTGAGTTCAAAATCGGCCGTTTTGTGTCGCCCATCAGCAGACTCGGTCGAAATGGTCGTCATCGAATTATCCAAAACAGTGCCGTCGTTAACGGAAATATTGCTAACTTTTTCTGTAAGCGCGGCATTGAAGCCCGCCGTCTTGTAGATATCGACATTACTCAACATCATCTCGTTTTCAACCATTACGTTGAAAACACGTAAACCCTCACCTTCGTGATAGGTTTCGCTAAAGTTAAAGTGAACCTCGTAGTTACCATTAGCCACTGGAATAGCATAGCTCGAGCTATCGTAACGCTCGCTAAGGTATACGTCGTCCTCGTTAGTACCGGCAATATCGACATTACCGGTATAGGTCAAACCACCCGTAAAATAAGCATCGGCTTGGTATTGAATACCATCAAGGGTTGCAGCTCCACCACCGGCATTAATCGCCATTGTAAGGGTTGGCGGGCCAGCAACTTCTTCAGGCGGAGGATTAAATACTGGAACGCTAGGCGCACTGCTTGATGCGACAGGCGCACTGGATACTGTTTGGGCGCTTGATACCGGCGGAATCACAGGGCTGCTGCTTGCTGTATTCGCAGGAGTACTCGAGCTACTGGCAACACCGCCGTCGCAGGCACTCAGCACGCCGGCGGTTCCGGCGAGCATAAAACATCCTGCTATGCGCCTCGCTTTACTATTTATCATTTAATTATCTCCGATCAAGCTATGGGGTTGTCTGAGGTACAGCTCTAAAATGTTTCAAATATGCAGAAAGACAGATGTATACGTTTACATTTGTCTTTCTAGGTGGCCCTTAAAATCAATCCGAATCACAAAGGGCCCCTAGGGCATAATGTTTTTTTAAGATATATCTAACGGAAAAAATGCTCTCCCTGAATAACAATGTGAACAACCCGGATAATAAGGATGCTATAAGCCCCAAAAAGAGGTTGCCTCTAGCACCCGCATAACGCCTGAGGTTGCGAGGTGCAGGCACAGCAATACACCGGCGATTTGATTTCTAAGAGAATGTAAGAACTGTGATTGACATCAACACTGAAAAGCCAAGCGTGACGGCCCAATGGGCCTAAAAACAAAGTAAAGGGGCTTTATTTGGGGGTGGGTCCGCTCAAAAAGGCAGCCCTACTGGGGCAATACAAGGGGTTTTATTGCGTTATTTTGTAATACGAATAACCTTGATCGTAAGCGCACTTCCGGCAGAAGATATCGCTAAGATAGGTGAGCGCCTAAAGCCAACTTCGCGCTACAAAGCCCAACAGTGTTAAACCTAAAAACCGCCGTTTAGAGCCAAAAAGATGCGTAGGCTTTGATGCTCAACTGCGGTTTTTAGGTTTAACCACCACCGCTTGATTTCGATTTCCTTATCTTCGTTGCTCAAAGCGTACACTCTTCGGTAACTTCAGCTCGACAAAAAAACCGACTATCGTGAAAATTTTATTATTGCCGGCCCTGTATCAACGATCACTGCTGGGTTTTAGGCGCGAGACAACAACGCCCACCAAGGCACTTCAATGATCAGCACCTCAATAATCAGCGCCTTAAAAATTCAGCAATCGCATCAATCTCTTCAAGCGTCGCAAACTGAGCCAAATCGTCAGGTTTTAGATGGGCCATCGTGGGTACCGTCTGAATTTTAAAATTGATTAACTCAGCACTAGCGCCGGTAACATCGCCAAAGCGTTGCACGCCTTCTCCATTACCGGTATGGCAACTTGAGCAGTGCCGAAGAAATTGTAACAACCCGTCTATTGGCTCTGGCTGGGGTTCTGGTTCTGGTTCAGGCTCTGGTTCGAGTTCAGGTTCGGGCTTTACATCAGGGAACGCATTTTTATCACGCATGGCCGCAAACAAATCCTGAATATCGCCCAAGTTAGCACCTTTTAGCACTGGCCCCATCGCACTTCCCAAGTTACCAAATTTGGCTTTATGCTGGCCAATAAAAGGTTTGTTACGCATGTACTTACCTACAGTGAAATTACCGCCGGCAAGCAAAACAGCCGTACCATCAACCCCATGACAATCAGCACATGCACTTGCAAATAGTTCTTTACCCGCAACATCGCTGCCATCAACACCCAAGTTAGAAAACCCGCGCCCGCGCGGGTACTGGCCACCAATAAGGATTAGGTCATAAAGCGCTGTGGTATCTAAAGCTTCTTCTTTCAAAAATTTAACAATATCCCAGATTTGGGCATCGGTAAGAATGTCGCTATAGGCAGGCATGGCGTCGCCAACTGCAGCGTTATTTGACGGCTCGTAATCGGCAAGCGTATCGTCAATGGAACGGCGATTTGTTCCATCTTTTACGCGATTAAACAGCGCTTGTGGGCTCGATATTTCGGCTAATAATGCAAGGTCAATATCGGCAACTCGCGGCCTATCCGCGTTAGGCGCTAAGTTACTGTTACCGCCCATTTGGCCAAGCTGATCCCAGCCGTGGCAGTGGCTACAGGCAAAAAACAGGGGCTTTTGTGCAATAACATCAAGTTGAGCCTGGTCGACAAGCTCGCTGTTATTAAGTGTAAAACCCGTTTCGCTCGCCCAAAACTGAGCATACAAATGCCCACCTTTTATGCCATCGGCACCTTGATAAGCGGCGCCACCAGTCATATCACCGCTGCTGGCAGATGAAGAATTTGTAACAGAAGAACTTGCAATGGATAAACTGCTCGCGACGGAGGAACGGCTAGTGTCACCAGTACACGCACTCAGTAACAGGTATGCACAGAGTGCTATGCATTTTCGATGAGACAAGTATTTTAAAGCCAACATAACAAGCTCCAACATCACAGGCAGAAAAATAGGATTTAGATAGAGTTTTAAGTAAAGCGCTACACTCGAAAATGCAGCGCTTTACTTAACTACCGAAACTCTGCCGTGGCATCCCAGAACATACTGGTGGTCCAGTTCGGGTAGCCATGACCGGCGCCATTGCTAGCGCCATCACCGCCGTACCCCCAGTTATGAGGGCAGTAAGAGACCTCTGCGCCAGCCATACAACCTTGGTAAGTTTTGCACTGTGGGTACCCAGGCATATCCGATGTATTTGTTGAACAACCGTTTTTAACTCGGTAGAACTCTGCCATATCTCTACCGCTGGCGCCCATGTACGCGTTTAAAACCGTATCGTTATTACCGTAAATAATAATCGCCTTAACATTACCTTTACAGTTCCGCCCTTCTGGATTCGTTACTTGATAGCCGCCCACAGGTTTGGGGTTAACCGGTGCAATACCCGTAACTTTATCGCCGTGCTCGCATGCGATCATCCCTGAGTAATCACCGCCACTACTGTATCCGGTCGCAAATACAGCCGCTTTATTCACACAAAACTGATCGGTGATACGGTTATACAATGGCTCGAACATTTGAAAATCAGCGCTACCCCAACCACCACCGATGTTTCTCGCTGTGGGGTAAACAAAAATGGCGTTGTTTTTGGCATCACGACTAAAACCGTCACCGCGTGTCGAATACCTTGGGCCATCACTGCTCGTGTTGTGAAAATCAAAATACAATGGGTAGGCTTTATTACGGTCATAATTTTGCGGAAGCGCGACTAAATAAGAATTCCCATTACCAATAGGCGTATTGCCCGTTTGCCCAGGAGCTTGCCCACAACCTGCACTGGGGTCTGGCTCACCGGGCTCCGGTGGCGGCGGTATCATGCTCACTTCGTTACACTGAGTGCCGTGATAAAGGCCAATATTGTCGAAGGTTACATCGCCATCCTCGATACCCAAGTTAAATAAAACACGTGCATCGCTGGCGGTTTGCGCACCAGTGAAGGTATGGGTATAACGCTGAAAATCTGTACCAATTGTCACATCAATGGCGCCACCGACCACACTGGTGTAGGTGCTTGGCGTATCAATATCCACTTCGATATCGCGTTCAACGTCGGCCACAGCATCGTAACAAAGGGTGTACATTAAGCCCGAGCGAATATCGGTGTCGTGAATAAGCTGCACGTGCCAAGGCGCGGTTGATACATTATTAACGGTGATTTCTACAGCGCCATTGCTATCCCAATTAAAGTGAGTCAGCGCTGGGGTGCTGTTATCGTTATCCCCCGTACCATGATCGTAGGTGGTAAAATTTTCCATACCGCTTTCAAATTCACCAGTGCTGTCGAGCAGCGTATTTTCGGTACCTGGGCCGGCAGCCATTTGGGGCGCTTCGCTACTGGATGAAGAGCTTGCGGGCACCGAGCTGGATGCCTGCTCACTCGATGCGGGGGTATCACACCAAGGTTCGCTGGACAGGCTTTTGAAATAAGTGGCGATATTATCGGCCGTTGCCTCACAGGCCGCATCGCCGTCGCAACCACCGCCAAAATTCATCATATTATTGGCGATATAGCTATTAAGGCTGGTGCCGCCTTGGCTAACTATTGGAAAATTATTGAAATTCAGCGGAGCACCACCGCCCGCACCAGGAGCCGAGCCTGCTGCTTCATTAACAGCACCATGACACGTTAGGCAAGACTCTTCCTCGTATGCAACTTTACCTTGGCTAGCACTCACCGCCGAGCAGTCCACCGGTACTGACGCCGCACTAGCAGGGGCAACACTTGAGCTACTTTGAGGCCCTGCAATTGCGCTACTAGATACTTGCGTCGCTTCAGAATGATTGGTTGCAGAGCTGCTTGTGTCAGTAGTAGGGCCCGCCACACACGCCGAAAGAGTGATCGCAGAAACAGCCATTGCAAGGGGCTTTATTACAAGGGGCTTTATTAAAAGGAGCTTTATTAAACGGAGCTTTAAAGCCCCCAGCGAATTCGGGAAAGCTGGCAGCGAATGCAGACCAGCATGGCGCTTACCGGATATTCTTGTATTTTTATTGTTATTCATTTTATTAATCTCTAATGAAGATCGTGCCGCGCCTATCACGCGAAAACAATAAACCTAAGGAATGGCCACAGGGCGCTTAAAGTGCCCTGTGGGTTCATTTCAAATGAGCTTAAAAGATGACATTAAGATAAGTTTAATGGGCCTTGGCTGTTGCCAAACGAACTCACGTTGGCGCCAACATGCTGCTGCATTGCCAAGAATAAGTCGGCAATTCGGCCACTGTTGCTATTAATGTGGCGGCCGGATCGAACCCTGCCATTACCTTTGCCGGCAATAACAATCGGCAGGTCATAGTGGCTATGTGAATTGCCATCGGCAATTTCGCTTGAGTAAAGCACCATGCAGCTATCAAGTAGCGACTTACCTTGAACATCGACGGTTTCTTTTAGCCTTTTACAAAGGTGGGCGTACTCTTCCATGTGGTAGGTATCAATCTGTTTCAACATATTGAAATTATTTTGGTTATTGCCATGGTGTGAAATGTCATGGTGCCCCCGGCCAATACCCAAGTTGTTGTATTGCCTACCGTTTAAGCCGTTGGAAAACACATAGCTGATAACGCGGGTTAAATCGCAGGTAAACGCCATAACCATCAGCTCGTTAAATAAACGGCTATTAACAACGAAGTTGCCATTGCCACCGATGTTAGGCTTTTCACAAGCGCTGCCTTGAACGACATCTGGTTGCTGAAAACTCAGCTGACGCTCTAACTCGCGCACGCCATCCAAATAACCTTGCAGCTTTTCTTTATCGGCCACACCCAGCTTGCCTTCAAGGCGATTAACATCCGCGAGCACAGTGTCGATCACCGACTGATTAACCGCAGCCCTCGTATCTACGCCGCCAGGCGTGTCTGGCAAGTCGCCGCTGAATAAACGATTAAATAACCGTTGTGGGTCATTCTCACGCGGGGACGGAGTAGATCCGTTCTCCCACGAAATATTGCCCATGTAGGCCGCGGAATAACCGTTATCAGGGAATCCGCCCCCTACGCGGTCGATACCAAGGTGCAAGTTAGAAAAGCGTGTTTGATTCGCAATTTGTCGCGCGGCAATCACATCCATAGTGGTCGCCGATTCAATGCGGTTTTTAGCCACTTCGGCACAGGTCATAAAGGCGCCACTGCCTTTACCGTGGTCACCGGTCTGGCCTCTCATCGGGTCGTTATGCAAACCCTTGATGGTCGTTATGTCGCCTGCAATATCGCGCAGCGGGTTTAGCGAAGTCGCCGTGCCAAAATTGCCGTTAAAATTGCCGGCCTGACTCGGTTGGAACGCCTGCATATGGCAGCCATTGCCGGTAAACATCACCAACATACGGCCGGGCGTTGCATCTTGTGCGAAGGCTGTTTTACCCGCTGGCAACATGGCCTCTAGCAGTGGCAACGACATACAAACGCCAGAGCCTGCCAAAAATGAACGACGGTTTAGCTTAGGAGCCTTGTTTCTTCTTAATTCTATCTGGGTCATTGTAATACTCCTATTAAGGCTGCTGCGAGCCGGTGTTTGCGCCTAAACGCGTGCGGAACGCGGGGCTCAAAGCGATTTCAGTAAACACATCATGCATGCTATGCGCGCTGTCGAGAGTCTTTTGGTAGATGTCATACACCGCAGGGTAATCTGCTGAGTTAACGCCCGGCACAAAAACCGTGGTCGCCCTTCGCCCTAAGGCGTAGCTCATTGCATAACCAATTGAGCAAATGCTCACCTCACCTTTTGGCGCCAGAATATCGGCAAGTTCGGTCAAGCTGGAGAACGGCTCACCAGTGGGAAGCTCAGCCGAAGAGTCAACGACTCTATCGTTAATGGTGTACCTATCGCGCCACTGGCCTACGGGGTTGAAGTTCTCCATACCGTAACCAATCGGGTCAACATAGGCATGGCACGAAGTACAAACCGCCGATGATTCTTTGTGTAATTCAGAAATTTCGCGTGGGTCTAAACCCGATGGAATATCTGGAAAGTTAGCAATAACGTCAGCCGATGGCTCGGGTGGACGATCACATAAGAAACGGTCCATCACCCAGGTACCGCGTTTAACCGGTGAGGTTGCAGCAGGGTGCGAATGTACAGTCAATGCTGAGGCATGCCCCATCAAACCCTTGCGCTTGGAACCTGCAGGCCACTCATACAAACGGAAGCTGTTGCCAGATACACCCTGTACGCCATAGTAATTGGCCACGCGTTCGTTCAAGTAAGTGTAATTTGCATTCAAAATTTCTGATAACGGGCGATTATCACGCACAATGTGGTGCAGGAAGTTTTCAGTTTCTGCGAGTAAATTAGCCTTAACTTCATCGGTGTATTGTGGGAACTGATCAACGTCAACGTCATGGCTAAAAAATTTGTCGAAGTCCAGCCACGTCATCGCAAAGCCATCAACCAATGTTTCTGCCTTTGGGTCTTCCAACATGCGGGCAACTTGCGAGCGGATGGTAGCGTCATTAAGTAACGAGCCGTTGGCCGCCGCGCTCAGCAGTTGGTCATCGGGTGTACTGGCCCACAAGAAGTACGATAAACGCGATGCCAACTCATAGGCGTTAAGCGGTTGCGCCGTCGTTGAATTTAAATTCTGGTCGATTTCCGGGCGGTAGATAAAGTTGGGAGAAAACAACAGGCTGCGCAACAGCGCCGTCATAGACGTAGCGCGATTCCCCGTAACACCCTGAACGTCGTTATACAGGGCCAATAAACCATCAGACTCTGCATTGGACAATGGACGGCGCCATACTTTTACGCCCAACGTATTAATAACCGTTTGCGCACAACTCGCGTTGGTAATATCACAGCCAATTACCGTGCGGTTACCGCCTGCTGCAGCCTCGACTACCTCCGTTGCAATGTCTTCTGCGGCTTCAAAGAATTTTTCAATCGCTACACTCGTTACAGTTAACGATGCATTGTCATTTTTAAACTGACCGTAGGTATCCTGAGGTAACGCATCGGCTGGGTTAGAGTTAATACCGAATAAATCGCGAACGGTATTGTTGTACTCAAGCTTGCTTAGGCGGCTCATTACCGGCGGCAAGGGCGCAATATCTGCTATGGGCGCATCGGGCTCTGGCCCAGGAATAGGCCGCCCAATAAACGGGTTAACGCTGGCAATATACTTGGCGGTGTAATAGGAACACTCGGCATCACACGTACCAAATGCCGCCTCAAAACCAGGGGGCGGCATAGTTGCTTCGATAGTCGCGATCAAACTTGGCAAGTTGTGCCCAGACTCGTCGGCACGTGTACCCACGCCTTTGGTATCGGCAGCGTGACAGGTTGCACACTGAACATCAAAAATCGCCTTTCCGATATCCGCATGGCTTTGCACAGAATCTTGCTTATAAATCACAATACCGGTGACTTTGGCCAGCGCTGTAACGCTTTGGAAATCGATATTCAGCGTGCCGTCATCCACAGTAATGTCGCTCACCTGCTCGACCATCGCGGCATTAAAACCAACGGCGCGGAAGATATCGACATTGCTCAGCCTATTTTGGCCTTCGATAATCACATTGAATATTCGCGAACCCACCGCATCGTGGTAGGTTTCACTAAAGTTAAAGCGAACGTTGTAAGTACCATTGGCTACTGGGATTGCATAACTGGAGTCCTCGTAGCGCTCGCTTTGGTATACCGCATCCTCGTTGGTACCGGCAATTTCATTGGTATTGGTGTAAGTAAGGCCTCCGCTAAAGTAAGCATCTGCCTGGTACTGAATACCATCAAGCATTGCTGCTTCGCCGCCGGCATTAATGGCCAGCGCAAGCGTGGGCTCGCCAGGTGTTTCTTCTGGTGGAGGGTTAAACCCCGCCGCAGCGCTAGATGCGGTTTGCGCACTTGATATTGGTGGCGTCACAGGGCTGCTGCTCGTGGTTGCTGGCGCACTAGATGTATTGGCCCCCGAGCTGTTGGAACCTGAATCCGCAACGCAAGCACTAAGCACACATGCGGTTCCGGCGAGAACAAAACTACTTGCAATTCGCCTGAATTTAGTATCAAACATTTATCTCTCCGATCAATCTATGGGTTCGACTGAGTTATTGGTTTTATTTGTCAAAAGTGCTGAGCAGCTAAGGATTCGTACACCCACAAATTAACTTCAGCAGACTACATTCACACCTCTCTTCCTAGGGTTATAAATTAACAATTTTTATGATAAAAAATACGCAAGAAATACAAGGTTAATAAAAAACCATATTTGTGTTATTAATTTTTCAGTTTGTTGCAGAATTTTGATTTTTAAGCCATTAAAATTGAGACTTGAATCTCAGAATAATATTCATACACCTATCCGACCTTTAAAAATAATTAAAAGGATAAGTAACAGCACCAAAGGAAGTATCAACAAATAACGCCGATATTCGTAAAGTGAGTATCGAAAAATAGCGCTTGCACCAAAACAACACCGCGCTTGAACTCCACCGGATAAATATCTGCGCGCAAAAAAAGCCATTAAGTTGAACATTCAGCAAAATGAATCAACGGCAGCGTTTTAAAAAACCGCTCAAGCCAGCGTGACAAACATCACAAAACAATAAATTTCTTATGATTTTTTAATTGCACGATTTAGCCTAAAAAACCGTAACTAATCATCAAGAATGAGGGCGGGGACTTATGGATCAGCCATCAGTTTTATCGTGCGCTAGATGCACACAGAAGAAGTACTAGCTTTGATAGCTCAACTGTAGCTTGTAGGGTCAAGCAAAGACTTCACCGATTTGCGAATAGCCCCTTGCTTATCACCGGGCTGGCTTCTGCGCTGTGTAAATATGACTTGTGGGCATCTCTAAAAATGCACTTTTTCCGCGATAGCGGCTTACAGGTTTTCGCTCCTCGACATTCTGCTCCTGCAATGTCTAATAAGGTGCCTCCTGCACCGATGCAAAACCTGTATTCGGTCCATCCATTCCCGATACTTCATTAACGGTTAGAGACGAAGCGGTATTAGGTTGTCCAATCTGGCCAAGAGTGAACCTAAAAGCCGCCGTTGACCATCGAAGTCGATGCAGCCGCCTGGCGAGCGATAAAAAATGATTTATCACCAATAAGGTACACATTTTTACTGCACGCCATGCTCACCAACGGGATAGGCACTTTTAAACTCTCAATTGCGGTTTCTAGAGCAAATCGATCCTTCAATTTGTGAGAACTCGATAACGGAACACTGATGTGCAAGGCCCACGGTATGCCGTTTACACAACAGCGCGGGAAGCGCCTGATTAGGCATTGCATTGTATAGGGATTACACCATTAGGATAATTCAGGAACAATAAGCGGGAGGCGTGATGTCGAGCGCCGTTATCGAGAAGCGACAAACGGTGGCTCCACTATCGCGGAAAATGCACATTTTGATAAAAGGAAACAGCGGATAAGGAGGCCGAGCAATGCCAGTAGCAATGCCCAAGCCCCATTTCAATATGGTTTATTTAGTTTTACACAAATCTAAACCGTCAGGCACTTTAGCTAAGCGAATGTTGCGAATAGCGATCTCCAACTTGCCTTGGGCTTGCAGGCTAAACGGGGAATCTAGCTTAGAAAAATCTGTACCTCCATCTTTAAAGCAGCGCAATGGAATGGGCAGCGTAATCCACTCGTTGCGAGGTAAAACATCAAGCAAAGAATTAAGCGTAACAGTTCCACGGCATGGATACCCGCAAGACATGCTTAGCTTAAGCGGGTTGCGTAGCTTTTTAGTCGCAACATTTATTTCGATAGCCAGCGCTATGGTGTCGTCAAGTTGGCTAAGGCTAATTTCAGGGCCATTAATGGAAATAACCCCCTCTTTTTTCTTAGAGCGCCACCGAACATTTAGGGCATTATCCTGCTGATTAAAAGAGATAGCCTTATTCGCACTAAGCCCCATATTCTCTTTTTGCGGCTGATACCATTCGCTTTGATCCCCCAACACCAGCTGCCAATCCGCTACAGTAGCACCGTTAAGCAAATAGTTACTTAAACGGCTAGGACCTTCAGCCATCACCATAGAAGGTAGCCCTGCGCACAATAAAACACAGCTTAGCGCAGTCACGCGACAAATTTTTACCCAGCTCAGTACCGTCAACATCGTCAACCTCGCCCAGTTATTTAGAGTCATATACCAAGAATAGCGTTTTACACGCCAAAGCATATACCGTTTAACTTGGAAAAATCGATTTGTGCTCGTTAAAAAATATAACGGATAACGTTAATTTTCCCTCGACTGGAACGTCACCGCCCTCATAAAAATGTTAGCTTTCACCAGCTTTAACCGCACAAGCCAAACAAATACAGGCTTTACCTCTGGCTTGCGCTGGCACCTGCTGCAGCAAATCCGGCGAGAACATCACTGACGAGCTCATGCACCAACATTCACTAGCCTTACTGCCGCATTCGACCATAACGCAGGCATTGGCCTTGCCGCACAGCGGGCATTTTTGAGGGTTTACGGGGACAGGCTTATTCAAAAATACACTCGCTTTATTAAGACAGAATTAAAAGGGGCAATGACAAACGGCATTAATACGCGCCCCTGTAATTGGGTGATCAAAATCCAATGTTGTAGCGTGTAACATTAGGCGCTGCGCCATAACGCAAATAGCTTGGTTGGCATATAAGTCACAGCCCAAAATAGAATGCCCTATTTCGCGGCTATGAATACGCAGTTGGTGAGTGCGGCCTGTTAAAGGCGTAAATATCACACGGGTTGTATTTTGCAGGCTATCGCGCGCCACCACTTGATATGCGCTAACGGCTAGCTTACCAGTTTCGGTACAGATTTTTTGCAAAGGGAAATTGGGCGGGTCTTTGGCGATGGGTAATTCAATGGTACCGCTATTATTGGGCAATATTCCGTGCAGCACGGCGGTATAGGTTTTAGTAATTGTGCGCGCTTGAAACTGCCGATTAAAAGCGGCATTCACCGCTTTAGTTAAAGGCACAATCATAATGCCCGAGGTACCAAAATCTAAGCGATGCGCTAAAGTTGCATCAGGGAAGTTTTGAACCAACCGATAATGCACCGAATCTTTATTCAGCGGGTTTTTACCCGACAGGCTAAGCAAACCACTGGGTTTATTGATCAGCAAGAAATGCTCATCTTGAAAAAGAATACCAATATCACCATCGCACGGCGGCGCGATAAAGGTATCTATAGGGTGGTTTTCAGTCATACCCATTAGCAATACGCGCCCTGCGGCGGGTTAACTGTAGCGGCAATCACTCTTCGTTTTTGCTCTTCCAGTTGGCCCATGGGTCGGCGCTATTGGTGGCTGCTGGTTTGCTTCGGCTTCTATCCGGTGCGCGGTTACGTGGGCCATTATTGCGCGGCCCGCTAGGCTTGCGCCCGTTACCGGCTTTGAATTCTGCCGCTTTTTTAGCTTTTTTCTCTCGCAGGCGCTCGGCATCTTCTAGGCTGAGTTCGGCTGGCTCACCGGGCGTTTGACCATCTGGCACAATGCGGTCACGTGGTGGCAACTCGAATTGCTCGGCTGAAGCTCTTGGCAAGCTTTTGTACTGGTACAAATAAAAGGCTTCGACTTTTTCTCGCGCCCAATCCGTTTTTTTTAAAAACTTAACGCTAGATTCAATACTGGGGTTAGTTTTAAAGCAATTAATATTTAAATAGGCATCTAGAATGTTAAACCCGTAGTAATCGACAATTTCTGTGAGTAAGTCTTTTAGGCCTAAACCATGTAAGGGGTTGTTCTTGTAATTGATGTTGTCATTCATGGTGCAGTCCAAACAAAGCGAGAAAACACGCCATTATACGCCCGCCGCCATACAAGCACTAGCCAAGCCGGTTTGCGGGCAACCACGCCCAAGGCCTAGTTAATTTTGCATTACAAACTCGGTAAGCCGACATAAGTGGCTAGCACCAAAGTTGCTATTATGGAGCAACAAAAACGATAAACTGGCAACAACACACTCACCATTTGGATATCCCTATGTTAAAACCACGACTCCGCTGGGTTCTCCCGACCTTAGCCATGATGCTTTGCTTGTTAAGCGCCAATCTTGTTCGCGCCGAGGTAAACATTAGCATCGATACAACACAAACAGGCCCAACCATTCACCGCAATATCTACGGGCAATTTATGGAGCACCTAGGCCGCGGTATTTACGAAGGCGTATGGGTGGGCGAGGACTCAACAATTCCCAATACCCGTGGTTTTCGCAACGATGTTCTTAAAGCCCTTAAAGATCTACAAGTGCCGCTACTGCGCTGGCCCGGCGGCTGCTTTGCGGACGAATACCACTGGCGCGATGGCATTGGCCCGCGCGATAAACGCCCAGTCACCATTAATACAAATTGGGGCGGGGTTACCGACAATAACGCCTTTGGCACCCACGAGTTTTTTGAATTTGCCGATATGCTTGGCTCTGAAGTGTACATTAACGCCAATTTAGGCACCGGCAGCCCGCGGGAAATGGCAGCATGGCTGGAATACATGACGGCCGATGGCGACTCGACACTCGCCAAAGAGCGCCGCAGCAATGGCCGCGATAAGCCTTGGCGCATTCACTATTGGGCCATTGGCAACGAAGCTTGGGGCTGTGGCGGCACCATGACGCCCGACTACTACGCCGACCTTTATAAGCACTGGGCCACCTTCGCCAAAACCTCTGGCGATAACAAACCCATCATGATTGCCAGCGGCGGCCATACCGCGCAAACCGAGTGGACACAAACCTTGTTAGAGCAAGTGCCCGAAACTTGGAGCATGCGCATGAATGCCATTAGCCACCATTACTACACCCTGCCAACAGGCAACTGGGACAAGCACGGCAAAGCGCTGGGCTTCCCTGAAACTGAATGGTTTTCTACGCTGTTTAATACTTTAAAAATCGAAGATTATATTAAAGAAAATCTCGCCATTATGGAGAAGCTAGACCCAGAGAATAAAGTGGGTTTTTATGTGGATGAATGGGGCACCTGGTACGACGTAGAAGACGGTGAAGACCCTGGCTTTTTATACCAACAAAACACCATTCGCGACGCCCTTGTCGCCAGTGTTAACCTGAATATATTTCACCAATACGCCGAACGCATTCAAATGAGTAACATCGCGCAAATGGTGAATGTATTACAGGCGATGATTCTCACCGACAAAGAAAAAATGCTACTCACGCCGACTTATCACGTGTTTAAAATGTACATTCCATTTCAAGATGCCACCTCGCTACCTATCGCCATTAATGGCGATAAAGGCTACAGCCTAGGCGAAGATAAAATCCCTACGGTTAGCGCCTCGGCCGCGCGTGATAAAAAAGGTAAGCTTTGGTTAGCGCTAGCCAATACTCACCCTACCGAAGCCACCGATGTAACGATTAATACCGGCAGCAAAATAAAACAAGCTAAAGGTTCACTATTGACGGCCAAAGCGATGGACGCGCATAACACCTTTAAAAACCCCAACGTAGTGAAACCAGAAGCCTACAAGCGCAAGGCTAAGAATGGCAAGTTAGTGGTTTCGCTACCTGCAAAATCAGTGATGGTGGTTGCTTTAGATTAAGTCCAATGCTAACGGCGGCATTCACCGCGAAGCAGTCGTTAGTTTAAGTATTGTCTTTTGCGCATTGTATTGCGCCAGTAATAGCCTGCTTAGCCTGCGGGCTATTTTTCCAACAACTTGAATGCAACATGCCCGCAACCATTTGTGCAATATCATCGGCACTATACTGACTAAGCTCTGCAAGTGAATGAATACCAATTTCCTCAAAGCGCTTAATTACGGTCGGCCCTACCCCTTTTACCGCCAATAACATTTGCTTTTCTTGCTGAGTAAAAGCCACCGCTAAACCTCCCTTATCAAATCAATCATGAAATATTTTGATTGTGCCCTAAGATACAATACCAAGCTGAAAAATTTCTGTCTCTTTACTGGTTAAACCCGAAAAAAGCACTTTTGCGAGTTTAACCTTTAGGCGCATAGGCCACCTAATAGACGCTATGAATGGCGAAGTTGAAGGCTGGTTTATGGGCTATATTAAACCTAAAAACAGCAGTGAACCGTCAAAGTTTTCGTCCCCCTTGGTGCACCTAACGCGTAATAAAAATGGCTTATCACCAATAAGATGACCACGCATTTTTACTGCACGCTATGCACACCAACGGAACACGCATCTTTTTGACTCTCAACTGCGGTTTCTAGGTTAAACAAGGCGGAAGACCAGCCGCCAGCTTTGCTTTGTACGCAAGCGCCGTAAAATATGCGCAACTTCGCACCGCCCGAAAAAATGCTGCTATGGCACTACTCGAAAAATGAGTACTGTGGTCGCCAACCACGACCCAGCGTACAGCACAATAACCACGTGTAATGCCCTGTAATAGCGGTAGGCATCACTAAAATGCACAATTGCGGTTTCCTCTTGTAAACGACCTTACTACGCGAGCTTATAGCTATGACGACAGCCTTCAACTCCATACAAAAAACCTATGCGCTCAGCACGTTAGCGGGTACGCCTTCAGACCAGCACGGCACCGTAGCGCAACTAGAAGCCTATGCTTCAAAAGTGATTAACGCCACGCTAAAAGATACCACTGCGCAAGGCTTAATAGGGCAATGGGACTTGGTTTGGGGGCCGGCGGTGTATCAAACGCCAGGCTCAGACGTTGCCGATAATGCCTTTTATATTGCACAAAATAGCAGTAGCCCTAACGAGTTTGTTATTGCTATTTCGGGTACTAATCCCATTTCTCGTTATGGCTGGATTCACGAAGACTTTTTAATTAACCCGTTGCAACCTTGGCCTTTCGCCAGTGGCGATAGCACAAAAAATAGTGATATTAAAATCTCTAACGGCACGCACTTAGGGTTAACCGCGCTGCTAGCACTTACAAGCAATAATCAAACGGCATTGGAATATCTAGCCACGCACACCAGCGCGCAAGGCGCACTGGAAATTACAATAACAGGGCATAGCTTGGGTGGCGCATTATCGCCAGCGATGGCGCTAGCCATGCATGATTTACAAAATAACCCTGTAAGCTGGGACCCAAAAGGCAATAGCCAAATTGCGGTAGTCCCCAGTGCAGGGCCTGCAGCTGGCAACCAAGCTTGGGCAAATTACTACGATCAATGCTTAGCCAGTACCACAACACGGTTGTGGAACAGCATTGATATAGTGCCGCACGCTTGGGAGGTAGATTTACTGCGCCAGATCCCCTCGTTATACATCCCTGCCATTGCGCCATCATCATTAATTGAGGGGCTAAGTGATATTGCCATTGCCAATTCTATTCTTGCCGGCACCATGCTACATGAGTGCAGCGACACACAACCGCTGGCAGGTACCGTAAACACAAATTTAGAACTCACTTTAGCGAATATTATTACCTACTTAGAAATAACACTAAGCAATAAAATTATCGAGAAAGTAGGCCAATTAAAGCATTGGTCTACACTGGAAATTACGCTATTAAAAGATATTGTTGATGATTTAATTCAGCAGCTGCGTAAAAAAAGTGCCACTGAAAAATTAAAGATAAACGAGCTTCACCATCATTTCGCGAGCTTTAGTCTTAAAAAACATACCACCCACGCAAGCCCCATTAAAAGCATTTACGACTTTATAGAATTCCTATTACAAGCCGGCTACCAGCACACCACTGCATACAATACGCTGCTAGAAGTAACCGCCTTTACTGACCTTGTAAATACCATCCAAGAAAATATTTGATCAATATTAACGCCATACCGTAGCCCGCCCATTGGGCTGCGGTATATTGCGGTTATCACGCAAAGCGCTTTGCGCCTTAGTGCCAACATCACTAATAATTTGCGCAAAACTAATGCCACTGCCATCAATGCTCTGCGAACCATCATGGGGGATTTCTGGGCTATCCAGTACAATCGTTGCATTATCTATACTGTAATGGCTTAAGGCCGCCAATAGTCTATCGGCAGACGCCACACGAATTCCAACGGCATTACTCACTGTTATACAGCCGTGCTCGTTCCGAATATTGTAAGGCGTAACTATAATCTCATTATTCACGCTGTTAACATCACGCCGAATAAAACGAATACCGCTGTTCGCAGGGGCAGGTAAAACACGCATAATCACGTGCAAACCGGTATAACGGCCAATTCCAATATAGGTCCAAGTATCGCTAAAGGTATGTTGGTGTATAGCGTGATGAACTTGTGGGCATTGAGCACTCATGGGGATTCACCTTTGCACTTTGGTGCACTGTTGTGATTTACCCAAAGCTTAACGTGCGCAACCTTCATACACTTGGCTCAATAGGCCAATCAGTTGTCTATAGATGGAGGAAATGCAGAAAGTTGCCAGGAGCAACTTCTGCCCTTGCACTCACAAAAAAATTACTATTTTTAGAGGTGCCCTATAGCGCTTAACCCAGCATAAAAGTCCGATAACACTTTTTTGTCGCTATTAAAATGCTCATCCATCCACACCTGATAACACTCTTGCGTTTGCTCGGCCGATAAACGCCCCTGCAGCAACTGGCTACCCATATAGGCGGCATAAATACCCGACATCAATGCTTTAAGCACACCGTGAGAACTGGCTGGATCCAATACAAAACCCGCATCCCCCACCTTAAAGAATGCCCTGCCTGCACATTGCTCTGCTTTGCGCCAAGTCACATCAGCGCCGCGAATAGCGCCAATAGTTTGGGTGTTATTTAATTCCACGGGGGGCTGTTTTAAAAGGTGAATAGGTATTTTTTTCGCCTTAGAGGGAAACACCTTATTTTCAATGAATGTAAAATCGGCCGGCGAGCCACTAAAGGCTAATTGCGTCCAATGTAACTGCTCGTTATTAATTGCCGCGGTCCATAACCAACGGTTAGCATCAGCCTTAAAGCAAGGTGCATAGCCGGCCTGAGAATCATGTTTTACATAACCATAGCGCGCATAAAGTGGCTGGCTATAAGGCGTAACGGCATGATTAAACTGCCGCGACAACCAATGCCTTGCACCGGATGCATCAATCACAATATCTGCCGTAATGTCACCGTGCGCCACGGTGTGAATACTATAACCATTCGCCAACGGACTAATGGCAGAGGCTTTACACGGCTGTATAACCACAGCCCCTAACTCAGCAGCTACCTGCAATAATTTTTGATCAAGCGCAGCGCGCGGTATATGAAACCCCTGCCATGGTCCTGCGGCATCCCGCCCAAATGGCTGAAAGTGCCGATCACCGCCAACCTCTTGCCAATGACCAGAAAAGCGCGAAAAACGACTAAGCCACTCAGGAGTTAAACCCAACTGCAATAACACAGGCTCAACGCCTGGGTGCAAAGATTCCCCTGGCCGGTGCCGAGGAAATGCTTGCTGCTCAATAAGGGTAACGCTTAAACCGTATTGGCGGGCGCTAATGGCGGCCGCCGCGCCTGCCGGGCCACCGCCAATAACAACCACCTGAACATCAGGCATTATTAGCAATGCCCGCTAAGCGTCTTGAAGCGTCCATTGGCTGCGGCGCTGCGAACCATCCCCTTGCTTAAGCCGCATTAATACGCCGCCGTCTGCACCGACAAATACCACCCAGCTAATAACAACCTGGCGCGTTGTGTAATGCCCGCTTTCATCGGTGTTTGTTGGCGCACTTACATTTGCTTGCCGATTAAAGCGATTATTAAAACCCTCTACGCGGTAAATAGGCCCAGTTAATTCAATATTGGCTTGCTCTTGCGCTTGCTCCAACTCGGCATCCAAAGCAGCAACCGGTTTAAATGAAATAATATGTGCGTTTTCTTTATTGTCGATTTCGCCCACAGCCCGGTAAGTACGCAACATAGTCAGTAAGCGCCGCTGGTATTCTTCAAAAGAAACTTTTGCCGTTTGCGCAATCGAAAATTTCCCCTCTAGCGCATTACGCGTGTAATCCGCACGTGGGTAATCTGGGTACTGCACAACAATGTAATCCGCATTTTGCTCGGTAATATGTGGGCCAATTAAACCATCCCAGCTGGGTTGCGTACCTACGCCCATTTCATCATCGGTAAGCGGTACTACGCTACCCGCCGAAAAAGGCACCTCAAAAAAGGTGCGTGTCGTATCTGGTGCAGCCGCAGGCCAAAAAGTGCTTAAGGCTGCACACAGCTTGGCATCCTCGGGGAATGGGCTACCCAAACCGTATGCCGCTAAATGATTAGTATTTTGCGCTTGGCTTTTGTCCGTATCAAAGCTGGTATCCCAACCGGGCGCAAAAACACCTGCAGCGCCATCAGGCAAAAAGGTATTGCGCTGAGTATTTGGCATTTTACGCACACTGTGAGTGAGCGTATTCGACGGCGTTTGCACCAAAGATACTATCGCGCTACAAGTAATATCGTTTGCTGAAAAAGGTGTTTCTGGCATTTGTATATTGGCCGCCATACGAATATCCGATAACGGAATAGGCTCTGCCCGCCAAACACTTTCCCAATAACCATTGTCGACTAACCACTGCCACCAAGCAGGCAACTGCCCCAGGCTTGCTTTATTCGGCACTTCGTTTTTCCACCACTGGTAAATAAAGCGCTGGCGCACACGCGGGAAAAAGTCCGGTGCAGAAACTAACGAATAAGCACTTACGGCCGCCAGGGTTTGGCCATTGCTTTGCAGCAGCTGTTGGCCGGCATGGGTAACAACCGGGTGAATAAAACCATCGGCGGCAAAATCTAAATAATGCAGTGCGGTGTAACCACCTTGCTTGGTGATATTAACCACATCGGGGTTATCGCTTAAACTGGCTGTGCTGCCATTGGCTTCCACTTGCTCGCGCACATGGGCATATTCGGGCCAAGGTCGCGCGCCCTGCTCGGCTTGCATGGCTAAGCTCGGCGCAAAAGAATCGTAAAATACACTACTGCCATCGGGTGACATTTTAGGGCTAGTAAAACCCACCGGCATATTGTCGCTTTCGGCAGCAGCTACTAACGGGTGCGGCACGGGGCATAACAAACCCTCGCCAAAATCATTAGGCGATTGCCAGCCCGCTAGGTTTTCACTTAAGCGATACGGCGCCTTGCTCAGCTCACTTTCAGGAATGCCGGCATTTGCTTTGTCATTTAATAAATGGCCAAATTTTTCTAGCTTCTGATTAAAATGCTGCGCTTGTTGGTCAACATTTAAATTCAAGCCCTGCAAACATTCTTCGCCACTAAATAGCTTATGCAAAGGCACCCAAAAATCATTCTGGCGGTCGTCAATGTTAGTACTGCCGCTGCTCGAACTTAAACTATCCGCGGGGCCAAAGACATCCTTTCGCCCCTTAGAGCGCACCGCAATATACGGCGAATAACGGCAAGGCAATACCCGAATACTGTGAATATCGTCGCCTTCCACAAACGGGCTAAAGCCCCGCAATTGCGGTTGATATTGCGCAGGCGTCGTACCCACACGCGCAACACCGGTACGCGAAAAACACTGATCAGCATATTCTCCATGCACCGTAGTGGCTGCCGTGCGGTATTCCACACTAAAACTACACACAGCCAACTCTACCGCCGCCCCGTCAGGAAAGCCCAACTGCTCGCGCGCATGCTGCTCAAGCGACTGCAACGAAGCCCCCGCTACCGAAAAAATAAAGTTTTCAAGGGTGTCTAGTAAAGCCAAGCTTGGGAAATGCATCAACTCAAAACCATCGGGCCCGGCAATAACATTAGGCGATGCCAATGCGTGGTAGAGCAAGCTTTGCGCTGGGATGCCAGGGCATACCAATAACTGCCCCTCGCTGTGGAAGTCCTCAAAGCCCGGCAAAGTAAAATCCACATCTAATAACGAAGTCGTTAAATACTCTACAAGCTGCTGCGTACCCACAGCCCTTAACTCTTCGACATCAAACGCCCAGCCATGATGATTAAACAATGCAACCCAGCCTGGGTCGCTTTCAAATAACTCAACAAGCTGTGCTTTAAGCGTATCTATTAGCGCCATATTTTCCACCTTAGGTTATTGATTATGCAGTGAGGCGGACGAGTATATAACATGGAATATTTATTTGAGACTAAATCTAAACTTATACCACAAGGGGCTATCGAGTAACCAAAATTGAAGAACGAATAGCCCGCGATTATCACTTCCAAAAATAGAGTAAAAACAAGAGCTTATGAATTTCATTTAATTCCATGCATGCGACTTCAAGTAAAAAACAACCACCAGTACTCGATATTATTTTACAAGACAAATAATCAATACATATCAGCATCTGTATTTTATGGGGTAGCGCTACCAGTAATCCTATTGGGTACTCAATTATCGCATCCTACTTTCGATTTTTTTAGGGCCTTACTATCTGGGGCAAGATGCGACTGCTAGAATCGGCTGCAGCTCAACCCTCTCTGCTAAAAGCCCACATTAACCCCCACAACACAACGACTAAATAATTATTATAAAATCGGAGTCATCGAATTGAAAAACAAACATATATTTAACGCGATAACAAAAAGCCTCTGCGCTTTACCCATAATTGCACTACCAGCCTACGGGGCCAATATTATTAACAACGGCTCTTTTGACGATGGCGCTCTTAGCTGGGAGGAACCCGGTTGGTGGGGGGAACCCGCAGGTTCAGGTGTTTTCGACATTGACGCTCAAGGGCGTGCTTGTCTTACCGTTATTGACGAAGGCGGTAATACTTGGGGTGCACAACTGCGCCAAGGCGGCCTGAGCTTTACAACCGGCAATGAATACACGTTAAGCTTTACCGCCTGGACGAGTGCGCCAGCCACTATTGATGCAGGCACCAGTATTGAGACGCCCTGCTGCACGACCATTTTTGAAGAAGTCGCACTGGTAATAGATGCCCCCTTAGACGGTGCAGGCTTTACTTACTCCAACACCTTTACCGCTACGGCTGACAATAATGCCGCCTATTTCCGCTTTATGCTCGGCGGGGGCAATGTGCCCGCTGGCGAAACTATTTGTTTTGATGATATCGCGATTGAAGACCCAAATTATGTAGAGCCTGTAGTGCTGCCCGTTGCCGCACAAGTGCAAGCTAGCCAACACGGCTACCTGCCCAGCTTTACCAAGCGCGCCACCTATGTTGTCCCCGGTGATTCCGCCGATCTAAGCAGCCCCCGCCCATGGGCATTGATGTCGGGCGATACTCAAATTGCAACTGGCGAAACGATAGATCAAGGTTTTGACCAAGCCTCGGGGCAAGTTATTCACAGCATCGATTTTAGCGACATTAGCCAAACAGGCAGCAACTACACAATAGTTGTCACCGAAGGTGATATGGTCGTTGTGAGCTACCCGTTTGATATCGCCTACGACCTATACGACGATATGAAAAAAGAAGCCTTGGCTTACTTCTACCACAACCGTAGCGGCTCACCTATTTTAGAAGACGTAGTCACGGCAGAGTTCGCACGCGAAGCCGGCCACCAAGAGGATATGATGGTGCCATCCTTTGAGTGCCTCACCATGCCCGATATGGCTAACGTAACAGCCACGCTAGAAAGCTTCGACGAAACAGCTCTGCATTGCCGTACCGGCGTTAATGGCTGGGGCGGTTGGTACGACGCAGGTGATCACGGAAAATATGTGGTTAATGGCGGCATCTCTGTTTGGACGTTAATGAACCAATACGAACGCGCCATTAGCCTAGGGTTAAATGCCGCCGAATTTGGTGATGGTAGCCTGATGCTACCGGAGGCCGAAGGCAATAACGGTATACCCGATATTCTTGATGAAGCACGCTACCAAATGGAATGGATGCTAAAAATGCAAATTCCAGAAGGTGAAGCGCAAGCCGGTATGGTGCATCACAAATTGGCTGATATTACCTGGAGCGGCTTGCCATTAAGGCCAGCCCTCGCCTCACAAGATCGTTTTTTATTCCCCGTAACGACTGCAGCAACCCTTAACCTCGCTGCCACGGCAGCTCAGTGTTCGCGCGTATTTCGCCCCTTTGACATCGACTTTGCAGAGCGCTGCTTAAGCGCCGCCAAAAACGCCTACACCGCGGCGCAGGCCAACCCAGCCATACGCACCATTAATTGGTCTATTGGCAGTGGTGGTTATGGCGACGGCAATACGACTGACGAGTTTTATTGGGCCAGCGCCGAATTATATGCCGCCACAGGAGATGCCAGTTATAAGGCCAATATGGTGGACTCTAATTTTCACTTAACCGTGAATGGCGATGCCGACGACTTTACCACTCAATCGTTAATGTCGTGGGGGAGTACTCACTTTTTAGGCACTATTTCTTTAGCCGTAGCCGGTATTGAAGATGAAGCCCTTAACGCGCAAGTGAAAGCCGTGATTGTTGCCGCCGCCGATACCTTTGTTGCCGAAACAGAAAAGGGTTATGGCCTGCCCATAGCCGGAACCTCGGTTGGCTGGGGGTCGAACTCGCTAGTGGTAAACAACATGATTGGCCTAGGCCTAGCCAATGACTTCACCTGCGACACTAAATATGTCGATGCAATGCAAGTGAACATGAGCTACTTAATGGGGCGCAACCCGCTAGCTCAATCGTACATTACCGGTTACGGCGAAAAAGCGACAAGCCAACCCCATCATCGTTTCTGGGCAAACGTACTAGACGATACTTTTCCCAGCGTACCCAGTGGTGTTCTCGCTGGCGGCCCCAACCCTGCTTTGCAAGACCCAGTGTCCGCGGCGGCGGTTAGTGGCTGCGCCCCACTCAAATGTTATGTTGATGATATTCAGGGCTGGTCCACCAATGAAATTACCATTAACTGGAATGCACCACTCGCTTGGGTTGTTGCCTATTTAGATGAAGCCGCAGACTCCAGCGCCCCTCAAGGCCAGCAACTCGCTTCATGCCCGCTTCCAGCAGCAAAATCCACCAACACACCACCGCCACACCAAGCCTCAAAAAGAAAAAGCGGCGGGGCTAGTATTTGGTTTGGGCTTATATTATTGCTGCTGATTCCAAGCCGTTTGCGTAAGGGGATGAACATAAAGCCTTAAGGCTTCAGCTTAAAAAGTTGCAGCCATTGTGCTGCAACTTTTTGCAACTTTTTGCAACTATTCAGCCATCTGCGAAAACAATCAATCAGCCCTCCGAATGAGCAATATTTTTTTATGCCTGAATAGCTACAATTACAGGTTGTTAAATGGGCGGAGGAGCTCGAACAAACACTCAATCCTCATGGCCCAATTCAAGACAAGGCACTAGGTGATGCATTCACGGGTTACCGCGATGAAATATCCCTTTTCAAGAAGAGTTAGCGCAGCGAGTTTAAGCGTCTCAACATGTTTCTGCCGATCCTATCGCGTAGATTTCCCTTACATAAGTCCGTCAACAGGCCTCAATAGCTTCGCCTGAATTGACCTAGGCACACTTGATGAGCCCAGAGTGAATCTTCAATTGGACGAAATATAACTTTCATATGGACGAAACCCAAAGTTACAATTGGTCGCTCTCTTCACTAGCTGCTTGATGCTCTTATGGCCGAATTTCTATTCCCTCGATTTATGGAAGGCACACTACGCGAGGCGCTGCTAGATACCCCTGCGGTACTCATCCATGGTTCACGCCAGTGCGGTAAAACCACGCTGGCCCAGAGCGTGGGCAATAGTTTGGGGTACCACTACATTACCTTCGATGATGTTAACCAGCTCAATGCTGCAAAACTTGACCCTATAGGTTTTGTACAAAGCTTGCCCGATAAGGTTATCTTGGATGAGGTGCAACGCACCCCAGAACTATTTACTGCAATCAAGGCAAGCATCGATGCTGATCGTCAACCTGGTCGCTTTATGCTTACTGGGTCAGCAAATGTGATGCTTTTGCCTAAACTAGCGGATTCACTGGCAGAGCGGATCGAGATTATCCCCTTGCGCCCCTTAGCAGGCGCGGAAGTGAATGCGGGAGGACCATCCCATGAAAAACCCTCTTTCTTAATGCAGCTTTTTTGTGGCTCTTTGGGGCAGTCGGTGAATCAGGGCAGCTATGCACGGCTGGGGGAGTCCTTAGCGGAAATCGTTTGCCAAGGAGGCTACCCAGCAGCAATAGCTCGCACCAGTGCGAAGCGCCGCACCTCATGGTATCGAGATTACATCACCACAATTATTCAGCGTGACATTCAAGATATAGCGAGCATTCGCAATCTCGATATCTTACCAAGGCTATTGGAATTAGCCGCCACTCAAACAGCAAGGCTATTTAATGCCGCGGACCTAGCCTCCCCCTTTTCTATTAGCCGGCCCACCATTCGTGAATATTTGACGTTATTAGAGCAGATATTTCTACTTGAACAATTGCAACCGTGGCACAGTAATCGCCTCAGCCGACTGATCAAAACCCCCAAAATGCACCTCACCGACACCGGCTTAATTTGTTCTCTGATGGGAGTAAATGCTCAAAGCTTGTGGCAGGATAAAGCATTGCTAGGTCAGGTACTTGAGACCTATATTTATCAAGAACTGCGCAAACATGCAGACTGGCATGACGAAGAGCTAAAGTTCTACCACTTTCGCAATAAAGACAAGGTGGAAGTGGATATCATCATCGAACAAGGGCAGCAGTTAGTTGGCGTCGAGATTAAGGCTGCAGCAACAGTGCTACCGAGCGACTTTAAAGGCTTAAAGAAGCTGCAAGCAGCCTGCGGGGATAGGTTTGTTGCTGGTGTGCTTTTTTATGATGGTGATAACATTCTGCCCTTCGGCCACCAACTTTTTGCAGTGCCGATAAGTGTTTTTACATCCGGAAAATTAGCAGGTAGCGTATGAGCAAAACTGAAGCGCAAACCCGGTCAGAACTCATAGACCAGCAACTTGCTCTGTCGGGCTGGAATGTTTAGTACACAACAGCACCCCATATTACCGAAAATCTACTGCGCCAATAGTTTAAAAACCGCGAGACGCGTTTTATAAAATTTATTCGTTTTATTAGACATTGCATCGCCACATGGAAGCGGCTGATTAGAATAACGTTCGAGACAGGATGCGTTATTCTAATCAGACATTGCCTCTGTATAGGGATATAAATTATTAGGACGATTCAGGAGAAATTACAGAAGAGACATCCCAAAACGGTAAAAAACGGTGGCGCGCTATCGCGGAAAATGTGTGCTTTAAGTGATGCCCTTAAGTTTTCTTACTACTCACCACAATGCGGTCCTTACCTGCGCACTTCTTTTGCTTTTTAGTACGCGAATCAATATCCACAATTATCGATTCTATTCTCTGTATATTTGAAAAAATATCAGTAATCAAAATAGCACCAACAGCATTACTACCAGCGAAATGAGCATGCTGCGGAACAAGCGGCCTTAGCATTGGTATTAATGTAGAAACACAGACGTTTTTTGTATAAATTGCTTTAGTAATAATTTCACTGGGGGAATATTTTTCACCATCCGTATATAACGGAATGCTACTACTACGCATGTACTTCTTCCCCTTTACTACATAAATTTCACCTTCCTTATACATCGCATAATTATGCACATTAAGAACAGTAAGTAGCTCAGCATAACTTATAGTTTCCGCGTTAAAACCAGAACTTTGCAACGTCAAACTCTTTAACGTTTCGGGGTACATTATTTTAATATCATTATTTTCAGCCAATGCTTCCACAAGGGCATCTAGCGTAAAGGTTGATACATCAGGAGAAGTATCATCACCATAAGCGGATTTTGTCCATATGCACAAAAATACCACAACCAACAACCATCGATACATAATTATTCCTTTCTGCACTAATTAATATTCAAAAGATAATTCTTAAGATCAGGTTATTTAATGTGTGCAAATAACCTGGTAATTAAAGACCCCCGGCATTTTTTTCGTTCCATATTTTGGTTTATTTTCGTCGTTAAAAATTTGTTATGGAATGTTGAACTTTTCTTGCGCTCATCAAGAATATAGATATTAAATAGCCCCGTGCTGTATATACCGCAGACAAGCACAACCCGTCCGCCGCCAAGCTAATAGTTAAGGGGACTAAGCCCAGCAGAACAGGGCCGCAGGCTTATATTCAACGAGACTTAATTAATATGAGGGGAAATTTAGAAGAGTATTCCGCTAAAAAAAGATTACTTACATCAAATAATGTGAAGTGCTTTCTAAAGCGTTGATGTACGGGATATTTTTTTGACAAATAATCCGTAAAATCTGCGTTGTATACATTAACTGTGCTCACTACCCACGGTAACTTCACTATGTCACATACTATTTTGCTCTCGCGCTGGGGGCTACCGGCCTTATTGTCGCTATCTACAATTGCTTGCACTGGCGGAACCACGCCGCCTGACAGCAGCACTAATTCATCTGAAAATGCACTGCCAAGCAGCTCGTCGCAGCCAATCATTAGCTCGTCTAGCGCTCAATCATCAAGCATTGCCCAGGTTTCATCCTCAAGCGTCGCGGTATCTTCATCGAGTACTGCCCAATCCAGCAGCTCTGAAGCAATTAGCTCAAGCTCTTCCAGCGAAGCCCCGCCAATTAACCTTCCGTTAGTTATTGCCATCAACGCCGGTTCCACTAGCCCTGCGAACTATGATGGCGAAACCTACCAAGCCGATAAATATTCTACTGGCGGCACAGCCAATTCCACCACAGACCCCATTGGCGGCGTTGCAGAAGATGCGTTATTCCAAAGCGAACGCTATGGCGAATACAGTTACTCTATTCCCGTTTTAACGGGTACCTATACGACTGTTTTGCATATGGTCGAAATGTATAACACTGCAGCCGGTGCGCGCTCTTTCGATACCACCATCGAAAACACTCAAGTTTTGTCTGCCCTCGACCTGTACAGCCAAGTGGGCCACGATGGCGCCTACAGCTTCACCTCAGACCCTATTCGCGTTACCGACGGTAAGCTGGACATTGCCCTAACCCCATTAATGGACCAAGGCACTCTGAGCGGGTTTGCCGTTTATTCTGCCGATGGCGGCATAGATACCAGCGTGCCGGAGCCAGAGCCTTCTAACTGTAATGGCTATGTGGGTATTACCTTTGACGATGGCCCCGCCAATACCACAGCCTTTGTTAACGCCCTTAAAGATAACGGCCTTGTACCGGTAACCTTCTTTATTAACGGCAATAAAATTGGCCAAAACCCAGGCGCTATTGCGCAGATGCTAACTGTAGGTGAAGTGCAAAACCATTTGTATACGCACACCAATATGGTCAACAGCGGTTACAACTATCAGCAAGCGTACAACGAACTGCAGCAGAACAACCAAGCCATTCAAAATGCCGGTGCGCCTAAGCCCACAATCTTCCGCCCACCGGAAGGCGCCTCCAATAGTGAGCATCAGCGCGCCGCATCAGATCTGGGCATGATCACCATTACTTGGACCAACGACTCATCAGACTGGAGCGGTGTGAGTACTTCAGCCATTGTGAACGCAGCTAATCAACTTGGGGATGGTGACGTTATTTTGATGCACGAAAATCAGAACAACACCTTGGCTGCGATCCCACAGATTGCTGCCAACCTAAAAGCCAAAGGACTATGCCCTGGAAGAGTGGACCCGAATAATTCCAACGGAGGTAGAGGCAGAGCTATAGCGCCTTAGCCCTTAATACCGAAGTGCAAAACGTGAAAAGCCAGAAGGTCACATAACCTTCTGGCTTTTTTGTTAAATCGCTTGAAAAACCTAATCCAAGGTCGCGAATACTGTGCGCTTTGCCATCTATTTAGTGACCGCCAGCTATTTTAACCACAACACTTTTTAAATTTTTTCCCGCTACCACAGCTGCAAGGCTCGTTACGTGTAAGTACTTTTTCCTGTTTAACGGTAGCCCCTTTATTTAGTAATGCCGTAAGCTGGGCTACAGACTCTACTGCCCCTTCGCGCTCATCTAATTGTATATTTGCGTGCAAGCCCGCACCGTTCACCAACTGCTCAACCTCTTGTTGTCTCGCCAAGCTGGTCACCACCAGTGTAAGCGGGAATTTTTTACTGCCCGTTTTGTGGCTTGCATTAGTTTTATAACCACAAGTTACATGATTTTGGCGCGCGTCTTGGCGGCCTTTAAAAAAGAATTTTGACATATCAGGACCTAACAGAAAGGGCTATTGCGCAAAGCTCAAGCCGCAAAAAGGCCTTAGCCAAAACAACAAAGACTAAGGTGGTGAAAAATCCGGCGGATTGTACACTACCCAATTGAAGCGTAAACCATTAAGGTGTCGCCAGCATGCTCTGGGGCACCGCTAGCCAATAGGGCGCAGCCCATCCAACAACGCCCAAATTACAAAATTCGATTTTAGGAACAAGCTATGCGGTTACTTCACGTTATTCTTCCCGGGCTACTCGTGGCAGCAACCGGTGTTGGTGCGGGCGATTTGGCCACGGCCAGCATTGCAGGCAGCTTATTGGGCGTATCTGTTTTGTGGGCCGTTATTGCTGGCGGCGCCATGAAGTTTTTTTTAACCGAAGGCATCGGCCGCTGGCAACTTGCCAGCCAACTCTCGCTGTTGGGCGGCGTAAAAAAATACTTTGGCCGCGCAGTCGGCCTATGCTTTTTACCGTATTTATTGCTGTGGTCATTTTTTGTCGGCGCGGCTTTAATTTCCGCCTGCGGCGTTACGCTTAATGCATTACTTCCACTATTCACAGACCCATCAACAGGTAAAATTGTACTCGGCATGTTCTGCAGCATCGGCGGCCTATTGATGTTGAAAATGGGTGGCTTTACCCTATTTGAAAAAGTAATGGGCACCTGTATTACTGCCATGTTTGTTACCGTGGTGGCCACCGCCATTGTCCTGTGGCCTTCCACAACCGAAGTACTTTCGGGAGCGTTTATTCCTCGTTTTGAAGCTATACATTGGCAACACTTCAATTGGATCGTCGCCCTTATCGGTGGTGTCGGCGGTACCGTAACCATGTTGTGTTATGGCTATTGGATTCGCGAAAAAGGCCGAACCGGCACAGAATCTATCGCCATTTGCCGCATTGATTTAATCGTAGGTTATAGCGCCACAGTATTATTCGGCATTGCCATGGTAATTATTGCTAGCCATATTGAAATATCCGGCACAGGGGCCGACCTACTGGTAAAACTGGCACAGCAGCTGGAAGACACTCTAGGGGTTTGGGGGCGCTGGATATTTTTAATCGGCGCCTTTGGTGCGGTATTTAGCAGCCTACTGGGTGTATGGCAAGCAGTCCCATTAATATTTTGCGAGACTTGGCAGCTTTTTATAAAATCAGCAGCAACACAAAACAACGTAGAAGCAACAAACTCAAACGCTGTTAAACGCTTGTCTCAATCACAAGAATACTTTTATTTTCAAATTGCTTTAGCAGTAATTCCGTTACTCGGCCTTTGGGTAAGCTTTAAAAATGCACAACAGTTTTACGCCTTAACTGGGGCGCTGTTTATCCCCCTTATGGCGCTAGCGTTACTGATTCTCAATAATTACAAGATTAAAAAAGCGTTTAGTAATGGCTGGATTAGCAATATAGCACTGTGCATTACACTCTTATTTTTTGCTTATTTGGCGGCGGCTAAATTTATGAAATTATAGCCAGCATAAACAGTTACCCGACTATCTAAAGGGCGCCTCTAACGGGCATTTCTAAAAAGTAAAATACACCACTCATTCATAATCCACCACAGACTCTTATGTTCGAAAAACCCTTTTCCCAAGCTTGCGAAAACAACAAATACCCTATCTGCGAACACTTGCAGCGTTTATTAGCTACCACTAAAACGCTACTAGAAATTGGCAGTGGTACAGGTCAGCATGCGGTGTACTTTTCCGCCGAGCTGCCCCACTTGCAATGGCAAACATCCGATAGGTTAGTTAACCACGAGGGTATTAATTTATGGATTAACGAAAATCCCCAAGCTAATTTATTACACCCAATCGCACTCGATGTAATATCTGACCCTTGGCCACAGACACAATACAATGCCATTTACAGTGCCAATACCGCGCATATAATGCCCTGGGCTGCAGTACAGGCAATGTTTAAAGGCGTAGGGGAATTACTGACAGCAGGTGGCATTTTTGTTTTATATGGACCATTCAAAATTAATGGCGACTTCACCAGTGACAGTAACGCCCAGTTTGATGCGTTTCTGCGCGAAAACCAAGCAGAACAAGGCATTCGCAACTTAGAGGACTTGGTTAGTCTGGCAACAGCGGCAGGCTTAACCCTGCGCGAAAACAATCCAATGCCCGCCAATAACCAGCTATTAGTCTTTAAAAAAGATTAAGCTTAAAAAAACGCACCCTTAAATTGGGGCCGGCTTTTGCCCCTCAGCGATATCCCCCAGAAAGCGCTGCGGGGGGATATCCATAGCGTGGCCAATGCCAAAAGCTCCAAGCAGAGCGCCGTCGTAATTAAAAATTTGCCCGCGATTATTACCAAAATCAATCACAAAAACACGGCCCCGCTTGGAATCTATCGCAATACTTTTTGGTTTGTAAAACTCTTCAATTTTTCCACCCCAACCACCCCACTCCTTCAGGTAAATACCATTCGCATCAAACTGTTTAATTTTTTGCGATACTGCATCAGTAACATAAACACGGGCTTGATGATCTAACGCAATGCCAGCGGGGAAAACTAAACGGTCTAGCTGGGTTTTGCGCTGCCGATCTTGCGTTGTGCGCTCGCCTAGCGTGCGCTTAACTGCGCTTTTGTTATCGCTTACCACGACTTTAGGGCGGTAGGTATCTAACCAAAAAAACTCTTGCGCCTTTTGTGATACCGTAAAGTGCTCCACACTCGAAAAAATATTTAGCGCGTCGTTAACTAACGTTACTTTTGGCATGGCCTCAAAATTATCGTCGATAACCTGCACACGACTATTCAGGGTATCCATAACAAATACACCGCCGCTCGCACGTTTAACTAGGGCGCTTGGCTCGTTAAACTCACCTTCGTTTTGGCCAAACTGGCCGTAAGCTAATTTAAAACTCGCCGAGTGTAATTTATTTTTACTGTCTTTTTTTAAGCTAAATACTTGCACCCTGTGGTTATGGGCATCACTGACGTAAAGTAAATTTTTAGCACCATCTATAGCAACACCACTTGGATTCTTGAATTTGCCCGCAGTGCTACCAAAACCACCTACCACTGCTACCAAACGCGGTTGGTTTGTACTGGCGTCTAATAATAATACCGAATGCTCTTCGGGATATAACACCGCCAGCATATTGCCATCCACGGCTATACCGCTGCCATACTGGTGCCGCGTAACCCCTTGTTCCCAGCGTGCGGAATCTTCCATAGTGGAAGCGTAAATGCTCGCGTCTAAAGCATAGGACTGACAGCGCAGCAATAAAGGCTGGCAACCCACCTTGTATTTACCATTAGGGGACACCGCTATAGAGGCGGGGTAATGTAAACGAATATCCAGAGGGTTCCTTGGCTTGGGGGTATCGCCAAATACGGCTTCAAACTTACCGCCGGCCCTAAAGGTTTGAATGCGGTGGTTACCTAATTCGGCCACATATAAAAGGCCTTGTGCATAGGCTAAACCAAACGGCGTACTTAATTGGCCAGGCAAGGCGCCGCGCGCACCCCACGTATTGTAAAACTTGCCATCGCGTGAGAATTTTTTAATTTTATCGTTTTGTGAGTCGGCAATATAAAGGCTGCCATAACCATCGGTTGCTAAACCCACAGGCTGATTAAACTGTTTATCACCTGCGCCATATTCGCCAAACGCACGAATAAACTTGCCATCCTTGTTGTACACGACAATACGATTATTGCCGGTATCGGCAACATACACAAACTGCGCATCGACCGCTATACCCGTAGGGTTAATCAATTCGCCTTGGCCATAGCCATAACCGCCCCACTGGTTGATATAGCGACCATTTTTATTAAACCGCTGAATGCGGTGATTGCCCGAATCGGCAATATAAATATCTTCTTTGCTATCAATGGCTAAACCTTTTGGGGCAACAAACATGCCTGCATCTTTACCCACTTTGCCAAAGTTTTTTAGCTCTTTACCTTCAAGGTTAGAGATCCGAACTTTGCTACTGATCGAATCCAAAATATAAACCCTAGCACTATCACTCACCGCAGCCCCTAGCGGTTCGATATAGCTAAACTGATTTGCCTGCGATCCCGACTCAATAAAAGGGTACTGTGTTTTAGGGAATGTCATGTTTGCAAGATCTGCCGCACCCACAACAGGGCACGCCTGCACGGCTTGGCTTATGATTAAAATTGCTGCAACAAAAACTGTCGATATTGAACGTAAACTTTTTTTCATAAGGGGTTCGGCGTAATCGTTAATAAGTGGGCAAAGTAATGGTGCCCGACAATGTCTTCAAAAATGCTTCAAGATCTGTAATTTCGGCGTCTGTTAAATTCAGAGGCATCAACAATGGATTTTTATGGTGATCTGGGGCGGCGTTTGCAAAGGTAGAATAGTGCTCAATAACATGGCGTAACGTTGCCATACTGCCATCATGCATATAAGGGGCTGTTAACGCGATATTGCGTAATGTGGGTGTTTTAAAAGCGGCCCATTGGGCTTCACTTTGCTGCAGGTATTGCGTTTTGCCAACAGTGACATCATCACTGTACGCACCCAGGGTATTCAAAGGGTTTTGTTTAAGGCTATTAATTACCCCATAACGTCCACTGTCCTGTGGTTTTTTTACCGCCGCCATCAGCCTAATATTGTGAAACTCACCATCCGAAAAATTAGCGCCCGAGTGGCATTGTATACACCGCCCTTTGCCGATAAATACCTTAAGCCCACGCAGTTCGTTAGCGTTTAAAATGTTCTGATTTTCCTCGCCATTAACAACCGCATTCACATAGTGATCAAAGCGTGAATTAAACTGAATTAAGTCCATTTCGAACGCTGCTATAGCTTTGCCTACATTGACTTTAAAACGGTTTTTATCCATTTTAAAGTACGGCACTTTTGGCAATAGCGGTGTTTGCGTAAAAACACTATTGTAAGCGGTTAACAATTTTTTATCGTTAATAAATAAACGGTGTACTTTCTGCCAGCTGCCGCCCATTTCTAACTTGGATTCTATCGGGCCTATTGCTTGCAGCCATAAGCTATCGGCCCTACCATCAAGAAAAAACCAACGCTGCATGGCGGCATTTATTAATGTTGGCGTATTGCGGCTTCCAATACCAACACCAGCGGCTAACGTTTTACCATCCACTAAAGATTGAGAAAAATCATGGCAAGTCGCACAAGAAACTTTGCCATTAGAGGATAAGCGCGCATCAAAAAAAAGCTGCTTACCCAGCTTTTTAGCGGCTGGGTTTTCAGCGTACTGATTCGTGGTATCTGTTAGGGGTAATGCTGGGGGCGTAAACGAGCGAACAATATTAAGCTCGCTTTCGCTCAAGCGTTCGGCGCCAATGCAGGCCCCAGCGCTAAGCAATAATATTAACGCCCATAAAGCCTTCACAGGGACAACGCCACTTGAATAATTTCTAGCTTGTTACCGTAGCGAATTTCAATAGTCGCCAACCAATCACCCGGCATGTGAAACATACTGCCTTTAACGGCATATTCCCCTGCAATATGAGTCGCCGTAATTTCTGGCATAGAATTCATACCGTGGCCATGGGCGGGCATTTCGGCATAATAATTAATATCAGAAATTTCAGTTAAGGGTACACAAGAATCCACAATGGCAAAATAGAATGGGAAATAGGCATGCAACTTCATTTTATGTTGAATATTACTTTCAACAGTAAAGCATTCGTTGCTACTGACATACTGCGCAACTTGGATGTCTGTACTTTGCGGTGGTGAGTTCTGCTTTTGGCAGGCACCCAGAAACACTGCCAAAAAGCCTAATAAGATTGTTTTCATAAGATTCGGAATAATCTTTTACTGGCCATAAAAGGTCCGAGTATAAGGGATACGGACGTTCACGCGCACGGGCCGTAAATCAAACACTGTGTCCTTTAAAATAGACTTGCCCCAATAGTAAAGCCCAAAGCACGGTATTTGTCGCGTACCGGTAGCTTTGGGCTTTACTATTGGGGCATAAAAACGACGGTTATTCGACCCGCGTAATATCCAACCAATTCACATTAAATGCGCCCTGGCTGATATTAATGCGTACCGTATGTTCGCCCGAAGCAACAGTGAACACGCCAACATCATGGCTTTCCCAGCTTTGCCAGCCGCCAGTTGCCCCAACGTTGTCGCTGGCGATAAGCTCGCCATTAATTACCACGGTATAAGCACCACCGCCAGGTAGCGAAGCCACGCGAGTCACCAAAGAATAGGTGCCAGCCGGTAAGCTCACGCTATATTCCAACCATTCACCGGCGTCTGTCCAACCCACATTAAAACCACCGCCTATATCTGCAGCCGCTTCGATATCGACATTATCGGTGCGATAAGCATTACCCGAATTACCGCCACTGGTGTCTTGGTAATCGATATAGTCTTCCGCTTGAATGCGCAGCTCCGTCACAATAGAGCAGCCCGCCGCATCTACCGTATCGCCAGCTGGCGTTTGAGGACAGGCATCATCGCTATCGATCACGCCATCGTTATCTTGGTCGCTAACCACTAAACAGCCATCGGCATCCACTGTTTCGCCTGGCTGGCTATTCGGGCAAAGATCCAAGGCATCAGTTACGCCATCATTATCGGCATCAGGTAAGGCGCAGCCGTCGCTATCGACTTGTGTATTCGCTGGCGTGTTATCGCACTGATCTAGCTCATCGCTCACACCATCGTTATCACTGTCATTAATAGGGACACAACCGGTCGCATCGACCTGCGCATTCACCGCACTATTAAGGCATTGATCAATATCATCAGTTACACCATCGCGGTCGGCATCCACAATTAAAGCAACCGCGGTAAATTCAAACCAGTTGATATTAAAGTTGCCACCAGTAATGTTAATGCGAACGACCTGCTCACCGCCGGCCACCTCGAACGCACCAACATTCGAGGTTTGCCAAGCTTGCCAGCCACCGGTATTACCTACGGTATCTGTCGCGACCACTTGGCCATCAATTAACACACTGTAAGCGCCGCCCCCCATAGCCGAGGCAACGCGGGTGCTTAATGCGTAACGCCCTTGCGATAAATTCACGGTGTATTCCAACCATTCACCGGCGGCAATCCAGCCTACGTTAAAGCCTGCACCAACATCAGCGGCCACTTCAATATCGACGTTATCATTGCGGTAACCATTACCTTCGTTGCCGGCGCTAGTATCGTTAAAGCCTTCGTAGTCTTCCGCTTCAATACGTAAACTATTCACCAGCGCACAACCATAAACATCCACGTCGCTTCCCGTGGTTACACAGTTATCGCGGCTATCCGGTACGCCATCGTTATCACTATCGACTACTGTTGCATCGGGCTCGGCTAGCACTGTGACATTATCGATTGCAGTGGCTTCGCCGTCGCTCACGGTAAGTTCAAAGCCGTAACTTGCGGCACTTTGCGGAGTAAAGGTGGCATTTTCAGTTGTGGCATTGGCCAGGGCTACGACTGGCCCAGAGGTTTGCAGCCAGCTAAAGCTTAAGGCATTTGGGCCAGCATCGGCATCGCTAGACTCTACGCCACTTAAAGTGACGGCATCACCAACAGTGACTATTTGATCGGCGCCGGCATTAGCCACTGGAGCAATATTGGCAACAGCGTCTACAACCACCGTTACGCTATCAACCATAGACACCGCTTCACCATCACTCACCACAAGCTCAAAGCTATAAACGGCCGCAGTTTCTGGCGTAAAACTTGGCATGGCGGTGACTGCATTAGCCAAGGTAACGGCAGGCCCTTGCGTTTGAGTCCAGCTATAACTCAGCTGTGCTTGCGGGCTGGTATCGGCATCGTTAGAGGCGCTGCCATCCAAGTCGACCAATGTATTCACCGTAACGGTTTGGTCTGGCCCAGCATTGGCAACCGGCGTAATATTAGGTACTTCGGCCACGGTAATGGTTACGCGGCTTTGATCCAGGAAGTCCAAAATAATGGCTTCGCGCTCTGGCAGGAAAGTATCCAGCATGGCGGGCTTTACGGTAAAACGCTGGCCATCGGGGCCGGCTTCTTCGTTAATGCTTAAAAACTCAACAAGCTGCGTAGCCGTATCCAATACCAAGGGTGCACCTAGGTTATCTGAATGCTGATTATGGCAACCACCGCAAGACAAGGTATGAACACGGTGCAAGATATTTTCAGGCGTTAAAGAAGACCCAACATCATCGAGCTGACCCTGAATAGCAGCCACAAAATTTGCTGATGCGAAATCCGCTACGCTTTGCGCCGGTGTCAGCGGGGAATGCTGGCGCCCTAAATAAACGCTTTCGGGAAGCTCTATCGACAATGCCGAAATGGTGTCTGCTAATAATTGCTCGCCCGGTGTTTGCAGCGATGCAATAACCGCGTCTTGGAATAATTGCGCTTGCGGTAAACCGGCAACATCGCCAGCAAGCTCGGGGAAAGGCACATCTTCTAACGGTGCCTGTACCATGTTAAAGGTACACGTGGGCGCGCAGTTTTCCTCGGTTGCATTATCAAACTGCATAAACACCCAATTACTGGTTTGGTCGATACGGGCATTTAAGCGCAAAGAACCAGAACCTTTATTGGACCCTAAAAAGTGATCGGCCTGAATCGCAGGATTGAAGCCTTCTACCCCTTCAAAAAAGAAAGCATAAAGCGCCGCTGCACGCTCATTCACATCGCGTTGGTGCGTTAAAGCTTCCCAATACTCAACAATTGGGCGACAAGCTTCTAGGCCTAATTGTGGTTCTGGGTTAGGCATTTTAGCTTCAAAAATAAAGAAGTTAACGCGCGGCTCAAATATGTTATTGCCGGCAAATGCAATGCGGTATTCGCCACAATTAGCACCATCGGCAGGAGCTAAATCGAACCGGTTCACCAATGCAATAGGCTGGTAGTAGCTAAGCTGTGCATCACTATTGGCTTCAAAAATATCCAAGGCGGTGCCGGCATCGCTACAAAAATCGGGCGTATTGCTGTTATCTTGCTGAGGAAAGCCATTAAAATCATCACAGCTTTGGCGCTGGTTCGCTAAGTTAATAATGATATCGGCAGGCGTTTGGCTTTGATCAAAACTGTCGTCCAGAATTTTTTGCAGCACATTTTGCATCGTAAACTGCGCAAGAATAGTTTTATCGGTAATTAATAACGAACGGCTAGCCTCTAAAGCTCTATCCGTCGAATTCAGCTTGCCATCACTGACTACTAAACCAAAGCTATACACGCCCTCTTCACTGGCTGTAAAACTGGGCGACGCTGAATTAGCCGCCTGCAAAGTGACCGCTGGGCCACTTAATTGCGTCCAGCTAAAGCTCAGCACCGAAGTGGCGTCGGGGTCGAAAGAATCGCCGCCATCCAAAACTACCGTAGCGTTTAAGTCTTGCGTTTGCGCGTTGCCGGCATGGGCAATAGGGGCAATATTTGGGATGGGCAATACCGTAATCGTCACGCTATCAACTAACGATACCTGCTCGCCATCAAACACCATCAAAGAAAAGCCATAGCTACCCGCTTCGGTTGCCATAAAGTTAGGCGCGGCTTGGTCGGCATTATTCAGGCTAACCACAGGGCCGCTTAATTGCTCCCAGGTATATACCAAGGCCGCAGGGCCGTTATCGGGGTCGTTAGAGCCTGCGCCATTAAGGCTAATAACATCACCAAGGTAAGCCGTTTTGTCGGCGCCAGCATTGGCCACAGGCGCAATATTGGCATCGTTAACAGTAATAATGACGGTATCTAAAACAGAGTTTAAATCGCCATCGTTTACTACTAAACCAAAAACATAGGAGCCAGAAGTCGCCGGTGTAAAGCTGGGGTTAGCAATATCCGTTGCGCTTAAGGTCGCACTCGGGCCACCCTGCAAAGACCATAAATAAGTTAACGCATCTGGGCCGTTATCGACATCGTTAGATAAAGAACCATCAAGAGCAATAGTATCGCCAACGGTTGCCATGCGGTCTGAGCCGGCGCGCGCTATGGGCTGCTCGTTGGGTACTTCGCCAACCGCCACCAACACTTCGTCGAGGGCAGAATCTAGCTCACCGTCGTTTACCACCAAACTAAAAACATAATTACCGACTTGGCTGGGAGTGAAGCTGGGCGTTGCGCTAGTGTCATTATTCAATGTGGCTACGGGGCCTGCGGTTTGACTCCAGAAATACGTCAGTGCGGCTGGGCCGTTGTCGGCATCCTGCGAGGCCGTGCCGTCTAGCGTTATGAGGTCGTCAACAAAACCCGTTAAGTCATTACCGGCATTGGCCAACGGCGCGCTATTTACAGCAGCACCGCGACGCAAAAACATATTGTCGAACCAAATGTCGCTAACACCGGCATCACCCAAATAAAAACCAACTTTTACATTGTCGTCATCAGCGCCTTGTACCCACTCATAGCTAAAGTGCTGCATGCCTTGGGTTTGGGTAATGGTAACTTCTTCAATTAAATATTTGGTGTAATCGCCGCCGTTGTGCTCGATCATTAAGGTAAAGGTGCGCGGGCCTACATCGGTGCGAGCATCAAAATCTAAGGTATAGGTTTCGCCGGCGATAAATGCTTTAGGCTGAAATAACTGTAACGACCAATAAGCATCGCCCGGCGCATCCACCGCAGCGTGTAACTCGCCATTTGCCACCGTAAACTGCGCCTGGCCACCTTGCATGGCTTCGGCCGTCCAGCCCGCAAGGCCGTCGCTAAAGTCGCCGTTATCCAGCATGTTAATGGCATCAACGACGGTAATAGTTACTTGGTCAGAATCCACCAACGTACCATCAGAAACGCTCAAGGTATAAATATAGGTTCCAGCAATACCCAGTGATTCTTGCAGTACCGGTGTGGTGCCAACCAACGCGCCATTTAAAGACCATTCGTAAGTCAGTAGCTGACCATCAATATCGCTAGATGCCGTTCCATCCAAGGTGAAATTAATATTCACCGCCGCTACTTGATCGGCGCCGGCAACAGCATTGGGCGGGTTTTGGCCTGGCTGGGCGGTTTGCACAATAAGTGGCGAACTTTCGCTGGATTCGTTCCCAAACAAATCGACGGCAGCCACGGTAAAGCTGTATTGGGTAGCGCTAAATAAACCGGTGATCGTCGCTGTAGTGCCCTGAACATTGGCAGCGTAAGTCCCATCGCGATAGATGTTATAAGACGCCACCGCGATATTGTCTTGCGAGCCCGCCCACGATAAAGCCACACTGGTAGGCGTAACGCTTGCGCTCGCTAACGCCGTAGGCACCGAAGGTACCTCGGCATCGCCAAATTTCACCATTTTAGCCACCGAGGGCACGCCATCATCTAACACAAACAGCATGTAATAACCCGGCTGTGCGCGGTTAGGGTCTGCCGGTGCCGTTACCGACAAGCCATTAGGTGTGACCGTCCAATCCAACTTATTAATAGATTGGGTTTGGTTAAAGGCATGCGTAGTGGCACCTAAGCGAATTAAATTAACGCCGGTTATGTTCTCGGGATTATTGATTTCGACATCAAAGGTTTCGGCAAAAGACACCGCCTCTGGCGCAGCAATAATCACTGGGCGCGGCCCTTTGAATAAATAAGGCGGCGAGTAAATTTCTAAGTTAGGGTTATCAATGCCGCCATCAGCCGCTGGGCGGCCACCGCCACCAATTTGAACGCGGCCATCGGGCAGCAACACTGCCGTTGAGTGGTAAACACGGGCATTGGTTTGCGGCGCCATTTCGCTCCAAACGTTGGTCTCTGGGTCCCAAATTTCGGCGATACGCACGGCATCGGCACCGTTATTGAAACCCGGCGAAGCCGTACCTCCGGTAACCAATACCGTGCCATCTGCCAATAAGGTTGCCGTTAAATGCCGGCGGGCGTGGTTCATTGGCGCAGCATATTGCCACTGTGGGTTGGCATCGTTGAGGTCGATAATTTCGGCCGTTGCTGTTGGCGGTTGCTCGCCACCGCCAACGGTCATAATTTTGCCTTCGTCGTACATCACGGTAGAGCTGTAACCGCGAAAGCCATTGCCGCCGCCATCCCAGTTCATGTTAGGGCCGCGAGTCCACTGGCCTGTACCTGCGGTATCTAAAAACCAGGAATCGCGATCTGGGCCAGCTTTAAAAACGCGGCCATCTGGAGCAACAAACATACGCGGGTAAAAATCTAACCCCATTGGCGCAGCTTCTTCGGCATTCACCAAGTTGCGCCAAGTGTTTGTTTGCAACTCCCAGATTTGGGGCAATAGGTTTTTATTGGCATAAGAATCAATAGCGCCGTTAAGCACCAATACGTCGCCATTAGGCAAAATGGTATTGGTTGAATACCAGCGGCCAGCATTCATTTTAGGGATGGTATCGTCCCAAGTATCCGTAAAGGGGTCGTAAATGGTGGCGCGTGCTTCACCAATGGCATCACCGCCATCTTGCCCACCCTGTATAAAAATTCGCCCATCGGGTAACACCGAATGCCCCGAGCAGAATAAATCGTACGGCGGAAATGTGGGCGTAGTGAGCTCCAGCGTTACCGGGTCCCAAATGCGAATTTCATCAACAACCGGCGCCCCCTGGCCGCCCTCCTCGTAGGTAAGCACCTTACCTGTGGGCATCATCACCATATGCACAGCAATGATATCGCCGTCATACAGGGGGCTCCACTCACCCGCTATTTCTGGGCCGTCAAAGGGGCCTGCATTTGCAATACCCGCCAATGCGGATAAGACAAAACCGCATACAGCTTTCATTGTTATTTCCATAAAGTAACATCTCACGTATTAAATCTGAGGGGAGCCTTGTTGTAGCTCGGTAAAAACACGACGCGCGCAACAATCAATTCTGTTTAGCCCTTATCACACTCGCGGCGGCCGCATTTTAATAAGGCGCTGCGAACACAATAATTAATGATCATGCAACCCGCGCATGACAAATTAATGTCGACAACGTTTACAAAACGACCCCAAAAGGCTTTATATGCCAAGGGCATTAGCAATTTCCTATCCAATTATTAAAACTCGAAAAAAATACTCAATTCGTCGATAGAAAAGTGCAGGCCAGCGCATTAAATAACACACAAACAAAATAACAACGACAATCCATTTTTACGACATAAGCGTAATAAACTGCTAAACCTTTATTTTTAATAAGAGTTAACGTTATGAACGCGATAAGCCAGCTACGTACACTCACCTTCACCCTTGCTTGTTTGCTTTTATCCAGCTGCTCGAGTATTCCTGAGGGAGTAACACCCGTACAAAATTTTGAGGCGCAACGCTACTTGGGGAAATGGTACGAAATTGCCCGCCTAGATCATCGCTTTGAAAGGAATATGCAAGATGTAACGGCGGATTACCGCCTAAACAAAGATGGCAGTATCGAAGTTTTGAACCGCGGCTATAACACCAAAAACCAGCAGTGGGATGAAGCCAAAGGCAAAGCCAAATTCGTTGCAGCACGCGATGTTGGTCACCTTAAAGTCTCCTTTTTTGGCCCCTTTTACGGCAGCTATATTGTGGCCGAACTAGCCGACGACTACAGCTATGCCTTGGTCACGGGGCCAAATACCGATTACCTATGGATACTCGCCCGCACACCCGCGCTTAACGATACTGTTTATTCCAGCCTGATTCAAAAGGCCGAGCGATTAGGGTTTGATACTGAGGCCGTTATAAAGGTGGAGCATTCGAGGCTGTAAAACATATGACACCTTAACAGCCCCCCCCCTCAAACACTTCGCTTAATAAGTACTCAACGCCGTAATATCAGGTAATACGATTATGCTTCGAGATGGCGTATCTTGTTATTTATGCAGGTAAACCATTGACGTTATAGATGTACCTTATGGACACAAGAGTAATACTGATTATTGTTAACAACACAGGCCATGCCGTTGCCTGTACGGATATTCGCTGCGGGGCTTTTAGTAACTTAAATGTAGGGGATACCCTGGCTAACGGGGAGACGGGCACTTACACCTCTGACACTCATGATAAGAGCTTTGTAACATGGGCAATGGTCTCCGGTCCTGGGGCTTGGGAAACAGGAATGATATGCCCGCAGTTTTCCCACAATAGCGCCTACGGCTCCGCTAAAGCTGGCCTACAGCACTACTCGCGAACGGGCACTCCAGCAACATTCACTTATCACCTAGGGCAAGACAACCAAGCAGATTGGAGTAGTGGTAACAGTTATTGCCCCACCAACGGGCTAAACTATGGAGGCTGCAGCAAAAGTTAAAATAATTTGCTGCCACAGCATAAAACCCAGAAAACAAACAAAACCATTAACGCTTCGATTAGTTTCGCTTACACTGGCCAACATTAAATAACATGTGATTATTTCAAAATGTAAACATGCGTTTGAATGACTAAGGCCATCATAATGACACCTACAACAATAAAAAAGATTAGCGCCCTTCCATCGCCCAAAGAGCACTGGTTAAAAGGCAGTTTAGGTAATTTCCAGCCCGAACAACTACACACCTACCTTTATGCTAAAGCTAGTGAATTAGGCGATATTTTTAAGGTTCGCATGCTAACAAAGCCCTTAGTGGTTATATCCCAGCCAGCAACAGTGCAAACCATTTTAAAACAACGGCCATCACACTATCGCCGCGTTAACCAGATGGAATCTGTTTTTAAAGAAATGGGGCTGCACGGTGTTTTTTCTGCAGAGGGGAAACAGTGGAAAGAATACCGTCAATTAATGAACCCTGTATTCAAACCCAGCCATATTAAACGCATGCTGCCCACGATTCACAAAATCACTCAACGCTTTCGCGATGTGGTTGCGCAACAGCCTGAACAAATCGACATTCAAGCTTTATTAAAAAAACTTTTGGTCGATATTACCTCTGAACTCGCCTTTGGCTACGATTTAAATACCTTAGCCAACGACAACGCCGACTTACAAGGCCATTTAAGTTTTATTTTTTCAAATATTGGCCGGCGAACAAAATCCCCCATTCCTTACTGGCGTTATTTTAAATCGGCGCAAGATAAACAGCTTGAAAAGTCATTAGCCATTACACGCACTGAAATACAAAACTTTATCAATACCCGCAAGCATGAACTTAAAAGTACTGATACGACAAATAATATTCTCGACGCGCTGCTGCTAGCCAAAGATCCGGATGGCCAGCCGTATTCTGATGACGTGATATACGGTAATGTGCTAACACTACTGCTGGCAGGGGAGGACACCACGGCTAATACACTAGCCTGGACATTGTATTTTTTGTCGCAAGATTTACCACTGCAAGAAAAAGTACAAAACGAGATTGCCGCCCACTACCCTGCCGATGGCAAACTAACGTGGGAAAGCCTTGATAATTTCCCGCTCACCTTTGCTGCGTGCCAAGAATCTATGCGTATGCAACCAACCGCGTCTTTTCTATTTTTAGAGCCATTAAGCGACGAAATCATTTTAGGCCACCATATTCCCGCCGGCACAACCGTAGTGCTATTACTGAATAGCGGCGCCCATAATACCGAGCTATTTCCCAACCCCGAAAAATTTATACCCGAACGCTGGCTAAACTTTACAGCCGAACAAAAAAAGCAATCGGCCATAGAACTTGCCCCTTTTGGCGGCGGCGCACGCTTGTGCCCAGGTATGCAGCTGTCGTTAATTGAGCAAAAGATTACGCTTATTGAATTACTGCGCGATTTTAAAATAGAGCTGAATAATGGCGGCAAGCCTGTGAACAGCTGTTATCGCTTTGCTGTAATGCCCGACAACCTTATTGTTGATGCCATTAAACAAAAAGCCACTTACGGTACATCACAGCCTGCCGCTAAGGTGGAAGCCGCACCCGCGTAACACCCCAATTTAAGCAACAGATTTTATAAAAAGGCAGGCAAAAGATTCTTTAATTTTTGCCTGCCTTTTTGCGTTTTAACTTGGCCGCCAACGCAAGCACTTCTAGGCAACTGCCCAGCATAACGAATAAACCCATAAGCGGCGCCTGCACATTTTGCCCCTGCACACCCTTGCCCCGAGCAGTGTGGTTAGCATCGCAATGCCCATGTTTACAATATAAGCACTGCCAACTAGTGCTCAAAACGGCAACATCAGTGAAAATACAGGCGCCATATTAGTGATTTTTTGATAGTCATATCACACTAAAAACAGACGAACGAATTGCCAAATAACGGAGAATAAAAATTAAAGTCTGACACCGTGGTACAATTTCGCCGCTGCTTGGCAGTTGCGGCGCTAGCCATCTGAACACCCGCCCTGCTCCTGCCCGCGCACAATAAAAATATAACACAGCATTAATAAGTGAGATTGAGCCTGCCAATGGCTCTCACGAGGGGACGACCACAGTGAGCAACAAAACACCTACAAAACCATTACTAAGAGGATTTTGCCGTCTGGCGATAATAGCCTCTGCGAGCACAACCTTAGCCGCCTGCGTTGCCGGCAATAACAGCAGCTCATCCGAAACAACAAGCTCTGCCATTTCGAGCGAAGCGTCTTCAAGCTCATCCTTAGCGGTAAGCTCATCCAGCATTACAATTAGCTCATCGCCTGCAAGCAGCGCGCCAATAACGACCTCTAGCAGCATTGAATCCAGCGCCAGCTCTGCTGCGGGCCCGTTCGAAACACTGCGCATTCAAGCGCAAGATTACGACCGCGTAAACTTTAACGAAGCTACACCCGGCACCCGCGAAGGCACCGCTACCGGCATTTGCGCCGAAGGTGGCGCCGCATTGATGGACCTTGTAAATGTAACCGACCAAAATGGCATTTGCGCCATCGGCTACACCATAGAGGGCGAGTACGTTCAATACCCCATCGACATTCCCGCTGGCGAATACGACATTACCCTGCGCACCGCATCGGATACCGGCAGCGACGCCACCCAAACACTCACCCTTAACGGCAGCAGTTTAGGTGCGCTCAGCACTGCAGCCCAAGGCTGGGAAACATACGGCTCTACTACCTTGCGCGGCGTTAGCATTAGCGGCGGCGCCAATGTACTCACCGTCACCTTCACAGGCGCGGCATCTAACCTTAACTACATCGAGATTTCCGAAGCGGACAACACCGCAACCTCTAGCAGCCAAGCAACCAGCTCTAGCGCGGCCAGCTCCACCGGCGGCGGCAACATGCTGGGCACGGTTATTGACGATAACGACTACAACCCCAATAAATCCAAAGGCGTAATGCGCTACGGTAGCCCAGAATTTTATTTAGGCGGCTTTGAAGCCGGCAACTACGCCTGCTTCGACAACGTCAACCTGACTGGCGTTAAAAGCCTAAATTTACGCTATGGCCGCCTGCACGACTCCATCGGCCGCGTTGCTGTTTATTTAGATAGCGCCGCCATCACAGAAGACCCTGCCGCAAACAACCCAGAGCAAGGCACCAATATTGGCGAATTCGAAACCACCAGCACCGGTGCCTACGAAAACTTCGATAACGTATCTTTCCGTTTAAACAGCCCAATTGAGGGTGAGCAAACGGTTTGTTTCCGCGCGGTATTTGGCGGCGGCGTTATGAACCTCGACCACTTTACTTTAAGCGATGTAGATACCGGCCAAAACCTAACCCCCACCAACTACACCTTTACGGCGCCAACCGCACCGACACAGCTCCCCGCTATTAGCGTTGCCGACGGCCAAGTACTATTTGGTGGCGAAGCTAAAAGTATTGCCGGAGTCAGTTTATTTTGGAGCAACTTTGGCTGGGGCGGCTCGGGTTTTTACACCAAAGAAACCGTTAAATCTTTAAAAGACAACTGGAATGCAAAACTCATTCGTGTAGCCTTCGGCACCGACGACTACGGCAGCTATTTTGATGATTTTTGGAGCCATCGCTTAAAATTGTTTGAAGTCGTTAATGCCGCCATCGAAAACGATATGTATGTAATTATTGATTGGCACGCACATATCATTAAATCGGATCCAACAAACCCAGCGCGCAACCCAACTGCATTCTTTAAAGAAATGGCCGAAAAATACGGTAGCTACAATAATGTTATTTACGAAATATTTAACGAGCCATTAGACGAAAACTGGAGTGGTAGCATCAAGCCTTATGCCGAAGGCGTAATTAACACCATCCGCACGATCGACCCCGACAATTTAATTATTGTAGGCACGCGCAACTGGTCGCAACGCGTTGACGAAGCCGCTAACGATCCCATTAACGGCACCAACATCGCGTACACCTTGCACTTTTATGCCGATACGCACCGCGACGACATTCGCAGCTTCGCCCGCACGGCCATAGAGAAAAAAGCCGCGCTATTTGTAACCGAATGGGGCACCGTGGCAGCAGCAGGCACCGGTAACGCCAACGCAAGGGAAACATTGATTTGGATGGACTTCCTACACGAAAACAATATCAGCCACGCCAACTGGGCACTGGTCGATAACCTCACCAAAGAGCGCACCAACCCAGCCAGCGATAAACACGGCTCGTCTATTTTAAATTTAGGCAGCGACTTTTACGGCAACTGGAGCACTGGCGATCTTACCGAGTCAGGCAATCTCGTGATGGACATTCTCGAAAATTGGGACAATTGGGATAGCTGGAATAAAGCGCCCTACCAATAAACCCAGCCAATCTTAAACTAAACACCTAAAAAGCGCGAAGCCGGCCCCAGCAATTGGGCGCCGGCTTTTTTATAGCTAATCAAAACGTACCGGAATGTATTAAAGGCTCCACAAAAATAGTATTTTTTTGTGAGAGCACAGACAGCGCGGCTGATTAGAATAACGCACGGGACAGGAGCCCCTCATTAGACATTGCACAATGTCGAGGAGCAGCTATCGAGGATCAAAAACCTAAAGCGGCTATCGCGAGAAAATGTATTTTTGAGCTGCCCTTAAGCCGCCTTAGGCCTTGGCCAAACTTCTAAATCGACCATATCAGCCAACAACCATAAACAATCGTGCGCCGGTAGTAACGCGTTGACATGCACCATGCTCGTCTTTAATTGTTCGTGCTGATTTAATATTTGACTAAGCTTTTCAATAAAAATTTGAAAGTTATCACTCACACCATAAGTAACTGCTCCGCTTTGCGCTACAGCGGCCAGCATGGGGGCCAGTAGCTTTTTAGCCTCTTTAATTGGAGTGCTAACCTCTTCGTAAAGCCGGAAAATCACTACCTGAGCATCCGGTAAATTCTCACAGCAAGCTCTTTGCTGCTCCTTGCGCGTTACACTTTTATAATGATTAACATAAAGCTTACTGCGTATAGCTGCAATTTCTGAGACTTCAGGAGCATTAAATTCCTGCAAATTATGCTCGGCATCTTTTAACCATTGAATAAAATTCTCTGGCGCCTGCGGCTGCTTAGCACCTAGCGCATCAACAATAGCAGGTATGCGCTGCAATAATTTGGCGTAAGCAGCTTCTTTGGCGATTAATGATTTACTCATCAGCTATTACTCCGGAATTAGTTTTCGCGTAATCGTCCCGTTTTTAGCCTCCATTCTGTGCCACTCTACGCCCTCCTCTTGAATAACCAATTTGATATGTACCAAGCTATCAGGGGATTTCTCTTTTAAGATATCGGCCTCAATTGTGACATCCAACTGCTCAAGCACAGACTCAGCATTAACAGGTTTAATTGCACCACTTAAATTAGTTGCGATGCGTTTTGCTAACAGCTCAAGACGATTATCGCTATCATTGGTCGAATCCTCGTCGTGTTGCAGCGCAACCGAAGCCTTAGCCACATTAACCGCGAAATTTTTGAGGCCTTGCGTTTCGCCACCAACCAACAACTCCTTTTCAAGTATTGCGCTTTGCTCACTAATAACCTGCCTTAGACGCAAAGAGTGATCTTTAGAAAGGCTTTTTTTTCCCAAGCCTGCAAGCACCTCTTTATAAGCGGCTGCGTTAAATTCGCGGTTATCAATAGGCTCTAAATTAGTTGTTTTTTGTATCTGGCCTGCATCAATGGCAATAGGAATTGTCATTTCTACATCTTTTAGACGCATGCGCGGTACAGGAAAATGTTCTAACAGCTCATGCTTTGCATAGCTTTCTGCAACGCGCACCGCTTGTAAATCGGCACTGACGCGAGCCTGTTGAATACTGGACACTAAGTTGCCAATATAATCATGCAGTTTCATACCAACCCCCTAAAAGCGCCCGAAGGCGCTCAATGGTTATGCGCTAACAATGCTATCCTCGAGTAACGTTAGCACGCGATCTAAACCTGCAGGCAATTCATCTTGCACGGCATGAACTTTCACATTCAACGAATATGATTTCTCGACTTTTTCACCTTTAGAAGACGTGCGCTGATAAGATGCGGACGCTTTAAAATTAACCACTTTATAGTTAATTCCCAGCTCGGCGCTGGCCGCAAATTTAGAGCTAACATTTGAAGTTTCTGTCGATGTAAGCCGTGCATTAAAATCTATATCCAAAGTATCTATGCGTAAATTTGGCGTTGTTAGCATAGTAATAAAAGGGACTTTAAGCGACACATCAGATTTTATGTACTTCTCGTTTGCTGGCCCCACTGCGGTGTCAGGGTCGAAATCCGGATTAGGCGTGCTCTTTTCATAGTCGAAATTAACATATCGAATTTGCGTACCGCCCGAGCCGTTATCTTCAAAACCCACTTCTTGAATAAATTCAACCGCCGCCATTGAAGAAGCTTGCTGCGCTTGCACTGCCGCCTGCAATGGACCACCAATATAAACGCCAAAATCCAGGCTATTGAGTTCTGCTACTAAATCAGACATAACATTTACCTCCGCACTGCTTAATAATATTGGAGAAAAACCTCCAAACCTCATCCCTGATAAACACGTTAATGCACTAGAACATTAAAATGTTGCTCTTCACTAGTGTGAGCTTGCTAAGTATAGGTAAGACAAAGGCCTTTACGATGGGTAATATTCACCAAACCCATGTGATAAATTCACCCACCATAACGGTACAGAACTTTTTAGATTAAAAGAGGATAGCGCCAAGAAAAGGCATAACTTAACGATGCAAAAATGGCCGCATGCCGAGGCCTACAATCACATAGTAGTCGCGACAATCATCGCACGAAAATATAATAATCAAGCGACCACTTATCGGATTATTAACTTCTGTATATTTAACAATGTAACATTACAACTTAATGCCTGCTTTCAACTCCATTCGCACATTTTTGCTTTGCTTTAAATCAAATTTGTCTGTGGCGACTAATAACGATAAATAAGGCGTCCAAAACTCCAACGATTTGGTATAGCTTTTAAAATCATAACCGCCTTCCACCTTAAACCATGATATAGGCTTATAGCCTAGCAATGTTCGCGTAAAACGCACCTTGTCGTAAGTTTCTTGCTCTGCAGAAAACAGCAGCTTTTGGTACTGATAAGTCAGTTTAAATTGAGAGTGTACAGGCAGTGTTTGTTTTATATTTTTGAAGCCATGCTTCCCCGATAACGCTGGCACTTTATAAGATACGCCATTCTCATCAACCCGATTGCGATCACTAACCATAACAGCTTCAGTATGCGGTGCATGCTTCCAATTTATCCGCCCTGAAACATCTTCAAATAGCGCCGAGAAATGCCAGTCTTCGTGCAGCTGCCACGCTAAGCCCAAGTCAAAACCATAACCATAACCCGATGCAGGATCCGTTAATGGGCGATCAAGGAGTACCTCTTCGGTATAAACATAATCCACAACCAAATCAGCATAGGGGCGCCGCTCGGTTTGCCATAGGCGCCCAGCAACTTCACCGTATAACACATCATCCGACTCGAAGTAGCTGCCAGCGACGTATAACTCTAGAGCAGGCAACGGAGAAAAGCGATAACCTAAAGTTGCACCAGTTGCATCTACCTGCTGTACATTCAAATAAATATCAAAGAATTCATCAACGGGAAAGTCAATATCATTTTGATCAAGATATACAAGATTAAAGGTATCTCCAACAGTTCTAAAATAATAATCCTGCCGTTGAAAGAATGATATTTCTACACCTCTATACCCCATACCCACAGCATATTTATTGTGAGTAAACTCGTAACTCCCATCATCCGGAAAATCGCCCTGAAAATCATTATCAAAGGCTTCCAGTGGCATATTCTCGCTATAAGTAAAACTTCTTGCAGACACGAAGGGGTTAACTGTTGAATACCACTTTTTATTGTTATCGCCGCCCCAGCACAATAACGGCGCGAAGGTTACACAACATATAATTACCGAACGAAATAAATACAGGTTATAACTCATTCCCATCCCACTTGGTTTACAGCTTACCTAACAAAAAGTATAGGTAAAAAAAAGGCTGCCGAAGCAGCCTTTAACTCAATTTTTTAAATATTTACTGAATTACTCAAAAATATCTAACGAACCAAATGTATCATCAGAGTAATTTACAACCACTCCGTCTACAGTCGCGTACTCAACACCTTTTAGTGAAATACTGCCCGTCCAATCACCATCATCCTCGGTAAATACTGCAGTCACGCCATCACGATTTTTCATCGTAACACTTTGTGCTGTCGAGTCATCATCGTCAATGGTGGCGGTAGCTGTTAATTTTTTACCAGGCCATTTTAATGAGAAAGTCGATGTCGCAGCTAACTCAGCAGAACGGGTAGCCGAGAAAGAAGCCTTAACTGCGCCGATAACGCCCGCTAAATTAGCATCGAAATTTAATGCCACGCTTAGGTCTGCATAATTTTCATCCGTTTCGGTGTCAGTTGCGGTCTCTTCTCCTGCGGACCACATTTCACTAAAGGTAACACCAGAGCCATCACCAACAGCAGAAAAGCTAACTTTCATACTGTCGCCCGATGAATTCGATACAGAGCCCCAAAGACTAAAGTTAACCGCCTCTACATCTAAGGTCGTCGATTCTGAACCGCCATTATCTGACCAAGTCCATGTCTCGTTAACATCCAGCATGCTAAGTGTTGTATTCAACTGGCCAGTAAACGAAATAGGATCAGCAACAGTTTCAGAAACTTTCTGCATCGCCGTAATGTTGAGCATCAAGGATACATCTGTGACAGTAAGATCTTCTGTTTCACTACCTTCATTTTCACTCATTACAGCCATTAAGCTACCGACTGAGAAGTGAGACGTATCTTTAACGGTCAAACTAACAGAGCCTGAATCTGCCGTTCCGCCAATCATCACATTACCCATCGCGGTCTCGGTTTCAACACCTTCGCTGCTCACATCGTCTGTGGTTTCAACACCATCAACAGTGGCCGCCATATCGATGGCTACTGTCGACTGGTTCACCATCACATCTCCAGCCACCATCAAAGCAACAGAGGTTACTGTTTGCTCTTGCGTTTCTGCATTGGTTTCCGTAGTAGGGGTAATGGTAACCACAATGCCGTCTGATGAAGTCCAGCTAGTTAGCGCGCCATCTTCGTCGTACGCCTCGTAAGCCCTGGCCATAGCTTCAACCACCATAGCTGTAGCTTCAACGGCATCTTCTAATCCGGCGCTGGTCGCAAGCTCTGCAGCTTCTACCTGCATCTCAAACCCTTCAGACTCACCAAGTACGGTTTTATCATCACCCAAGCTTGCCATTTCCACCGAGGCGCCAACATCACCCAAGGTAAGGACAAATTGCTTCACCTTATCTAGCGCGGCAAGCCCAACAGTATCACTCACAGTACCCTGCGAGCCTTCGGTCGATGGTGGTGTATTGAGTGCGTCATTCTGGTTACTGGTGATTTGCGTAGTAATGGTCGAAAGCGTTGGGATCGTTACATTCGCTACAGTGGCAGCCTGACTAACTTGCGTAATAATCTGATTAGCTTGCGCAAAGATCTCGGCCAAATCGACCGTATTTGCGGCAATAGAATCATCGGCATTGGTCACAACACCATTCGCTAAGAACTGAGTGGTAAAGTCCGCGAGTGATTGTTCAACGGTGCGCGCGGCATTATCAAGGCGGCTCGCACCTATAATTGATGGCCCTAATAGGTTGTAGTTAAGGTCCTCTAAGTTAGCAGCAGCTACCGCTGCAGGGTTAGTCAAGTCCACAACAGGTAACGATGTTATGTCCTCGTCAATATCGAATAGATCAGCAATGCGCGAGTTAGCCGTTGATATACTCGTGATGATTTCGTCCAAATTGCTAGTCGCTGTCAACGACGACAATGCGAAGGACGATGACAAATCTGTGAGTGTCGTTAAGTTAACAGTAGGCGTAGTGTTTACACTAACCGAAGGCACAATGGCATCAAGTTTAAAAGTTTCTGTATCGGGAGCATAAAGCTCACCAAAATTAATTGTGGTATCGCCGATACCACAACCAGCAGCAATATCACACATCATGCGTGTATCAGCGTTAGCCGAAACCCGCACAACAAAGGGCGCACCAAAGCTGGTTTCCGGAATTGTAACGGAGTAAAGGCCTGAATCGTCGGTCACGCCGGTAGCTATCGGCGCGGTACAATCTACGGCACCGCTTACCAGCGGACATGCCGCCACCAAACCGCTTCTAACAATACCCTTAGCTGCCGTACCCGTTACAGCAACCGTTTCCCCCTCTTCAGTGACCGGCGGGTCAATCACTATGGGAGCTGGGTCATCGTCGTCACTACAACTACAACCCTGTGTTAAAGAAACAGCCGTCATGGCTGAAAGAATTAAGGCGCGTGCATATGTATTCACTATCAGTCTCCAGTTCTTCAAGTGAAGTAGCGACCCTAACTCGATAAATCAAGTCGCTACATCGAGGCGTAAAAAGGCAAAAGTTAAATCCCATACACCCGTATGGGGCTTACTCAAAAAACTATAGAAGCGATTCAAGATCACGCCAGCATATCCACTATAAAACATCCTTTTTTTTGCCTTTTGTTTTGGCGTAGAAGGTGTTTAGATAACCGTCAACAGCAGTTTCAGTCAGATTACGCATAAGCACCCCCATAAGCCTTCCATTTAAGTCTTGCGACTTTTTCACCAAACACTCCGGCATAGGTAAGATGCACAGCTAGAAATAACGCCCAAATAATAGACTTGACAGGGAGGTACAAACGGGGATAATACCGCGTCCTTATTTAGGTCACGTTCAGAAAGCCAACCATATATCTGGTACAACGCTTAGCAGCAACCAGAGCGCGTTCGGTCAAATACTGCTGTTACTGGTATAGAATGTGATCACTAGGTTTTCTTTGAATTTATTTGATTTGTAGGAGCACTACGGTGGCCAATTCACCTCAAGCACGCAAGCGCGCTCGTCAAAACGACAAAGCACGCGCACACAACGCCAGCCTACGCTCAATGGCTCGCACTTATATTAAAAAAGTAATTTCTGCGATTGATGCGGGCGATGCACAAGCAGCGCAAGCAGCACTTAACGCAGCAGTGCCAGTTATTGACCGCATTGCAGACAAAGGCATTATCCATAAGAATAAAGCTGCTCGTCACAAGAGCCGTTTGAACGCTAAGGTAAAAGCTTTAGCGGCCGCTTAATCAAGCAGCCCTGCCAGAAACACCAAAAGCCGAGCAATGCTCGGCTTTTTTACGCCCCGCTTTCACACCCCCTAACAATGCACGCACAAAGACGGCGTTAATTATTTTTCTGCCAATCCTTTCTCGTCCTTCCCCAAAGCCAACTATACTGCTATTTAATCGGTGCTAGAATGCCGCCAGATAACAACCGCGATAAGGCACGCCCTATCTGATTGCTAAGACAAACGCATGACGCAACCACCCCAAAAACATCACATCCTGCCCAGCCTTGCGGATAAGTACATTTGCTTAGCAAAAGATGAGATGCTTTGGCAAACCAATCTTAAACGCGCCATGGGTATTGTTGCCAAACATAGCCAGCAAGCTGTTGACGTAGCAAGGTGCGGAATTTGGCTTTACAGCAATCCTCAAGCAACCGAAAAAACGCTTAACTGCCAAGCATTCGCTTGCGACGGGCCAGATACCAACACCGACGAGCTAAGCATTCACGCCGCGGACTACCCCCCCTATTTTGCAGCCCTTGAAGATAACCGCGTTATCTGTGCACACAATGCCAGAACAGATCCTCGCACAGCGTGTTTCGCCGACACCTACCTAGAACCATTCGATATTACCTCACTGCTCGACGCCACCCTTCACCACGAAGGCGCAGCTTCCGGCGTTATTTGTTTTGAGCACATCAAAACCATGCGCCAGTGGAATGAAGAAGAAATTAACTTCGCCACATCCGTTGCCGACTTGCTTTCGCAGCTCATAATGTATTACTCACTGCGCAACAGTGAGATGCGATACCGCACAGTATTCGACAGCACAGGCGATGCCCTAGTCATTGTGCGTAACAATGTGGTTTGCGATTGCAATGCAGCAGCGTTGAAGCTGTTTCGTTGTAACCGCCAGCAATTTATTGGGCATCCCGTCGATAAACTATGGCCACTGTCTGAACAAAACCCCAGCGAAACCTATACCCGCTTTGAATGGCTACAAACACGCTGGGACAATACACAGTTTTATACAGACGTTACACTAACCCGCGCAAAACTAGAGCAAGAAGAACACCTTATTGTTTCTGTGCGCGACATCTCCGGCAAGCGGCAAGCGTCAGACCAACTTAAAGCCTTAAACTCGCTACATTTAGCCATTTTTGACGGCACCAATTACTCCATCATAGCGACCGACCTGCACGGCATCATCCACACGTTTAATCGCGCAGCTGAGCAAAGCCTGCGCTATAGCGCCGAAGAGGTTATCAATAAACAAACGCCGCTTATTTTTCACACTCCAAAAGAACTCACTTGGCGAGCAGAAACCCTAACCCGCGAGCTGGGCTACGAGCTTTTACCTAATTTTGAAGTACTTGTCGCCAAGGCAAGGCTAGGCCAAATTGAAGAGTACGAATGGCAATATCAACGCAAAGACGGCACCGAACTGCCAGTATCACTCGCGGTCGCCCCACTAAGAGACACCCAGCAAAATATTAGCGGTTTTTTATTTATGGCCGCCGATATCACAGAGCGCAAGCGCGCCAACGAACAGCTAATAGATTCTAAACGGGAAATGGAAAGGCGCGCCAACCACGACGGTTTAACAGGCCTCCCCAACCGATCACGCCTACACGACGTAGCCGCCATAGCCATTCATAACGCACACAAAAGCGGCAATAAAGTAGCCCTGATGCTACTAGACCTTAACCGCTTTAAAGATATTAACGATACATTAGGGCACTCCATTGGCGATCAAATCCTAAAAGAAATCGCCAAGCGCTTGCAGCCGATGCTAGTGCGCCATGGTGCATATTTGTACCGGCTAGGTGGCGATGAATTCGCCATATTAATCGCCAAAATCCAAGAGGGCGACGAGGCTATTTCCCTCGCGAGTTTTATTGATGCCTCGCTGCGCAAACCTATTGTATCGGACGGCATTTCATTAGAAATAGGCGGCAGCATTGGCATCGCCGTTTACCCAGACCACGGCGAAAATAGTCACGCTTTACTACGCTGTGCCGATGTCGCCATGTATAGCGCAAAATCTAGCGCGCAGCCTTTAGCTTTTTACGATGCCGCCCAAGATGCCCACAGCCCTCGCCGCTTGATGCTAATGGCAGAGCTTGGCAATGCCATCCGCCAAAACGAGCTTGTTTTACACTACCAACCCAAAGTCGATCTCAAAACAGGGCACTGCGTCGGCTGCGAAGCACTCATTCGCTGGCAGCACCCCAAGCTTGGCCAAGTCCCCCCTTTTGAGTTTATCCCCATGGCCGAAATGACCGAGATCATTAAGCCTTTGAGCGAATGGGTTTTGGTAAAAGCCCTAGAACAAACCAAAGAGTGGCACCGCAAAGGGATTCCCATGAAGGTGTCCATTAATCTATCGGCCCGTAACTTGGTTGATTACGACTTTCCACTACTGGTTGAGCGGCACCTAAAAAACAATGACTTTCCAGCGCAATCGCTGGAGGTTGAGATCACCGAAAGCGCACTTATCAGCGACCCCGAACGCAGCCTGCAAATCATAAAACGCATTCACGATTTAGGCGTGCGCTTTGCTATTGATGACTTTGGTACCGGTTACTCATCCATGGCTTACCTTAAGCGTTTACCCTTAAGCACACTCAAAATTGACCGCACTTTTGTCTCGGATATGCTCAACGACGAGCAAGACGAGATGATCATCAAGTCCACCATTGGCCTAGCCCATAGCTTTGGTTTAAATGTTGTTGCAGAAGGGGTGGAAGACGAAGAAACCATGCAGCACCTGGCACATTTAAACTGCGAAATTGCACAGGGGTTTTATATTGCCAAGCCACTACCAGCCGCAACGTTTGAGCAATGGTACATTCAGCACAATAAGCGCTAACACTGCAAACACATTTCCCTGCGCAAAGCGACGCGCTAGAATAACGCCACCGTCCTCACCTTAGAGCGCAGTATGAATATCGAAGCATTTGAAAAGTGGTCTATGATTTTAGGCATTACAGCACTAATAGGCTTTATGGGATTTATTATGTGGGACCTCGCCAAGCAATCAAAAGCAGGCCGCTTTGGAACAATCATGATATTTGTCGTACTTGGGCTTGGCCTGCTTGGCTTTATTATTAAAACCGTTGTTGTTTCTGTGTTGGAGCAATAACCGCACTTAAGAGCCCTTTAAATTAAACGGGAGCAGGCCTGTAACCATTTTCAGTAATCCAGCGCTGCACACTCCCCTTTAGCCCTACCCGAAAGCTGCGCTGCTGCACACCAAAATTATCGGTACAGCGCCGCCCCAATAGCAAAGCAGGGCGCTCCACCGAACACGGCCAAGGCTCTTTGGTAATGGCTAGCTCCGATACACACAAGCCCTCACCACGCAACAAGCGCGCAACCGCATCAGCAAACTCGGCCTCACTACAATTATCACTAGTGTGTACATGGAATACTCCCCAGTTTTCCGCGCCACACAATATTTGCTGAACCATAGCCACAATGGTTTTAGCGATTTCAGGCCAAGAAATCAGCGCCCCAGAAGCAACTTCAGATACATTTAAAACAGGATTATTTAACAAAGCAAAGCAAATACGCCCCAATAGACCTTCATCTGTCGGCGCATGCGAGCAGGACGTCAGCGTCCAAGGCATGCGCAATACAATGGCATGCTCCAAGCCTAAAACGGTTTTTTCAGCCGTCAGAAGGGCTTCACCCAAGGCATCATCAGGCTCAGGAGATAAGCTTTCCGACAGATCACTTTGCGCAGCACCAAAAACACGATAGGAAGATAAATGAATTAACGGTAAGTCTTTTTCGCCACAAAGCTTTACCAAGCGCTGTAAACCCTCAGCACAGCTAGGTTCGGTATTAGCATTAATGACAACGTTGATTCGCTCACCCTCAAGGTAAGTCACCATATTATCTGCCGTCAGCGTCAGAAAGTCTGGCGTAGCCGCCCGTAGCGAAAAGGCAAGCGCCTCAAAGGCTGCCTCTAAGGTCTCATAAAATGCAGGCGATTCAGACACAACTAAAACTCTAAAGCCCAAAAAAATTCTCCCAAAAGCTATACGGCAATAAAATAAATTAACGGCATTTATAGCATAAAACACAAGTCGTTCAGCATAAATTTAACGACCTACGCACCGTTAAATAAAGCCAAACCTATAATAAAAAACCCCAATAAATGGGGCTTTTTAAATACAGATTCACTACACCCAGCGGTGCTTAGAACGGTATGTCATCATCAAAACTGTCCATGCTTGGCGCGGGGGCAGGCGCTGGCTGGCGAGCTGGAGCAGCCTGCTGCTGAGGAGCTTGCGCTGCTGGCGCTTGATTATAAGCAGGCTGTGCCGCTTGTTGTGGCGCTGGGCGTTGGGCAGGAGCTTGCTGATAACCACCCTGCGGCTGCTGGGAGGGCTGCTGTGGGGCGCCACCATAATTAGGTTGTGCCGCTGACTGCTGGCCATAACCACCGCCGGCGCCGGCGCCATCACCACGGCCACCTAACATTTGCATTTCGCTGGCAACAATTTCAGTGGTGTACTTATCAACACCGGCCTGATCTTGCCACTTGCGCGTGCGCAGAGAGCCTTCAACATAAACTTGGCTACCTTTACGTAAATATTCACCCACGATTTCCGCCAAGCGATTAAAAAACACAACGCGGTGCCATTCTGTACGGTCTTGTCGTTGCCCTGATGCTTTATCGGTCCAGCTATCTGTTGTGGCTATGCTGATATTAGCAATCGCACCGCCTGCTTGCGTGTAACGCACCTCAGGGTCTTGCCCTAAATTGCCCACCAAGATTACCTTGTTAATACCTTTGGCCACTGTTCGCCCTCTCTCATTCAATAAACACAATAATTTGATAGCTCAAGCTAGGTACCGCGCAGGCCCATAGCTCTTTTACCCGTCAATAATGCACGTCGCATTATTTTAAATATTCATCCAGCGCTTGCTGCTCAAAGCTATCATTCACTTTAAGGTACAGCAGCTGTTGCTCAGCAACCCATGCGCACTCTACCACGCCCGTCACCTTCGTCATAAGGGCTGGACCTGATATTGGCTTTTTTTGCGGCACGCACAGCGATTTTAAATAGGGCGGCGCCTGCATAAATACAGCAACAATTAGCCAAATTAAGCAGCTTGCGCCAGCCAGCATAAATACCTCAGTAACACCAAAGTGCTGCACTACATAACCACCAACAAAACCACCGGCAGAGGCCCCCAAAAACTGGCATGTAGAATAAACCCCCATGGCGGTACCCTTGCTACCAGCGGGCGCTTGTTTACTCAGCCAAGATGGTAATGTCGCCTCCAGTAAATTGAAGGCCGTAAAAAAGCAAAATATGCCAACCAACCACTGCCAACTTAAACCGCCACCTAAAGCTAGGCCAAACAAGCTAAACATCAAAATCGCAATTGAAAGCAACAGCACACCACGCACTTTGCGCTTGCGCTCGGCAACATACATAAAAGGCACCATAGCGATAAACGCCAATAGCATTACAGGTAGGTAGTAATGCCAGTGGGCATCGTTCGCCTTACCTGCAGCCTCTAGCACCAAAGGCGCCGCAACGAAGGTTGCCGTAAGCACAAAATGCAAAATGAAAATCGCGACATTCAAGCGCAATAAGTGGCGGTTTTTTAAGGCCCTGCCAAACAAAGCCGGTACAGCTAGGCCCTCTGCACCGCGCAAACTATGCGCCGGGGGATTAGGCACCACCCGCCATAAAATAACAATGCCAATGCCCGCCAACACCGACGCCACCCAAAAAATGGCACTTAAACCACCCGCTGCAGCCAGCATAGGGCCCACAAACATCGCCACCGCAAAAGAAAGCCCAATAGAAGCACCAATAACAGCCATCGCACGGGTGCGATTTTGCTCGCTAGTTAAATCACCAACCAATGCCAGCACAGCACTCGCAATAGCGCCGGCTCCCTGCAACGCGCGGCCAATCATCAAGCCCCATACGCTATCGGCAAATGCGGCTACCACACTACCCAACGCAAAAATAATCAAACCCAATAAAATAACCGGTTTTCGCCCCCAAATATCTGAAAGCAAGCCCAGCGGGATTTGAAAGACGGCTTGCGTTAAGCCGTAAATACCTAGCGCAGCCCCCAGCAAAAAAGGCGTTTGGTCGATGTAATCGCGGCCATAGAGCATCATTACAGGGAAAACCATAAACAGCCCGAGCATGCGAAACACATACAACAGCGCCAGCGAACCTACAATACGCATCTCAGAAACAGGGGTAGCGTTACTCACATCCACTCCAAGCCATTCGTTATGGCTAAATAAACAAAGGCCGCGATTCTAGCAGCCTAACCCCCACCTCTAAAGTAGCGACTGCGCAATTTGGCCAACCAACACACCCCGCAAACAAGCACAAGCGCTGGGATTGCCCGAAAACACGACAAAAACATCCGATTCCCCTAGATTACAGTCAATAGCAAGCGCACAGTCTAGTTACACATCTTCGTTTCAGTTACAATGCCGCGCAAAGTACTAGGTATAGAAAATCATCAAAGGTCCCCTAGAAAGGCCAACCCTGTACACTCGCGAGCGATAGAAAACAAGGCAATCACTGTGACCATCAAAGAAGTTAGCGTCGATGAAACCGGGCAAACATCACCGCCCGAGCAAGACTCCCTCCCGAATACAGCGGCCACAGAACCTAAAATTAAAGCCGAGCCCGAGGCACAAGAAGAAGCCCTAGCGCCGGTAGAAGAAGTTGAAGGTATCACGTTGTTTTCGGTGGTTAACAGCCTGCAAACAGGTCTGCTCGCCAACCTTATTAGCACCCAAACAAACCTACCTTGCGCCATAGAAACCACTTACACCAAGCGTATTTCCCATGTCAGCCTGACAATAGTCGATTGCCAAGGCAGAAGCTTTGATGACCTACAATCGTTAGTGCGCAGTATTCAAGGCCATAAAACCGAGCTACGCGTTGTACTGTTAAATGCCGAAAGTGAAAGCGAACACGAAGAGCTGCTTGATTGGCCGTGTATCGTAGGCGTGTTCTTCGACGATACCGACCAAGAACAACTTACCCGCGGCCTAAACTGCATGCTTAATGGCGAATACTGGGTACCGCGCCGCCTACTTCATCACTTTTTACAAAAGAACCGCCGCGCACCCAGCTCGCGCAAACTAGAAATAAAATTAACAAAACGAGAGCGCCAAATATTAAAGCTGATTAAAAATGGCGCGACTAACTCAGATATCGCCAAGGTACTAGAAGTCAGCGAGCACACGGTTAAAAGCCACCTGTACAACGTGTACAAAAAAATTGGCGTGCGCAACCGCCTAGAAGCAAACAACTGGGTCCGCGACATGGACAACATTTAAAAACGGCGCCTTGTGCGCCGTTTTTTTTCGCAAGCCAAAGAGCCTCTCGATCATTCGCTCAACATCAAGACAAACACCCCCGCAACTCCGTATACTCCAACCCTTTAACCTAAAGAGCAGCCGTAGACTACTGTGGATAAAATTATTGTGCAGGGTGCGCGCACCCACAACCTTAAAAACATCAACATCGAATTGCCACGCGATAAACTCATCGTTATTACGGGCCTATCGGGCTCGGGCAAATCCTCTTTAGCTTTCGATACCCTCTACGCAGAGGGACAACGCCGCTATGTAGAATCATTATCGACCTATGCGCGTCAATTCTTGTCGATGATGGAAAAGCCCGATGTTGACCACATAGAAGGCCTTAGCCCCGCCATTTCGATCGAGCAAAAGTCAACGTCGCACAACCCGCGCTCGACCGTGGGGACGATTACCGAGATCTACGATTACCTACGCTTGCTATTTGCACGCGTGGGCGAGCCGCGCTGCCCTGTGCACGACGAGCCACTTGCCGCACAAACCGTTTCACAAATGGTAGACCAAGTTATCGCCATGCCCGAGGGCAGCAAGTTGATGCTTCTTGCCCCTGTTGTGCGCGAACGCAAAGGCGAGCACCACCACATTTTACAGGGGTTAATTCGCGATGGTTTTGTGCGCGCTCGAATTGACGGTGTTGTCGTCGACCTAGACGATGCACCAAGCCTCGATAAACGCAAAAAACACACCATTGAAGTCGTTATCGACCGCTTTAAAGTACGCGCCGATTTAAAACAACGCTTGGCCGAAAGCTTTGAAACCGCCCTGCGCATTGCCGATAACATCGCCATTATCGCGCCAATGACCGACGAAGACGGCACAGAGCAAGTATTTTCTGCCAAGCATGCGTGCACACATTGTGATTATTCCATTGTTGAATTAGAACCCAGACTGTTTTCGTTTAATAACCCTGCGGGCGCCTGCCCCACTTGTGACGGTTTAGGGGTAAAACAATTTTTTGCAGAAGACCGTATTGTTGTTAACCCAAAATCATCACTCGCCGATGGCGCCGTTAAAAGCTGGGATAAACGCAACCTTTATTATTTTCATATGCTCACGTCACTGGCCGAGCATTTTGGCTTCGACGTAGAAACTCCGTGGGAAAAGCTCAATAAAAAACAACAAAAAGCCGTGCTGTATGGTTCTGGCGATGAAGTTATTGATTTTAATTACGTTAATGATCGCGGCGACATTTACAAACGCAGCCACAGTTTTGAAGGCGTTATACCCAATTTAGAACGCCGCTTCCGCGATACCGACTCTAACTCGGTGCGCGAAGAACTTAGTAAGTTTTTATCGACACAAAAATGCCCCGAGTGCGCCGGCGCGCGTTTGCGCAAAGAGGCCCGCTATGTTTTTGTCGATAAACGCGACCTCCCTCAAATTACGGGCATGCCCGTTGGCGAGGCACACGAGTACTTTTGCAAATTAAAATTCAAAGGCGCAAAAGCCAAAATTGCCGATAAAATTTTAAAAGAATTACGCGAGCGTTTTAAATTCTTAGTGGATGTTGGTTTAAATTATTTAACACTTAACCGCAGCGCCGATACGCTATCTGGCGGAGAAGCTCAACGCATTCGGCTTGCCAGCCAGATTGGTGCCGGTTTGGTAGGCGTTATGTATATATTGGACGAACCCTCCATTGGTTTGCACCAACGCGATAACGATCGTCTACTCGGCACCCTTACACATCTGCGCGACCTCGGTAACACCGTTATCGTGGTAGAGCATGATGAAGATGCTATTCGCCAAGCCGATTATATTGTAGATGTAGGCCCTGGCGCGGGCGTACACGGTGGCGAAATCATCGCGCAAGGCTCGCTCACACAAATTAAACGCAGTAAAGCATCGCTGACTGGCGCCTACCTTTCGGGTAAAAAATCTATCGCCATCCCCAAGCAGCGCACGCCCGTAAAAGACGATAAATATTTAGTGCTTGAAGGCGCCACCGGGCACAACTTACAAAACGTAACGGTGGAAATCCCCGTAGGTTTAATGACTTGTGTAACAGGCGTTTCTGGCTCTGGGAAATCCACGCTAATCAATGCCACACTTTACCCTCTCGCTGCCACCGCATTAAATAATGCCAGCACACTGCAAGCCGCACCGCACAAAGCGGTACGTGGGCTAGATCATTTTGATAAATGCGTCGATATAGACCAAAGCCCCATTGGTCGAACACCACGCTCTAACCCCGCAACCTACACAGGAATATTCACCCCTGTACGGGAGCTATTTGCCGGCACCCAAGAAGCGCGCGCGCGCGGCTACAAAGCTGGCCGCTTTAGCTTTAATGTGAAAGGCGGACGCTGTGAAGCTTGCCAAGGCGACGGCGTAGTGAAAGTAGAAATGCACTTTTTACCCGATGTTTACGTCCAGTGCGATCAATGCCACGGCCAGCGCTATAACCGCGAAACACTCGGCGTGAAATATAAAGGGAAAAATATTCACGAAGTGCTCGGCATGACCATTGAAGACGCAGCGCCCTTTTTTGACGCGGTACCATCCATCTCCAAAAAGCTTCAAACGCTCATGGATGTTGGTTTAGGCTATATTTGCTTGGGGCAATCTGCTACTACGCTATCTGGTGGTGAAGCGCAAAGGGTTAAACTTGCCAAAGAACTATCTAAGCGCGACACCGGTAAAACGCTGTATATTCTTGACGAGCCAACAACCGGCCTGCATTTTCACGACATCCAGCAACTGCTCAATGTGCTGCACCGTTTGCGCGACCACGGCAATACCGTCGTTGTGATTGAGCATAACTTGGACGTGATAAAAACCGCCGACTGGGTGGTTGATTTAGGGCCAGAAGGCGGCAGTGGCGGCGGGCAAATTATTGCTACCGGCACTCCAGAGGATATTTGCAGTGTTAAAGCCTCGCACACAGCCCGCTTTTTAAAGCCAATGCTAAAAGCCTAATAAGTTAGGCACGGCGAAGCACAGCTAACAAAGCCTGTGCTTCGCTCTGATAGCCCTATGTAAATTATCCCTCAGCATCCAATATACTGAGCGAAATAAATGACAATGCCGCCAAGCAAAACACCTGTAACGGCAACGGCATAAAGATCATCAACATGCCACTGTATATCCACAAATCACGCACATAACCACGTTTGGCTTGGTAGCTTTTAGTGTGGCGGCGCCAACTAGGGTGCTTTGCCAGTTCTTCTTCACTCATACCTTCAGGCGGTCGCGCCGTTTCGTGACGCTGATCTTGATCATCCATCTGAGTACCTCGCAACTACGCCGCTTTATAATATTTGCGCTCTATGGCATTACCACAAACAACGCACCATGCGATGCATACGGTATGGGGGCGGCGTTATTTTCAGTGTAGCCGCTCATAGCGAAACTGCATAAACTCGTTGCAAATAAGATATCTCACCGCAAAAAAAGCGGCTCCCGAAGGAGCCGCTTTTAGCTACTGGGTTAAACCCAACCCGCGATACAAGCCAATACTCTATTCAACCAACATTAGCGAGCCAAAAGAATCAGCATTGATATAACCTTGATTATCATTGTGGTCATCAGTAAATACAGCGCTCATAAAATGTTCGCGACCGCCGTTACCATCGTTATCAATATAACTTGGCGTAAAGCCCATAATTTTTCCGGCATAGAGCTTTCGGCGAGCCTGCTCCATGCTTCCCGCACCGTTGCCATAATCGCCAAATATAGCAACGCGGATCTCCCAAATATAGGAAGGCGCATTGTTTTCATCAATCTCTACCGTGACATGGCCTTCCACATCACCGATATCCTCAACATTTTTTTCGATACTAATATGGTAAGCAAAGGCATTGTTATTGTATTCGTGGTAACCACCACTGCGGTCTTCATCAATAAATAGCTCGACAGTATCTTTTTGATAATAAGCGCCCGAAACATTTTTAATATCGTCTGTTACTTCAAACAATAAATACAAATAGTCTTCATCCCACAACGCCTTATAGCGCCCAGAAAAATCTTCTGCACTTGATGGTTCGGATAAATTCTCAAAGCCCACCCAGGCTTCATTTAATGCATCCCAATCGGCAAGATCCCATACCGCATCCACTTGGCCATCAATCACCGGCGCGACATCAGCATAATTAGCAACATTGTGGTTATCACCAGAAGGCAGCGTTAAGTCGCACTCTAAAATATCGTGCTCAATCACCAGCTCAGGCTTTATAAAATGCATTTCCGTTAAGGCGTTACAGCCTATTTCACTGCCCGACACATCAACGTTCAACAATTTAGGATTGCCTTGAATACTTAACGATGCAATATCATCACTGGCAACGACTAAGGTTTCTAGCTGCGCCAAAGCGCCAATATCTAAATAACTTAAACGACCTGCATCAAGCACTTTTAATACGCGCAAATTAACGGCTGAACTAATATCCAGCGCGCCATAATTACCGCCGTTCAAGACAAGCTCCGCGACATGATTTAAGCCGGTAATAGTTACTGGTTCGTTAAAGTAACCACCGGACAAGGTCAACGTTTTTAACGCTGTTAAGTTTTCCAAGCCTGCCCAATTGGTAATTTGCTGGCGACAATTAAGCTGTGTTAGTTCATCAACATAATGGACATTTGCCTCTTCAACGCAATTTTTCAAACTATCACCTGGAAACTCTAAACTGCTTACACGGGCACCTAAATCTTCCGACGGCGCACTGCTTACGCTGGAGGCCGAACTCGATGCAGGCATACTGCTAAGCGTCACTTCTTGAGTAATAAGCGGCTGAGCAATAGAAAAAAGCCAAGGCCACAAATTAGGGTTGGTATAGGCCCTTGGCCAAACCGTGTGATTTAAATCGTTACCGTTTATTTGGCCGTTTTCTTTATCACCCGGATCAACGTTTTCCCAACCGGCTTCCTGCACGGTTGGGTAGCTAGTGATAAAAGTACAGGCACCGGCCTCAGCCAATGCGGCTACATCGCTACTGGTTTCTGTATAGGGGTTATTTTCATCGCTCGGCGCATGGTGTGCCCACACAGGTAGTTTGGTATCAATAAGGCTTTGCATCGTCGAGCGGTCCGGCGTATGGCCAGACAGCGGAATGGCAGCCGCAATAAGGTCGGGCCTGCGTAGCGCAATACCCCATGAGCCCGCGCCGCCCATTGATATACCGGTCACATAAATACGTGCAGGGTCAACTTGGTGATTGGCTATCATATTTTCAACTAACGCAATCAACGCTTCGCCTGGCGCACTGGCATTGTTTGGGTTGAACCGCCAATCGCGACCGGCCGCGTTAGTCCACTCAGAGCCACCTTGCGAGCAGTTACAGTGCGGCGCAACAATATACGCTGGGAATTGCTGTTGGTGCTCGTCGGTAAGTAGCGAATTATTGGACGCAAAAAAGTTAGTGGTATGGCGATTACCCCAAAGGTCGCTATAGTCATTACCGCTCTCACCTAAACCGTGCAAATAAATAACCAATGGGTAAGTCGCATCTGGGTTGCCGTCTGCCTGATGCGGCGTGTGCAAATACCACGGTAGGCTAAAACCGGATGCCTCAACTGGCGCCTGCTCAACCATAAGCTCCTTGAAATTCATCACGGTGTTGTATTGATCGGTATCCGAGGCCGCAAAATGAGGTGCCCACGAGCCATGGTCAGCTTCTGGCGGTGGTGGCGGGCACTCGGTGCGCGGGCCAATTACTGTTTGCAAAATAGTTGGGGCGCTGGAGGAGCTTTCGCTGGTGACACTCGAGGTAATGATCTGCTCGCTAGAAGCCGCAGCGCTGGAGCTGCTAACCACATCATCAAAGCTTGAACTACTTGCCAAGCTTGATGGCACACTTGCGCTATCTGACGACTCGCTTCCCATCTCACTATATGCTTCGCTACTGCTTAAGGCCGACAAAGAAGCCGACGACTGTGTTTTATTCCCAGCCACACAAGCTGCCAGCAACCAGATAGTATTCAGTAAAGTAATACGCTTTAGCACAGCAACAAGGTGTTGCGCGCGGAATTCAATCAAAAACATCAGAAGTACCTTGAGAGGTAATAAAACAAGACAGAGCTGCTTCAGGGCTAAAGCCAAGTGATACACATCAACCCAAGCGTTCAAGGTGCCACTTTACTAAAAGTAACACTTAATTACCTCATCTAATGCATGCATTTTGTCGAAAATTGAGCCGCCACAACGAAAAAAGGCGCATTACCTGCGCCTTTTTTCGTTCAAAAACGTTAATAGCTACAACAAGACTATTGCTCGCGAGGCTGGGAGATTGAAAACACCCAAGGCCATAGGTCTGGGTTGGTATAGGCCCTAGCCCATATATTGTGTGGCGCATCGCTAGGGTCTGAATCGGCTGGATCATCAGCGCCTGTACCTCTGGGGTAACGCGAAATCCAAGCGCAACCTCCGCCATCGCTAACGAAATCAACGGCGTTTTGCGCATCGTCAATTGGGTTGCTGCCATCACCTTCACCATGGTTGGACCAAACTGGCACTTTGCTATCGTGCAGCTTTTTTAAATCGTTCGAAGATGGAGGATGCCCTGCCAACGGTATAGCCGCTGCAAATAAATCGGGCCGGCGAACCGCAAACTCCCAAGAGCCACCGCCACCCATAGAGGGGCCTGTAACATAAATACGTGCAGGGTCGATTTGTTTTTCGGCAATCAGTTTTTCAATAAGCGCTAGCGCTGCCTCACCATACCGAGAAGGCTCATTTTTCATGGTAAAGTTAGCACCACCATCGGAAGACCACTCATTAGAATAGAAGTTACAGTCACATAATGGTGCCAAAATATAAGCAGGAAACTGCGCTTGATACTCATCCGTTAGTAGCGATTTAGCCGAGGCAAAAAAGTTTTTAGCATGCCGGTTGTTTAAATGAACATTGGGTGCACTTGGGTCACTACCGCGCTCTGCACCGCCATGAATATAAACAACCAGCGGGAACAAGGCATCGGGATCGCCTTCGGCCTGATAAGGCGAGTGCAAATTCCATGGCAAATCGATACCCGTTTCATTAAAAACAGGCTGCTCGACCATTAGCTCTTTAAAATCACGTACCACATCGTGAGTGCTGGGGTAAGCCGCCTCGGCATAATGCGGCTTCCAACTACCGAAGTCAGGCGCCGGCGGTGCAGGTGGGCAGCTTGTGCGGGGAATAATATCGCCCAGCGCACCTTCGCTACTGGACTCAGAGCTTGATGACGAACTCAGCTCGCTTGAGGAGCTAACCGTGGAATCCATACTGCTCGAGCTTGCAACTACTGACGACGACGAGCTTGCTGAACTGCTGATCTCAACATCAATAGATGAAGAAGTGTTATTTTTAGGCTCTGCCATGCAAGCGCTTAATGCAAGCACAGACGTTAATGATAAAACCGGCTTCCAACGATAAAGGCGAAAGCATTGATTGGTAGGGTTAAAAAACATATTTTTTGTGCCTGTGAAGTGGGCCATATAGGCAAGCGCGTTGCTTGATTAGCAAGTACTTACACCCGCCGATTGGGGTGCCACTTTACTAAAAGTGATACCTCAATATTGGACGCGCGCCACACTTAAAACAGAACTTGGTCGCACTTTACGATTGACAACGACAGACAAAATAACAATTGCCCAAAAAAGAGGAAGCCTAAAGCCAATAAAGCGCTAACTTGCCATTGGCCGACTTTTTAATTTCGACGGGAATATCCCGCCAAGCAGCACCAGGTTTTACAATGCTGCCATTATTAGCCCGTATACTGGTGATCGTAATCACTGTTTGGGCTGTTTGCTTTGCTGCATTGCTTTCTATTGGTTCGCTCGATAAAGAGAAAGACTTGTAAGCCCCCATTAGCTGCTGCACAAAAACCTGCTTGTCTTTAGGGATTACATAATTATCGATAAGTGATGCGTGATCTTTGCGTTTGAAAGTTGCAATAAAACCCGCGACAAGATTTTTAGCTTCGTTATCAAACTTTGCCTTCTTGGCCGCTAGCTCCTGCTTGCGCTTTTTCTCGGCTAACTTTTTAGCTTCAAGCGCTTTCTTTTTTTCCAGTTCGGCCAACTTAGCCTCTTCGGCTTTTTTAGCTTCTTCGGCTAAACGAACCTCCTCTGCCAAACGCTCAGCCTCTAGCCGCTCTTCCTCCAACCTTTGCTGTTCAGCACGGCGGGCGCGCTCGGCTTTAATCTCTGCCAACTCTGCTGCACGCTCTGTTGCTAGGCTATCGGCTTGCTGTAGCTCAGATTGTAAATCAACAATTTTTTGGTCTTTATCTTCCGCTTCAGTGGGTGCCAAAGCACTTGCAGGGGCAACAGGTTTTGACGATGACTGCTGCCAAAACCAAAAACCGCCACCACCAGCAACGCCCAACAATAACACCGCTGTAACGATAATACCCCAAGGCGCCGAGCGCTCTGCATTAAAATCACCCGCCTTTTTCCCCCTAAAGGAAGTCACGCTATCGTTACTGGCTGCTGGCATCAGTACGGTGCGGTCTTTAGCGCCAACCTTAGCTGCCGACAAAGCTTTCTTTCGCGCTTTTGGCGAAACCTCCTCTAGCAGCATTTGCTTCCAAGACGACATGCTTTGAGGCCGCTCTTCTACACGAAAACCTAAGCCGGCATCCAGCGTTGCCAAAAATTGATGACTAAAGCCCAGCGCCTCACAATCAACCAAAGGCAGCTGCGGGTCTGGCTTGCCATTCATTAACGCGGTTGCCCTCGCCATTGCCTCGGCCGGTTTTGTGCCTAGTAACATATGATGGAATGTACCGGCAAGTGCATACACATCCGTCCATGCCCCCTGCTGGTCACTACTTGCGTTGTACTGTTCAAAAGGGGTATAGCCAAACGACACGAGGCTTGTGAGCTTGGTGGTTTGTTTAAGCGCCCCGCGAGCAGAGCCAAAATCTAGCAGTACCGGCTCGCCATCAGCACGTAAAATAATATTGGCAGGCTTAATATCGCGGTGAATAAAGCCCTTACTGTGCACAAATTCCAAACCGTCCATCAAGCCAACCAGCATATTGGTAAGCTGAGATTCGGTAAATTGCACTTTGGCGGAAATCACCTCAGAAAGGCTTTGTCCCGCCTCCAAGTCCATCACCATATAGGCCGTATTGTTTTGATCAAATACGCTGGAAACGCGAACAATATTTTTGTGGCTAAACTTGGCAAGCGTTCGCGCTTCAATCACGAACTTTTCCAACCCCCAAGCATAAACATTGTTGTTATCGGCGGTTGTAGGCTCTAAAGACTGAGTATGCCCCTCGCGGCTGGCATACTCGATAGGAAAGTATTCTTTAATTGCAACATTGCAATCGAGGTTAGTATCGCGGGCAAGGTAAGTAATCCCAAAGCCACCACGGCCGAGCACCCCCTGTATTTCGTACCAATGCAGCTTGAAGCCCTTCGGCAGAGCGTCTTTGACTTCAAGTTGTTTCATATTTGGCCACGGAACCACGATTCTGAGTAGAATTTAAGTGGTGTAGTGTAAAAGGCCTAGCAGATCTGGGCAACAAGGATTTTGGCTGATTGGAGTGTGGGAGGTTGGCCGGTTGCTAATAGAGCGCTCAACCTAATAATATCAACGCAACCCTTGATCTAATTCAACCTACTTCAAAGTGGCTCAAGAACCTCTTCAGTACGTGAGCGAAACCTTAATAACTTTTTACCCAAACGACAACTAGAGTGCATGAACCTAGAAGTCGTCAATCGGTACATAAATGCAAACCAAAATCTCGCGGCGCCCTCTTCGGCAGGGTTGTTTTGCCTTTCATTGCATTACAACAATCCGGTCAAAATCAGCGTTAAAAAAAGATGAGCTTCCCGCCGCAACTATAAGCTCGTATTGCCCAGGCTCTGCAGGTACAGTCCACTCAACTAACGCAGTGCGCTGCACAATGTTTACATTGAGCAATCGGTATGAACCGCCGGTCACCCAAGCACCCACCTCTAAAGTAGGGTTTAATGCGCCGGCAATATTCGCCTCTGACGTCCAGCTAACCTGATAACTTAATACTTGGGAGGGTGCAACACTGCTATATTCATCCCCTAGGGATAGGCGCCCGCTTACATCATATGAAGCTAGTTCAGAATCATTTATAGCGAAAAGGGAGTCGTCCATTTTGTGCACATGTTTTAAGTCAGGTAACAACTCATAGCTTGCTCCAACGACCGGCGCCTCTGGGTCATCAATATGGGCTGAATTCACTTTCGCGCCCTGAGTTCCAATGCAATAAAGTCGACTTTCCTCCAACACAAATGACGACTGCTGACCTCTGACACAAAAACCCTTCGCCAAATGAGCCGAAACTAGTGGTGACGTAGGATCCTCCATATTGACGACTCTCACACCAAATTCATCACCAAATCCAAACCCAGGGTAATGGTAAACATAGCCGCCGCCCGCAGCCCAAACAGAACTGTTTGCAGTCATCAAGTGCCCCAGTTTATTCGCTTCTCCATTCGCACTATGCTCCCACGTTAGGAAGCCGTGATCTGGGCGATCTATATTTTCTGTAATAAAGGCTTCGGCCACATATAAATGCTTGCCGTCTGACACCATATTTCTAATTTCCTCACCTTCACGAAGCATTTCTGGGACCGCTTCGGCTCCGCTTAGGCTAAGATCAGAGCGCACAAATTGACTATCGCTACCAGCATATAAATAGTTATCAAACACAAATAGACCGCGAATAGTGGCACCGGCGTTTAGAGACCCCATGGAATATGAATCTAAAGCATCGCGGTTTCCTGCGAGCAAACTATCAATGCTTAATTTTGCAATCTCGTATACAAAACTGACCGGTTTATGAGGGACATAGACAATTCCGCCATCAACAGCAAGAGCGTCAAACGAAGATGTGCCACTAACATCAAATGAGGCTACAGTTTCAAATGGCGAGAAAGGGTCAGAGACATCAATAATTCCGACTTCCCCTAATGCTTTAAACACAATATGTGAGCTATTTGCGACCGTGACTTGGGGAGCCACTCTTAGGGGGATCGTGGCTTGAGGTGAAAATACAGTATCGCCTAAGGAAAATGGCGCATCGGGAACTTCAGCAGTCTCGCCACTGTACCGAAGAACTCCCAAATCGTAAAACGCTCGGGCCTCGCTAAATTGCCCGCCCCCTAGTTTAGTCGCCGAAATGCGCGCGACCAAACCATCACCTGAATTAATATGCGAAAAAACTGAAGGTTCTGGGTGAATTGTGACAACCCCATTATTATCCACCGTCGCAACAGTCTCATCCGAACTTCGATAAATAATCGGCTCAGATGAACCCTGCGCACTCACCAACTCAGCAGGCAAGCTGAATTCGCGGTCCTCACCCACAAATTTAACAACCGTTTGACCGTCAATCGCATCACCGAAAGATATGACTTGAGGTTGAATCGGCTGATTTACAGTAAGTTCAAATGATTCCGTGGCCGGTGCAAAACTGGCGTCACCTGATTTCACAACGGTCAAAGTCACGTCACCCTGCCCAACTAACACTACTTCGCCAGTTAATGCATCAACAGTTGCTACCGACGGGTCGCTGGATAAATAAATAAACTCACCTGAACCGCTGCCCCCAGAGGTAGAAAGCGTAAATAAGTCACCTGATGAGATATTTACGGGAATACCGCTAACAGATATCGAATCCTGAGAAGTTCGGTCTTCAGGTATGAGTTTGACTCGATCAACATCTAAAGAATTAAAGCTTGAGCCACTATCAAGTACTGCAATTTCATAGTGCCCAGCAGCATTATTACTTTCAGTTTCGGTTGGGGTAAACCATCGTATTTTCGCAGTGAGTTGCTGACGATTAATATCGATTAGCTGACACGAACCACCGGATACATAGCACCTTGAGCGACTCCCCGCAGTTGAGTTTAATGCAACATCAATATCAACAATATCGCCATATCGATATTGCTTTTCAGTTAACACATCAATCAGGTCATTCTGATTAAATAACGCGACGCCCTCACTTGCACTAAGGTTAATATAAACACCGGTTTCTGCGGGCGTTATATAGCTAGAACTCACACGATAATTACCGACTAAATGAATACTCGCAGGATCACCTATATCGTAAGCTTTAATATGTGAGCCAAATGCTGCAGGATTAAACGCGCGAACATAGAGTACGTTGTCCACAGCAAAGACATCGTGATTTTGCACGCTCGCTCCCGTGCCTAAGTTATATGTTTCTTCAAATTCATTAATAGCCGAAACGCCACCTAAAGAAAGCCGATCATATACATTTATAATTGTAGGGTTAGATAAACTCGCGCTAGAAGTCGCAAAGACAAAGCGATTATTCGACGCCTCCCAGGTATTACAGTCGCTTAACGTATCACCATCCGATAGAGAGCCATCCGTAGCGACATCATAAGAATTGCAGCCGAATGGCTCGTAAATGGAATAACCGTCAAGATCCAACTGCCCCGAGCCTAATAAGTTAAACGAACTACCTACACTCAGGTCTAATACCGATGAAGAATAAAACGACTGATTAATACCAGTAATAAGTAATTGATCACCAACAAGCCTAGGTAGCATCGGTAAATTGGAGGAGTCTTTTGGCAAGTCACCTGACATAAGAAGCTTTGGCTGCGACGGCTGGCGAATATCAATAACTTCATAACTATCAAAATCGCCAGAATTATTAGTCACAACAAGCCAGTTTTCATTCACGGCATAAGCCCAAGCGGAGCTAGGTAACACAATAGATGCATCATAAGTACTTAATAAACTAAAGCCTCCCGATATATCATAAATATCTAACTCACTGCCGCCATTTACAACAAAAGCAATATTGCTATTTATAGCAACAGGATTAATTCCACCGCTGCCAGACTCACCGTCTATTGCGTACTCATTCGTAGGGTCAGTGAAGGTTTGGTTACGATCTATAACTACAGGTATACCTTGATAACCAATAAATGAATATTCGTATTCAGCAACCGCTTCAGCATAAACCTCGTCGGCAGCTTTAACAGCTGTAATTGTCACCTCTCCAGCTCGACCACTTGACGTCACCTCTCCCGTCGTAGGGTCCACCGTTGCAATTAATTCATCGCTACTAGCGTAAGTAATTGCACCAGAACCACTGCCACCCAATGCCGCAAAAGTAAACGGGTCGTCACCAACAAACGTTTCATACGAGTAGCTGCCATCACCGGCAATATTATTACCTTGGCCGTCAACAAAATTTAGTGGGTCTTGATCTATTATTGGGGAGGTGAAGGTGACTGTTACACTAGGCGATATATACCTTTCACTAGTAACAAAATCAAAACTAAGTAGCGATACAACACGATATTCCCCGGCTGTATTTGGCAGTAAAAAAGTGCACGTCGGCGAATTAATATCAGCACAATCAAAATCGGTTTCAGGAAAATCAAGCATAGACATTAAACTTCCGTTTGAGTCTAGCAAGCGCCAGCTATGCCTTAATCTTCGCCCACCACTATCCACTTCAGGTACATTCACTAACTCAAAGACGACTGTTTCTCCAAGTGTAAACTCAGTTTTATCCAGTTCCTTAATTTTTGGTATAGGTACAACAATATCGTCAGGGTCCATTTCTGTTGTTGTTACTGTTAAATAAGAAGAATGACGAGCACCACCAATCACTTGGTAATTAACCTTCACCGTAAATGAACCAATACGGCCATTTGTAGTGAACTGAATGTGATTAGCTTCATCATTAACCAAAGTTTCACTGGCTACGCGAGTGGATAGATCCCCCCGGAAATCAACGCCTCTCGCAACTAGATCATCAGGATTAATACCGGCAAAAAATACACTCTCCGTTTTAATTCCACCGGGTACAATCAGGATATTAAGCTCGGTTATCTCATTACCTTCAACATCTAAAAAAGTTATAGGTAATTCATAAGAAATATTAACAGCAGACGACTCAATTTTATTAGTCTCATCACTAGCAACAACTTTCACAAGGTAATCATCAGCAACGGTCGGAGAAAAGACGCACTGCCCAACACTATCGTCACACTCAATTACCTCTGTGAAGCTAACGCCATCCGTACTTTGCAACCAAGTATAAGTAATCGCCTCGCCATCTTGATCCGTTAAAGATACATTTTCTAGGTTAAGCTCAACAGGATCACCAATTGTTAAGAAGCTACCATCGAACGTCCCAATCACAGGTTTAACCGGCAAATCATTATCCGCACTCACTGTAAAAGTATCGAGAGTAATCACCTGCTGGCTGCCATCGCTAAAATTAAACGTAACGGTAGAACCCGTACATTGATAATTAGCAATGTCTTCGTTAGGAATAAAATAAACCCTGTATACCTCGGTGTTCGCTAGATCTCGAGGGCGAACACTCGTTCCTCGCACTGAAATTTTTGAACAGTGCTGTCCCCAAACAGGGCTACCTTCAACAGTTATTGATGGATCAGGAAATTGAATCTCTACTCCCTGAGACGACTCCAGACTTTCTATTGGCGAACCACTGAAGCCAGCTTCCACCACTGTAGCTTCTAACACGGTAATAACTGGAGCAGAACTCAACGTTGCAGGTACCGTTACGGAATAGCCCTCTGAGCTAACATCATTTACACCATCGGAAACATCGAGGTAAAAAGTTACATTGGCAGCGGTAAATGAATCGGGGAACGCTTCCACGGTACCTAAGCCCGTTGCTGGGTCTGTAACTATATTTATGCCCTCGGCACGCCAGCTGTAGGTTAATTCTGGCGAATCGTCGGTCACCATTGGCAGGCCGCCATTCAGCGTTTGGGCATCTAAAATGTAAGCCGCAGTAATATCCACCAGAGGCAGCACAATACCCTCTGCAATATCGGGGGCATCATTATCAGCACTTACTGTGAAAGGTGTTCGTGTGACTACGGTCTCTCCGTTTATCTCAGCAGTCCATACCCCTTCACACTCATAATCGTCTAATGCGTTAGCCCCTGTAAAAGTCCCAGTTAAGACAACGCCCCCCAAGTCAGGAGCGCCTGATGAGCTAAAGTCCGATAATGTATAAGGATGGCCGCCACAATCTAAATTCCAAGAATCGCCTTCATATGCATCAGGGTCTGGGTAAATTGCGGTTGTTGTTAATGTTACAGGTATACCTTCGGAGGGCAACTCAGGTTCGAACTGCACACTAATAATAGGCGTTGGATCAACAGGAACAACAGCCGTAACATTTACGAATGCCGATGAGACCTCTTTTTCACCGTCAGATGCAATAACAGCAATAGAATACTCACCGGCCTCTAAAGGCGTGAAATTACACGTTTCTACATCACCACAAATAATTGATGCTGCGCTATTTAAAACTTGCTCCCAACGGTAAGTAATTAACTGAGACTCAGGATCCGCGGAGGCTAGGCTTCTTGTTAGCAATAAAGGTTGATTCACCTCTATTTCGCTGCTCGCAATGTCGGCAATAGCAGGGGCACTTGGCGCATCATTATCCGCTGCAATTTTCACAGTAATATTTGTAGGCGGTGATGTCGCAGAACGATTGCCTTGCGTATCAACGACAACCAAGCTCACAGAAAAGCTCGTCTCCAGCAATAAATTGGGAGCCGTAATTTCGATAGTTTCATTAGTAAGATCGGCAATGGTTAGGCCTAAATCTGCTAGCGCGATTGCATCGGTACCAATGCTCCACTCAAATTTTTCGACAGCATCAAAATCATCAACTGAATTCGCTGCGCTTAATATTAATGTCGATGCTGCCGCTCCGGCTTCTGTCTCCGGCAACTCGATTTCACCGGTTAAGGTAGTACCAGCATCATCAGAAATCACCGCAGACGGCGCTTGATTAAGGGCTGTTACTGTTACCCTATAGCTATTCGCTGGGGGCATTTGAACGGTGGTGGTGGTTGCATCAGCTACATCAAGTAAAAACGCAACAGTTGAGTCAACCTCAAAAACATCTAACGGAAATATAACTGTGGCTATAGGGCCATTATTGGTGACATCAACAGTATCACTGTACTCAGACTCAACACGCCACGTGTAAGTAAGCTCGTCCAAAGGCGTATCGCTATCGCTCACAACAGGTAGGCCGCCATTTAAAGTCAGAGCATTTAACGTGAAGGGCATACCTACACTAGCAACAGGCAGGTCCGCGCTGGTAAGCGCAATCACAGTTGGTGGGTTATCTATTGGCGCTACGATAAAATCATTTGTAGTTGCTGTAATACTGCCTTGACCATTGCCGCCATCAACGTTTAAGTCCACTTTACAGCTATATGCATCTACAGTTGCTGCTGCTTGGAAGCTTGCACTTAAAGTCACCACGCCGGCCGTAGACCCGTTAATAGGCCCTTCGGTTAGTGATACTAAAGCCCCCTCACAACTTCCAACCCATGTATATACAGGATTATTTGTCGGGCCTGAATAATCCACCGTAGCATTGACTGTAATGAGTTCCCCTTCTGTCGGGTTAGCGCTTACCTCTAATGCTACAGCTGGCGCTATATAGCTCGTCTGGCCAGTAATGGTGATAGGCGCCGATTCCACCGGCGGGTTAACGCCATCAGAAACCTGCACAACAATCGCGTAGTCCGTATCGGCAAATAAACCACTAGGCACGGTAAAGCGCGTGCTAGTACCAGTTTGCGTAGTGAAACGATCATCGTTAGCGGCACCACCGACTACTTGCCATTGGTAAGTTAGCGCTTGGTTTTCTGGGTCTATCGCTGTCGCGGTTAAATCAACAAAACCACCTTCAGCTACGGTAAGCACGGCAGGTACTGTTGTTAATGCAGTAATAATAGGCGCATCATTATTAGCGGTAATATTTACCGTATGCGTGGAACTAGAGACCCCATCATGCTTATCCGTCACAACCAAAGTAAAGCTCAGCGGCGCTAAATCTTGATCACCACCGGTACTGCTTACTAAGTTAGGTACAGTGAAAGTGAGCGATGGCTGGTTTAAATCAAGCCCGCTAGTATCCATGCCGGTCACTAGCCACTGAAAGGCTAAATCGCCATTGGGGGTAAAGTCATCTAAATCACCCGCAGCAAAATCAACAGGGGCTAACGTTATCTCATTAGGAACTAACCCACCGGCAGCGTCATATTCACTTTCCAATACAGTTTGCGTTGAATCGACGCCCGCACTAGGCGGTAAATTACTGCCATCGAGTTGCAAAATGCCGGTACTTGCAGCTGGGCCAGTCTGTGCACCATCAATTGCTCGCAACTCAAAAGCAAACGCTGTATTAACAGGTTGCTTAGGAATACTAAAAGTTGCCGTTGTTTGGTCGTTGGTTAATTCGCTAGGCACTCCGGTATTCGAGCCATTTAACCAGTTCACAGGTACATCGATTACGCCTTGATTAGGCACTTGCACCCATTCATAGCCTGTTAAAAGATTTTCAGGGTCTCTTACTGCGCCAATCAACTCACCAATAAACAGGGCATCATCTTGCGCAGAAACCGTTAACGTGTGCGAAATAAACGTTGCTACAGGTAAATCGTTAGTAGCGGCTATATCCGCCAGCGTTAAGGTAAAGCTATCTGTACCGGCTATTTGCTCGCTATCTTCAACCGTTAGAGTAATACCACAACTGTACATAGCCGTGCGGTTAGGCAAAGTTACATCGGCACGTTTGGCCACATTAGAACCATTCGCAGCAGTTTGATCATCGCTATCTAAAATAACAATTTCAGCATCGCTGCAGTTATCTTCAAGCGCCCATGTGTATGCCGAAATAGGGCTAGTATTGTTTGTTACTTGGGCCTCTAGATTTAACGTTATGCCTTCTGTTAATGGGTTGTTGCCACGATCAATCGTCACCACTGGCGGGAAGTAACCTTGCCCAATGGTCAGCTGAACACTATCGCTGCCACCGAGGTTATCAATATCATCCGGTTGAACCACAGTCGCCGTTAGCGCTACCGTGGTTGTCGCATCGGGTAGGTTAGGCGCAGTAATGGTTAGGTTTTGCTGGGTTTGGTTACCCGCAAAATCAATCACATCGGGCTGCGCGCTCCAAGTAATATCAACGGGGTAATCACGGTGCTCAATGTCTGGGTCAATAACCGTACTGCTTAGCTGTACTTGGCCCAACCCAGCAACATTACTAACATCCGTAGTGGCAGAAACAACCGGTGCATCGTTATCGGCCTCAATGGTTACGACTAAATCTTTCAGTGTGCTTAGCGAGCCATCGCTTACCGTTAAAATAAATAAGAGGGTGTCTGTTTGAGCAAGGTTGGGCGTCACAAACGAAAAGCTTTCTGCAGTCCAATCAGCTTCCGTTAAACCCAGCTCCGCTTCGGCCCACGCTTTTTCTTCTGCACTACCGCCACCAAATACCCAGGAGAACGTCAGTTGCTCGCCGGCCGAATCGCTAGAAAGCCCGGCCGACACCGTGACAAGTACTTCGCCTTCATCCGCTTCACGCTGCGCAGGATGGTTGGTTTCGTTAGCGGTAAAGCGACCGAATTCATCATTCGCACCAGCCACTTCAACATCATTGACCGAAATAATGGCAATGGGCGCTTGATTAGTCGCCGCCACTGTAATGGCAATTTCAGCTGGTGTTGCATCACAACGCTCGGGGTCGTTTTCAGCATCACAAACCGTTAAGCTGAAGTTTAAGGTCGTTTGTGTTGGTTGCTGGGGTACAGCAAAGAACGCCTGCCCATCGGTTTCGCCGCGGCTTAACCAGTTAACTTGTACTGCGTCCGCCGGATCTTGGCTCCACTGATAATACAAAGTATCACCTTCTTCATCGGTAGAGGCGCTGCCGTCCAGTAACTCATCAGTGATATCTTCAGGATCGTGCCCGCTAATGATTAGCGTTCGGTCGGTGATAACGGCAACGGGGATATCGTCGATCGCTGTAACATTTATGCTTAAAGCCGGTACGGTTATTGTGCTATCGGTGGCGTCGGTGACTGTTAGTTGGATGTCGCAGGTGTAGTCCGCTTTTTGCTGGCCCGGTGTGACAAAGGTTAAAGTACTGCCTGTTGCCGTGCTGAAGTCCGCTAAAACAGGCTGCCCTAAACAGGTGGATTCACTCCAGTCGTACGCGGTAATAGCCGCCGCATCGCCTGCAGTGATATTCGCGGTGATTGTAGCAGTAGCACCTTCGCTAACGGGCGCATTTAAGCTTAGCGCCAGTACCGGCTCGATGTAGCCCGAGGTCACGGTGACGGTTTTATTTGCGGTGGTTTCCTTTAAGAAGTCTTCACTGCCCTCTTCAGCCACAGTCACTTCAAAAGTAATGCTCAGGTCTTCATTTTCTACCGGTGCGCTAAAGCTACATTGGTTTGTATTATTACCTTCACTACAAGTGACCGCTGCAGGGTCGTTCGCGGCTAGGGCATTGCCGTTTTCATCCAGTTGTTGCCAGCTATAACTCAGTGTACGGACATCTTCGGGGTCGGTCGCGGTAGCTTCGAAGGTGACGGTATCACCGCCATTAACGGCGTCTAGCGCGTTTAAGGTTACCTCTGGCGCGGCATTATCCGCTTTAAGCGCGAAGGGGTATTCAATTGGGCCGGAAATTTCACCTTGAGCATCGCGAACCACTAAGGTCACCATTAAATCGGCAGCTGGCGCTTCAATATCACCCACCACAAAACTAAAGTCGGCCTTGCCTTGGCCACTATCAGCCGCAACACCTAAGGCCGCTAATGCGGGGTTGGGCGTCCAGGTATACGTAAGGTCGTTCGCGGCGGTGAAGCGGTCTATCTCTGTGCTGCCAGCTTGGGGCACCGCGCGTAAGGTTACGCCGGCTTGTTCACTGATGTCGGTTGCGCTGGCTGGCTGTATCAAGGCGATATCGGCCTTGGGGGCATCGTTGTTATTGGCGACTAGTACATCCAAGCTGGCTATCGATACCGCGTTTTGCGCAGCTGTACGGCCGGCTTCACCACCATCCGTTACGGTAAGGGTAAAGGTAATCAATGTTTCTTCAGCGGCACTTGCTGGGGTAAATGTCGGGGCGATTTCAGTCGTTGAGCTAAGCAACGCTAACGCCTCAGTATTATCACTTGTCCAACGGTAGCCTAAATCGCTGCTTTGAGTATCTAAGTCTTCAACGGTGATACCGTTTAGTGCGATGGGCATTGCGGCATTGGCATTCACTACCGCAGCCGGCGCTGTGGCCACTGGTGCATCATCAACCGCATCAATTGTTACTGCCAGTACTGCTTTGCTAGTGCCGTCAGTTTCGCCATCAGAAACGCTTAAGGTGAAGTCACAGTTTTGTGGCGCTAAGGTGTTATTGGCCGTAAAACTAGCCACTTCTGCCGTGGCATCGGTGAGCTGGCCAGCACAAGTGGTTGTCCAGTTGAACGCTGTAATTAAGTTAGTGCCAGCCACAGAACCCGCAGCGGTTAAGCTCGCGGCTACGCCCTCTTCTAAGGTAGTGCCACCGCCCACTAATGCTGCGCTGGCTGTCGGTGCGATGTAACCGCGCTGCACATTCACCTGAGCGGTTACGGCTGCGCTGGTCTCACCGCCGGTTACGTCTTCGGTGGCCGCAACGGTAAAATCAAAGGCTTGGCTATCAACCATAATCGCTGGAGCAGTAAAGGTCAGTGTATTACCACTGTTATCTGCTGGGATTAAATTTTCGTAACCCGCTGGCGCCGTCCAGGTATAAGTGTAACCAATAGCCGCTTGGTCTTGGTCTTCATTGGTCACCTCGGCCGTTAACGTCACTTCGGCGTTAGCGGCCACATTTACGGGGTTGGGCTGAATACTGACTTCAGGCGTGGCGTTAATGGCATCAACCGTCACGGTGTAGGTTTCTGGCTCCGACGGCTCACCTTGCTCATCCGCCACAATCAATTCGAACTGTAGCGAGATTTGTTCAGCTAGGTTCGGTGTATTGAACGACAATGTTGATTGCGTGAAATCGGTAATGCCTAAATCGTAAGCTGTGGTGGTAATTAACCTCCACTGGTAGGTCAGGCTTGCGCTGTCGGTAAAGTCGTCATTAGAGGCTTCGCCGCTGAGTACAACAGGACTGGCTTCGGGTACAAGGTCGCCGGCTATAGGTGTAATCACGGCAACCGGCGCTGCATTGCTGCCGCCTACCTGTACAACCACATCTTGTGTTTGATTGTTGTCGGTATTGCCATCGCTTACGGTCACTGTAAACGTTAAGTCTGTGGCCACCGCCACCGTGGGTACGGTGAAGCTTGCCGTTGCGGTATCAGCATTACTTAACGTAATGCCCGCTTCGTTGGTCGTCCACGCAAAGCTTAGCGCTTGACCTTCTGGGTCTGAGCTAGCGCTAGCGTCTAAGGCTTGTGTATTGCCGGAGGTTCCGACTACCGGCGTGGGGGCGACAAGGCTTGGCGCGTCGTCGGTAGCAATGATGTTGACGACCAGCGTATCGGTATCACTTCCCGCAGTAGGCGTAGCCGCATCGGCCACGGTTAATGTGAAGGTACAGCTGTAGCTATCGACACGGTTAGCGGGTGTGAAGGTCGCTAGTGCCGCTGCGGCATTGCTTAATGTACCATCGGTACAGTCGGTAGTAGCCCAGTTATAGCTGGCAATGGCTTGGCTGCCGGGTACGGACATAGCCGCAGTTAGGTCAAAAGCTATCGCTTCGCGTGTCGATACTGTTGACGCCGCTAACGCCGCAACCGCAGTTGGTGCAACATAGCCCTCACCAACAACGACAGACGCAGGAGCAGTTGCGATAGGTAAGCTACCAGCACCCACCTGGGTAACCTGCAAGCCAAACTCAAGGGCGGCCTCGTCCATTAAGTTAGCAGGAGCAGTAAAGCTAGTGGTTGCCGAATCAAGGTTATCGAGCAGCCCTGCATAACCGGCAGGCTCAGTCCACGCATAGGTGTAGGTGAGGTCTTGATGTTCAAAGTCGGGGTCGCTTACGGTAGCAGACAAAGTCACTGTCGCGCCCGGCGCGGCGGCACCGACCGGGGCAATGGTCACAACCGCAGGATCATTTTCAGCCGTAATATCTACGTCGAAAAAGACTTTTGTTGAGCTTAACGCTGGCGTGCTGTCGTCGGTCACAATCAAACTGAATTGCACGGTTTGATTAGCCGCTAAATTAGGCGCAATGACGGTCATGTCTTGGGCTGTCCAATCAGTAATGCCCAAATCAAACGCCACATCGCTTTCAAGTACCCACTGATAACTTAGATTGGCAGCGCTAGTGTAATCGTCTGTCGAGGTGGAACCACTTAAAACCAGTGTGCTGTTTTCGGCCACGCTGGTTGCATCATTCGCAGCTGTAATGCGAGCAACAGGGGTATCGTTATTGTCTTGCACAATAACCTTCACCGGCGCCGTTGTGCTGTTCGCACCATCGCTTACAGTCAGCTCGAACGTTAACTCTAATTGCTGATCCGCGCTGTTCAGGCTTGGCGTGGTGAAAGTGGCTGTTTCGTTATCGAAGGTGAAATCATCTACGAGCACTGGGTTTAATAACGATTGCTCCCACGTGTAGGTCAGAGCTTGACCTTCTGGGTCTTGATGCTCGCTTGGCGTAAGTACGACCGCAGTATTCGGCATCACCGTACGCTGCGCTGGGGTAAAGATCACTTCGGGATCTTCGTTAGTCGCCGATACTGTAACTGGTAGCACAACCGTAGCTTGGCCGTTAGGTTCGCCATCACTCACTTGCAGTGTAAAGCTACAGCTTTCTTCCGCTAAAAGGTTAGCGGGCTGAAACGATGCAATACTCGTTGTCTCATCGGTAAGCACCCCAGAACAATCTGTAGCCCAAAAGTATTCGCTAATAGAATTGGTGCCCGCAATTGAATCTTCTGCGGTTAATTGGGCCGGCATGCTCTCGACCAAATTACTACCCCCTCCCACAATGGTTGCAACAGGCACAGGCGGGAAATACCCTAAACGAACGGTCACAGTTGCTGGCACTGCCGCACTGCTTAAACCGTTAACACCTGATTCAGTAGCAACTACAGTAAACGTGAGCACAGTATTATCAACTGCAACATTAGGAGCATTAAAACTAATTACGCTACTAGCAGCATTCGCTGGCAATAAACTTTCGTAGCCAGCCGGTGCTGTCCATGCGTAGCTGTATGTGATGTCAGCCTGATCCAGGTCAGGGTTAACGACGTCAGCGCTAACAGTAACTAATGCGCCAGCATTAGCACCAGTAGGACTGGCAGTCACCTCAACCGTAGGCACCTCATTTACACTATCGACCGTTACTCTGTAAGTTGCAGGCACTGAATCTTCGCCCTGCGCATCCGTGACCACTAACTCAAACTCCAACACGAGTTGCTCAGCCAAGTTCGGCGTATTGAACGACAGTGTTGATTGCGTGAAATCGGTAATGCCTAAATCGTATGCTGTGGTGGTGTGCAATTGCCACTGGTAGGTCAGGCTTGCGCTGTCGGTAAAGTCGTCATTAGAGGCTTCACCGCTGAGTACTACAGGACTGGCTTCGGGTACAAGGTCGCCGGCTACAGGTGTAATCACGGCAACCGGCGCAGCATTGCTGCCGCCTACCTGTACAACCACATCTTGTGTTTGATTGTTGTCGGTATTGCCATCGCTTACGGTCACTGTAAACGTTAAGTCTGTGGCCTCCGCCACCGTGGGTACGGTGAAGCTTGCCGTTGCGGTATCAGCATTACTTAACGTAATGCCCGCTTCGTTGGTCGTCCACGCAAAGCTTAGCGCTTGACCTTCTGGGTCTGAGCTAGCGCTAGCGTCTAAGGCTTGTGTATTGCCGGAGGTTCCGACTAGCGGTGTGGGGGCCACAAGGCTTGGCGCATCGTCGCTAGCAATGATATTGACGACCAGCGTATCGGTATCACTTCCCGCAGTAGGCGTAGCCGCATCGGCCACGGTTAATGTGAAGGTACAGCTGTAGCTATCGACACGGTTAGCGGGTGTGAAGGTCGCTAGTGCCGCTGCGGCATTGCTTAATGTACCATCGGTACAATCGGTTGTGGCCCAGCTATAGCTGGCAATCGCTTGGCTACCGGCGCTAGAACCCGCGGCGGTTAAGTCAAAGGCCACAGTTTCGCGTGTAGGTACTGCTGGAGCCGCTAACGCCGCTGCCGCCGTGGGCGCTACGTAACCAGCACTGATAGTGGCTAGCACAGAGCCATCCACAACCGGCAAGCTGCCTTCACCCACTTGAGTCACTTGCAAACCAAAAACCAGCTCGGTAGTGGTCATTAAATCTGCAGGGGCCGTAAAGCTAGTGGTTGCCGAATCAAGGTTATCGAGCAGCCCTGCATAACCGGCAGGCTCAGTCCACGCATAGGTGTAGGTGAGGTCTTGATGTTCAAAATCGGGGTCGCTTACGGTAGCAGACAAAGTCACTGTCGCGCCCGGCGCGGCGGCACCGACCGGGGCAATGGTCACAACCGCTGGATCATTTTCAGCCGTAATATCTAAGTCGAAAAAGACTTTTGTTGAGCTTAACGCTGGCGTGCTGTCGTCGGTCACAATCAAACTGAATTGCACGGCTTGATTAGCCGCTAAATTAGGCGCAATGACGGTAATGTCTTGGGCTGTCCAATCAGTAATGCCCAAATCAAACGCCACATCGCTTTCAAGTACCCACTGATAACTTAGATTGGCAGCGCTAGTGTAATCGTCTGTCGAGGTGGAACCACTTAAAACCAGTGTGCTGTTTTCGGCGACGCTGGTTGCATCATTCGCAGCTGTAATGCGAGCAACAGGGGTGTCGTTATTGTCTTGCACAATAACCTTCACCGGCGCCGTTGTGCTGTTAGCACCATCGCTTACAGTCAGCTCGAACGTTAACTCTAATTGCTGATCCGCGCTGTTCAGGCTTGGCGTGGTGAAAGTGGCTGTTTCGTTATCGAAGGTGAAATCGTCCACTTGCACAGCATCTGTTGCCAGTTGCGCCCATGAGTATGTCAGCGGCTGCCCCTCTGGGTCTGAGTGCTCAAAAGGCGTTAGCTCTACTAATGTATTCGGCGCAACCGTCCGCTCTGCGGGGATGAAACTAACTACCGGCGCATCGTTATTAGCATTAACGCTCACCACCATGGTATCTGGCGCAGAAACTGTATTTCCTACAGTAACCACTAGCTCAAACTCAAAAATTTGGGGCTCTAAATACTCGCCAGTTTGAAAGCGTAGAGTATCGGTATTGGCACCACTCAATTCAACAGTATCGGTACCAATATAACGCCAAGAGTAGATAACGGGAGCTGTTGGGTTGACAGCGAAACCGGTAATTTCAACGAGGCTACCCTCTTCAACATTCGTAATGTTGGGCCCTGCAAAAGCAATGGCGTTATCTTGGGGGTCGACTATCGTTTCGCTAGAACTTGCAGACGATAAAGATGAACTCGTAGTGACACTGCTAGGCGTTATGCCGGTGCTGGGCTCCGAGCTAGAGTCCACCGAGGAAGACAGGCTACTGGACGAAACCTGATCAGCGCTACTTGAGGACACTGGCGGAGGGTCGTTAGCATCTATTGGGTTTGTACCCTGGGCAATTTCATCGGCGTTATTGATACCGTCGCGATCTTCGTCGAAAAGATCAAGATCGTAGTCCGCCTCTAAGATCTCTAATCGGGTGCTTGTGCCGGCAATAACTTGTACATTTTTAGTCACTTGCGCCAGTACCAGATCGCCATACAACGGCGTTGTATATACAAAGCGCACACTAATTGTATGGTTACCCTCTACAATTCCGGATACATTACCAGTGGCCGAATCACCACTGATAAGCAGCGATTCCCAACCGTTGTTATCCACTTGAACCTGCGCTGATAAATTCTCAGCTTCAACCTTTTGCTGCACTTTTTGCGGCACTGGGAAGCTACTGGCCTTCCCTTCTGGCTCCACCTGCCAATCATGTTTCTCGCTTTTATTAAAACAACCACTAAGAAGTGCTGAACAAACAAGTGCTGCGGCAAGCGTCCTGGCTGAAAATTTCACGTGAATCACCTTGATGTTGAAAGCTAAAAATAAATTTGCTGTGTTAAAACGAAATAAAAACGTGTAGTGCGGGCAATTAGGCTCTAGTTAACCGGCACCGGTGTAGCGATATCTAAATCGCCGGTATTGTCCGCCGGGGTAGAAGTTGCCGGCCCAGAATCAGAGCCTCCACCAGCAGCCCCTGCAATGACCGCAGCCGCCAACACGCCTAACCCAACCCAGAGCCACGTTTTTTTACTGCTAGATTTTTTAATGGGCAATACAGACTGGTTGGAGGCATTGCTTTGCGCCGACGCTCCACGCGTGCCATTAGGCACAGTGATGTTGATCTTATTCACAACATTCACTTCTTGCTGCACAACCGCAACCGAGAATGGCTCGCCATCACTGCCGTACATTTCGAGGGTATTACCCGAGCTATCGGTGGCCTCGAAAAAGTATTCTATTCCTGCCGTATGAATGCTTTGCCCTACAATTAACGCCTCATAATGCGCGGAGCCATCGAGGTTTTGCATAATCACAGGCTCGAAGTTGCGCGTTCCCTTTTCACGATAATGCAGGATAACCGTATCAACACCGGTATCATCCGTAACCTTGGCAGTAACCAAATGATCATCACCTTGGGCGACACCCTCAGTGGTTAGTTTGTGTTCAATTTGGGGGGCAATAAAGTCAATGGCATAGGCCGCCTGCGCAAAAAGCGAAGATGCGATCAAACCCGACAAAAGAGATGCTGCAATCCGTGTGCGGCGAAGAAAGTGATACATATCTTTTAAGTCCTTTTAGTGGGGAGCCAAGAAAAACGTGGCGCGTATTCTAATGCTATGTCATTAAACTGTCGACAATTGTTTATTTATTAAACAAATAAGCACTTATGCCAAAATTACGCCTATCCATGCGTCAATTTTTGGTCAGGTGATGGTAGCGAAGAACGCCACCGCATGCAAGTAACCTCGGGATACCAACGCTAATAAGGTATAAGTTCTGCTGGGGCCCCTCAGAAGTAAATATTGCGGCAATTCAGGCGTGAGGAGATATGCCTGCAAAATGGTTATTTTCTGGGCCGTACAAGCCGTCCTTGGCCACTGTCCTGGCGTTCAATACATCTGGATATCCAGAAAAAAATCAATTCGCCTTTGGAGTAAGCGTTATTTTAGCTCCACCTGAATAGTTACTAAATATTGATGCTTACACATTGAAGGCGCGTCATAAGAGGATGGTTAGCTCACGCCAACCATCGCTGCAAGAGAAGCAACTCGCCATGCCCAGATGGGAACTAATTACTTGAAATTGACACTCGATCAAAGTCGGAAGTCATGAAATTGTCGCCGCCAATTATAATTTGTATTTCATGCTGCTCAACTGAAGTAACACTTGGCAAATCCCAAACAGCCGTTGCGGTACGCTGAACAAAATCAATGGTTTCTATAGGCACACTACAATCACCAATAGTTGCAACGCAATCCAGAGAAGCTGGATCAGTCGCAAACTCATCCCATTCAATATCATAGCTAAGGGTTTGACCACCAACTAGATCATGCTCTTTGCCTAGCACCCTCAGGGAAGCCTCAGTATCGTAAACATATAGGTTTTGAAGAAATTCACCGGCTATGACTGAGTTATTATGCAGCCCTTGTGGCGCAATTGCTGCTGAGCTCTCAATATTTACACCGTACTCAGAAACTAACTTGATATTTGCCAAATCGGATATGTCGAACTTGAATATATATCTAGGCCGAAGGGTAGAGCCGTTATCACGAGAGCCGGCCACAAACAAATATTTGTCATTAGCAACTGCACGACCACCAAGCTCCATGTCGCCCTCACTAGGCAACAAGTCAACTAGAAGTTCAGAAGAGAACTGACCATTGGTATATTCACGAACTAGCAGGCTTTTACTGTTTACCACAGTAAAAAAGGCGTTGTTTCCGTACGCCATGACTCCGATATTTGTGCTAATCGAGTCTGTTAAATTATCAGAGCCAATAGTAGTGTCTCCCAATGAGACTAACGACCCGTTAATCGGCGCAGGTGGATGCCCATAGAACACCAAGCTATCTCCAACGAAAAACAATCGAGTAGATACCCAGCTGGTTACAGGGAAAGACCCAGACTCTCCACTAAGAGTATCGTAGACAAAAACTCCTGAACTCTCGTGACCCGCAGAAAATAACCTACCATCTTTAACTATCGTGGAGTCAGGATGATTATTGTAAGTAATGGAGCCAAAACTCGTTATTCTACCAGCATCCAATTCGAACGACTGACCAGCCAAGCCTACAACTTCAATAAAATCCTCAATACCCGCTTCACCACTCCTCCAAGCTGCATATAATTTGCCATCTTTAAGGTCGACCGAATCTAAAGCACCGTTAACTGATTGGCGGTTATAAACATGAGCAACTCTGGGGTTACTCGCATCTCGAACATCAACAAGCAGTGCTCGTTTGTTTGATAGATCAGGGAGTAACGCAATCCCCTCATCAACCACCTTAACTTTCAAACTCAGCTCCGAGATACCAGGCCAGCTAACTCGCCCCTTAAAGGCAGGGACCGCAGATCCAAGTTTAACTGAAGACGTCAAAATATCAGTACTAGGGCCTTGATAATTCTCGACAGATAGCGGCAACGTTGCAAACACCTCAAGGCTCGCCCTACCAACTACTTGCAACTCACAATGCTCGCTAAAAGTTCCAGGTTCAATGCTTATATGATTGGCAGCGAACGGTTGGCGGCTTGTTATGCCATTGCAGCCACTGAGATTGAATATTTGAGTGGCTGCATCCAAATTATCCACAAGTACTTCGGTTGGGCTGTCACCAACAAACATTTTAATTTCAGTTAAAGGCAACTCACTGTCATCCCTAAAGCTTAAGCTCAAAGGCGTTACTGTTAAAGGGTGGTTCAAAGTAATAAGCGCGCCGTCAGCTAAAGTAAGTTCAACAACAATGTCACACACAAACGGATCACTACCGAAATTTGGAGGGGTAATAGTGACAGAACCGGAAGTGTCGCCAGTAACGTTTTCAAGTATCGCTAACGTGCCGCCAGAACCATCTGGGCAAGTAGATTGACTCCAGTCGTAATTGGTAATTACAGGTGCGTCGGGTAACGGCGCAATAACAAAACCTTTTGAAACACCGCCTTCCATTAGCTCGTGCGGGCGCACTTCAACAATTGGCACCATACCGCCATCGGTGATAGTCCAGCCTTTATCTTCTAGCTGCTTACGCGCAGCGGCTGCGGCTATAGTGTATTGGCTGTCGCCGGCATTAAATTTATTATTAGGCTGAACATTTTGCGCAGCCCAAGCTATAAGCATGGCGTCATAATTTTGGGTAGGTAGTTGTACGCCACTAAACATATTAGCCATTCCATCAGGGCTGCCGGCGCCATCGATATAGTTTACCGACTCAATATTCCAACTCGACAAGTCTTGGTCGAAGGACAATGCGCCCTGGAACATAGATCTCATATTTGTCGCAGCACTTGTAATCCACGTGGAAATATTGCCGTTGAATTTTTCAGCTAGATTAAACATATAGCCAAAGTTTCTAACGTTCGAAACGTTCCAACTTTCGCTATTTAAATCCTGATTAAATGCTTTTGCGACGGCAAACATCCTATTCATATTTGTAACATTAGAAACATCCCAATGGCTGATATCGTCATTAAACCTCTCAGCATAAAAAAACATAGAGCTCATATCTGTCACAGAAGACAAATCAGGGGAGTCTTTGGCGTCTATCTTTTCAAGATGAATACAGATATGACAGAACCCATGCATTGATTGCCAAGCAATATCTCCCCAGCGATGAACGGTTAAAAGCTTGATACCCTCATCCCCCCTCGGGGATGAGGACTGTGCTTGATTTAAATGAGGGAATTCACCAACAATTTTAACAGTTTGAACTCCCCGTGATCCGTATGTATGTCGCGCATCGCCACTTAAGGCTTCAGACTCTCCATCGCCCCAGTCGATAAGGTAGTTGTAATCTAGATCTGGGTTTGTGCCGATCAATAGTTCGTTATCCAAGGTAACGGCGTTGTAATCCCAACTGGAGTCGGCGCTCGGCGATACCAACGTAGTATCCCAAACCGTCACAAACGGTAAAACAATCTTCATTATCGAGAGATGATCAGTAGGATCAGCTCTAAGAATAGTCTCACCATTAACCTGCAAGTCTAGCGTTACGTTGCGAGCATCATCTCCGCGTGTGGAGCGATCAAAGCCACTTAATGCCTCTTCACCTACCCGCATTTTTCCGGTAACTATTGCACCACCTGAACTTACTTCAACATCTTCAAACGTGATATTTGTATTTCTTGTACCGTCTGGATTTATTGCCACCCATTCAAAAGCTGTATTCGCATCAGCGCCGGTGACGCTGGCCGATACATCAAATGCAAAAGACGCATCGAAGATTTGCTCTGGGGCTGCTGTGATATTGGCGGTTATTGAGGGGGGCGTAACAACTGCATTAAGCGTTTGATACGCAGGGGCAAAATCCTTATCGCCCATTTTAATCACAGTTAACGTAACATTACCCTCACTAACCCACGTAACGTCTCCCGTTACTGGGTCGACGAGTGCAATTGAAGGGTTGCTAGAAAGGTAAACATATTCTCCAGTACCACGCCCCCCATTTGCCGCAAAACTAAATGTTTCCCCGATAACTATTTCACCCGGAGCAGTAGGAACCGTCAAGGCTGTTTGCTGATCACGAGAATCAACTTCGGCAACCACCCAATCATGATTCGCTGTGTAATAAAACTCACTACCCGCAGCAACAATTAATTCAAACTGATCGGTTCCTTCAGCACCATCTTGTGAGGGCATTTGCCAGATAATATCGGCCGTTTTATCAACCAAATCAATATTGGTAACTGTGCAAGTTCCACCACTAACAAAACACTTCACGCCGTCTACTATGGCTTCATCCAAAGACCATGACGCGGAGTATTTGACAACATCCCCGTAGAATACCGTGTGACGTTCGCCAGATAACTGCACGCGATCTGATAAATTTATTTTGTGCACGTAATTGTTATAAGACGTAATAATTAACTCGTCTTTATCTAGTGTAATATCTTGACCATTGCTATTAAAAATTTCGACCCTTTTAGATTGATAAGGGTTCACAGGGTCATTAGTGGCTAAGCCTCTTAACACCGTGTGATTAGGACCAAGCGGACCTGCAAACTGGTTTAGACCAAACAGCTCATGGCCCACAAGCAATGAGGTTTCACTATCGTTCAAACCGGAAATTAACGTTTGAGTCTCATCGAATGTAGAAAAAGTACCCACGAATCTTTGCTCGCCCGTTAGCTTTTCAACGACAAATTTCGATTCTTCTCCTGTAAAAAACCAAAAATGCTGGCCGGTATTCCCCAGAATATCTACACCGCCGACTTGCTTTTCTAAGTAGGAGTCGGCTAAGTCATGCCCTAAAAGCCCAACAAAATACTTATCATCGAAGACTCTTGCGTAAGCAAGCCTATCCCCGTTATCTGAAAGATAAGTAATTTTCCCTTCTACTGGGTAATTGGCACTTGAGGAGATACCCTCGCCATTGAAAGTCAGGGTCGTAATTCCTGAGTCAGCGCCATCAAAAGCAATATAGAGCTGCCCACCAAAAAGGTGAGAATCTGTGAGAGTTAGCCCGGGAAAATCAATCCGTTCTAGAGTTTTAGCATCAAGTCCGTCAGCCAAGGTTTGCGAAGTATCGAAAACCAAAACCGCACCACCATCAAATCCTGAGCCTCCGTTTAGCAACACATATAAACGTTGCTCAACTAAGAATAGGTCAATGATATCGGACGAAGCTAGATCAGGATGCACGTCTTCCGCCCCCCAAAACCTCCTGTTTACATTCGTGCCGTATATTTGGCTACCGACATTGAAAAATACTTCAGCATTTTTATAGGCTCCCTCGGTTACATCCCCGTGAGTCGTATCAAAGTGTTTAACCCTGTCATTTAAGTCAATAACAGATATCCCTGAAGCAAATGGTTTATCAACCAAAGGGGCTCTTGCGCCAGCATAAGTGAGCGATTTAACCGTATAAGTTGCAGAAGAATCCTGAAAAGCCTCCCCTCCTTTTTTAACGACTGTAATCACTGCCTCGCCGGAAGTAAGACCAATAGTAACCACTCCAGTTAACGGGTCCACAGCGGCAACAAACTCATCACTACTGCTGTAGCTCACATCCCCGTTACCCAAGCCACCTATGACAGGTAAACTAAATACATCATCACCAACAAAGGCTTCATAGACATAAGAGCCATCACCCGGTATTTCATTGCCTTCGTTATCAACAAAATTTAAAGGATCTTGCTCAGGTAAAGCCTCTACCGTTAACCGAATCTCATCAAACACCCCACTAACATTTAACCTTACAGTCACCTCTGCACCTTCAGGAATAGAAGGAATAGTTAAATCTGTATCCCGCTGCAAATGACTAGAAAACACAAATAAATCAGCATACTCAGGCTCAATAATTTCCCAATAAATATCGCCCTGCCTTAGCATCGTATCGCTATCACTAGCCTCAATCGCCACAAGGTTAACCACCCCACTGGCATTAACAGTAAGATTGTCCACTTCGGTTTCAACACCGCTGATTAACGCGCCGGCAACCGCTACGGCAGGATCATTATCGGCAGATATATCAATAGAAATTTCAGCATTGACAGGAGCACCCTCACCATCCAATGCTGTGAGTTTGATATCACAAGTGTAGTCTTGATAAACAAACGCTATCGGCGCGAAAGTCAGTGTGTTGCTATCACTAAATACACTAAAGTCTGTTACCGCGGGGTTGGTAAATGGCTGGCCCGATGGTGCGGTATAGCTACACGTAGATTCACCCCAATTGTATTCGGTAATAGCATTTGTGCCTTGGGTTACGGCCTGCGCAGTAATAACAATTTCGCTCTGCTCTTCAATCGCATCATATGCAGGGTCGGCTGGTAGTGGAGAGGTGACCACTAAGGCAAATTCCCAAGGCGAATAACTCGCTTCAATCGTTACCGGTACATCAATACTATCGGTTTTGCCGGCGGCGTCAGTCACTGTTAGCGTGATAGTCGCTGCACCTGCGGCCGGCATGCCGGAGACATCAAAAATACCGACGGATTGATCATCCGTTGTGAAGGTAATTTCTGAATTGGCTGAACTCCACAGATAGCTAGCAATGCCCGTATCGTCAGTTGAGGTGCTACGAATTTCGGCGCCTACAGTGTTGTCCAGAATAGGTGTCGTGTCCACGATAGCGCTGGCGACTGGGTTTTCCATATCGGATGGAGCAACAACAATGACGATGTCATCGGCCGATGTATTACCAGCCACATCGGTCACTGTTAAGCGCAACACGATATCGGCACCATTAGGGGCAGATGGCACCGTTAAACCGCGCCGAACACCTACGGGCGTATCGTAAAATACAACATTTGTATTATCGGCATTTTCAATACTCCAGACATAACTTACTATGCCGTCATCGGCATCTATCGAGAGCCCACCATCAACGCTTATCGTTTGGCCAGAAACCGCATTTATTTGCTCAGCAGCTACAACTTGAAAAGAGCTGTCCAAATAGCCTGCAACCCCTTGCGGAACATCATTATCAGCCGCAATAGTCAATATCAGATCTTTCGAAACACTCAGCTCGCCATCGCTTACCGCTACGGTAAATAATAAGTCACGGTCTTCGGTAAAGTTAGGCGTAATGAAGGTGAGGCTTTCGGCGCTCCAATCATCAGGATTCAAACCTAATTCACCCTCAGCCCAGGCGGTCACATTTTCATATTCCCCCAAGTCGATAGTTGTACCGCCTTGAGTTCCAGCAAGGCTCCAGCGATAAGACAACTGAGCATTCGGTGTTGCCGAATCGCTGGAATCAGCAGCCGAGAGAGTAACTTGTACTTCGCCCTCGTCCGCTTCACGCTGCGCAGGATGGTTGGTTTCGTTCGCGGTAAAGCGACCGAATTCATCATTAGCACCAGCGACTTCAACATCATTGACCGAAATAATGGCTATGGGCGCTTGATTAGTCGGCGCCACTGTAATGGCAATTTCAGCTGGTGTTGCATCACAACGCTCGGGGTCATTTTCAGCGTCACAAACCGTTAAGCTGAAGTTTAAGGTCGTTTGTGTTGGTTGCTGGGGTACAGCAAAGAACGCTTGCCCATCGGTTTCGCCGCGGCTTAACCAATTAACTTGTACTGCGTCCGCCGGATCTTGGCTCCACTGATAATACAAAGCATCGCCTTCTTCATCGGTAGAAGTGCTGCCGTCCAGTCGCTCATCAGTGATATCTTCAGGATCGTGCCCGCTAATGGTTAGCGTTCGGTCGGTGATAACGGCAACGGGGATATCGTCGATCGCTGTAACATTTATGCTTAAAGCCGGTACGGTTATTGTGCTATCGGTGGCGTCGGTGACTGTTAGTTGGATGTCGCAGGTGTAGTCCGCTTTTTGCTGGCCCGGTGTGACAAAGGTTAAAGTACTGGCTGTTGCCGTGCTGAAGTCCGCTAAAACAGGCTGCCCTAAACAGGTGGATTCACTCCAGTCGTACGCAGTAATTGCTGCAGTGCCCATCGTTGTGACATTCGCCGCGATTGTGGCTGTAGCACCTTCGCTGACCGGCGCATTTAAGCTTAAAGCCAATACCGGCGCGATGTAGCCCGAAGTCACGGTGACGGTTTTACTGGCAGTGGTTTCTTTTAAGAAGTCTTCACTGCCCTGCTCGGCTACGGTCACCTCAAACGTAAAGCTTTGATCATCGTTCGAGGTCGGTGCTTCAAAGCTACAAGTGTTGCTAGTATTGCCTTCGTCACAGCTTACAGCCGTTGGGTCATTCGCAGCTAGGGCACTACCTGTTTCATCAAGTTGTTGCCAGCTGTAGCTTAATGCGCGAATGCTTTCTGGGTCGCTTGCAACGGCCTGAAAGGTGATGGTGTCTCCGCCGTTTACCGCCGTTGGTGCATTGAGTGTTAGCTCGGGGGCTGCGTTTTCAGCTTTTATGGCAAACGAATAATCAACAGCTGTCGAGGTTGCACCTTGCTCATCTTTAACTTGTAGGGTCACCATTAAGTCTGCTACTGGCGCTTCAAGGTCATCAATCGCAAAACTAAACTGATCCAGCCCTTGACCGCTCGCGCTAGCCACACCCAAGGCCGCTAAAGCAGTGTTGGGTGTCCAAGTGTAGGTTAGATCATTGGCTGCAGTAAATAAGTCGATTTCAGTATTACCCGCCTGCGGTATCGCCTGTAAGGTAACGCCGGTATTTTCGGCGATATCGGTCGCGCTAGCAGGCATCACCAAGCTAATGTCAGCTTTCGGGGTATCGTTATTGGCCGCGACCATCACATCAATATTGGCGGAAGAGACAGCATTTTCGGCTGCGGTACGGTTTGCTTCACCACCGTCAATAACGGTCAGGGTAAAAGTAATAAAGGTTTCTTCAGCCGCACTTGCTGGGGTAAATGTAGGAGCTAGCTCGGTGGTTGAGCTTAATAGTTGTAATGCCTCACTATCATTGCTGGTCCAGCTGTAGCTTAAGCTGGCAGGCGCTGTATCAAGGTCTCTAACGGTAATGCCGCTAAGCGCTATTGGCATGCCGGCATTAGCATTGATAGCCAGCGCGGGCGCTATTACTGTGGGCGCATCATCACCAGCATTAATGGTTACAGCAAGTTTCACCGCGCTAGTGCCATCGATTTCACCATCAGAAACGGTTAAAGTGAAGTCACAGTTTTGAGCAACCAGTGTGTTGCTGGCAGTAAAACTAGCCACCTCTGCCGTTGCATCGGTGAGCTGGCCAGCACAAGTAGTGGTCCAGTTATATGTTGTAATTAGGTTAGTGCCGTCTACAGAGCCTGCAGCGGTTAAGCTCGCAGCTACGTCCTCCTCTAAGGTAGTACCGCCGCCCACTAATGCTGCGCTGGCTGTCGGTGCGATGTAACCGCGCTGCACATTTATCAGGGCGGTTACGGCTGCGCTAGTTTCGCCGCCGGTTACGTCTTCGGTGGCTGCAACAGTAAAATCAAAGGCTTGGCTATCAACCATAATCGCTGGAGCAATAAAGGTCAGTGTATTACCGCTGTTGCCAGCGGGTATTAAATTTTCGTAACCCGCTGGCGCCGTCCAGGTATAAGTGTAAGCAATAGCCGCCTGGTCTTGGTCTTCATTGGTCACCTCGGCCGTTAAGGTTACTTCGGTGTTAGCTGCCACATTTACGGGGTTAGGCTGAACGCTAACTTCAGGCTTGGCGTTAATGGCATCAACCGTCACGGTGTAGGTTTCTGGCTCCGACGGTTCACCCTGCTCATCCGTCACAACCAATTCGAACTGTAGCGAGATTTGTTCAGCTAGGTTCGGCGTATTGAACGACAGTGTTGATTGCGTGAAATCAGTAATGCCTAAGTCATATGCTGTGGTGGTAATTAACCGCCACTGGTAGGTCAGGCTTGCGCTGTCGGTAAAATCGTCATTAGAGGCTTCGCCGCTGAGTACAACAGGACTGGCTTCGGGCACAAGATCGCCGGCTACAGGCGTAATCACAGCAACCGGCGCTGTATTGTTACCGCCAAGCTGTACAACCACATTTTGGGTTTGAAGGTTATCGGCATTGCCGTCATCTAGCGTGACGGTGAATGTAAAGCTTGTCGCGGTGGCAACATTAGGGGCTGTAAAGGTGGCTTGCGCAGTATCGGCATTGGTTAAAGCAATACCCGCGTCTTCGGCGCTCCACGTAAAGTTTAGCGCTTGGCCTTCTGGGTCGGTGCCGCTCGCAGTCAGAATCACTTCGGCACCAGCTGTGGCCGTTATGGGGGTCGGGGCAACCAATGTGGGTGCTTCATCTGTCGCGGTAATGGTCACAGCTAGCGTATCTGTGCTGCTATCAGTAGCAGGGGTTGCAGCATCGGCTACGGTTAATATGAAGTTACAACTGTAGTCGTCAAGGCGATTCGCGGGTGTGAAGGTGGCTATCGCTGTATTTTCGTTGGCGATGGCGCCATCGGTACAGTCAGTCGTCCAGTTATAGCTTGCAATGGCTTGGCTGCCGGGTATAGACATAGCCGCAGTCAAATCAAAAGCAGTACTTTCGGTAGTCGCAACGGCTGGGGCAGCCAAACCGGCTACAGCGGTTGGTGCAAAATAGCCTACACCAACGACAACATGCGCTGGAACGGATGCGATGGGCAAGCTACCGACACCCACCTGAGTAACCTGCAAGCCAAATTCAAGGGTAGTCTCGTCCATTAAATCGGCAGGCGCAGTAAAGGTGGTGGTTGCGCTATTAGGGTTATCGAGCAGCCCCGCATAACCTACAGGCTCACTCCACGTATAGGTGTAAGTGAGGTCTTGATGCTCAAAGTCCGGGTCGTTTACGGTAGCAGCCAAGGTCACTATCGCGCCCGGAGCAGCGGCACCGACGGGAGGAATGGTCACAACCGCAGGATCATTTTCAGCCGTAATATCCAAATCGAAAAAGACTTTTGCTGAGCTTAACGCTGGCGTGCTGTCGTCGGTAACCACCAAGCTCAATTGCACGGTTTGATTAGCCGCTAAATTAGGCGCAATGACGGTAATGTCTTGGGCTGTCCAATCAGTAATGCCCAAATCAAACGCCACATCGCTTTCAAGTACCCACTGATAACTTAGATTGGCAGCGCTAGTGTAATCGTCTGTCGAGGTGGAACCACTTAAAACCAGCGAGCTGTTTTCGGCCACGCTGGTTGCATCATTCGCAGCGGTAATGCGGGCCACTGGCGCTTTGTTACCACCTTGGGCAATAACCGTTACCGGTTGTGTCGTCTGATTAACGCCATCACTCACCGTGAGCTCAAACACCAAGGTAAGACTCTCGTTAGCTGTTTCAGGAGTGGGCGCTGTGAAAGTGGCGATTTCGTTATTGAAGCTGAAATCGTCCACTGCAACAGGGTTAAGGGCTGAGGGCATCCAGCTGTACGTGAGCGGTTGAGACTCTGGGTCCGAATGCTGAAAAGGGACTAGCTCTACAGCTGCATTCGAAGCAACTGTGCGCTGTGTTGGTACAAACGTAACAATCGGGGCCTCGTTAACTGCTGCCACTGTGACATCAACGGTATCGCTACTTGATTCGCCACCTTGAGTGATTGTCAGCTCGAAAGTGAAAACTTGCTCTGCTAAGTAATTACCAGCAGTAAACGTGAGTATTGGCGTATTAGCCCCCGTCAAAACGGGCTGCCCCATACCGAGGTAACGCCAGCTATAACTGACCGATGCCGAAGCATTAAGCGCCTGCCCAACAAGCTGAACTTCGTCGCCCTCTTGAATAGATACATCATCACCAGCGTTGGCCATTAACACTGGAACCTCAATAATATTACCGTCTGAACTCGATGAGCCAGCTTCGCTACTAGAACTATTGGTTTCAGAACTAGTGGATTCAGAACTGCTACTTTCTGAAACCGAGCTAGATGAAGACGGCGCGCTTGAACTATCGCCGACACTGCTCGATATTGCTGACGGGGGGTCCATAGCGTCGGTGGGGTCAGTAGCTTGATCTAACTCATCAGCATTGCTAATACCGTCACTGTCGTCGTCAAAGCGAGAAAGATCATAATCGTTATCGGCTATTTCTAAGCGGGTGCGCTGCCCAGCGGTAATGGTGACGGGTTGCGTTGTTTCGGCCAGTACCAACTCGCCGTAGCGTGGGTCGTTATAAACAAACTGCACCGTAATGCTATGTGCGCCCTCTGGAATATCCTCCATGCGGCCGGTGGCCGAACCACCAGAAATTGTCAGAGGTTGCCAGTCACCATTATTCAAACGGACCCGCGCAGACAAATATTCAGGCTCGACTTTATTCGACACTTTTTGCGGAACAGCGAAGGTACTTTGCTGGCCGTCAGGCTCAACCTCCCACTCTTGCTTTTCACTCTTATTGAAGCATCCCCCCAAAAAGGAGGAACAGATTAAAGCTACAACAAGCGTCCTGGCTGAAAATGTCACGCGATCACCTCGGTTTATACCGTTTTTATCTACACACAGAATGGTTTTGCAAGTTCGCCGCGCCGTGGCGCAGCAACGCTATTAAATTGAAAAAGAGCTAATTCACAGGCACAGGCGTTGTTATATCGATATCGCCGGTATTGTCATTACTTGGTGCAGGGCCTGGGCTAGAGTCTGAGCCGCCACCTGCTGCGCCCGCAATAACTGCCGCCGCCAAAACACCAAGGCCAACCCATAACCACGTCTTTTTGTTCGATTTTTTCTTGATAGGTAGTACCGAGTGGCTATCTCGCGAACTCGAGGCTCGTGCATTCGGAGCATCAAACCGGCTGCTCTGGCCATTGCTGCCCAGCGCCACATCGGGTTGCGCAACCGCAATAGCAAAGGGTTCGCCGTTACTGCCGTACATTTCCAAGGTGTTGCCTGCGCTATCGGTCGCTTCAAAAAAATACTCTAAGCCCGAGGCTAGAATATTCTGGCCAACAATTAGCGCTTCGTAATGAGACGATCCATCCAAACTACGCATGATTATTGGGTTGAAGTTACGAGTGCCGGCTTCTCGGTAATGCAGAACTACCGATTGAACGGAAGTATCATCGGTGACGTTGGCTGTAATAAGGTGGTCTTCGCCTCTCGCCACGCTATCGGTAGCGCGCTGGTGCTCTATCTGAGGGGCAATGAAGTCGATAGCGTACGCGGCCTGCGCGCACAGCGAAGACAACAGCAATAAGGAAAGAGAATAAGCTGCGATCCATTCGCGGCGCAAAGATCTATGCATATCTTTAATTCCTTTTAGGTTGAGGGCCAATATAGTCATGGCGCGCATTTTAATGCTCTGTCACGAAACTGTCGACAACTGTTTAATTATTAAACAATCGATTGAATGTGTCAGATTTCCACACGTCCATCGCGGAGCCCGCATGATACCTGCAGTTGCAATCAAGGTGAGTGGCATAAACAACCCAAAGGAGTGCTTTTTGGGTTCTAATAAACCAGATGTGATTCACACCACTAGCGCGATGGCCATCTCGGTGGCATATGCAAGAGCAAAAAATTGCAGACAGTAGACGGTGCAAGGCCGTTTATACCCCGCAGTAAAACTGCCCTGCTCTATCGAGCAGGGCTATGTGCAAGACTTATTTTGCAGCGACCACACGAACGCGGATAACATGCTCAACCGCCTGTACCGCCGCAATGACTTCCGCGGTTGGCATTTCAGCTAAATCGATAATACTGTACGCCAAATCACCACGGCTTTTATTGACCATATCAATTACGTTCACATCGAGCTCTTTGAATATGGACAACACATTACCCAGCACACCGGATACGTTTTGATTGCTGAACGTTAAGCGATAACCTTCCACAGGCCCCATCGTTGTTACAGGAAAATTCACCGAATTAACAATGTTGCCGTGCTCTAAAAAGTCACGCAGTTGGTTAGCGGCCATCATCGCGCAGTTTTCTTCTGCTTCCGCGGTACTGGCACCAATGTGGGGAAGCGCTATTACATCGCTGCGGTTAATAACCGCAGGCTCTGGGAAGTCACACACATACTTGCGCAGTTTTCCGCTTTCTAAGGCAGCCAATACAGCAGAGGTATCCACAATCGCTTCACGCGCAAAGTTAAGCAGAACCAAGCCATCTTTGGCCGCCGCTAAACTATCGCTATTAAACATGTTTTTTGTCGGCTCGATAGCTGGCACATGAATGGTTACATAGTCCGAGCACGCCAATAGACCTTGCAGGTTTTCTTTGCGTTCAACCAATGCCGGCAAGCGCCAAGCGGCCTCAACAGACAACGCCGGGTCGAAACCCGCCACCTTCATGCCCATAGCCAAAGCCATATCGGCCACCATGGAGCCAATAGCGCCCAGGCCAACGATGCCCAACGTTTTGCCAGTAAGTTCATTACCTGCAAAGCGTTTTTTCTCGGCTTCCATAAGCTTACCCATGTCTGCCGCATCGGTAATTTGTGTTTGCGCATTGGCAAAATCACGACCGCCAATAATATCGCGCGAGGCAAGTAACATACCGGCCAATACCAACTCTTTTACCGCGTTGGCATTTGCGCCTGGCGTATTGAAAGCCACAATACCTTTAGCCGTGTAGTCTTCCACCGGTAAGTTATTCACGCCAGCTCCTGCTCGTGCAACCGCCAGCAATGATTCAGGAATCGCTTCAGCGTGTAACTTATGACTGCGCAAAATATAAGCTTCCGGAGCCTCAAGGTCGGCGCCTACTTGGTAATCACCGCCGTTAAAACGGCTCAAGCCTTTTTCAGAAATTTTGTTGTACGTTTTTACCTTAAACATAATGTCCTCTATTGTTATTTTGCACAGTAGCTGCCTATTCAATACCTGCGTTTTTATCACCGCACGAACGCTAACCTGTACCGCATTTACAACCACATTGTTATTTCAATACCGGAAGAGTCGAATATCTTTACAAGCCTAAAAGATACCGCTAAACAAAACACTCTAAGCTACTGTTTTAAAAGAATTTATAAAAATTGGCAAAGATAATGCTTAAAGGCGCATACCTTACCGACCTCCGGGGTTGGCTGGGTAAACCTTGTTTCTTTGATTTGCCTCGGGTCTTGCGACCCGGGGTTTTTTTTGGCCTGAATAACGCCAAAGAAGCGGGCTCTAGACGCTAACGCCGAGCCCAAACGCATGCTTAGCCTTCTTGCGTTACTTTTTTGTACGCCCACTCAATCCAGGGCATTAACAACGCCACATCAGTAGGCTCAACCGTTGCACCACACCAAATACGAATGCCCGGAGGCGCATCACGGTACGCACCGATATCGTAAGCAACACCTTCACTATCAAGCAATTTCACCATCGCCTTCACTTGGTCAGGCTCGGCATCTAGCGTTAAGCACACGCTGGTCGTCGAGTGTGTTTCAGGGTCTTTCGCTAAGAAGTGAATCCAATCGTTAGCGGCAACAAATTCAGCAACCGCTTGGTAACTAGCATTGCAACGCTCTATAGCAGCGCTTGTACCGCCAATGGATTCAATCCAACCAAGTGCATCAAGGTAGTCAGCAACCGCTAGCATAGAGGGCGTATTAATGGTCTCGCCTTTAAAAATACCTTCGATTAACTTACCGCCTTTGGTCATGCGGAATAGCTTCGGCATTGGCCACGCTGGGGTATAAGATTCTAAACGCTCTACCGCACGCGGGCTTAAAATTAGCATGCCGTGGGCGCCTTCACTGCCCAATACTTTCTGCCAAGAAAAAGTAACTACATCAAGCTTTTCCCAAGGCATTTCCATCGCAAAAACAGCAGATGTTGCATCGCAAATAGTTAAGCCTTCGCGGTCATCTGGAATCCAGTCGCCGTTTTTAACCTTTACACCCGAGGTGGTGCCGTTCCAGGTGAATACGATGTCGTGGTTAAAATCGACTTCATTTAAAGCGGGTAACTCGCCGTAATCGGCTTTGAAAATGCGGGTATTTTCGAGTTTTAACTGCTTGGTGATGTCCGTTACCCAGCCCAAACCGAATGATTCCCAGCCACACACATCAACTGGGCGCTGCCCGAGTAAAGACCACATCGCCATTTCAACAGCACCAGTATCAGACCCCGGCACAACACCGACGCGATACCCCTCTGGTAGACCAAGCAATTCCGCTGTTTTAGAACAGGCCAAGCCTAGCGCTACTTTACCGATACTGGAGCGGTGCGAGCGACCTAAGGTGCTTATATCTAAATTGGCAACATCGTAACCCGGACGTTTGCTGCAAGGGCCCGAAGAGAAGTTAGGGTTTTGGGGTTTAGCTTGTGGCTGCATGCGCATCCTCTACAACAATAGTGAAAACAAAATAGTGAAAACAATAGTAAGCACGTGTGATGTTAAATCGGCAGCCATTATGCCAGTCATAGCGCTAGACTCAACAAACATCGCGGTAAATTAGTACAACATGGCATACAGCTTTTGCTGGTAGCGAATCGCAAGCGGATCACCCTTACCGACAGTCGCTAAAATATCCATATAAATGCGTTTGAGCTCGCCGTCTTTTGCATTCAAATCTTTCTGCAACACATTCCACAGCAAAACCAACGCTTCTTCATTGTGCTGGTGTTGGGAGTATTGCGCGGCCAGCGCCTGAACAACATCAAGGTCGCTAGGGTTAGCTTCGTGCTGAGCCTCTAGTTCGGTAATTTCTGGCGCTTTAGCGGCATTTTGCGCCAGCTCTAGCTGCGCCATCAACTGCGCATACTGCGCATCTTGATCGACCATTTTAATGGTCCCGAGCAGTTCTGCAGCATCGTTCAAGCGGCGAGTAAGAATTAACCCCGACGCTAACGCGAAGGCGACCTGCGCATCCTGCCCGGAATCTTGATAAGCGCCGCGCAAAAGTGCGACACCTTCTGCGCCCTCGCCCTGCTCAACTTTTTGCAAGCCTTCTTGCACCACAGCCTCCCATGGCGCCGGTAAATATTTGGCCAGTAGCTCGCGTACGGCCGTTTCGGGCTGAGCACCCTGCAAGCCATCAACTGGCTGGCCATTGTGCATAACCATTATGGTTGGCAAGCTTTGAACACCAAACTGAGCAGCCAAATCCTGCAGCGCATCGGCATTCACCTTGGCCAGCAAAAACGCACCGTCGTACTCGACCGCAAGCTTTTCCAGTATTGGCATCAAGCTTTTACAAGGCGCGCACCAATCTGCCCAGAAATCGACCAGCACCGGCCGCACAGCCGATTCATCAATAAGGTATTGCTTTGCGTTATCGTAAGTAATATCAACGATATGCTCACTTGTCGTTGGTAAAACAGTATTTGAATCCACAGTGCCCTCCGGCAAATAAAAAAGGTAGTGACAATATTCATGTTACAGCGCATTAATCATCCTAGCGCTTGCATGTTTACGTCGCGCATCATAGCCTACTTACAAGGTGATTTGCCGAGTTGTAAGGCTTCAGCCTAAGACCAAGCAACAGCACCAAAAAAATAAGCCCGTACAAGCCTTCCTCTCTCGGTTTGTGTGGGCTTTTTTTTGCCCTGTGTGTGCATCACGACGACAGGCTCGGTAAAATTTCGCCTAACCGGTATAGTACGGGCCACACATATTCATTACCTCAAAAAGTACTACCCATGACCACGCCATCAACCTTCGGCAAGATTTTTGTCAATATCAGTTGGATTTTACTGCTTGTAGGCTTGGGCTATTTATTCCAGCAGTTGCTAGACCACAAAGCAAACCCCAACCAAACCCCTACAAGCTTGAGAACCGACGCCTTCACAGAAGTCGTTTTAACCCGCAATCAGCATCACCACTACGTTGCCAACGGTTATATCAACGACTTCCCCGTTACGTTTTTGGTCGACACGGGTGCTACTAATGTCTCTATTGGCGCAGGTTTGGCCGAACGCATTGGTTTAGAGCGCGGATACCAGGGCATTGCGCTCACAGCTAACGGCAATACGACGACTTACGCCACCACATTAAGCAGCCTTAGCATTGGTGATATTCGGTTCGAGAAGGTACGCGCCAGCATTACTATGGGCATGCGCGGTGATGAAGTGCTTCTGGGTATGAGCGCACTAAAAGACGTAGAACTGACCCATAAAAATGGCGAGCTTACTATCAGGCAGCACAATTAGCGTTCAACTGCGGCTTCTAGATTCGATTTAACGCTCAAAGCTGAAGCCTGCGGGGTAACAGTGAAAGCCATCGTAGTCTTGCTTACTTAAAGGCACACCAAAATGCCGAGCAATGGCATACACCGTATTCAAATGGAAAAAGAAATTCGGCACGATGTAGAGCGTTATAAAATCATCGGCCGGTAAGGCGACCTCGTTAAAGCCTGCCTTTTCGCTCAGTACGGAAGATGCCTTACACCGCGTCTTTGGCAGTCCATTCAAGTACGCTGTAGTTTGCTCTATTTGTTGCTGCAACGCCTCAACGGTACAAACATCACTCTCGAAGCTCACCACTTTTTCACAAGCCAAAGGGCAGCACCCTCGCAAGGTAAAGTTGGCGGCTGCGCGCACATGATTAACTAACGGCAGCATGTCTGGGTGCAAGCGAGCACCAAGCAAGCTATCGCCTGTATTTTGCTTAATCACATCCAGCACATGCTGCAGCTGGCCCAAGTAATGAATAAATAAGCGCGTCGGATTAAACATGTAAAGTCTCCTTTAATGTTCGATATAATCGCACATTCATTATTTATTAAAAACTCATCGAGCCTACGCATGACACCCGAAAAACAAACCGAAATAGAAGCAGCCACCTTTCGCCGTTTACTTAAGCACCTGGACGACAACAAGGATGTGCAAAATATCGACCTAATGAACCTTGCCAGCTTCTGCCGCAATTGTTTGGCCAAATGGTATAGCACTGCCGCCGAAGAGGCCGGCGAGCAAAGCGACTACGAACAAAGCCGCGAAGTGGTCTACGGTATGCCCTATAGCGAGTGGAAAGAAAAATACCAAAAGCCTGCCACAGCAGAGCAGCTAGCCGCCTTTAACAAAACCAAGTAAAACGTTAATCACGCACTAACCGAACCCTAAGCGCCTCGCTTGTAGCGCGGTTGATAAAGGCACCATCAGCAAAATCAATCGCCCATACCGTAGGTTGAGAAAAGTATATTAACGGGGTGGATGTCCAATAAGCTTCCTCGCCGTCACTTAGTGCTGGGAAAATTTGTTCATTCAATGCAGGCAAGCGGCACTGGTATTCAATAATAGAGGCCAGCTCTTTTTTATTGGGCAGCCGCCAGCCATCTTGGCCGGCCGCGAGCGCTTGATCCCACGAGTGTTGCAATTGCCCCACCGGCTCACAGCCAGTTTCATCAGACCAATTCGCGCCTAAAGGGCAACGTTGCCACTGCAGGCCGGTATCAAGGTCTTTTACGACATTGCTACTCTCGACAATAAAGCGCTCTGCTGGCGTCGTTGCGGTAACGGTCTTATCGCACTCAGCCCACACTGTGGAACTAAAATATACAACAGCCCCCGCCAGTAACTTTGCCACTAAATTCATTGCGCTGTTCATTACGCCATTCATTGCATTATTCATTGCAACAAGCCTCCACTCACAAGGCGAATATGGGCGGCATTGGTTTTATTAATAATCCCATTACCGGCTGCCGTGAAGTATACATACCAAGCAAACTCAGGGTTAAAGGCTACTGTTTGCGAAGTCCAATGTGCGTTGTAAGCACTGTTTGGGAAGATGGCGCCATCTAAAGGAGGATTAGCGCGGCTTTGATCGGCAATCGATAACAACTCGCTGACCGTTGGCAAGCGCCAGTCGCTTTGGCCGCACCAAGCAGCATTATTTGCCAAGGTAATATAAGCCGCCGTATCGCAATCGACACCGGTGCAAACACCACCATTTGTCGCTCCGGCATTACCGCCGTTAGCGCTGCCATTAGGAGCATGCCAGCTATAGGTGTGATTACCATAGCGCACAGCATTAGCATCGCCCGATTTCACTTCCCATAACAAGCCTGTGACGTTGTCTTCGACGCATACCCAAGCATCCTCTTGCCACACAGCCGCCTGGTCGGGAATCTCCGCGCCAGTGGCGTCGCGCTTAGTAAAATCAAAACCGGCAAGCCCTGTTCCTGCTTTTACGATTGCAGCATCGGCATCACGTCCGTGCATACCATCCTGAGCATGCCTATCGGTATTCGCGCAATCTTCTTGCTCCCAAACACCAGACATACACACAGTAACGCCCGTATCGTTTAGTGGTGCTAAGGCTGGCGCATTGGTTTTTACATCATCGCTAATACAACCTGCCACCGTAAGGCATAGCACTAGCAAAGCCACAAATTTCATACTTTTCCTATGTCACGTTTAGTCGGGTTTGCGTTTTCACCTGCAACGCATAATTGTCGTTAGCTTAGCGAAACGGCTGCGATATTAAATTGCGCTTTGACACAGTTTTTAATCTACCGGAAAATCTCCGTCACATTGCTTCAAAATAGGGAACTCCAATGGATTCAACCAACTCCCCGCTCGACTATCACCCTAGCAACGCTTTTCTCCCTAGGTATCTTGAGCGCATAGGCTTTACCGGCGAGGCGAATAACAGCCTGGAAAGCATCTGTGCGCTTATGCAACAGCAACTTGAAACCATTCCCTTTGAAAATACCGAAGTGCAAAACGGCTATATCGTATCGCTAGAGCCAGATGTTTTTATCGATAAAATAATCACCCAAAAACGCGGCGGTTATTGTTACGAATTGAATGGCTTGTTCGCACTCGTATTGCAAGCGCTAGCAGTGGAATACCAGCTAGTGGCCTGCAGGCCAATGTTTTATCCAGCAAAGCGCCCAAAAACGCATATGGCCTTAGTGGCAACAATCGATGGCGAGCAATATTTATTGGACCTTGGTTTTGGCAGCCACGGCATTCGTGCGCCTATGAATTTAAAAGATACCAATACGAATATTACCCAATGCGGCGAGCAGTTTTTTCTAAGCCAGCAAGATAATAACTTTTTGCTCGAGGCCATAATAAATAACGAACGCTTGCCGCAATACAGTTTTAATTTAAATCATTACGAATTCATCGACTTCGCGCCAGCGAATTATATGAATTCAACCCACCCAGATACGCTCTTTGTAAAACAGTTAATCGCTTTGATATTCACCCCAACGGGCAAAAAGGTAATGCTTGGTAACCGGTTGCGTATAACACAAGGAGGTACCGTTACCGAATCTACTGTAAACGACATAAATAGCGCGCTTACCGAGCATTTCCAATTGCCACCCAATAGCCTAACAGCACAACTGGCCTCGTAATACGTTAGCGCGGCTCTAAATGATCTACCATTAACTGCACGTTTTGACGCCCATTAAATTCATTCACCTGCAATTTAAAAACAGCAAATATATGCGCACACTCTGCTGATGGCCACTGATCTAAGTCACAATTAAAATGGATAGCATCTAACGTTTGCTGCGGTGCCGAGGGTAACGCCAAAACCAGCTTTAAATGCTTTTGCCCAACGATACGCTGATTAACAATCATAAATTCGCCACTAAAGCACGGCTCTGGAAATGCTTGCCCCCACGGGCCGGCATGTTCTAGTTCGTGTGCTAGCACCAGATTAAAGTCGTCAGCCTTAAGCTCACCATCGGTATAAATAATCGGCGTTAAACCCTCGGCGCCAGCTCTTTCAGCAACAACGGCTGCAAAGCTTTTTTCAAAAGCCTGCAAATACTTTTTTTCTAAACTTAAACCCGCCGCCATCGCATGGCCGCCAAACTTGGTTAGCATGCTAGGGTTTTTAGCCGCTACATCATCTAGCACATCACGCAAATGAATACCCGGCACAGAGCGGCCAGAACCTTTAAGCGTTGTTTCATTATCGTCTGCAAAAACAATAGTCGGGCGATGTAGCTTTTCTTTAACACGCGACGCCAAAATGCCAATTACACCTTGGTGCCAATCCTCTTGATACAAACACACACCGGCTGGTACTTCGCCACCCTCGTCTTTATCCAGCGCCGCTAAAAAGGCCTCCGCATCCGCTTGCATGCTGCCCTCTATTGCGCGGCGCTCTTTATTTAAGGCATCCAACTCAGCTGCCAGCGCCAAGGCTTCCGCGGGGTCGTCTGCGAGTAAGCAACGAATACCCAAGCTCATATCGTCTAGCCGGCCAGCCGCATTTAAACGGGGCCCCACCATAAACCCTAAATCGGTAGCGCGTAGCTTTTCAAGCTGCCTACCCGCGACTTGAGCAATAGCTTTTATCCCTTCGCATGCAAAGCCTGCGCGCATACGCAGTAAGCCCTGCTGTACAAAAATACGATTATTGTGGTCCAGCGGCACCACATCGGCCACAGTCCCTAAAGAAACAAGATCCAAAAAGTGAGCAAAGTTAGGGGCCGGCGCATCAGTAAAAAAGCCCTCTGTTTGCATTGCAGAGCGCAATGCCGACATCACATAAAAAATAACACCAACACCAGCGCAATTTTTAGTCGGGAAGTCACAATGTGGCTGATTAGGATTCACAATTGCGTCTGCCGTAGGTAACTCAGCAGCAGGCAAGTGATGGTCCGTCACTAACACTTTCATTCCAGCCGCTTGTGCTGCCGCCACGCCTTGCAAACTAGAAATACCGTTATCGACGGTAATTAAAAGCTCTGGCTCAAACTGCTTTGCGACCGCTACAATTTCTGGCGTTAAACCGTAACCGTATTCAAACCGGTTCGGCACCAAATAATCGACAAACTCAAACCCCAAAGCCCTTAAGCAACGCACAGCTACCGCCGTACTCGTAGCACCATCGGCATCAAAATCCCCCACAATCAATATGCGTTGCTGCGCTTTGCGGGCACTCAGCAATAACGCTAACGCACTATCAACCCCCTTTAGCAAAGACGGCCTAAATAAATGTTTTAGTGAATAATCTAATTGGCTATCATCCAGTACCCCGCGAGCAGCATAAACACGCGCAAGAACCGGCGATACAGAGCGCAACTGAAATTCACCTTGAACTGTGCGCGGGAGGATTTTTTTATGCATGGGATAACGAGGCCTAATTTAAACCTAAAAACAGCAGTTGAACCGCCAAAGTCTTCACACCCCCTTGGCGCACCTAACGCGTGATAAAAATGGCTCATCCCAATAAGGTGACCACGCATTTTTACTGCACGCTATGCACACCAATGGAACCCGCATCTTTTTGGCTCTCAGCTGCGGTTTCTAGGTTAAAAAGCTAGGCACCCTACCATAAGCGGCAAACAAATTGCGCCAGCCATGGAAAAGAAGCTCTACGGTTCAAACTATTACCGCAAGAGAAGACTGCAACTGATCATCAAACTGCAGATAAAGCTCGTCAATAACACCCGTTGCAGTTTGATAATAGCTTTGCAGTGGACAAGCCTTAGGGTTTTCCAGCAATGCTAAAGGAAACGCCGTAAGGAATTGTTGAATTTTATGTCGATGAGCATCCGTTAAGAAACGCGAATATTCTGCGTGAGTAGACGTACTTGAGAACTCCTCCATAAGGACTTGTAGCGCATTGCGCAACCTTGGCGCACTTTCGCTACGCTCTAAGCTTGCAATATAGGCTAAGCCTACGGCACGAATTTGCCCTAATTGCTCTACGACAGCCAATACAAACCGCCAAGATACATCATCTAAACGAGCGCCAACTAAGTAGTGCTCAATAGCCACATCATCAATAAAAACCAAAATTCCCTTAATCAACTTATTGTGCTGATCGAGATTTTTACGCGCATCTAAACGCTGATATTGCCCAGCTAAACGAGCCCAATGAGCGGTAATGGCCTCCCAGTTTGGGTTATCTTTAATCCAGTCGCCCACCAAAGCAATATGCCCAAGGTCGCGACTCACATTGCGCTGAGCCTCTTCTAGCTTGCCGACTAACGTAACGTCGCCACCTAAAACCGTAGTGGTAAGCCCCCTGTGGCGCTGTATGTGCATTAACATAGAGCGCAGCGCCTGCAGCCAAATAACTCCCTGTGCACGCTTTTGCTTTTGGTGCTGACGCCGCACAAGCCACACTACCGCAGCCAACACCACGACAAGTAGCGTAACCACGCCAAAAACAACTGATATTTGCGAAGGTTCCATACCCATTAAACCAATCTATAAAGTAACTAATTTACTATAACTGTTTATCGCCTTTAGCTGCGCTATTAATCAACAAGCAAATTGTTAACCAACACTCTAGCTTGGCCACAAACAAAAAAACCGCCGTTTAATAGGCGGTTTTTTTACAAATATCACGACTACTACGTGCGAATGTGGTCGCCCATAAAACTATGCACCTTCGTTATATCGTTGTCGAGCACCTGATAACGCTCTTCGCGATCAAACAAATCCTGCATATGATGCGGTAATGAAGGATCTTGACAGCCAGCTTTTTGAATAGCTTCGGGGAATTTGGCTGGGTGCGCGGTAGCTAAGCAAACCATTGGCACATCGTTACTGCGGCGTGTTTTACGTGCAGCTTCAACACCGATAGCAGTGTGAGGGTCTAGCAAATATTCTGTAGCCTCAAATGTATCCTTAATCACAGCCAGTACAGCTTCGTCACTTAAACGATAACTGCTAAACAACTCGCGCGCACGCGATAATGCGGCATCACTTAACTTCATGCTGCCACTTTTAAACTCATCCATCAGCGTTGCAATTGCGCTACCGTTGCGATCATACAAGTCAAAAAGCATTCGCTCGAAGTTACTAGACACCATAATATCCATGCTTGGCGACAAAGAATGCTCTAGCGGCTGCTTGGAATGATCGTTAGCACTAATACAGCGGTGAAGGATATCGTTCTGGTTAGTCGCAATAACTAGCTGGTCAATAGGCAGCCCCATACGGCTAGCTAAGTAACCGGCAAAAATATCACCAAAGTTTCCTGTAGGAACAGAAAAAGAGACTTTACGATCAGGCGAACCAACAGCTACGCCTGCATAAAAGTAGTAGACAATCTGCGCCATAATTCGAGCCCAGTTAATAGAATTAACTGCAACTAACTGGCGGCCTTCCGGTAAAAAAGACTGATCAGCAAAACTGGCTTTAACCATATTTTGACAATCATCAAAATTACCTTCTAACGCGATATTGTGAACATTATCTTCAATGACCGTGGTCATCTGGCGGCGCTGAACCTCCGATACGCGCTTATTCGGGTGCAAAATAAAAATATCAACATTTTTACAATGCCTACAACCTTCAATAGCCGCGGATCCAGTATCCCCTGATGTTGCGCCCATAATAACGACTTTTTGCTGGCGCTTTTCTAATATAAAGTCGAGTAAATTACCTAAAAACTGAAGAGCAAAATCTTTGAATGCTAAGGTCGGGCCTTGAAATAGCTCTAAAATAAATTCGTTGTGGCTAGTTTGCACCAAAGGTGCAATGGCACTGTGACGAAAAGACTCATAAGAGCGATCGATAATATCTTTTAAATCTTCATCGGAAACTTCACCATCAACAAACGGCGCCATAATTTTAAAGGCCAATTCATTATATGGTAAGCCGCGCATTTCTTTAATTTCTGCAGCGCTGAACTGCGGAATAGATTCAGGCACATAAAGGCCGCCATCAGAGGCAAGCCCAGTCAAAACAACGTCTTCAAAACTGAGTGCGGGCGCCTGCCCGCGGGTACTTATAAATTTCACAATAATGTCTCAGGTTTTTAATTTAGCAATGCAGTTAAGTTTACAGCGACGCCTTAAGCCAAGGACTCCACTCTAATACGAACAACCTTACCCACAATAGTATCCAAAGCCTCTATCTTGCCGATGGCTTCGTTCATTAGTTTTTCTTTTACGCGATTAGTCAGCACAATAACAGGGACCTCGACTTGATCGTCTTTAGGCTCCTTCTGTATCAACGCTTCAATACTAATGCCTTGATCACTTAATATTTGCGTTACTTTAGAAAGCACTCCAGGCTTATCAACTGCGGATAAACGCAGGTAATAACCAGTTTCTATTTCACCCATAGGCATGATTGCATGCTCTTGCAAACTTTTAGCTACAAAACCCAAATAAGGTACGCGGTTTTCTGGGTCGGCAGACAGCATTCGCGCTAAATCAACAACATCTGCAATTACTGATGACGCTGTCGGCTCGCTACCAGCGCCAGGGCCGTAATACATGGTCGAGCCAACCGCATCGCCTTTAACTAAAATAGCATTATCCACACCATCAACATTAGCAATTAGGCGCCGCTCAGGAATGAACGTAGGGTGTACACGCAGCTCAATGCCACTTTCGTGATGGCGAGCAATACCTAAATGCTTGATGCGATAACCAAGCTCGGTAGCATAGGTAACATCTTCTGGCGAAACGTCCGCAATGCCTTCGCAATATACCTTATCAAATTGCAATGGCATGCCAAAGGCTAAAGAAGCCAAAATCACAAGTTTGTGTGCAGCATCGATACCTTCTACATCAAACGTAGGATCAGCTTCGGCGTACCCTAAAGCCTGAGCCTCAGCAAGAACATCTTCGAAGGTGCGGCCTTTATCGCGCATTTCAGTCAATATGAAATTGCCCGTACCGTTGATAATACCTGCTAGCCACTGGATTTTATTAGCCGATAGGCCTTCTCTTAACGTACGAATAATTGGAATGCCACCAGCAACCGCAGCCTCGTATGCTACCGAAACACCTTTTGCGTTTGCTTGTGCAAATATTTCATTACCAAACTCAGCAATTAAAGCTTTGTTTGCCGTCACTACGTGCTTACCGTTTTCTATCGCCTTAAGGATAAGCTCTTTTGCTAAAGTCGTGCCCCCTATAAGCTCAACAACAATATCGATCTCTGGGTTATTCACAACCTCAAAAATATCACGCGTCACATTGGTGGTACTGGTATCTGCGTTTGGATTGTCTCGGCGGGCACCAACTTGCGTAATTTCAATATTGCAGCCTGCACGAGCATTTATCTCCGCCTGATTCCGCGTAATCACGTTAAAAGTACCGCTGCCAACGGTGCCAAGACCACAAATACCTATTTTTACGGTTTTCAAAACCCACCTCATATTGGTGATTAATATTTTATATAACTGTGACTATTTGACATTCAAAAATCACTGCGAAAAGGGTCGCTACGATACTGAGCGCAGCTTCTAGTGTCAATGTAATTAGATATTAAGCGCAAGCACCTACCGCCGAATGAGCAGTGGGCGCTAGACACCAAAATTTAGCCATAAAAAAACCCCTTAATCTTTCGATTAAGGGGTTTTTCGGAATAAAACCTGACAATGACCTACTCTCACATGGCGAAACGCCACACTACCATCGGCGATACATCGTTTCACTACTGAGTTCGGTATGGGATCAGGTGGTTCCAATGCTCTATTGTTGTCAGGAAAACTGTTTGGTTTGGTTAGGTCTTAGTAAGTTTAACGTTTAGCTAAGCTTATGCCCTTCCGCACCGAATAAGTCGACGAATTGCGAAGTTTGTAGGTTTGTAGAATACGCTGTTTTGTATTTTACGCTGTAATATCTTAGATAGTTTGTTTATCTCTTACACTCTATCCGGTGTTGCATTATGACTTTATCTTTCTCAGTCAACACAATCACTTCTGTTATATGGTCAAGCCTCACGGGCAATTAGTACTGGTTAGCTCAACGCCTTACAACGCTTCCACACCCAGCCTATCAACGTCGTAGTCTTCAACGGCCCTTCAGGGGGTTAAACCCCAGGGAAATCTAATCTTGAAGGAGGCTTCCCGCTTAGATGCTTTCAGCGGTTATCCCGTCCGAACGTAGCTACCGGGCAATGCGTCTGGCGACACAACCCGAACACCAGGGGTTCGTCCACTCCGGTCCTCTCGTACTAGGAGCAGCTCTTCTCAAATTTCCAACGCCCACGGCAGATAGGGACCGAACTGTCTCACGACGTTCTAAACCCAGCTCGCGTACCACTTTAAATGGCGAACAGCCATACCCTTGGGACCGGCTTCAGCCCCAGGATGTGATGAGCCGACATCGAGGTGCCAAACTCCCCCGTCGATATGAACTCTTGGGAGGAATCAGCCTGTTATCCCCGGAGTACCTTTTATCCGTTGAGCGATGGCCCTTCCATACAGAACCACCGGATCACTATGACCTACTTTCGTACCTGCTCGACATGTACGTCTCGCAGTCAAGCTGGCTTGTGCCATTACACTAACCTCATGATGTCCGACCATGATTAGCCAACCTTCGTGCTCCTCCGTTACTCTTTGGGAGGAGACCGCCCCAGTCAAACTACCCACCATGCACTGTCCCCAACCCCGATAAGGGGCCTAGGTTAGAACCTCAAACATACCAGGCTGGTATTTCAAGTGTGGCTCCACCGCAACTAGCGTCACGGTTTCAAAGCCTCCCAGCTATCCTACACAAGTAGGCTCAAAGTTCAGTGCAAAGCTATAGTAAAGGTTCACGGGGTCTTTCCGTCTAGCCGCGGGTATACGGCATCTTAACCGCAATTTCAATTTCACTGAGTCTTGGGTGGAGACAGCGTGGCCATCGTTACGCCATTCGTGCAGGTCGGAACTTACCCGACAAGGAATTTCGCTACCTTAGGACCGTTATAGTTACGGCCGCCGTTTACCGGGGCTTCGATCAAGAGCTTCGCACAAGTGCTAACCCCATCAATTAACCTTCCGGCACCGGGCAGGCGTCACACCGTATACGTCCACTTACGTGTTTGCACAGTGCTATGTTTTTAATAAACAGTCGCAGCCACCTGGTCACTTCGACCAGCCTCAGCTTAGGGAGCAAGTCCCATCACCAAAGCCGGCGTACCTTCTCCCGAAGTTACGGTACCATTTTGCCTAGTTCCTTCACCCAAGTTCTCTCAAGCGCCTTGGTATTCTCTACCTGATCACCTGTGTCGGTTTGGAGTACGGTCTTTATTGCCTGAAGCTTAGAAGATTTTCTTGGAAGCAGGGCATCAATCACTTCGGTTTGCAAAGCAAACCTTCGTCATCAGCTCTCAGCCTTAGGGGACCGGATTTGCCTAATCCCCCAGCCTACAACCTTAAACGTGGACAACCAACGCCACGCTGACCTAGCCTTCTCCGTCTCTCCATCGCAGCAATAAATGGTACGGGAATATTAGCCCGTTTTCCATCGACTACGCATTTCTGCCTCGCCTTAGGGGCCGACTAACCCTGTCCCGATTAACGTTGGACAGGAAACCTTGATCTTCCGGCGTGGGAGTTTTTCACTCCCATTATCGTTACTCATGTCAGCATTCGCACTTCTGATACGTCCACCGAGCCTCTCAGCTCGACTTCAACCGCTTACAGAACGCTCCCCTACCATGCACTAAGTGCATCCGCAGCTTCGGTTACCAGTTTTAGCCCCGATAAATCTTCCGCGCAGGCCGACTCGACTAGTGAGCTATTACGCTTTCTTTAAAGGATGGCTGCTTCTAAGCCAACCTCCTAGCTGTCTAAGCCTTCCCACATCGTTTCCCACTTAACTGGTATTTGGGACCTTAGCTGGCGGTCTGGGTTGTTGCCCTCTTGACAACGGACGTTAGCACCCGCTGTCTGTCTGCCGTAATTGTACTCCTCGGTATTCGGAGTTTGCATGGGGTTGGTAAGTCGGGATGACCCCCTAGCCCAAACAGTGCTCTACCCCCGAGGGTAAGATACGACGCGCTACCTAAATAGCTTTCGGGGAGAACCAGCTATCTCCCGGCTTGATTAGCCTTTCACTCCGATCCACAAGTCATCCCCTCATTTTTCAACATAAGTGGGTTCGGTCCTCCAGTTGATGTTACTCAACCTTCAACCTGCCCATGGATAGATCGCCGGGTTTCGGGTCTAATGCATGCGACTCGACGCCCTATTAAGACTCGATTTCTCTACGGCTCCCCTAATCGGTTAACCTAGCCACATACATTAAGTCGCTGACCCATTATACAAAAGGTACGCAGTCACTCCGAAGAGCTCCTACTGCTTGTACGCACACGGTTTCAGGTTCTATTTCACTCCCCTCACAGGGGTTCTTTTCGCCTTTCCCTCACGGTACTGGTTCACTATCGGTCAGTTAGGAGTATTTAGCCTTGGAGGATGGTCCCCCCATCTTCAGTCAAGATAACACGTGTCCCGACCTACTTAATATGTCAACGCTGTAGCTTCGTGTACGGGGCTATCACCCTGTATCGCTTAACTTTCCAGATAATTCCACTACTACAACATTGATCGGCTGTTCCCCTTTCGCTCGCCGCTACTCAGGGAATCTCGTTTGATTTCTTTTCCTCCGGGTACTTAGATGTTTCAGTTCCCCGGGTTCGCCTCTTACACCTATGGATTCAGTGCAAGATACCCCGAAGGGTGGGTCTCCCCATTCAGAAATGCTAGGATCAAAGTTTGCTTGCCAACTCCCCTAGCCTTATCGCAGGCTCCTACGTCTTTCATCGCCTCTAACTGCCTAGGCATCCGCCGTGTGCGCTTAGTCACTTGACCATATAACACAATTGACTGTGTTAACTGGATAACTCAAGAAACTGTTTCGACTTTAATCTTTAGATCACAGGTTATTCACAGCTTTGCCTAAGCAAATCCACAAATAACACACAAAATAAAGAGATAGTTCAGTTCTCGTCTTCATGTTTATTCATTACCGAAGTAATCAACAAACAACGAAGATAAGAATTAATGCAACGATATTTACACCGGATAGACATGCTTGAGATAAACTCATCGCTTTCATCATTCTTTCGAACAACAAAAACGCATTTCTATCGTTGTATATTACATTTTACAACTTCGCAATCCGTCTTGTTAAAGAGCTTAAAGCCGTGAAGACTTTAATCAATTATGTCTGATATAAAACCAGAAAACTAAATCCTGATAACATCTAAAATTTGAATTAGACGACCAAGCATTAGGTTTCTGATGTTATTTACAAGATTTAACAGTGAAAAATGGTGGAGCTATGCGGGATCGAACCGCAGACCTCTTGGATGCAAACCAAGCGCTCTCCCAGCTGAGCTATAGCCCCATTTAGCGATTTCTTGCTAATCGAGGCGGAGGTTTGCGACACATAGCCTGCTATGTGAGTAAATCTCCANGAAGTTATCGTTTAAGGAGGTGATCCAGCCCCAGGTTCCCCTAGGGCTACCTTGTTACGACTTCACCCCAGTCATGAATCACACCGTGGAGACCGTCCTCTCGAAAGTTAGACTAGCCTCTTCTGGTGCAACCCACTCCCATGGTGTGACGGGCGGTGTGTACAAGGCCCGGGAACGTATTCA